>NKIP01000011.1 GCA_002256145.1 Comamonadaceae bacterium PBBC1
ACGCTTTGGCGGCACCGCCGAACTTGGCAGCCAACACGGTGGTGATGGCGGCAGTCAGGGTGGTTTTGCCGTGGTCAACGTGACCGATGGTGCCCACGTTGACGTGGGGTTTGGTCCGTTCGAATTTCTCTTTTGCCATTTCTTCGACTCCGAAAAGTAGTGGTCAACAACCAAGACAGAGGGCGTGCAACTCACGTCACACGCCCAAAAACTGGTGCCCTTGGCGGGAATCGGACCCGCGACCTCTCCCTTACCAAGGGAGTGCTCTACCACTGAGCCACAAGGGCGAATTACTTCTTGCAAACTGCCATCGAATGACTGGAGCGGGAAACGGGAATCGAACCCGTGTCATTAGCTTGGAAGGCTAAGGTTCTACCATTAAACTACTCCCGCATTGTTTGTGCTGCATGAGTGGCTGCAACACCAATGCTTGGACAGCATTTCCAATGACTCTGATCATCCGGCTTTAGGCCAGTTTGCTGGTGGAGGAGACTGGATTCGAACCAGTGTAGGCGTAAGCCAACAGATTTACAGTCTGCCCCCTTTAGCCACTCGGGCACCCCTCCTGAAGCAAGCCTTGAATTATGCCATCTTTTCTACGACTTCTCAACAATCTGCCTAATTTTTTCACCAAATGATGGTTTTCCCACCCATAGATCCCAAAAAATCGTTTGTCATTGCAAAGTGATTGCACCCCAAAAAAGGGGTCGGTGGCCGATTTGCAGACAATGGGGACGGATGATGCGCGCTCAACACCAAATGCTGTCCGCCCTCGATCAATCCATCTATCAACTGTTTTTTTTCTTGCGCGTGAGCACCCCACAACATAAACACCAAGGGCTGCGTGTTTTGCGCTGCTGCTTTTAGCAGGGCGTCGGTCAATGCCTCCCACCCCCAACGGGCATGACTGGCTGCGTGTCCTGCCTCAACGGTCAGGCATGTGTTGAGCAGCAAAACCCCTTGCTTTGCCCACCGCACCAATGAACCATCCCTCGCAATGGGAACACCGAGGCTCTGTTGCAGTTCTTTGAATATGTTGCGCAAACTCGGCGGAACTTTCACACCAGGCTGCACAGAAAATGCCAGACCCTCAGCCTGACCGGGCCCATGGTAAGGGTCTTGCCCCAAGATCACCACGCGTACCTGCTTCAATGGCGTCAATGCCAAAGCACGCAAAGGCTCTGGTGGATAGATGACTTTTCCTTCACTCAAGGCCTGATTCAAACGTTTGGACAACGCAGCACCCGTCGCGGATGCCAAAAAATCCTCAAGCAAAGGTCTCCAGCCCTCATCCAAGGCTTGCAGATCGGGCGGCCACTGAGCCAAGCAGCTCCCTGGCTCATCTTCCTTTCCGAAAGCAAAAGCTTGCTGACTTTGACCGTCAAGCATCAGGCAAAGAGTTTCGCCAGGGCTTCGCCGGGCTCACGGGCACGCATGAAAGCCTCCCCCACCAGGAAGGCGTTAACTTGGGCCTCGCGCATGCGCCGGACATCTTCCGGGGTTTGAATCCCGCTTTCGGTGACCAGCAAGCGGTCGGCTGGCACATCGGGCAACATGTCCAGCGTGGTCTGCAGGGACACCTCGAAGGTTTTCAGGTTGCGGTTGTTGATGCCGACCAGACGTGTTTTGAGTTTCAGGGCGCGCTCCAGCTCGGCTTTGTCGTGCACCTCCACCAGCACCGCCATGTCCAGGCTGCGGGCTACCGCCTCCATCTCGGCCATCTGGGCATCGTCCAGGCAGGCGGCGATGAGCAAAATGGCGTCAGCCCCCATGGCCCGGGCTTCGTACACCTGGTAGGCATCGATCATGAAATCCTTGCGCAGCACCGGCAGGTCGCAACTGGCACGCGCTTGTTTGAGGTAATCCACACTGCCCTGAAAGAACTGCTTGTCCGTCAAGACCGACAGACAAGCCGCGCCGAATTCGGCGTAGCTTTGGGCGATGTCGGCCGGAATGAAGTCGGCCCGCAGCACGCCTTTGGACGGGCTGGCCTTCTTGATTTCGGCGATCACTGCCGCTTGGCCTTTGGTGATCTTGGCACGCATCGCGCCTTCGAAGTCACGGGTCAGCACGCGGCTTTCGGCATCGGCGCGCACCACGGCCAGCGATTTTTGCTTCAAGGCTGCTGCCACTTCTTCACGTTTAACCGCGACGATTTTGTCCAGGATGTCACTCATGATTTTCTTTCTGTGCGGGCTCAGTGGCACCGTTTTTCAATATGCGAACAAAGACGCGGTGCATCACCCAAGCCACGACCACAAACAAGGCCGACACCCCCAAAGCGATCCAGGCGCCCTCGTCCCGCCACATGGCTCAAGCCGCCTTTTGGCCAAAGGCCACAAACTGCGCCAGCTTGGCTTTGGCCGCGCCCGACTCGATGGCCACACGCGCACGGGCCAAACCATCGGCGATGCTGCTGGCCACATTGGCCGCGTACAAGGCAGCGCCCGCATTGATCATGACGATGTCCCGCGCCGCGCCGGGTTGATTGTCCAGCACGCCAAGCAGCATGGCCATGGATTGCTCGGGCGTATCCACTTTCAACGCACGGTTGCTGGCCATGGTCAGGCCAAAGTCTTCCGGGTGGATTTCGTATTCAGTGATTTGTCCATTTTTGAGTTCTCCCACCAAGGTGGCCGCACCCAGGCTGATCTCGTCCATGCCGTCGCGCCCGTACACCACCACCGCATGCTCGGCTCCCAAACGTTGCAAGGCACGGACCTGAATGCCCACCAAGTCGGAGTGAAACACCCCCATCAAAATGTTGGGCGCGCTGGCTGGATTGGTCAATGGACCCAAAATGTTGAACATCGTGCGCACCCCCAACTCCTTGCGCACCGGGGCCACGTTTTTCATGGCCGGGTGGTGGTTGGGTGCGAACATGAAGCCGATGCCCACCTCTTGGATCGACCGCGCGATCTGCTCGGGCGACAGGTGAATGTTGCCACCCAGGGCTTCGACCACGTCGGCGCTGCCCGATTTGCTGCTGACGCTGCGCCCACCGTGTTTGGCCGTTTTGGCCCCGGCGGCAGCGGCCACAAACATGGCGCAAGTCGAGATGTTGAAGGTGTGGGCCCCATCGCCTCCTGTGCCCACAATGTCCACCAGGTGTGTGGGATCGGCTACATGCACTTTGGTCGAGAACTCGCGCATGACTTGCGCTGCGGCTGTGATTTCGCCAATGGTTTCTTTTTTCACGCGCAGACCGGTGACGAGCGCTGCGGTCATGACGGGCGTCAGCTCGCCGTTCATGATCATGCGCATGAGGTGGAGCATTTCGTCGTGAAAAATCTCGCGGTGCTCAATGGTGCGTTGCAGCGCTTCCTGAGGGGTGATGGGCATGGTGGGGTTCCTCTCGGATGATGGGGTTCGTTAAGACGTTGAGTGGGAAGGTGCGTCGGTCAGGGCGAGCTTCAGCCCAAAGCCAACAAACAACAAGCCCGTTAGCCGGTCCAAGTGGCGCATGCCGCGCTGCAGCCATTGGCCTCTGCGGGCCAGCCAAGAGGCGGCCACAGCCCAGCCCATGCACACCAGCCAACTGTTCAGATTGAACAAGCAGCCTAAGAGCACAAAAGACCAAGTCGGGTCGGAGGCATGCGCCGGGATGAATTGCGGCACAAAGGCCAGAAAAAACAGCGCCACTTTTGGGTTCAAGGCGTTGGTGGCGAATGCGCCGAAGAACACGGCCCATAAACCAGTGACCTCTTTGGAAGCTGGCCCACGCCCGTGCGGGTCAGAATGGCCCATCAACGCCGGAACTTGCGCTTGATCGCCATCGGCACCCGCTTGACTTGTACGCCACAACAGGCGCCCCCCCATCCACAGCAGATAGGCCGCACCGATCCACTTGACCATGTTGAAGGTGTCGGCCGAGGTGGCCAAGACGGCCCCCAAGCCCCAAGCGGCCGCAGCCACGTGCACAAAACACCCCGCCGTGATGCCCCAGGCAGCGACCAGTCCACGCGGCACACCGCCCCTCAGCGACTGGTTGACGATGTAGAGCACATCCGGCCCAGGCGTGAGGTTGAGCAGCACACCGGCCAACATGAACATCAGGACTTGCTGCGTTTCCGGCATGGTTTCAGTAAACACCTGTCCGGGTAGAAGCGGGGTTAGTCTGAGCGGATTCGTTTGACATGAAGCGCCTGACGCAGGTGATGGCGTGGTCGATGCCCGCCACATCCACCCCCAAGTGCGTCACAAAGCGCAGGCCGATCAAACCCGTGGCCAAAACGCCATGGGCCTTCAGATGCTCAAGCAGGGCCGGACCACGCCCATCGGCCACATCCACAAAAACAATGTTGGTTTGCGCCGAACGCACGCTCAAGCCTGGCACGCCTTGCATGCCTTGGGCCAATCGATTCGCCAGCGCATGGTCGTCGGCCAAACGGTCGACATGGTGATCCAATGCGTGCAAAGCCGCTGCCGCCAAAATGCCGGACTGGCGCAAACCACCGCCTAACACCTTGCGCCAGCGCAGCGCCTTGGCGATCAGTTCACGCGAGCCACACAAGGCTGAGCCCACAGGCGCGCCCAAACCCTTGCTGAAGCACACCGACACGCTGTCAAAGTGGTCCACGATGC
Organism: Comamonadaceae bacterium PBBC1; assembly: GCA_002256145.1. Taxonomy (GTDB): domain Bacteria; phylum Pseudomonadota; class Gammaproteobacteria; order Burkholderiales; family Burkholderiaceae_C; genus Limnohabitans_A. The sequence continues at coordinate 4,585 of NKIP01000011.1, forward strand.
GTCGCACGCTGGCCGTGACTGACCCACCTTCGGCTTGTGCGACAGCCGCATTGAAGAGGCGGGCACCGTCCAGATGCACGGCCAAGCCGTGCTGCCGGGCAAGCGCTGTGGCTTGCGCCAAATAGGCCTGCGACATGGGGTGGCCGTTCCAGGTGTTTTCCAGCGCCAACAAGCGTGTGCGTGCAAAGTGGCAGTCGATGGGTTTGATGGCTGACGCGATGTCGCTCAACGACATTTCCCCCACGCTGTTTTGTGCCAGCGGCTGCGGCTGGATGCTGCCCAGCACAGCCGCACCGCCGCCTTCGTAGCGGTAGGTGTGCGCGTTTTGACCCACGATGTACTCGTCGCCCCGCTCGCAATGCGCCATCAGGGCGCACAGGTTACTTTGTGTGCCCGAGGGCATGAACAGCGCCGCTTCTTTCCCGGTGATCTGCGCGATGCGCTCTTGCAAGGCGTTGACCGTGGGGTCGTCGCCAAACACATCGTCGCCCACAGGCGCAACCAGCATGGCCTCGCGCATGGCAGTGGTGGGCTGGGTGACGGTGTCGCTGCGCAGATCAATGGTCGTATTCATGGTCGCACCAAAAAGTTTTTGAGCATGGCATGGCCGTGCTCGGTCAGGATGGATTCGGGGTGGAACTGCACGCCCTCAATGTCCAGCCCGGTGTGCCGCACGCCCATGATTTCGCCGTCGTCTGTCCAGGCGGTGACTTTCAGGCAGGGCGGACAAGTGGCCCGCTCAATGGCCAGGGAGTGGTAGCGGTTGACGGTGAACTGCTCGGGCAAGCCCGCGAACACCCCTTCTTGCGTGGTGGTGATGACACTGGTCTTGCCGTGCATCAATTCCTGCGCCCGAACGATTTGGCCGCCAAAGGCGGCACCAATGCTCTGGTGCCCTAGACACACGCCCAAAATGGGCAGTTGGCCTGCAAAGTGCTGGATGGCGGCCACCGAAATGCCCGCCTCGGCTGGCGAGCATGGGCCGGGCGAAATCACCAAACGGTCAGGCTGGCGGGCCGCAATGCCTTCGAGCGTGATTTCATCGTTGCGAAACACCTCGACCTCCGCGCCCAGTTCACCGAAGTACTGCACGATGTTGAAGGTGAACGAGTCGTAGTTGTCGACCATGAGGAGTTTGATTTTTTTCGCCATGATCACTCCAAGCCTTCTTCCACCAACTCGCTGGCCCGCAACAAGGCACGCGCCTTGTGTTCGGTTTCGCGCCACTCCATTTCGGGCACCGAATCGGCCACCACCCCGGCCGCTGCCTGCACATACAGCGTCTGGTCCTTGATGACGGCGGTGCGAATGGCAATGGCCACATCCATGTCGCCCGCATAACTGATGTAGCCGCACGCGCCGCCATAGATGCCGCGCTTGACGGGTTCGAACTGGTCAATCAGCTCCATGGCGTGCACCTTGGGCGCGCCTGTCAGGGTGCCCGCCGGGAAGGTGGCTTTGAGCACGTCCATGTTACTCATGCCCTCATTGAGCAAGCCCTCTACGTTGCTCACGATGTGCATGACGTGGCTGTAGCGCTCGACCACAAAAGCCTCGGTCACCTTGACCGATCCGATCTGGGCGATGCGTCCAATGTCGTTGCGCGCCAGATCGATCAACATCACATGCTCGGCCCGCTCCTTGGGGTCGTTGATCAGTTCCTGCTCTGCCGCCTTGTCTTTCTCCGGCGTCGCGCCACGGGGTCGTGTGCCCGCCAGAGGACGGATGATGACTTTGGCACCCTCTTCGGTTTGCTCCTGACGCACCAAAATTTCGGGGCTGGCTCCGACGACATGGAAGTCGCCAAAGTTGTAGAAGTACATGTAGGGGCTGGGGTTGAGCGAACGCAGCGCCCGGTACAAGGACAGCGGGCTTTCGGTGTAGCGCTTTTTGATGCGCTGACCCACCTGCACCTGCATGAAATCACCCCCGGCGATCAGCTCTTTGGCTTTTTCCACGGCGGCAATGTAATCGACCTTGGCGAAGTCCCGCTCGGCGGGGTAAGACTGGGTGGGTTTGACGACCGGGGCGCTCACCGAGTACTTGAGCTGCTCTTTCAGGTCACGCAGGCGTTTTTTCGCACCCACGTAGGCCTCGGGCGTAGCGGGGTCGGCATAAACAATGAGATAAAGCTTGCCCGACAGGTTGTCGATCACCGCCAGTTCTTCGCACTGCAGCAGCAAGATGTCGGGTGTGCCCAGAGTGTCGGGCGGGCAAGATTTTTCGAGCTTTTTCTCGATGTAGCGCACCGCGTCGTAACCAAAATAGCCCGCCAGGCCGCCACAAAAACGGGGCAGACCTGGGCGCAAGGCGACCTTGAAACGCTTTTGGTATTGCTCTATGAAGTCCAGCGGGTTGCCGGCGGCAGTTTCGATGACCACGCCATCTCGCACCACTTCGGTCTTGGCCTCGGCACCAAAACCACTGGCACGCAACAGGGTGCGTGCGGGCAGGCCGATGAAGCTGTAACGGCCAAAACGCTCTCCGCCCACCACCGACTCGAGCAAGAAGCTGTATTGGCCGTTGTCCTTGGTGTGGGCCAGCTTCAGGTAAAGGGATAGGGGGGTTTCCAGGTCCGCAAAGGCCTCCAGCATGAGGGGAATCCGGTTGTAGCCTTGACTGGCCAGGCTTTTGAATTCAAGTTCGGTGATCACAGGCTAGAGCCTCCAAAGCGCTCAGCGACCTCGGGCGAGGTGCTTTTCATTCATCCAGGTGCCCAGTCATGGTGTGTATAAAACCGGGCGCGGGTGGCGGGCAAGCCGCACAGTCGATGGGGTCAGGCTGACCTACGCCAGGGCCAGGCTCCCCGGCCTTCCGCAGGGGAATGGCTCGGCAGACGGGCTGCGCTGGAGTGACTGTGGATGATGAACATGGTCTGTCTAGTGTAGCAAAGCCCGGAGACCCGTCTTCACCGAATCTGCGCCTGCTTGTCCTGACCTCTTCGGCGCGCATCGTTCATGCGATCTGGCAAGTCGGCCAGCGTGTCCAACCAAGCAGCCGCTGGGGTGTCTTGCACGCGGTGACCGTGGTTGTAGCCGTAAGTGACCAACACCACCGGGCAGCCCGCTGCGTGAGCAGCCTGCGCATCGTTGCTCGAATCCCCCACCATCAAGGTGCGTGCGGCGTGGGTACCCAGCGCCTCACAGGTTTTGATCAAGGGCAAGGGGTCGGGCTTTTTACGCTCGAAACTGTCTCCACCAAACACGGGGCCAAAAAAGTGCGCCAGTGACTTCTCTTTCAACAAGGCCTGGGCAAAGGCCAAAGGCTTGTTCGTCAGGCAGGCCATGGGCATACCTTGCGCAGCCAAAGCCTCCAGTGCTTCCACCGCTCCAGGGTAGACATCGGCAAACTGACCATTGATTGTCAAATAGTGGTGTTGGTAGCGCTGCCATGCACGGCTGAAAAGGGCGTCCACCGACAGGGCCGGGCAAACCTGGCCCACGCCTTTGACTTCGGGCCGGTTGATTTGATGCGCCAGCAAGGTGCGAATCAGGTGTTCGGAGCCTTTGCCGATGGTTTGCTCGATGAGCGCATCCGACACTGGCGGCAAGTCCAGATCGGCCATGGTACGGTGCAAGGCCACCTGAAAATCACCCAAGGTGTGCACCAAGGTGCCGTCCAGGTCAAAAATGACCGCTTCGATATCTGTCAGATTCTGCATTTGGGCTCACCTTGCGTCAGGACAAAGCCACACGCATTTGGTCAATCACGCCTTTGTAATCGGATTTGCCAAAAATGGCGCTGCCCGCAACAAAGGTGTCGGCCCCGGCATCGGCCACACGGCGGATGTTGTCGGCCTTGATGCCCCCGTCCACTTCCAGGCGAATGTCGCGACCACTGCGCTCGATCCATTTGCGTGCCAACTCGACCTTGCGCAAGGCTGAATCGATGAAGCTTTGGCCACCAAAGCCCGGGTTGACGCTCATGATCAGGATAAGGTCGATCTCGTCGATGGTCCATTCCAGCACATCCAGGGGTTCGGCCGGATTGAACACCAGCCCGGCCTTGACACCCTTGCTCTTGATGGCCTGAATGCTGCGGTGCACATGGGCGCTGGCATCGGGGTGAAAACTGATGAGGTCGGCACCGGCTTCGGCAAAAGATGCGGCCAGTGCATCGACGGGCGAGATCATTAAATGCACATCGATGGGCACGGCCACGCCCGATGCCGTTTTAGCATGCGGCTTAAGCGCTTGGCAAATCATGGGGCCAAAGGTGAGGTTGGGCACGTAATGGTTGTCCATCACGTCAAAGTGGATCCAGTCGGCACCGGCGTCGATGACGCTTTTGACTTCCTCGCCCAAGCGGGCGAAATCAGCCGAGAGGATGGAGGGGGCAATGCGGTAGGTCGTCGTCATCCTTGAATTGTCGCAGTTAACATGTGTTCATGACTGCTTACACCGTTCAAATTGAAGTACTGCCCCATTACTTGGCTGACCAGAGCAATCCCCTGCAAGATGTTTTCGCTTTCGCCTACACCATCACCGTCACCAACACGGGCCGGGTTCCTGTTCAGTTGATTTCTCGACATTGGGTGATTCAGGATGAGCGTGGTCACAGCGAGGAAGTCAAAGGCCTGGGCGTGGTTGGACAACAGCCTTTGCTGCGCCCCGGTGAATCCTTCCAGTACACCAGCGGCTGCAGATTGCGCGCCCCCAGCGGCACCATGCATGGCAGCTACTTTTTTGTGGCAGAAGATGGGCACCGCTTTGATGCCAGTATTGGCACCTTTGTTCTGGAGTCTTCGTCCGCTGGCTTTTCAGGCCGCACACTTCACTGAGTATCGACTGATCACTTGCGGTTAAGCTCTCACCATGGGTGAATTTGACCTCATTGAACGTTACTTCAAACGACCTGCTCAGCGTGCGGATGTGGGCATTGGCGATGATTGCGCCGTGTGGACGCCCCGCCCGGGCCATCAACTGGCATTTTCTGCAGACATGCTTGTTGAAGGTCGTCATTTTCTGACGACCGTCAATCCGAAATTTTTGGGTCACAAATCCTTGGCGGTGAATTTGAGTGACCTTGCTGCTTGTGGAGCCTCGCCCCAAGCCTTTTTGTTGTCACTGTCTTTGCCTCGCGCAGATGAAGCCTGGCTGTCTGGTTTCTCAGAAGGCTTGTTTCAGTTGTCAGAGCTGCATGGCTGTGAACTGATCGGCGGTGATACGACACAAGGCCCTTTGAACATTGCAATCACCGTCATGGGCGACACGCCTCAAGGGCGAAGCATCTTGCGCAGTGGTGCGCGCGTTGGCGATGATCTTTATGTCAGCGGTCACCTGGGTGATGCACGTTTGGCCCTTGAAGCATTTCGAGGCAAGGTGAGTTTGCCACAAGCTGTTTTTGACATGGCCAGACGCCGCATGGAGTGCCCCACACCCCGTGTCGCTTTGGGCCAAGCACTTCGCGGCATTGCCAACGCGATGGCGGACATCAGCGATGGCTTGCTGGGTGATTTGGGACACATTCTCAAAGCCAGCCAAGTCGGAGCTGAGATTGACACCCTCGCTGTCACCCCACTGATGCAAACGGGAACGCTTTGGTCTTGCCCTCATGATTTAGCCCTGACCTGTGTTTTGTCGGGGGGTGATGATTATGAATTGGTGTTCAGCGCTTCACCTCTGGCCGCTGCGCAAGTACAACTTGCAGCCCAATCCACAAGAACTCCTGTGACGCGCATTGGCCGCGTGACCGATTCTCAGCGTTTGGTCTTGTTGGGTGTTGAGGGTCTACCCATCACCTCCTCATTCGAATCCTTTGACCACTTTGCGTGAAGATGAACTTGTCCAACAGCACACTTCAACATCGTCCACCGATCAAGCCCACAGCTTCATTCATGCTGTCGCACCCTGCGTACTTGATTGCTTTGGGCTTTGGCTCTGGTCTTGCACCCAAAGCACCAGGGACGATCGGCAGCTTATGGGGCTGGGTTTCTTGGTTACTGATTCAACAGCATTTGACCCTCACTGCTCAAGCCGTACTCATCGTTTTGGCCTTTACAGTGGGTTGGTGGTCATGCACAGTGACTGCGAGGCACATGGGCGTCAGTGATCCTGGTTCAATTGTTTGGGATGAAGTGGTCGCCATGTGGTTGATTTTGAGTTTGATCATGCCATGCAGTTTTGCCGGTCAATTAGCAGCATTTGTCTTGTTTCGTTTTTTTGATGCCGTCAAACCTGGACCTGTGGCTTGGGCTGATCAACTCTTCAAAGGTTTCGGATGGCAAGGTGGCTTTGGCATCATCTTTGATGATCTTGTGGCTGCTCTTTGCACACTTTTGTGCATTGCAATTTGGAGATTTTTTTGATCCACCTTCTCACACCACTGCTCGCAGAACGACTATCTCTATTGCACTGGATGATGTCCACCGCAGAGAGCTGTACAGGAGGCATGATTGCCAGCCAATGTACCGATCTGCCTGGATCCAGCACCTGGTTTGACAGAGGATTTGTGACCTATTCAAACCACGCCAAATCCGACTTGCTCGGAGTTCCTTCAGAAATGATTGCCCAGCATGGTGCGGTCAGTGAAGCTGTTGCCCAAGCCATGGCTTTGGGTGCCCTTTACCGCTCAGAATCTGTCGTTTCTGTGGCCGTCACGGGGATTGCTGGACCCAGCGGTGGTAGCCAAGAAAAGCCTGTTGGAACAGTTTGGTTGGCGTGGTGTATTGGTGGGCGTGTTTACACAGAGCTTCAAACATTTTCAGGCAACCGCGATCAAATCCGAGTGGCGACCACAGACTGCGCGCTTGAAGGTCTGTTGAAACGCCTCCCGCCTCATTGATCTGTTTGAAGCGGAAACAAAAAAACCTTCCGAAGAAGGTTTTTTTGTATTCAACCGAAATTGAAATTTGGTTGCGGGGGCCGGATTTGAACCAACGACCTTTGGGTTATGAGCCCAACGAGCTACCAGACTGCTCCACCCCGCGGTATGCTTGAATTATACCTTACTCTGCAACTGTTTCTGCAGAAGAATCTGCACGATCGACCAATTCAACCAAGGCCATCGGTGCGTTGTCACCCACGCGGTAACCCATTTTCAGGATACGTGTGTAACCACCAGGACGCTTGGCAAAACGGGGACCCAGATCGGCAAACAATTTGACGACGTTGTCACGGTCACGCAGGCGGTTGAATGCCAGGCGCTTGTTGGACAAATTGTCTTCTTTGGCCAAAGTGATCATCGGTTCAATGACTCGACGAAGTTCTTTGGCTTTAGGGAGTGTGGTTTTGATGACTTCGTGCTCAATGAGCGAGTTCATCATGTTGCGCAACATAGCGAGGCGGTGCTCGCTGGTGCGGTTCAATTTACGGAGACCGTGTCCGTGACGCATGGTGCTTACCTTTCTTTATTTAACAAGCAGCCGTATCAGGTACTGCTCGTGCACAACCCAGATCGCTCCGGGAATTCATTCAATCAACGTTTATCCAGGCCTGCTGGTGGCCAAGCTTCGAGCTTCATGCCCAAAGTCAAACCACGAGAAGCCAAAACTTCCTTGATTTCATTCAATGATTTACGACCCAAATTGGGCGTCTTCAACAATTCATTTTCAGTACGCTGAATCAAATCGCCGATGTAATAAATATTTTCCGCTTTGAGGCAGTTGGCCGAGCGAACAGTCAATTCAAGCTCATCAACTGGGCGCAACAAAATTGGATCAAAACTGCCAGCACCACCTCGCGCAGCGGGTGCATCAAATGCAGACAGTTCACTGCCTTCAAGTTGAGCAAAAACTGCAAGCTGTTCAACCAAAATCTTAGATGAAGAACGAACGGCATCTTCTGCAGAAATGGCTCCGTTGGTCTCGATTTCAATAACCAGCTTATCGAGATCAGTGCGTTGTTCGACACGCGCACTCTCAACGGTATAGCTTACACGCTTGACCGGAGAAAATGAGGCGTCCAACACAATGCGACCAAGAGCCTTTGTGGGCTCATCAGCAAAACGGCGCATGCTGCCAGGAACATAACCACGGCCTTTTTCGACCTTGATTTGCATGTCCAGCTTGCCGCCGTGTGACAAATTAGCGATCACATGTTCCGGATTGATGATTTCAACATCATGCGGTGTCTGGATATCTGCTGCAGTCACGGCACCTTCACCGTCTTTGCGCAAACTCAGCGTTACTTCATCACGATTGTGTAATTTAAAAACCACACCTTTCAAGTTCAGAAGAATGTTCACAACATCTTCTTGAACACCATCAATGGATGAGTATTCATGCACCACACCCGCAATGGTCACTTCAGTGGCAGAATAGCCAACCATTGAAGACAGCAAGACACGGCGCAGAGCGTTACCCAACGTATGACCGTAACCGCGCTCGAAAGGCTCCAACGTGACTTTGGCACGGTTATTGGCCAATTGTTCGACTTGGATTGCTTTGGGTTTCAACAGATTGGTTTGCATTCAGACTTCCTCTCAATACCCCCGGTTCGTTACACCGGTAAGGCTGATGGAGCACCCGACACACAATGCCTTGTGCATCGGGAACGATTGAAACAACGAATTAACGTGAATACAGTTCGACGATCAACGATTCGTTGATATCGGCACCAAATTCATCGCGGTCAGGCACCTTTTTGAAGGTACCTTCAGCTTTGTCTGCATTGACTTCCACCCAAGCAGGCAATCCCACTTGTTGAGCCAATTGCAAAGCCTCAACCACGCGGTTTTGCTTTTTGGACTTTTCACGAACAGCGATCACATCACCAGCTTTGACCAGGTATGAAGGAATGTTCACTGATTGGCCGTTGACAGTGATGGCTTTGTGAGAAACCATTTGACGCGCTTCAGCACGTGTCGAGCCGAAACCCATTCGGTATACCACGTTATCCAAACGGCATTCCAACAGGGCCAACAGATTGGAACCCGTGTTGCCTTTACGCCGATCCGCTTCTGCAAAATAACGGCGGAATTGCTTTTCCAAAATGCCGTACATGCGTTTGACTTTTTGCTTCTCTCGCAATTGAAGTCCGTAGTCAGAGGTGCGCTGACCGGATGTGCGACCGTGCTGGCCTGGCTTGGAGTCGAATTTTGACTTGTCTGCAATCGAACGACGAGCGCTCTTGAGGAACAGGTCAGTGCCTTCACGGCGAGAGAGTTTGGCCTTGGGGCCGAGGTAGCGTGCCACTTGATTTTCCTTTTATGCAACTACCGCATCAGAAATGCGGGAGCCAGGCGCTGCAAGCAGCGCCTGGCGGTGGGCTTTGATTGAAATTAAATACGACGACGCTTTTGAGGGCGGCATCCGTTGTGAGGTACGGGCGTCACATCGGCAATGGATGTGATACGAATACCCAAAGCACCCAAAGCTCGAACCGAAGATTCACGACCAGGGCCTGGACCTTTGATCTCGACGTCGAGGTTTTTGATACCTTGTTCTTGAGCAGCACGACCGGCAACTTCAGATGCAACCTGGGCAGCAAAGGGAGTTGACTTTCGTGATCCCTTGAAACCCTGTCCACCTGATGACGCCCAAGACAATGCATTGCCTTGACGATCAGTGATCGTGATGATGGTGTTATTGAAAGAAGCATGAACGTGTGCAATGCCGTCAGCAATATTTTTGCGGACTTTTTTGCGAACTCGTTGTGATGCGCTGTTGGATTGTGCTTTAGCCATGATGGTCTCTCAATCTGCTTATTTCTTCAGAGCCGCTGCGCCTTTGCGCGGACCCTTGCGAGTACGTGCATTGGTACGTGTACGCTGACCACGCATTGGCAAGCCACGACGGTGACGGAATCCACGGTAGCAACCAATGTCCATCAAACGTTTGATGTTCATGGTTGTTTCGCGGCGCAGGTCACCTTCAATGGTGAAGACTGCGATTTGATCGCGGATTTTTTCAAGATCAGCGTCCGTCAGATCTTTGATCTTTTTCGAATAAGCGATGCCAGAGGCTTCGCAAATTTGTCGAGCGCGGGTGCGACCAATACCAAAAATGGCTGTCAAGCCAATTTCAGCATGTTTGTGCGGCGGAATGTTGATGCCAGCGATACGTGCCATTTTCGTCCTCTAAAACTAAGTCAATCAGCCTTGACGCTGCTTGTGACGTGGATCTGTGCAGATCACACGAACAACGCCTTTACGGCGAATGATTTTGCAGTTGCGGCAAATTTTTTTCACCGAAGCCGAAACTCTCATGGTTTTCTCCTAAAACTTATCTTCACCTGTACTTTTTGGTACAGGCATTAAATGGGGTCCCTGTGTACAAGACCCAGGGTTCTTTACCTTCAGTGCATCAATTCATCAAGATTTGAAGCTTGCTTTTTTCAACAGTGAATCGTACTGCTGTGACATCAGGTAGTTCTGCACCTGGGCCATGAAATCCATCGTGACCACCACAATGATCAGAAGTGAGGTTCCGCCAAAGTAAAACGGAACATTGTATTTCAGAATCAAGAACTCAGGTAACAAACACACAAAGGTGATGTACGCAGCACCCACAGCCGTCAGGCGGAGCAAAATTTTGTCAATGTACTTTGCTGTCTGATCACCTGGACGAATCCCGGGGATGAAAGCGCCACTTTTCTTCAAGTTGTCAGCCGTTTCACGACTGTTGAACACCAAGGCTGTGTAGAAAAAGCAGAAGAACACAATCGCAGCAGCATAAAGCATGACGTAGATTGGCTGACCTGGAGTCAAGGCACTGGCCACATCTTTGAAGAATCGAACAACGATGTTTTCAGATGAGCCCGAACTGAACCACCCAATCACTGTCGCTGGCAACAAGATGATTGAAGAAGCAAAGATCGGAGGGATCACGCCTGCCATGTTCAATTTCAATGGCAGGTGCGAAGACTGACCACCATAAACTTTGTTCCCGACTTGTCTGCGAGCGTAATTGACCAATATTTTCCGTTGGCCTCTTTCCACAAACACCACAAAGTAAGTCACCAAGCCAATGACAACCACGATCATCATGGAGATCAATGGATTCATCGCACCGGTACGGACCAATTCAAACAAGCCACCCAATGCACTTGGCAAACCAGCAGCAATGCCTGCGAAAATCAGGATCGAAATGCCATTACCAAGACCGCGCTCGGTGATCTGCTCACCAAGCCACATCAAGAAAATGGTTCCGGCTGTCAGACTCACCACGGCTGTCATTCTGAAACCGTAACCAGGATTGATCACCAAACCTGCAGATGCTTCAAGAGCCACAGCAATGCCGAATGACTGAAATACAGCTAGAGCCAATGCTCCGAATCGCGTGTATTGCGTGATCTTTCTTCTGCCAGCCTCACCCTCTTTCTTCATTTGCTCGAAAGCAGGAAGAACGTAGGTTAACAACTGCATCACAATCGATGCAGAAATATAAGGCATGATGCCCAGCGCAAAAATCGTGAAACGAGACAGTGCACCACCTGAGAACATGTTGAACAAGCTCAGAATTCCACCTTGCTGGCCGTTGAACAACTGTTTCAGTTGGTCTGGATCAATGCCAGGTACAGGGATATGTGCGCCAACCCGGTAGACGACCAGCGCAAGAAGCAAGAAGATCAATCGACGACGCAAGTCACCGAACTTGTCTGCTTTTACTGATGAATTTGCGCTGGTTGCCACTGTATTTCTCGTCAATCTAAGTTCAGGCCAAAGAGCCACCAGCTGCTTCAATCGCTGCTTTTGCAGCGGCTGTTGCGCCAATACCTGTCAATTTGACCGCTTTGGTCAATTCACCTGTATGGATAACTTTGACCACTTTAGCCATTTGAGAGACCAAACCAGCTTGCTTCAATGACAGAACATCCACTTCAGACATGTCCAAACGGGACAAGGTTGTCAATGTGATTTCTGCATTGAACTTCAGCAGGTGTGATTTAAAACCACGCTTCGGCAAACGGCGCTGCAAAGGCATTTGACCGCCTTCAAAACCCACTTTATGGTATCCGCCAGAGCGTGACTTTTGACCTTTGTGTCCACGGCCGGCGGTTTTACCCAAACCGGAACCGATTCCACGGCCCACGCGACGAGGAGCGTGCTTGGAGCCTTCTGCGGGCTTGATGCTGTTGAGTTCCATCATTCGCCTCTTAGAGAACTTTGACCAGATAGCTGATCTTGTTGATCATGCCGCGCACTGCGGGCGTGTCTTGCAACTCGCTCACAGAATTCAGCTTGCGCAAGCCCAGGCCACGCACTGTGGCGCGGTGTGACTCTTTGGTGCCAATCGGGCTGCGAACCAATTGGACTTTCACGGTAGATTGTGTCGTCATGTTCGATCTCCAGTTCAGCCGAACAACTCTTCAACCGACTTGCCACGCTTGGCAGCCACGTTGGAAGCTGTTGTGCAGTTGGACAAAGCGTCCAATGTGGCACGAACCATGTTGTAGGGGTTGGACGAACCATGGCTCTTGGCCACGATGTCGGTGATACCCACCACTTCGAACACAGCGCGCATCGGGCCACCAGCAATGATGCCGGTACCTTTTGGCGCTGGAGCCATCATGACGCGGGCTGCGCCATGGTGACCATGCACTGCGTGGTGGATCGTGCCATTTTTCAAGTGCACTTTGGCCAAGTTGCGACGAGCTTCTTCCATCGCTTTTTGCACGGCAGCAGGCACTTCTTTTGACTTGCCCTTGCCCATGCCCACTTTGCCATCGCCGTCACCGACCACGGTCAACGCTGCGAAACCCAAGATACGGCCACCCTTGACCACCTTGGTCACGCGGTTGACCGCGATCATCTTCTCGCGGAGACCGTCTTCAGGACCGTCGCTCTGCGGTTTTGCTGTAAATTTAGCCATTTGTAACTCCGATCCGTTTAGAACTGCAGACCTGCTTCACGGGCTGCTTCGGCCAAAGCCTTGACACGACCGTGGTAAGCGAAACCTGCGCGGTCGAAAGCGACCTTCTCAACGCCGGCAGCTTTTGCTTTTTCAGCAATGCGCTTGCCAATCACTGTTGCTGCAGCGGCATTGCCGCCTTTGCCAGTTGCGCCCAACGCTGTGCGCACTTCGGCTTCGGCAGTCGATGCGCTGGCCAACACTTTGGTGCCACAGCCAGAAATGACGCTGGCGTAGATGTGCAGGTTGGTGCGGTTCACTGTCAAACGTGCCACGCCTTGCTGTGCAATGCGGATGCGAGTTTGGCGTGCACGACGCAGACGCTGCTCTTTCTTGGTCATCATGATGCAGCTCCTTATTTCTTCTTGGTCTCTTTGATCGTGATCTTCTCATCCGAATAACGGATGCCTTTGCCTTTGTAGGGCTCAGGTGGACGAACAGCACGAATCTCAGCAGCAACTTGGCCAACACGTTGACGGTCTGCACCCTTGATCACGATTTCGGTCGCGGTTGGGGTCGCCACGGTAATACCCGAAGGCATGTCGATGTTGACGGGGTGTGAATAACCCACAGCGAGGTTCAATTTGGCGCCGGAGGCAGCCGCTTTGTAACCCACACCGACCAGGTTCAGCTTCTTTTCAAAGCCTTTGGTCACACCGGTTACCATGTTGTTCACCAGCTGACGCATGGTTCCGCTCATGGCATTGGCTTCACGTGAATCATTGGCGGGGGCAAAACTCAGCTTGCCGCCATCGTTGCTCACTGTCACCAGTGTGTTGGCGGAGATGGACAATTGACCACCTGTGCCTTTCACACTGATTTGATCTTGGTTGATTGACACATCCACACCAGCGGGGATGGTCACAGGCATTTTTCCTACTCGGGACATTCAGTCTCTCCTGCCTTTAAGCGACGTAGCACAGCACTTCGCCGCCGACACCGGCTGCTCGCGCTTTGCGGTCGGTCATCACACCCTGAGGTGTGGTGACGATAGCGACACCCAAGCCATTTTGGACTTGCGGAATATCTTCACGGCCTTTGTACACACGCAGACCAGGGCGACTGACGCGCTCGATGCGCTCAATCACTGGGCGACCAGCGTAGTACTTCAGGACAATTTCGAGGGTGGCTTTACCACCTTCGGTTTTGACTTGGAAACCGTCAATGTAGCCTTCATCTTTCAACACTTGTGCGATGGCAACCTTCACTTTGGATGAAGGAACCATCACATTGGCTTTTGACACCATTTGTGCGTTACGGATGCGGGTCAACAGATCGGCAATAGGATCACTCATGCTCATGTTGTATCTCTCCTGCCGATTTACCAGCTGGCCTTGGTCACGCCCGGAATGTGGCCTGCAAAGGCTAATTCACGGATCTTGGCGCGGCCCAGACCAAATTGACGGAACGTACCGCGTGGGCGACCGGTGATTTCACAGCGGTTGCGTTGGCGGGTCGGGTTGGCGTTGCGCGGAAGCTTTTGCAAGCCCAAACGGGCAGCTGCACGCTCTTCGTCGCTGCGCTTGGCATCGTTGGCGATGGCTTTCAATTCGGCGTATTTTTTCGCGAATTTGGCCGCCAGTTTTTCACGCTTGAGCTCGCGCTCGATCAAAGCTACTTTAGCCACGTGACACCTCAGTTCTTGAAGGGGAAGCGGAAAGCTGTCAAAAGAGCTTTGCACTCTTCATCAGACTTTGCCGTTGTGGTGATGCTGATGTTGAGACCGCGCAAGGCATCCACCTTGTCGTACTCAATCTCAGGGAAAATGATCTGCTCTTTGACGCCGATGTTGTAGTTACCACGACCATCGAATGCACGACCAGAGATACCACGGAAGTCACGAACACGTGGCAAAGCAACGGTCACGAAACGGTCCAGGAATTCATACATCTGAACGCCACGCAGAGTCACCATGCAACCGATGGCCTGCTGTTCACGGATTTTGAAACCCGCGATCGCTTTTTTGGCTTTGGTCACCACAGGTTTCTGACCTGCAATTTTCGTCAAATCGCTCACGGCATGGTCCATGACTTTTTTGTCAGCCACTGCCTCGGAGACACCCATGTTCAAGGTGATTTTCGTGATGCGAGGAACTTGCATCGGTGATGTGTAGCCAAACTTGGCCGTCAATTCACCTGCAATTTTTTCACGGAAGAGTTGTTGCAAACGTGCCATGCTCATGCCACCTTGATTTCTTCGCCGCTGGACTTGTAAACGCGAACGCGTTTTCCGTCAGCTTGCAGCTTGATGCCCACGCGATCAGCCTTTCCGCTTGCAGCGTTGAAGATCGCCACATTGGATTGGTGAATTGGCATGGCCTTTTCGATGATGCCACCCGTTGTGCCCTTCATGGGATTGGGTTTGGCGTGTTTTTTGACGAGGTTGATACCTTCAATCAACAAGTGCGAATCGCTGGCACGCAGTGACACGGTGCCACGCTTGCCTTTGTCACGACCTGTGATGACGATGACTTCGTCGCCTTTGCGAATCTTGTTCATGGCGCGTCCTTACAGTACTTCAGGAGCCAAGGACACGATCTTCATGAACTTCTCAGTACGCAGTTCACGCGTGACTGGTCCAAAGATGCGGGTGCCAATAGGCTCCAATTTGGCGTTCAACAAAACTGCTGCATTGCCATCAAATTTAATCAGCGAGCCATCACCACGGCGAATGCCCTTGGCTGTACGGACCACCACTGCACTGTAGATTTCGCCTTTTTTGACGCGACCACGTGGAGCGGCTTCTTTGATGCTCACTTTGATGATGTCGCCAACACTTGCATAGCGACGCTTCGACCCGCCGAGCACCTTAATGCACAGCACGGACTTTGCGCCGGTGTTGTCGGCTACATCTAACCGAGTTTCTGTCTGGATCATTTCTTTGTTCCCAACTTGTATTCTTTATCTGCCAGCCCCAAAGCCAACAAACAGGAATCAGTCTTGGACCCGTCATTCACACTGCGAACCACTCGCAATGCTTCAGTTTGGGCAGATACTTGCGCTCTTTCAAAAGCGAAGCCATAAATTATCTCCCACAAATTTGCATTACGCAAGCATCTTTTTTAAAAAAACCACGCTTACATCTCTTTTTTGACGTCCGCCAGTCCTGTGCACACTGCTCTTCTGGTTTTTTCCTCGAAATACCATCACTTGCGTATTCAACTTCGCCAAATCGCTCTCCTAAAATTTCTCTCCCTCTCGATTTTGTCCATCTCCTCTTTCGTTCACAGCGACAATTGACGGAGCACTTCTTCATTTTTGAGTTCACCGCATCACATTGGAGTTCACCATGTCCCCCTCCCCTGTTCACATCGCATTCATTGGTGGCGGCAACATGGCCAGTGCCATCATCGGTGGTCTTCTGCGCCAAGGTCTGCAGCCCACTCAAATCACCGTCGTTGAGCCTTTTTCTGAAACCGCAGCCAAGCTGATGCAAGACTACGGCATCACCGCCTTGCCCACTGCAGGATCAACTTTGGCCCTGGCCGACTTGGTGGTTTGGGCAGTCAAACCCCAGGTCTTCCTCGAAGCGGCTATTCCGGTCACTCCACACACTCAAGGTGCATTGCACTTGTCTGTCGCTGCTGGCATTCGCACGGACAGCATTTGTCGCTGGACCCACAGTGAACGTGTTGTTCGCTGCATGCCCAACACCCCGGCTTTGATTGGTCAAGGCATCACGGGCTTGTTCGCTTGCCCATCGGTCACTTCGCAGGACAAAAGTCTGGTCGAACAAGTCATTGGCACCACGGGTCAGCACCTTTGGGTGCAGCAAGAGTCGCAACTTGATGCTGTTACCGCCTTGTCCGGTTCGGGTCCAGCGTACGTGTTTTACTTCCTTGAAGCCATGACGCAGGCAGGGGTGGGCATGGGACTGAGCGCTGAACAGGCCTACAAACTTGCCGTGGCCACTTTTTCAGGCGCATCCTCTTTGGCTGCAGCATCAACTGAATCACCCGAAGTGCTGCGCCAGCGGGTCACCTCCAAAGGAGGCACCACCTATGCCGCCATCACATCGCTGGAGGACTCTGGCGTGAAAGCCTCTTTTGTCAAAGCCATGCAAGCCGCCGAAGTGCGAGCACGCGAGCTGGGTGACGAATTCGGCAAGGCCTGATCTGCCTTGATGCGCTGGGACCTTCGGGTTTGACCCCCTGTGTAGCCAGCGCTCACAGGTGTGCCAATACCACCCCCACAAACAGGGTCAAACCCAGCCAATGGTTCTGCTTGAAAGCCGTGAAGCACCCCTCACGGCTGCGCTGGTAGATCAAAAAGTAATGCCAAATCACTTGGATCAAAGCAACCGCCAATGCCAACCAAAACCAGGCCCGCTGGGCCAGACCAGACAGTAACCACGCCCAAATGATCAAATAGGCTCCATAAAAGCCCATGATGGCCGGGACATCCCAATTTCCCAAGGTGATGGCCGATGTCTTCATGCCAATTTTCAAGTCGTCGTCCCGGTCCACCATGGCGTATTCGGTGTCGTAGGCCAGCACCCAAAACAAATTGCCCAACAACAAGCCCCAAGCCAATGGCGGCACCTCACCTTGCACCGCAGCAAAGGCCATGGGAATGCCAAAGCTGAAAGCCACTCCCAGCACCGCTTGGGGCATGGCCACAAAACGTTTGGCGTAAGGGTAAGCCAAGGTCACAGCCAACGCTGCAAATGACCAGGCGATGGTGGCCCGGTTCGTGGTCAGTACCAAGCCAAATGCACACAGCGCCAACACCGCGCCGACCATCAAAGCTTCTGGGGTGCTGAGACGCCCGCTGGTGACTGGTCGATTGGCGGTGCGTTTGACGTGCTTGTCAAAGTCACGGTCAGCCACATCATTGATGCAGCACCCTGCACTGCGCATGAGGATGGTTCCCAGGGTAAAGACCATGACCAGATGCCAACCAGGAAAACCTTCGGCTGCCACCCACAAGGCGGCCAGCGAAGGCCACAGCAACAAGAGCCAACCCGCAGGCCGATTCCACCGGATCAAATCCAGGTAAAGCTTGAGTTTGTCGATCATGCTCAGATTATCTTCGCCCAAATGCTTCACCCTGAGTCGTCTGCAAAGGCCAAGGAGGCGAACATCACAGACAGATCAGGTCAAGCGCGTGACACCCGGCAGGGGACAGGCATAAATGGCATTGCGTACGGCAGCAATGGCTTCATAGCGGGTAAAACTGCGTCGCCAAGCCAGCACCACCCGCCGGGTCGGCGGCTTAGCCCCCAAAGGGTCCACGATGGGCAGGTAGCGCACAGGCGCATCGTGCCGTCCACCCGAGCGCTTGATCACAGGCTTGAGTTCGGGCACCGACATGCGCGGCACCAGCGTCACGCCCATGCCTGCGGCCACCATGTGCTTGATGGTCTCCAGCGACGAACCCTCAAAGGTTTTGCGAATGCCCTCGGTCTGGCTGGCGTAGCGGGCAAACTCAGGACACACCTCCAACACATGGTCGCGAAAGCAGTGGCCCGTGCCCAGCAGCAGCATGGTTTCGTTTTTCAGCTGCTCGGGGGTGATGAACGCTTCTTTGGCCAGCGGGTGGTTCAGCGGCAAGGCGGCCATGAAGGTCTCGTCGTACAAGGGCGCCACCGCCAGACCCGACTCGGGGAAAGGCTCGGCCAAGATGGCGCAGTCGATCTCGCCCGTGCGCAGCATCTCCAGCAAGCGCACGGTGAAGTTCTCTTGCAGCATCAGCGGCATCTGCGGCATGTCGGTGATGATCTGCCGCACCAGATCGGGCAGCAAATACGGTCCGATGGTGTAGATCACGCCCAGCCGCATGGTGCCAGCCAGCGGGTCTTTACCGCGCTTGGCAATCTCTTTGATCTCGGCGGCCTGCTCCAGCACGCTTTGGGCCTGGCGCACGATCTCTTCGCCCAACGGTGTGACCGAGACCTCGCTGGCGCTGCGCTCAAACAGCTTGACCTCCAGCTCTTCTTCGAGCTTCTTGATGGCCAGCGACAAGGTGGGCTGCGACACAAAGCAGGCTTCTGCGGCCTTGCCAAAGTGCTTTTCTCGGGCCACGGCCACGATGTATTTGAGTTCGGTCAGGGTCATGAAGGTATTGGAACATCAAGCCTTGAGGTACTCGGATTTCCCGCCCAACCAGCGGCCTATGTGGCGCTCGCTCAGTTGTGGGTGCTGGTCCAGCATCTGTGGGGCCAGGGCCCGCGCCCAGTCCAGCAAATGGCTGTCGGTCTCCAGATCGGCAAAGCGCAGCAAAGGCGCACCCGACTGGCGTGCCCCCAAAAACTCGCCTGGCCCGCGAATTTCCAAATCGCGCCGGGCGATCTCGAAACCATCATTGGTATCCACCATCGCCCGCAGCCGCTCGCGGGCGGTTTCGCTCAGACGTCCTCCCTCGGGCGTGCCGTACAGCAGCACACAGGCCGACGCCGCAGCACCGCGCCCCACCCGGCCACGCAGTTGGTGCAGTTGGGAGAGGCCAAAGCGCTCGGCATGCTCAATCACCATGAGCGACGCATTGGGCACGTCCACCCCCACCTCGATCACCGTGGTGCTCACCAGCACGCCCATCACGCCTGCGGTGAAGAGCTCCATGACCGCCTTCTTTTCGGCCACGGGCATGCGCGAGTGCAGCAGGCCCACCATCACGCCCGGCAGCGCCTCGCTCAGGTCGGCATGGGTTTGTGTGGCATTGGTCAGGTCCAGTGCCTCGCTTTCTTCAATCAGCGGGCACACCCAATACACCTGCCGCCCCTGCTGAATTTGGGCCCCAATGCGCTCGACCACCTCGTGGCGGCGGTGGTCCGACACCACACGGGTCACGATGGGCGTGCGCCCGGGCGGCAGCTCGTCAATCACCGACACGTCCAGGTCCGCGTAATAACTCATGGCCAGCGTACGCGGAATGGGTGTGGCCGTCATCATCAGCATGTGCGGCTCCATGCCGTCGGCTTGCATCTTGCCGCGCAAGGCCAGGCGCTGGGCCACACCAAAGCGGTGCTGCTCGTCGATCACGGCCAGCGCCAGGTTTTTGAACTTGACGTGCTCTTGAATCACCGCGTGTGTGCCCACCACCAGCGCAGCTTCACCCGACTCGATCAGCGCCAGCATGGCGGCACGTTCTTTCTTTTTCTGGCTGCCAATCAGCCAGGCCACTTTCACGCCCAGCGGCTCCAGCCAGCCCACCAATTTTGCAAAGTGCTGGGTGGCCAGAATTTCGGTGGGCGCCATCAGGGCACATTGCCAGCCCGCATCCACCGCCACCATGGCCGCCAGCGCCGCCACCACCGTCTTGCCCGCGCCCACATCGCCTTGCAGCAAGCGGTGCATGGGCACGCTGCGGGCCAGGTCTTTGGCAATCTCCTGGCCCACGCGCTGCTGCGCATTCGTCAGACCAAAAGGTAAGGCCTTCAGAAGCTGCCCATACAAGCCCTTGGATTTGAGCTTCAGCGTCGGGGCCCGCAGCAAATCGCGCTCGCGCTTGGCCGTCAACTGCGACAGCTGCTGCGCCAGCAACTCCTCGCACTTCAGGCGCACCCAAGCCGGGTGGCTGCGGTCCTCCAAAGCGGCCAGCGACACATCGGGCGTGGGATGGTGCAAAAACCGCAGCGCATCGCGCAGCGACCAGGCCCCACGCGGGTCCGGCCAGGGCACGCCCGGGGGCAGGGTCTCGCTCAGGTCGGCATGGTTCAGTCCGGTGATCACGGCCCGGCGCAAATAAGCCTGCGCCAACCCGGCCACGGTGGAATACACCGGCGTCAGCGCCTCGGCCAGATTGCCGCCCGCCGCCTTGAACGTGGGGTGCATCATGGTCAGCCCCATGAAGCCGCCCTTGACCTCGCCCCGCGCCCGGATGCGGTTGCCCACCGCCAGCGCCTTTTGGTGCGAAGGGTAGAAGCTGAAAAACCGCATCACACAGGTATCCGAGCCGTCGTCCACCGTCACCAGCAGCTGGCGGCGCGGCCGCTGCGTGATCTCGCAGGCCGTGACGGTGGCCTCTATTTGCGCGGTATCGCCTTCGCGCGCATCGCGCAACATGACGATGCGGGTCTCGTCCTCGTAGCGCAGCGGCAAATGCAGCGCCAGGTCAATGTCGCGCTTCAGGCCGAGCTTGATCAGCGCCTTTTGGGGGGCTGACAAAGTTTTGGCGGGCAAGGAGGGTGCGTTTTGCAACATGCACCGATTGTGCCGCTCGCCGGGCACTTTGCCCTGCAAAATGAGCATGGGGGCCCGGCATGCACCGACAAGTCAAGTTTCAGTCGGGTTTTTGTGCTTGGCTGGCCAGCACCAAAGCAGACACCACATCGCGCACGGTCTTACGGTAATGCAATGACAAAGACAGGTATCGGCTGAGCATTTCCCGGTCCACCATACTCAAAGCGCCACCGGCATCCAGTCCTTCACTGACTTTGGGGGTCAAAGCAGCTTGTCCAAATCGCAACTCATCAGGCCCCACCTGCAACCAATCGGCCAGCACCCGGAGCTTGTCTTGCGTGGGAATGGCTTTGCCCAATAGCCAATTACGGGCCGTGTGTGGGGTGATGCTTCTACCCCAATACCGCAAGTTAAACTCGTTGGCAACCACGGTCGGCGACAAGCGCACGCCGCAACTCTCCAACGCTTGCCGTAAACGGAGTGCAAAGGCTTGGGTCTCTGTGGATGTGGACATGCTCTTAAATTAATGCTTGAGCATCTTTACAATGTAATTGCAAATTAGTTTCTTTGTTACTATCAGTAAATATATTCATTGCGTCAGTTTGATAAACAACATTATCAAAACAAACATCACTAACAGGGTGACGAAGCATTGTTTTTTTGACTTCCTGCGAATTTCTAGGCGATCAGCACAAACCCTTACCGTCTCCGAGCAAGTGACGCTGTGCAAACTCTGGCGAGGTGCTTGATTGCCCTAAAATTTGCAGCTTTACCACTTCGAACGGGCTTGTCCAGCCCTGAAGCATGTCCTCTTTGCCCCCTCTCCAACAGACTTCTGCCCACCGCTCATTCACTCTGAGCGATTTCGACTTTGAACTGCCATCTGAACTGATTGCACAACATCCCGCCCCAGAACGCAGCAGTTCACGCTTACTGGACGGCACATCCGAAGAGCCCAGAGACCGCATTTTTAGTACCTTGCCCAGTTTGCTCAACCCTGGGGATTTGTTGATTTTCAACAACACCCAAGTGGTGAAAGCGCGGATTTTTGGCGAGAAAGCCTCGGGGGGCAAGCTTGAACTGCTAATTGAACGCGTGCTTGGCGAGCACCAAGTGGTGGCACACATGAAGGTCAGCAAAAAGCCTCTGGTGGGCGGCAAGATGTTCATGGCAGGCGGCGCTCGACATGGCGGCTTTGATGCCGTGCTGCTGGGCCGCTGGCCCGATGCCAATGGCCAGCTTTTTCACTTGCAACTGAGCGACGAGCCCCATGCGCTGATGGAAAAGCACGGCCATGTGCCGCTGCCACCTTACATTGAGCACCCCGACACCGAAGAAGACGCCCAGCGCTACCAGACCGTATTTGCCAAAGTGCCCGGTGCGGTGGCGGCCCCCACAGCGGCGCTGCACTTTGATGAAGCCTTGCTGGCGGCGCTCGATGCCAGGGGGGTGCAACGCGCCAGCGTCACGCTGCATGTGGGCGCGGGCACTTTCCAACCCGTCAAGACCGAAAACATTGCCGATCACACCATGCACCGCGAATGGTACGAAGTGCCCGAAGCCACGCAGCAGGCCATTGCCGAATGCAAAGCGCGGGGCGGCCAGGTGCTCGCCATCGGCACAACGACGGTGCGCACACTCGAATCGTGGGCCAAGTTCGGCCAGGCCAGCGGCGACACACAAATCTTCATCACGCCGGGGTTTGACTTCCAGGTGGTGGACCGCCTGGTCACCAACTTCCACCTGCCCAAGAGCACGCTGATGATGCTGGTGAGCGCCTTTGCAGGCTACGACCACATCATGGGCCTGTACCGCCACGCGATTGCGCAGCAGTACCGGTTTTTCAGCTATGGCGATGCGATGCTGCTCAGTCGCGTCCCGCCCGGATGACCGCATCAGCGATGGTGGCCGGGTCAGTGAACCAGATTTCGTGGCTGCCTTGGCACTCGACCAAACGGAACAGGCCCAGGCGCTCTGACAGGCGGGGGTGCCAAGGCATGCTGTGGGGCAGTGCGGTGTCTTGGCGGCAATTGACATACGACTTGCCGATCTCCTGCGCAGCCAAGGGCGCTTTGAGCGAGATCGGGTCGGTGAAGGTCTTGTAAGGCTGCAGGTTGAGCTGGTCAAACGCCGATTGGGCCAGCGCCATGTCCGCATCGTTGATGAAGGCTTCGCGCCAGATGGGAAAAGGCAGCATCACGGCGTTGTTGCTGGCGGCGGCCACAGCGTCAAACAGCGCTTTGTAATGCGGCGGCACCATGTCGTTCAGGCACTCGCCCGGATTGGGCACAAAGGCGTTCACGTACACCAGCCGCGCAATGCGCTCGGGCATCACATCGGCCACACGCGAGATGATCATGCCGCCGTAGCTGTGCCCCACAAGCCGCACGTTCTTCAGATCGTGTTCGCGCAAGTAATCACACACCGATTGCGCAGCGTCTTCCAAACCGATCTGGCTGCGGTCGTCGCCTGGCCGATTGCCCTTCAAGGTGGGGCAATGCACGGTGTGACCTTGGCGGCGGATGTGTTCTGCTGTGGGCTCCATCAAGTCACCGGTGTGCCAAGCGCCGTGCACCAAAACGTAGGTATCGCTCATGAATGTCTCCTGAATGTGTGAAGGTATGCCCCGCACCTTGCCGGGCATGGCACTCATTACATCCAGCGAGGTTCAAAGCGTCAATTGAAGGAAAACCCTTCTTGCGGCAGTCACACGCAACGCCCAAGTGGTTTTCCCCGACTGACTCGGCCCCAGAAAAGCTCTCCATCGTCGGCAAGTCAAGCTCCTACAATTCAGCCCTCAGCTTTAGGCCTTACATGCTCCAATTCGACCTGCTCAAAACCGACCCTTCCAGCCACGCCCGCCGGGGCACCCTGACCCTGAACCATGGTGTGGTGCAAACGCCCATCTTCATGCCCGTCGGCACGTATGGCACCGTCAAGGGCGTGATGCCGCGCAGCCTGCACGAGATGGGCGCGCAGATCATTTTGGGCAACACCTTCCACCTGTGGATGCGCCCGGGGCTGGACATCATGAAAGGCTTTGGCGGCCTGCACCAGTTCGAAAAATGGGACAAACCCATCCTGACCGACTCGGGCGGGTTTCAGGTCTGGTCATTGGGCGACATGCGCAAGATCACCGAAGAAGGTGTGACCTTTGCCAGCCCCGTGAACGGCGACAAGCTGTTCATGTCGCCCGAAGTGAGCATGCAGATCCAGACCATCCTGAACTCCGACATCGTGATGCAGCTCGACGAGTGCACGCCTTACGAGACCAAGGGGCACCTGACCACCGAGGCTGAAGCGCGTAAATCCATGGAGATGAGCCGCCGCTGGGCCGTGCGCTCCAAGGACGAGTTCGCCCGACTGGAAAACCCCAACGCCCTGTTTGGCATTGTGCAAGGCGGCATGTTCGAGAACTTGCGCCAGGAATCGCTCGACGCACTGGTGGAGATGGACTTTCCAGGCTATGCGGTCGGCGGCGTGAGTGTGGGCGAGCCCAAAGACCTGATGCTGCAAATCATGGCGCACACGCCCCACCGCCTGCCCGCCAACAAGCCGCGCTACCTGATGGGCGTGGGCACGCCCGAAGACCTGGTGCAAGGCGTGGCCGATGGCGTGGACATGTTCGACTGCGTGATGCCCACCCGCAACGCCCGCAACGGCACGGTGTTCACCCGCTATGGCGACCTGAAACTGCGCAACGCCCGCCACAAAAACGACCCGCAGCCACTGGACACCAGCTGCACCTGCCACGCTTGTGCAGGCACTTCAGGTGTGTCATGGGACCAAGGCGGACGCGAGGGTTTCAGCCGCGCTTACATGCACCACCTGGACCGCTGCGGCGAAATGCTCGGCCCCATGCTCACCACCATCCACAACCTGCACTACTACCTGAACCTGATGCGCGAAGTACGCGAATCGCTGGATGCGGGGCAGTTCTCTGCGTTCCGGGCGCAGTTCAAGACGGATCGAGCACGCGGCGTCTGAGGCATTTATCCTTGCAAATCATGGAATGAAACTCCATATTTGCAAGGATGTTTTGCGGTAGGTCGGTTCTCTCAGAGTCCGACATCTGACCAATCCACCAACATCACCCGTCATCTGCATTGGCGCTTGGCGCTCAAACGGCGGACTCTCCGAGTACCGAACAGGACTCCAGTGGCGATTTGCAGGTCGCTGGCCCAAAAAGTCGCCCGATCGCTCAGGCCTCAGCGCCTGCATCATCCAGCTTGGACATCGCCTCTGCTTTTTTGTACGGCGCCAAATCACGGATGTTCTTTTGCACCGCAATGGCACTGAACAGGGCCAGGCAAAACGCCATGCCGTAAAAACCCTTTTCACTCATGGCCAAAGTGGCGTTCCACAAGCCCACCCCCAACAACAACATGACCAGCCCCACGGACAACCAGCACAGACCCATGTAAAGCCCGGTCACGGGAATGCCTTCGGCTTTGTCACGCACGCTTTTTTGCAGCGACACGGCGGCAAACAAGCCGTACAAAAGCAAGGTGAAGTAGTAGCCCTTCTCGTTCAATGCCATCGCGGCATTCCACAAGCCCACCATGTAAGTCAACGCGCCGACCAGTAACGCCACCCAGGACGCAAAAACAAAGGCGCCTGTCGGCTGCTGCGTGCGTACGCTCAATTCTGTATTCATTGTTTCGTCCATTTTTCAAAGTGATTGACGGGACAATTATTGATTACCAAAGTCATATTTTTAAACAGGTTATGCACCATATTCACCATATACCCCCCTCACCACACCAACCGCTGCGGCGCTGAGCCCAGGCCGCTGCGTTCCAGCCAATCGAGCACCGAGTCCACCGTCACGGTCTCAATGCGGTCGGAAAACCGTTTGCCGCTGGGATGGTCGTCAAAACGGATGTGCGCCGAAGTGCTGCTAGCCCCTAATCGTGTCAGCGCCCCCAGGCGCAATATGCTGGGTTGATAGCCCTTAAACCCCAGCCAGGCCTGAGCCTGTGCCCGTTGGGTGATGCCGGGTTCTGCGGCCATGGCCATCGTCTCCAAAGCCCATTGGTTCGATTGCTGATAGCGCGTGCCCCAGGCATAAGACACCATGCTGTAGGCGGGCTCATGAAGCCGCGTGTTGCGCGTCGGATCGGTCAGCAAAGCCAGCAAGGGCGCTTGCAGCTGCTCAGCAGGCACAGACCACACGGCTTCGTGTCGCCACAGGTTGTCCATGAAGAATTCCCCGAGGCCTTGTCGGTACACCGCGCCCTCAGCGGTGCCGCACTGGTTGAGCTTGTGCAACACGCGCCACGGCCCCTCTGAAGTCTTGTAGGCCCAGCCCAGATGCGAGTAACGCAGCTGGTACGGCGTCAAGTCCTGCCCAGCCCGGCCCAGCACCACCACCCTGGCGCCCGTGCGGGCAAACTCGGCATCCAGCGCTTCAGAGGTGCGCTGCGCCAGAGCCAGGCCCTGTGAAAGGGTTTGCGCGGTCATCGGCTGTTGATCGCACGAACGCCCCGCATGCGCCACCGACGCCATCACCAAACCCACAGCCAGCGCTACCGACTTCATCGTCAAGGTGTTCATCTTGTCTCTCCTGCGCATCAAAACGACACACGCTCGTTGTGCAGCAAAGCGAGTCCCAGCTGGTTGGGAATGAAGGCAATCACCTCACCCGCCACCGAGAGCACCACACCGGCCGTGATCACGCTCACAGCCACGGCCGTGCCCACGCCAGCAGAGACCGCTTTGGTGCCGCGCCCCGCCACCGCGACACTGGCCCGCGCACCGTCAGACGCCCTCTCCAGCACATAGACCGTGCCAGTTGCCGAGGCCTCAACAGCCTTGACCACCAGCACCGCCCCACTGACCGCCAGCGCCACGGGCACCGCACTCACGGCCACAGCACCACCAACGACGCTGCCCGCCACGCCCACCACCGAAGCCACAGGCAAAGCAGACACCGCCAGCGATGCCTCACTCTGTGCTTGCGCAGAACCTGCGGCCAAGCTCAGCGCCAGTGACGCGGCCAAAACCATATTTTTCAAATGAAAGTGTGTCATGTCGAAACTCCTGAACAGGAGGGGTTGGTTGAACATGCCGCGATGGTGCAGCGGCAAAGCTCCAACAAGGCACGAAATCTGACCCCGGCGCAAGCCAGGTCACTTCTGGTATCGCGAGGCGATACTTTGAGCTCATGCGATTCACATTGACCCAACCAAATGGAGCGCGTCAACCCGACAAACCCAACACCCGCTCCCGCAAGGCATCCAGGCTCACCGCTTGCGCAGGCAAGGCCTCGCCCACATTCAGGCCCACAGGGTTGAGCCAGCCGCGCCGAAAGGGCTGAACCATGGCGGTGGGCTCGCCATTGCGCAGTTCAATGCGGCTGAAATACGAGCCCCACAAGTTGGTCAAGGCCATAGGAATGAAGCGCACCTCTTGCAAACCATCGGCCTGGGCTTGCTCCAGGATTTTGATGATGCCGCCTTTGAAGGGCTGCAAGCTGCCATCGCGCGTGATGCCGCCTTCGGGGAAGATGCCGAGCAAATCGCCTTCGCGCAGCACCTGGGCGGCTTCGCGAAAGGCCGCTTCGTAAGCCGACGGGTCTTCGCTGCGCGGCGCGATCGGAATGGCTTTGGCCAGTTTGAACAGCCACCCGAGCACGGGCACTTTGAAGATGCGGTGGTCCATCACAAAGCGGATCGGGCGCGGGCTGGCGGCCATGAGCAGCACCGCATCGACAAAGCTCACATGGTTGCAAGCCAGCACGGCCGCGCCTTCGGTGGGGATGTGCACTTCACCTTGCACCCGAAAGCGGTACACCACATGGGTGAGCATCCAGGCCACAAAGCGCAGCAGGTATTCAGGCACCAGCATGAAGATGTAAAACGCCACCACCGCATTGAGCAAACCAATGCACAAAAACAGCTCGCTGATGGAAAAACCCGCGCCCAGCAAGGCCCCGGCCAGCACCGAGCTGGCGATCATGAACAGCGCGTTGAGGATGTTATTGGCGGCAATGATGCGGGCGCGGTGCGTGGGCTGGCTGCGCATCTGAATGAGCGCATACATGGGCACGCTGTAGATGCCAGCAAACAGCGAGAGCAAAGCCAAGTCAGCCAACACACGCCAATAGGCAATCTGGCCAACAAATTGGGCCAGCGTGAGGGCAGCACTGGCAGGCGGCAGGCCACGCGATGCAAAGTACAAATCCACCGAAAACACGGTCATGCCAATGGCCCCCAGCGGCACCAAGCCGATTTCGACATGGCGGCGGCTCAGGATTTCGCACAGCAAGGCGCCCGCACCAATGCCCACCGAAAACACCACCAGCAACAAGGAAGCCACTTGTTCGTTGCCATGCAAGACATCACGCGCAAACGCCGGAAACTGGCTGAGAAACACTGCGCCAAAAAACCACATCCAGCTGATGCCCAGCAGTGATCGGAAGACCACCACGTTGGTGTGCGCCAATTGCAGGTTGCGCCAGGTTTCGGTGAAGGGGTTCCAGTTGATCGACAAGGCGGGGTCGGTGGCGGGTGAAACCGGCACGGCCTGCGCCAAGATGCGTCCAAGCAAGGCCAGCAGCACACAGGCTACGCCCACATAAATCGGCCCCACCAGCGGCAGTGCGATCAGCAAGCCGCCCGCAACATTGCCCAGCAAGATGGCCACAAAGGTGCCCATCTCGACCATGCCATTGCCCCCGGTGAGTTCACGCTCTGTGAGGTGCTGGGGCAAGTAGGCAAACTTGACCGGCCCAAACAGCGTGCTGTGCAAGCCCATCAAAAACACACAGGTCAGCAGCATGGGCACGTTTTGCTGCACAAAGCCCCACCCGGCCAGCAGCATGATGCCGATCTCCAGATTTTTTGACAAAGCGAATCAGCACCTCCTTGGGGTATTTGTCGGCCAACTGACCGCTGGTGGCCGAAAACAGCAAAAAGGGCAAGATGAACAAGGCCCCGATGACCAGCCCGGCCATGGACGCCGGCAGCCACTGCACCTGCAGCTGGTAGGTCACCAGCACCGTGAAGGCGAACTTGAAAACATTGTCATTGCCCGCCCCCAGAAACTGGACCCAAAAAAACGGCGCAAACCGCTTTTGGCTCAGCAGGGCAAACTGGCTGGGGTGCTCATGGCTGGCCGCAGCGGCCAAGGCATTCGAATTGGACATGTTTGATCTCCCTTGCAATCTTTAAGCAGCGTTTCTGGTGAACGCCTGTTGGTTGGGGATTTTGCCGCAGTCTGTCAGCGAAACCGCCAAAGGGATCAGCGCCAGCGCAGCGGCCAAATGTTTGAGCGTGTGCCCTGCGACCCACTGATGCGTCCACATGAAGATTTGCTCATCCTGCAGCTCCAGCCACTTGGCGAGCATATAAAAACCCACCAGCGCCAGCCAAGGTGAATTGAACGTCCACCGACCAGCACCCTCACGCAGTGTCAAGGCCGCATGCGCCAACACCAACGCCAGGCCGCCAAACTGCACAACGGCCCAGGGCATCACTTGGCCGCCCCACAACGGCAAGGCGGCAGACACGCCACCAGCCACCATGACAGACCAGGTCAAGCGATAAGCCCAAACCACTTGCAAGCGATCGGCCACGGCCCAGCCCAACACCCCGGCAAAGGTCACGGCCATGCCCAGTCGGTCCAGCACCAGCGTGGCAGGCACCGCATGCCAGTGGTACACCGTTGACCCCGCCCAAGTCAGCACCAAACCCACAAATGCCAGCAGGGCGGGCTTTCTGGCCAGCGATTCTCGGGGCACTGTGCTGTGAATGCGCCCGACACCCCACAGCCCCACCCCCAACATGGGCAGGTTGCTCAGCACATCCAGGGTGTTGGGAATGCCCCACCAGCTGCGCGCATCGACAAACGGGTGCCCATGGGCGTGCAGGTGGGTGTGACCGTGGGCGTTCAATGACCACCCCAAGGAGGCGAGCCACTGCGGGTCGATGAACAGGCTCAAGCACCACAGCAGCGCCCAAAGCCACAGCACTCTCGATCCAAGCCCATGGTCTTTGAATGTCGTGTGTGTTTCAGGCCTGCCACCGCCCGTCTCTTTGTAGGAGCCCACCCTGTGGGCGAAGGCGCGTGGCAAACGGCGGGCGGCGTTGCCCTGCGGACCCAAGCCCGACCGATCGATCTTGGGGGATGAAAAAGCAGCAAATGACATCGCAAAGCCTCCAGGCACAACAAACATGTGCGGAAGTTTCACGGTCGCATGCCCCGAAAGCGGTGATTTATTGATTAAAGTGCAACTCCCAGGTTCATCCAGTATCAAATTTCAATACCCATGAGCACCACCGCCGATTTGGTCAAAGCCATCAAGCAAGAACTCAAAGCCACCGGCATGACCTATGCCGACCTGGCCGTCGCTCTGGGCATGGCCGAGTCCAGCGTCAAGCGCATGCTGGCCAAGGCGGACATGTCGCTGTCCCGTGTGGATGAGGTGTGCCGGGCCTTGAAGCTGGACTTTGCAGAACTGGCCCGGCGCGTGGCAGACGCGCAGCCCCTGCTGAGCGAACTGAGCCAAGAGCAAGAGCGGGCCGTGGTGGCCGACAAAAAGCTGATGCTGGTGGCCATTTGTGTGCTCAGCCAGTGGTCCCTGGAGCAGATCACCGCCTACTACCAACTCAGCGATGCCGATTGCATCCGCTGCCTGGCCCAGCTGGACCGGATCGGCATCATCGAGCTGCGCCCGCTCAACCGCTACCGCCTGCAATTGGCCAAAACCTTTCGCTGGCGTCCCCATGGCCCAGTGATGGAATATTTCCGCGAGCACGCTTTGCTGGACTATTTTTCGGGCGGTTTTGATGCGCAAGGCGAGGGGCTCTTGTTGGTGCATGGCAGCATCAGCCGGGCCTTGGCACCGTCATTTCTGGAACGCCTGCAGCGTGTGGCGCAAGACTTTGCAATGCAACACCAGTCCGACCAAAAACTCAGTCACGAACACCGCGAAGGCTACACCCTGCTGCTGGCCATGCGCCGCTGGGAATTTGAAGCTTTTCATGCGCTGCGGCGCTGAACGCGACAATTCCGCCTAGAACTGTGGCCACAAGCCACGGACGCTGGTTCAGGGTGGCGTGACTTGGGTGAACACCGTCAACACCCCGGTATAGCCATACAGCTGCTTGTGCGCAATTTCGCCTGCGGCAAAAAAGCCCACCAAGGGCACATCGCCCAAAGCATGGCGAATGATTTGCAGCTCGGCGCTGGGTCCGCCAAAGTGCGGACCACCGCGTCCGGTGCAGCTCACATACACCGCACCTGCAATGCGTTGGCCCGCTTGCGGTACGGTCGGCACGGGGTCATCACTCAAGGCATTGATGGCCTCGATGGAGAGCATCTCAGGCTCCAGCGCTTCGCGGATTTCGGCGCACACGCGCTTCAAATCGGCGCGGGCTGCTTGCACATCGCGGCGGCAAAAGGTCAAACGCATGCCCGGCTCCAAGTGCTCGGCAATCGCCACACCTTGACGCAAAGGGTCCAGGCCAATGATGTGGCGCACCCGCACATCGTTGCCCAAATTGCCCGCTCGTCCCACGCCGGACTGACCTGCAGCACTCAGGCCCACCAAAGTGGATCGGACCACGGCAATGGCTTTTTGCGGGTCCTTCAGGCTGATGCCCAAGTCACCCAGCATGACCTCCAAAGCAGGCTCGCCAGCCAACTTGAGCACCACATGGCCTTCAAATTCGGTGATCTCGCGTTCGGGAGCCACCGGTTGGCAGCCTTGCGTGACGCGTGACAACAAAGACACGTTTGGGGCAAAAGCCACACCGCTCAAGCCCCCTTCCAGCACACCGCCACTCACCTCGGCCCCACCCGCGTCTTCGGCACGCACGGCAAACTGCACGCTGCGTGTTCGGCTGGCGCTCAAGCCCCCAAACAAATAGCCTTGCTGGGTTCGCTCAGCCATCTCGCCAATCAATTCAGCCAAATCGGGCGTGTGCGGATCGGCATGGACCAAGGCTGCATCGGCCCAAGCCGATGGCAGCGGCGACACCCCGGAAAACACACGGTATTGCTCAGGCGTCAAATCACACAGCATGAGTGCCATGGCCGGCTCGTCAAAGTACTCGGCGTTGTTGACCGCCACACCAATGCCCACGGTGCCCGCCCAATCGCTCACGCCGGGCAAAGCCTGCCGCAGATGATCGAGCAAGGCTTGTGCATGCGGGGCGTAATGGTCGGTGATGTAGAGCAGGCCCAAGCGAGGGTGGCTGGCGTAGTCCGGCAGGGCCATCTGGGCCTGCAATTGGGCAAGCACCAAACCCGCCGCCATGCGCCACTGCGGATGGGTGGCGTGGCCACAAGAAAACAGCTTCATGGGCGTTTTATTTGGAGGTTGTTTTGGCGGTCGATTGAGGGCTTGTTTTTCGGGCTGCTCCCGGCTTCGAAGCCGAAGCGGCACGAGCAGGCTTCGCTGAAGACACGGACGTCGAAGAAGGTGTTGACCGGGTCCGGCGCGGTGCGGCAAAGGCCTGATCTGTGGCTTGGCCGGCCGAGGTCTTGGCTGTTTTCTTCGCCTTGGCCGCCTTCGCAGACTGGCCCGCTTTCATGGCCTCGCCCGCCACATCTTTCAAAGCTGCGGCGGCAATGCCTTGAAACTGTTGGGTCAAAGCACCCCACCATTGCATCGGATCCACAGCAACTGGGGCCGCAGGGTTGGGCGATGAGCCTGTGTCACTGGGCGAAGCCACGGTCGCCTCGGCTTGGGCAGGTGGCGCGGGTTCGGGCTGCGCCTCAGGTGCGGCCTTGGGCGTGAACAGCGAAGGCCTGGGCGCTGCTGCAGGGGCGGGGGCAGAGGCAAAAACCGATGTTGGCGCTGCGGTTTTCGGCTCGGCCACCGGAGGCTTGACCGTGAAAGCTTTGGCCAGATCGGCCATGTTCACGTTCATGCTTTGCAGCGTGGTCAAGGTCATCTTTTGCACCTCCATCGCCTGGATGGTGGCTTTGAGCGCCGTGGTGTTTTGTTCTAGCCAAAACAGCACCGACTTCAACTCTTGGATGCGCTTGTCAATGTCTTCGATGCTCAGTGTGGGAGCAACCCAATTGCCCATGCCGGGCATACCTGCCGCACCGGCAGGCTGAGCCTGAGAAGCGGTTTTGGACAGGTTTTGCAAAAAGTCAAAGCCTGGCACAAATTGGCCAAACCCGAAGGCAGAAGGTTCGCTCATGGCAGTTCCTTGAAAAATGGTCTGCAAAGCTTACCTGAAGACGCTTTCAGATCCAGCCAACTGCCCTTCAACGCTGATGCGTCACCCGATCGCACATCGTCTGGCAAATTTGCACGACTTGCGGGTCTGCAATCGCATAATAAATTTGCACACCCTTTCGCCGCTTACTCAAAATGCCTTTTCGATACAGCTGGTTCAGGTGCTGCGACATGTTCGGCTGCGTCGTTTTGACGGCCTCGATCAATTGCCCCACGTTCTTTTCACCATGGCAAAGCGCACTGATGATGTGCAAGCGCATGGGGGCAGACAACAAGCCAAAAAGCTCGGCCGCGTCCTTCAGAACCGTCTCCAAATCCCCAGCGTCATGCGTTGGCATGACGCTCAAGCTTCCACAAACACGCGCGCCTTGCGCGGCGTCAGCACCAAAGTTTCGCCTTCCTTGAAGTCTTGCTGGCGGTAATGAGATGCC
Source organism: Comamonadaceae bacterium PBBC1 (assembly GCA_002256145.1). GTDB lineage: Bacteria > Pseudomonadota > Gammaproteobacteria > Burkholderiales > Burkholderiaceae_C > Limnohabitans_A. Next base: position 38,121 of record NKIP01000011.1, read on the forward strand.
GACAACTGCGCCTCGATGACCGCGTCTTTGCCAAACATACCCGCTTCCACGGGGTCCAACTCCAAACGCGCCACGGGTCCAACGACAATGGCGCGGCTGAGCCTGGCCACGATGCCCGTGTGCACCAAGCCTGGGGTGTAACGGGTCACCTCCAAGTCGTGCGGGCGCACATAGGCCATGGCTTTGGCATCTTGCGCCCGCCAATGCTCAGGTGCTTCCAGACGAACAGCGTGCTGGTCAGCGCCAATCAGCATCTCACCTTCGTGTGCACGGCCATGAAACAGGTTCACATCACCCAAAAATCCATAAACGAAGGGGCTAGCGGGGTGGTCCCAGACCTGTTGGGGCGAGCCGATTTGCTCGATGTTGCCTTTGTTCATCAGCACCACCCGATCGGCCACCTCGAGGGCTTCTTCTTGGTCGTGCGTGACAAAAATGCTGGTCACATGCAACTCGTCGTGCAGGCGGCGCAACCAGCGACGCAGCTCTTTGCGCACTTTGGCGTCCAGGGCACCAAAGGGCTCGTCCAGCAGCAGCACCTTGGGCTCCACAGCCAGCGCACGGGCCAGCGCGATGCGTTGGCGCTGACCGCCTGACAACTGTGAGGGGTAACGGTCGGCCAGCCAATCGAGCTGCACCAGGCTCAGCAGTTCATGCACCTTGCGTTTGATTTCGGTTTCACTCGGACGTTCGCTGCGCGACTTGACACGCAAACCAAAAGCCACGTTCTCAAACACCGTCATGTGGCGGAACAAGGCGTAGTGCTGGAACACAAAACCCACCTGGCGTTCGCGCACATGCACATGGGTGGTGTCTTCGCCGCTGAAGCCGATGGTGCCGCTGTCGGCAGTCTCCAGCCCCGCGATGATGCGCAGCAGCGTGGTCTTGCCGCAGCCCGATGGGCCCAGCAGCGCGACCAGTTCGCCCGACTCGATGTCGAGGCTGACGTTGTTCAGCGCGGTGAAGTCGCCGAATTGTTTATGGACGTTGCGGATTTCGATGCTCATGGTTTTCTCGATGGGTGTCCCGTGGCGGGTGGTTTGCTGTCGGTGGCTGGTGCTGATGGCTGTTGTTGTAGGAGCCCACCCCGTGGGCGATTTCACGCACACTGCCAAGGCATGCCATCGCCCACAGGGGTGGGCTCCTACAAATTCAGTGCGGGCTCTGTGGATGGGTGGGGGAGCTGGGCCGCTCAGACGGGATGTCGGCCGCAGCCTTCATGTCTTGTTCGTGCCGCCACTCAATGACCGACTTGATGACCAAGGTCACCAAAGCCAACAAGGCCAAGAGCGAAGCCACGGCAAAAGCGGCCACCGATTGGTATTCGTTGTACAAAATCTCGACGTGCAGCGGCATGGTGTTGGTCTGCCCACGGATGTGGCCCGAGACCACCGACACCGCACCAAACTCGCCCATGGCCCGCGCATTGCACAAGATCACGCCGTAGATCAAACCCCACTTGATGTTGGGCAGCGTGACGTACCAAAAGGTCTGCCAGCCGGTCGCGCCCAGCACGATGGCCGCTTGCTCTTCGTCGTTGCCTTGCGCCTGCATGAGCGGGATCAACTCGCGGGCAATGAAGGGAAAGGTCACAAACACCGTGGCCAGCACGATGCCCGGCACCGCAAAAATGATCTTGATGTCGTGCGCCTGCAGCCAAGGGCCAAACCAGCCCTGTGCGCCAAACATGAGCACGTAAATCAAACCCGCCACCACGGGCGACACGGAGAACGGCAAGTCCACCAGCGTGGTCAAAAAGGCTTTGCCTTTGAATTCGTATTTGGCAATCGCCCAAGCGGCGGCCACGCCAAACACCAAATTCAGCGGCACCGCGATCGCCGCCGTGATCAGGGTCAAGCGAATAGCCGACCAGGCATCGGGCTCCTTGAGCGCTTCAAAGTACGCCTCCAACCCCTTGCGCAAAGCTTCGGTGAACACCGCCGCCAAGGGCAAGACCAAAAACAAGAACATGAACACCAGCGCAATGCCAATCAGGCTGTAGCGCACCCAGGACGACTCGGTGGTGCCCGCTTGCGCGCGGCGTGCCGAGGCTTTGAGAGAAGGACCGCCACTCATGCCGGGGCTCCAGAACGTTGGCGCTGCCAAGCTTGCAGCGCGTTGATGATGAGCAGCAAGATGAAGGAAAACACCAACATCACCAGCGCCACGGCGGTGGCACCGGCGTAGTCGTATTGCTCCAGCTTGCCGATGATGATCAGCGGCGTGATCTCGGACACCATGGGCATGTTGCCCGCGATGAAAATCACCGAGCCGTATTCACCGATGGCCCGTGCAAAAGCCATGGCAAAGCCCGTGAGCAATGCGGGCGCAATCGACGGAAAAATCACCATGGTGAAGGTCTGCCAGCGCGTCGCGCCCAAGCAGGTGGCCGCTTCTTCGAGTTCTTTCTCGGCGTCTTCCAGCACCGGCTGCACCGTGCGCACCACAAAGGGCAAACCGATGAAAATCAAGGCGATCACCACGCCATTGGGGTTGAAGGCCAGTTGAATGCCCAAAGGCTCCAGGTACTGCCCGACCCAGCCGTTGCCCGCCAGCAAGGCCGTGAGCGAAATGCCGGCCACCGCTGTGGGCAGCGCAAAGGGCAAGTCCACCAAGGCATCGACGATCTTCTTGCCAAAGAAGTTGTAGCGCACCAGCACCCAGGCCACCAAAAGGCCAAACACCACATTGATGGAAGCGGCGATCAGCGACGCGCCAAAGGTCAGGCGATAGGACGCCATCACGCGCGGGCCTGTGACGGCGGCCCAAAACTGGTCCCACGTCAGGGTGAAGGTTTTGAAGACCAGTGCCGACAAGGGGATCAGCACGATCAGACTCAGGTAAAAAATCGTGAACCCCAGGGTCAGGTTGAACCCGGGCAACACTTTGGCTGGCGCCCGCCGTTTGGCGGGCGCCGCAATGGGCAATGCGGTCATGGAGAAAACTTATTTGACGGTGTAAAGCTTGTCGAACTGACCGCCATCGTTGAAATGGATTTTTTGCGCCTCGGCCAAAGAGCCAAACAGCTCCTGAACGGTGAACAGCTGGATCGGCTTGAAGGTGTTGGCGTACTTCTTCAAGATGGCTGGGTTGCGTGGGCGCAGCGCGTGCTTGGCCGCAATCTCTTGGGCTTCATCTGAGTACAGATAGTTCAAGTAAGCCTTGGCCAGATCAGCGGTGCCTTTCTTGGCAACAGTACGCTCGACCACGGCCACGGGGTTCTCGGCCACGATGCTGATCGAGGGGTGCACCGCATCCACCTTGCCCGCGCCAAACTCGTTGTCCACCGAGACCACTTCGGACTCGAAGGTCACCAGCACATCACCGATGTTGCGTTGCAAGAAGATGGTGGTCGCATCACGCCCGCCCTTGGCCAGCACGGGGACGTTCTTGTAGAGCTTGCCCACGAACTCGGCCGCCTGCGCATCGCTGGCGCCCTTCTTCTTGGCATAGCCCCAAGCGGCCAGATAAGCCATGCGGCCGTTGCCACCGGTTTTGGGGTTGACCACGATCACCTGAATGCCGGGGCGGGTCAGGTCGTCCCAGTCCTTGATGTTTTTGGGGTTGCCATTGCGCGTGAGGAACAGCATGGTCGATGTGGTGGGCGATGCATTGTTGGCAAAACGCTTTGGCCAATCTTTAGCCACCACGCCGGTGCCTGCCAAAAAGTCTACATCGGTGGTGGTGTTCATGGTCACCACATCGGCGTCCAGGCCATCGTTGACGGCACGCGCCTGCGCACTCGACCCACCATGGGCCTGGTCGATCTTCACGTCTTTGCCGGTGGTCTTTTTGTAGTTGGCGATGAAGGCCGCGTTGTAGTCCTTGTAGAACTCGCGGGCCACGTCGTAAGAGGCATTGAGCAAGGTTTGCGCGTTAGCGGCCAAGCCAGACAAAGCCAAAGTGGTGGCCAAAGCGATGTGTGTGATTTTTTTCATGCGGTTTCCAATTGAGATTCAAGGGTACCGCTCCACGAGAGCGAACCGGTCAGGGATTGCAGCAAAGCCAGGCCCAATGGCCATTCGCCAAAGCCAGACTCCACGTTGATGTGCCCGGCGTTTTGCAGCCGCACCACCTCGCTGCCCCAAGAGCGTGCATAAGCGCCTGCAGTGCGAACGGGGCAAAAGGGGTCGTTGGTGCTGGCCACCACAATGCTGCGGTAAGGCAAAGGCTGGTAAGGCACCGGCGCAAAGTCCGCCAAGGGGCCACGGCGCTCAGGATCGGCCGGCGCCACGAGCAAAGCACCGTTGATGCGGCCAGCCACCTCTGGCGGCAGCAGCGTGGTGGCAATGCAGCCCAAACTGTGCGCCACCACCACCACAGGCCCCGGCTGCGCCAAGATGGTCTGCGCGATGGCGCGCAACCACACCGCTTGCTTGGGGCGCTGCCAGTCCTCGTCGGCCATGGTCACACGCACCGCACCCGGCAGGCGATGGGCCCACAGGCTTTGCCAGTGGCCGGGGCCAGAATCTTTCCAGCCGGGAACGATGACAAGGGTGGGTTGAGAAAACATGACGGCATTGTCGGTACAAGTCATGTATTCATAAACGATAATTATCTTGTTTGTTAATTACATTTCCATATATAGACTTCATGAGGTCGATGCCTCTTCCAATCTCAACATCAAGGACAAGATACGGGCATCCTCTAAAGCAGGAACATTGCCCGCTAGGATCTGATCCACCAATCGATGAGCCACAGCTTGCTGCGGCAATACTGGCCCAATGAAATAAACGACCAAGGTGTCCGCTATCATCAGGGTGGGAAATGTCTCGATGTCAACATCCCCCAGTTCATTGGCATGGTCCTCAACGTCCACCCATACAGCACTCACCCGATCGGGCCAATGGTGTTGCAATGAAATGAAGATGTTTTTGTAAGCATCACACGTACGACACCAAGCTGCACATAAGCAGTAAATTTTAAGCATATGGATACTTTATATTGCACGGCTTGACATGGAGAGGGTCAGTGCCCCCTCCATGAAATCAGCGTTCCGAACTCAAACGCCGAATCACCGCGATGAAGCGGTCCACCTCTTCGCAAGTGTTGTAGAACGCCAGCGAGGGCCGCACCGTGGTCTCCACACCAAAGCGACGCAAGATCGGTTGTGCACAGTGGTGCCCCGTTCGCACCGCGATGCCCTCCTCGTTCAGGGCCTTGCCCACTTCTTCGGTGGTGTAACCCTTTAGCACGAAAGACAGCACGCTGGCCTTGTTGTGGGCCGTACCGATCAAACGCACCCCAGCAATGGGTTGGAGGTGGTGCGTGGCATAGGCCAGGAGGTCGTGCTCGTAGCGCGCGATGTTCTCCATGCCGATGCGCTGCACATAGTCGATCGCTGCACCCAGGCCCACCGCGTCGGCGATGTTGCCTGTGCCCGCCTCGAACTTGTTGGGCGGTGGCTGAAAGATGGTGCGCTCAAAGGTCACATCGGCGATCATGTTGCCCCCACCCTGCCAGGGCGGCATCTGGTCCAGCAGCGCGCGGCGGCCATAGACCACCCCGATGCCTGTGGGCCCGAACACCTTATGGCCGGAGAAGACAAAAAAGTCCGCCCCGATCTCCTGCACATTCACCCGCATGTGGCTGACCGATTGCGCGCCGTCCACCACCGCCACCGCACCCGCAGCGTGCGCCATGGCCACAATCTCCTTGACAGGCGTGACGGTGCCCAAGGCGTTGGACACCTGCGTGACCGAGACGATCCGGGTGCGCGGGTTGAGCAGCTTGGCGTATTCGCTCAGCAGCACCTGGCCCGTGTCGTCCACCGGGATCACGCGCAGCTTGGCCCCCTTGGCGGCAGCCAGCTGTTGCCAGGGCACGATATTGGCGTGGTGCTCGAGGTTGGAGACGATGATCTCGTCGCCCTCGCCCACGTTCTGCCAGCCCCAGGTCTTGGCCACCAGGTTGATGGCCTCGGTCGCGCCGCGCACAAAGATGATCTCTTCGGTGCTGGCCGCGCCCAGGAACGCCCGCACCTTCTCGCGCGCGCCTTCATACGCATCGGTCGCCCGCGCCGCCAGTTCGTGCGCTGCACGGTGGATGTTCGAGTTCTCGTGCGCATAAAAGTACGCGATGCGGTCGATCACCGACTGCGGCTTGTGCGTGGTGGCGGCGTTGTCAAACCACACCAGCTGCTTGCCGTTCACCCGCTCCTGCAGGGCCGGAAAGTCCCGGCGCACGGCGTGCACGTCAAACGGCGCCACACGCGGTGCCTCGCTGTGCGGGGCCCTCTCGCCAAAGCCGTGGGGCTGGCGCTCGGGCTGCGCAAAGTAGTAGCCAGACTGTGGCAAACCGCTGGTGGAGGTGGGCCCCGCCACCGGCTGTGCCTGCGCACGCGGGTTGTCCTCGGCCAGCAAGGCACGCAGGTCGTCGGCACCCGGCAGGCCAAAGGACCGGGCCGAGACGCGGTCCTCGCGCGGCACCTCAAAGTGCTGCAGGGTGCTGGGGTAACCGCTGGCCTCACCCAAGAAGTAATACAGGGTGGAAGGCAAAGGCGAACGCTCAGGCGACACGCCGCCGACAGGCGGCAAGGCAGGTGCATAGGCCTGCGGGACGCCCAGCGCACCACTGCCCACCCGGCCATCGACCGCAGGCGGCACGATGGACGCATGGTCCGGCACCCCGTTGGGCGCTGCCGAATGCGGCAACAAGGACGGCGTGGAAGCGCCCAGGTTGAGCACGCTTTGCGGTGACTGCGGCGCTGCGTTGGCGCCCGGTGCCAGCGTGCCCGGCAACTGCGGGCCGTTGGCCAGCGGTCCGGGCGATGTGCCCGCAGGCAACACATTCACCGGCGCAGACACACCGCCCAAGGCGAGCGTGGCCGTCGGCTCAGGCACTTGCCCTGGCAGCGCGGCAAAGAACTGCCCCGCCAAATGCGCCAGTGCGCCCACATCCAGTGGGCTGCCGAACTCACTTGTAGGTGTCTGGGTACTCATGGAACTTGCCAATCTCAACATCTTCCAGAACGGCCAGTGCGTCGTCCGACTGCACCACCAGCGAGCAATACAGGCTGATCAGGTAGGACGCAATCGCGCTGCGGTTGATGCCCATGAAGCGCACCGACAGGCCTGGGCTTTGTTCGCCCGCCAGACCCGGCTGGTACACACCCACCACACCCTGGCGTTTTTCGCCCACGCGCAGCAGCAGGATCTTGGTCTTGCCGTCCGCCACCGGCACCTTGTCGCTGGGGATCAGCGGGATGCCGCGCCAGGTCAGGAACTGCGAGCCAAACAGACTCACGGTGGGCGGCGGCACACCACGGCGCGTGCACTCGCGGCCAAAGGCGGCAATGGCCAGCGGGTGGGTCAGGAAGAAGGCGGGCTCTTTCCAGACCTTGGTCAGCAGCTCGTCCAAGTCATCAGGCGTGGGCGCTCCGGTCAGGGGGTAAATCACCTGATCGGGGTGCACGCTGGCCAGCAGCCCGTAATCCGGGTTAATGATGAGTTCGCTTTCCTGCTTTTCCTTGATCGTTTCGATCGTCAGGCGCAGCTGCTCCTTGATCTGGTCATGCGGACTGCTGTAGAGGTCGCTCACGCGGGTGTGCACATCGAGCACCGTGGACACGGCGTTCAGGAAATACTCGCGGGGCTGGTCTTCGTAGTCCACAAAGGTCTGTGGCAGTTCCGACTCGTCGCGCTTGGCGCAGGCCACCAGCACATCTTGCGGGTTCTTGACCTTGTTGAGGCGGTAGATACCTGCCTCGACCGGCGACCACTGCAACAGGTGCGTGAGCCAGCGCGGCGTGATGGTGGACAGGATCGGAACGGTCTTGGTGGCGTTGGCCAACTGCCGTGCGGCGCTGTCGCTCAGGGCGACCTGAGCCGAATTGTTTTCGGACATTCAATAACTCCAGTGTGGTTGATAAAAAAATGGGAAAGGGGTGCTGTGCTCAAGCGCTCACAGCCACCCCCCTTCAACAAGGTCTTCCTTGCGCGAACGCGCCTGCGTCACATTGGCCCCAGGCGCTACGTCGTGCGTCACCCAGACGTTGCCGCCAATCGAGGCACCCCGACCAATCGTCACGCGCCCCAGCACCGTGGCCCCGGCATAGATGACCACGTCGTCCTCGACCGTGGGGTGGCGGAGCTGCCCCTTGATCGGGTGGCCCGCCGCATCGGTCGGAAAACTGCGCGCGCCCAGCGTGACCGCCTGGTACACCCGCACCCGCTGGCCAATCACGGCGGTCTCGCCAATCACCACGCCCGTGCCGTGGTCGATGAAAAAACCTGGACCGATGCAGGCCCCCGGGTGGATGTCGATACCCGTCTTGCCGTGCGCCAGTTCGGCCACCAGCCTCGCCAAAAGGGGCACGCCCAGGGCATACAAGCGGTGTGCCACCCGGTGGTGGATCATGGCTTCGATGCCCGGGTAGGCCAGCAGCACCTCGTCCACGCTGCGCGCCGCCGGGTCGCCTTCAAAAGCGGCCATCACATCGCTGTCAAGGAGGCTGCGGATCTGCGGCAAGGCATGGCCAAACTCGCGCACGATGCGGATGGCTTTTGCATCCAGCGCCTCGGGGGCCTGCTTGTCGCCGTTGCGCTGGCCGTAATGCAGCTCCAGCCGCACCTGTTGCAGCAAGGCGTGCAGCACGGTGTCGAGCGTGTGGCCCACGTAAAAGTCTTCGCTCTCCTGACGCAAATCGGGCGGGCCCAACCGCATCGGGAACAGTGCGCCGCGCAAGCCCTCCACAATGCGCGTCAGCTCCTCGCGGGAAGGCAGCTCTCGCCCACCGGGTTCGGTCGAGCGCTGCTGCTGCGTGCGCCAGCGCTGGCGCACCTCGGCCAGCTCGCCCACGATCTGCTGCAGGTCAAACGTCGCGGTCACCTCACTCATGGCGCTCAGTCCTGCACCCAAGGCAAGCCACGAAAGCGCCAGCCGTCTGCCACACCCCGATGCTGCTGCGCGTCGATCTCGCCCTCGAAGCCTTCGAGCACGTTGAACACGCTGGTGAACCCCGTCTTGGCCGCCACCTCGGCCGCCAGCGCCGAGCGCTTGCCGCTGCGGCACAGCAGCAGCACCACAGCGTCTTTGCGCACCTTGGCCTCCAGTTCGCGGGCAAAGCGCGGATTGCGCGTGAGCGCCGTGCCCATAGCCCAAGCCACATGCACGCTGCCCGGCACATGGCCGACAAACTTGCGCTCTTCGCCCGAGCGCACATCCACCAGCGCCGCAGCGCCAGACTCCACCAAGGCCCAGGCCAACGCGGGCGGCACTTGGCCCGCATAAGGCAAGCCTTGTGATGTGGCGGCATCCCGGATGGCTTGCAGTTCATCGAGTTCAGCGCTTTGTTCGAGGGTGGCAGTCATGGCAAAAAACCTTGTGATGTCAAACGCTGTGACCCCATGGCCACAGACAACAGAGGTGACTTTAGGCACGCGCAACGCGCACGACAACGACTGTTATTGCGCTTTGATATGCAAAAAACGATGAAGGCTTTTCAGCGCCAAAAAGCAGATATGTTTCTGCGTTTTCATTCGTGGTCAGACGCCGTGTGGGCTGCTCCAATGCAGCCATGAACACACACACGAACCACCCCAACAGCCCTCTGGAGGCTGATCACAGTGCAATCACTTCGAGTGACATCTTTTTCTCTTTCGCCATCGCCATGATCATGGTGTCGGCCATCTACTTGCTGGTCTTGTTGTTTGCACCGGTGTCTGTATGGAGTAGCACCGCCTCAGCCTCGAAAGCGGCTATCACAGCGGGCCTTTGCTGATAGCGCAAGAAATACGCATCCAGGGTGTTGTCCTTGAAGGGTTGGCCTGGCGCACGGGCTATCCAACCCAAAAACACACCCAAATAAGCATCGGCAATCGTGAAGCGCTCGCCCACCAGCCAGGTGCGCGTTTGTAAATGCGCCGCGATGGGCGCGAGCGCCTGACTCAAGAGCGCGATGCCACTGGCACGCACCTGATCGTGCTGCGCAACATCTGCGTGGTAGCGCCCCGGCCGGTTGATCGGCCTGAACGATCCGGTGTGCACCTCGCTGCTGAGATATCCCAACCACGACTGGATCTGAGCCCGCTCCACACTGCCCGCAGGCGCAAACAGGGGGGTGCCCGGCTTCAGGTCTGCCAGAAAAGGCAAGATGGCCGTGTTCTCGGTGATCACCGTGCCATCGTCCAGCAGCAAGGCGGGCACACGGCCAAAGGGGTTGATCTGCTTGTGCAGGCTCTGTGGGTCGGTGAGTGAGACCGTCACCACTTCGATGGGCAAGCCCAGCTCGTGCACCAATACATGACTGGCAAAACTGCAGGCACCGGGGGCGATGAACAATTTCATAGGAATCCTCAAATGCTGGCCCGCGTGGCGCGTTCGGGCTGGTAACGGTCCGCCTGGATGTCTGGCGTCACGCCGTGGGTGAACACCTCGTCGGTGATCGGGATGAACTGGGCGTTCCAGACCTCCCATTTCTGGCGCAAGCGGGCAAACACCTCGGGCTCATTGTCCTTGAGGTTGGCGCGCTCGAGCGTGTCGGTGACCACATCGAACAGGAATTCGTGCTCGTTGATTTTGAGGTACTTGTAAGGCCCCTCGCGCACAGCCCGCTGGCCTTGCGCCTTGTAGCGCCAAAACAGGCTGCGCTCGTGCACCGGGGCCTGGCCCTGCAGCACGGGCAGGATGTTCTCGCCGTCGGGTGCGTAGTCGGGATGCGGCTGCAACCCCGTAGCGGCCAGCAAGGTGGGCAGCCAGTCCATGCTGATGGTCACCTGCTCGCTCACCTGCGGCTTGAGGCCCGCTGGCCAGCGCAGCAATGTGGGCACGCGCAAGCCACCTTCGAGCAGTTCGGTCTTCTGCCCGGTGAAGGGCCAGGTCTTGGCAAAGCGCTCGCCGCCGTTGTCGCTGCTGAACACGACGATGGTGTTGTCATCCAGTCCCTGACTTTTCAGCTGGCCCAGCACCTGCCCCACGGCCGCGTCGAGCGATCGCACCATGCGTGCATAAGTGGCCAGGTTGCCGCCGTCGTAATGAAACAAGTCTTTCAGGTTGCGCGAGACTTCCTCGTCCTCCGGCCCCACCCAGGGCCAGTGCGGCGCGGTGAAGTGCAGCGACAAAAAGAAAGGCTTGTCTTGGGACTGCTGGCCGATCCAGGCGCTGGCCTCATCGGCCAGCAGCTGCGTGTAGTAGCCCACGCGCGCCACCGGCACCTCGCCCTCGTACAAATCACGAGGCACCGCCTCGCCAACGCCCGGCTTGTGGGTGAAGTAGTCGATGGCACCACCGTAATTGCCAAAAAAACGCTGGTAACCACTCTTGAGCGGACCGAAGCTGGGCAGGCTGCCCAGGTGCCACTTGCCGATCAGCGCGGTGTTGTAGCCCGCATCGCGCAGGAGCGAGGGCAGCGTGGGGTGTTCGGGCGGCAGGCCATAGCGCTGCGCCTGCCGTACCAAAGGCTCTTCCAGCCCGCCACGAAAGTGGTATTGGTAGCGCCCGGTGATCAGCGCAAAGCGCGTGGCCGAGCACACTGCCGAATTGGCATAGGCCTGCGTGAAGCGCACGCCCTCGGCGGCCATCAAGTCCAGATTGGGCGTGGTAAAGGCCGTCTGACCGTACACACTCAGGTCGGCCCAGCCCAGGTCATCGGCCAGTATGAAAACAATGTTGGGTTGCTTGGTGCTCATGGGATCACTTGGCCTTGGGTTTGACGGCTTTGCCGACGGCCTGACCTTGTGCGTCCAGCTCGGTCCAAAACTTCTCCAGCTTCAAGTCCTTGATGGCCTGCTGCACAAACTGCGGCGCAAACCAATCCTTGACCGCAAAGCCCTGCTTGATCAAGCCCAGCTTCAGGCCCTCGTCCACCACACGCTGGTAGTCGGCCACCAGGTCTTCGTCGATCAGCGGCGAGAAACGCTCCTTGAGGTTTTCGCCTTCAAACTCCGACCGGATGCCCAGCTCTGGGTTGCCACTGTGCTCGATGGACAGCTTGATGAAAGCCTCGCGGTTGGATTCTTGTGACGCGAAGTGCGCCGCACGCACCAGCTGCTTGACCAGACGTACCGTCACCTCGGGGTATTTGGCGATGAAGTCTTCGGTGGCCAGCACACCCGCGTCAATCTTGAACTCCGCGCCACGCCCCTTCGTGCTGAGCGGGATGTTCACGCCCTTGTCCTTGAGCAAAAACAGGTCCGAGCCGCCAAAGGTCGCGTCGATCTCCTTGGCCACCACAGCGGTCTTGGAGCTGGGCCAGTCCAGATTGATGAGCTTCACGTCTTTTTCGGTCAAGCCGGCGGACGCCAGCAGGTTGTCAAAAGGCCGCTGGTAGGCCGTGCCCTTGAGCACCGAAATTTTCTTGCCCTTGAGGTCGGCCACGGTCTTGATGTCCACGCCCGGCGCGGTGGCCAGGTAGCTGTTCGAGCCCCGGCCCGAGGCAAAGATGTACTTGGTCGGCAAACCACGTGCACGGCCAATCACCGAAGCCAGGTCACCCAAAAACACCACGTCCAGCTGCTTGGCTGCGAGCCCCTCGGCAATGGCCGGGCCAGCGCCGCGAAAGAAGCTCCATTCGACCTTGATGCCATCTTTGGCGAACTCCTGCTCCAGCCACTTGTGCGACTGCACCACCGTGAGCGGCCCGGCGCTGGTCGAAGGCTTGCCCGCCGTGCCCAGGTCGGGAGAGCCGATGCGGATCACCGTGGGGGCGTCGGCTGCGTACGATGCAGCAGACCATAAGAGCGCGGTGCTGGCCAAAGCGAACAAGGCCGAAGCCACCACGCGGCGGGGGATGCGGTGAGTCAAAGTAGTTTTCATGTTGTGCTTTCAGAGTTTCAAAAAAATCAAACGGCGAACTGCCAGGCGTCAATGTCGGCTTTGGCGCTCAGCGGCTCGCGCAAAGGCGGTTCGGCCAGGTCGGCAGGGGAATGCTCGGCAAACTCAGCCAGCACCCGGTCCTTGACCTGGGCAAAGGCGTAGCTGGCGCGGTCGCGCGGGTGCGGCAGGTCCACAGGAATCGTGCGGCGGATGCGACCCGGGCGGGGCTCCATCACCACCACGCGGTCGCCCAGGTACACGGCCTCTTCCACGTCGTGCGTCACCAAAATCATGGTGATGCCCTCGCTTTGCCAGATGCGCTTGAGCTCTTGCTGCAAGTGGGCGCGGGTCATCGCGTCCAGTGCGCCAAAGGGCTCGTCCAGCAACAAAATCTCGGGCCGGTTGACCAGCGCACGGGCAATCGCCACGCGCTGCGACATGCCGCCCGACAACTGGTAGGGATAGGCTTTTTCAAAACCCTGCAGGCCCACCAGCGCGATGTGCTCGCGCACGGCGATGCGGCGCTGGCCCTCGGTCTGGTTCGAGTTGAGCAGGCCCAGACCAATGTTTTCTTCCACGGTGAGCCAAGGGAACAGCCGATGCTCCTGAAACACGATGCCGCGCTGCAGGCTGGTGCCCTTGACGCGCTGACCGTCCAGCGCGATCTCGCCGTCGTAGCCTTCTTCGAGCCCGATGATCAGGCGCAGCAACGTGCTCTTGCCGCAGCCGCTCGTGCCCACAATGCTCACAAACTCGCCCGGCGCGATGCTCAGGTTGATGTCCTGCAACACAGGCAGGGTGTCGCCCTTGACCTGGTAGTTTTTGTAAAGGCCCGTGATGGCCAAGATTCCGGCGTGTGCCATGAGGGGGTCTTTCAATACTGGGCAATAGTCTTTTGACGCCATGCCAACAAACGTTTTTCAATCAATGACAGCGCGAGGTTGAGCCCATAGCCCACCGCGCCGATCACCAGTACGCCAAACAGCACGAGATCCATCCAGAAGTGCTCGCGCCCGTCGATCAGGGTGTTGCCAATGCCCTTGCCCGAGACGAGCAGGTACTCGGCCCCCAGCGTGGCCAGCCAGGTGTAGATGAGTGACAGGTGAATGCCGGTGAAGATGGATGGCGCCGCCGCAGGCAAGACCACGCGCCGCCAAAGCTGCAGCGGCGTGAAGGCAAACACCCGCGCCACCTCGATCAGCTCACGCGGCACGCTGCGAAAACCCTCAAAGGTGTTGAGCACCACAGGAAAGAATGCCGCCAGCGCGATGAAGGCGATCTTGGCGCTGTCACCCAGGCCAAACCACACCGACAGGAGCGGAATCCACGCGAACAGCGAAATCTGCTTGAGCGTGTGAAAGCTCGGACCCAGCAGCTTTTCAAACCAGCGCGAGCCACCCAGCAGGGAGCCAAACAACAGACCCGCCAGCGTGCCGATCACAAAGCCCTGCGCATCGCGCCACAAGCTGGCCGACAGCGCAACCCACAGCTCGCCACTGCTGACCTGCAGCACAGCTCGGTCCCAGACCGCTACGGGCGACACCAGGATCGGCGATGTGGACCACTGGCGATCCACCGCGAGCCACCACAGCAGAAGCAAGGCCGCAGGCAGCACCAGGCCGCGCAGTTTGTTGAAGTGAAGAGAAGTCATATTTCCACCCCCTTCACAAACCCGGCTTGCGCCAGCGCAGCAGGTGCGACTCGGCCGCACCCAGCACCTTGTCGATCAGGTAGCCCAACACACCCACTACCACCACGGCGGCCAGCACGATGTCGAGCTGGAACAACTGGCGGCCATAGACGATCATGAAACCAATGCCCTCGGACGAGGCCAGCAACTCCACCACCACCAAGGCCAGCCAGGCGTGGGTGAAGCCGTAGCGCAGCCCGTTCCAGATCTGCGCCGTGGCGGCCGGGAACACCACCTTGGTGAGTAACTGCCAGCGCGTGAAGCGAAACACCTTGGCCACCTCCACATGCGCGTTGGCCACGCCCTGAATGCCCTGGCAGGTGTTGACCGCCACAGGCACCAGCGCCGCCTTGGCAATCAGCAAGAACTTGAGCGCCTCGTCAATGCCCACCAGCAGCATGAGCAGCGGCAACCAGCCAATGACAGGCACCTGGCTGATGGCCTTGAACAGCGGGAACACATAGGCGTTGAAGCTGCGGGACAAACCCAGCCCCACGCCCAGCGCCAAACCCACCGACGCGCCAATGCCAAAGCCATACAGCACGCGCACCGCGCTGATCTGCAGGTTGTCCAGCAGCTCGCCCGAGTGGGTCAGGTCCACCAGCGTGGCCCACACTTGCTGCGGGCTGGGCAGCACCTGCAAGGCAATCCACTCGTAGTGACTGGACAAAGCCCACAAGCCCAGCAAGAGCAATGGCACCACCCAGGCCAGCAACCAGTCCAGAGCCCAGGCACGCAGCCCTTGCAGCCAGGCCCGGCTGCGTGCAGGCGCTAACGGGCGGGCGGTTTTATGCTGGGGCGTCACGGGCAATGACGAGGTGATGGCAGAGGACAAAGCCGAAGGCACATTGACCGACAGCACCAAATTCAAAACACCAGGCATTCGACACCCCGCTCAGCGGCCGACCTGCTGGCCGTTGGCCGCATAGGCAGGCCAGTAGTTTTCGAGCTTGAGTTCCTTGAGCGCGGCATTCAGGTAGCTGCGGTCAAACCAGCTGTCGATCTCGGGCTTGGCCCGGGTCAGCTTGAGCTCAAACGACTCGTTGGCCGCATCCTTGTAACGCGCCACCAAGAAGGGATCGAGCAATGGCGACTGGCGCACGCGCAGCGGCTGGCCAATAAAGTCTTCGCGCCAAATCTTGTCGGGATATTCTGTCTTGCCCCAAGCCTCGAAGAGTTCATTGCGGCGGTTCTCGTCCGAGTATTTGTGCGCGGTCTTGACCAAGACTTTGACAACTCGGCCCACAGCCTTGGGGTACTTGAGGGCGAAATCATCCGTCACCAGCAAAGCCAGCTGTCGCGTGTACTTGTAGTTGTCTTCGTGCGCCGACCAAATGATTTTGGCCAAGCCTTTGTCACGCAAATCAAACAAACCCACATATCCAAACACCGCATCCACATCGCGGGTGGCCAAAGCAGCGTTGGTGCCCGCGTGGTCCAGGTTGATCAGCTTGACATCTCTTTCCTTCAAGCCATGATCGGCCAACGCACGCACAGCGGCGAGATGCAAGTTGGTGCCCTTGAACACCGCCACCTTTTTGCCACGCAAGTCCTCGATGCGCGTGATGCCTGAATCGGGCAAGACACCGAGGTACAAACCGGCTCGTACGCCACTGCCCGCAATGATGCGGGTTTTGACACCTGCCACGCGGTGCACGATGGAAGGCAAGTCGCCCTGCCAGGCAAAGTCCAGCTGCTTGTTGACCAGCGCCTCGTTGACGGCTGGGCCTGCACCCTTGAAGAAAATCCACTCGACCTTGGTGCCGTCTTTGCGGAACTCTTCTTCAATCACCTTGTCCGTATAGGCCAGCGCCGTGGTGCTGCCACCATGGCGCACCGGGTTGCCCACGCCCCCGGTGGCCACGCCAATGCGGATCACGGCAGGCGCCTCTGTTTTGGCGTCTTGCGCCTGCGCCACTGCGCCCCCCAACAGGCCCCAAGCCAAAGCCCAAAGGGCAATTCGTCTGTTCATTACTCACTCCTTGTTTGTGCAATGGAGTGACTTTATTCACGCGGCCTTGTGATGAAAACGAATCAAATCAGATAAGAAATTGCTTAGATGATTTCTCCATATCTTTATCTGCCATGTAGCCATAAAAAAACCCACGGCTTTCGCCGTGGGCCAAATGAACCCGCCAAGGTTCAGGAGACAAATGGTGTGCGATCAGAACGCATGATCGGCGGTGAAGGTGATGCGGTGCAGCTTGCGGTGCTGCGGGAAGTAGTCGCCCACGGCGTAGTGCTGGGTAGACCGGTTGTCCCACACGGCCAGGGTGTTGGGCTGCCAGCGCAGGCGGGCCTGGTATTCGGGCACGGTCACGAGCGCATACAGCTGCGTGAGCAGCGCGTCGCTCTGGGCGCGGGGCAGGCCTTTGATGTGGCTCGTGAATGTGGGGTTCACATACAAAATCTTTTTGCCGGTGATCGGGTGCACGCGCACCACGGGGTGTTCCACCGGGGAGTATTTGGCGCGGGCCTCGGCCAGTTGCTGGCCGCTGCTGTCTTTGCCCAGCAGGTATTCGGTCCAGCGGCTGATTTCCCAGGTGTGCACGGCCGTGAGCGTTTCCAGGTAGGCCTTGAACTCGGCGGGCAGCTTATCAAACGCCGTGGTCAGGCTGGACCAGATGGTATCGCCGCCGCTGGCCGGGATGACTTGCGCATACAGGCTGGTGCCCACGGGCGGGTTGTCGCGCCAGGTGATGTCGGCGTGCCAGTTGTTGGCGGCGCTGGGGCGCTGGGCGGTGCTTTCCACAATCTCGATTTCGGGCTGGCTTTCCACACGCGGGAAGAAGGCTTTGACTTCGTTCACATGGCCAAAGATGCGTGTGAACTCGACCTGCTGCGCGGGCGTGAGTTGCTGGTCGCGGAAGAAGATGACTTCGTGGCGGGCCAGCGCGTCTTGCAGCTCGGCTTTGGTCACATCGCTCAGGGGCTTGGACAAGTCCAGCCCGTGGATGGTGGCACCAATGGTGGGGGTGTAGGGCTCGACCGCAAAGCTGGTGTAGGCCTGGGGCAGATCGTTGAGTTTGGACATCTCGTGTTCCTTTCTTGATGAGATGGCTCTACCTTAAAAATCATTGGCGCTCAGGTCAAAGAAGCTTTTGGCGCATGCTTATCCGGAAATCAGCAGCGCGCTTTTTCATGCCATTTGCTTCGTTGTGCGTGCGCGGTGCTCGCCCAAGAATGCCTGTCTCTTCAACTTTTTGACTGGACAGAACATGAGCAAGAAACAACTCCGGCTGGGCGCTTTCATCATGCCCACGGGCCACCACATTGCCGCCTGGCGGCACCCCGGCTCGCAGGCCGATTCGGGCGTCAACATCGACCACTACATCGAAGTCGCCAAAACCGCAGAGCGCGGCTTGTTTGACCAGGTGTTTGTGGCCGACAGCCCCGGCATCTGGCACCAGGGCGATGACGAGTCGTTCAGCCGCCAGGGGCGCGTGTCGCACTTCGAGCCGGTCACGCTGTGGGCCGCGCTGTCTGCCGTCACCAAACACATCGGCTTTGTGGCCACGGCATCGACCACTTACGAAGACCCGTTTTTGCTGGCGCGCAAGTTCGCGTCACTCGACCACATCAGCAAAGGCCGCGCCGCCTGGAACGTGGTGACCACCAGCGCCGAGGCGGTGCATGGCAACTTTGGGCTGGACGCGCACCCTGACCCGGCCACGCGCTACGAACGCGCCCACGAGTTTGTGGACGTGGTCAAAGGCCTGTGGGACAGTTTTGAAGACGATGCCTTCAGCCGCAACAAAGAGACCGGCGTTTACTTTGACCCGCAAAAGCTGCACAAGCTCAACCATGTGGGCAAGCACCTCAAGGTATCAGGCCCGCTCAACATCGAGCGGCCACCGCAAGGCCACCCGGTGATCGTGCAGGCAGGCTCCAGCGAAGACGGCAAAGAGCTGGCCGCCGCCACCGCCGAGGCCATCTTCACCGCCTGGACGAGCTTGGCCGAAGCGCAAGCCTTTTACGCCGATGTGAAAGGCCGCTTGCCCAAATACGGCCGCACGCCCGATCAGCTGCTGGTCTTGCCAGGCATCTCGCCCGTGGTGGGCCGCACGCAAGCAGAAGCCGACGCCAAATGGGCTGCGCTGCAAAAGCTGATTCACCCATCGGTCGGGCTGGGCACGCTGGCCCCGTTCTGGCCCTTGGACGAATTGCAAAAGTGGGACCTGGATGCCCCACCGCCCTACTACCCCGAGCCGCCCAAGGGCATCAACAGCCGCGCCCATGTGGTGATCGAGCTGGCTCGGCGCGAGAAGTACACCATCCGCCAGCTCTACGAATATTTGGCCGGCGCTCGCGGCCACCTGGTGGTCGTGGGCACCCCGGCCAAAATTGCCGACACGATTCAGGAGTGGTTTGAAAACGGCGCAGCCGACGGCTTCAACGTGATGCCGCCCGTGCTGCCCGAATCGCTGAACGGCTTTGTGGATCTGGTGATCCCCGAGCTGCAACGCCGTGGCCTGTTTCGCACCGCCTACGAAGGCAGCACCCTGCGCGAGAATCTCGGCTTGGCGCGGCCTGAGAGCCGGTATGCGAATGTGAAAAAGGTTGCTTGAACCGTAGGAGCCCACCCCGTGGGCGATGGCATGCATGGGCGGTGTGCGGGCAATCGCCCACGGGGGTGGGCTCCTACAAAATTGCCAACGGGCGATGAGCTTCTGACTTTGTAGTCGACGCCTACGTCGCGATGCGGCCTCTGCAAACTGCAAGCGTGCTGTCGAGGCAGGGGGCCGATCCTATAAGGTTGATTCAGCTGACGGTCAAGGCCTGCTCCACCGCCTCACGCGTGAGGGTGGGGGCAAAGGTCTCGATGAAGCTGTAGGCAAAGCCGCGCAGCCATGCGCCCCGCCGAATGGCCAGGCGGGTCTGGTTGATCTCGAACAAGTGCCCGGCGTCCAGCAGGCGCAGATGGGTGTCGCGGTCGGGGTCCACCGCGATCGACGCGACGATGCCCACGCCCATGCCCAGTTCGACATAGGTCTTGATCACATCAGCGTCCATGGCCGTCAGCACCACATCGGGGTGCAGGCCTTCTTTGGCAAAGGCGTCGTCGATGTGCGAGCGGCCGGTGTAGCCATGCTCGTAGGTGATGATCGGGAACTGTGCCAATTGCGCCAGCGTCACAGGCCCGCTGTGCGCCAGCAGCGGGTGGTCTGGCGGCACCACGATGCTGTGCGTCCAGCGGTAACACGGCAGCGCCACCAGCTGCGGGTATTGCGCCAGCGCTTCGGTGGCCACACCAATGTCGGCCTCGCCCGAGAGCAGCATTTCGGCCACCTGCTTGGGCGAGCCTTGGTGCAGGTGCAATGACACGTTAGGGAACAGTTGCCGAAAGTCACGCACCACATGCGGCAGCGCATAGCGCGCCTGCGAGTGGGTGGCCGCGATCGAAAGTTGCCCATTGAGCTTGGCGCTGAAATCATCGCCCACACGCTTGATATTTTCTGCACCCAACAACAGCTGCTCCACCAAAGGCAGTAGCGCCTGGCCCGGCGGCGTAAGGCCCGTCAGGCGTTTGCCGTTGCGCACAAAGATCTCGATGCCCAGCTCGTCTTCGAGTTCGCGGATCTGGCGGCTCACGCCAGGCTGCGAGGTGAACAGCATGTTGGCCACCTCGGTCAGGTTGAAGTTGCAGCGCACCGCTTCGCGCACCGATTTGAGTTGCTGAAAGTTCATGCCGCCACCGCCTGCTCTGCCAGGGCCGATGGGTGCGCCGGGCGGCGCAGGTCCAGGTGCTCGCGCAGTGTGCGACCGGTGTATTCGGTGCGGAACAGACCGCGCCGCTGCAGCTCGGGGATGACCAGCTCTGCAAAGTCCTTGAGGCCATGCGGCAAGGTGGGCGCGAGCACATTGAAGCCGTCGGCCGCGCCGGTCTTGAACCAGTGCTCCAGCTGGTCGGCAATGTGCTCGGGCGTGCCCACCAGCGTCCAGTGGCCGCGGGCGCTGGCCACGCGCTCGTAGAGCTGACGGATCGACAGGTTTTCGCGGGCGGCCAGTTTGGCAAAGAGTTCTTGGCGGCTTTTCCAGCCTTCGGTCACAGGCAGGTCTTGCGGGAAAGGATCGTTGATGTTGTAGCCCGACAGATCGACATTGCCCAGGAATGCCGACAGCAGGCCCAGACCCAGCACCGGGTCGATCAGGCTTTGCAGTTGCTCGAACTTCTCTTGCGCTTCTTGCTGGCTGCGGGCCACAAAGGGCGAGATGCCGGGCATGATTTTGAGGTCGTCGGCCGTGCGGCCATAGGCGGGCAGGCGCGACTTGAGTGAGGTGTAGAACGCCCTGGCGTCTTCGACGGTTTGTTGTGCGGTGAACACCACTTCGGCCGTCGCTGCGGCCAGGTCCTGACCGTCGTTGGACGAACCCGCCTGCACCAGCACCGGGTAGCCCTGCGGGGCGCGCGGGGCTTGCAGCGAGCCTTGCACCTTGAACTTGAGGCCCTGGTGCGCCACGCGGTGCAGCTTGTCGGTGTCAAAGAAGCGGTTATTGGTTTTGTCGTAAGTGAAGGCGTCGTCTTCCCAGCTGTCCCACAGGCCTTGGGTGATCTTGACGTATTCGTGGGCGATCTTGTAGCGCTCGGCATGCTCCAGCTGGTGCGGCAGGCCAAAGGCTTTGGCTTCAAACTCGCTGCCCGAGGTGACCAGGTTCCAGCCGCTGCGGCCGTCGCTCAGGTGGTCGAGCGTGGCGAATTTGCGCGCCAAGTGGTACGGCGGCAAATAGGTGGTGGACACGGTCGACACCAGCCCGATGCGCTCGGTCACGCCCGCCAGGGCGGTCTGCAGCAGCAAGGGGTCAAAAGGGTATGGCAGTGCGTTGCGGGTGATCACGTCGGCAGGGCCGTCGCTCATGCCCACGTTGTCGGCAAAAAACACCGCGTCAAATTTGGCGGCCTCGGCCTGGCGTGCCCAGTCTTGCAGGGTGCGCAGCGTGGTCGAAGCGGTGGGGTCCACATCGGGGTGGCGCCATGCGGCCAGGTGGTGACCGACGCCGAAAAAGAAGGCCCCCAGATGCAGTTGCCGTTGTTGTTTTTGTTTTTGTTGAGTCATGGATATTCTTTCACTGGGGGCCAGAGAGGATCAGCGCGGTGTGATCAAAGTTTGGCAATCGACACTTCGGTCGACTTGACCAAGGCGACCACTTCGGAGCCGACCTTGAGCGCCAGGTCGTCCACCGAGCGGGTGGTGATGACCGAGGTCACGATGCCCCAAGGGGTCTCGACGTCGATCTCGGAGACGACATCGCCACGGATGATTTCCTTGATCTTTCCTTTGAATTGGTTGCGAACGTTGATGGCTTGAATGGACATGGTTTTCTCCTTGAAAAGTCCGTTTGAAAAAAAGAGGTTCAGATGGCCCAGCGCAGGCCGCTGACGGGGGTGGTGATCCACGCCGTGTCGACGCTGGGCTCGGGGTCTTCGCGTTGCAACACGCGGTCGAGGATGCGTTTTTCGATCGCGGCAAAGCGGGCATCGCCTCGCGAACGAGGACGCGGCAGGTCGATGCGTTCGTCGAGCGCAATGGCGCCGTCTTCGATCAGGATCACGCGGTCCGCCAGGGCCACGGCTTCTTGCACGTCGTGAGTCACCAGCAGAGCGGTGAAGCCGTTGGCCTTCCAGAGGTTTTCGATCAGCTCGTGCATCTCGATGCGGGTGAGCGCATCGAGCGCGCCGAGCGGTTCGTCGAGCAGCAGCAGTTGCGGGTTGTGGACCAGAGCGCGGGCCAGGGCCACGCGTTGGCGTTGCCCGCCCGACAGGCGTGCGGGCCATTCGTTTTGGCGGTCGCCCAGGCCGACTTGCGCCAGCACCTTGGCGGCAGCGGCCTTGCCCGACTCGGGCAGGCCCAGGGCCACGTTGTCGAGCACGCGCCGCCAAGGAAGCAAGCGTGCCTCCTGGAACATGATGCGCGTGTGCTCGTTCAGGCCTTTGACGGCTTGGCCGTCGAGCAGCAAGTCGCCCTGCGTGGCGGGCTCCAGCCCTGCCACCAGGCGCAGCAAGGTGCTCTTGCCGCAGCCGCTGCGGCCTACGATGGCGACAAACTCGCCGGGCTCGATCACCAGCTCGGTGCCTTGCAGCACGCGGCGCTGGCCATAGCTTTTGCCCAAGGCCCGGGCCTGTACGCGCACGCCGCCCTGCCCTGTGGATGTGTTGTGTTCAGTCATGTTCTTGTCTCGTTCAGGGGTGTTCACTGGTAGCCGGGGTGCCAGCGCAGCCAGTACTTCTCCAGGCCTTTGGCAAACACGTCGGCCAGCTTGCCCAATGCGGCGTAAAGCAGGATGCCGACCAGCACCACATCGGTCTGCAAAAACTCGCGGGCGTTCATGGTCAGGTAGCCGATGCCCGCTTGCGCCGAGATGGTCTCGGCCACGATCAGGATCACCCACATCAGGCCCAGCGAAAAGCGCAGCCCCACCAAAATGGACGACATGGCGCCCGGCAAAATGATCTGGCGGTACAAGCCCCAGCGCGAGAGGCCATAGGTGCGGCCCATCTCGATCAGGCCTGGGTCCACATTGCGAATGCCGTGGAAGGTGTTGATGTAGATCGGGAAGAACACCGCCACCGAGATCAAAAACAGCTTGGCGCTTTCTTCGATGCCAAACCAGAGGATGACCAATGGGATCAGCGCCAGCGCCGGGATGTTGCGCACCATCTGGATGGTGGAGTCCAGCAGCGTTTCGAGCCAGCGCACCGAACCCGTCAACAAGCCCAGCACCAGGCCCAGACCGCCACCGATGGCCAGGCCCAAAAGCGCCCTGCCCGCGCTGATGCGCACATGGGTCCACAACTCGCCCGACTCGGCGAGTTTCCACGCGGCATCGACCACGCTCAAGGGTGCGGGCAACACGCGGGTGGACAACCAACCCAGGGTTGACGACAGCTGCCACACGATAACCAGCGCCAGCGGCACCAGCCAGGGCAGCAGCCTTTGCCCCACAGACTGCACAAACTGCAGCAAGGGTTGCCAGTCGATCGGCGAGGACGCGACGTTCAACCCCCAAGACTGCTCGACCGCCAAGGTGGAAGACACCTCGGGTGGATAAACGTCGAGGAACAAATCGCCTTTGTCGATCTCGGCGTCGGACGTGTTTTGCACATGACTCATGCGGCACCCCTCAGCTTTGCGCCACTTTGGCTTGGGGCGGCACCACCGCGTTGCCCATGACCTCGCCCACGGGGGCGACCTTGTGCTGGCCCGGTGCCTGGATGCCCACATGCGGGAACACCAGCTCGGCAAAGCGGTAGGCCTCTTCGAGGTGCGGGTAACCCGAGAGCACAAAGGTCTCGGCCCCGATGTCCTGGTATTCCTTCAGGCGGCGGGCGATGGTTTCGCCGTCGCCCACCAGCGCGGTGCCCGCGCCGCCACGCACCAGGCCCACGCCCGCCCACAGGTTGGGGCTGATTTCGAGCTTGGCGCGGTTGCCACCGTGCAGCGCAGCCATGCGTCTTTGGCCTTCCGAATCCATGTGGGCGATGTTGGCTTGCGCCTTGGCAATGGTGGCGTCGTCCAGGTGCGAGATCAATCGGTCGGCCGCAGCCCAAGCCTCGTCGTTGGTCTCGCGCGGGATCACATGCAGGCGCACACCGAACTTGACCTTGCGGCCGAGCTTTTCGGCGCGGCGGCGCACGTCGTTGAACTTCTTCTCGACCTCGGCTGGGGGTTCGCCCCAGGTGAGGTACAGCTCGACCTGCTCGGCAGCAAGGTCATGCGCTGCATCGGACGAGCCGCCGAAGTACAAGGGTGGGTAAGGCTTTTGCACCGCCGGGAACAACTGCTTGGCGCCTTTGACCTGGATGTGCTTGCCTTCGTAAGTGACTTCTTCGCCCTGCAGCAGTCGCGTCCACACATGCAGGAATTCGCGGGCGTGTTCGTAGCGCTCGTCGTGGCTGAGGAATGTGCCATCAGCTTCCAGATCGGCCGAGTCGCCGCCCGCCACCACATTGACCAGCAGACGACCACCGCTCAGGCGGTCGAGCGTGGCAGCCTGGCGTGCAGCCACCGTAGGCGAGATGGTGGTCGGCCGCAGCGCCACCAAAAATTTCAGACGCTCTGTGACCGGGATCAGGCTGGCGGCCGAAATCCAGGAGTCCTCGCAAGAGCGGCCCGTGGGCAGCAGCACCCCGCCGTAACCCAGCGCATCAGCGGCTTGCGCCACTTGCTTCATGTAGGCGTGGTCCACGGCGCGGGCGCCTTGTTGCGAGCCAAGGTAACGGCCGTCGCCGTGCAGGGGGATGAACCAAAAAATGTCCATGGTGTTCTCTCAGTAGGGGGTCAGCTCAAGTCCACCGGCGCGGCGTGCAGCAAGTTGAGCTTTTTGGGGATCAGCTTCAACTCGAAGAAGGTGTCGGCAATCGACTGCTGCTCGGCCAGGATGTCGCGGTTGACAACCGCGGTGCCAAAGGCCGAGCGGTTGAGGTACAGCTCGGTGATGGACTTGTCGAGACCCAGCACGGCCGACAACTCGGCGGCAGCGGCCTGCTTGTTCTTGCTGGCCCAGGTGTCGATCGCGTTGATCTCTTCGATGGCGATCTTGAGCACATCGGGGTTCTTGGTCGCGAAGTCACGCGAGGTGAAGTAGTAGGCGCGGTTGTTGACCACGCCCGAGGCGTCAACCAGCAGGCGGGCGTCAAGGGTTTTTTGCGCAGCGGCGAGGAACGGGTCCCAGATGATCCAGGCGTCGATGGCGCCTTTTTCAAACGCGGCACGGGCATCGGCGGGCGGCAAAAAGATGGACTGCACATCGCTGTATTGCAGGCCGTTCTTTTGCAACAGCTTGACCAGAAAGTACTGGACGTTGGAGCCTTTGTTGTAGGCCACTTTTTTGCCCTTGAGGTCGGCCACGGTTTTGATGGGCGAGCCTTTGGGCACGATGATGGCTTCGAGCTTGGGGCGCGGCACGGTGGCACCGGCATAGACCAGCGGCGCGCCTGCGGCCTGGGCAAAGATGGGGGGCGCTTCGCCAACGTCACCGAAGTCAATCGAGCCGACATTGAGCGCTTCGAGCTGCACAGGACCGGCGTTGAACTCGGTCCAGGCCACGGTCACGCCCAGCGGGGCCAAACGCTTTTCGAGCGTGCCCCGGCCTTTGAGGATGGACAGCCAGCCCTTTTGGTTACCGATGCGCAGCACGCGTGGGGCCTTGTTTTGCGCCCAAGCGGCAGAGGTGCCCAAGAGTGCGGTGGCGGTGGCCAAAAACTGGCGGCGAGAAATGTCAGATGCAAAGGTCATGGTGTGTTCTTTCGGGCTTGAGAGGCAAGGCTTCGCCCTGCCCGCGCATGCGGGTTCTTCAAAAAAGGGTTTGAGGGGAAAAGCTGGTGAACAGCGGGCGCTGTTCACACCAGGCATCAGACGCTACATCGCACTTCAGAAAACGGCACCGACTTGAAGCGCCCTGCGTTGGACAAACCCTGGATCAGGTTTTCCACCACCAGGGTGTCCACTGCTTCGTCCAGGCGGGCGCCAATGTCCTCGGCAACTCGGTAGCTGCCCTCCGGCGTCACGATCACTTGCGCATCGGTGGCGTAAATGCCGGGCAAGATGTGCTTCGCACCGAGCGACTGCAGCACTGGGCGCAATGCGTAGTCCAGCGCCAGCATGTGGTGCGGGCTGCCACCGGTGGCCAGAGGCAGCACGGTTTTGCCCTTGAGGGCGGTTTGCGGCAGCAGGTCCAAAAAGACTTTGAGGATGCCGCTGTAGGCCGCCTTGTAGACCGGCGTGGCCACCACCAGCACCGAGGCTTGGGCCACCAGCTCTTGCGCAGCCAGCACGGACGGGTGCCCGAAGTCGGCCAGCAGCAAGGCTTGCGGGTTCAGGTCCCGCACCCGCAGGCGCTGCACTTGCACGCCCCGGCTTTCGAGACGTTGGCCTGTGGCCTCCAGCAATGCCGCGGTGCGTGAGCGTTCCGATGGACTTCCTGCGATCAATAAAACAGACATGTCAGCTCCTGGGTTCAGATCAAGAGCTGATCAGTTCTTGGTGTAAATCTGATCAAAGCTCGCGCCATCGGCAAAGTGCTCCTTGGCCGCTTTGGTCCAGCCGCCGAAGGCTTGGTCGATCGTCACCAAGTTCAGCTTGGGGAACTGCTTGGCGTATTTGGCTTGGGCCTTGGGCGAGATGGGGCGGTAGAAGTTCTTGCCCGCAATGTCCTGTCCTTCGTCGGTGTACAAGTATTCCAGATAGGCCTGGGCCACAGCACGGGAGCCTTTTTTATCCACGTTTTTGTCGACCACAGTCACCGCAGGCTCGGCCAGGATGGACAGCGAGGGATAGACCACGTCGAACTTGGCCGAGAATTCTTTTTCCAGCAAGTAAGCTTCGTTTTCCCAGGCGATCAGCACATCGCCCTGGTTGCGCTGGGCAAAGGTGATGGTTGAACCTCGCGCACCGGTGTCGAGCACAGGCACGTTTTTGTACAGCGCCGCCACAAAGTCTTTGGCTTTGGTGTCACCGCCCAATTTGCGCTTGGCAAATTCCCAAGCGGCCAGGTAGTTCCAGCGGGCACCGCCCGAGGTTTTGGGGTTGGGCGTGATGACCTTGACGCCCGGCTTGACCAGATCATCCCAGTCTTTGATGCCTTTTGGGTTACCTTGGCGCACCACCAACACGATGGTCGAGGTGTAGGGCGAGCTGTTGTGCGGCAGACGTTTTTGCCAGTCTTTGGGAATCAGCTTGCCGTTGTCGTGCAGGGCATCGGTGTCACCGGCCAGAGCCAAGGTGGCCACATCGGCATCGAGTCCGTCGATGATGGAGCGGGCTTGTTTGCCCGAGCCGCCATGCGACTGCTTGAAGCTCAGGTCTTGGCCGGTTTTGGCTTTCCAATGGGCGGCAAAGGCCTTGTTGAATTCGACGTACAGCTCGCGGGTCGGGTCATAGGACACGTTGAGCAGGCTGACAGAGGCTTGTGCTTGCGCTGTCAGACCCGACAAGGTCAAGGTCAGCAGCGCGGCGAATTTGAAAAACTGGCGTTTTGTTTTCATAGGATCAATCTGAAAATACACATCAAAAAGCTGATGGAATGGATTCTGGAAGTGATCCGTTAAAACTCAAACGACTGTTTATCTATTTCTTAATTCGCAAAACATCTATTGACCACAACGATTGGCTCAGTCTTGCAGAAAAACACTTGACCCCATGCGCTCATGGTCTTGGCAACACGGAAAGCAAAAGCGGAATATGAACGGCATACGCGCCTGCCGGAGCGTCGCGCCGAAGCTGCAACCGGGCATAGATGGACAGCGGCACAACTTGGTATTGCCCGGGGCCGAGTGTCACGCTGGCCTGCAAGACCTGGGCACCATCCCATCCACTGCCCCAGGGCACAGTGCCTTGCGCATCCAAAAACAAGTCGGCCCGCATCTGGCCCCGGCCCGACTGCAAAGTGACCGTCCCCGGCACTGAAGCCATGAACCCCACCGCCACATCCACACGCTGAATCGTCTGCGATGGGTTTTGACAAGCCACCAGCACTTGCCCCTGCCCTGGAACCCTCTCGGCACGCTGCATGCTGAGCGTGCCAAAGTGCAACGAGGTCGATTGCAACAGGCATTGCACCGCTGGCGCTTCAAAAGCAGTCCCTGCGCAACTGCCGCTGTGCTGCCCACCCAAGCCCAGAACCAAGGCCCCAACCAGCATCCAGCCGCGTTGACTCTTGTCCTTAGATCGGCTTGCAGTGGCAGGCTCAGACACGGCCTTGGCAAGCGGGCTCATGGCCCAGGCCTCAGCGCACAAACATAGGGCCCCAGGCGCGGCTGGGGGTCGTCGGTGATGGGGGCATCGACCTCGATCAGGCAATGCTGGGCGAGCCCCAGCACCAGGGTGTCCACTTGCAATTGAGCACGGGCTGGCAAGTTCTGAACATACACCTCACCGCGCAAACCAACGGCGGCAGACATTGCACCAGGCGACACATGCACCCGGCTGCCTGCAGGCAAAGCCTGGCCATCAGGCCCCGTCAAAATCAACACCGCCGAACGCTCCCGCAAGACCGAAAAATCAACCCACACCCCGCCACGACCCCGGGGTATGGCGGTGACTTCGTGGCTGACCACACGGTACTGCAGGGGCACCTCCTCGGGCTTGATGGCCAGCAGATTTTTTTGATAAGGACTCAATGCGGTGACCAAGGCCACACCCCGCGCATCACTCACCGCCACCGGCAAGTTCCAGCGGTAAACCGGTATTTGAGGGGCATCGCCCGTCGACACCAGCGCAAAGCCACCCGTGATCGGTGGGCCCACAAAATAGTGTCCGCCCAAGCCCCCTGCGCTGCCAGCCGTTCGCACCCGCCAAGTTTGTCCTGCCGCACTGCTGGCCACATCCACACCATGTTGACCGACGCCCGAATACACATCCACCGCACCCACAAAGCCGGTGCGCTCGTGGGTGATGGTGGGGTCCTTGGCCAACAGGCCCAAGCGCCAGGCCATACCTTTTGAGGTGACCGGGGCACTGGCGTAATCGACACGACCGGTCAGGGCATGGGCCATCTTTTGCACGCTGCCACTCATGAAGGCACCCCGCTCCAAAGGCGCACTGAGCAACACCTGCAAGATCGTCTGATCTGTGCTGCGCACCGCACTGAGTGACACGTTGGCGAGCCCCAGACTTTTGGACCAGCCCACACTGCCCATGCGGCGTGTGCCCCCTTGCCCATCCGACAGACCTCCCGCGCTGACGCTGACACTGCCCCATGCCTGACCCAAAGCTTGTGCTGCAAAAAAACGAAACTCGTCCCTGACTTGAAACGGTGAATCCACACGGTCGGCCAACAGGCTGAAATGGGGCGATGCACGGCTGAAGCTGGCCCCCATGCGCGTGCGCGTGTCTTGCCACTGAAGTGAAGCACCCCACTGTTGTCCTGCGCCACTCAGGGCCTGACTCCACGTTGCATGGGCATGGCCCAACAGTGGCCCCCACAACGCAGCGCTGGCCCCAAGGCCTGCACTGCGCTGGTCGGTGCTGAGTGTGGCCCCTGCATCCAAGGTCACCCTGCGCGTGGCCCCCCAACGGTGCGATGTGCTCAAGAAAGGCGTTTGGTATGTGTTCAGTTCTGGTCGCAGCCAACCCACGGTGTAACTGAAGCTGCGCAGCCCCTGCCGGTACAGGCTGGTCGTGTTCAAAAAGGGCACGGTGACGGTGCGTTCGTTCAACAAGGCATCGCGGATGAGCACATTCACTGTGCCGTTCACGCCCACCGTGGGCAAACCACTCACCTCAAAAGGCCCTGCCGCCACAGCCACCGGAGCGCCGACTCGCCGATCGTTGAGAAAAAACTCCAAGGTGCTGGGCAAGCGGGCCGAATCAAACAAGGTGGGAGACTCCAAGGCCGAAAAAGCCGGGTCCAGCCCAAAATTGCTCTGCCAGGTCACGCCACCGTAGCGCAAGCTCGGCACGCCTGCGGTCGACTGCAAAACCGCGTCCCCCACGGACCAGGTGCTCAGGTGCTGCTCGTCATCGTGCAAAAAAGTGGTCGCCAAGCGGGAAACTCGGGCGCTTGACTGCCGACTCCAAGATGCAGCCCTCCCATCACCCGACTGGATGGCTGTGTTCAGCTGCAACAAGCCTGGCGAGCCAAACAAAGACAAAGATTGCGTCCCACCCAAAACCATGGCATGGCCTTCGCTGCGTGTGGCTTGCAGGGTGTAATTGAGCAAGGCACCCGGTGACGCAGGCAAGGGACGACCGGCTTGTGGTGCATGCAGGTTCATGCGGGTGGGCGCGAACCAGTCGGGTTCGACCTCTAGCCTCAGACTCAGCTGCTGCGCATCCCTGTACACCACCATGCCGGGGTGACCTTGCAGCGGCACCAGGGCCACGCCATCGCGCATGACCGGCGCAATCGCCCTGGCCAAACCCAGACGCACAAAATCTTCTTGTGCCATGTAGGGCCGCGCATCGGCGTCCAAGACCAACAGGGCAAAACCGGCCTGGGGCACGCCATTGAGCACCACACCATAAAAAGCCCCCGCCACGGCACCACTTTCGGAGGACATGGCGGCCAAGCGGCCCACCCCAAAGACAAGGCCGCTCAACAGCAGCAGCCAAGTACAGCGTTTGACTTCAGCACGCATGGCGGGGCAATTGGCCCACGGGAACGTGTTCTGGGGCCTCTTGCCCGTCTTTCATCACCCAAATTTGCCATGGCAACGGCCCCTCAAGGCGGGCCTCTGGAAAACGCCACTCTCGCCAAGCGTGGGCCAACACCGTCACCCGTCGCTGGCTGAGGTGTTGCACCACCGGATTGGGGTGGGCGGCATCGGTCAAGCCCACTTGGTTCACGACCATGTGGCGTGTACACGGGTTGTCAGCACGCAGCACGACCGCACCGGCCTCTTGCCGCCATTGCCAAACCAAAGTGGGTGGGCTCTCGGGCTGAGCGGGTGCCACAAAAACAGGCAAGGCGTATTGCATTGAAAAGTCCACACGCCCTGGCCCGCGCTGGGTGTCACGGACTTGGGGCACCTCGGCCAAGACCAGTCGATACGACTGCTCCACAGGCAAGCGTTCGGGCCGCCGAAAACCCAAACGAATGACTTGTGTGGCATGCGCCGCCAAAGCGAAATGCGGGGGGCTGGCGATGAAATCCTGGGTGGGCTCGAAATGGTCCGCACCGTCCTGCTGAAACCAGCGCAGCAGCGTCAATTGGTACATCACTTCGTGGGCACGGTCATTGCGAACCGTGATGATCGCCCGCCCCTGTGAGGGGATGTGCACGATGACCGGACTGATGGTCACCGCACACTGAACGCCCGTGCAAACGCCCACGAGCAACGCCGGCCAACACCGGCCCCAAGGCCTCAGACGCCCCCAACTCAGCGGACCCCATAAAGTCATCACAACGGCCAAACCCGCATCAAAAGGCCACCGTCACAATGACCGTGTCGACATAAACCCCCGCAGGATTGGCCACCGATTCAGCACCAATGACACGGCCAAAAATCACTTTGTCCTGCGCCAAACCATTGCCCACGGTGGAGGTCAACACGTTGTTGTTGGCCGCCAAAGAAGAAGTGGCCGCAATTTCTGTGACACGGGCCACCTCTTGGTAAACCACGTAGGGCAAACGGTTGGCGGCCGAGGCCATTTGCCTGCGGTACTGAATGCCCGTGCCACCGGTTGTGGTGTGGTTCAGGCCGTCACCCAAGTCCACGGTGTACGTGGTGCCCGAGGTGCACACCACCGAAAGTGTGGACTCGGTCTCTTTGGTCACGCCGGGCACAACGACACCAAAATCCATCGGACTGGCCGTGACGGAACAACCGGTCTCGATGTTGGCGCTCACGGTCAAATTGCCGGTGCTTGTGGCGGCCTGGCCCATCGTGGCCAGCGAAACGGCCCACAGCAACAGGCCTGTACGAAAGGTGCGCGGGGTGAATCGGGCGTTCATGGTGTTTCCTTTTGAAAAACCCGCTCAAGTGCGCCGACCGGCGCATTCTCTACAGGGTTGTAGCCAGATTACGCCCAAGCTTGCCACCTCACTGTGCGCCAGCACATACACAGTTTCAATCTGCTTGGCTCCAGCTGGCTTTCAGGAAAAACACCCCCCATCAAGTCGGTGCCAACCAGCGCTTGAGCAGCTCTGGGGCAGGCGGCCCAATCACCCTTTGCGTCTGGCCTTTGGCGTCCACCAGCACCACATAGGGCGTGACATTGGGCCAAGCCGGATCAACCGCCTGACGGATGGCGGGCTCGAAGCCATCAAAGGCGTACATCTGTGTCATGCCCTTGAAGTGAGAGGCATGGCGCAGTGCCTGCGGGCCGGCCACATCCATCATGACGGCATTGAGTTCAACCTGTCTTTCGGGCTTGTCTTTGCGCTGCTGAACCGCCTTGTGAAGCACCGCAAACGCGGCCGGGCAGGTGCTGCAATACGAGGTGGTGAACAAATAAGCCGCTGGGCGAGGGCCGTGTTGCAGCGCATGCGCCCAGGTTTTTTCGTCAAACGGCAACACCGTGCGCGGGGCGGGTGGCTTGGCTTGAGCCTGAGGGTGTGCATGGTGGTGTGCTTGCGCCCAAACCGCCGAGGCACTCAAGCCGAGTGCAGCGCTACAGATGGCGAGTGCCGTGGATTTAAAAACGGAGTTCATGGACTTGTGTCTCTTGTGTGTTGCGCCAGACCACCACCATGCGTGCGCCACTTTGGGCCAAGCGGGGGTGGTCGTTGTAGCCCGTGGCTTGGCCCAGGGTTTTGAGATCGAAGTTCTGTCCACCATCGGTCGACAGCCAAGCTTTCAGAGAGGTCACAGCGCCTTCGCTGCTGCGCCAGACCACGGCCACGTTTTGGCCATCGGCCAGCACATCGGCATGCTCGGCCCGTGCATCGGGCAACACGCGAAGGGTTTCGGGCAAAGGCTCACCTTGCGGATTCAAGCGGGCATAACGCACGGCGGCTTGGTCTTGGCCATTCACTTTGCGGATGCCAAACCAGACGGTGTGGTAACCCGACGTGCCTGCATTGAGCGCCAAACCGGGGCCGTGGTGCGGGCAAGCGTTGATCTGCCAGTTGTCGTGCGTGCTGCGGGTGATGCGGTTGGCGGGGGCGCCCACGCTGGCAAAAGCATGGTCTCGCGTGCTGCTGTCGAACACATGCCGCCAAGTGGCTTGCAACTGGCCTTGCGGGTTGCGGGCCAGTCCAATGCGGCAGCACTCACACGAGTGGTCGGCCAGCTTGGTGTCGGGGCCAAAGGTCTGGCCGCCGTCCTTGGACTCGTTGCGGTAAATCGCGGCACCGGCGTATTTTTGTGCCGAGCCTTTGGGTGGCTGATCGCGCTTGTCCACCCACAGCGTGTGCAGCACACCTTGCGCGTCAAAGGCCACCGAATCAAAACGGTGGGTGATCTCTTGCCGGTCCTGGTGCACCGTGAAGGGCGCACTGAAGGTTTGCCCACCATCGCTGCTGCGCAACATGCGGATGAAACCCGTGTAAGGCTTGGCCAGCGGCATGGTGTAGCTGATCACCGCCCAGCCCTGGGGGCCAAACGCGATTTTTGGGCGACTTTCACCATCGGCCGCAATCGGGTCAGTGCCGGTGTTCAAGATGCGTGCTTCGCTCCACTGCACAGCGCCGCCCAAAGGCGTGCTTTGCACAAAAAGTTGCGCCTGCGCATTCAAGCCCACCACCCACAAACGGCCATCGGGTGCAATGGCTGCGCCTGTGGCCAGTTGCGGGCGCTGGTGGCGGTGCTGTGAAGTCCCAGCAGGCTTGCTGACTTCTTTGACAGCTTCTTGCGCACCAGCCAGCGGCACCACACACAGCCCGGCCATCACCAGGCCCAACACGGCACACCAACGGTTCAATAAGTTCATGGGCTTCTCTCACAAAGTCGGGAGATTGAATTGAAGGCTGGCGAAATCATCGTCACTTTTTGACAAATCATCGCCAGCCAGACTTCACGTCAACGTTGACCAAACGACTTGGTCAAACCCACCATCACGCTGCGCGGCGCACCGGCGGCGTAGGTGTTTTGCGTGTTGGGTGTGTAAGCGCCACTTTTGTAGCTGCTGGACGCATTGTCCGAATACAACTTGTCGGTCAGGTTGCGCACTTGGCCCCAGACTTCCCAGCCATCGGCGAGCTTGTGGCTCGCCGTCAGGTTGAGCAGGGTGTGGCCTGCGTAACGCACGGTGTTGGCGTTGTTCATCCAGTAGCTGCCTTGCTTGACCAGGCCCAAGGCCACACGGGATGCTGGCGTGAATTTCCAACCCACTTGGGCGGTGAGGGTGTGGTTGGGGGCCTGCGGCATGCCTTTGCCCGAGTAGTCTTCGATGGCCCCCACTTTGTCGCTGACGCGGTAGCTCACAAAAGTGTGCTCGGCCCAAGTCGCGCCCACGCGCCAGTCCCATTCACGCAACTCTTGGTTCAGGCTCAGCTCCAAACCCCGGCTGCGGGTGTTGCCCGCGTTTTTGTTGTAGCTGTCGCCAATTTCAGAGGTGTAAGACACGATGGTGTCCTTGCCACTGAGTTGGTAGAGCGCCGAATCGAGGCGAATGCCCGAAGGCAGCAAGGCACGCCAGCCCACTTCCACGTTGTCGTAGGTGGCTGAGTTCAATTCGGGAATGGCGGTCTTGCCGTACAACTGACTGACTTCAGGCGGTGTGAAGCCCATGCTCAGGTTGCTGTAGAGGCTGCTGGTGGGGCTGAGGGCGTAAGTCGCGCCCAGTTTGGGACTGAACTTGGCAAAGCTGCGCACCTCGTTGGCCGCACCGTAGTTGGCACCCGGCGTCAAATTGTTTTTGAAGTCGTAACGGATGCTGTCATAACGGCCTCCGGCCACCACACGGATTTGCTCGCTGGGGCTGAACTCCAGTTGTGCAAACGCGGCATCGTTGGCAATGCCCGCGCCGTAGTCACGCACGCCGCTGGGGTTGGCCACGCTGTTCAAGGTGTAGCTGACATAACGGCCCGTGGGCACATCGCGCACCACGGCCAGATTGTCCGACACATAGTCGTTTTGGCTGCGGTCAATGTAGACACCTGTGACCAAGCGGGCACGCAGCCAGTCGAGCTTTTGCTCGTGCTTCACGTCCACGCCCAAAGACTCAACGTGGTTGTTGTTCAAGGTGCCCTTGCAGGTGGCACCCGAGCAAGCCGAGATGGTGTAGTTGGGCAACTGGCCGTGGTCGTTGTTGCGGGCAAACAGCGTCACCGTGGTCAAGCCACCCTTTGTGGTTTCGCCTTCCCAAGCCAGGTTGGCGCGGGTGGTTTTGTCTTTGCGCCAGGTGAAGGTGTTGATGCTTTTGCCGGGGTTGCTGCGGAAGTCGTTTTCAAACAAGCTGCCGGGTGTGTCCGAGTCCAGGTTGGTGTGCACCAGCGAGGCACGCAACCAGGACTTGTCGCTCAGGTTGTAGTCGCCACGCAGTGTGAAAGAGTCTTTTTTGCCGCCGCTGTACTGCTGCCAGTTGTTGGTATCGCGTTGTGAGCTGTAGTGCGAAAACCGCAGACCCAAATCGCCCCAGGTGTTGCTTGCGCCCGAGTCCACACGGGTGAAGCCGTCGGTGTTGTCGTGGCGAATGCCCAGATAACCAGTGGGTGTGCGAGACGCGCGTTGCGTCAAGAAGTTGACCGCACCACCCACCGCGTTGCTGCCGTACAGCGACGAGGCCGCACCCTTGACCACCTCAACCCCGCCCGAGCCGTTCATGTTGTTTTCGTTCAGAGCGTTGTGGTTGAACACGCCCAGTGGACGAATTGGAATGCCGTCTTCCAAGTACTGGTACACCGCGTTGGTGCTGATGGGCTGGCGAATGGCCATGCTGTGCTGCTCATTGCCGAGATCGTTCCAGTGCACGCCCGGAATGCGGTTGATGATCTCGCCCACCGACTTGGGCTTGTCGGCGTCCCACTGGGCGCGGCTGACGGCCCCAATGGACACGGGGGTTTCGGACAATTTGGTTTCAGAGCGCGAGCCCGACACCACGATGGTGTCCAGCGCAGGCGCGGTTTGGGCCACCGCAGCGGCACTCAAACTGGCCAAGAGGCCGAACACGGCCACAGACAAAGGAGAAAGAGAGAGGGAATTTTTCATGACAAGTTTTCAATCGATCGGTCGCCATCGGCCATTCAGGCCAAGGGCAACAACAGCCGCCGACCACCCAAGGTGGGCTCAGCGTGCGAAGGTGTGGATCAATTGAAAACGGGTGGCCCGCGAGAAGGCAGTGGCGGCGCGGTGCGAGCCAACAACAGCGCCTCGGGCAAGGCTTGCACGATGTACGCGCGTGCATCGGGCACATGGGCCAAAGCCGCCACCGTGGGCGGCGGCAATGCGTTTGTGGCGTGGGCGCACAGCGGGCAGTCCATGCTGCTGCTCAAGGGAGCGGCTTCACCCTCGCCTTGCACCACCACTTTCATGATGCCCATGGTGGAACACACCACGTCCATGGTCTTGGGCTGCAGCGTGGCGGCCAAAACCGACACACCCACAAACAGCACGTACCAAACCAGCACGAGGCGGCTCAGTGGGCGCAGGAAGGGGCGTTGGAAAAGCATGGCGTGGATTATCGCAAAACGGCCCACTTGAAATGATCCAAATCAAATTGACCACGATTGTCATGCGACAAGTTCATCGCGGTAACGCACACATGAAGATGGCGATGTTGGGGCATGTCACCCTGAATGAACTTCACGTACCCAGTCTTTGCATCGCCCGCTTGGCTGTCGCCAACGCATTGGCCCGCATCCCGGCAAACATGTCTTTCAAGAACTGTCTGGCCAGTGGCTGCGCTTTTTCGGGCGAACCGGCATTAAAGGGAGGCTGCGGGTCGTACTCCAGGTACAACTGCACCGCCTCGGCATAGACCCGGCTTTTCAGCAGAGCCACCAGCTTGAGACCAAAGTCGATCCCGGCCGTCACGCCGCCGCCTGTGATGCGGTTGCGATCCACCACAATGCGGCCCCGCGTGGGAATCGCGCCGAGCTCCTTGAGCACATCACGGGTGTCCCAATACGAGGTGGCTTTGTAGCCCTTGAGCAAACCCGCTGCCCCCAAAATCAAGGAGCCGGTGCACACGCTGGTCACATAGCGGGCGGTTTGACCCTTGGCCTTGAGAAAGGCCAGGACTTCCGGGTCTTCCATCATGGTGAAGGTGCCCGGCACGCCACCCGGCACAAACAACACGTCCAGCTGTTCGGGGCATTGCGCGAAGGTGGTGGTGGGCTTGACCGGAATCAGCGCGGCAGGCCCGGGGCTTTCGTTGCCCACTGGCTCCAGGTCTTTTCAGAGCAGGTGGATTTCCTTGTTCATCAAGGCTTCGAACACGGTCAAGGGTCCGACCAAATCCTGCAAAAACATGCCCGGATAAACCAACATGCCGATGGTGATTTTGGGACCGCCAATGAGCGGCGCGTAACGGTCCATGGTGGCCAAGTGATGCTCGTCAGCAGCTTGCTTTGAGGGCGCTTGCACGGCAGCGGGCTTGGCCGATGCTTGGGACGATTGCATGGCCGAGTAGCCCAGCACCACAGAGGGCCAGGACAATAAACGAGAGAAATAACGACGGTTCATGAGAGTTCAAGGGGCACCCTTACGGATGCCCCTCCTGTGGCGTGGTGGATGAATCAGAATTTCGTGCTGATGCCCACCACCAGGCTGCGCGGCAAACCGGGTACGACTTGGCCACCACCAAAATAGGCCATGGGCGCGTAATACTGCTTGTTGAGCAGGTTGCTGATGCTGGCGCTGTACTGGATGTCGCCGCGCTTGTAACTGGCCTGTGCGTCCCACAAGGTGACCGCGGGCATCAAGAAGGTGTTGCTGGTGTCACCAGCCAGGTTGGAGCGATGCGACGCGCCCAAGCCCAGTCCCAGGCCACTCCACTCGCCTTGTCGCACGTCGTAACGTGCTGCCACGCGCAGTGTTTGTTCAGGCACATTGAACAGGCGTTTGCCCACCCAAGCGGCATTGGTGTCTTGCGTGATTTCTGCAGTTTGGTGCGTATAGGCCGCAATCCAGGCCAATGAAGGTGAGGCTTGCCAGCGCACATCTACATCAAGGCCTTTGGCTTGCTGCACACCCGTTTGCACGGAAAAGCCTGGATTGGCCGGATCTGACACGGCGGCGTTCTTGCGTTGAATGTCAAACAAGGCGGCTGTGGCGCTCAAACCCTGCCAGCCCTTGATGCGCAGACCCAGTTCTTTTTGCTCGGCCTCTTCCATTTTGGGCGCCACGCTGAACAAAGAGCCAAAAGGCACTCGGGACATCTGGCTGTAACCACCAAAAAACGACACGACATCACTGGCATCAAAGACAGCACCAAAACGCGGCGTGACTTTGTTGTTGGTGCTTTGGTTGTTGATACCCCAATCCGCATACAAATCTTTGGCCTCGGTGCGTGTATGACGCAAGCTGCCATGCAGGTGCCAGGAACCCACTTGAATTTGGTCTTGGACATAAACCACGGTCGAAGTGCTGCGGTTTTGTTGCTGATTGGCCGCAGCAGGTACAGCAGGCTCGCCCCAAGCTGGACGCACATTGCCGGTCAAATCGGTCATCACAAACGGCAGGTTGGCAAAGGCCATGAAACCATCGTCCCGGGTCTCGTCGCGGTCCAGGCCCAAGCTGACACGGTGCAGCGCCTTGCCCGACTGGATGGCCGTCGCCAAACTGAGTTGAACCGTGTTCGATGTGAGCTTTTCCCACAGACGGGCACCACTCAAGACCACGTTGGAGCCAAAACCACTGCCGTACTGGCCTTCGCTGCCATAAGGGAATGGAAACACCCCTCGCTGATCCACTTCTGCGGTGTTGTGTGCGGCCAGCGCCTTCAAGGTCCAGTCATTGTTCAAGACTTGCGTCCACTGCACATTCAGACCGCGTGCCTTTTGGGTGGTGTCGGGCAAGCCAGTGGCCGTGACAAAGGTGCTTCGGCCTACGCCTGCAGCAGGCTCGGTGGCCGAGGCGCTGGCGCGTGGCAAGCCCGAATAGTCCACCGTGGTGTTGTCCAACATGCGGGCCTTGATGACCACTTTGGTTTTGGCATCGGGCGACCAAGACAGGCTCGGATTCAGCGCCGACTTGCGGAAGAAAACGCCTTGGGTTTCGCTGTCAGAGCGGTCATGCTCGCCATTGACCCGAAACGCCCACGCCTCGTTGATCGGCTGGTTCAAATCAACGTGCGCATTGCGGCGACCAAAGTTACCCAACTTGACACCCACTTCACGCGAGGCCTTGGCAACAGGGTCTTTGGTCGTCACAGCAATGGTGCCGCCCACCGTCGAATAATTGCCAATCGCCTGGCCGCTGCCATACAGGCCACCCGCCGGGCCTTTGATCACATCCATTTGCTGAACGCCCACCAGACTCTCTTGATTCTGAAACCAGCCTGGCACCGAGACACCATCGACCACCATGGCCGCATTGAAACCACGGATTTTGAAGCCCACGTTGTTGCTGTCGCGTGGGTCGATTTCGTTGACATTGCTCACATTGCGCAAGGCGTCCGAAACCGTTTTGCTGCCTTGGTCCTCGATGACCGAACGCGGAATGCTCACGATGGACTGAGGCACCTGCTCAACAGGCACCGCAGAGCGGGTGGCTGCTTGCGTCAAGGCTGGCTGATATCGGTCTTTGTCAGCTGTGATTTCGATGGTTTGTGTTTGGGCTTGGGCCAAAGCGGCGCAGCAAGCCGATGCGGCCATGGCCACGGTGGAGAAGTTCAGTTTTGTTTTCATGTTCTGACGAGATCTGGATGTGCAAGAAAAAACTGCACGCAAAAAGACATCACCCTAATCAATTCGGGTGGAGACAAATCGCCTTGCGGCGTTCAGATCAGGTCAGGCGGCCCTCGAGAAGGCAGGGGCGGCGCGGTTCGGGCCAGCAGCAAGGCCTCGGGCAAGGCTTGCACGATGTACGCGCGTGCATCTGGCACATGGGCTAAAGCCGCCACCGTGGGCGGCGGCAATGCGGGTGTAGCGTGAGCGCACAGCGGGCAGTCCATGCTGCTGCTCAAGGGAGCGGCTTCACCCTCGCCTTGCACCACCACCTTCATGATGCCCATGGTGGAACACACCACGTCCATGGTTTTGGGCTGCAGCGTGGCGGCCAACACCGAAACGCCCACAAACAGCACGTACCCAATCAGCACGAGGCGACTCAGCGAGTGAAAGAAGGGGTGTGAACGGTGCATGTCCATGTCTCAGCGACTGGCAGCCCATGGATTCGCGTGGCGAGGGTTGTGAACAAACGTGTGGTCAGTCAACGTGTTCAAGAAAGCGACCAGGTCGCTGACTTCTTGCTCGCTGACCTCGAAGCCCCCGATCAATGAACTGCGCAAGGGGCTGGGCCCGTTGGCCGTACCCCCTGCGCGGCCGGCCTGCGCGTAGTGGGCGCGGATGACTTGGTCGAGCGTGGCCATCGAGCCGTCGTGCATGTAGGGCGCAGTCAGCGCAATGTTGCGCAGGCTGGGCGTGCGGAACTTGCCCATGTCATCGACGTCGCCCGTGAACTCGCTGATGCCCGGGTTGTCTTCGGGGTAAGCACCCCGGCCATCCAGGTTGTGCAAGCCTGTGTTGTGAAAGCCGCGCTCGGCCAATGGCAGCTTGCTGTGGCGGATGTTGTCGGTGAAGGTGACGCTGCCGTGGCAGTGGTAGCACTCCATCTTTTCGCCAAAGAACAGGCTTTCTCCGCGCTTGGCTGCAGGGGATATGGCCGTGGGCTGGCCGCCGTATTTGTAGCGGTCATACGGGCTATCAAACGAGAGCAGGCTGCGCTGAAAACTGGCCAAGGCTTTGGTGAGCGTGCCCAACGAATACAAAGCCTCGCTGCCTTTTGCGGCTTCGACCGGAAAGGCTTTGGCAAACAAGTCGCGGTAACGCGCATCGGCTTGCAGGCGTGCAAACAGTTCTTTCTCTCGCCCTGCCATGCCCATCTCGACCGGGTGCTCGCCAAACAGCGGAATGAGCGCCTGCACCTCCAAAGCCGTGAGGTTGGGGTTGGCCCAAGTCAGCACAGGCAGATAAGCCACATTGGCCA
Organism: Comamonadaceae bacterium PBBC1; assembly: GCA_002256145.1. Lineage (GTDB taxonomy): Bacteria > Pseudomonadota > Gammaproteobacteria > Burkholderiales > Burkholderiaceae_C > Limnohabitans_A. The sequence continues at coordinate 79,034 of NKIP01000011.1, forward strand.
GCGCCATGGCACTGCGTTGCCCCGCTTGCCCGGTCACACCCTTGGCCACGGCCAATCCATCGGTGAAGGCTTTGTCCTGGTGGTGGCAGGTGGCGCACGACATGCTGCTGTCAGCCGACAGGCGTTGGTCGTAAAACAGGTGCCGCCCCAGCTCGACCTTGGCCACACTCATCGGGTTGTCTGCGGGCACCACAGGGCGTGGCACCCAGGCAGGCAGGTCCCAATGAAAAACGTCTGTGGAACTGCCCGTGAGCACAGCCCAACCGGCCAGGGCCAGCAGGCAGGTGCTCAGGGTTTTGCGCAAAGGGTTCATGGCCGAGCTCTGGGGTGCAGATCAGCGCTTGGACAAAAGGCGTTGAGGGCCTGCAGCGGCCACGCCGTCATAGGCCAGGCCCAGCGCCTGCATCACAGGTGGGCAATCGCCGTCTTTGGGGAAGCTCATGCAGCCGGGCGATGTGCCTTTGGCGTTGACGTCCACATTGGCCTGTGCCAGCACCGCGCCCATGTCGGCCACCACGGTGTTTTTGCGCAGGTCAAAGCCATCGAAACGCACCGTCATGCGGTTGGGGTTTTGGCAGGCACTGGGGGCTTGGGTTTTGCTCTCGCCCGCGCATGCCGTGCTGCCCAGGTGCACCGAGTAGCGAGTGACCGGGCCCATGGCGTTGGCTGCTGCGGGTTTGTCGGTGCTGATGCCACTGCTGGCGGTGTCGAACTTGATGAACTTGTAGCCGCCTTGCCAGTTCCAGAACATGGCCGTGGAGTTGAGCGGCGCGGGGGCGACCGTGGGGTCTTGGTGGTTTTGTGCAAAGGGCACGCCCACAGTGAGTTCCACCCCGGTGTACTCGCCCGCAGGCGCTTGGCCGCGTACGCTGGTGTTGGTGGCTTCTGTGCCATTGCGGCAAGGGCCTGCGCCGTTTTCAAAGTCCAGCAGCGCCACCGATTGCTGTTGCCACACGCCGTCTTGCGCAAGTTGCACAGGCACGGTGCTGCCGTCTTGGCGCACCAGCTTGACCTCGCTCACGTACATGCGAAAGTCGCTGGGCGTGATGGTCGAGCGCGTGCTGCCCACGCCTTCGTAACGCTGGCCGCAGGCAAAGGGCTGGCCGTTGATTTGGGCAGCAAACTTCAGCTCAACGGCTTGGGAAGTGGGTGGGCTGGGCAAGGTGCTGCAGGCGCTCACGGTCAAGGCCAATGCCGTCAAGGTAAAAAGATTTTTCATCGTGTTCTCCAGTTCAAAAATCAATGCTGATGCGCAGGCGCACCTGCACGCGGTGTTTGCACCCAGACGTTCACACGCCGGGTGCCTGCTTTTTCAAAGACCAATTCCAGATCGAAGCGGTCACCGTCTTGGAGGGGTTTGGCCATGTCCAGCAGCATCAGGTGGTGCGTGCCTGCGCCGCCGTGCCGCAAGGACACTTCAGTTTGTGCGGGCAACTCCAAGGCAGGCACTTGGCGCATGCGCATGACATTGCCGTCCATGTGCATCTGGTGGATTTCGACCCGCGCAGCCACAGCGGTGCGGGCCGACAGCAGGCGGTCAGGCGTTTTGCCTTTGTTGCGGATGGACTTGAAATACACCGCACCGTTGGTGGTGCCTGCCAGGCTGGGCGTGGCGTAGGGGTGGTCCATGACCACATCGCCTTGGCGAAAGTCGTGCGCTTGGGCAGAGCCCATGCCCAACAGCGCCAGGGCCACCAGCCCCATGAACAAGCCACCCGTCACAAAGCCCAGGCCAAAGCCGGTTTTTTGGGTGCTCTGCCAGAACCTGAAAATCACTTGTTGCATACCAGACCTTTCAGGCCGCCATGGCAAAGGGCTGGCCCACCGCCCACACGCTGGGCACACGCAGTCGAGGCTGCTTGCGTTCGGGCAGCAAGGTGTTGAGTTCGCGGCACACCGTCTCGAAGGTGGAGTCGACCACGCGGGCCATTTCCTTGAGTGTGGGCAGTTCTTTGCGCTGCACGGTCAACACACGGCCATCGGCCTGCTTGCCCAACACGGTCAACAAATAGGCCAGGCGCTGCACGATCGATCCCGTGCGCAGACGGTGCATGTCGCAGGTTTGGCGTTGCTGCTGCATGAAGCCCTGCGCCATGGTGGTGTAGCGGTCGAGGTCTTGGCTGACTGCATGGGGCAGCGCTTGCGCGGCCACCAAGGCCACGGCCGTGAAGGCATAGGGCTCGGCACACAGCGACTCCACGCCGATCAGGTCACCGGCCTGGGCCAGTTGCACCAGAATTTGGCCATCCTGGCCCTGGCGCTCCAGCTTGAAAACACCTTGGGTCACGCGCCACACGGGGCCGACACCGCCTGCGGCCAACAAGCTTTGGCCACGGCTCACGCTGATGGGTTCACCCACCGGAATTTGGTTTAAAAATTGCACACTCTGCTCCTGACTGAATCGGCCAGAGCACCTGCATGAAAACAGGCACCCGGCAAACAGCAGGCGGGCATGGGCCCGGCCTGCCACGGCTGACTTCAGGCGTGGGCAGGCGGGGCGCGGGAGTGGACCGTCCAGCGGGGGACGGCTTGAGGAATGTCTTGATCAAACTGCGCCAACAAGGGCGGCGCTTGTGGCAAAGCCTGCCACGACAAGGGGGTGGGCGGGAGCGCCATGCGGTCGCTGGCCAGCACGCACAAAGCGCAATGGTCGAGCATGGCAGCAGTCGGCACAGAACCTTCGTCGCCCTGTGCATGGCCCTGTTGGTTGAGCGCCGTCTGTGGTGTGCCCTCGGTGGTGCACACCGCCATCCATGGCACGGCGCTGCCCTGGCTCCAGGCCCGCGCACGCGAGACCGTGGGGGCCAAAGCCGCCAGCAGCATCGCGCACAGCAGCCACAGGCTGAGCCTGCGCAGTTGGGCAGAAGTCCAGGTCATGGAAGGATCAGTCGAGGGTCAAGCCGTCCGCTCAATGCTTGTGCATCTTGCCTTCGCCATGCTTCATGGCGGGTGCGGCGGCCATGCGGGCAGAGGCCTTGATCTCGATGTTCTGGCGCTTGCCGTCTTGGCCTTCGACCACCAGCGTCACGGGCACGGTGTCACCGTCTTTGACCTGACCCTTGAGGTCCATCAGCATGACGTGGTAACCACCAGGCTTGAGCTCGACGGCTTTGCCAGCGGGCAAGGCCAGGCTGGGCACTGCACGCATTTTCATGACGCCGCCGTCCATGGCCATCTCGTGCACCTCAACCACACCCGCCACTGGCGACTGGGCCGAGATCAGTTTGGCGTCTTGCGCCGACTGCAGCTGCATGAAAGCGCCCGTGGCTTTTTGTTGCGCCACGGTGGCACGCACCCAAGCGTCCTTCACGGTGACTTGGGCTTGGGCCTGGCTGAACAGGGCCGACATCAGGACGGCAAAAGAGACAACAACGCGTTTCATGGCGAACTCCAGTTAAAAAAAGACACGAGGGGAAAGGGTGTGGCGACGCTTGCAAGCCAGCGCACCGGATCACGGACAGGGCGGGCGGCTCATGCGGACACGTCGCACTTGGCCGTCAAACAGCTGCCGTGATCAAGAAAAAGCGGGGGGAGCGCGGGCCTGCCAAGGCAGGCCAATGAGCGAGGCCAGCCGGGCCTGCTCTAGAGGACGCAGCGCATGAGACAGCCCGGCATGGACTGGCGCTGAAACCGACACCACCGGGGGCGCTGCCACCGGCAAACACAAGGGGCAGTGCAGGCCTTGGTGGCTGCTTTGCGCTTCCTCGCCATCGGCATCGAGCTGGAGCAACTTGACGCTGCCCGCTGTGGTGCACACCAGTTGCACACCCTCGGGGTTGACCAGCGGCGAAGCCACGGCCACCCCCACAAACAACGCAAACCACACCAGCACGAGGCGGGTGAGGCAGTGGGCGTTGCGCAGAGATTGCAAGAAGTACATAAGGCGTTGATTATGACACCGGGGATTTAAGGGCCAGTTGAGCGTGGGCTTGCAACACTTCAAGTCAAGGGCATGGCCAGCTCAGAGCAACGCTGGGCGGCCTCACTCATGCCCGCCTCATCAACAGGGAAAAACCCAGGGATGTCGTATTTGTTGAAGTGCCCATAAGTGGAAAACGCCATGGACCATTCACCGAAACGCCGCGTCGATTCGGGGCCACGCGAGAGCAACTCCAGGCCGTAATGACGGTCATCGCGCTTGAGGCTTCGCCACAGGGCTTCAATGGATTCGGGTGGCCCCTCGATGCACTGAACGAAAACCTCTTCGGTGTAGAGCAAATGCCCCGTGATGCCCAAGCTCAGGTTGCGCTTGCGGCATTGCACCAGCAAATTGAACAAATGCAAGCTGCCCAATTTGTGGGTGGCTTTTGAGCGATAAACCAAGCGTTCCAACATACAGGCTCCAAGACCAACCGGGTATTTTTGTTGACCGTCTTGATGCCAGCCTTACAAAACGCTGGCTCTTACACATTGACATACCAAGGGCGAATACGACTCAGGCCAAATCGCGCAAGACCTGCGGCTCAATAACGGCCCACTCTTCGTCGGTGAACAGGCGCGAGCGGGTGTGAAAGGCTTTGCCGGTGTTGCCTTCCAGCGAGAAGGTGCCGCCCGAGCCTTCAATCACATCCAGGATCAACTGCGTGTGCTTCCAATACTCGTACTGCGATTTGCTGATGTAAAACGGCACGCTGCCCACTTCACCCAGTTTCACGTCATACGGGCCGATCGTCAGATCGGTGGGCAAATAACAATTGGCCGCACTGTTGTCGCAGCAGCCGCCCGACTGGTGAAACATCAGCTCGCCGTATTGGGCTTTGAGTTCATCGATCAAGGCCAGCGCTTCGGGTGTGACCACCACTCGTTCAACCATGTTCATCTCCTGACATGCCAAGACAAAAAGGGGCGGATCGCGCCGCCCCTGTGAGGATGACCGATTCAATCGATCAGAAGAAACCCAGCTTGCTCTCGCTGTAGCTGACCAAGAGGTTCTTGGTTTGTTGGTAGTGGTCAAGCATGACCTTGTGGGTTTCGCGGCCGATGCCGGACTCTTTGTAACCACCGAATGCAGCGTGTGCGGGGTAAGCGTGGTAGCAGTTGGTCCACACGCGGCCAGCCTTGATGGCGCGGCCCATGCGGTAGGCCACGTTGCCGTTGCGGCTCCACACGCCAGCGCCCAAACCATACAAGGTGTCGTTGGCGATTTCCAGGGCTTCGGCTTCGTCCTTGAAGGTGGTCACGGCCAACACGGGGCCAAAGATCTCTTCTTGGAAGATGCGCATTTTGTTGTGGCCTTTGAACAAGGTGGGCTGCACGTAGTAGCCGCCTTCGAGGTCACCACCCAAGTGAGCTTGTGAGCCACCGGCCAAAACTTCAGCGCCTTCTTGCTTGCCCAAGTCCAGATAAGACAAGATTTTGGTCAGCTGCTCTTTGGAGGCTTGTGCGCCCATCATGCTGTCGGTGTCCAGCGGGTTTTGGTGCTGGATGGCGGCCACGCGCTTCAAGACACGCTCCATGAACTTGTCGTAGATGCTTTCCTGGATCAAGGCACGCGATGGGCAGGTGCACACCTCGCCTTGGTTGAAGGCAAACAGCACCAAACCTTCGATGGCCTTGTCGAGGAAACCATCGTCTTTGTCCATGATGTCGGCAAAGAAAATGTTGGGCGACTTGCCGCCGAGTTCCAGCGTGGCGGGGATCAGGTTGTTGGCAGCGGCTTGGGCGATCACACGGCCTGTGGAGGTCGAACCTGTGAACGCGATCTTGGCAATGCGCTTGCTGGTGGCCAAAGGCATGCCGGCTTCACGGCCAAAACCGTTGACGATGTTGAGCACACCAGGGGGCAACAAGTCGGCGATCAACTCGGCCATGATCATGATCGAGATGGGGGTGGACTCGGCGGGCTTGAGCACCACACAGTTGCCCGCACCAATGGCGGGGGCCAGTTTCCAGGCCGCCATCAAGATGGGGAAGTTCCAAGGAATGATCTGACCGACCACGCCCAGGGGTTCCTGGAAGTGATAGGCCACGGTGTTCTCGTCGATGTTGGACAGTGCGCCTTCTTGCGCACGCAGGCAACCGGCGAAGTAACGGAAGTGGTCCACCGTCAGTGGAATGTCGGCGTTGAGTGTTTCACGAATCGCTTTGCCGTTGTCCACGGTTTCGGCGTAAGCCAACATTTCCAGGTTGGCTTCAATGCGGTCGGCAATTTTCAGCAGGATGTTGGCGCGGGTGGCGGCATCGGTCTTGCCCCAAGCGTCGGCGGCGGCGTGTGCGGCGTCCAGCGCCAGCTCGATGTCGGCCGCGTCAGAGCGTGCAGCTTGTGTGTAGACCTTGCCACTGATGGGCGTGATCACATCGAAGTATTGGCCTTTGACCGGGGCCACAAATTGGCCACCGATGAAGTTGTCGTAACGGGCTTTGTATTGAACTTTGGCGTCTGCGGCGCCGGGTGCTGCGTAAATCATGAGAGTTTCCTGAAAAGGTTAAACGTCTTGCTTGACGTGCCTTTCTTTTCGCAGCAACCGTGCCAACCCTGAAACATGCCCAAAAACTGTCTTTTTGCGCCAACGTGAAGCAACTTCTGAACTGAGCGTTCACGGCCCATGCGCTCGCTTGTGACACTGCGTCAATGTGGCACGGCAAATGATTTCATAGGTCAGTACCCACCCAAGGCTAGCCATTCAAGTCGTTTGAAGGCGAAAAAAAGCCCCTGAAAAGGGGCTTTTTTGAAGATGCGTCAAAAGCGCTACTTGTCACGTATGAGCTGAAGTTGCCAACCCACAAGACCCACCGTAGGTCGGTGGCTTCAGCCCCGACATGGGCCTGGTCCTAAGCCTGCAATGTTGGCGCTCCTGCTGACGACCTGCGAGACCATCGCCTTGTTCACAAGGGCACAGACACTTTGATGCCCGTCATCCAGTTGCGTGGCAAGCCGGGCTCGAAGTATTGTTTGGACGCCTGATTCACGATGACCGAGCCGACTGTGGACTTGTCCATCAGGTTGTCCACACCCGCCCACACCTCAGCCCGGACGGCACCCCACGCACTGCGATGACGCACACGCAGGTTCAACTGACCACCACCAGCCACACGGGCATCGGCATCGTTGAGGTCATTGGCCCAAAAAGCCGAACGTGCCACCCAATCGGTTGACGCTGACCAACCCACGGGACGTGGATTGGCTTTGGAAGCGAAGCCTTGTTGAGCCCATTGCAACGAGGCATACAGCTGCTTTTCAGGAATGCCCGGCATGCGCTTGCCTGCGGCAATTGGGGTAGATCCCGAAGTAAAGTCTTCGTCGTATTGCGCCTGCAGCAGGGCCAGCGACAGTTGACTGCGCCACTGCGAAGCCCATTCGTTTTGCCACGACAACTCAGCGCCTTCACGCAGGGTTTTGGCGGCATTTTTAAAGGCCGTTTTACCCAAGGCACTGCGCAAGGTCACGATTTCGTTTTCGGTGGTGATTCGAAACAAGGCAGCGTCGATGCGCGTTGCAGGTGAGGGCGTCCATTTCACACCGGCTTCTGTGTGCTGACTGCGCGAAGCCAGCAAACCCGTGTTGAACAGGCCTTTGATGCTGTTGTTGTCCAGTGTGTAGGACGCTTCGGCCAAAGTGGGCGTTTCAAAACCTTTGCCCCAGTTTGCGTACACATTCAGTGTATCGAGTGCATGCCAAGTGATGCCCAGCACGGGATTGGTGGCCGAGTAACGCACACTGCCTGTGCCGTTGCCATCCACCAAGGGTAAGTCATCCGCATTTTCCAGTTTGACTTGACTGCGGCGCAGGCCTGCGGTGAAGGTATACGGGTTGCGACCCTGTGCGTCAGTCCAGCGCCAGTTGGCTTGTCCATAGACATCGGTGTTGGCCGCTTGATTGAGTTCGTTGCGGGTCAAGTCACCCGATTTTTCACCGTCCACAGCAGCCCCGCCTTGGCGACGTTCAGACGATCGGTCCAGATCAGCGCCCACCACCCAGTCGAGTGCACCGTTCGGGAAGTCACGCACTTTGCCTTTGAGCTGTGCACCCGCACCTTGAAAGTCACGCTGGAGCCCCACCCAAGTACCGCTGGCCTGGTATTGGAGGTTTTCACGCGAACCGGTATAGGCCCGCCATTGCATGTGCAGATCTGAATTGAAACGGTGGTCGAGCACCACCCCCAATTGGTCTTGTTTGACCGCCTTGCGGGTCCGCTGGGCCAACGCATTGGTACCCGCCTGCCGAGGATCGGCTTGCAACTGTGCCGCCGTCAAACCCAGCGGGTCTTGCGCCTCGGGCATGTCAAACAGGTTGGCCACCAGTTTGAGTTGGGTGTCTTCTTGGAGGTGTGTGGTCAACACGCCATTGAATTGTTTGCGCTGTGCGGCGCTGTTCTGTCGGTAGCCTTCGATGTCAAACACGCTGTAATCGGCCACGATGCCGACATTGCCGGTGCGGCCACTGAACTGCACGTCATGGCGGCGCAATCCGTAGCTGCCGAATGTGGTAGACGCATCGATCTGCGGCTGAGCGCCCGCTTCGCGGGTAAAGGTCTGGATCACGCCGCCAGCCGAGTTGCCGTACAGCTGCGCCAATGGCCCCGTCAGCACTTCAATGCGTTCGGCCGAGGTCAAGCTCACGGTAGAGGCCTGGCCTTGCCCGTCGGGCGTGGTGGCCGGTATGCCGTCGGTGATCAGGCGAATACCGCGCAAGCCAAAAGCGGCACGCGAACCAAAACCCCGGATGGAAATTTGCACATCCTGTGCGTAGTTGTTGCGGTTGAGCGCCACCACCCCGGGTGTTTGCGCCAACGCCTCTGACAAATTGACCTGCGCCCCTGCGTTGCGAATGGCTTCACCGTCGATGACACGCAAGGAGGCTGGGGCATCAAACTGTTTTTGCGCCAAGCGCCCGCTTTGAACCAGCATTTCAGTCGCTGTCGTGGCGTCTTGCGCTTGTGCGGTGGCAACGCCGCCCAACAGGCCCAAGCTCACAAGACTCCAGCTCAGGGGCAGCAAACGGCAGGGGATGTGTTGTCTCTTCATGGTTTTTCTCTCTTTGGGGTTTCAGTTCATGGAGGTCATCAAGGCGCCACCAGGGTCAGCCCCCGGTCGCGGTACATGGCCAACAGGCGACCGTCGGCGCGTAATTTCTGCAGTGCACTTTCCAAGGCTTGGGCCAATTGTTTATGGCCCGATTTGACCGCCATGCCGATGGGCCAGCCATTGTCGGCCAGTCCCGGCAAGGTCAACTGGGTCAAACCAAATCCGGCCGCTGGGCGGCCAGAGGCCTTCAACGCTGCTTCGGCTTGGGCACGGCTCAAGTAAGCGGCCGCCGCATCCCCCCTGATAACGGCCTCCGCAGCCTGAGTGCCGGTGGGGTACATGCGAACTTGAGAGCGCAAACGCCCCCCGCCAAAACCAATCAGTGTGCTGGCCGCGCCACTGCCTTGCTCGGCTGCCAATGGCAAGTTTTGCAGGTCGTTACCCGACTGCAGGGTGGGCAAGCGGTCCAGCGCATGAAAGACCACGAGCACTTCACGCGCATAGGGCGCAAAAATCAGGGCCTGGCGGTTTTCCACCATCAGAAATTTATCCACGGGCACATGCAGCATCACATCGGCCGGGCCATAACCCAAGTAGTGGCCTTTCCAGACCATGTTGCGCAGGTCGTCGTCCATTTTTTCACCTGCATCAAAGGGCAGCAAACTGAGCTTGAGACCCATTTCGGTGGCCAAGGCCAGCGCCAGCGCTGCATCCACGCCCGTCATGTCCTGCCCTTTGCCATCCGAGTAGGGGGCGTTGTCTTTGTACAAAGCCACCTTGAGGATGCCGCTGGCTCGCACTTTGTCGAGGTCAAACAGTTCCTGCGCTTGTGCCGGAACTGCGACCAGACCGCTGCCCAGGCAGGCGGCAGCGGCCCCGGTCAGCCACTGGCGACGCGACAAGCCAGTGACGTCGGGTTTGCGCTGCAAAGGGGTATTCATGGTGTCTCCTGTCATTTGATGGTTTGTCATCGGGAAATCTACGCCGCAGCGAATTTAGCGCAGCGAGTCTTCATTGGTGCAAATAGGGACTTTCAGGTCCGACATCGCAGGCTTGGGTTCCGGGTGTCTGTCGGGGCTAAAGCCTCCGACCTACAGGCTGATCTGGCGCAAGCTTTTAGACTTGACTGCACTGATGTCTTATTTTTCGCGGCGCGTTTCCAGATAAGTGCGGATGGCCCAGATGGCTTCTTGACTCAAAGTCGCTTCAAAGGGGGGCATGTAGACGCGGCCATCGCGAGTGCGACCGCGGCGCACGGTGGCCACATAAAACTCGTCCATCTCGGCAAAGCAGGCGCTTTTCTTTTGCGCATCGGCCATACCGGTGCAATCAGCGTCGAGCTTGCGCAGGTCAGGCGCAATACCGCCCGAGATGGCTTCCAGTCCGTGGCAACGGGCGCAGTTCTGGTTGTAGGCCGAAGAGCCAATGCGCAAAGCCTCATTAAAAGCTGGGCCACTGCTGTAGGGATTGCTGGGCAGCCATTTGCTACCCAATTGGGGCAGTGTTTTGGTGTCAACAGCTTGGGGGGTCACATCGCCGTGGGCCCACGCTGAGGCCGCCAGCACGGTCATGGCCGAGGCCAGAAAGATGTTTCGCAAGCAGGAAAGGCGCAAAGAGCTGGTTTTCATGAAATGAACTCGTGAAGTTAAAGAGGATGTCCTGACTTGGCAAATTGCGTGCCATGTTTGTACACACCACATCGCCCCCTTGCAGTCACGAATGGCACAGCCACAGCACCAGTTGTCACATGCGGTGTTGCAAATGGTGACAGTTTTCAAGTTTCAGCCCTGTCTCTCGCTGGATTTCATGGCTCCCACCCTTGGCCGAAGTTTTGCATGTGTCCAAAAACGACACACTTTGATCCCTGGGAGCTGTCTTGCGTCAAGAAAATGAAAGCTTCAGGCCTGACCATGGCATTCCGACCGAATCCACAGACTCGGCCAACCGACAAGAATTAGACGAGGTCTACAGCGCCACCTGGGCGGTGATAGATCCCCTAGGAGACTCCATGCTCAGCATGCCTGCACGCGCGGCGACCGTGGCCCATGGCCAAGGCCTGTATGCGCTGGACAGTGACCACCACCGCAGCGCGATCCTGCAATCGCACGGGCGCAGCCATTCTTTCGGGCTCCAGGCTTCGGAAAAACCCGACTACTCCCAGCTGCAAGCCCCGGCCATTGCCAACGCCCGTGATGAAAACCGCCTGCTGTACCAGCACGCCAGCCCCGTCATGGAAACCCTGTACGAGCAAATTGCCAACACGCACAGCATGGTGCTGCTGACGTCGAGCAACGGGCTGATCCTGCACTCGCTGGGCGATGCCGATTTTCTGGAAAAAGCCTCCCGCGTGGCCCTGATGCCCGGCGTGGAATGGTCCGAACAAAGCAAAGGCACCAACGCGATTGGCACCGCCCTGACCGAGGGCCAGCCCATGGTCGTGCATGGCAACGACCACTTTTTGCAAGCCAACCAGTTCCTGACCTGCTCCTGCACCCCCATCTTTGACCCCTACGGCAAGGTCATGGGCGCATTGGACGTGACGGGCGATCAGCGCAGCTACCACCAGCACACCATGGCGCTGGTGCGCATGTCGGCGCAAATGATCGAGAACCACATGTTTGCCAATGTGTTTCCCGACGCCATGCGGATTCACTTTCATAGCCGCCCTGAATTCCTGAGCACTTTGGTCGAAGGCATCATCGTCTTCACGCTGGACGGGCGTTTCCTGTCGGCCAACCGCAGCGCCCAGTTTCAGCTGGGCCTGTCGGTCAATGCCATGCAGGCGCACACCTTCTCGTCACTGTTCAACCAACCGATCTCGCAGTTTCATGACCGCCTGCGCCATGCCGCCGGGCAGCCGGTGAACCTGTGCATGCACAACGGCGTGCAGGTGTTTTGCCAGGCCCGCCTGAAAACCAGCCACTGGTTCAGCAGCATGCAAGAGGCGTTTTCTGCCCAGCCTTCACCCCAAAGCAACCCCAATCCGCAAGCGGAAACCTTGCAGCCCCCCAACCCCAGCCCGGCCACCCGCGCCACCACTGCCGCTGCGGCAGGCCGCGCCAGCTTGTCGAGCCTGCACTACCTGAACACCGGCGACCCGCAAGTGGCCGCCGTGCTGCACAAGCTGCAGCGCGTGCAGGGCAGCGACATCCCGATCATGATCTTGGGTGAAACCGGCACCGGCAAAGACATTCTGGCGCAAGCCATCCACAACGATTCGGCACGGGCGCGGCGGCCCTTTGTGTCCATCAACTGCGCCTCCATTCCTGAAACCCTGATCGAGTCCGAACTCTTTGGCTACGAAGAAGGCGCGTTCACCGGTGCCAAGCGGCGTGGCGCCCCCGGCAAGATCCAGATGGCGCACGGCGGCACGCTGTTTCTGGACGAAATCGGCGACATGCCCACCCAGCTGCAAGCGCGTTTGCTGCGTGTGCTGCAAGAGCGCCGGGTCACACCGCTGGGCTCGGGCAAGGAATACGAGGTGGACGTGATGCTCATTTGCGCCACCAACAAAAACCTCAAAACCCTGATCGCCCAGGGCCAGTTCCGCGAAGACCTGTACTACCGCCTGAACGGCCTGGTGGTGCGCCTGCCCGCCTTGCGCGAACGCTCGGACTTTGAGGTGGTGGCCAACAAAATCCTGTTCAACCTGTGCACGCCCGAACAGCACATCAGCGTGTCGCCCAGTGTCATGGCGATGTTCAAGCAGTACCGCTGGCCTGGCAACTTCCGCCAGCTGCACAACCTCTTGCGCACCGCTGTGGTCATGGTGGGTCACAGCGGCCAAATTGAGGTGGAACACCTGCCCGATGACTTTTTGGACGAAGTTCAGCAGTTCACCCACACCAGCACGCCCGACCCATTGCCTTGCGAAGAGGCCGCGCTGGGCATGCCGCATGCAGCTGGATGCGCCGCACCGCCCTTGGCCGATGTGCAGGCGCTGCAATCGGCCCACCCGCGTGGCTTTTTCGCACCCGGCGCGGCCCTCAGCAGCACGGCTTCGACGCCCTCGGGCCTTGCAGGCGGTGCCCATGCAACACCTGTGTGGGTGGCACAAGCCCCCGCCACAGAGCACCCCATGGCTGCCGCAACTTCCGCGAACGCTGCCGCGAACCCTTTCGCCGCACCGGCCACCAGCGCCGCACGCCTGCAAGACGTGGCCCTGCAAGCCATGACCGATGCGCTGCGCCAATGCCAGGGCAATGTGTCAGCAGCGGCCAAGCTCTTGGGGGTGTCGCGCAACACCATCTACCGCAAAAAAGAGCAGTTACCGGCCGACGTCTGGGGTTAAGGCACACCAGCTTGCCCAAGGGCTGGGGCGCTCGGCTTGCTCCAGCCAGCTCAGTTCCACCTCGCGCCAGGCGCGCAGTTGGTTGAACACATGTTGCTGGCGCTGCTGGGTTGTCCAGGTCTCTTGGGTCTTATCCTGCTGTTCGGTCTTTAAAAGGCCACCTCTGCGCTGACCGTTGGCTGGCAGGTCTGCCGCCTTCTGAAAGGGCTGGCCGTCTGGACGCACGTTATGGGGCCGTGATTGTTCGGGCACCGCACCAGCCTGCCAAGACGCAGGCCAAGGCACTTGCTGCACCGCCTCGGCCTCTGACCAGCCCCGCTCCAGGCCCTGCCAGGCGTAACGCACCAGACTGCACAGGTAGTGCTGTTGACGCTGCAAGGCCGCCTGCACTTGCCCCGGACCGCGCACCAGGTGCTGGCCCACCAGCCACTGCGGCTGCCAAGCTCGCATGCGGTCCAGCGCTTTCAGCCAACCCCGCACGCTGCCTTGGGCCAACACGGGCAGCACATCGCCATCGACCAGCCCCCCGGCCAACACAATGCCTTCTTCGGCCGACCACAGCACCAAATCGCTTTCGGTGTGGGCGTGGCGCATGTCGTGCACCTGCCAGCTTCGGCCGCCAGCCTGCACCCCTTGCCCGTCATGCAGCACCTGGGTGGGCAACACGATGCGTGTGCCGCGCGAGGCCTGTTCGCCCAAATCGTGCTGCAAGGCCGCCAGGCAATCGGGGCAGCGCTGGCGCATGGCTTGCTGGGTGCCGAGAGTGGCGGCTACAACCACCCCCACGCTCGCACCCATGGGCACAGCCGGAGCAGCTCGGCGCTTTGCAGTGTCGACTTGGGGCACATCGGCCGACGCCTCAGGCACCCAGGCCGCATTGGCCAGCACTTGCTCGGCATGCGCATGGGTGTTGATCAGCCGCGTGACCGACGACGCGGGGTGGCGGCATTTCAGGTCTTTTTGCAAAGCCTGCCCAACGCCGTAGGTCGGCCCGGGGTCGATGACCGTCACATCGGCGTTTTGCCCCAGCACCACCGTGGTGGCCGCGTGCGAGCGCCCATCTGGCGTGACCGCATGCCACTGCCCATGCACCACCACCACCCCCGGCAACACCGTCTGCCAAACCAGCGCGGGCGGGTCGGTGCATGGCGCAGCCCCAGTGGGCCAGGCCAGCAGGGCCCAGCTGCACCCCACGATCCAGCGAAGCTGAGCCCAGCGCACGCGCAACACTTGTGTCAAGCCCACCCCCTCACTTGCTCCATATTGGAACAAGTCCAAGCCCCTGCGTCGCCCGTGTGTCGGTTCTTCGGGTGAAAGTTGTTCAGAATGGGTGGCACTTTTGTTGCTCTGTGACAAAGGAGGGGCAATGGTTTGAACGACCTGATCGGTGGAGACCGAGATGGTCGCACATGCAGCACTTGCCATGCCAGCCCGTTATTTTTTGGAGTGGACCCCCGCATGAATGCTCTTGCCCCTTCGGCCAGTCGATGGCACCAACGCATGTGGGGTGCCCTGCTGGTCAAACGCCTGCCGGTGATTGGCCGCCCCAGCCTGTCGCTGGAGCAAGCGCCGCAAGGCCTGTTCCTGCTGTGGCTGGCCTTCATGGGCTTACTGGTGTTTGGCGCGGCGGTGATGTGGCAACACGGCCTGTGGCACCGCTTGGTGCAGGCCGACCCTACGGGACTGACCATCGTCATCGTGCTACTGTTCATCGGCTGCTCGGTCTGGGCGGGCCTGCGCTGCTGGGCGCTGGGCTTGCAATGGCAGGCCCTGCAATCGGGCGGGGCGCGGGTGTCGCCCGAACACATCAGCTGGGCGCACGACTACCTGCAAGCCCGCGCCCACCCCCACACCGACAAAAGCATCTTGCTGCAAGTGCTGAGCGACCGGGCGCACGGCCCACAAGAGATGGCCTGGTGGCTCAACGGCATCCAGCTCAAGCTGGGCTTGCTGGGCAAGGTGATCGGTTTTTCGGTGCTGGCCCTGGAGCTGGGCCGCATGGACGGCTTTGACCCGCAGCAATCGGCGCAAATGCTCAAGAGCCTGACCGGCGGGCTGGGCATTGCCCTGTTGACCACCATCACCGGGCTGGCGGCCAACATTTTGCTGGGCCTGCAGCTCATGCGCATTGACCGCTTTGCCGACGGCCTGGTGGCCGAAATTTTGACGCTGGGCGAGGCACAGGCCATGCAGTCCAACGTGACCGGAAGCGCCGCATGAGCATTGGCCGCAGCACCCGCGACACCGAGACGGACCCGTTTTACGACATGTTGTTCAACATGTTGATCGCCTTCGTCTTTTGCTTTGTGATCGCACTGCTGTCTTTCAACCCGCAGGCCAAAAAGGCCGGTGACGTGCCCGCCAAGGCCGAGTTCATGATCACCGTGTCCTGGCCTGACGAAAACCCCAACGACCTGGACACCTGGGTCATGGAGCCCGGCGGCAAACTGCTGTGGTTTCGCCAGCGCGACGTGGGCATGCTGCACCTGGACCGCGACGACCGGGGCGACAAAAACAACTCGGTGGTGGTCAACGGCAAAACCGTGACCAGCGCCGCCCGGCAAGAAATCGTCACCCTGCGCGGCCTGGTTGCGGGCGAATACGTGGTCAACGCCCACTATTACGAAAGCCGCAACCAGCTGCCCGTGGACGCCACCGTGACCGTGGTCAAGATCAATCCCCAGGCCGAAATCGTCTTCACCGGCACCCAGCAAATCGGGGCCAAAGGCGAAGAGCGCACCCTGGTGCGCTTTTCGATTGACGACAAGGGCCAGGTGCTGGACGTGAGCACGGCCCCCAAACCCATCGTGATGCGCTCGGGCATCTGAACACCCCTCCCTGAAAAATCCACATGATCCCTACCACCACCACCGAACTGCTCTGGCTGGCCATTGCCTACGCCCTGCTGGCCTTTTTGCTGCTGTGCCTGTGCCTGGCCACCCGTTGGCACTGGCTGCTCAAGGCCGTCATGGTCGTGGTGGTCAGCGGCTTTTTCCTGTTCCACCAGCAGGTGCTGCGCGGCATTGCGGGCTGGCCGGCCGACGACGCCTTGCCGCCGCGCTTTGTGCTGCTGTCGGCCGTGTTTGACGAGCCCAGCCCGGCACGCCACCACCCCGGCGCGATCTACATCTGGGTCAATGAAATCAAAGACCACGAAGCGCTGGATCTGCCCCGCGTGCACCGCCTGCCCTACGAAAAAGACCTGCACCGCATTCTGGGCGACGGCATCAAGAAAGCCCGCGACGGCAACACCCAGATCGGCACCACCGAGCCACGCCGCGGCCAAGGCGGCCTGCCCTGGTTGCGCCCAGCCAACGACGACAAGGTGCAAATCAAACTCAGCGACCTGCCCCGTGCGCAGCTGCCCGAAAAATGAACACCATGAAAACTCTGTCCTTGGGTGCCGCATCACTGCTGGGTGTGCTGGGCCTGTCGGCCTGTTCGCCGGATGCGGGGCCGGTCTGGTTTCCGCTGCGCGCAGGTGACGTGACCCGCTACGAAGTGCGCTACAACCCCGAATCGGCCCGCGACGACGAAATCTGGATTTTGCGCACGCGCGGCCCTGTGGACTGGCAAGGCAAAAGCTATATGCAACGCCACCATTCACAAGGCGTGGCCTACTTATTAGAGGCCAATGAACAAGGCGTACGCCGCGTGGCCCACCAAACCGACATGGACCGCGAACCGCTGGCGGACGAATCGCCCATGTGGGTGCTCAAAGCGCCGTATCAGGTGGACACCGAGTGGACCACCCCCACCGTGCCCTATTTGCTGATGCGCAAAAACGAATACCCCCGCGAACTCAAATACACCCACAAAACCAATATGACGTGGCGCATCGTGTCCGTCAAAGAGGAGGTCAAACTCCACTCCGGCGAGGTGCTGTCGCCCTGCCTGCATGTGAAGGGCGAAGCCTTTTTGAACCTCTACACCGACCCGGTGAACGGCTTCACCGACGTGCCCCTGACCAGCCACGAGTGGTACTGCCAAGGCCAGGGCCTGGTCAAATTCACGCGAGAAGAAAAAGTGCTGGCGGGTTTTTTGATCGGTGGGGCGTTGACGGCTGAGCGGGTGCGCTGAACCGTCGGGGCCTTCGACCTCTGACAAGTCAACCCGTGCCTTCGTAGGTCGGCAGCTTCAGCTCCGACGTTGCCCGCTTTGGCACAGGCCTCATGTCGGGGCTGAAGCCGCCGACCTACGAATACAGCCCCGTACGTCGGTACTCGAAGAGTCCGACGCTTGTCAGCTCTGGCACAGGCCCCAGGTCGGGGCTGAAGCCGCCGACCTACGTATTCTCGCGTTCAGCGGAACGCATACCGCATCCCCACCCACACATTGCGCGGTGCGCCAGGCGCATAGAAGGTGCCGTGGCGCAGGGGGTAATTGCCGTTGGCATCGGCCGCGAAGGGACGCGCCACCAGCGCATTGCCGTTGAAGGCGTTGGGCGAGAGCACTGCCGCCGTGGTGTAGCGGGTGTCAAACAGGTTGTTGATTTTGGCGGTCAAGGTCCAGCCAGGCTGCACCGTGTATTGGCCACTCAGGTTGAACACGGCGTAGCCGGGGTTGCCGCCTGCGCCGGTGTAATAGGTGCCATCGGCCTCGTGGGCATTGTTTTCATTGCCACGCGCCAGGCTGCGGCCCACGGCCTGCATGTCCAGGCCAAAGCGCCATTGCGCATTGGGCTTCCAGCCCAGTTGCAGCTTGAGCATCTGGCTGGGCGTCATCGGGATGCGGTCACCGGGCTTGACCGCGATGTTGCCCTCCAGCCCTGGGCCAGCGCTGTTGCTGCTGTTGCTGTTTCCAGCCACCACCTCGTCGCTTTGGTAGGTGGCTTGCAGCCAGTTGTAATGCAGGGCATAGGTCCACTCGGGATTCAAGGCACCGGACAGGCTCAGCTCCAGCCCCTGACGGCGGGTTTGGCCGAAATTGCGAAAATAACCGTACCCCGTCTGCGCACTCGATACAAACAGAATGTCTTGGTCGTTGACCGCCCTGAACAGGCCTGCAGACCAAGCGTGCTGGTCCGCCAGACGCCCTCGCAGGCCCAACTCCAGGGTGCGGGTGACCACTTGCTGCAGTGGCGGATCGCTGGCCATGGCATTGGGCAGTTTGCAAGGCTGCTCGGGGTTGGCACAGCCCAGCTCGGTGGTGGTGGGGGCGCGGCTGCCTTCGTTGTAACCCAGCCAGGCTTGCAGTTGCGCTGAGGGCGCCCAGGTCAGACCCATGGCGGGGTTCAGGCGGGCATAGTGGTGCTCGCCGCTGAGCGAGTTGGCTAGGCCATCGTTGCGCAGGTCCAGATTGCGCACGCGGGTGTCGTTGTAACGGCCTGATGCCGTCAGGTGCCAGCCACCGGACCATGACCAGGTGTTGCTGGCGAACACACTGGCAGTGCGGGTACGGCCTTGCAGGTCGACGGCAGTGTCCCAGGGTTCACCATCGACATTGCCACCCGTGACGCCATCGCCAAAAGCGTTCACGCCCGTGACGCTGCGATCCGAATTCACATACCCGAGCTGGCTGGTCTGGGCAAAGCGCACGCGGCTCGTGTCCAGGGCTGCGCCCACCACGCTTTGTGTGCGAGCGTTGCCGAGTTTTCCCTCCCAACTCGATTGCAAGACCAGGCCCTGATTGCTTTGGTTCGTCTGACCTTGGGTGAGCAGACCGGTGCATTTTTCAGCAGGCTCTTTGCTGCTGCTGTCGTTGGGCAGCAAAGCATTGGCCAGGCAGCGCCAATACGGAAAGGGGGTGTTGCCCGCATTGGCACCGCTGGCCGGAAAACCGCTGTAGCCGTTTTGTGTCAACACCGCACGCTCTCCCACACTGGGTTGGTAAACGCTTTGATCGAGTGCATCCTCGTTCACATCGCCGTTGAGTGTGCGTCCCTTTTGGTGCCGCATGTAAGCCTGCGCACTGAGCGTCCAGCCTTCCCGAATTTCGTGGCTTCCGGTCCAGTTGATCGCATAGGATTTTTGTTGGGTGCTGTCCGGTGTTGAATAAACACTGCGCCAATTTTTTTCCAGCTGCCCACCTTCTTGAAGCCCATTGCCCTGCAAGTCGTTGTCGGCCAGACTCAGGCTCACCTTGCTGCGAGTGCTGCCATTGCGCCAGCCCAACTTGCCAAACACTTGCCGCACATCGCTGGGAGAAGCCATGCGCCAGCCACCGTCGTGGAACTGGTTGAGCATGAAGTAGCCGTCCAGACCTTTGTCGTTCACAAAGCCATGTTCCAGCAGCAGGTTGCGCCGCCCGTGGCTGCCCAGTTGCAGCTGCAGCTGGGTGCCTGGGCTGCTGCGCCCGTCCTTGGTTTCCAGCGCCAAAGCACCGCCCAGTGTGTTCAGGCCAAACAGCGGGTTGGAGCCGGGCATCAGCGTGACCGACTTGAGTGCGGCACGGGGAATCAGGTCCCAACTGAGCACATCGCCAAAAGGCTGGTTCATGCGCACGCCGTCCAGATACACCGACAGGCCCTGCGGCGTGCCCAAAAGAGGCGAAGCCGTGAAACCCCGGTATTGCACATCGGACTGAAAGGGGTTGCCCTGCAGCTCTTGAACCATCACGCCACCGAGGTTGGCATTCATCCATTCGGCCAGATCCTGGCTGTGCGCATCGTTGACCAGGCCGCGCTGCACGGGTGCCGCAATCTGGCTGGCATTCAGGTCCATGCCCGGCAACGGCGTGGGCGCGACGATGGTCAGGGTGTCAGCGTCATTGGCCCCATGCGCCGGTTGCAAAGCAAGCGCCAGTGCAAGACTCAGCAAGGTCAAAGGCGGCAGGTATTTTTGAACGGATTTGGGGTGTGTTTTCATTTGGAATGTATCTCGAAGGCTTCTCTTTGGCTCTGACCCCGTTGAGAGGTTTTGAGCTTATCGCGCCAGCCCCCGGCACACCCGGGAGTCATGCCCGAGCAGGCCGGGAAATTTTCCCGATCCTCACCGGCCGGAACCCGCCTTGCCAGGTCTCAAGGTGCAGCGGGGGCATCGAGTTTCACCAAGCCGTTGCGGGCGGCCAGCAGCAGCAGCTCCAGTTCGGAATTGACCTCGAGTTTGCGTCGGATGTTAGACAGGTGATTCAGCACGGTTTTGCCGCTCAGGTGCAGTTGTTCACCCACTTGCACCGGTGCCTGACCGCCCGTGAACAGGCGCAGGATGTCGAACTCCCGGGGGGTCAGGTTGTCCAGCACGTCGCTGCCTTCGGCGGCCTGGCAGGCCAGGGCATGGGCCACGTCGGCTGAAAACACCCGCTGGCCCTGCGCCACTTTGCGGATGGCGGCGATCATCTCCAGCGGTTCTGAATTTTTGGTGATGTAGCCCAAGGCCCCATTGCGCAAGGCTTGGGTGACGTAGCCCACAGCCTCGTGCATGCTGAAGACCAGCACGCGCAAATGGGGCTGGCGCTCGAGCAGGCGTTTGATGGCCTCCAGGCCGCTGCCTTCGCGCAGTGACAAATCCATGACCACCACGTTGATGGCGGTGTCGCGCAAAGCGGCGCAGGCCTCGTCTCCCGTGGCAACATCGGCCACCACGCGCAAGTCGGGCTCGGCGTCGATCAAGCGCCTGTAGCCGGTGCGCACCACCGCGTGGTCGTCCACGATCATGACCTGAATGCTCACAACGTCTCCTTATTTGGCACAGGCAGCGTGGCACTCAGCACCACGCCACCGCCTGGCCGATCTGAAATTTGCAATTGGCCACCCACCATGGCCAGCCGTTCGCGCAAGCCCAGCAGGCCGCCGCCCGGCTGTCGCTGCAAAACCTGGGCCTGGCCTGTGCCATTGTCCGACACGGTCAATCCGATGCGCCTGACCGGTTCATCCCTTGGCGCAGTGCTGTGCTCTTGCGCCAGCACGCCCACGGTGACTTCGATGTGTTGGGCACCGCTGTGGCGCACGCAGTTGGTCAGAGCTTCTTGCAAGCAGCGGTAAAGGGCCAGCCCCACATCGGCCGAGACGGCGGGCAGTGGGCCAATGTGGGCCTTGATCTGCAAATCGGGCAAGCGGGCCTGCCAGGCGGCCACCAGTTCGCGCAGGGCTTCGCGCATGCCGCTGTCTTCCAGTCCATAGGGGCGCAATTGGGTGAGCATTTGCCGCACATGGCCGGAGATGCGGCGCGACTCGGTGCCGATTTCTCGGGCGCAATCTGTCAAGGTGGCCGCCTCGGCATGGTGGGCGTGGTGCTCGATGTAGGCGGCTGTGGCGCTGATGGCGGTGAGCGATTGGCCAAATTCGTCGTGCAGCTCGGCGGCCAGTTCGCGGCGCTCTTTGTCTTGCACCTCCATCAATTGGCGTGTCAGGCGGCGCTGGCTTTCGCGGGCTCGGCTCAAGCTGTCGGCCAGCTGGTCCACCACTTGGGCAATGGCCGCAAATTCGCGCAAAGCAAAACCGGGCAATTCGGCACGCTCTTGGCCCGCCGCCAGGCGCACCAGTCCGGCGTTGAGTTCTTTGACCGGGGACAGGGCATGGTCCACCGCAAACCAGGTCAGGCCCAGGCAAATGCCACAAAACAGCACCAGCATGATGAGCACTTGCACGGAGGTGGAGAGTTTTTCGCGAAACTCGCTGTCGGGGTCGGGGCTGATCCACAGGTCTTGCGTGCCGACACGGATGCGGTGCGCCCGTGCACCTTCCATGGACAAACCCAGCCAAGGCAGGAATCCGCGTGGCTGGGCTTGCGTCTCGGGGTTCGTGGGATCGGGCGCAGACATCTCCAGCTTGACGTGGCGAAACTGCCCGGGGGTCAGCGCCGCAGCCAGACGGGCGGGGGCGTCGTCATCGGGCGAAGCCAGCAACAACTCGATCAGGTGCACGGTGGCTTGTTGTTCGGCCAGCGCGTCTTCCCGCAGGTCTTTGAGCCACACCAGCCCAAACAAGAGCAACAGGACGGCAAAGGCCAGGGTCAACCGGGCAAGCAGGGTGCGACGTAAATCCATGGCACGGGTGGGTTCAGGAACCTTCGCGGACATCTTCGGAAAGTTCGGGGCACACACAAGCCACGCCGTCGGCTGCCTGTACCCCTTGTTGCATCAGGGCTTGGTAGCCAAAACGTGACGCGCCAAAGTTTTCAAATCATCTTGGCTGATGCTGCTGTGCGCAGGCATGGGGATGCGGCCCCATTTGCCTTTGGATCCGTTTTGAATGGATTGCACCAAGGAGGCCACAGCATCTTTGTCCCCCCGGTATTTGTCGGCGATGGACAAAAAGGCAGGGCCCACAATTTTTTCGGCCTTGGCGTGGCATGACAGGCAACCGCTATCTTTGAGCAAGGTCTCGGCATCGCTGGCCTGGGCCATGCCTGTGGCACTGATGGCTATGGCCAAAGCCATGAGGTGGAATGAATTCTTCATGGGGGTATCTTGAAGTCGGACAAAAGTCCGGTGAATCTCGTGGGTCATCCACACGCCACACATGTTCTGTGGGTGATGCCCTGGGAACGAGGCGGCCGACACGCCAGGTGCGGACAGCCAAAAAGCTTTGCACGCAATGAGCGCGCGGATCGCCGCCCCCTTGACCGACCTGACCCGGGTCATGAAGACCCGGACCGGTCGGAAAACCGCCTCGGCAAACTGCGCGAGGCGGCTTTCAGGGACGGCGGTTTGAGCTTACTTGCTCAGCTTGAAGGTCCAAACAGACCCGCCTTGTTCAAGGAAGTTGACCTTCTTGGCCACTTCACCACCCCACAGCGGAACCGCACCACCCCAGCCAGAGACCACGGACACGTACTGGTCGTTGCCTTCTTTCCAGGTGATGGGAGGTGCCACGATGCCGGAACCGGTTTGGAACTGCCAGACCACTTTGCCGGACTTGGCGTCAGCGGCCTTCAGATAGCCTTCAGGCGTGCCCCAGAACACCAGGTCGCCAGCCACCAACACACCGCCCCACAGAGGCGCTTCGTTCTTGACTTCCCACTCGATCTTGCCGGTCTTGGGGTTCACAGCACGCAGCGATCCGATGTAGTCGTCGTACAAGGGCTTGATGGTGAAGCCCGCGCCCAGGTAAGCCGCGCCTTTTTTGTAGGTGACGGGCTCGTTCCAGATTTCCATACCCCATTCGTTGGAAGGCACATAGAACAGGTTGGTCTTGGGGCTGTAGGCCATGGGCATCTGGTTTTTGCCGCCCAGAAAACCTGGGGCTGCAAACACAGCCTTGCCTTTGTTGCCGTCGCCACCTGCACCTGTCGGATCGCCAGGACGGTTTTCAGGCACGAAGTTGGGACGGCCTGTTTTCAGGTCGATGCCGTTGGCCCAAGTGGTTTTGGTCACGAAGGGGAAGGCGTTGACCAGCTTGCCGGTAGTGGCGTCGTTCACGTAGAAGTAGCCGTTGCGGTCGGCCTTGCCGCCCATGCGCTTGCCGTCCATGTCAAAAGTAATGAACTCGTTCACACCGTCATAGTCCCAGCCGTCGTTGGGGGTGTTTTGGTAGCTCCAAGCGATCTTGCCGGTTTTGACATCGATGGCCACGGTGGAGGTGGAGTACAGGTTGTCACCCTTGCGCAGGTGGCTGTTCCAGGGGCCGGGGTTGCCGGTGCCAAAATAAGCCAAGCCGGTCTTGGCGTCATAGGTGCCGCCCAACCAAGTGGCCGCGCCACCAGTTTTCCAGGTGTCGCCAGGCCAGGTGGCGTTGGTGGTGCCCGAAATGCCGTTTTCCTTGCCGTCTTTGTAGCCCATGTGGCCTTCCACGGTGGGGCGTGACCAGACCATTTTGCCGGTCTTGGGGTCACGCGCTTCCACGCGGCCCACCACACCGAATTCACCGCCCGACACGCCGGTCAGCAGCAATCCGTCTGCGATCAGAGGTGCGGCGGTATAGCTGTAGCCTGCTGCATAGTCGTCGATTTTTTCGCGCCACACCACTTTGCCGGTGTTTTGATCCAAGGCCACCAGCTGAGCGTCCAGCGTGCCAAAGATGACCAAGTTGTCAAACAGAGCGGCACCACGGTTGATCACGTCGCAGCAAGGCATGATGCCTTCGGGCAGGCGGTGCTCGTATTTCCAGAGCTTTTTACCGGTCTTGGCGTCGAGCGCAAAGATGCGTGAATACGAGGCCGTGACGAACATCTTGCCGCCGTGGATCAGCGGTTGCGACTGCTGGCCGCGCTGTTTTTCACCACCGAAGGACATGGACCATACGGGCACCAGCTTGTTGATGCTCTTGGCGTTGACGTCGGTCAGCGGCGAATAGCGCTGACCTTGGGTGCCCAGACCCCATGACAGCACGTCATTGGTCGTTGCAGCATCTTTGCTGATCATGTCGTTGGTGACCTGAGCGCCGACTTGCGCGGCAGCCATGGTGACGAGCAAGCTCAAAAGTTTAAGTTTCACAGTGGTGTCTCCTGTTTGTAGACGGGTCAGAGCGTTGAAGAAAATAAACGACTTGTCAGCCGGTACTGCTGAGCTGACATGCGTCGTGGTTTTCATTTGGCAAATACCGTGCCAACATCAAGACACTTGGACGGCGTCAAAACGTCAGGAATAACCCTTAGAAATCACGGGGTTCAGTGCACACCCACCCACCGATGGTTGACTTGGTTACACCCCAATGTTCAGTTTTGGATCACTTCGATGTCACAGCCGGAGCAGTCTGAAATGAAAACTGTTCAGTCTCATAACGCGGGTACAGCGTGGTCACGTTGCGAGCGTACTCGGCCCGCAAAGCTGCCCAGCGCGCAAAGCGTTCAGGAATGGATAGGCGCAAGACCTCTGATATGTCGAGCCCTTGGGCGGCGCTGGTTTGCATGCGCGCGTGCAACCACTGCAACCAGTCCAGGGTCTGGTCCACGCCGTGGGTGCCGGTGTGCACCGGGCCGTGGCTGGGCACCACGGTTTTGACGCGGCCCTGAGTGATCCATTCGCGGATGCGCTGCAAGCTGGCGATCCACCGAGGCAAATGGGCGTGCGGCAGTGTGGGCACGCGCTCGGCAAACACCAGACCGCCTGCAAACAGCACACCGGTGCTGTGGTCAATCAGCACCAAATCATCGTCGGTGTGGCCTTGCAAGCGCACCCATTCCATGGCGTGACCGCCCCAATCGAAGCGCCCGGGCTGAATGTCTTGGCGCGAGGGCCGAAACTCGGTGCCCCGCATCCAATCGCCACACAGGCGGTACAGATTGTCTTCGTAGGCTTTGCCCTCGGCCTGCATGCCGGCTCGGCTGCCGGGCAAGGCGGCGGTGGGCACATCACTCCAGGCTTGGTTGCCCAAAAAATAATCAGGGTGCAAATTGAGGCTGACCACCTGCTTGACCGGTTGCACCTTCACCCGCTCAAGTGCCGCCTTTTGCTGTTCGCCATACAGGCGCGAAGGCCCGGTGTTGAGCACCAGCGTGCCCGCCGCCGTGCTGACAAAGCCGGTGTTGATGATGTTGCAGCCGTTGGCGCGGCTGAAGTCTTCGACCGCCCCCTCGATCACCCAAGTGTCCGGGGCAATTTGCCGGGGCTGCAATTGGTAATCGAGCCGGGCCGCATCGACAGCCCAAGCCTGAGCGCTCAGGCAGGCCAACAGCCCCACACAGGCCCGGCGCAGCGTGGCTGTCCTCATGCTTTCACCTGCGCCTGGATGCGGTTGCCATTGTTGTCGCGCCCGCTCAGCTGCCAAGGCCCCCGCAAAGTGTCGCCCAGCTCCAGCGTTAGCAGCGGGTTTTCAGACACTGGTTCGTGCAAAGCCAGCCGCCAAACGGCTTGGTCTTGCGGGTCGCGCAATTCCAGGTGTTCGATGTGAAAGCTTGGGATACCGGCCACCAAGCCCGTGTCCATGGGGTGCATGACGCGCAGGCGCAAGCGGGTGCCGCCTTCGAGCACGTTGCGAAACACGCGCGCCTGCACCTGGCCCAGCGTGCGGCTCCAGGAGCCGTCGGCCCGTGTGATGCCCGGCACGGTGCAGCCACCGCCCGACGCATTCACCCAGGTCTGGCCCACATGCCAGCGCCCATCGCGTGTGCGCACCAAGGCCCGCACGGGTGAGCCTTGCTCCATGCGAAAGCGAAACGCCAACACCGGCCAACTGTCCAGGGGTTCAAAGTCCAGAATGTGCTGGATCGGGTTGCGGTCAGCCACCAGCCGAATCCGGTCAATCGGCCCGGCTGAGCGAGCCAGTGCCCGCGCATCGACGAACACCGGCACGTTCATGGCGTCTTCGGCGAACTCGGGGCCTTTGACCACCACCTCGTCGGTGAATCGCCAGGGCGCAGTGCCGATGTGCTTTTTGAGCACCACCGGCCACTGCATGGAGCCCAAGGGGTCGCCCCCGGTGGGGTCGGACGTCTGGCCCCAGGCGGCAGCGCTGAGCGATGCGCCCAAACCCGCCAGTGCGCGACGGCGCGTCAAAAGTGTGTGCATCACAACTCCGGTTTTTTTCAAGCCGCGCCGCGTTGGCGCATGGATCCACGCTGCGGGTCGTAGCCACGCACCGCCAGCGCAAAAAAGAACAGCGTGCCCAGCACGCCCACCAGCCAGCCGGTGGCGTAGGTTTGCCCTTGCAAGGCGTAACGCAAGGTCTCTACCGCTTGCGTGAAGGGGTTGAACAGCGCCAGCTGGTACAGCCACACGGCCCCGGCTTCTTCAAATTTCCACAAGGGGTAGAGGGCCGAACTGATGAAAAACATCGGAAAAATCACGAAGTTCATGGCACCCGCAAAATTTTCCAGCTGCCGCACATACACCGACAAAACCAAGCCCATTGCGGCCATGAGCACGGCAGCCAGCACCATGGCCGGCAGCGCCAGCAAGGCGTGCAGCGGGGCGACATCGACCCCCAACACCCAAGCCACACCCAAAAAAACCACCATTTGCAGCACCGACAAGCTGGTGCCCGCCAGCAGCTTGAAGGCCAGCAACCAGGCGCGGTTCAAGGGGGCCGTGAGCAGCAAGCGCATGAGCCCCATTTCGCGGTCATACACCAGGGACAGCGAGCTTTGCATGCCGTTGAACAGCGCGATCATGCCCAGCAAGCCCGGCAGCATGTAGACCTTGTATTCGATGTAGGTCTCATACGGCGGGATGATGGACACGCCAAACACGTTCTGAAAACCCGTGGCAAACACCACAAACCACAGCAGCGGGCGCACCAGGGCCGAGGCCAGGCGTGCGGGCTGGCGCAAAAATTTGTGGATCTCGCGCCCGACCACGGCCCGCAAGGCCCGCAGCAAATGCAGGCCTTTGCCGGGTGGGCTTTGCGGGGGCTGCACGTTCAAGGTTTGGCTTTGCATGGGCTTTCTTTTTCATCGACACCCAGGGTGTCCAACACTTCAATCGGGTGCAACACGCCGTCCAGCGGCGCAGTGCCCGCCACGCCGTCCACATGGCTCAAAAACAGGGGCTGACGCAACTGGCCGTCCCAAGCGCGGTAAGAAAGGCGAGGCCCTTTGGCCCCGTCCACAAACACCTGGCCGCTGCGCAGCAAACGGGCTTGTTCGGGCAAGGCGGCTTTGCTGTGATCGCTGACCAGGGCCGCGACGGATTTAACAGCCACCCAGGCGGCCCAATCTTGGCCGACCATGGGCCGCTGGGCCAGCCGCGCGAAGCGTCGGTTGACCTGCGGGCCGCCGTTGCGTTCCCACTGGGTGTGCCAGGCCAAGGCCACCAAACCATTGGCCCCCACCACCGGGCGGGGCTGCTGCGTGGCGTAGGGCAGCGTGCGGGCAAACTCGCCATCGGCGTCCATCACCGCCACCACATCGTGGTTGCGGTCGTTGGTGAGCAAGCGGGTGTTGGACAGGTCGCGTTCTCGCGGATCGCCCGAGAGCTTGAAGGCCTTGGTGTCCACCGTTTTGATGCCATAGCGTTTGGCCGCCCGTTGCCAGGCCTGGCCTTGCAGCTGGTCGGCGGCTTCGGGGCCTTGCAGCACCAGCGCGTTGCGCCAGGAGCGGGCCGCCAGGTACTGGGCCAGCGCGTCGCTGAACATGGCTTGGCTGGGGTAGCTGTGAAACAACATGGCCGCGCACTGGCTGCCCCGCAGCGCATCGGCACCAGCGCTGGCGTTGAACAACAAGGCACTGCTGCCTGCGGCCTGCACGGCTTGGGCAAACTGGGCCTCGGGCAGATCCAGCACCCAATACGCCACGCGGTCGGTTTTGAGTTGTTGCAAGACCTTGCCCAGATCGGCGGCACTGCTGGCAGTGGCTTCGATCACTTTGAGCGAGTGCCCGGCCGCACGCAAACCGACTTCGGCATCGCTGGCACCCAACTGCGCCGCTGGCAGCAAGCGCCCAGCAGGATGGCCCGGGAAACGGCGCTCCAGTCGGCGGCTTTGGTAACGGGCGTCGTCGTCCAAAGACACCAAGGCCACCGTGTAATTGGCCGCTTGCACCACGGGTACGACACCCAAGCCCACGGCCAGCAGGCCCAGTGCCGTCAAAGCCTTTGCAGCCAGCATGGGCTGCAAAAATCCTGGAGCCAAACGTGCTCGCGCCTGACTTGTGCAGGCCCCGCTGGGGCCATCGGGGCTGGGCGTCATGGGCTCACCAGAGGGGTGTGGGGCACGCGGCCCACGGCCACGGTGCGGATGGCTTTGCCCGCCTGGGTGTCCACCAAGGTCATGTCATCGGACAAGCCATTGGTCACATACAGCTGTTTTTCATCTGGGCTCAGGGCCAGGCCCCAGGCCCGCTTGCCCGCCAGAACGGTGCGGCGCACTTTGCGCGTGGGCACATCGACCTCGGCCACATGGTTGGCTTTGCCCAAACTGACCCAGGCGGTCTTGCCGTCGCGGGTCATGAGCACGCCCACCGGGGTGATGTCGCTGGCGCGCATGCCTTTGATGTCGAAGGCCACGGTGCCCTTGACGGTGTGGGTCTTGGCGTCGATCACCGACACATTCGCGCTCAGCTCATTGCTGACCCAGATTTCGCTGCCATCGGGTGAGGCGGCAAAGCGCCGTGGACGGTTGCCGACTTTGATGTCTTTGACGATTTTTTTGCTGCTCAGGTCAATCAGATGGACCACGTTGGCTTCTTCCGAGGTGACGTAGGCGAATTTGCCATCGCGAGAAAGCATCACCCCCTCGGGCTCTCCCCCGGTTTTGACTTCGAACAGCTGTTTTTTGGTGCTCAGGTCATAGGCGGCGAGCACGCTGTCGTCTTCAATCGAGACATAGGCCACTTTGCCGTCCGGGCTCAGATCAAACAGTTCCGGACTGTCACCCAAGGGTACGGTGTCGACCATCTTGCCGCTGGCGCGGTCCACCACACCCAGCTGGTTGCTGTCACCGCAGCAGACATAAATTTTGGTCTGGTCTTTGCTGAACATCATGTGGCGCGGGCGTTTGCACACATCGATCTTGGACTGCAGCTTGCCTGCTGCATCGAACACCAGCACTTTGTTGTCTTTTTCCGAGGACACATACACGCTTTGGGCAAGGGCTTGGCCCGCCCAAGACCAGGCCAGTGCCACGGCCAAGGTGCAGGCCGTCAGGCCGCGTGCAATCGGGGTGCGAGATGGTTTCATGAGGTGTCTCCTGTTTTTGTGGGGATGCAGGTGTTCCGTTTTGACACACTGCGCATTTGCAGCCCCTATTTTGCAAGAGCTGTGCCTGCACGGGCTGACAAAAATGGACACCAAAAGCTGAACCCTGCTTGAGCGCAGACCGCGACCACCGCCCCTTTCACCCCATGCTGGCTTTGGGCTGCGGGGCCGGGCAAGCAAAATCTTGGCGTGCAATTTGCTTAAATCGGCACATGACACATGGTTTTTTTGCGCCTCCCACCTGGACCCGACGACATTGGCTGCTGAGTGCAGCCAGCATGGCCGGTGTCCCTTTGGCCCAAGCCAACACACCGCAAGCCTGGCCCCAAAAACCCATTCAACTCATCGTGCCCTGGCCTGCGGGTGGCGGCACCGACCTGAGCATTCGCATCCTGGCCGAAGAAGCGGGCTATCGCCTGGGTCAAACCATGGTGGTCATCAACCGGCCCGGTGCAGCGGGCACCATGGTGGCACCCTTGCTCAAAGCGGCCTTGCCCGATGGTTACACCATTGGCCAACTGCCCTTGCCGGTGTTGCGCCATGCCCTCATGAACAAGGTGCCTTGGGACCCCTTGACCGACTTGAGCCCCATCTTGCAAGTGTCCAGCACCACCTTTGGTTTGCTGGTACCCGCCAGCAGCCCATGGCACAAGGTGCAAGACTTGCTGGACTGGGCACGCCAAAACCCAAAAGGACTGATGCTGGGCTCCACGGGCATGGGCTCTACGCCACACTTGGCCATGGAAGAATTGTTGGGGGTGCAGCAAATTGCTTATACCCACATCCCCTTCAAAGGCACCACAGACCAAATGTTGGCCTTGGCCAGCGGCAACATCATGGCCGGAGTCAACTCCACAGGTTTTGCTCCCTGGCTCGAACAAGGGAAACTGCGCCTTTTGGCGGTGTTCAGCGACAAACGCAGCAACCGCTGGCCAGCGGTGCCCACCATGAAGGAATTGGGTTTCGCGCAATCGGTCTACCACTCGCCCTGGGGCATGGTGGCGCCTTCGGGCACCCCAGCGGCCATTGTCAAAACCTTGCATGATGCGTTTCGGGCTGCCATGTTCACACCGCGCCACATCCACGAATTGCAACGCTATGACCAAGACGCCGCCTACCTGGACAGCCCAAGCTACAAACAGGCCCTGCTTCAAATCGCTGCACGTGAACGGCAGTTGTTGCAACGCCTGAAATTGCTGGCTGAATAATCCGTTCGATGGAATCCCGCATGACCTCTTCCGCCACCCCCGCCGCCCCTGCCGCCGCCCTGCAAGCCGTCCACTTGAGCAAGGCCTACCAAGGCCATGTGGCCCTGCGCGACGTCACCCTGAGCCTCATGCCCGGTGAACGCGTCGCACTGTTGGGCCCCAACGGCGCGGGCAAATCCACCTTGATGCAGCTGCTCACCGGTTTGTTTGCGCCCGATACCGGCAGCATCCACATCCTGGGTCACGACATGCGCAGCGCCGCACCCCGCGCCCTGGCCCACTTGGGGGTGGTGTTCCAGCAACCCGCGTTGGACCTGGACCTGAGCGTGCAGGCCAATTTGCGCTTTCACACCGACTTGCACGGCATGCCCCGCGCCACGGCCGACGCCCGCATCCACGAAGGGCTGGAACGCCTGGGCCTGATGGAACATCTGCACAAGCCTTGCCGCACCCTGTCTGGCGGCAACCGGCGAAAAATCGAGCTGGTGCGTGCCCTGCTGCACCGCCCCGCCGTGCTGCTGATGGACGAAGCCACCGTGGGCTTGGACCCGGCCTCACGCGCGCAACTGCTGCAAGCGGTGCAAGACCTGCAACGCGAACAAGGCGTGGCCACCCTCTGGGCCACCCACCTGGTCGAAGAAGTCGAACACGCCGACCGCGTGATCGTGCTGCACAAAGGTGCCATCCGCCACCAAGGCCGCGTGGCAGACCTGCTGACCGACACCGGGCAGGCCTCAGTGCAAGCGGCGTTTTTGAGTTTGACGCGGGTCTAAGCTCGCGCCCTTGGTTGGAACAAAGGGCGTGGATCCTTGGACCCGCCCGTTCAGCCTTGGGTCAAACTTTGGAGCACCGTTTTCAAATCAGGCTGATCGGCCAAGCCCATGCACGCCAGCCAGGCCTGTTCGGACTGGGCAAGGCCCAGGATCGGCGCGCTTTGATCCACAAACTTGGCCTTGAGCAAATCGTGGGTCATGGGCTTTTCCAAACTGCCAATGGCCCGCTCGATGAAGATGTGCAGGCTGCGGCCGTCGGTGGTCTCGATCGTCACGTCCACCGAGGCTTCGTGGATCTGGCGGTCCACAATCAGTTCCACGCGGTCACGCAAGGCGATGACTTCGGGCGAGCGGACCACCTCGTCCGCGTACTCATGCTCTCCTGCCTGGCCCTTCATGATGGCCACGGCGCAAGAATGGAACACGCTGAACTTGCTCTCCAAACCGGTTTGTGGGGTTTTCTTGCCGGTCAACTCCTGCACCAAAGGGTGCGCCCGAACGGTGATGCGGGCAATTTGATCTGCCGTCAAAGCATGACCGTTGCGCAGTTGCACACAGGCGTCAATGGCCGGGTGAATGACGATGCCACAGGCAAAGGGTTTGTAGGTGTTCAGGGCGATTTCCCAGGTCTGGCCCAGGTTTTCAGTGATTTCAGCCCAATCGGTTTTGTCGGAAAACACCTGCATCAAGCCACGCGGTGCTTCGAGCGCCCGGCGTGAGGAGGTGAAACCATGGCGTGCCAGCAATGCCGACATCAGGCCGGCCTTGGCGGCCGCCCCCGGATGAAAAGGTTTGGTCATGGTGCCAAACTGTTCACGCAGGCCCACGGGTTGCGAGGCGGCAATGCCCAAGGCCATTTGGGTTTGAACCGCGTCCAACCCCAACAGACGTGCACAAGCGGCTGCGCTGCCCAACATGCCGGTCGAGCCCGTGATGTGCCAACCCCGGTCGTAATGGTGGGGGTAAACGGCATTGCCCACGCGACACGACACCTCTACCCCCAGCACCAGCGCGTCAATCACCTGACGCCCGGACGCACCCAAATGCTCGCCCAGCGCCAACGCTGCCGAGGCCACTGGACCTGCCGGGTGAATGATGGTTTTGAGGTGGGTGTCGTCAAAGTCGAAGGTGTGCGAACTGATGCCATTGAGCATCGCCGCATTGGCCATGTCCACCCGCTCTTTGCGGCCCAAAACGGCGGCTTGGGGGGCGGGTTCGAGTGCTTGCACAGCGGCCAACGCCGCCGTCACCGTTTCGTGCGTGCTGGGTCCAACGGCGCAACCAGCCCAGTTGGCAAAGGTGCGGTGGGCTTGTTGCTCCACCTCGTCCGTCCAACCCTTGGAGGGGTGGTTGGCCACAAAATGGGCCAACAGTGCCGTGACGGCGGGCGCGTTGGCATCGGCTTGGACAGTGGTATTGCGTGCGGTCATGGCTTGGATGAAGGTTGGGGTCAAAACAAGCGCCCGATCTTAAGAGATGGCGGGCATACAGCAGTCACACACAAGTCAGCCCCTGTCCCCCCTGAACGGTCAGGGGTCAAGTGGGTGACCTTCCCAGGCCTTGGGCTCGGTTAGCCTTGTGTGTGAATTTTCAACCCCCACAGGAGCCCCCATGCTGACACTCTGCGGCTTTTCAGCCAGCAACTACTACAACAAAGTCAAAATCGCCTTGCTTGAAAAAGGCGTGCCTTTTCAGGAAGAACTGGCCTGGGTGGGCCAAACCGATGAACAAGCCAGCCCCTTGGGCAAAGTGCCCTACCTCAGAACCGAACACGGCAACTTGTGTGAATCGGCCGTGATCATGGAGTACATCGAGCACAAATTCCCACAAAACCCTTTGCTGCCTGCAGACCCATTTGCCGCAGCCAAGGTGCGCGAATTGGTGACTTTTTTGGAGTTGCACCTCGAACTGGTCGCTCGAAACCTGTACCCACAAGCTTTTTTTGGCGGCCAGATCAGCGACAGCACCAAGGAAAAAACCGGCATCCAACTCGAAAAAAATGTGGCCGCCTTTGCCAAGTTGGCCCAATTCAAGCCCTACATGCTGGGCGACAGCCTGAGCTTGGCCGACTGTGCTGCTGCGGTGCATTTGCCCTTGGTCTCGGCTGCCACCAAAATCGTCTATGGCCGTGATTTTCTGGCCGACCTGCCGGTGCGCGACTACCTCAAGCACATGAACGAACGCCCCACATTGCAACAAGTCAACGCCGACCGCAAAGCCAACACCGAACTGCTGCTGGCACGCGCCAAAGCCAAGGCCTGAACCCCGAGCAGGGGCGCGACGCCCCTCAAAACTGATCCAGGTCAAGCGCAGTCGCGGCGCTGCACAGCGTTCTCGTCGTCATTGACCTGCATCAACCTGTCCCCCTCTGGCTCGGCTCATGATGCAGGCATGAGCACCACCTCTTTCAACACCCCCTCTCGCCTCCACGAAGCCAACAAAGCCCACCTGATTGAGGCCCGTCAACAACTGCTGCAACGCATGGCCCATGAGCGCGGCGGGCTGCGCTCCAGAGCCGAAGTGGCCGCCGATCACTTTGACAATGGCTTTGAATCCCGCGCTCAAATTCAAACTGAACGCCAGACCGAATTCGCCCTGAACGAGCACGAAACTGCCGAATTGGGCGACATCGAAGCGGCACTCGAGCGTGTGCAAGCCGGCACTTATGGCATTTGCACCGATTGTGGCGTCACCATCCCAGCCGAACGGCTGAATGCTTACCCCGTCGCCAAGCGCTGCATCGACTGCCAGTCTTTGGCAGAACACCCCCGTTGATGTGTTGGCATAAGGAGCCCCATGAGTACTTTTCACGCCGTCGTCTGGATCGACCACACCGAAGCCCATGTGGTCATGTTTGACCATGAGCACGTCCAAACCCAGCGCATCCAATCACGCAGCCACCACAAGCACCAAGGCCCATCAGACAATGCACCTGCCTTTTTTGCCGAAGTGGCCCAAGCCCTGATCGGCACGCACGAAGTCCTGTTGACCGGGCCTGGGCAGACTCGGTTGGCGTTTCGCACTTGGTGCAACGAACACCACAAAGCCACAGCCAACACCATCGTGGACAGCATTGCAAGCGATCACCCCTCGGATGCACAACTGGCCGCGATGGCCAAACAGTACTTTGTCAAATTTGACAACATGAACACGCCCCCTCGCGGCTGACGCTGACAAGTCCCGGTGGGGACCGAGTCGCCCGTCTTTTTCGGCCTCTTGCATCGCCTGATGCGTCCACCGGGGGCTGCTATGCTTTGATGCATGCGCAGCTTTTCTCATTTTGCTTTTCAGATCTCCAAGCTTGGCGAGGCACCTCGCTTTGATGGGTGCACCTTCAGCGGCCAGCAGGGCCACTCTGCCGACACTGGGTTGGGCCAGGCCTTGCTGAACACAGTTGACGCGTGCTGATGGCCATGGAACACACCTTTGCTTCGGCCACCATCTTGCTGCTGCTGATCACCGACCCACTGGGCAACATCCCGATTTTTGTCAACAGCTTGCGTGCCGTGCCTCCGAAGCGACGGGCACGGGTGATTCTGCGCGAAGTTCTGATTGCTTTTGGCCTGCTGCTGAGCTTCATGTTTGTGGGTCAAAGCTTCCTCAAAGCGATGAGTCTGTCCGATGTGTCCTTGCAAATTGGTGGTGCTGTGGTGCTGTTTTTGATCGCACTGCGCATGGTTTTTCCACCTCCGGCCCAAGACAGTCCCACCCCGGATGTCGAACCCCTGATCGTGCCTTTGGCCATTCCGGCATTGGCTGGCCCCTCGGCCATGGCCACCGTTTTGTTGCTGGTCAGTCAGGCCCCCGAACGCCGTTTGGAATGGGTGGCAGCGCTCACGGTGACCATGGTGGTTTGTGCAGGGGTGCTGCTCATGGCCGAGCGCTTGCAACAAGTCGTCGGTGAACGCGTGGTCAGCGCATTTGAACGCTTGATGGGGCTGATCCTGGTGTCCATCTCGGTGGAAATGCTGATTCGGGGCCTTCAATCTTTGGCGCTTCGCTGGCCCCATGCCTGAGGCTCAAGACCTCATTCTTCGCCCAGCTTGTTTTTCGGACTGAGCAGCGGCACGTCTTTTTTGGACCGTGGGGTTCCGACAGGTCCGGCCGTTTGCCCTTTTTGTGTGGCGGCCATGTCTTCTTCACTGGGGTATTGGCCCAACAACCAGTAATCAAACACACGCCGGGCAATGGGTGCGGCAGAGGCGGCTCCAAACCCTGCATTTTCAACGACCACCGCCACGGCAATTTTGGGTGCCTCAGCAGGTGCATAGGCCATGTACAAAGCGTGGTCGCGCTGGTATTCAGACAACTTGGCGGCGTTGTACTTGTCTTTTTGTCCAATCGTCACCGCCTGCGCGGTGCCTGTTTTTCCGGCACTGGTGTAACCTGCACCGGCAAAAACTCGGGCTGAAGTGCCCGAAGTCACCACACCAACCAAACCATTGCGCACCACCTCCATGTGCTCAGGCTTGAAGCCCAGATTCACAGATTCCGAGGACTGCACAGCCGATTGCGCATGCGTCAAAGCGTCTTGAGTGGCAGAAACCACACGTGGTTTGTACTGTTGGCCACCGCTGGCCAAAGTGGCTGTGGCCGAGGCCAACTGAACCATGGTGAAGGTGTTGTAACCTTGGCCAATGCCCAAGGAAATGGTTTCACCGCCATACCATTTTTTTTGCTCTGGCCGCTTGTAGTAGCTGCGCTTCCATTCTGTGCTGGGCAAGACGCCACGCACCTCACCCGGCAGGTCGATGCCCGTGATTTGACCAAAGCCCAAAGGCTTCATGAAGTCATGAATGGCATCGACCCCCATGTCATTGGCCAGTGAGTAGTAATAAACATTGCTCGACAAAACAATGGACTTGACCATGTCCACCGGTCCCAGGCCATGGTCACCATGGCTGCGAAAAGTGTGACCGCCATAAGTCCATGAGCCTGCGTCGTTGATGATGGTGCTGGCGCTGCGCTTGCCCGTGGACAGGGCCGCCATGGCCATGAACGGCTTGTACGTTGACCCCGGAGGGTAAGTGCCCCGCAATGCACGATTGAGCAAAGGCTTGTCAATCGATTCGTTGAGCATTTGCCAGTTCTCGACATCAATGCCATCGACAAACAAATTGGGGTCAAAGGTGGGCTTGCTGACAAAGGCCAGCACTTCTCCAGTGTTCGGGTCCAGCGCCACCAAGGCACCACGCCGACTGCCAAAGAGGTCCTCCACCATCTTTTGCAATTGGATGTCGATGGACAGCACCACGTTTTGCCCAGGAATGGCGGGGCGACTGGACAAACTGCGCGTGGCGCGTCCACCCGCCGAGGTTTCAACCTGATTGACCCCGGTGATGCCGTGCAATTCCCGCTCGTAGCGCTGCTCAACGCCCAACTTGCCAATGTACTCGGTCCCCCTGTAGTTGGCTGAATCCTCGTCTTCTTCCAACTTCTCTTTTTCGCGCTGGTTGATGCGGCCGATGTACCCAATCACATGGCTGGCCAGTTCACCGTAGGGGTATTGCCTGAACAAACGGGCCTTGATTTCAACACCCGGGAACCGGTATCGCTGGGCACTGAAGCGTGCCACCTCTTCGTCGGTCAACCGGTTTCGTATGGGCAAGGAATCGAAGCTCTTGGACTCTTCGCGCAAACGTTTGAAGCGACGACGGTCTTTGGTCTGGATGTCTACCAACTCTGCCAGTTCGTTGATGGTGGCCTCCAGATCACTGACCTTGGAGGGGGTGATCTCCAAGGTATAAGCCGAGTAGTTGCTGGCCAGCACGACGCCATTTCGATCAAGAATGGTACCCCGGGGGGGGACCGTTGGCAAAATGGCCGTGCGGTTGTTTTCGGCCTGTTCAAGCAAATCCTCGTGTCGGACCACTTGCAGATAAATCAAGCGCGAAGCCAGCAAGGCAAAACAGAACAAAACCACCCATTGCACCACAGCAACACGGTACTGAAAACGCTGGATCTCAACACGTGTGTCGCGCAACTCAGCAAGTGAGGGCAGATTCAAAGGCATGGTTACAAAGGGCGAATATCGTCGCGCTCAAACGCACGCCTTTGAGGGGCCAACAGCAAAGCGCCCACCAATGGCCAAAGCGCTGCTTGTAGCAAAGGACCCAGCACTTGGGTCCACACAGGCCATGCATCCTGCACAACCAGCCGAGTCAACCACTCCACCACGGCGGCCAACACAAACAAGGGCAAAATTTGAAGTGCTTGCTCTCTTAACGGAAACCAAAGCAACCGGCGCTGGGCAATATTGGCAAGTCCGGCCAAAACCACATAAGACAAGGCGTTTTGACCCAACAAAGCCGACTCGTGCACATCCAGTGCCAAACCCAGCAAGAAGGCCAGCAGCAATCCGACCCGCCGCGGTTGATGGACTGTCCAAAAAACGACCACAATGGCCAAGACATCGGGCAACCAATACCAACCCAACAAGCCCAGCAACATGTGCACCAGCAATGCCAACACCAAGGTAAAGCCGATGAATTTGGGGTTGGCGGGTAACAACAAGGGCCGACCAGCAGGCATGATCATGGTTTGACTCCTGTCGTCGCAGGTCCTGAGGACTTTCCTTTGGCACTTGAAGACTTGCCATGC
The DNA here is from genome assembly GCA_002256145.1 of Comamonadaceae bacterium PBBC1. Classification (GTDB taxonomy): domain Bacteria; phylum Pseudomonadota; class Gammaproteobacteria; order Burkholderiales; family Burkholderiaceae_C; genus Limnohabitans_A. The sequence goes on from NKIP01000011.1 coordinate 117,319, forward strand.
TCCGGTGGGGGTGCTGGCCAGTCCTTGACCGGCAACAACACCAACAAGTGGCGGCCCCGCTCTGTGGCCATGGGCTCGGCATGAACCCGGGCAAAAGATGAATCGACACGTCGATCAATGCGTGCAATTCGCCCGACGTGCAAACCCGCCGGGTAGACGCCATCAATGCCACTGGTGGTCAACAAATCGCCTTTTTGCATGTCTGCACCGGCCGGCACAAACTTCAAGTCCAATGATCCGCCCAGGGTGTATGGATCTCCGTTGGCCACATGGCGACTTCCTGTGCGTGCATTCATCACGGGAATGCTCTGATCCCGATCTGTGAGCAAAGTGACCTCACTGACCAAGGGGTAAACGCGGGTGACTTGCCCCACCACACCGGCCGTATCGATGACAGCAGAGCCGTGAACAATCCCAGCCAACTGACCACGATCGACAACCACGCGGCGGGTATAGGGATCGGCCGTGTCATACAGAACCTGTACCGCTTTGGACGGTCCCGCGATTTGAACGCGCAAATCCAGAAGTTGCCTCAAATGGGCGTTTTCCTGACTCAATTGCTCAACTTGTTGCAAGCGCTGGGCCTGTGCAATCGTGCGGCTTTGGTAGCTTTGTGCGGCATCTTGTGCTTCTTCTAGATTGCCAAAATATTGCCCCATGACAACAAACGCGTTACCTGGCTGCAATGACAACCATTGCAAAGGCGACAGCACCAAGGCCACTCCTGAGCGAATAGGTTGTGAAATTTGTAAACGGTGGTCAGCGGCCATCAGCAAGATGGACAACAAGCCCAACAGCAACATCTTGGAGGTCGAAGAAAGGCCTTGCCGAAAAATCGGCGGGGCGCTGCGCTCAATCGTATCCAGAGCCATGGTTCAGTCGCACCGGATGATGGGGGTCAATCGTCTGCAGGTCCACGCCCGAGCGTTGACCTGCAGTGCTTTACTCGCTGGTGAAAATGCTGCCCAGCTGGTCCATGCGCTCCAGTGCCATGCCACAACCACGCGCCACACAGGTCAGCGGATCTTCGGCCACCAGCACCGGCAGGCCGGTTTCTTCGGCCAGCAAGCGGTCCAAGTCACGCAGCAAGGCACCACCACCGGTGAGCATCATGCCGCGCTCAGCAATGTCGGCACCCAGTTCAGGTGGGGTTTGCTCCAGCGCGGTCTTGACGGCCGAGACGATTTGGTTGAGCGGATCGGTCAGGGCTTCGAGGATTTCGTTGGAGCTGATGGTGAAGCTGCGTGGCACGCCTTCGGACAGGTTGCGGCCTTTGACTTCCATCTCCTTGACTTCACTGCCTGGAAAGGCCGAGCCGATGTTTTTCTTGATCGATTCGGCTGTGGGTTCTCCAATCAGCATGCCGTAGTTGCGGCGGATGTAGCTGATGATGGCTTCGTCAAACTTGTCACCGCCCACGCGCACGCTGCCTTTGTAGACCATGCCGCCCAGCGAGATCACGCCCACTTCGGTGGTGCCGCCGCCGATGTCGACCACCATGGAGCCCGAAGCCTCCGACACGGGCAGACCCGCGCCGATGGCTGCGGCCATGGGTTCTTCAATCAGGTACACCTCAGAAGCGCCTGCGCCGAGTGCCGATTCGCGAATCGCACGGCGCTCGACCTGGGTGGAGCCGCAAGGCACACAAATGATGATGCGGGGGCTGGGGCGGAAGGTGCTGCGGGGGTGCACCATGCGGATGAACTGCTTGAGCATCTGCTCGGTGACGGTGAAGTCGGCGATCACGCCGTCCTTCATGGGGCGGATGGCTTCGATGTTGCCAGGCACTTTGCCCAGCATGGCCTTGGCTTCGTGGCCAACCGCTTGCAAGGTCTTTTTGCCTTGGGGGCCGCCTTCGTGGCGAATGGCCACAACCGATGGCTCATCGAGGACAATGCCTTTGTCGCGCACAAAAATCAGGGTGTTGGCAGTGCCCAGGTCAATGGCCAGGTCGCTGGAAAAATAACGGCGGAATGAAGAAAACATTCGGAAATCCTTAGGTGCCACAACCCATTCGCTTGGGGATTCAGGGTGGGTGCGCACAACAATCAAATCTGGGTTTGCGTGCAGTCAGGTGTCAAGAAGGTTCTTGTCACTGCAGCAAACACAGGATAATACCCGATCCCCTGGTCACTCGTACGCACACAAGCCTTGCGAAACCTGGAAAAACTGACCTTTTACCTCCCGTTTAAACCATGTCGCTGACCTCACAGGATATTGCCCGCATTGCAAACCTCGCCCGGCTGGAACTCAAGCCGGACGAAAGCGAGCGCATGCTCACTCAAATCAACGGCTTTTTTGGCATCGTGCAAGCCATGCAGGCGGTGGACACCACCGGCATCACGCCCATGGCCCACCCCGTGGCGGCCATTCAGGACATCACGCTGCGCCTGCGTCCCGACCTGGCGAGCGAACCCAACCAACGCGATCTGAACCAGCAAAGCGCCCCCGTCGTCGAGCGCGGCCTGTTCCTGGTCCCCAAAGTCATCGAGTAAGCCATGAGTGATCTGCACAACCTCAGCGTGAAAGCGCTGGCCACCCTTTTACAAACCAAAGAAGTCAGCGCCGTCGAAGTCGCCACGCGCTTTTTGGCCCGCATGGGCGGCAACCCGCACAACGCCTTTCTGGACATCGACAGCGAAGTCACGCTGGCCCAGGCCCAAGCTTCGGACGCCAAACTGGCGGACGGCACGGCTGGCCCCCTCGAAGGCGTGCCTGTGGCGCACAAAGACGTGTTCGTCACGCAAGACTTTGCGACCACCGCAGGCTCCAAGATTTTGAGCGGCTACCGCTCGCCCTTTGACGCCACCGTGGTGCAGCGCCTGCGCACGGCGGGCATGGTCACTTTGGGCAAGCTCAACTGCGACGAATTCGCCATGGGCTCGGCCAACGAAAACTCGGCCTATGGCCCAGTGCAAAACCCTTGGGACACGGCCCGTGTGCCCGGCGGCTCGTCGGGCGGCAGCGCTGCTGCCGTGGCCGCTGGCCTGACCCCTGCGGCCACCGGCACCGACACGGGCGGCTCGATCCGCCAGCCGGCCAGCTTTTGCGGCATCACCGGCATCAAACCCACCTATGGCCGTGCATCACGCTACGGCATGATCGCTTACGCCTCCAGCCTGGACCAAGCTGGCCCTATGGCCCGCAGCGCCGAAGACTGCGCGCTCTTGCTGAGTGCCATGTGCGGCGCAGATTTGGACCGTGACTCGACTTCGCTGGACATGCCCAGTGAAGACTTTTCGGCATCGCTCAACAGCTCCATTGAAGGCCTGCGCATTGGCATTCCCAAAGAGTTCTTTGGCGAAGGCTTGGCAACCGACGTGCGTGCCGCCGTGGACGGCGCTTTGCGCGAGTACGAAAAACTCGGTGCCAAGCTGGTGCCGATCAGCCTGCCGCGCACCGAGTTGTCGATTCCGGTTTACTACATCATTGCCCCGGCCGAAGCCAGCTCCAACCTCAGCCGCTTTGACGGCGTGAAGTTTGGCCACCGCGCCAAGGACTACACCGACCTGGTGGACATGTACAAAAAGACCCGCGCCGAAGGCTTTGGCAACGAAGTCAAGCGCCGCATCATGACGGGTGCCTACGTGCTGTCTCACGGCTACTACGACGCGTACTACCTGCAAGCGCAAAAAATCCGCCGCATGATTGCCGATGACTTCCAAAACGCATTCAAAGAATGCGACGTGATCGCTGGCCCCGTGGCCCCCTCTGTGGCCTGGAAATTTGGCGAGAACGCGAACGACCCGGTGGCCGACTACCTGGCCGACATCTTCACGCTGCCTGCATCGCTGGCCGGCCTGCCCGGCATGAGCGTGCCCGCTGGATTTGGCGCACAGGGCATGCCCGTGGGCCTGCAGCTGATCGGCAACTACTTCAAAGAAGCCCAGCTGCTGAACGCTGCGCACCGACTGCAACAAGCCACCGATTTCCACCTGCAAAAGCCTCAGGGGATTTGACGTGTACCGCGCATCCGATGAAACGATCGCTCACCTCATTGCAGCAGGTGAGTCTTATCGGTGCGAATTCAAAAGTGACTTCTCCAGCAAAGGCGATGGCAAAGAAAAAATATGCCGCACGATCTGCGCCTTTGCCAACGACTTGAACGGGAATGAAGAGTTCGGCGTCATTGCCTTGGGTGTGAATGACGATGGCTCACCCTCTGGACTCACCATTGACGACGAGTTGGAGCAGAAGGTTTTATCGATTCGTGGAGAGGGGAAAATCCTGCCTTTCCCCAGCTTTGTCACGGTGCGGCGTCAGCATCTTGGGCAAGCCATTTTGTGCATCGAAATTCAGCCCAGCATTTCCACACCCGTTAAATTTGACCAACGCATTTGGGTGCGTCCTGGCAACGTCACACACCAAGCCAACGCGGAGGAAGAGCGCCGCTTGAATGAAAAGCGCCGTAACAAAGACCAGCCTGATGACGCGCAAGTCCTGGAAGGTTTCCACATCCATGACTTGAATCTGGACTACTTCAAAAATCAATATGTGGTGCAAGCCTTTGCACCAGATGTTTTGCAAGCCAATGGTCGTACGCAAGAAGAGCGTCTGGCCAGCACCAAGATGGCAGGGCAAGGCCGAGATGGCGTGCTCTATCCCACGGTCTTGGGCATGCTTTGTTTGGGCTTGTCTCCTGCCGATGCCGTGCCCGGTGCCTATGTCCAGTTTGTGCGTTTTGCCGGTGACGACGAAACCAGTCCCGTTCTGGATCAGCAAGAGATTCACGGCAACATTGCCGATGTCATTCAAAGCACCGAAGCCAAATTCAAGGCCCACAACCAGATACCGATTGACTTCACTTCGCAAGACCGTGAACAGCGGTTTTCGCAGTACCCCAAAGTGGCGTTTCAACAGCTGTTTCGCAATGCCGTGATGCATCGCAGCTACTTTGGCAGCAATGCGCCCATTCGTGTTTATTGGTTCAATGACCGCATCCGCATCACCAATCCTGGTGGGCCATTTGGCATGGGCCTTGAAGAGTTTGGACAACCCTATGCAGTGGGCTATCGCAACCCGAATTTGGCTGGCGCATTGAAAGACTTGGGATTTGTACAGCGCTTTGGTGCGGGCATCGGCCTGGCGCGCAGCGAACTGCTCAGCAATGGCAATCCACCGTTGGAACTGGACCCCAGCGCCAACTACGTCAGTATGACGATGCGGAAACGAGCATGACGAGACCCGTTTTCACTTTTTTCAACGTCAACGAGGGTGCCGGAAAGACCCGTTTGATTTACCACATCGCCCACATGTTCGCGATCATGGGGGTGCACGTCCTGGCTGTGGATTGCGATCCGCAAGCCAAGCTCAGCGCTTCTTTCTTGCGTGACGAAGCATTACAAGCGCTTTGGGACGATGCATCGTGCGCGCAAACCATTTACCGCGCTGTGCAACCCTTGACTGGAAACGGCGATTACGTGACGCCAAAGCTTCAAGAAATCACGCCCAAGTTGCATTTGATTGCGGGCGACTTGGGTCTGTCTTCTTTTGAAGATCAATTGTCCGAGCAATGGAGCAATGCCAATTCGGACAACTCAGACACCTATGGCCAGTCTTTTGATATCTTGACGGCGTTTTGGCGCTGCGCACAAGAAGCGGCGTCCCAATGCGAAGCAGACATCATCATTTTTGACATTGGCCCGAACTTGGGTGCCATCAATCGCTCAGTTTTGCTGGGCACCGACCACGTCATTGTTCCGCTGGGCGCAGATTTGTTTTCTTTGAGGGGCTTGCAAAACATAGGCCCGGCATTGCGCGTCTGGCGCAAATCGTGGGAGACCCGAAGCGCCAAGCCCTTCAACGACTACACATTGCCCAAGGGTGATATGCACGTCTTAGGCTACGTTGCCATGCAACACCAAGTACGTTTGTCTCGACCCGTACAAGCTTACAAACAATGGGTGGATCAGATTCCGAGCGACTACCGCAAATACATCGAAGAAACAACAACTGACAACACTCCAAAAATTGAAGACGACCCGTTTGCTCTGGCATTGCTGCGCCACTACAAAAGCATCGTACCCATCGGCCAAGAGGCCCGCAAACCCATTTTTTCTTTGAAAAGCGCAGACGGTGTCAGTGGTTCACAAATGGCCACTGTTCGCGCCGCATACGACGACTTTCAAAACCTCGCCACAAAAATTCTGCTTCAAGCCAATCTCGCCCATCTTTTATGACTGCACCCAAACTCGTCCAAGGCTACGAAGTCGTCATCGGCTTCGAAACACACGCCCAACTTTCGACCAAAAGCAAAATTTTCAGCCGCGCCTCGGTGGCCTTTGGTGCCGAAGCCAACACACAAGCCTGCGCGGTGGACATGGCTTTGCCCGGCACGCTGCCCGTGATGAACATCGGCGCTGTGGAACGTGCGATTGAATTTGGCCTGGCCATCAACGCGCACATCGCCGAGCGCAGCATCTTTGCCCGCAAAAACTACTTCTACCCCGACCTGCCCAAGGGCTACCAGATCAGCCAGTTTGAGATCCCTGTCGTGCAAGGCGGTGAGGTGTCGTTCTTTCTGGAAGTGGGCAAAGAGACCGTGCGCAAAACCGTGCGCCTGGAACGTGCCCACCTCGAAGAAGACGCGGGCAAATCACTGCACGAAGACTTCATCGGCCAGTCGGGCATTGACCTGAACCGCGCAGGCACGCCCCTGCTGGAAATCGTGACCCAGCCCGACATGCGCAGCAGCGAAGAAGCCGTGGCCTATGCCAAAGAGCTGCACAAGATCGTCACCTGGATCGGCATCTGCGACGGCAACATGCAAGAAGGCAGTTTCCGGTGTGATGCCAACGTGTCGGTGCGCAAACCTGGGGCACCTCTGGGCACGCGCCGCGAGATCAAGAACCTGAACAGCTTCAAGTTCATGCAGCAGGCGATTGACTACGAAGTGCGCTGGCAGATCGACCAGATCGAAGACGGCCACACCATCCAGCAAGCCACCGTGCTGTTCGACCCCGACACGGGCGAGACCCGCGCCATGCGCACCAAGGAAGACGCCGCTGACTACCGCTACTTCCCCGACCCCGACCTGCCACCACTGTTGATCGGCCGCGACTGGGTGGAGCGCGTCAAAGGCGAGATGGCCGAGCTGCCCCGCGTGATGGCCGAGCGCTTCGTCAAAGACTACGCCCTGCCCGAATACGACGCCACGCAACTGACGCAAAGCAAAGCGGTCTCCGCCTACTTTGAAGCCACGGCCAAAGCATGCGGCCAAGCCAAACTGGCCAGCAACTGGATCATGGGCGAAGTCTCACGCCGCTTGAATGCCAGCGAGATGGCGATTGAGCAAGCGCCCGTGAGTGCGGCCCAACTGGCCGCCCTGATCGGCCGCATCAGCGACAACACCATCAGCAACAACGCGGCGCGTCAGGTGTTTGAAGGTCTGTGGAACGGCGAAGGCGAAGTCGACGCCATCATCGAAGCCAAAGGCCTCAAGCAGATGAACGACACGGGTGAGCTGGAAAAGATCATCGACGACGTGCTGGCAGCCAACCCCAAGAACGTTGAAGAGTTCAAGGCGGGCAACGCCAAGGCCCTGAACGGCCTGGTCGGCCCGATCATGAAGGCCAGCAAGGGCAAGGCCAATCCTGGGCAGGTGAATGCTTTGTTGATGAAGAAGCTGGGCGGTTAAAGCGGCGTTGCATGAGTCACAAGTCGAATTGATGGCTCATTCAAGTTTCAATGACGGCCGCAAGTTATCCAATGGCTCAATCATGAACAACGTATTCGGTTTAACGACCTGAAAAATGCCCACATCATCCGCACTCATCAGCTTGTGTTTTGTGTCGTCGGGCAATTGGTTCAGCACATTCAAAATTTCTTCTTGCTTGGCACTGAATCCAAAAACCAGTGCATGCAAGTCGAAAAATTGATCCATGGCTTGATGCCCCGTGGATCCGGGTTGCGCGATCAAACGAAATTCATGTTCGTGTCGCCAGTAGTCATATTTTTCCGACAGCTTGGCTTGTGCATTGCCAAATAAATCTTGTGTGAATGTGGGTGGCATCAAGCGTTGGGGTTGTTCGTTTTTGTGATTGTGTGGGTGTGTAACGTATTGCACCTTCACCCATTTGAATCGTTCATCGGTCAGATGCTTTCGTTTGAGTACCATGCAAACACCACTGTGATTGTTGGCGTATGAGGCCCACATTGGCAAAAAGTTGGATCCATGCCATTTTTGCTTGTGAATCGAAACAGAATAAATGCCCACAGTCTGCAAATAGGACTCCACATCGCTCTTGACTGGTGGCGGGTTGCAACTCACCGCATAACCCTCAGTCAACACACCTTCCAACGGATCATTCAGCTGTGCCACGGTCGGTATATAAATTTCCAGTTTGGGCAAGAGACTCAAGAATTTTTCATTGATCTCACGGAACTTGCAGACATAGGAATGGTCCTCCTCAAGATCAGCGTTTGCAACACTCATGCTTCGACTCTTTTTTCGATTTTGGATTTATCGTTGATCAGCTTAATGCCTCGACTCGCTGACAGCGGGGCTGAGCTTGTACCGCGTCCCCCGCCCCGTCCCCGTCTGCACCAACACCCCCATCTCGCAGAGTGCCGTGAGTTCACGGTAGGCCGTAGCGCGTGACACGCGGCACAGGTTCACGTATTTCTCTGTGCTGATGCCGTTGGTAAATCCGTCAGGCCCCACGTCATAAAGTTTGTTGATCGCCTTGGTTTGTGTGAGCGTGAGCTGCGGGTGTTGCTCGCGCAGTCCGGACCAGAAGCGGGTTTTTCGCATGGCCGCTTGCATGTGGTCCCAGGTGGCATCGGCGGCTTTGTGCACACAGCCCACGAACCACTGCACCCAAGGCGTCACGTCCATGTGAGCTTGCCCTGTGGCCACTTGCAGTTGGGCGTAGTAGCCCGCCCGGTCCAGCCACATTTGCTGCGACAGGCTCCATAAACGCTTGTCGGTTTTCAGGTCTTGCGCAAGGGCCATTTCAATTAGCGCACGGCCCACGCGGCCGTTGCCGTCTTCGAAGGGGTGAATGGCTTCGATCCAAAGGTGTGCCAGCGCTGCACGCACCAGACCATCGGTTTGGCCCAGGCTGCTGTTGAACCAGTCGATCAGCCGCGTCATCTGCGCATGCACATCGGCAGAATCGGGTGCCTGGTAATGCACGATGTCGGGCTTGCCCATGCGGGGCGTGACGATTTGCATGGGTTCAGCATGGTCGCGGTAAGCGCCTGTGCGGATTTTCTGAATGCCGCTGCGCCCGGCCGGGAACAAGGCAGCTTGCCAGCCGTACAGAGTTTCGTGGCTCAAGGGCTGCAGGCTTTGTTCGATGGCCGCTTGCAGCACGTCGAGCGTGGCTTCTGTCCTTGCATCACGATCTAGCGCTTTGGCGTCAGCCATGCCCAAGCGCCGGGCGGCTGAGGCCCGCACCGAATTGACTTGCAGAATCTCACCTTCGATCTGCGCCGTGGCGATGGCTTCGTCGGCCCAGCCTTGCAGTTCCAATGCACCCAAGTCCATCAGTTGCAGATGGCTGGCGAGTCCCATTGACCGCCCTTGCGCATAGCGTGCAGAGGCCAACGCCGGTTGCAGCGCGACCAGATCGACCTGAAATTCAGGCCAGTAAGGGGATTGCCAGAGGTACATGAAGCGTATTTTAGGGATTTGCGCTTCAAACGTGAAGCGTAAATGGCTTTTTTACGCTTCACGTAGTGAACGGCATCCAGCACAGTAAGCCCTGAGCATTGACAAGCCAGGCAATTGTCGTAACATACAAACATTTAGTCATTTGGAGTCGAAGATGAGCATTCACACGTTTTCAAGCCGCGACTTCACACGAGACGTGTCAGCCGCCAAACGCGCTGCCATGGATGGACCTGTGTTCATCACCGACCGGGGCCGCCCCGCGTTTGCACTGCTCAAAATCGACGATTACTACCGCATGGCCGGAAAGGCCGCCCCGTCATTGCTGGAGGTGATGGAAGGCATACCGGGCGGTGAAGGCATCGCGTTTGATCCGCCCAAGCTGGGCATTCAAATTCAAGCCGCGAACTTGGATTGAAAGCGAACCATGTTCGTACTGGACACCCACGTCATTTCCGAGCTGCGCCAGGGCAAGCCCAACCCGTCCATGGCGGTACGCCAATGGGCCGCAGGCCAGCCCAGCAATCAACTCTTTTTGTCGGCCATCACGCTGCTGGAGTTGGAATTGGGCATTCAGGCGTTGGAGCGCAAAACACCGCCGCAGGGCAGCGCTTTGCGCCATTGGCTGGGTGGCGTTCGCGCTGCTTTTTCGGGGCGCATCTTGCCCTTTGCAGAGAACACAGCACCCGTGTGCGCATCACTGCATATCCCGAACCCGCGCTCAGACCGGGACGCGATGATCGCGGCCACAGCCCTTGAGCACAGGTTCACCGTCGTGACACGCAATGTGTCGGATTTTGAAGCGACCGGTGTGGCCCTATTGAATCCTTGGCTTGAACACGCAGCGCACTGAACGGGTGGTTTTGAGTTGGACGTTTTGCGTGAATATTCAGGTGCACCACCCTCGTATCCATGGGGGCAACGCAAGCATCATTGGACTGAGAGCATAGATTTCAGCCAAGTGCAGCACGCCACTGTTCATGCTGCACACGCTGCTGTGCGGCTTTTTCGCGCAAGTTGACTGGCTTGGTGATGCGCAGTTTATGGGGTGAACCTTGGCGCAACACCTCCATCGTCAGCCCCAGACCGGATTGACCAAACTCTTCAAGGATGTGTTTTCGCCGGGCCTCTGCCATGGCCAGCAACACGTTTGCGCTGTCGTGATTTTTCAGGAAGGTCATCACTTGTCGGCAATCGGCGCATTGACAGCGCATGACCGGCACCACCATGGACCAGTCGCCTTGCTCGGGCAGGGCTTTGGCCAGTGACAGATCCAAGGCCTGTTTCACACGTTCCCGCAAGGTGGACCAAGCCGCAACAGCGTGCGGCGCTTTGTCCAATTCGATCAACATGGGGCTGGGCACAACGGGCCTATCGGAGCAGGACAAGCGCCAATAGCGTTTTCAAACACGCTGTTGTGACGCCATCCGCCCCATGCCGATGACCGATCCGCTGATCAATTGAAAAGACTTTTTTCTTGCAAGTCACCCCACCAAAGGCACAACTTCCTGCTCAATCGCCCCAAACAAGCTTTCACCGTTTTGGCCCTTCATCTCGATGCGGATGGTGTCACCGTACTTCATGTATTCGGTGCTGGGCTGGCCGTCCTGGATGGTTTCGATGGCACGTTTTTCGGCGATGCAGCTGTAGCCTTTGGGCCATTGTGGCGTGCCCTTGACTTGCACACTCTTGTTGCTGACCGTACCGCTGCCCACGATGGAACCTGCGCGAACATGGCGGGTTTTGCAAAGGTGCGCGATCAGCTGGCCAAAATGAAAGGTCATTTCGGGTCCGGCTTCGCACATGCCCACTTTGCGGCCATTCCAGGTGCACTGCATGGTCAAGTGCACGCGTCCCCCTTTCCAAGCCTCACCGAGTTCATCGGACGTCACGGCCACAGGGCTGAAGGCGGTGGCGGGTTTGCCTTGCAAGAAGCCAAAGCCCTTGGCCAACTCGTTCGGAATCAGGTTGCGCAGGCTCACGTCGTTGGCCAGCATGATCAAGCGCACGGCCTCGATGGCTTCGTCGGCGGGGGTTTGCATGGGCACATCCCCCGTGATGACCGCGATCTCGGCCTCAAAGTCGATGCCAAACGCTTCGTTGGCGCACACCACCGGGTCACAGGGGCCCAACAGATCATCGCTGCCGCCCTGGTACATCAGAGGGTCAGTGTAAAAGCTGGTGGGCACCTCGGTGTTCCGTGAGGCCCGTACCAGCTCTACATGGTTCAAATATGCTGAGCCATCCGCCCACTGGTAAGCACGCGGCAAAGGGGCCATGCAGCGCTCGGGGTCAAAGGGAAAAGCATGACGGGCTTTGCCTTGGTTCAAGGTGGTGTACAGGTCTTGCAGTTGGGGTGCCAGAAAATTCCAGTCATCGAGCGCTTGCTGAAGCTTGCTGGCGATGCCCGTCGCATAATGCGCGATGCTCAGGTCGCGCGAGACCACCACCAACTGACCATCGCGTGAGCCGTCTTTGTAGGTCGCCAATTTCATCTTGAAGGTGTCCTTGTGTGGTGGCCGCTGTTCACATGGGGAAACACGGCAAAATTACGTATTGTTAAACTCATTTAACTAAACGAAAAATTAATTTTAGACCATATGCCCAGCCCAAGACCCGCAGACACCCCCCTGATTGAGGACAAAGAACGCGCGGGCATCCAGTCGGTTGAGGTGGGCTTTGCACTGCTGGATGTGCTGGCACAAGCCCCTGGCCCCCTCATGCTGCGCGACCTCGCGGGCTCGGCGGGCATGAGTGCAGCCAAGGCGCACCGCTATTTGGTGAGTTTTCAACGCCTGCACTTGGTGGTGCAAGATGGCAACACCCGTTACGAGCTCGGCCCGGCCGCCTTGCGCTTGGGTCTTGCCAGTTTGTCGCGTCTTGACGCCGTCAAATTGGCGCGTGAACGCTTGCCCGCTTTACTGGATCAAACCGGCCACACTTTGGCTTTGGCGGTTTGGGGAAACCGTGGCCCAACGCTGGTCCATTGGCAAGAGACCCCCTTGACCGTGCCGGTCAATTTGCGCTTGGGCGATGTGATGCCCCTGCTGTCGTCCGCCACCGGCCGTTGTTTTGCCGCCTTCATGGGCCACGGCGGTGGGGTCGACAAAGCCCAACCCATGATCGAATCAGAACTGGCTTTGGTCCGCAAACTCGGTCGCACCGACTTGCCCTCGACACAGGCCCAAGTGCGTGCCATTTTGGAAGAAACCCGCCACCAAGGATTGGGTCGGGTGGTCAACGTCTTGTTGCCCGGCATCTCGGGCTTTTGTGCGCCTGTGTTCAATGCCGACGGGCATTTGGCCTTGGGCGTGGTGGCTTTGGGTTCTTCTGCCACGCTGGACACGGACTGGCACGGCTCGGTGGCCAAGCCATTGCGTGCCTTTGCCGCCTTGCTTTCCAGCGATTTGGGTTGGCGTCCAACTTGAGCACGGCGTCCATGACGGCCCCGCACCCCTTCTCTTCACGGACGGGCAGACCCGCCAAAAAGACGCTCTTGCTTTTGGCCGTGGCGGTCCTGGCTGTGCACATGGCTTTGCTGCTGGGCATGGGTGATGCTCGGATCTGGCGTTTGCAAGACCCGCCCACACGCGTGGGGGCCATGCAAACCCGCACCATTGCAAGCGCCACCGTCAGCCCCGTACGTCTTTCAACGCCCAAACCTCAGGCGCCCAGCCAAACCCGCATAGCGCAAGTGGTCAAGCCCCCTGTTGCACCCAAGCCTTCAGTACCGGTGCCGGCCCCAGCCCAAAGTCCAGAGCTGGCAGTCACCGCCACCCCTGACGACGTGGCCAAAGCACCCGATGAAGCCCCACTGGATGCCTCGGCTTCAGCCCCCCATTCACCGCCCTTGGGCCAGCTTGATCCCAACAACACCAACACAACCGATCTACCGACCAGCGCCCCCCCCACTGAGGTGACTCCACCCGTCAATCCGAGGGTGGACGCATCGTCACCGGCCGAACCCCAAGCTGTGCCGATCACGCCAGCGGAGCCGATTGCGTCGGCCACCATGGCCCTGCCCGGCATCCCTTTGGGCGCAGTGCCATCTTCGACTTTGCTCAATTACCGCTTAACAGGCCAAGAAAAAGGCCTCCAGTACACCGCCAGTGGCAGCTTGAGCTGGCAACACAACGATGCCCGCTACGACATGACACTGACGGTCAAAGCGTTTTTGCTGGGCTCACGGCAGTGGCGCAGCCAAGGACAAATTTCATCCACAGGACTGCAGCCCATCCGGTTTTCGGACAGTTGGCGCAGCGAACGTGCCAGCCATTTTGACCAGGCTGGCCAGCGCATCGTGTTCAGCAGCAATGCACCAACGGCAGTTTTGCAAGCCGGTGCGCAAGACCAAATCAGCCTGTACGCCCAATTGGCGGCTGCCATGGCCGCCGATGGCGCACGTTTTGTGCCGGGCACCCGTTTGCAAATCCAGATTGCCACCGTGCGCGACGCTTTGCCCTGGCTGCTGACCTTGGACAAGGTGGAAACCATCACCGCCAATGGCGTGGACCTGCAGGCCACCAAATGGGTGTGTCAACCGCGCAACCGTTTTGACGCCCAAGTCGAGTTTTGGGTGGCCCGCGAACACCAGTGGTTGCCCGTGCGCATTCGCATCACCCAAGTCAACGGCAACTTCATTGACCTGAACCTGATAGGCCAAGCCCCCTTGCCCCCTTTGCCCGCCAGCAACACACCCGGTTAAAAACCCCTTGCGACTCACGTTGTTACAAACCGCCTGACTTGACGGGGACAACTTGAGGGAGAATGAAGTCATGAACTTGCTCTATGAATCTGAAACTTTTGCTGTGATGCACATGCTGGCCAATGCGCCCAGCGAATCATCGCCCGCCCCCAGCAAACCCATGCTGGAGCGACATGGTTTTGAAATCGTGGACAAACGCTCGGGCAAAGAGGTGTACCTGGACGGCTCTTGGGCCGAAATGTTTCAGCAACAAATTCAAGCCTGGCAGCAGCACACCCCTACACAAGAAGAAGTCGAAGACACGCTCGAAGGCTACACAGGTCTGGCCCAGCAGCCTGTGGTGGTGCACTGACCCCACTTGGCGATGGCTCCAGGTCGGTGGCTTCAGCCCCGACCAACACCGGTGATCCATCCTGTCGGGGCTCAAGCCACCAAGCTGCAAAAAACCGCCCTCAGGCGGTTTTTTTACGCCTGTTGATCCACTGGAACAGCGGCCCCACCAACATCAGCACCGCCACCAGACGGCAAACCTGAAACGCCGTGACCACGGGCACCCCCAACTGCAAGACCTTGGCCGTGATCGCCATCTCGGCAATGCCACCGGGCGAAGTGCCCAAAATCAGCGTGGCCGGGTGCAGCCCGGTGGCCCAGGCCAGCAAGCCGCCAAACCCGACGGACAAAGCCATCATGACCCCACTGCCGATCGCGGCCGACACCAACCAGCGCGGCGCGGTGTGCAAAAACTCACGCTGAAACCGCACCCCCAGACTCACGCCAATGACCAACTGCGCGGCATTCGACAAGTCCGTCGGCACCGCCGACCAGTTCACGCCCGACAAAGTCAGACACATCGAGGCCAGCAAAGCGCCCATGAACCACGGGTTGCTGCGCTTGAGCCACTTCATGACCAGCGCACCTGCTGCCGTGGCCAGCCCCAGCCAAAACAAGCCAGGCCACTGCGCCACACGCGGTCCCGACAACAAACGCGCATCGACCTGCAAGCCCCAATGGCTTTGCGCCCACTGCATCGCAAAAGGCACCGACATCACCACAATGACCAGCCTTACGCTGTGCGCTGCCGCCACCAAATCGGTGCGTCCCCCATGGCGCTCGGCCAGCAAGGTCATCTCGGACGCGCCGCCAATGGCACTGGCAAAGTAGCTGGTGGCTCGCCCTGCACCGAGCGGCAGGTGCGCAAAATCGGCCGCATGTTGGCGTTGCAGCCACAGGCCAAACAAGCCGCCCAGCACCAGCGCCCACAGCACAGCCAGCACAATCGCCCACCACAGGCTGACCACCAGGGCGCTGACTTGCGGCGTGAAATACAGGCCCAAAGCTGCGCCAATGACCCATTGCCCGGCGTTGCGCAGCATGTGGGCACTGCGTGTGGGGGCACCCAGCACCGAAGCCAGCGCCGTCGCCAACAAAGGCCCCAGCATCCAGGGAATGGGTGTGTGCAGCCACACGCACAGCTCGGCCGCAACCAGCGCCAGCATCAAGGTCAGCGCCACACGGGTCAGGTCATGAAAATTCATCGGCTCAAAAAAAGACCGCCCAAACGGGCGGTCGGGTGATGGTCATCAAAGGGCCGTCAGGCGTGACGGCGGATGCTGTCGGCCACGGTCTGCACAATCTGGTCGATGTGCGCGTCTTCCACGATGTAGGGCGGGCAAATGACAATGTTTTCGCCCGCAGGTCGCACCCAAACGCCTTTGTGGAAGCAGTCCATGAAGATGTCATAGGCCCGCTTGCCAGGCGTGCCGGGGATACTGGCCAATTCGACCGCGCCAGCCAGACCCAGCGTGCGGATGCCAATGACGTTGGGCAAGCCCTTCAAGGCACTGTGCATCGCGTCGCCCAGCACCCGGCCTTGCTGGCCCGCGCGGGCAAACAGGTTTTCTTCCTTCATCAAGTCCAGCGTGGCAATGGCCGCTGCGCAAGCCACAGGGTGACCGGAATAGGTGTAACCGTGGAAAAACTCGATGGCATGCTGCGGTGAATTGGCGTTCATCATCGCGTCGTAGATGAAATCGCGGCAAATCACACCGCCCAAGGGAATCACGCCGTTGGTCACGGCCTTGGCGAAGTTCAGCATGTCGGGCACCACGCCGTAAAAGTCAGCGCCAAAGTTCACACCCAAGCGACCAAATCCGGTGATCACCTCGTCAAAAATCAGCAAGATGCCGTGTTTGTCGCAAATCTCGCGCAAGCGCTTGACATAGCCTTGGGGCGGGATGTACCAGCCCGCGCTGCCTGCAATGGGCTCGACGATCACGGCGGCCACGTTGCTCGGGTCATGCAACACCAAAATGCGGTTTTCCAGCTCCAGCAGCGGGTCTTCGGCCCACACAGGTTCTTCGTGGTGGATGTAGGGGTGGTTGACCGGGTCATGAATGAAGCGCATGTGGTCAACCCGGGGCAGCAGTTGTGCACCGAATGCCTTGCGGTTGGCCGGCAAGCCACCCACGCTCATGCCGCCAAAGTTGACGCCGTGATAACCCTTTTCACGCCCAATGAACACCGTGCGGTGCCCCTCGCCCCGGGCGCGGTGATAGGCCAGCGCCACTTTCAGGGCCGTGTCGGCCGCTTCCGAGCCGGAATTGCAAAACAACACCTTGTTCAGGTCACCGGGGGCCATGTCGGCAATCATCTGCGCCGCTTTGAAGGCCTTGTCGTTGCTGGCCTGAAAAGCCGTGGCGTAGTCCAGCGTGTCCAGCTGGTTTTTGATGGCCTCGTTGATGGGCTTGCGGTTGTGTCCCGCGCCCACGCACCAGAGGCTGGAGATGCCGTCGATGACCTTTTTGCCATCGTGCGTGGTGAAGTGCATGCCTTCGGCCCCCACAAAGACCCGGGGGTCCTGGCGGAAAGTACGGTTGGGGGTGAAGGGCAACCATTGGTTGTCCATGGGGATGTCATGGTTGTTCACGAACGCACTCCTTGGGTTGAATCAGGTGGAATCCTAGTTTAAAGGACGGCCACGCCCCATGCAGGCGCGTGAATGACACAAAGCCAATGCAGGGCTGATGAGACCGAGACCTCAATACCCCCTCTCAAAGCCACTTTGACACACCGTTTGCAGCATTTTTCTTCTCCCCGAACGGATACCCCCTGTTCCTGACGACCAGAATCCATCAAAATAAAAGAATGCTTTTTAATTAAATACGGGGTGGTATGCACACATCAAAAACAATGCCATGGGTTCTGCTGTGGGCCGCGCTGGGCTCCAGCGTCTTGGCAGCACAAGAGCTCAAAGTCAAAATCACGCCCACTTTGAGTGCTGTGGATGTGGTTCATGGGGGGCAAGCCGTGCGGATACAACGCATCCAAGACACGGGCCACAAAATCATTGACGACTTCGCCAAAACCTCTCGCCCCTGTCCGGAGTTCTGTATCCATGCGATGGTCGTCGCGCCTGGCGTGGAAACCTTGGGCGAGTTGGAATTGTTGGACTTCATGAGCCAGCAAGTGCCCAGCGGCAAAGGCTTGGTGATCGACGCTCGCTTGCCTGATTTCCACAAAATCGAAACCATCCCCACCTCCATCAACATTCCCTTCACGGTCATCAAAGCCGACAACCCGCACATTGGCCAGATCCTGAGCGCCTTGGGGGCAGAACAAGGCAGCAACAAACGTTGGAACTACCAAAAAGCCAAGTCCCTGGCCTTGTGGTGTAACGGTCCTTGGTGCGACCAATCTTCGCGTGCCATTCGGTCATTGCTCAGCTTGGGCTATCCGCCCGCCAAGCTCAAGTACTACCGGGGTGGCATGCAAGCCTGGAAGTCCTTGGGCCTGACCACCGTGGTGCCCGCTGCGGTGACCCCCTCCTGAGAAGTCCTCACCTGTCCCTTTTTTTGGAGAACCCACATGCAAGCCATTCCTGACGTTGTCATCAAAAACGGGCGCATCGTCACCGCCCACGAAGCCGAACATCGCCGCCTATACAAAGCCGCATGGCTCGTCGCCACCTTGCTCGCCGCCGGCATGGGAGGCTATTTGTTCGGCCAATACCAAGCCACGCCACCAACCACCACACCTTCAGTGGCCACACTGTCCGTGTGGCCAGCCCCTGTCCAACCCACATCGTCTTTGGCCGCAACGGCGCCCACGACCCCATTGCCCCAAGCTGCGGCTTCATCGTTGACGCAAACCCGCCCCTCACCCACAAACAGCACCTCAACCCTGCAAGCCGCCGTTTCGGCCTCTTTGCAAAACGTCTCCCCACCATCGGGCAACGAGAAGCAATTTGTTCAGGCACAACAAGACTACTTGCGACAGTCACAAGAAACACCAGAACAAGTCAAAGCACACCTGGACCGTTTGGCTACCCAACCTGACGCCCTGCAAGCGCACAACCGATCGGTGACCAATCGCGTCACCGCCACCGCAAGCCACGCCTCAACCCCAGATTTAGAAAAAGCGGTACTTGCCTCGCACAAAGCTTCACAAGCCCTTCCCACCCAAGATGCACTGACCGGTGCACTGAAAAAAGAGGCCACCCTGCACGAGGCCGAAGCACAAACCTACGTTGTGCGTACAGGTGACACCCTTTGGGCGATTGCCAGACGCATGTACGGCGACCCCCACCAATACAAACGACTGTTTGAAGCCAACCCCAGGGTGCTGGCCGCCCCCGAACACATTTTCCCGGGCCAAGTTCTGCGGGTCCCAGCTTGAAGGTTTGATGGGGTCGGATGGCAGGTACTTTGTGCAATGCGCGACAATCTCACCCCATGAATCCCATTGCGACGACCACCTACATCCTGACCCTCTCCTGCCCTGACCGCACCGGCATCGTGCATGCCGTGTCAGGTTTTTTGCTGGAGCGCGGGGGCAACATCGAAGAAGCGGCCCAGTACAACGACCACGACACGGGTCTGTTTTTCATGCGCGTCCAGTTTGCCTGTGACCAGATCGACGGCGACACCCTGAACGCCCAGTGGGCCGCATTTGCCCAGACCTTTGACATGAAATGGGACCTGCACGCCACAGCCCAGCCCATGCGCACCGTGATCATGGTCAGCAAAGAAGGCCACTGCCTGAACGACCTGCTGTTTCGCTGGAAAAGTGGCTTGCTCCCTCTGGACATCCGCGCCATCGTGAGCAACCACCGCGAGTTCTACCAACTGGCGGCCAGCTACAACGTGCCCTTTCACCACATCCCGGTGACCGCCGCCACCAAACAACAGGCTGAAGCCAAGCAATTCGAAATCATCCAGGCCGAAGGTGCCGAGCTGGTGGTATTGGCCCGTTACATGCAAATTTTGAGCGACGACCTGTGCCGCAAGCTGGCCGGTCGCGCCATCAACATCCACCACAGCTTTTTGCCCAGCTTCAAGGGGGCCAAGCCTTATTACCAAGCGCACGACCGGGGCGTGAAGCTGATTGGGGCCACCGCCCACTATGTCACGGCCGACTTGGACGAAGGCCCGATCATCGAGCAAGACGTGGCCCGCGTGGACCACAGCAAGACCGTCGAAGACCTGACCGCACAGGGCCGCGACACCGAAAGCCAGGTGCTGGCCCGCGCCGTGAAATGGCACAGCGAGCACCGCGTGCTGATCAACGGCCACAAAACCGTGATCTTCAAATAAAAAAGGCCTGCTGTCATGTCTGCCAACTCACGCATCCCGCCCATTCAGTGCCTTTTGACTTTTGAAGCCCTGGCGCGATTGCGCAGCGTGACGCAGGCGGCCGAAGAGCTTTGCGTCACGCCCAGCGCGGTGAGCCACCGGGTCAAGCAGCTCGAACAAATCATTGGCACCAAGCTGTTTGGCCGGGCCGATTTTTCCCTGACCACCGAAGGCAATGAATACCTGGCCCATGTGCGTGAAGGTCTGGTGTCGCTGCAGCGCTTTCCCAGCGCCAGCAACACGCCCGGCCGCCGCAAGCTGCGCCTGGCGGTCACGCCCACTTTTGCCCGCTCGGTGCTCATGCCCAGGCTCAAACATTTTCTGGACGCTTACCCCGAAATCGACATCACCCTGCAAGTCAGCATTCCCCTGCTGGACGTGGTGGCCGAAGACGCCGATTTGACGGTGCGCTTTGGCACTGGCCGTTATTCAGATGTAGAACATGTGTGCTTGGCCAAAGACGACGTCACCCCACTGGCCTCACCTGCCTGGTTGCGCGAAAACGGCCCTTTCAGCAGCGCCGAAGAGCTGCAAGGCCAGCCCCTGCTGCGCAGCCCCCTGGAGCCCTGGCGCACCTGGTTCGCAGCGCACGACCTGGACTGGCCCGAGCCCATGGACGGCTCCTCGTTCAACGACATCGGCTTGATGTGCGACGCCGCCGCCCAAGGCCTGGGCATCGCCCTGATCCGATCCAAACTCGGCGCGCCTTGGTTGGAAAGCGGCCAACTGGTGCGCCTGTTCGAACGCAGCGTGCCCAGCCCCCACGCCCACTACCTGTGTTGGCGAACCGGCACCATGGAACGCTGGGAATGCGCCACCTTTGCCGATTGGCTCAAAAGCGTGCTGGCTTGACATGGCGGGGCTGAAGCCGCCGAACAAAGTCACCCCATTCAAAGCTGATGTTGTCCCGGCTAAATTCACAAGGCCCTCAAAGATTATTCAGCCCCACGCACTGGACTTGCGCTTACAGTCAAACCCTCTTTTCAAGGTTTTGAATGCCATGAGCGCCAACACCCCTGCTGAAACACAACAACTGACCGCCACCGAACGTGCCGAGCGCCAACGCGCCGTGGTGCAGGCCCTGGGCCGGGTACTGCCGTCTGACGCCATCCTCTACACCCCCGAAGACACCACGCCTTACGAGTGTGACGGCCTGACCGCCTACCGCGAGCGGCCTTTGGTGGTGGCATTGCCCGAAACCGAAGCGCAAGTGCAAGCCGTGCTGCGGGCCTGCCACGCGCTGCAAGTGCCGGTGGTGGCACGCGGTGCAGGCACGGGCCTGTCGGGCGGCGCCATGCCGCACCGCCTGGGCGTGACGCTGTCCATGGCCCGCTTCAACCAGATCAAAACCGTGGACCCCGTGAGCCGCACCGCTGTGGTGCAGTGCGGCGTGCGCAACCTGGCCATCAGCGAAGCGGCTGCGCCTTACGGCCTGTATTACGCGCCCGACCCGTCCAGCCAGATCGCCTGCACGATTGGCGGCAACGTGGCCGAAAACTCGGGCGGTGTGCACTGCCTCAAATACGGCCTCACCGTCCACAACGTGCTCAAAGTGCGCGGTTTCACCATCGAGGGTGACCCCATCGAGTTTGGCAGCGATGCGCTCGACACCCCGGGCTACGACCTGCTGGCCGTGCTGGTTGGCAGCGAAGGCATGCTGGCCGTGACGACCGAAGTCACCGTCAAGCTGGTGCCCAAGCCCCAACTGGCCCGCTGCATCATGGCCAGCTTTGACGACGTGCGCAAAGCGGGCGACGCTGTGGCCGCTGTCATCGCTGCGGGCATCATCCCGGCCGGGCTGGAAATGATGGATGGCCCCATGACCATCGCGGTGGAAGACTTTGTGCACGCAGGCTACGACCTGAGCGCGGCGGCGATTTTGCTCTGCGAGAGCGACGGCACGCCCGAAGAAGTGGAAGAAGAAATCGGCCGAATGAGCGAAGTGCTGCGTGGCTGCGGCGCGACCGCCATCACCGTGAGCCGCGACGAAGCCCAGCGCATGAAATTCTGGAGCGGTCGCAAAAATGCCTTTCCGGCGTCAGGCCGCATCAGCCCCGATTACATGTGCATGGACTCGACCATCCCGCGCAAGCGCCTGGCCGACATTCTGCAAGCCATCTCCGAGATGGAAACCAAGTACGCGCTGCGCTGCCTGAACGTGTTCCACGCGGGCGACGGCAACCTGCACCCGCTGATCTTGTTCGACGCGAACGACGCCGACCAGCTGCGCCGCTGCGAACTGTTTGGTGCCGACATCCTGGAAACCAGTGTGGCCATGGGCGGCACCGTCACGGGCGAGCACGGCGTGGGCATTGAGAAAGTGAACAGCATGTGCGTGCAGTTCAGCCCGGAAGAAAACGAGCAGATGTTCGCCGTCAAACGCGCCTTTGACCCGCAGGGCCTGCTCAACCCCGGCAAGGTGATCCCAACCCTCAACCGCTGCGCCGAGTACGGCAAGATGCTGGTGCGGGCGGGGGCCATCAAGCACCCGGATCTGCCGCGGTTCTGAACTGATGATTTTTGGAGGTCGGCGGCTTTAGCCCCGACGTGCGACCTTGGCAAATCTGGCATCGGCAACGCCACCGAAGGCGTCGTCGGAGCTGAAGCTCCGACCTACGGGAAAGCGTGGCTTGGTCGTCTTCTGTAGGTCGGCGGCTTTAGCCCCGACGTACGACCTTGGCAAATCTGGCATCGGCAACGCCACCGAAGGCGTCGTCGGAGCTGAAGCTCCGACCTACGGGAAAGCGTGGCTTGGTCGTCTTCTGTAGATACTGTGATGCGTGTCAAGCGCAGTGAAGTGCCGAGTTGAACGGTTTGTTCGACTTGAGCACGCCAACAGCCACATGAATGAGCTTGCGCATCATGGCTCCAATGATCAGTTTGGGCGGTTT
>NKIP01000060.1 GCA_002256145.1 Comamonadaceae bacterium PBBC1
ATGGCTAAGGAAAAGTTTGAACGTACGAAACCGCATTGCAACATTGGCACGATTGGTCACGTTGACCATGGTAAGACGACGTTGACGGCGGCGATCACGATGACGCTGGCGAAGGCTGGTGGTGCGAAGGCGATGAGCTATGCAGACATCGACGCAGCGCCAGAAGAAAAGGCGCGTGGTATCACGATTAACACCGCGCACGTGGAATATGAGACGGCGAACCGTCACTATGCCCACGTCGACTGCCCAGGCCACGCTGACTATGTGAAGAACATGATCACGGGTGCGGCGCAGATGGACGGCGCGATCTTGGTGGTTTCGGCTGCTGATGGCCCAATGCCACAGACCCGTGAGCACATTTTGTTGGCCCGTCAGGTTGGCGTGCCAGCGCTGGTGGTGTTCATGAACAAGGTCGACCAAGTGGACGACGAAGAATTGCTGGAATTGGTTGAAATGGAAGTTCGTGAGCTTCTGTCGAGCTATCAGTTCCCCGGCGACGATATCCCCATCACCAAGGGTTCGGCTTTGGCAGCGGTTGAAGGCCGTGATGCGAAGATTGGCGAAGAAGCCATTTTGGCTTTGATGGCTTCGGTTGATGAATATATTCCTCAGCCAGAGCGTCCATTGGATCGTCCATTCTTGATGCCAATCGAAGACGTGTTCTCGATCTCGGGTCGTGGTACGGTTGTGACCGGCCGCGTTGAGACCGGCATTGTGAAGGTTGGCGAAGAAGTTGAGATCGTGGGTATCCGCGACACCATCAAGTCGACCGTTACTGGCGTTGAAATGTTCCGCAAGCTGTTGGATTCTGGACAAGCTGGCGACAACATTGGTGCGTTGTTGCGCGGTGTGGACCGTACGGGCGTTGAGCGCGGCCAGGTTTTGTGTAAGCCAGGCAGCATCAAGCCACACAAGAAGTTTGAAGCTGAGGCCTATATCCTGACGAAGGAAGAGGGTGGCCGTCACACGCCATTCTTCACCAACTACCGTCCTCAATTCTACTTCCGCACGACCGACGTGACCGG
>NKIP01000041.1 GCA_002256145.1 Comamonadaceae bacterium PBBC1
AGGCCACCTGGAGCCCCGAAGCCGAAAAGGAGCTGGGCAAGATCCCGTTCTTTGTGCGGGGCAAAGCGCGCCGCAACACCGAGCGATTTGCCCAAGACCAGGGCGTGGCGACCATCACCGTGGAGACGCTCTACGATGCCAAAGCCCACTTCAGCCGGTAAACAGGCCTCATCCAACACACCCCGCATGAGCGTGGTGCTGTTGACCATGGACAGCCACCTGGCCAGCGCGGCCGAGAGCGCTGCCGAGCGCCTGGCCCGCGACCTGCCTGGCCTGCACCTGCAAACTCACAGCGCCTCGGCCTGGCGCGACAGCGACAAGGCTCTGGCCGCATGCTTGGCCGCTGTGGCGCAAGCCGATCTGGTCATCGTCACCATGCTGTTCATGGAAGACCATTTCCTGCCCGTGCTCGACGCCCTGCAGGCGCGCCGCGATCACTGCGACGCCATGGTCTGCATCATGTCGGCTCCTCAAGTGACCCAGCTCACCCGCATGGGCAAGCTGGTCATGGGCCGCGAATCGAGTGGCCTGATGGCCTTGCTCAAAAAGCTGCGCCCCAGCGCCAAGAACAAAGACACCGGTTCCGACACTGGCGCGCCGTCCAGCGCCGGGGCCAAACAAATGGCCATGCTGCGCCGCCTGCCCAAGCTGCTGCGCTTCATCCCCGGCACCGCACAAGACCTGCGCCTGTTCTTTTTGACCATGCGCTACTGGCTGGCGGGGTCGGAACACAACATCGAGCACCTGGTCAAAACCTTGGTGCACCGCTATGCCCAAGGCCCGCGCGAACCGTTGCGCGCCTTGGCCCAGCCCGAAGACCCGATCGAATACCCCGAGGTGGGCCTTTACCACCCACAGATGAAAAACCGCATCAGCGAGCAGCTGAGCGATTTGCCCGGCCATGGCCGCAAAGACCAGCCCGCCGTGGGCTTGTTGTTGCTGCGCTCGTATTTGCTGGCCGGTAACACCGCACATTACGATGCGGTCATCCATTCACTGCAAGCGCGGGGCTTGCGCGTCATCCCCGCCTTTGCCAGCGGCCTCGATGCCCGTCCGGCCATGGACCGCTTTTTCAAGCAAGGCACAGGCGCGAAGATCCAGTCACTGGTGTCCCTCACCGGTTTCTCGCTCGTCGGTGGCCCGGCCTACAACGACGCCAGCGCCGCCGAAGTGGCCCTGAGCGAACTCGATGTGCCTTACATCGCCGCACACCCGCTCGAATTTCAATCCATCGAACAATGGGGCGACTCGACCCGTGGCCTCTTGCCCGTGGAAAACACCATCATGGTGGCCATCCCTGAACTCGACGGCTCGATCCTGCCCATGGTCTACGGTGGCCGTCCCGGCCCCGCCGGTGAAACCTGCCACGGCTGCGACAAGCGCTGCACCTTCCCCAGCGGCCCGCGCAGCCAAGACATGTTCACCTGCAGCGAGCGCACCGAAATGCTCACCGCCCGCGTCGAGCGCTTGGTGCGGCTGCGCGACAAGCCGCGTGCCGACCGCAAGTTGGCCATCGTGCTGTTCAATTTCCCACCCAACGCAGGCAGCGTGGGCACGGCCGCTTACCTGTCGGTGTTCCAGTCGCTGTTCAACACCTTGCAGCGCTTGTCGCTCGAAGGCTACCAAGTCACATTGCCGGACAGCGTGGACGACCTGCGCAACCGCCTGCTGCACGGCAACGCCAGCCAGTACGGCACGCAGGCCAATGTGCTGCACGCCATCGACACCGGCCACCACGTCAAACATGAGCGCTGGTTGAACGAGATCGAAGCGCAGTGGGGCCCTGCCCCCGGCAAGCATCTGACCAACGGCCAGTCCATCTTTGTGCTCGGCGCAGACTTTGGCCAGGTGGTGGTCACGGTGCAACCGGGCTTTGGCTATGAAGGCGACCCGATGCGCCTGCTGTTCGAAACCGGCTGCGCCCCTACCCACGCTTTCAGCGCCTTCTACCGCTACCTGCGCGACGACTACGCCGCCGACGCGGTGCTGCACTTTGGCACGCACGGCGCGCTCGAATTCATGCCCGGCAAACAAACCGGCCTGTCGGCCCAGTGCTGGCCCGACCGCCTGATCGGCGCGCTGCCAAACATCTACCTCTACGCCGCCAACAACCCGTCCGAAGGCGCATTGGCCAAACGCCGGGGCGCGGCCACGCTGGTGAGCTACCTCACCCCCTCGCTCACGCACTCGGGTCTGTACAAAGAACTGGTGAGCCTGCAGCAATCGATTGAGCGCTGGCAACAGATGGGTCCTGACCAAGCACAAGACCGCGACAGCCTGACCACACTGATACGCGAACAAGCCCAAAGCATCGACTTGTCCGTTCCAGCCGATCAGGCAGCAGACCCCACCGCCTGGATCGAGCAGCTGCAAAACCAGCTGCTCGAACTCGAATACGCGCTCATCCCCGAAGGCCTGCACGTCATGGGCCAAGCACCCACCCGCGAGCAGCGCTTGGGCACCCTCAAAGTCATGGCCGACGCCATGGGCCTGACCGGCGCTCAAAATGCCAGCTTGATGGAAGCCCTGGTCGACGGTGCCAGCGAAGTGCAATTGAACAAGCAGTTCAGCACCGAGCTGCCCGCTGGCGACAAAGCCCAAGCCGAGACCCTGCGCCAGCTGGTGCGCAGCAACCGCCTGTTGGGCGAAGACCACGAAATGCAAGGCCTGATGCGCGCCCTCGACGGCCGCTACTTGCAACCCGCCCCCGGCGGCGACCTGATCCGCAACGCCAACGTGCTGCCCACCGGTCGCAACCTGCACGGCCTCGACCCCTTCCGCATGCCGTCTGCTTTTGCGGTGCGCGATGGCATGCGCCAAGCCGACAAGCTCCTGGCTCGTTACCAGCAAGACCACCAAGCCTTACCCGAGACCGTGGCCATGGTGCTGTGGGGCACCGACAACCTCAAGACCGAAGGCAGCCCCATGGCGCAAGCCCTGGCCTTGATGGGCGCCGCCCCGCGCTTTGACAGCTACGGCCGCTTGGCTGGCGCGCAGCTGATTCCTTTGGCCGAGTTGGGCCGCCCACGCATCGATGTGGTCATCACCTTGTCCGGCATCTTCCGCGACCTGCTGCCCATGCAAATCCGCCTACTGGCCGAGGCCGCATTTTTGGCGGCCAGCGCCGACGAACCACTCGATCAAAACTTTGTGCGCCAACATGCCTTGACCTACCTGGCCGAGCACGAAGGCAGCACCATGGAGTGCGCCGCGCTGCGTGTGTTTGGCAACACCGAGGGCGCATACGGCGCTAACGTGAACCAACTGATCGACAGCAGCTGCTGGGAAAACGAGAACGAGTTGGGCGACGCCTTCACCCAGCGCAAAGGCTTTGCCTACGGCCGCGAAGGCCGCCCGGTGCGCAACACCGCCGTGCTGCAAAGCGCGCTGGCCAGCGTGTCGCTGACCTACCAAAACCTTGACTCGGTGGAGTTGGGCGTGACCAGCATCGACACCTACTTCGACACCTTGGGCGGGATCAGCCGCGCCGTGCTGCAGGCCAAACACCAGCGCGACGGCAACGCCGCCGAAGCCCCGCCTGTGTTCATCGGCGACCAAACCCAAGGCGAAGGCGTGGTGCGCAGCCTGACCGAACAAGTGGCCCTGGAAACCCGCAGCCGCATGCTCAACCCCAAGTGGCACGAAAGCATGTTGCAACACGGCTACGAAGGTGTGCGCCAGATCGAAGCGCACCTGACCAACACCATGGGCTGGTCGGCCACCACAGGGCAAGTGCAGCCCTGGGTGTACCAACAGCTGGCCCAGACCTTTGTGCTGGACCCTGCCATGCGCGAGCGCATGGCCCAGCTCAACCCCACCGCATCGGCCAAAGTGGCCAACCGCCTGCTGGAGGCCACCCGCCGCCAGTACTGGCAACCCGACGCCGAGACCATGACAGCCCTGCTGCGTGCCGGTGA
Organism: Comamonadaceae bacterium PBBC1; assembly: GCA_002256145.1. Lineage (GTDB taxonomy): Bacteria > Pseudomonadota > Gammaproteobacteria > Burkholderiales > Burkholderiaceae_C > Limnohabitans_A. Next base: position 3,918 of record NKIP01000041.1, read on the forward strand.
AGAACTTGAAGACCGCCTTGAAGGCATACAAGAAGGACTCCCAGCATGATCGAAACCACCAGCATCCCCGTGAACAGCATCCAGCGGGTACGCGGCGCAGACGGCGAAGGCAGCGTGCAGTTCCAGATGGACCCCACGGTCAAGATCGGCACCGCCAAGGTGTTTGCGGTTTACGGCAAGGGCGGCATTGGCAAAAGCACGACGTCGTCGAACCTGTCGGTGGCCTTCAGCAAGCTGGGCAAGCGGGTGCTGCAAATCGGCTGCGACCCCAAGCACGACTCCACCTTCACCCTGACCAAAAAACTCATGCCCACCGTGATCGACGCACTCGAAACGGTGGACTTTCATGCCGAAGAGCTGCGCCTCGATGACTTCGTCTTCAAAGGCTACAACGGCGTGATGTGCGTCGAAGCGGGCGGCCCGCCTGCCGGTACCGGCTGCGGCGGTTATGTGGTTGGCCAGACCGTGAAACTGCTCAAAGAGCACCACCTGCTCGAAGACACCGACGTGGTGATTTTTGACGTGCTGGGCGACGTGGTGTGTGGCGGTTTTGCTGCGCCGCTGCAACACGCCGACCGCGCCCTCATCGTCACTGCCAACGATTTCGACTCCATCTTTGCGATGAACCGCATCGTGCAAGCGATTGGTGCCAAGGCCAAAAACTACAACGTGCGCTTGGGCGGTGTGATCGCCAACCGCAGCGACGCCACCGACCAGATCGACAAATACAACGCGGTCACCGGTCTCAAAACCATGGCGCACTTCCCCATGCTCGACGAGATCCGCAAGAGCCGTTTGCAAAAGTGCACCCTCTTCGAGCTGGAGCCCACACCCGCCGTCAAAGCCGTGCAAGACGAGTACATGCGCTTGGCCGCCGCCCTGTGGCTGGGGGCCGACCCACTGCCGTCCATCCCCATGAAAGACCGCGACATTTTTGACCTGCTGGGTTTTGACTGAACCGCACACCAAAACACGCACCGAAAGAACGTCATGAACAGCACCACCGCCTACGAACAACGCCGCAGCCAGATCGAGCACTACTTTGACCGCACAGCGGCCGATGCCTGGGCGCGCCTGACCTCGAACGAGCCGGTGGGCCGCATCCGCGCCACCGTGCGGGCCGGGCGCGACACCATGCGTGAAACCCTGCTGTCGTGGCTGCCACAAGACCTGCGCGGCCTGCGCGTGCTGGATGCCGGTTGTGGCACCGGTGCGCTGGCCCTGCAAGCGGCCCTGCGCGGGGCCGAAGTGGTGGCGATTGATTTGTCACCCACCTTGGTCAAGCTGGCCGCCGAGCGCATGGCCGCAGAACACCCCACCCTGCCCGGCTCGGTGGAATTCATGTCAGGCGACATGCTCAGCCCCGACTTGGGTCACTTTGACCATGTGGTTTGCATGGACTCGCTGATCCACTACGACAGTGACCAAATTGCCGAAGCGCTGGCTGGTTTGGCGCAGCGCACGCGTGGCTCCATGGCCTTCACCTTTGCGCCGCGCACACCGCTTTTGGCCCTGATGCACAGCGCGGGACGTTTGTTTCCGCGCAGCGACCGCTCACCGTCTTTGTCGCCCGTGGCGCACGCCGACTTGCTGCAACGCATGCAAAACCATGTGGATTTGCAGGGCTGGCAAGGCGCGCGCATGCAGCGCGTGGCCAGCGGCTTTTACACCTCGCAAGCCTGGGAGTGGACACGCTCATGAAACTGCGCGTCCCCATGCCCCGCTGGTTCACGGCCTACGGCACACGCTTCATGCCGTTTGCCGATGCGGCCTCGCCTGAACTGCCGATGGCGCGCTTGCTGCGCCTGTCGCTGTTCCAGGTGGTGATCGGCATGGTGACGGCACTCTTGGTGGGCACGCTCAACCGGGTCATGATTGTGGAACTGCAAGTGCCCGCTTGGTGGGTCGCTTTGGCGGTCGCCATTCCCATGGTGTTTGCGCCGCTGCGCACCTTGATCGGTTACCGCAGCGACACCCACCCCTCGGCGCTGGGCCTGCGCCGCATTCCGTATTTGTGGACCGGCACCTTGCTGCTGTTTGGCGGCCTGTCCATCATGCCGTTTGCCTTGTTGCTGCTGTCCGAACCCGAAGCCGCCAATCTGTGGGTGGGCCAGTTGGGCGCATGCCTGGCCTTTGTGCTGGTGGGCGCGGGCATCCAGGTCACGCAAACGGCTGGCATGGCGCTGGCCCATGATTTGGCCAGCGACGACAAACGCCCCCGCGTGGTGGCCTTGCTCTACAGCATGCTGCTGGTGGGCATGATCGTCAGCAGCACGGTGTTTGGCCTGGTGCTTGCCGATTTCAGTCCACAAAACCTTATCCAGCTGGTGCAAGGCTGCGCGGTCATGGTGGCGGTCATGAACCTGGCCTCGCTGTGGAAACAAGAGGCTCGGGGGGCCAAGCGTGGCCGCCGCGAAGCCGGAGGCTTTGCCAGCAGTTGGAAAGGCCTGATGGCCCAACCCCAAATGCGACGCTTTTTGTGGACCCTGGCCTTGGGCACCTTTGCATTCAATATGCAGGACATCGTTTTGGAGCCCTACGCCGCCGAGATTTTGAAGCTGGATGTGGGCATGACCAGTGCTCTGACGGCCTTGAGTTCGGGCGGCGCATTGCTGGCTTTCTTGTTGTCCTCGCGCTGGCTATCGGGCGGCATGCACGCTTGCAGACTGGCCAGCCTGGGCGTCTTGCTGGGTTTACCCGCTTTTGCCATGGTCATTTTTTCAGGACCGCTCGAAGCGGTCTGGCTGTTTCGCATGGGCGTGGGCCTGATCGGTTTCAGTGGTGGTTTGTTTTCGGTGGGCATGCTGGTCACGGCCATGGGCATGGCAGCAGACGGCAGCCCCCTTGGCCACTTGGGCGGTTTGGTCATGGGCACCTGGGGTGCAGTCCAAGCGACCAGCGCGGGCGCAGCCATGGCGCTGGGCGGGGCTGTTCGAGACGGTGTGTCGGTGTTGGCCATGTCGGGTGCGCTGGGCGAAGCCCTGGTCACACCCATCACGGCCTACAGCTTTGTTTACCACCTGGAAATTTATTTGCTGTTTGTTGTGCTGGTGGCCCTGGGTCCCATGCTGCGCGCAAGCCATTTGGCCACGCGGGCAAAGGTCCAGAAAACCGGCACCCCCCAACCCTTTGGCCTGGCTGAACTGCCGGGCTGATGCACCGATTTTTTGAAGGAGACAGCCATGGAAACAGGCGCAATCACACAGTACATCGATGTGGCCCAAATCGTTTTGTACATGTTCTGGGCATTCTTTGCGGGACTGATTTATTACCTCTTGCGCGAAAACCACCGCGAGGGTTACCCCATGGATTCGGGCCGCGACAACGGCCCCAAGATCGAAGGCTGGCCACCCGTGCCCGAGCCCAAGACCTTCAAAACACAAGACGGTCACACCTATTTGTCGCCCGATTTGGCACGCCCAGATGGTGAGTACAGCGCTCAGCCCATACACGGCTGGAATGGCGCCCCACTGGAGCCCGTGGGCGACCCGCTGCTGGCGGGCGTTGGACCAGGCGCTTGGGCCATGCGTGCCGACATCCCCGACGCAGACCCGCATGGTCACCCCAAAATCGTGCCCCTGCGCGTGGCAGCTGACCACTCTGTGGCCAAAAAAGACGTGGACCCGCGTGGTTTGCCCGTCTGGGGCGCGGACAAGGTTGTGGCCGGCACCGTGGTGGACCTGTGGGTCGACCGCATGGAGATGATGTTCCGTTACGCCGAAGTGCAACTGGCAGGCTCCGACAAACGCGTGCTGCTGCCCATGACCTTTGCACGCATCAAGAAAGACGGCACCCATGTGCAGGCGATTTTGGGCCACCAGTTTGTGAACGTGCCACAAACCAAATCGAACGAGCAGATCACCTTGCTCGAAGAAGAAAAAATCACCGCTTATTACGGCGCGGGCACCTTGTACGCCACCCCTGAGCGTCAGGAACCCATCATATGAAAGCCACCCACGAACACGAGTGGGAAGCCGCCCCCGGCCTGCCCAGCGCCCTGCCCCCGGGCGAGCGCGTGGTCTGGCAGGGTGCACCCGACTGGAAACGCCTGGCCATCCATGCCTTCCATGTGCGCAAGGTCGCGCTGTACTTCGCGCTCATGCTCGCGGTGCAGGCCATCAACCTCACGGCGCCCGAAGGCCAAGTCGATTGGAAACCCTTGGTGGTGGCCGCCAGCCTCTACGCCTTGGCCTTGGCGCTCCTCTTGGGCACAGCCTGGATGTCCGCACGCAGCACGCTCTACACCCTCACCAACAAGCGTGTGGTCATGCGCATTGGCATCGTGCTCACGCTGACCTTCAACCTGCCCTTCAAACGCATCGCGGGGGCATCACTCAAGACCCAAGGCGCGGGCACAGGCGACATTGCGCTGGCTTTGCACCCCGAAGACCGCATCGGCTGGGCGCACCTGTGGCCGCATCAAAGGGCTTGGTACGTTGCCCAACCCCAACCGACCTTGCGCTGCGTTCCAGACAGCACACAAGTGGGCGAGCAACTGCTGAACCTGTGGCGTGCCGAACGTGCGGGCCAAAGCCTGCACTTGGGCGATTCGCCTGCAACTGCCTCGGTCAATCAGCCCCACACACCCAACCACGGCATGCTGGTATGAGCACCCTGCCCCAACACGACTGGCAGCGCAACCGCCAAGCCCCGCAGACCCAAGGCCTGAACCGGCCCATGGCCTGGATCGGCGTCATGCTGCTGGCCATGCTGGTGGCCGTGGGCCTGGCCCGCTGGTCAGGCCTGGACCCACGCACCCCTGACGCCCCCGTCCAATGGCAGCGCGATCTGCAGTTTCGCGACGTGGCCGGTGGCGACATCGCCGTGTTGGACCACCGTACCGGCCAGAAAGTGGCGAGTTTCAGTGGTGAACAAGGCTTTTTGCGCAGCACCTTGCGGGCACTGGCCCGTGAACGCCACCGCGAAAGCCTCAGTGGCGACGCCCCCTTTTTGTTGATCGGCCGCACCGATGGCCGCATGACCCTGCAAGACCCCAGCACCGGCCAGCGCATTGACTTGGAGTCCTTTGGCCCCAGCAACGCTGCGGTGTTCGCCAGTCTCAGACTGGCAGGGCAAAACCCCACGCCCATCAAAACCTCGTCGGCCAACACGCCCCGCTGAACCTGATTGAACCCGCACCGGAGAAAACCATGACCGCCACCGCTGTCCACACCATCAAAACCGCCGAAGACGCCAACAAAAAGGCCGTGCACGACGACATGATCAGCCCGCGTTTTTACACCACCGACTTCGCTGTGATGGACCGCATCAACATCGAGCCGGTGCGTGCCGAGTGGGACAAGATGATGGCCGAATACGAGGGCGACAACAACCACGACCACTTCCAGCGCGACGAGGCGTTTGCAGGCGAAGTGGCCGCGGGCATGGCCAGCCTCTCGCCCGAGATGCGCCAGGAGTTCATGGACTTTTTGGTCAGCTCCCTCACGTCGGAGTTTTCCGGTTGCGTGCTCTACAACGAGATCCGCAAGAACGTCACCAACCCCGACATCAAGCAGCTGATGACCTACTTGGCGCGCGACGAATCCCGCCATGCAGGCTTCATCAACTTGTCGCTGCGCGACTTCAACTTAGGCATCGACCTGGGCAACTTGAAGCGCACCAAGAAGTACACCTTCTTCAAGCCCAAATACATTTACTACGCGACTTACCTGTCCGAGAAGATCGGCTACGCACGCTACATCACCATCTTCCGCCAGCTCGAAAAGCATCCCGAAAAACGCTTTCACCCCATCTTTCGCTGGTTCGAGCTGTGGTGCAACGACGAGTTCCGCCATGGCGAATCGTTCGCCCTGATCATGCGGGCCAACCCCAAGTTGCTCAGCGGCGGCAACAAGCTCTGGATTCGCTTTTTCTTGCTGGCCGTGTACGCCACCATGTACGTGCGCGACCACACCCGCCCCATGCTGCACGAAGCCATGGGTCTGGATTCCAGCGAATACGACTACCAGGTGTTCCGCATCACCACCGAGATCACCAAGCAGGTCTTCCCGCTGGCCTTGGACACCGACAACCCCGACTTCCGCCGGGGCCTGGAGCGCCTGTTTGCCCTGTCACAAGCCATGGCCAAAGCCAAGACCCGGGGCGGTTTTGTCGGCAAACTGCAGCAAGGCGTTTGCGCCGTCAAAGCCGCAGCCACCTTTGCCCGCCTGTACTTCATGCCCGTGATTCAACAAGACCTGTCGCCTCAGGTCCGCATGGAACCGGCATGGTGACTGAAGTCGTTTGGGCCTGCGTGTTCACGGCCCTGAGCTGGTGGCTCGGCACGGGCGTGATCTTGTGGCTTGACCGCTTGCCTGCACGCAGCTTTCGTTTCAGCCTGGCGGGCTGGACGGTGCTGTTGGCTTTGAGTTTTTGGGGTGTTGCCCAGAGCATGAAAGAGGTCAGCGTGTTCAACGCTTACCTCGCCTTTGGCAGCGTGATTGTGATGTGGGGATGGCACGAGCTGGCTTTTTTGACCGGCTGGATCACCGGCCCACGCAACATCCCATTAGATCCCGGCACAACAGGTTGGCCGCGTTTTGTGCAATCGGTGCAGGTCATGCTCTACCACGAGCTGGGCTTGCTGGCCAACTTTGCCGTGCTCTGGTGGATGCAAGAAGGACAGCCCAGCCATGTGGCCATTTGCACCTATGCCTTGCTGTGGTGCATGCGCCTGTCGGCCAAACTGAATTTGTTTTTTGGCGTGCCTCAAAACGGCGCGCAATACCTGCCCGCCCACCTGAAATACCTGGCCAGTTATTTCCGCACCCGCGACATGACGGTCTGGTTTGTGCTCTCGATGGGCGTGGCCATGGGCATCTGGTTTTGGTTGGTGTGGTTGGCGCAACAAGGCGCTGTGGCCATCACCACCGGCTGGGTCATGCTGGCCACGCTGCTCGGGCTGGCCATCGTTGAACACATCATCATGATTTTTCCTTGGCCACTTGAGCGGCTGTGGGGTTGGGCCATGGGCCAGACCAACAAACCGGCTTTGACCTCACCCCCTTGAAGGCCCCCCATGAACACCTTGACCCTCACCCCCGCCCTGCGTGCCGATGGCTTTGACACACCGAACATCCCACAACGCCCCAGTACCGGTGAGGTGAGTCGCACGCCACAGCGTCCGGTGGCGGTGGTCATTGGCAGCGGCTTTGGCGGACTGGCCGCAGCGATCCGCCTGAGCGTCAAAGGCTACGAGGTCAAAGTCTTTGAAAAACTCGATGCCCCCGGTGGCCGTGCCTATGTGCACCACCAGGACGGCTTCACCTTTGATGCGGGCCCCACCATCATCACCGCGCCCTTTTTGCTCGAAGAGCTGTGGGCGCTGTGCGGCAAAAGCTTTGCAGACGACGTGAAGCTGGTGGCCATGGACCCGTTTTACCGCGTGCGATTTTCCGACGGCACCTGGTTTGACTACAACGGCGACCCCGAGCACATGCGCGCCGAAGTGGCCCGCTTTGAACCCGATGACCTGCCCGGCTACGAACGCTTTTTGGAAGAAGCCGAGCGCTGCAAAACCCTGGGCTTTGAGGGCATGGGCGACATGGCCTTTGACAAGGTCAGCGACCTGATGGCGGCCATCCCCGACTTCTTGCGCATGGGCGCTTGGCGCAGCCTGTACAGCCTGGTGGCCAAACACATGCGCAACGACAAGCTGCGCATCGTGATGAGCTTTCACCCGCTGCTGATCGGTGGCAACCCCTTTGCCGTGACCTGCGCCTACGCCCTCATCAACTCGTTGGAGCGCACCTGGGGTGTGCACTCGGCCATGGGCGGGACCGGGGCGATTGTGAAAGGTCTGGTCGGCCTGCTTCAAGAACGCGGTGTGCCTCTGCGCTGCAACGCCCCCGTCACACAAATTCGCATTGAAAACGACCGCGCTTGCGGTGTCGAATTGCAAAGCGGCGAATTCGTGCCCGCCGACATCGTGGTGAGCAACGGCGACACCGCCTGGACCTACAAAAACCTGGTTGCGCCGCAGCACCGCCGCGTGTGGACCGACCGCAAGATTGCCAACGGCAAATACTCCATGGGTTTGTTTGTCTGGTACTTCGGCACCTCGCGCCAATACAAAGACGTGCCGCACCACATGATGGTGCTGGGCCCGCGCTACAAAGGCCTGCTGCAAGACATCTTCAACAAGCACAAATTGGCCGAGGACTTTAGCCTGTATCTGCACCGCCCCACCGCCACCGACCCTTCGTTGGCACCGGAAGGCTGCGACACCTTTTATGTGCTCTCGCCCGTGCCGCACCTGGACAGCGGCACCGACTGGCCCGCATTTGCCGAGACCTACCGCGCGGCGATTGCTGAGAGCCTGGAAGCCAGTGTGTTGCCCGGTCTGCGCGACTGCATTGTGACCAGCAAAGTCAGCACACCGCAGGATTTTCAGGACAACTTGTGGTCCTACAAAGGCGCAGGCTTTGGCCTGGAGCCGCTGCTGCTGCAAAGCGCGTGGTTCCGTCCGCACAACCGCAGCGAGGATGTGCCGGGCTTGTTTGTGGTGGGTGCCAGCACGCACCCGGGCGCGGGCGTGCCGGGTGTGCTCATGTCGGCCAAAGCTTTAGAAACGGTGGTCCCCCATGTCAAGGTCTGAACGCGATGCCCCCGTGGCCAACTCGGAGTTGAACTTCGACTCGAACGACCTGCAAGCCTGCGTGGCCATGATGCAAGGCGGCTCCAAAACCTTTTTTGCCGCCAGCCGTTTGTTGCCGCCTCGCGTCCGCATCGCGGCCATCGCCTTGTATGCGTTTTGCCGTGTGGCCGACGATTTGGTGGACGAAGCGGCAGCAGGCGATACCCCGCTCGATGTGTTGCAAACACGGCTGGACGCGATTTATGCCGGCACCCCCTGCGACCACGTCGAAGACCATGCCCTGAGCTTGGTGGTGCAGCAATACAAACTGCCACGCCATTTGCTGGACGCCCTCATTGAAGGCTTTGCCTGGGATGCCGGTGGCCGCACCTATGACAGCATTGAAGACCTGCACGCCTATGGTGCTCGTGTAGCGGGCAGCGTGGGCGCGATGATGAGCTGGATCATGGGCCCGCAAAGCATGGACACCCTGGCCCGCGCCTGCGAGTTGGGGGTGGCCATGCAGCTCACCAACATTGCCCGCGACGTGGGGCACGACGCCAGCATTGGCCGCCTGTACCTGCCGCGTCGCTGGCTGATCGAGGCCGGTGTTCAGCCCGAGGCCTGGATGGCCCAGCCCACATTCACACCCGCCATCGCCGTTGTGGTGGCGCGTTTGCTGGACGAGGCGGACCGCCTCTACAAGCAGGCCCACTCGGGCATCGCGGCCCTGCCGCCCGACTGCCGCGCCGCCATTTGCGCAGCCAGCATGATCTATGCCGAAATTGGCCACCAGCTGCGCCGCGAAGGCCTGGACTCGGTGAACAAGCGCACCGTGGTCAGCACCACACGCAAACTCATGCTCTTGGCCAGCGCCTGGACCCAGGTGCACTGGATCCGTGTGAGCGAGCACAGCCCCGAGCCACTGGCCGCCATTGTGGGCCTGGTGCAGGGTTGTCGCGATGCGACCCAACAAACCGGCAACAAAGCGTATTTTCCAAACCGCGCCATGCCCCAGCGCGTGGCCTGGATGCTGGACTTGTTTGAGCGACGCGAAAACGAGCGCCTGGACCGCAACGCCATGAAACAAAACTGATGAGAAAGAACCCATGAGAGTTCGCAGCCACCGCATCAATGTGCGACTTCTGTACGTCAGCCGGGCAGCGGGGCCTCAAACCACCACGATGACCACCTCCATCTTGCAACAAGCCCACCAAAACAACCCGGACATGGGCATCACGGGTGTGCTGTGCCAAGGACAAGGTTTTTTCTTTCAAGTGCTCGAAGGCGAACGCGGCCGTGTCAACGCCCTGTACCGCCGCATCTGTGCCGACACACGACACCAAGACGTGGAACTGCGCCACTACGAAGAGATCAACGAACGGCGCTTTGGCGAATGGTCCATGGCACTCGTGCACCTGTCGGTCGACGACCCCATGGTCAGACTGCAACACCCAGACTTCGACCCCTACTCGGCCCCAGGCCCACAGGTCATGCAACAAATGCTCGACTTGCTCGAAACCGGACACCCCATCCGCTTGCCTGCCAGCAAAGCTTGATGTAGGCGCCCCGCCCCCGGGGCGATGGGTGGTGGTCTGCGAAGGTGATCGCGACGAGGGCGTCGCTCCTACAAGGGAAGACCCCGCATTTTGTGGGAGCCCCGCCCCCGGGGCGATTACTTTTTGCCAGCGTTTGTGGAGTCTGTAAACGCCACAAACTGTTTTGTGGAGCCCAAAAGCTGTTTTAGGCTCCACAAACTTGATTTTTCTCTGCAGCTTCTCTGCAAAGTTTTCTTTTAAAAATGAGTGCAGAAAGACGTAAGTGATTGATTTATAAAAAAATTTGAAAAATTTCTTTCTGCATTCATTCTGCAAGTCGCCACACAGGGCTGCCGCGTGAACCCGTGTTACGAATGAGCCCGCGGCGTCGCAGCTTGGTCAACAAATTGCCGACCTTGTCCTCTTTTTGCTCTGCCGTCAGCGCAACACTCAGCTTGCCAAGCAAGAGCTGGTTGATCTCTGCCCTGTTAGCTTGCCCAAACTTGCCGAGGTAGTCGGTCAGCAACTTGGCGTAAAACTCATCGTCTTGAGCGCGGGTGTGGATGTAGTCCACCTTGCCTGCGGTCACGCCCGCCACTGCGGCTGACACATGGAAATGGGGCTTGCGTCCCTCAATCAAGCCACTGCGCTTGAGTCGCGCCACAGCGCTGTCGGGAATGGGCAGCTTTTTCTGCACCCGATCCAAGGCCAACACATCGGCCAAAGGCAAATCCGTCTTTTGGATCAAAAGACGGCTGTACGACAAATCCACCACGCTGCCATACACCGTCATGCGCACCGCCCCTGCTTCGCTCAGGTCGTAGTCGGGCATGGGGAAATAGCGGCGGGCTTGCTCCCGGTGCATCCAGTGAATGCCGTAGCCCATGGTGTCGATCATGTTCAGCTCGGCCATGGCCTGGGCCAAAAACGGGTTGCGGTAACGGCGGGGTGTTTTGTTGCCCGCAATGTAATCATCGGGATGGCCGTCAAAAAACTGCCCCTCGTTCTCAAACACCAAGGTGGCAGGGGTTTCAGTCACCACAATGCGGCCACAGCGGCTGTAGTCTTGGTGCGCAATGCAGTTGTGCAAAGCCTCCAGCACCACACGCTGGTCGTACTTGGACACCTCCACCGGAATCAACACGTTGTCCGGCAGGATGCGAACCTGAACATTGCGTATGCGTTGATACAACTCACTCGTCGCCACCAAAAACGGCAAGCCAAAATGCTCGTAGGCACGCTCTGGCCCTTCCAGCTTCCAGGTCAGTTGCGCGGGGTGTGGCGAAAGCAAATGCGCAGACGTTGATTTGCCCAATAACAGCAAAGTGCCCCGCGTAATCTGGCCATCGCGCAACAAGTGCGCACGTTCTAAAAACACAGCCACTGGCCAGGCCATCACCTCTCCGGTGGCAAAACGGTTGGCGTACTTTTTTGCAAAAGCGTTGCGTGCTAACTGCAAAGCGGGCGCGTCTAAATGTGCCAACGTGGCACCGGTCACCAACTGAGCCGTCCAATCCGTCATCAGCGTTTGCTGGCGAATTTCGTCGAGCTTGTCCAAACCCAAGGATGTTCGGCTTTCACCCGCTCTGGCGTAGTAGTGGCCCTTCCAGGCAATGGGCATGCCCCTTGGGGCGGGCGGCACTTCCATCAGCACCACGCGGCCGGCGGCGTGTTGCAGCACATGGATGTTGCGCAACGTGATGCTGGGCTCTGTGCTGTCGGCAATCTGGGCCTTCAGGCTCTGCAAACGCTCAGGCTCTGGCCTGTAATCGGTGCCCACCACACTGCGAGTTTTGTTGTTCACGCCAAACACCAGCCACGCCCGGTCCACACCACGCAAATTGGCCTCGTTGGCCAAGGCAGAAAAATACTCACCGATCTTGTCGGTGTCGTAGTCATGGCCCGCCTGCTTGAACTCAACCACCTCGTTTTCCCAAGTGGCCATCAGTTCATCCAGCACGGCGCTTAACGCAGTTGGGTTCATGTGTGACCTCATCCTTGAAAATAGTAGTGGCGGATTCAAAAGTGAAGTGCAACACCCTTTTTTCAGTGGATGAGAGTGGAGTGTTGCGGACTGTTCAGGAGCAGTTCCCTGTAAACAGACAGCGGTGATCGTACCCCCAAACCTTTGCGCGGGCG
>NKIP01000051.1 GCA_002256145.1 Comamonadaceae bacterium PBBC1
CCAGCACCCTCACCCTCAACCCATTCGCCAACCTCACAGCGGGCACGGGCTACTACGTGAAAGTGGCTGCTACCGCAGTCACCGACTTGGCAGGCAATGCCTATGCAGGCATCACCGACGCGACCACGTTCAACTTTGTGACGCTGAACACCGATGGCAGCACGCCGGTGGTACCGCCTTATGGTGGTGTCGCCAGCAGCAGGCTGGGCTGGTCTGTTTCTAGCGCAGGCGACGTCAACGGCGACGGCTATGACGACATGATTGTTGGCGCGATTGACTCCAACAGCAATGCAGGTGCCGCTTATGTGGTTTATGGCAACGCGGCAGGTGCAGGCGTGAGCTTGGTCAACGGCACGATTGCCCCGAGCTTGGGTTTCAAAATCGCTGGTGCATCGGGCACCGGACTTGGCTACTCGGTGTCGGCTGCAGGCGACGTCAACGGCGATGGATTTGCCGACGTGATTGTGGGCGCTGCCAATGGCAATATGGCCTATGTCGTCTACGGCAGTGCCAATGGGCCAACGGCTGCGGCATTGGACTTCAGCACGACCACCCTCGCAACCAGCAATGGTTTCAGCATCAAGGGTGTCACTACCGCAGCCGCATTCTTTGGCTCCAGCGTTTCAAGTGCTGGCGATGTGAACGGTGACGGACTGGCCGACCTGATGGTTGGTGTCACCGGAAACAGTACCAGCACAAACGCAACCTTCATCATTTACGGCAAGACCAATGCTGCAAACCTTGACCTCAGCGCAAACACCATTGCATCAAGCGATGGCTACAAAATCACCGGTATCCTTGGCAGTTACTCAGGAAAAGCGTCCAACGCGGGTGACGTGAACGGGGATGGCTTGGCAGACCAAATCATTGGCGCCTACAACCAAAGCAGCGGCGCAGGCGCTGCCTACATCATCTACGGCAACAGCACGGGCACAGGGTTTGACACGAACGGTGTGATGAACGCCAGCACTG
>NKIP01000052.1 GCA_002256145.1 Comamonadaceae bacterium PBBC1
TCAGCAACAGCGACATCACCGTCACCGGCGGCAAACTGGGCACCTTGGTCCAAAGCAGCACCAACCCGCTGGTCTACACCGCCGTCTTCACCCCCGACGGCAGCGCAGCGGCGGGCACCGTGCGGGTTGACAGCAACACATTCAGCGACGCCGCAGGCAACTTCAACCAAGACGGCGCCGACACCAACAACGCCGTGGGCCTGACCATCACCGCCTCGCCAGGCAACGCGGCCATCACACTGGCCCCCATCACCGGTGACAACCTGATTACCGCCGCCGAAGGCAGCACCCTGGTCAACGTCACCCTCACTGGCAAAGTGACTGGCGCGTTCACAGCAGGCGACGTGGTCACCCTCCGTGTGCACGACCAAGTGCTCACCACCACCGTGGACGCCGCAGGCAACTACAGCCAAGTGGTCAGCATGGCCGCGCTCAAAGCCGACGCAGACACCCAAGTGGACGTGTCGGTGGCGGCCAAAGACCCATCCTCTGGCCAAACCAGCACCGCCAGCAACAAGCAAAACTACACGGTCGAGACCAACCCCAACAGCGGCACCGCCTTGTTCATCGACCCCGTCACGGCCGACAACATCGTCAACCTGGCCGAATCCAAAGCCACCGACACCACCATCACCGGCAAAGTCACGGGCGTGTTCGCTGCGGGCGACAAAGTCACCCTCACCGTCAACGGCAACCCCTACAGCGCCAACGTCAACGCCGATGGCAGCTTCAGCATCCCCGTCAAGACCCTGGACCTGCTGGCCGACAAAGACACCCAAATCGACGGCATTGTCAGCGTCAACGGCGGCGCGATCTACAGCGCCCAGCAAAACTACGCCGTGGACACCACGCCGCCTGCAGGCACGGTCACGCTCAACCCCCT
>NKIP01000053.1 GCA_002256145.1 Comamonadaceae bacterium PBBC1
TCAGCAACAGCGACATCACCGTCACCGGCGGCAAACTGGGCACCTTGGTCCAAAGCAGCACCAACCCGCTGGTCTACACCGCCGTCTTCACCCCCGACGGCAGCGCAGCGGCGGGCACCGTGCGGGTCGACAGCAACACATTCAGCGACGCCGCAGGCAACTTCAACCAAGACGGCGCCGACACCAACAACGCCGTGGGCCTGAACATCACCGCCTCGCCAGGCAACGCGGCCATCACGCTGGCCCCCATCACCGGTGACAACCTGATTACCGCCGCCGAAGGCAGCACCCTGGTCAACGTCACCCTCACTGGCAAAGTCACCGGCGCGTTCACAGCAGGTGACGTGGTCACGATTCGTGTGTACGACCAAGTGCTCACCACCACCGTGGACGCCGCAGGCAACTACAGCCAAGTCGTCAGCATGGCCGCCCTCAAAGCCGACGCGGACACCCAAGTGGACGTGTCCGTCGCTGCCAAAGACCCATCCTCTGGCCAAACCAGCACCGCCAGCAACAAGCAAAACTACACGGTCGAGACCAACCCCAACAGCGGCACCGCCCTGGTCATCGACCCCGTCACGGCCGACAACATCGTCAACCTGGCCGAATCCAAAGCCACCGACACCACCGTCACGGGCAAAGTCACGGGCGTGTTCGCTGCGGGCGACAAAGTCACCCTCACCGTCAACGGCAACCCCTACAGCGCCAACGTCAACGCCGATGGCAGCTTCAGCATCCCCGTCAAAACGCTGGACTTGCTGGCCGACAAAGACACCCAAATCGACGGCATTGTCAGCGTCAACGGCGGCGCGATCTACAGCGCCCAGCAAAACTACGCCGTGGACACCACGCCGCCTGCAGGCACGGTCACGCTCAACCCCCT
>NKIP01000012.1 GCA_002256145.1 Comamonadaceae bacterium PBBC1
AATGACTGGACCCCCGCCATTGCCAAAGAAAAAGGCACCAAGGCCGCCCACCCCAACGCCCGCTTCACCGTGGCCGCGATCAACAACCCTGCCCTCGACCCCGCATGGGACGACCCCAAAGGCGTGGCGATCGACGCCTTCATGTTTGGCGGCCGCCGCTCGACCACCGTGCCACTCGTCACCGAAGCACGCAGCTGGACCGAAGGCGTCTACATGGCAGCGACCATGGGCTCCGAGACCACAGCCGCCGCCTTTGGCGCGCAAGGCGTGGTGCGCCGCGATCCTTTCGCCATGCTGCCTTTCTGCGGCTACAACATGAGCGACTACTTCCAGCACTGGTTGGACACCGGCGCCAAGGCCGAGGCTTCTGGCTTCAAGCTGCCCGCCATGTACTGCGTCAACTGGTTCCGCAAGGACGAGACCGGCTCCTTCGTGTGGCCAGGTTACGGCGACAACATGCGCGTCTTGAAGTGGATGATCGACCGCATCGAAGGCAAGGCCCAAGGCGAGCAAACCATGTTCGGTGTGGCCCCCACATATGCCGAGATCAACTGGAACGGCGTGAGCTTCACCGCCGACCAATTCAAGTCCGTCACCAGCATCGACAAAGCCGCATGGCAAGCCGAATTCAAGCTGCACGACGAGCACTTTGCCCAATTGGCTTTCCACCTGCCCCAAGCGCTGCTGAACACCAAAGCCGCCCTGGAACAACGCCTCGGCTAAACCGATGAGGCATTGCGCCCCATCGGCGCAAGACCTTCCAGCCGCCCCGGCCACAAACCGGGGCGGTTTTTTTTGAGTTGCACAATCGCAGGCTTATGCCTTTTTTGAAAACCCCCGAATCCCGCCAACGCCTGGCCCTGTGGCTGCTGTGGGTCACCCCGGCGCTGTGGTCCATCAACTACATCGTGGCCCGCACCGCACCCGGCGTGGTGCAGCCGCATGTGCTGGCCCTGGGCCGCTGGGGGCTGGCCGGGCTGGTGCTGGCCTTTGTGGCCCGCCATGAACTGTGGCGCCAACGGCAAAGTACCCTGAAAGCCGCTTGGCAGTACCTGGTGCTGGGCGCCTTGGGCATGCTCATTTGCGGCGCTTGGGTGTACCGGGGCGCACAAACCACCTCGGCCATGAACATCGCCTTGATCTATGCGGCCTCTCCCGTGCTGATCGCGCTGGGGGCGGTGTTATGGCTGGGCGAGCGCTTTTCGTGGCGGCAAGCGGCGGGGGTGCTGATCGCCATGACCGGGGTCTTTCATGTGGTGGTCAAGGGCCAATGGCTGTCGCTGGGCCAAGTGCAGTGGGTGGCCGGTGACGGCTGGATGGTGCTGTGCATGGTGGCCTGGGCCGCCTATGCCCTGCTGCTCAAGAAATGGCCCAGTCCTTTGGGGGCCACGGCCCGCTTGGCGGCCACAGCCTTGGGCGGCTCGCTGGTCTTGCTGCCCTTTGCGCTGAGCGAATGGTTTGCACCCGACCGACCCGCCTGGTCCACCACGGCCACGGGGCTGGTGCTGGCGGCGGCGGTTTTGCCGGGCATCGGGGCTTATTGGGCCTATGGTTTTTGCCAAAAGGTGCTGGGCGCCAGCCGCGTGGCCGCCAGCCTGTACCTGGGGCCTTTGTATGGCGGGCTGGCCGCCTGGGCCGTGTTGGGCGAGCCCATGGGCTGGCACCACATCATGGGCGCGGGCCTGATCTTGCCGGGCATCTACATGGCCTCGCGTCAACCCACCGAGATAGCCGAGCCCTGAAGCCCATGAAAAAGGCCTCCCGAAGGAGGCCTATTGTGTCGAAACATCGGGCCTTTGCCCGCATCCAATCAGACGTAGTGCATGCCGCTTTTGACGATGCGGGCGGCACGGCGGCTCATCAGCACATTCATGTCCTGGGCCGGAGTGTCTTCGTCATCGGCGCGGTCCATCGCGGTTTGCAGGTCGCGCATCATGCGGCTGTCGTTTTGGGCCATGGCCCACAGGCGTTGGTCGGCACGGCGGTGGGCCACATGGGCGGACCAGCTGTCCAGACCCGCCATCAGGTTTTGGGCCAGCAAGCGGGTCACGCCGCGCAAAGCACCAATGGCCAGTACAGCCACGGCCCACAAAGCCAGCCAAGAGGCCAGCACATGGGTTTCGGCCCAGTTGTCGATCATTTGATCGGTGATCACCACCAAAGCGGCCACGCCCGCGGCGAGCAACAAGGTGGACAGCGCCTTGGCCGAGGTGGCGGGTGCCACCGCTTGGGCGGTAGGTGCGGGCACTTGGCCCAGCGGAGACTTAGAGACAGTCGAGTTCATTTTGTATTCCCTTCAAACTGGTTTTAGGGCTTTGATTGCCAAAACTTTTAAAACCACAAGGCGAATATTAGGGTTAATACGGGTGTTGTTCAACTTTATATTCATGATGTGTATCATTCATAGCAGTGATGAATTGACCCTCACCGCCCCATGAACTCGCACATCCCGGCCGCCTTTCGCACCCTGGACCTGAACCTGCTTCGGGTCTTTGACGAAGTCATGGCCGAACGCAGCCTGACACGGGCGGCACGCAATTTGTCGCTCACCCAGCCCGCCGTCAGCAACGCGCTGCGCCGCCTGCGCGATGCGCTGGACGACGAGCTGGTGCGCCGCCAAGGCCAAGGCATCGAGCCCACGCCCCGCGCCTTGGCCCTGTGGCCCAGCGTGCGCGAGGCCCTGCGCCAACTGCAGGCGGCCATCGTGCCCAGCCTGTTCGAGCCCGCGCAAGCGAGCAGCACCTTTGTGCTGGCCATGGCCGATGCCACCGCCGCCGAGCTCATGGGCGGCTTGGCCCGCAGGCTGCAAAGCGACGCGCCCGGCGTCTCGCTGCGGGTGGTGCCTTTGACCACACGCGACCCGCGCCGCATGCTCAGCGACGGCGCGGCCGATGTGGCCTTGGGCTACTTTCCGGCGGTGCTGACCGATTTGACCGCCCGTGCCCAGGCCGGTGAGGCCGTGCCTTTTGAACACCAGCGCCTGTATGCGGGTGAATACGTGTGTGTGATGCGCAAAGGCCACCCCCTGGCCGAGCAGCCGCTCAGCACCGAAAGCTACTGCGCCGCACGGCATTTGCTGGTGAGCTTTTCGGGCAGGCCTTACGGCTTTGTGGACGAAGCGCTGGCCTCGATCGGGCATCAGCGGCGCATCGTGATCACCGTCAACCAGTTTTTCACGGCAGGCCAAGTCGTGGTCAACTCCGACTTGCTGACTGTGTTGCCGCGCCACTTTGTGCCGACCACCGGCATGGCCGACCAACTGGTGCTGCGCGAGTTGCCTTTTGATGTGCCACCGGTGCACGTCGAGGCCTTGTGGCACCGCCGCCTGCACCACGACAGCGCCCACCAATGGCTGCGCGAGCAATTGCTGCAAACCGCGCAGCAAGCTTTCACCCCCGAGAACCGTTCATGAAGATCCAATTGCTGTCGGACCTGCACCTGGAGTCCAACCCCGGCTTTGTGCCCACACCGGCCCCAGGCGCCGATGTGCTGGTCTTGGCCGGCGACATCGGCTCGTACCAAAACCATTCGGCGCTCAGCGCGGCGGGCGACACCGACTTTGGCCTCGGCCGCTTTGCGCCCAGCCAAGGCTGGCCCACGCCCGTGCTGTTTGTGCCCGGCAACCACGAGTACGACGGCTTGGACTTTGACGAAGCACACCAGCGATTGCAAGAGACCTGCGCCCGCTTGGGCATCACCTGGCTGGAGCGCGAAGTGCTGCAACTGGGCGGCGTGCGTTTTGTGGGCACCACCCTGTGGACCGACTTTGACGCGCTGGGCCCCCTGGCGGGCAAGCCCCTGCCCGAGAAAATCCCGGCGCACTTCAGCCACCCCAACAGCCAATACACGCGGCAACTCAAAGCCCGCGACAAAGCCTTTCGCGCGGCCAACTACTACCTGCGCAAAACCGGCACCCAACGCGCAGGCGAGCCTTGGCTGGCCAAAGACGTGCGCGAGCAGGCGCTGTTGTGCCAAGACTGGTTGAGTGCTGCGCTGAGCGCGCCATTTGAGGGCCCCACCGTGGTGGTGACGCACTTTGCCCCCAGCTTGCGCAGCGCCGACCCGCGCTATGGCGAGACGCCCGGCACGGCGGGCTTTTGCAACGCCCTCGATGCGTTGCTGCCCCAGGCCAGCCTGTGGCTGCACGGCCATTTGCATTGCCCCAGCGACTACACCCACCAAGGCTGCCGCGTGGTGGCCAACCCGCTGGGTTACGCACACAAGGGCGAACAGCTGCGCTTTCAGGCGCAACAGTTGATCACGCTGTGATCGGTGCGCTGGCGCACCGTGCTGTGCATCGCGCAAACGCCCTTCTTGACCTGAGTCAACACCGCTTGAACTTGGCCAGACTAAGCTGTGCTCATCCACTTTGAAGGAGCACCTCATGAAAATTTTGTTGGCCGTTGATGGCAGTGAATTCACCAAAAAAATGCTGGCTTACCTCGCCACGCACGACGAGCTGTTCAGCACCTCGAACAAATACACCTTGATCACGGTGCAGCCCCAATTGCCAGTCCGAGCACGTGCGGCGGTGGGCAAAGAAGTGGTCGAGACCTACCAGCGCGAAGAAGCCGAGAAAGTGTTGGCCCCCGTCGCCACCTTCCTGAGCCGCCACGGCATCGATGCCAAAAGCATCACCAAGGTCGGTCATGCGGGCGAAATCATCTCCAAGACCGCCGACAGCGGCAAATTCGACATGGTGGTGATGGGCTCACACGGTCACGGCACCCTGGGCAATCTGGTCATGGGCTCAGTGGCCACACAAGTGTTGGCGCATTGCAAAGTGCCGGTGCTGTTGGTGCGCTGAATTTTTGTGGGAGCCCAAAGGGTTACGCGATGCGGTTGTGGGCCTCGGGTGGTTGAGGTGTGCTGGCTTGTTGTATGAGCCCAACTGCTTGGGCGATGGGTTGTGAGGCTCGGGCGATTGGGTGGGCCGCGAATCGCCGAACACAGTTCAGCTCCTACATAAACACCGAGCACCGAGCACCCAATAGCAATCGCCGAGCACAGCTCAGCTCCCACAGAAACCCAAATCAACCAGCACCCATCGTTAGGGCTGGTGCGCTGGCTTGTTGTGGGAGCCCAACTGGTTGGGCGATGGGTTGTGTGGCTCGGGCGATTGGGGTGGGCTGCGCATCGCCGAGCTCAGCTCAGCTCCTACAGAAACACCAAGCACCGGGCACCCAATAGCAATCGCCGAGCAGAGCTCAGCTCCCACAAAGCTTCCACACAGTTCCCTCAACGCTCCCTACAAAGCGCCTGCACAACTCGTGATCAAAAAACGCCAGCGCGATGGGGAGCGGTGTTCAGGCTTTTTGCACGCCGGCGACGCCGGCTTTGATGTAGAACTGGGCTTGGGTGCCGATGCGGCCGTCGGCTTTGGCCGGGTTGGGGGTGGTTCTGAATTGGGTGGCGATGCCTTCGGGTTTCACGTCGAGGAAGGTGTAGCCCCTCTCGTCCGAGCGGGCGTGCAGGATGTCGGGATTGCTGTCGCGGATTTGCGCCAGCAATTTCTCGCCCAAGCCGCGTGAGGTGATCGAGGTGGTCACCACCTCACTGGCCACGATGGGGGACTTCTCGTCGCCCGGCTGCACACGCAGTTGCGCGGCCACGTTCATGTGCACATCGCCGCCCAAAAGCACCACATCTTTGAGGCCGGCTTGCGCCAAATTTCCGAGCAATTTGGCCCGCGCTTGCGGGTAGCCGTCCCAGCCGTCGGTGAAGGCGCTGCGGCCCAGCGGTGTGTTGATGCCGCTGGAACTCATCTGGGTGGATTGGGCCACCAGCTTCCAGCGCTTGGTGCTGCGGGTGATGCCGTCGGTGAACCACTGCTCTTGCGCCGCGCCCAGCATGGTGCGCGAGGTGTCGGCCAACGCATCGCAGCCCACCACCACGCGGCCGCCGCCGCGCATCGGGTCGGGGCAGGCCTGGTGGTCGCGGTATTGGCGGCAGTCCAAGGTCCACAGGTCGGCCAAACGGCCCCAAGCCATGCGGTCGTGGATGCGCATCTGGCTGGTGTTGTGGGCGTCGGGCCCCAGGCGCACCGGCATGTGCTCGAAGTAGGCTTGGTAGGCCGCTGCGCGACGGCGCAAAAACACTTTCGGGTCGGTGTAATCGCGGTCCAGGTCGTTGGCGTAATCGTTGACCACTTCGTGGTCGTCCCAGGTCATCACCCACGGGTGGGCCGCGTGGCAGGCGCGCAAATCGGCGTCGCCCTTGTATTGGGCGTGGCGTTCACGGTATTCACTCAGTTGTTTGGGCACACCGCCTTCGTGCTTGCGCAGCATGTATTGCGGGTTGGTGCTTTCGTAGATGTAGTCGCCCACAAACAGCACCAGGTCCAGCTCGCGCTGGGCCATCTCGCGGTGCGCCACAAAGTAGCCCTGCTCAAAGTGTTGGCACGAAGCCAGCGCGATGCGCAGCCGGTCCGCCGCGTCGTTGACACCCGGGCTGGTGCGGGTGTGCCCCACCGGGCTGGTGGCGCTGCCGCACACAAAGCGGTACCAGTAATGCCTTCCCGGCTGCAAGCCGCTGGCGATCACGTGCACGCTGTGGGCGCGGGCCGCATCGGTCTGCACGCGCCACTGGCGCACCGGCTGGCGCAAAGCAGCATCGGCAAACAACTCGCACACCACGGGCACGGTTTGCGATTGGACGGCTTCGTCGGCCTCGGTGATGCGCAAACGCGTCCAGAGCACCACGCTGTCGGGCTGCGGCTGGCCGCTGGCCACACCCAGGCTGAAAGGGTCGGCCTGCCAGCGTGGGCCTGCGGCGGCCTCGGCCGAGCTGCTCACGGCTTGGGCCTGCGCGCACGCGCCCAGCCACGGCGTCATGGCGGCGGCCAAGGCCAGGCGGTGCCAATCGCGGCGCCGCAAGGTGCCGGCTTTCATGGCTTGTTCAAACGCATTCATCTTTTCTCTCCCTGTCCGACCGCTCAATGGGTCCAATGGCGCGTCGGCTCACTTAAAAAATCCAGCAACAAAGCCTCGAAGGCCTCGGGCGCTTCCAGTTGCGGCCAGTGGCCGACGCCCGGCATCTGCACCCAACGGCTGCCCTGGATCTGCGTGGCCATGCGTTCGATGGTGGCGCCCGGCGCCAGTCGGTCGTGCTCGCCGGTGATCAACAAAGTGGGCACATGGATGTGCGCCAAAGCCGCATGCCGCTCGAAAGCCGCTTGCGCTTGCAAAGCATGGCGGTAAATGACCGGTGAGGCCTGCCCCATGCAGAACTTGGCCAACTGCACCCCTTCGGCCAAGGCCAAGGGGCCCACTTGTTCATCGATCAGGGTCTGCGCCAAATGGCGCATGTCGCCACCGGGCAATGCGTCGAGCCGGGGCGCTTGGGCGGCGGCATCGGCCTGCCAGCCCGAGTCCGGGCCACTGGTGCTGCCCAGCAACACCAGGCGGCTGACCAAATCGGGCCTGCGCATGATGAGCTCTTGCGCGACCATGCCGCCCAAACCGTGGCCCACCAAATGCACCGGGCCTTGCGCTTGCAAGGCCTCGATCAAGGCGATGGCACTCAGAGCCAAGCCTTTGAGGCCATAGGGCTCGACCGGCACGGAGTGGCCATAACCGGGCATGTCCCAGGCCACGGCCTTGAAGCCAGCGTGCGCCAGGCGCTCGACCTGCGGGGCAAAACTGCGGAAATTGCCCCCGGCCCCGTGCAACATCAAGACCATGGGGCCAGCGCCCAGCGCGGTGAAATGGGGAAGCAACATGCGGCAATACAAAAGACTTGTTGCGGCCATATTACCCGCACCGCGCATGCCCAAGGTGACAGCCAGACGCGTGCTCGCCCGTCACAATCGGCAGCATGAATTCACGCAAAGAGCATCTGGACGGCTTGGCGATCGGCATCTTGCTGGTCTGCTGCATGTTTTGGGGGCTTCAACAAATCCTCGTCAAATCCATCATGGACGAGGTGGCGCCGCTGTTTCAGGCCAGCTTGCGCTGCATCGGCGCTTGCGTGCTGCTGCTCGTTTGGTGCCGCGTACGCGGCATTCGCCTGTTCGATCGCGATGGCACGCTGTGGGCGGGGCTCTTGGCCGGTGGCTTGTTCGCGGCGGAGTTTGCCTGCATTTACCTGGGGCTGCGCTACACCGCCGCCTCACGCCTGACGGTGTTTTTGTACACCTCGCCGTTTTGGGTCGCGGCGCTGGTGCCTTTGTTCGTGAAGTCCGAGCGCCTGCGCCCGCTGCAATGGCTGGGCATGGCCTGCGCCTTTGTGGCCGTGGTCTTTGCCATGCGCGAGGGCTTGCTTGCGGGCAACAGCAGCGCCTTGGGCGACTTGCTGGGCCTGGCCGCTGGCGCTTTGTGGGGCCTGACCACGGTGTCGATCCGCGCCAACAACCTCACCCGCATCTCGCCCGAGAAACTCTTGTTCTACCAAATCGCCACCACCGCCTTGGCGCTGCCCTGGATCTCTTGGTCCCTGGGCGAAAGCTGGAACCTGCAATGGAGCGGCTTGGCCTGGGGCTCGATGCTGGCGCAAACCGTGATCGGTGCCTTTGCCAGCTACCTGGCCTGGATGTGGATGCTGGGCCGTTACCCGGCCACCAAGATTTCGGTGTTCGTGTTTTTGACCCCGCTGTTTGCGCTGCTGTTTGGCACGCTGCTGCTGGGCGAATCGGCCACCCCCACCTTGCTGCTGGCGCTGGGCCTCGTGGCGGTGGGCATTGTGTTGGTCAACAAGCGCTGAGCGCTCACCAGCTGCCTTGGTGCGTGACCAGGCCATACCAGAGTGCACCCATCTCACGGCCCATGCTGGTCTGTCCGGCTTTGGCCGTGGCATTGGCGGCCAGGTGCACCATCACCAGTTTTTGCGCCGGATCTACAAAAATGGCTTGTCCGTAAACACCCAGCAGTGCAAATCGCCGCTGCTGGCCAGGGAAGGTCCAAACCTGGTAGCCATAGCCGTAGTAAGGCGTGGCCTGACGCGGCGCAAAGGCCTGCGGGTGACGCTTCCAATCGGTGGCCTCCAGCAAATAGTCACGCGGCAATATCTCACCCAGATCAGGGCGATCGGGCCGCGTGCCATCGTTGGCCAGCAGCACGCCCAGACGCGCGTAGTCACGCGCTGTGGCGTTGAAGTTCCCACCTGCCCGCTCCAGCCCATTGGCGCCTGCGCGCCACAGGCCAGAAGTCTCCGCCCCCATGGCTTGCCACAAGCGCGCTTGCAGATAACTGCTCAATGTTTCGCCCGTGGCGCCTTGAATCACCAGCGCCAGCATGTCCGTCTCGGCGCTGGCGTAATTGAAGCGTTGGCCTTGCGGGTGTAAGCGTTCGGTGATGACGCGCGCACCTTCGGCGGCACCACCCCGGTAGGCGGCCATGCCATAACGGGCGAGATCGTCCTTGCCGTCGTATCGCTCTTCGAACTTCGCACCCGAAGACATGCGCAGCAAATTGCGCACACTGGTCTCGCCGTACAAGGTGCCTGAGAGTGCAGGGGCATAACGGTCAGCACGGTCATCGAGGGACTGGATGCGCCCCTCTCGCAATGCCAACCCCACCGCCATGGCGGTGATGGTCTTGGACATCGAATTCGACAAAAAGCGGTGCTGCTCGTTGCGCTCGTATTGGTAGCGCTCAACCTGGATGACACCGTCTTTGATGACCAACAAGGCCATGACGCGTTGCCGATTCATGTAGTCGTCAATGCTCAGACCACTTTGGTGGCTGATGCCCCACCGGTAGGCAGGCTCTTGCGGGGCTTTGGGCAATGCGAGCGGCTGCGCGGCAGGTGTCATGGTGTTGGCGCGCCCACCCATCAGGCCAGGGATCTCGGCATGGTGGGTGAAAGAGCCGACCCGCACGCACTCGTCAAAAAACCAGTTGCGCTGATTTCCCACCGGGTAGCCCTTGTCCTTGCACAGCGCCGCTTCATCGGGTGCCGCCCAAGCCGCAGACAAGCTCAGGCACCAGCCCACAATGACAAGACACACAGATGGCGCAACTCGCATGGCAAACCTTTCAGCATGCCGCCATGCTAGCGCACAGGTGACGCTACCCGCTACCAGCCGCCTGCGCTTTGGTGCACAGTTACGCATCTTTCTGGAACCACCCCCATGACTTACCAAGCCCTGCACATTGAAAAAGACGACGCCGGTTACCGCTGCACCTTGAAGACGCTGGATGACAGCGCCCTGCCCGAAGGCGATGTGACGGTGCAAGTGGACTACTCCACCATCAACTACAAAGACGGCCTGGCCATCACCGGCAAATCGCCGGTGGTGCGCAAGTTTCCGCTCACGCCCGGCATCGACTTGTCGGGCACCGTGACCGAGAGCCAGCACCCGCTGTTCAAAGCGGGCGACCGTGTGGTCCTCAACGGCTGGGGCGTGGGCGAGAGCCACAGCGGCGGTCTGGCACAAAAGGCGCGCCTCAAAGGCGATTGGCTAGTGCACCTGCCTGCCGCCTTCACCCCGCGCCAGGCCATGGCCATTGGCACCGCCGGTTACACCGCCATGCTGTGCGTGATGGCCCTCGAAAAGCACGGCGTCACTCCCGCCAACGGCGACATCTTGGTCACCGGCGCAGGCGGCGGCGTGGGCAGTGTGGCGATCGCGCTGTTGGCCAAGCTGGGCTACCGCGTGGTGGCCAGCACCGGCCGCCCGCAAGAAGCCGACTACCTGCGCCAGCTGGGCGCGGCCGACGTGATGGACCGGGCTGAGTTGTCTGCCCCCGGCAAGCCTCTGGCCAAAGAGCGCTGGGCCGGCGTGGTCGACACCGTGGGCAGCCACACCCTGGCCAACGCCTGCGCCAGCACCAAGTATGGCGGCGTGGTCACCGCCTGCGGTTTGGCGCAAGGCATGGACTTCCCGTCGAGCGTGGCGCCCTTCATCTTGCGCGGCGTGACGCTGGCCGGCATCGACAGCGTGATGGCACCGCGTGCCGTGCGCGAAGCCGCATGGGCCCGTTTGGCGCAAGACTTGGACGCGGCGCAGCTGGAACGCATCACCCGCGAAGTGGGCTTGGCCGACGCGATCGGTCTGGGCGCCGAGATTTTGGCCGGCCAGGTGCGCGGGCGTGTGGTGGTGAACGTCAACCGTTAAACCACCTGGGCACGGTAAGTGCCCATGGCCTGGGCCACCAACTCGGCTTGGGCGTTGCGCAATTGCGCTTGGCAAAAGCACATGGTCTTGCCGCCACCGACGACCTGGGCCGTGGCCACCAAGGGGCCCAAGGCGCGCTTCATGAACGACAGGTTCATGTCCACCGCAACCACCTCGCGTGGGACCTCTCGGCCTGCGTTGACCTTGTCCAGCGCCACCCGAACCATGGCCTCGTCGAGCAAGGCCATCACTGCGCTGCGCGGCAACAAAGCCGATGCTTCATGGATCTGGCTCATGCTTGTCCTTTCGTAGGCGACCCGTTGGCTTCACTGCGGCCGGGGCAAATACCTGAACGAGCCCTGCGCCTTGGCCACCCAACGGCCTTGTGCATCGAGCACCTGGGCCTGACACCAGGCCACATCGTCGTCACAGCTGACCACCTCGCCTTGCGCGATCAGCACGCCACGGCCCGGCTCCAAAAAGCTGGTGTTCAGGTTCAAGGTCACCACGGTTTTTTGAAAATCCACCCGCGAGACCGCCGCGCTGGCCATGACCACATCGAGCAGCGTGACCACCACGCCGCCGTGCACAGCGCCGATCACATTGCCCAAATCGGCATGCGGGTCGAGCGAAATTTGTGCCTTGCCGCCTTCGGAAAAATCGCGCTGCATGCCCAACAGGCGCGTGAAGGGCGTCTTGGCAAAAATCGCCAGCGGGTCATCCGAGGTGACGGGTTTCATGGCGCTGTCAGTCCAGCTTGAAGCCGATGTCCTTGAGCATCTTGGCATCGCGCTCGAAGGCCGTGCGGGCATAGGCGCTGTAGACCTCACCCGTCATCAGATTGGGCTGCATGTCGAAGCTCTCCAGCTGGGTTTGGTGCGCTGCGTCGGCCGATGCCTTGCGGAACGCCGCCGCCAGCTTGGCGGCAATGGCAGGCGGCAGGTTTTTGGGGGCCACCAAGCCCATGGGCGAGTCGATGGTGATGTCAAAGCCCGCGGCCTTGACGGTGGGCACGCCCGGGTAGCCTTTGAGGGGTTCTTGCGTGAAGGTGGCCAACAAGCGGGCCTTGCCACCGCGCACCTGCGCCCCAAAGCCGGGGTCGCCATACACATCCAAATGGCGCCCGATCAGCGCGGTGAAGGCTTCGCTGCCGCCCTTGAAGGGCACCATGTTGAAGGCGGTGCCGGCCATTTTGGCCAGGCGCTCGGCCACGATGCGGTTGATGCTGATGGCCCCCACCGTGCCCCAGCTGATGGCGCCGGGGCGCTTTTTGGCATCGGCCAGCAAATCGCCCAGCGTCTGCCAAGGCGCATCGGCCGCCACGCAAATGCCGGTCGTCAGGTTGAACAAGCCGATCAGGTAAGTGAAGTCCTTGAGCGGATCGAAGTTGACCTTTTGCACCAAGGGCGCCCGGATCACCGAGTTGTGCATCACGGCCACGGTGTAGCCGTCCGACTCGGGCAGGGTGGCCAATGCGGCCGTGCCCATCACACCCCCCGCGCCGGGCTTGTGCATCAGCACCACCGGCTGGCCCAGCTCTTTGCTCGCGGCGTCGGCCAGCGTGCGAAAGATCGGGTCCATCGAGCCGCCGGGCGGAAAGGGCAACACCAGCTGGATCGGCTTGGTCGGGAAAGCCTCTGCGGGCTTGTTCTGGGCCAGGGCCGTGCGCCCCCAAGCCATGGCCGACAGCGCCACCAGCGCCTGCCTGCGGTCAACCGGGTGTTTTTGCATGAGGTGTCTCCTTGTGTGGGCTCAGGTTAAGGGCAGCAGGGGCCTGGCTCAAATGGCTGAAAAGCACAAAACCGCTGGCAAAAGATGCCAGCCCCATCCCGTAACCGGGCTGTAACCCATGCGTCTGCCCTTAGGGGTTAACGTGATGGGAGGCCCCTTGACTCGTCCTTACGATGGCCTGACTTCCACCTCGTCAGACCCTCCGATGAACAAAGTCATCATCACCTGCGCTGTCACCGGCGCCATCCACACGCCCTCCATGTCGCCGTATTTGCCGGTGACGCCTGAGGAAATCATTGAAGCTTCCGTGGAGGCGGCCAACGCGGGCGCGGCCATCATCCACCTGCATGCGCGCGACCCGGTCACCGGCAAGCCCGACCAAAGCCCCGAAGCCTTTGGCAAGTTTTTGCCGCAAATCAAAAGCCGCACCGATGCGGTGCTCAACCTCACCAGCGGCGGCTCGCCCTTCATGAAGATCGACGAGCGCATCCAGCCTTCGATGCGCTTTTCGCCCGAGGTGGCTTCGCTCAATTTGGGCTCATTCAACTTCGCGCTGTTCCCGATGCTCGACCGCTTCACCGAGTTCAAGCACGAGTGGGAGCGCGAGCACCTGGAAAACAGCCGCGACCTGATCTTTCGCAACACCTTCAAGGACATCGAATACGCCTTGCGGGCCTGCGCAGAAAACGACACCCGGTTTGAGCTGGAGTGCTACGACATCGGGCACCTGTACAACCTGGCGCACTTTGTCGACAAGGGCATCATCAAGCCGCCGTTTTTCATCCAGTCGGTGTTTGGCATTCTGGGCGGCATCGGCCCGCATCCCGAAGACGTGATGCACATGCGCCGCACCGCCGACCGCCTGTTTGGCGACAAATACCAGTGGTCTGTGCTGGGCGCAGGTCGCCACCAACTGCGCATCGCGGCCATGGGCTCGAGCATGGGCAGCCATGTGCGCGTGGGCCTGGAAGACAGCCTCTGGCTGGGCAAAGGCACCTTGGCCAAAAGCAATGCCGAGCAAGTGCGCCAAGTGCGCCAGATCATCGAAGGCCAGGGCCTTCAGATCGCCACGCCCGCAGAGGCCCGGCAAATCCTGGCGCTCAAAGGCGCTGATCGCGTGAATTTCTGAGATTTCGCAACGCTGTCCACTGTCCAACCACCGGAGACTTCCCCATGAAACGCCGTCTTTTAATTGCCCTGGCCGCTGCTGCCTCGCTCAGCGCCATGCCCCAAGCTTTTGCGCAAACTGCGGGCTATCCCAACCGCCCGATCAAGTTGATCGTGCCCTTTCCTGCGGGCATCTCGCCCGACGTGGTGGCCCGCCTGATTGCCGACAAGCTGAGCACCGCCTTGGGCCAGCCGGTGGTGGTGGACAACAAGCCCGGTGCGGGCGGCATGATCGGCGCAGTGGCGGCGGCCACCACGCCCGCCGACGGCTACACCTTGTTCTTCAGCGTCAAGGCCACACACGCCATCGCGCCCAATGTGTACAAAGACCCCAAGTACAACCCACCGCGTGATTTCAAGGGCGTCGCCCAAATTTTGCAAGTGCCCCATGTGCTGACCGCCACGCCCAAAGCGCCCTACAACAACATGAAGGAGCTGGTGGCGTACGCCAAGGCCAACCCCGGCAAGATCGACTTTGCATCGCTGGGCGTGGGCTCGCAGCCCCATGTGGCCCTCGAAGTCTGGTCGCAGCGTTTGGGCATCAAGCTCAACCACGTGCCCTACAAAACCAACCCCTCGCCCGACGTGATGAGCGGTGTGGTCAGCCTGTCGGTGGAAGCCTCGACCACGGCGATTCCGCTGATCAAATCGGGCAAGGTCAAAGCGCTGGGCATCTCGGGTGCGCAGCGCATTCCGGGCCTGCCCGATGTGCCCACCATGACCGAGTTTGACGCCAATCTGGACGTCAACGGCGTCATCGGCAGCTCGTGGCACGGCGTCTTTGCGCCCACCGGCACGCCCAATGACGTCATCGCCAAGCTCAACACCGAGATCGTCAAGATCGTGAAGCTGCCTGAGATTCAGGCCCGCCTGATCGAGCTGGGCCTGACGCCCACCGGCACCAGCGCCGCCACGCTCGACACCGTGGCCAACGGCGACTACGCCTTCTGGAACAAGGTCATCAACGATCTGGGCATCAAGGTCGAATGAGGGCATTGAAGTGATCGTTGAGCACCGCACCTACACCCTCAAAGCCTTGCACACGGGCGATTTCTTGAAACTGTACGAACGCGCGGCCTTGCCGCTGCAGCGCCAGTACCTCGGTCACCTGATCGGGTTTTATGTCTCAGAGATCGGCCCGCTCAACGAGGTGGTGCACCTGTGGGGCTTTGCCAGCTTGGCCGAGCGCGAGCGCCGCCGCGCCTTGATGGAGGCCGACCCCGGCTGGGCGGTCTACCGTCAGGCGCTGCTGGAGCTGGATGTGGTGGTCGAGCAAAGCACCAAGATGCTGCGCACCACCGCGTTTTCGCCAACGATCGACTTCGACACCCCATGAGCGCCGCCCGAGCCAAAACCACCCGCTCCAAGACCCCGCAAACGTCCGCCCCCATCGAACGCATTGGCATGCTGGGGGTGGGCATCATGGGGCTGGCCATGGCGGTCAACCTGATGAAGGCCGGCTTTGCCGTGACCGGCTACGACCCCGACCCCAAGGCCATGAAACGGCTGAAAGCGGCCGGGGGCAAGGCCTGCAAGTCGGCCGCCGATCTGGCCATCGATGCGCAAGTCATCATCTGCTCGCTGCCCAGCCCAGAGGCCTTGATGGACGCGGCGCAGCAGATCGCCCGTTGCGGCCAGCGCAGCCTGCTGGTCGTGGAGACCAGCACACTCGACGTGGCCGACAAAACCGCTGCACGCGACGCCCTCAAAGCCCAAGGCATCGTGATGCTCGACTGCCCCTTGTCGGGCACGGGCGCACAGGCGATCAACAAAGACCTCACGGTCTATGCCAGCGGCCCCAAGGCGGCGATCCAAAAACTCGCGCCCGTCTTTGCAGGCTTTTCGAAAAACAGCTTTGACCTGGGCGGCTTTGGCAACGGCATGAAGATGAAGCTGATGGCCAACTTGCTGGTGGCCATCCACAACGTGTCCACGGCCGAAGCGCTGCTGCTGGGCCAGCGCTGGGGCATCCGGCCGCAAGACGCCGTCAAGGTGCTCAGCGACGGCGCAGGCGGCTCGCGCATGCTGCAAATGCGCGGCCCCCTGATGGAAGGCGAAGGCTGGAACACCGCCACCATGAAAGTGGGCATCTGGCAAAAAGACATGAAGCTCATTGCCGCTGCATTGGCCGAGGCTCAAGTGCCTGCGCCCTTGTTTGCCGCCACCGTGCCGATCTACAACGCGGCCATGGCCCTGGGCCACGCCGAGCACGACACAGCGGCGGTGTTTGATGTGTTGTCGAGGATGTCGTCTTAGAATCGCAGCCGTCTTCCACACGTCTTGCGAACACCATGAGCACCATCACCCCCTTTGTCATTTCCCGTGTGTTCCAAGCGCCTCGCCCGCTGGTGTTTGAGGTCAACACGCAACCGCAGCACTTGGCCCACTGGCTCAGCCCTGAGGGCTTTCACAACATCCACACGGACATGGACTTTCGCGTGGGTGGGCGTTACCACTACGGCATCCAGGGGCCAGGCGGCATGGAGATGTGGGGCCGACAAGACTTCCGGGACATCACCGTGAACGAGCGGCTGGTGCTGATTCAAAGCTTTTCCAACCGCGAAGGCGGCTTGGGCGCGCACCCCATGGCCCCCACCTGGCCCAAGTACATGCACGTGACCACCACGTTTGAAGATGCCGAGGGCGGCACCCGCGTCACCATCAACTGGCTGCCGCATGAAAGCGACGACATGGGCTTGCAAACCTTTGACGCGGCACGGGCAGGCATGGAAATGGGGTTTGGGGGCACGTTTGCAAAGCTGGATGCGTATTTGCAAAAGCTTCAGGCCTGAGTTCAGAACACTGGGCCAGCCATGCATGCCTCTTACTGTGCATTCCAGCTGATCTTCAAGCCCATGAAAGAACGCCCATGAATGTTCTGATTTTGGGTGCCACGGGCATGGTGGGCCAAGGCGTGTTGCATCAATGCTTGACTGCACCCGATGTCACGCAGGTTTTGACCCTGGGGCGTACGCCAGTCGACCAAGTGCATGCCAAGCTCCAGCAACTGAGCGTTGCAAATCTCATGGCCTTGGACGCGCACGAAAACGCATTGCAGGACGTGGATGCCTGCTTCTATTGCATGGGTGTTTCATCTTCAGGCATGAGCGAAGAAGCCTATCGGCAGCTGACCTACGATCTCACGCTGAAAGTCGCCAACGTCTTGTGCCGCTTGAACCCTGACATGACCTTTGTTTATGTGTCGGGGGCAGGCACCGACAGCAGCGAACAAGGGCGCAGCATGTGGGCGCGGGTCAAAGGCCAAACCGAAAACGACTTGAAAAAACTGCCGCTGCACAGTGTCTATCTGTTTCGGCCCGGCATCATTGCGCCTCTGCATGGCATCCAGTCCAAAACGCCTCTTTACAGACACTTCTATACCTGGGCTGGCCCCGTGCTCTCGCTGATCCGCCGTTGGATGCCCAGCGCCATCGTGACCACAGACGACATCGGCAACGCGATGCTCAACGCAGCACGGCAGCGTGGTGGGCGTGTGACCGTGGAAGCCAAAGACATCGGTCGGCTTGCTCGGGGCTGATACAGCTGGCCTCTGACTTTTAGCCAGGGCCACCTTCTGCCTGCTGCTGACGAAAGTGTCCAACTCAGGTTTTTTGAGCTGCACGGGTGGAGGTGGTGACGGCAATGATCAGGCCCGTCATGACCAAAAGTAATCCGATGGCCTCCATAACCGCTGGCACATGGCCCAAGACGGGCCAAGCCATTAATGCCGCAAGACCCGGCGCCAGTGCCGGGAACACCGCCGCACGCGACGGGCCGAGCAGCGACACCATTTTTGAATAGGTGTACAGCGTTCCCGCACCGGCAATGACGCCTTGCACCAGCACCTCGACCCACAACACAAACGGTGCCGCTTTGACCAAACCTTCACCCCCTGTGAACCACGCATAAGCGGGCACATAGGTGAGCAAAGCGCTGATCGAGATCACCGCGGTGGCCAGCAACGGGTCCAGTCGGTGCTTGCGCAGCACGATGCCAAAGCCCGCCCACAAGGTGCCTGCGGCCAAGAACATGGCATCGCCGATCGCAGCACGCGGGGTCAGGCTGGAGGCCTCCACCCCGGAGACCAGCACCAATCCTGTCAGGACCACGGCAATGCCCAACACGCGACGTGGCGTCATGCGGTCGCCCAAGACCACCGCGCCGAGCACCATGCCCATCACGCTCATGGCCGTGAACGGGAAAACCGCCGCATGGCTGGGTGGGGCAAATTGCAGCGCACCAAACATCAACAAACCAAAGGGTGTGCCCGCCAGCAGGGCCACCGACAACCACACCCGCCAACGCGTGGTGAACTGCGCCATGTCCCGCCAACACGCCAAGGCCATCACAGGCAGCATCAAGACGCCCGCCACCCCAAAACGCAGCACCGTGAGGTCTGGTGAGGACAAACCGTGGGCAATGCCCCAGCGGGCAAACACGGTGTAGAGCGCGCCAATGCTGGCAGCGACCAGACCCACGGCGATGCCTTTGGCCAATGGGGTGGCATCGGTCTGTCCTGCCGGCATGTCAGACAGGGTGCGGGTGTTCATAGAGGCGTCCTTGCGCAAGTGAAGACTTGGAGTTTGATTCGATCCCATCCATTTCACCAGGCCTCTGATCAGACTATGATTTATTCCAATTCAGAATGAATAGGGAAGAACCATGGACAGATTGGCAGCCATGCAGACCTTTGTGCGGGTGGTGGAAAGCGGCAGTTTTTCGGCCGTGGCCCGCGAGACACGCGGCACCCAAAGCGGCGTGAGCAAACAAGTCGCCGCGCTGGAACGTGAACTGGGCGCCAAGCTGCTCAGCCGCACCACCCGGTCATTGGCGCTGACCGAAGCTGGCGAGCGTTACTTCGCTCAAGCACGGCGCCTGGTGGCCGAAATCGCCGAAGCGGAGGCCACGCTGTTGCAGGGCGAACAGCAATTGAGTGGCTGGCTGCGCGTGGCCGCTTCGGTGGGCTACGGCAGGCTCCAACTGATGCCATTGGTGAAAAGTTTCCTCGCCGCTCACCCCAAGGTCAAAATGGACCTGCGGCTCAACGATGGCTTCATCGACCTGATCGAAGAAGGCATCGATGTGGCGGTGCGGATCGGCGAACTGGCCGACAGCTCCTTGGTGGCCAGGCGCATCGGCACCACCCAACGCGTGTTGGTGGCCAGCCACGACTACCTGAACACATTGCCCCAAGGCCTGAAAGCGCCCCGCGTGCCGCAGGACTTGCCGCAGCACAACTGCATCGTCTATTCGGAACTGGCCACACAAAACGCCTGGACATTCACGGCAGGCCCTGGAGCGCATGAGCCCGAGGGCACACAGGTCACCATCCGTGCGCAAGGGAACCTGCAAACCAACAGCAGTGAGGTGATTCGCAGCTCGGTGCTGTCCGGCATGGGCATTGGCTACTCGCCCACCTGGCTGTTTGAAAACGAGCTGGCCAAGGGCGAACTGCAAGTGCTTTTGCCCGACTGGCCTGCACCGCCGCTGCCGATCCACTTGGTGAGTCCACCCCAACGGCGACAGTCCGCCAAGGTGCAGGCATTTGCGCTGCATTTGTCGGGTGGCTGATGCTGCCTGGCACAGTGGTTGAGCCCCGA
Organism: Comamonadaceae bacterium PBBC1; assembly: GCA_002256145.1. Taxonomy (GTDB): domain Bacteria; phylum Pseudomonadota; class Gammaproteobacteria; order Burkholderiales; family Burkholderiaceae_C; genus Limnohabitans_A. The sequence continues at coordinate 19,555 of NKIP01000012.1, forward strand.
GGGCTTTCACAACATCCACCCGGACATGGATGATTTGTCTTGCATTTTTTGATATTTACATCAAAATATATTTCTATACCTGAATTTATTGATGTAAATATCAAGTGCAAACCCTCCAAGAACTCGGTGAAGCCGTGGCTGCACGGCGCAAACAGCTGGGCCTCAAGCAAGGCGATGTCGCGGCCATGGCGGGCGTGACGGCGGAATCTTTGTCGCGCTTTGAACGCGGCCGCAGCGCTGAATTTGGCACCCGCAAACTGCTGGCAGTGCTGGCCGTGCTGGGTGCCGAGCTGGACGTGCTGACCCAGGGCCAAAGCGGCAACCTGGACGAGCTGCGGCGTGAACGTTCGCAAACAGCCGCACCCGAGGCAGGAGCCGCTTGATGCAACTGTCGGTGTACGTGTTGGGCCGCGAAGTGGCCACGCTGGAGCCCTCCGGCGATTTCAAAAGCGTGCTGAGCTACCACCCCGGTGTAGCCACAGACGACTTCGTGTCGCTCACCATGCCGGTGCGCACCGAGAGCTATGTCTGGGACGACCAGCTGCCGCCTGTGCTGCAAATGAACCTGCCCGAAGGCTATTTGCTGCAAGTGCTGCAAGAACAATTTGGCCCGCACATTGGCGCCAGCCCTGCGGCATTGCTGTCGGTGATTGGCCGCAACATGGTCGGCCGCTTGCAAGTGGCCGCGCCCGACGCCTCTTTGAGCGAACCCGCCAAGCCCATGGAGGTGGCCGCGCTGCTCAAGGGCGACAACTCCGAAGCCGCCTTTGCCGCGCTGGTGCGCGAACACGCCACCAGCGGCGTGTCGGGTGTGGTGCCCAAGTTTTTGGACGCGCAAGAAGACCAGGCGCTGCCACTGGGCGCGCACCCCAAAGCCAGCCTGATCACCCGTCGGCACATCGTCAAAGGCTCCAGCGCCCGGCTGCCTTTTGTGGCCCTGAACGAGCACCTGTGCATGCAAGTGGCACGGCGCATCATGCCCACAGCCCACACGCAAGTGTCCGACGATGGCCAAGCTCTGGTGGTACACCGTTTTGACGTGGACGAGCACGGCCAACCGCACTGGGGCATGGAAGACTTTTGCAGCCTGCTGGGCCTGCGCCCTGCCGCCAAATACGACACCACCTGGGAGCGCATCGCCAAAGCCGTGCGCGACCATGTGCCTGGACCGCAGCGGCTGGAAACCTTTCGGCAACTGGCCAACACATTGCTGCTGACCTATGCGCTGCGCAACGCCGACTGCCACGCCAAAAACCTGGCCCTGCTCTACACGAGCCGCGCCGATGTTCACCTGTCTCCCACCTACGACATGCTGACCACCAGCGTCTATGCCGGCTTTCAGCACAACCCGCCGGGCATCGAATTCATGGGCAAAAAAACCTGGCTACCCGGCAAGAACCTGCAAAAGTTCATCGCCTCCACCTTTGGCATCCAGCCCAAAGAACAGCTGCACATGGTGCAAGCCATCAGCGACGCCGTGGCCGATGTGGGCCGCGATGTGCGCCAAGCCATGACCGAGCACCCCGGCTTTGAAGACGTTGGCAAACGCATGCTGCTGGCCTGGGCCGAAGGCGTACAGGGCCTGCGCGATCAGCGCGTGTATGCCGTGGGCGACTGGGTGGCGGGCCAAGCGTTTGAGGGGTTTTCTGCACCACCCAAGCAGGTTGCCGAAACAAACAAGGTGGGTCGCTCGCCCCTCTTGGGGAAACGATAACTTGCAAATTAAGAGTACTTAATAACTTATTTACAAGACAATGTGGATTTTTTAATCCACATTGTCTGCCGTGAGCCTCTACACCCAGCTGCAAACCGCCAAAAGCGAAGAAGACGTCAAAGACGCGTACATCAAGGCCCTGGGCCTCAAGGGCTACACCAAGGGCCTGATCGACATCCAGAGCCGCGAGATCTGGTTCGAGGCCAAGGACACCGACCGCAACTCCAGCTACGCCATGTTCACCCAGCTGCTGCATTACGTGCAGGTGGCGCTGAACAAAGGCGAGCCTGTGCCGCCCTTTTTGGCGGTGATCGACACCGAAAAAGCGGCCATCATGAAAAGCGCCGATGTGCTGCCTTTTCTGGCCAAGAAGACCATCAAGTGGGGCAAGTCGGCCAGCCAGTTCACGCCAGAAGCACTGGACGAAATCTCGGCCTACATCGGCACTTACTTTGTGCAGTTCCGCATCAAGACGCACGAAGACGAGTTCATCAGCACCGTCAAAGCGGCGATCAAGTCAGGCGACATCATCCGCACACAGATCACGCCCGACAACCTGAAACAGGTGTTCGACAAATGGGTGGCCATGGTGGGCCGCGAGATCGTGGGCGTGAGCGAAGAAGACTACGCCCTGCTGTTTTTTGCGGACATCATGCACGACGGCACCGTGTCGACACACGCCAACTTGCCTGCCGAGTTGATGCACAAAAACGGCAACCCGGTGTTCTCGCTCAAGGGCAAAAACTTTGACCTGGGCAACAAAGAAGGCTACCGGCAGTTTTGGGCCATCTACCACCGCCCGCCCAAATCGGAATACCGCGACTACCTGCTCGAGCGCCGCGACAGCCTGATCCCGTACGACGAGCGCAGCTTCAAAGGGGCGTATTACACGCCCCTGCATGTGGTGGACAAAGCCTATGACAAGCTCGCCGAAACGCTGGGCGCCAACTGGCAAAAAGACTACATCGTCTGGGACATGTGCTGCGGCGTGGGCAACCTGGAAGTCAAACACAGCAACCCACGCAACCTCTACATGAGCACGCTGGACCAGGCCGACATCGACGTGATGAAGGCCACCAAAACCTGTGTGTCTGCCACGCGCTTTCAGTACGACTATTTGAACGACGACATCACCGACGATGGGCAAATCGACTACAGCCTGACCAACAAAGTGCCTCCGACTTTGCGCAAAGCGATTGCAGAGGGGAAGAAGATTTTGGTGTTGATCAATCCGCCTTATGGCGAATCGGCAAATACTCTGAACAAGAGCGCGAAGACCGATATCGCGACCACAAAAATTGCGAGCTTTTCAACCAACCAAGGCTACGCCAACAGGGAGTTATTCACGCAATTCGTAGTTCGGGTTCAAAGAGAAATTCCCTCTGCGACTTTGGCAATCTTCAGCACTTTAAAGTACGTGAACGCATCTAATTTTGAAAGTTTCCGCGCGAATTGGAACGCCTACTTTTTGGGAGGCTTCATTGTTCACAGCAAGGCTTTTGATGGGCTGAGCGGGAATTTTCCTATTGGATTTCTGGTCTGGAAAACTCAGCCACTCCCAAAAGAATTTCCAAGCCAAATACAAGTGGACGTCCTGAACCGAGATGCACAGGCCATCGGCGAAAAAATGTTCCACAACATCCCCAAAGAGCGTTTTCTCAATACCTGGATTCAGCGGCCACGGGCAAACGCGGTGGATTCCTTGCCTTTAAAAAATGCAATCTCACCCGCCACCAGCAACAAAGATGTGCGCGGTACAAAATGGGCTGACGGTGCAATCGGAAGCATGTTGTGTGACAGCAATGATTTGCAAGGCGCGGGGCAGGGCACGGCTTTGCTGTCGTCTGGCTTTTCCAGTGCAGGTGCATTCTTTGTGACATCTGAAAATTTATGGAAAAGCTGCGTTGTTTTCACCGTGAGGTTACTAGTCAAACACAGTTGGATTAATCACAACGATCAGTTTTTACAGCCATCGGAGCCCTTGTCAGATGAGTTCAAAAATGACTGTCTGCTGTGGACGCTGTTCCACGGCAAGAACCTCACCGCCAGCGCCGACGACCTCGAATGGAACGGCCAAAAGTGGTCCATCGTCAACCACTTTATCCCCTACACCGAAGCAGAAGTGGATGCACCCGACCGCTTCGAGTCCGACTTCATGGTGCAGTACCTGGCCGACAAGACTTTGTCTGCAGAAGCCACCGCCGTGCTCGATGCTGGCCGCCAACTCTGGCGGGCCTACTTTGCCCACACCGACGTGCGGACCGTGCGCGACCAATACAAACTCAACCGCCCCGATGTGGGCTGGTACCAAATCCGCAACGCCCTGGCCGAGCGCAACAAAAGCGGCGACACCGCCCCCGTCAACTTCACGCCTTTTGAGGCGGCCTACCAAGCCCTGACCGACAAGCTCCGCCCGCAGGTGTTCAGTCTGGGGTTTTTACGATAATGGACAAATGGTGAATACCCAAAACAATGAACCGGCGAACCCCGGCGAATTCCTGCTGTACGAGACCGAAGATGGCCGGGCTCGTGTGGAATGCCGCTTTGTGGCATCCAGCCTCTGGCTTTCACAAGCCGCCATGGCAGATTTGTTCCAGACCACCAAGCAAAACATTGCCAAACACCTGAAAGCCATCTTTTCCGAGGGTGAGTTGGCCCAGGATTCAGTTGTCAACCAATGGTTGACAACTGCTGCCGATGGCAAGAGTTATCGGGTCTCTCACTACAACCTCGACGGCATCCTGGCGGTGGGCTACCAAGCGCTGAACGACAAGCTGCGTCCGCAGGTGTTCAGTTTGGGTTCCTTACGCTGACGCCCCCGCCAAGCGCGCATCCTCTGACAACAGATCAATCAAGTCCCGCGCAAAGTTGGGCAACTCGTCCAGGCTGCGCACGCAAATTTGCATGGCGCGAATCGCCCAGGCGTCGGACAGGGGCACCAGCCGGATGGCCATGCTGCGGGCGTGGCGGCGGGCGGCCGATTCGGGCAGCACGCCCACGCCCACACCGGCTTCGATCATGCGGCAGGCCGACTCGAAGCTGCTGACTTGGATGCGCACCTTGAGCGGCTTGTTCAGCTGCTCGCACTCGCGGTTGAGGAAGGCGTGCAAGGCGCTGGCTTCGTGCAGACCCACATGGTCAAACTCCAACGCGTCGATCAGCGGCATGCTGGGCAGGTCGGCCACAGGATGACCTTCGGGCACCACCAGCACCAGGCTGTCGGAGCGGTAAGGCAAGGTCTGCAAGCTCTCTGTGCGCACCGAGCCGGCCACAATGCCGATGTCGGTCTTGCCGTCGATGACGGCACGCACGATTTCGTTCGACAGTTTTTCTTGCAGGTCGATGTTCACATCGGGGTGCGTGGCCAAGTAGCGCTTGAGCACCTCGGGCAAGAACTCGCCCAGGGCGGTGGTGTTGGCGTAGACGCGCAGGTGGCCTTTGATGCCGCTGGCGTATTCCTGCAGGTCGCCGCGCAGGTGTTCGATCTGCCCCAGCACCAGCCGCGCCCGGTGCACAAAGGCTTGGCCCGGCGGCGTGAGGGTCACGCCCTGGCTGTGGCGGTTGAGCAGCTTGGCGCCGATGCTTTCTTCGAGGTTCTTGATGCGCGTGCTGGCCGCAGGCAGCGAGATGTGCGAGGCCTCAGCCCCCTTGGTGAGGCTGTTGGCTTCGGCCACCCGCACCATGAGGCGCAAATCCACCAGATCGAAATGAACAGACATGCGCCGATTGTGCCAGTGGGGTGAGCGGCGGTGGCGCAGATGGGCATGGGTAGGAGCCCACCCTGTGGGCGATGGTTTGACGTGGCGGTATGCGCGGCATCGCCCACAGGGTGGGCTCCTACAGGGTCAGCGCTGGCTCAATTGCAAAATCTTGCGCGCCAGCAACAGCACAGGCGGGTCAACCATCTTGCCGTCCACGCTGAACGCGCCGCCTTGGGATTGCACTTCGGCGGCCAGCACGCGTCGAGCCCAATCGCATTCGGCTTCAGTCGGGGCCAGGGCCCGGTGCACGCCTGCCACTTGCGCGGGGTGGATGCACAGCTTGGCGCCAAAGCCAAAGCGGCGGCTGCGCTCGGCATCACGGGCCAGCATATCGGCGTCGGTGGTGGCGGTGGTCACGCCGTCCACCGGGGCGGGCAAACCTGCGCGGCGCGAGGCCACGACCATCGCCACGCGAACAGGGGCAAGCTCGGCTTCATCGGGCCCGCAGCTGAGCCCCAAATCGGCTTGCAAATCGATGTGCCCCAGACCCAGGCGCAAGGTGCCTTGTGCGCGGGCCATCGCGTCCATCTGCCCCACGCCTTCGGCACTTTCAATCAAGGGCAAGACCGGCACGCCGCTGGCCATGAAAGCGTGTTCGATTTGCGTTGGGTTTTCGGCCTTGGGCAGCATGACCGCGCCCAGACCCGGCAAGCTGGCCAGCACTGCCAAGTCGGCTGCGTGCCAGGGCGTACCGGCCGGGTTCACGCGCACCAAGAGGCGAGCACGCTCGGCCGCGTCAAAGCCGGTCCAAGCACTGCACAGCGCATGGCGGGCCGTGTCTTTGGCGTCCAGCGGCACCGCGTCTTCGAGGTCGATGATCACCGCATCGGCACCACTGCCCAGCGCTTTGGCAAAGCGCTCGGGGCGGTTGCCGGGCACGAACAAAAAGCTGCGTGCCAGCGACAGTGGCGATGGCCCCGGCCCGCTCATGACAGCAACGCACCCACCTTGGGCCAAGTGGCCACTTGCCAGAGCGCATCAACACTCTGGCGCATGGCTTCGGGCGTGGCACCGCCGCTGAAGGCGGCCAGGCGCAGGGCCTTGTCGGTGATCTCCTGGCGCGAGAGCGTGTTGCCCGGATCGCCCTTGGGCTCGTCCACACGGCCGTGGAGCACACGGCCATCGGTGGTGGTCACCGTGACTTTGCCGATCCAGCGCTTGGGGTAGGCGCTGTCCACTTCGGCGTCGAGCGCCATCGTGACCTTGTCGCGCAGCGCCTGCGTCTGTTGACTCAAAAAGTCGCGGTCGAATTCGGTCAGGCCCGCATGGCCGTGTTGCGCCACCAGGGCCAGCACCGTGCCCATCGAAAACTTGCTCTGGTGCACCGTGGTGGGCTGCACCACCGGGCCGAGCACGTCGATCGCGCCTTGGTGCACATGCGTCACCACTTGGGCCAGGTCATCGAGCTTGAGGTTGTTGGATTGCATGACGTGCAGCAACGCATCGGCCGCCGGGTGGGTGTGGCGGCAGCTGGCGTGGTACTTGAACGAGGTCTCGGCCGTGGCCCAGCGCGTGCCCAGGCCGTCCACCAGGCGGCTCGGGTCGGCGTCGCTCGACATGCCCACAGCCATGCCCTGCGGGCCCTCCAAAATTTCTGCCGCGCCCGTGAAACCGTCTTGGGCCAGGTACGCCGACATGAGGCCCGCTGCGGCGGCGTGCGCGGTGTGCAGCTGCTTGCTGTCGGCGGCGGTGCGCAAGAACTCCCACAGGCCTGCCGACTGCGTGCCTGCCGAGCCCAGCGCGTGCTGCATTTGCTGCGCGTTCAGGCCCAGCAAGTGGCCCACTGCCGCTGCTGCGGCCAGCGTGCCTGCGGTGCCCGTGGTGTGGAACACTCGGTAGTGCGAGCGCCCCAAAAATTCACCCACACGGATGCCGACTTCGTAGCCGACCACCGAAGCGGCCAGCAACTGTTTACCACTGGCACCCAAAGCCTGTGCCACCGCCACGGCGGGTGGAAACACCACCGTGGCCGGGTGGAACACCGAGCCGTTGTGCACATCGTCTTGCTCGGCCACATGCGAGGCAGCGGCGTTGGCCATGGCCGCCAAATAGGGCGTGGTGCGTGCGCCGTTGATGATGATTTCGGATGGGCCTTGTGTGGGGCCCATGGCCTGCGCAAAGCGTGTGATGCTCTCCACCGGGCGCGAACCGTGCCCGGCCACAGCCGAGCCAAACCAGTCGACCAGCAGGTCTTCGATCTTGCGGACCACCGGCTCGGGAATGTCCTCGAAGCGCAGCCCAGCCGCAAAGGCGGCGAGTTGGGCGGTGTTGGATGTCATGTTGTGGGTCATCGCTGTCTCCTTGTGTTCTGTCTCAAATGGCTTGGCTCATCCCTGTCGGGGCTGAAGCCGCCGACCTACGGGAAAGCACAGGACTGGCCTTGTAGGTCGGCACCTTCAGGTCCGACGATTGCTGGCTCTGGCTGCCTGTCGGGGCTAAAGCCGCCGACCTACGGGGGGGATTCATAGGTCGTTGGGCTCAAATGGCTTTCGCGTCGCGCAGAGCCTGCACCGACGCATCGTCCAGCCCCAGCTCGCGCAAGATGGCCTCGGTGTGCTCGCCCACGGCGGGCACGGGGTCCATGCGGTAGTCGTATCGGTTGTTGCGACCGGGCGGCAGCAGGGCCGGGATCTCGCCTGCGGGCGAGCCGACTTGTTGCCAGCGTTGACGGGCCTGCAGCTGCGGGTGCGCCCAAACGCCGGCCATGTCGTTCATGCGGGCATTGGCGATTTGCGCCTCGTCCAGCCGTGCTTCGACATCTGCTGTGCTCATGGAGGCGAACATGCCCAAGATCAGTTGCTGCAGCTCGGCGCGGTTGGCGTTGCGCAGGGCGTTGGTGCAAAAGCGCGCATCGCTGGCCAAGGCCGCATCGCCCAGCACCACTTCGCAAAACACTTTCCACTCGCGCTCGTTTTGCAGACCCAGCATCACCGTGCCGCCGTCGCCCGCCGCAAACGGGCCATAGGGGTAGATGCTGGCGTGCGACGCTGCGGTGCGCGGTGGTGGTGCGGCGCCTTCAAAAGCGTAGTACAGCGGGTAGCCCATCCACTCGCCCAGCGCTTCGAGCATGGACACGTCGATGTGGCTGCCCTGGCCGGTCTTGCCGCGCAGCAGCAGGGCCGAGAGGATGTTGGTGTAGGCGTACATGCCCGCCGCGATGTCGGCCATCGAGTTGCCCGCCTTGGAAGGGGCCTCTGGCGTGCCGGTGATCGACAGCAAACCTGCCTCGCTCTGGATCAAAAGGTCGTAGGCTTTTTTGTCGCGGTAGGGGCCGTCTTCGCCGTAGCCTGAGATGTCGCAAACGATCAGCTTGGGGTGCGTCGCGCTGAGGGCTTCAAACGACAGGCCCATGCGGGCCGCCGCACCGGGTGCGAGGTTTTGCACCAGCACATCGGCGTCTTTGAGCAGCTCGCGCAGCACGGCCATGGCCTCGGGGTTTTTGAGGTCGAGCGTGAGGCTTTCTTTGGAGCGGTTGGTCCACACAAAGTGCGAAGCCTGGCCGCGCACCCGCGTGTCGTAGGCCCGTGCAAAGTCGCCCGCGCCCGGGCGCTCGACCTTGATCACGCGTGCGCCCAAGTCGGCCAGTTGCCGCGTGCAAAAAGGCGCGGCGATCGCGTGTTCAAGGGAGACGACGGTGATGCCGTCCAGAGGTCTGGTCATGGGTTCACCTCAAGAGATCTGTGGGCGCCAGCCCTGCTGGCGAATGGGCGCTTGAAGTCTGCGAGACATCGCTTGCAGGGCAAGCTCCTACAAATAGGAATGACGCGACAAGCTCCTACAAAACAGCGCCCCATATAGGCGCCAGCCCTGCTGGCGATGGTGCCATGGCGGACAGTTGCCATGTTCAGAACGAACGGGGCAGCCCGAGGATGTGCTCGGCCACGTAGCTGAAGATCATGTTGGTCGACACGGGGGCGACTTGGTACAGGCGTGTCTCGCGGAACTTGCGCTCAATGTCGTACTCGCAAGCAAAGCCAAAGCCACCGTGCGTTTGCAGGCAGACGTTGGCCGCTTCCCAGCTGGCCTTGGCCGCGAGGTACTTGGCCATGTTGGCTTCGGCCCCCGCGTTTTGCATGGCGTCGATTTTTTCGCAGGCTTTCCAGCGCATCAGGTTGGCGGCTTCCAGCTCAATGAAAGCGTCGGCAATCGGGAACTGCACGCCCTGGTTCTGGCCAATCGGGCGGCCAAACACCACGCGCTCGCCGGCGTATTTGCGGGCGCGTTCGATGAACCAATAGCCATCGCCAATGCACTCGGCGGCAATCAGCGTGCGCTCGGCGTTCAGACCGTCGAGCAGGGTCTTGAAGCCCTTGCCTTCTTCGCCCAGCAGCGCGTCTTCGGGGATTTCGAGGTTGTCAAAAAACAGCTCGTTGGTCTCGTGGTTGACCATGTTCAGGATGGGGCGCACGGTGAGGCCGTTGCCGATCGCTTGCTTAAGGTCGATCAAGAAGCACGACAAACCTTCGGACCGTTTTTTCACCTGGTCTGCGGGTGTGGTACGGGCCAACAAAATCATCAAGTCGCTGTGCTGGATGCGCGAGATCCAGACCTTCTGGCCGTTGATGACCCAGCGGCCGTCCTTACGCACGGCGGTGGTTTTGAGCTTGGTGGTGTCCGATCCCGTGGTGGGCTCGGTCACGCCCATGGACTGGATGCGCAACTCACCCGTGGCGATCTTGGGCAAGAGCGTGTTTTTCTGCGCTTCAGAGCCGCTGCGCACGATGGAATTCATCACATACATCTGGCCGTGACAAGCGCCCGAGTTGCCGCCCGATCGGTTGATTTCTTCCATGATGACCGAGGCCTCGGACATGCTCAGGCCCGAGCCGCCGTATTGCTGCGGGATCAGCGCGGCCATCCAGCCGGCTTTGGTCAGTGCGTCGACAAATTCTTCGGGGTAAGCGCGTTTTTCGTCGACCTTGCGGTGGTATTCGTCAGGGAACTGGGCGCAGAGGTCGCGCACGGCGTCGCGGATGTCTTGGTATTGGTCGGGTGCGTGCATGGTGGTGATGGAAATGGAAAGTTAAAAAACGGATGAGCGTGCAACGCAACTTCAGGCCAAGGTGGCTTGCGCCTGCATGGTCAGCCAGCCTTCGTGGTCGCAGGCCCAAAGGTCAATGGTTTTGCCATCGGCAGACGGTCGGCCGTTCAGGTGGAAGGGATGCAGGTCAAAGGTGGGGCGCACCGCGCGGAACTGGAACGAGGCCACGCGGGCCTCTGGCACTTGGCGGCGCACCAGGTCCACCAGCAAAGTGGCAATCAGCGGGCCGTGCACGATGAGGCCGGGGTAGCCTTCTTCTTGCGTGACGTAGCTGCGGTCGTAGTGGATGCGGTGGCCGTTGAAGGTGAGCGCCGAATAGCGAAACAGCGACACCGGATCGGGCACAAACTCGCGCTGCCAGGGCGCGCCGGTCTCGGCCGGGGTGGGTGGCACTTCGGGTGCGCCGGGCACTGCGGCTGCGCGGTACACAATGTCGTGTGTTTCGGTCAGGCACAGGCCTTGGGCGTTGCTGAAAGCGTGCTCGACTTCGACAAACAGCAGGTCGCCCGTGCGGCCCGCCTTGTGTTTGACCGAAGCGATGCGCGAATGCTTTTGTGCGGCGTCGCCCACACGCAGCGGGTTGTTGGTGTGCCACTGCAGGCGGCCACCGGCCCACATGCGGCGCGGCAGCGGCACGGGCGGCAAGAAGCCCCCGCGCAAAGGGTGGCCGTCGGGGCCGATCTGGCTTTGTGGGGCCTGCGGCAAAAAGTACAGCCAGTGCCACAGCGGTGGTACGTCGCTGCCAGCGGTTTGGTGGGCGTCGTCGCGGTCGAGCAGCGCGCTTTGGCCACGCAGCGGGGCGGCGCTGATGTCATCTTGGAGCGTTTCGCTGCGGCCTTCCCAGCTGCGCAAATGCGCGACCTGGGCGGCGTCAAGGGTCGTGGGTATGTTCATGACTGTATCTTCGCTGAGTTCAGGGCTGGGCTGGTCTGTCTTTGTGAAAGACCATCTTTAGCGAACGTGAAGGGCTCGTGTCTCGTACTTGATCAATTGGCCGTTCAGTTGCATGAACATCTCAACCAGCGATTGTGGGCTAAGGCGAACGCCCATGTCGGGGCTGAAGCCACCGACCTACAAAGACCGCTCTCTCGTAGGTCGGTAGCTTTAGCTCCGATATTTTTGGCTTCGGCGCAGTCCGGTGTCGGGGCTGAAGCCGCCGACCTACAAGGACTGCCTTCTCGTAGGTCGGTAGCTTTAGCTCCGACATTTTTCGCTTCGGCGCAGGCCCATGTTGGGGCTGAAGCAGCCGACCTGCAAATGGCTTTTTCGCAGGGCGGTGGGCACACACTGCATGGGGGCCGTGACCATGGCTGGGGTTTCACACTGGGCTGTACTGCTCCACCAACTCACGCTTGAGCACTTTGCCGCTCAGGGTCATGGGCATTTCGGGCACTTGCACCACCACCGATGGGCGTTTGTAGGGCGACAGGTGTTCATGGGCGTGGGCCTTGAGGGCCTGCAGGTCCAGCTGCACACCGGGCTTGGCTTCGATGAAGGCCAGGATGTCTTCGTTCCCGTCGGCCGCTTTTCGACCCGCCACGGCGGCACGCTGCACGCCGGGCCAGGCCAGGAACACCGCCTCGACCTCGCCCGGGTACACATTGAAGCCCGAGCGGATGATCATTTCTTTCAGGCGTCCGACCACCTGCAAAGCGCCGTCGGCATCTTGTCGGCCCAAGTCGCCGCTGGCGTACCAGCCGCCGGACTTGATGACCTGCGCGGTGATTTCGGGGTCGCGGAAGTAACCGGGCATCAGGCCCACGCCGCGCATCCAGATTTCGCCGGTCTCGCCTGCGCTCAGGTCTTGGCCCTGGGGTCCGATGATGCGCAGCTCAGCGCCTTCCACCAAATAACCCGCGCTGGTGTCGTCGCGCCATTCGCCCCGGCGGCACAGGGTCAATGCGCCTGCGTATTCCGACAGGCCATAGCCGTGGTGCAGGGGTTTGCCAAAGCGTGCCTCAATGGCTTTTTTGACGCTCATGTCCAGCGGCGCCGCACCGGTGTAAACGTAACGCAGCTCGGGCGCTGCAGGGTGATCGATGCCCTGCGCATCGAGCCAGGCCAGCAGGCGGGTGAACATGGCAGGCGGGCCTTGCAGCTGTGTCATGCCTTGGTGGGCCAGTGCATCAAACACATCGGCCGGGTCGAACTGGCTGCGCATGAGCAAACCGGCCCCAACGTGCAGCGAAGCCATGAGCACCGTGCCCAGACCGAAGATGTGCGTCATGGGCAAATAGGCGTACGAGCGGTCGGCAGGCGTCAGCTGGCGAGACTGCGCCGAGACCTTGGCAAACTGCAACAAGCCCGCGTGCGTGAGCATCACACCCTTGGGCTGTCCGGTGGTGCCCGAAGTGAAAATGATGGCCGCCACACGCTCGGCCAGCTCGCCCGTTTGCGCCGTGGCTTCGGGTGCCGCCAAGGTGCGCTGCAACGCCGGTTGCACGCTGGCACGCGTGTCGTATTGCTGCGCGTGCTGGCGCGCCGCGGCAGACACGCCCACCGTGAAATACAGCACGCGGGCATCGGCCTTGGCGGCAAAGCCCGCGAGTTCGGACGCCGTCATGCGCGCATTGACGCCACAGGCCCAAGCCCCCACACGGCTGCAGGCCAACACCAGCGCCACATGCTCGGGGCAGTTTTCGGCGGCCACCAGCACGCGGTCGCCCACACGCACACCCGCTTCGCGCAGTTCGGCTTCCAGCGCATCGACCTGCTGCGCCAGCTGGCCCAGCGTCATCACCCGGTCGGGCATGAACAAGAAAGGGTGATCGGGTGCCTGCGCGACGCGCTCGTCAAACAGGTGGTGAATGCGCGTGTGGGGTGAGGTCAATTGCACAGCCATGTTTTATTCGAAGGTCATGCCTTTGGTCACTTCGGCCCACAGCGCGTGTTCACGGCGCATGCGCTCGGCCAGGTCGGCAGGTTTGGCGTTCCAGATCACATAGCCTTGGTCCACCCAGCGCTTGTTCAGCTCGGGGTCTTGCAAGGCGCGGGCCGTGGCGGCGGTGATTTTTTGGCTCACTTCTGCGCTCATGCCCAGCGGGCCATACAGGCCGTACCAGCCGCCCACGTCGTAATCACGAATGCCCAACTCGGTCATGCTGGGCAGCTGCGGCAGGGCCGGGTTGCGATCTTTGGAAGTCACCGCCAAAGGCTTGACCTTGCCGCCGTCAATGTAGGCTTTGGCCCCACCCACGATGTCAAACATCATCTGGATCTGTCCACCCATCACATCGGTCATGGCCGGGGCGTTGCCCTTGTAGGGCACATGGGTCATGTTGATGCCGGCACGGCGCGCAAACAACTCGCCACTCAGGTGGTTCGATGCGCCCATGCCGGCCGAGCCGTAGGCCAGCTTGCCCGGATTGGCTTTGGCAAAGGCCACCAACTCGGGCAAGGTTTTGAAGGGCTGGTTCTGGTTGATGACCAGCACGTTGGCATAGCTCAGGATGGTGGCCAGCGGGGTCATGTCCTTGAGCGGGTCAAAGGCCATGGCCTTGAGCACATGGGGGCTGATGGTCATGGTGGGGCTGGCGGCATAGAAAATTTCCAAGCCATTGGGCGCGGCCTTGACCACGCTGTTGCCTGCCACCGCGCCGCCTGCACCGGGCCGGTTTTCCACAATCACGGGCTGACCCAGTTCGCGGCTGAGCACGGGTGCAAACACCCGCGCCGACGAATCCACGGGCCCGCCTGCGGCATAGCCGACGATGAGCTTGACGGTGTTGCCCGCAGTGGTCTGAGCCCAGGCCGTGCCGCCACTCAGGGTCAGTGCCAGGCCCAATGCGCCGAATGCACCCAAAACCCCTCGGCGGGAAAACAAGGAAAAATGTGAAGGCTTGAGGATCATGATGGTCTTCTGTTCTAGGAGGTGTCAGTTCAAGGTGATCTTGGCGTCGCGGATGATGCGGGCGTACACCTCGGCATCGGACTTGACAATCTTGGTAAAGCTCTCGGTGGTTTCACCACCCGGAATCAAGCCCATGGCTTCGATCTTCTCGCGCACATCGGGCAGCTTGAGGATGCGCTGGGTCTCGGCCGAGAACTTGTCCACCACCGGCTTGGGTGTAGCCCCCGGCAAAAACAGGCCAAACCAGCCCATGGGCTCGTAAGAGTTGAGGCCCTGCTCCTTGAGCGTAGGCACATTGGGCAGCCACGACAGGCGCTCGGTGCCTGTCACACCCAGCAGCTTGAATTTGGGCAGGTGTTGTTTGGAAGAGCCCGCGTCCATAAAGGCCGAAGACAGCTGACCGCCCACCATGGCCGTGACCAGGGGCGCACCGCCCTGGTAGGGCACATGCATCAGGTCCAAACCCGACTGCAGGTTAAGCAAAGCGCCTTGCAGGTGGGCCGAGGTGCCGGGGCCATAAGAGCCAATGCTGTGCTTGCCGGGGTTGGCCTTGACCAGGCTGGTGAACTCGGCGAGGTTGTTGATGGGCAGCGTGGGCGATGCGGCCAACACGCTGGGGCTGATGGCCACGCGGCTGATGGGCGCAAAGTCTTTGATGGGGTCATAGGGCAGCTTCATCAAACTGATTTGCTGCACCAGCGCCACGATGCCAAACAGCACGGTGTGGCCATCGGCCGGGGCCTTGGCCACCAGGTTGTTGCCGATGGTGCCGCCAGCGCCGGGTTTGTTCTCGACCACCACGGTTTGCTGCCAGCTGTCCTGCATTTTTTGCGCGACCATGCGGGCCAGCACATCGGTGGCACCGCCCGCGGGGTAGGGCACGATGAACTTGATGGGCTGGCTCGGGTAAGCCGTCTGGGCCTGGGCCAGGGCGCTGCCTGCGCCCATCACGGCCAAACTGCTGAGCGTGGCCAGGGCCATGCGGCGGGTGAATGTCTTTGTCATGTCTTGTCTCCTTGTGTTGTTGTCGAAAGGGGTCACGCTGACAGGGCGGGTGCATTGGAGCGGCTTTCGCCGCAAATCGAACCCACCCTTGGCTCAGCCGCGTGCCTCACGCACCATGTTGCGGCCAATGATGATTTGTTGTATCTGGGTCGTACCCTCATACAGACGGAACAAACGCACATCGCGGTAGAAGCGCTCGATGCCGTACTCGGCCAAATAACCGGCTCCACCCAAAATTTGCACAGCACGGTCGGCCACACGGCCGCACATCTCGGACGCGAACATCTTGCAGCACGAGGCCTCGGTCGACACGCTGCGGCCTTCGTCGCGCTTGCGTGCGGCGTCGATCACCATGCACTCGGCGGCATACAGCTCGGCCTTGCTGTCGGCCAGCATGGCCTGCACCAGCTGGAACTCGGCAATGGGCTGGCCAAACTGCTTGCGGTCGATGGCGTAACGCAGCGCGTCGTCCAGGATGCGCTGGGCCACACCCACGCACACGGCGGCCAAATGGATGCGGCCCTTTTCGAGCACCTTCATCGCGGTCTTGAAGCCCTGGCCTTCTTGGCCACCGATCAGGTTGGCGGCGGGCACGCGCACATTCTCAAAAATCACATCGCAGGTGTGTGCGCCTTTTTGGCCCATCTTCTTGTCGTTCTTGCCCAGGCTGATGCCGGGCGACTGGGCGTCGACGATGAAGGCCGACACGCCGCCCGCGCCCTTGTCGGCCGGGTTGGTGCGCGCCATGAGCGTGAAGATTTTGGAATGCGGTGCGTTGGTGATGTAGCGCTTGGTGCCGTTGACCACATAGTGGTCACCGTCCTTGATGGCCGTGGTGCGCAGCGATGCCGCGTCCGAGCCCGCATCGGGTTCGGTCAGCGCAAACGAAGACGACAACTCGCCCGTGGCCAGTTTGGGCAGGTAATAGGCTTTTTGTTCTTCAGTGCCGTCCATCAGGATGCCCTGCGAGCCAATGCCCACCGTGGTGCCAATCACCGAGCGGAAAGCGGGCGAGGTTTTGCACAGCTCAAACAGCAGACGAGCCTCTTCTTCCATGGTCAGCTCCAGGCCGCCATAGGACTCAGGGATGGTCAGACCAAACAGGCCCATCTCGCGCATCTCTTGCACGATGGCTTCGGGAATCTCGTCGGTCTCAGCCACTTCATTCTCGGCAGGCACCAGGCGCTCGCGCACAAAACGGCGCACGGAGTCAAGCAAGGCTTCAAAGGTTTCGGGGTCTCGGATCATGGTGAAGTCGTGTTGTCTTTACAAGGTTTCAAAAGTGCCGAGGATGGCCGTGGACTGGCTCGACAGCGTGCCGCCGTTGCCGTGGGCCAGCGCGGTTTGCGCACCCGCCACTTGGCGATCGCCGCCTTCACCGCGCAACTGGCGCACAGCTTCGATCAGGGTGAAGATGCCGTACATGCCCGGGTGCGTGCACGACAAACCGCCGCCGTTGGTGTTGACCGCCAGGCGGCCACCGGGCGCGATCGCACCGCCTTCGACAAAGGCACCGCCTTCGCCTTTTTTGCAAAAGCCCAAGTCTTCCAGAAAGAGCAAGGTGTTGATGGTGAAGGCGTCGTACAGCTGCACCACGTTCATGTCGGCGGGCGTGAGGCCTGCCATGGCAAAGGCTTCGCGCCCCGATTGGCTGGCCGATGTGACGGTGAGGTCGTGCATGGACGAGACCTGGCGGTTCCAGTTGGCCGTGGCGTTGCCCAGCACGTAGACCGGCTTCTTCGGCAGGTCGCGCGCACGGTCGGCACGCACCAGCACAAACGCGCCGCCGCCGTCGGTGACCAGGCAGCAGTCGCGCACCGACAAGGGATCGGACACCATGCGGGCCTTGAGCACCTCGTCAATCGACAGCGGATCGCGCATGAAGGCTTCGGGGTTGCGCTGGGCCCAAGCGCGTGCGGCCACGGCCACTTCAGCAAGCTGGCGGCGGGTGGTGCCGTATTGGTGCATGTGCCGGCGCGTGGCCAGCGCGTAGGCGCTCAGCGGCTGCATCGGGGCGTAGGGGGTTTCGTAGGGCTGCGGGTCCATCACGCGGCGGGCTTGCGCGATCTCGGCGCGACCAAAAGTGGACGTGCGCTGCGTGCTGCCGTAGCACACCAGCACGGCATTGCACTGGCCCGACTGCAAAGCCATCATGGCGGGCAAAAGGTGTGCGACAAAGCTGGAGCCACCGAGCATGGTGCCGTTGATGTAGCGGGGGTTGATGCCCAAATATTCGGTCACCGGCATGGGCCACATGGTGGACAGCACACTGGCGGTGCACAGGCCATCGATGTCGCTCATCTTGAGTCCTGCATCGGCCACGGCGGCGTGCGCGGCGCGGGCCAGCACTTCCATCTCGGTAAAACCCGTGGCTTCGCCACAGCCAAAGGTGGCCACGCCCGCAATCGCCGCGCTGCCGCGCAAGGCCTTGAGGCCGGTGGACGAGTGCACTGCTGCAGATGCGGCCGGGCCACGGGGCACGGGCTTGGCCGACGTGGCCTCTGTGCTGACCGGGTCAAACACCACCACGCCTTGGCCCTTGTCGACCACCACACGGGCCTGCACACGCTGGCCGACCTGCACGGCGTCGACCGGGCTGATCTCAACGCGGCTCATCAAGCGCACGCCTTCGTCCAGGTCGATCAGGCAGACGTTGTAGTCGCCACCCGCGTCGGGCTTGCGGCGTACCGTGGTGACCGAATACACCGTGCCCAGGCCCGTGGGGGCCACCAGCGCCAAGTCGTTGCTGCCGCAGTGCGGGCAAACCTCACGCGGAAAGTAAATGTGCTGACTGCAATCACCGCATTGCTGAATCAGAAACCGGCCTTCGGCCAGGGCGGCTTGGTGTTGGGCTTGCACGCCTTGTGGGTTGTCGCTCATCGCAGCTCCTTAAATGGGGTCCCAGCTGAACACGTCGCCCGAGCGGTCCAGGTCAAAAAAGCTGGACTTGAGCGCGGGCATAGCCTGGTCGAGCACGCTCTGCGGCGTCCACCCCTCGCTGCGGTGCACCGAGCGGATAGGGCGCGGCTGGCTCATCAAAAAGATTTCGTTGTTGCGCACGGCAAAGACCTGGCCGTTCACATGGGCCGAGTCGTCGCTGGCCAAGGCCACGGCCATGGGCGCGATCTTGGCGGGCGTCATCTGCTTGATGCGCTCGACGCGGGCCTGCTCTTCGGGCGTCTCGGTCGGGATCGAGCCGATCATGCGACTCCAGGCGAAGGGTGAGATGCAGTTGGAGCGCACGTTGAACTTTTGCATGTCGAGCGCGATCGACTTGGACAGCGCAGTCACACCCAGCTTGGCCGCCGAGTAGTTGGCCTGGCCAAAGTTGCCCACCAGCCCCGAGGTCGAGGTCATGTGGATGTAGTTGCCGCTTTCCTGCTCCTTGAAGTGCGGCGCAGCGGCGCGGCTGACGTAAAACGCGCCATACAAATGCACCTTGAGCACAGCATCCCATTCGTCCATGCTCATCTTGTGAAAGAAGCGGTCGCGCAAGATGCCTGCGTTGTTGACCACCACGTCGATGCGGCCAAAGCTGTCGATGGCGGTCTGGATGATGCGGGCCGCGCCTGCAGCGTCTGACACGCTGTCGGTGTTGGCCGCAGCTTGACCGCCCATGGCTTTGATTTCGTCCACGACTTTTTGTGCGGGGCCTGCGTCCTGGCCTTCGCCCGAGACGGACGCGCCAATGTCGTTGACCACCACCTTGGCACCTTCGCGCGCCATGGCCAGCGCGATGTCGCGGCCAATGCCGCCACCTGCGCCGGTGACCACGACGACTTTGTCTTCTACCAATCGGGCTTTGCTCATTTTTTTCTCCTGGGAAAAATGGGGCGAACGTCTGGCGGGCCAGCCTCACCCCACTGGGGGGTTGATGTATCTTGCGGCGTTCAGTGATTCTGAACAATCTTCGAATGCTGAAGCGGGTCTTTCGGATTGCCGAACTCAGGGATTGCCCTTGGTTTGAGTCTGCAAAGCTTTGTTTTGTAGGTCGGCGGCTTCAGCCCCGACAGAACTTTGCGCCCGTGCCCACAACGTCGGAGCTAAAGCTGCCGACCTACGGAACTGCATTTGTAGGTCGGCGGCTTCAGCCCCGACATGACTTTGCGCCCGAGCCCACAACGTCGGAGCTAAAGCTGCCGACCTGCGGGACTGCATTTGTAGGTCGGCGGCTTCAGCCCCGACAGGACTTTGTGCCCGAGCCCACAACGTCGGAGCTAAAGCTGCCGACCTGCGGGACTGCATTTGTAGGTCGGCGGCTTCAGCCCCGACATGTGCCCATGCCAAGCCCATTCAGTCACTCCGAGCGGGCCACGCAAACAAGGGCGCTTGTTTGTTGAGAAACCGCCCCACGGCTTCGCGGTGCTCGGCGGTGCCTGCGGCCAAAGCTTGCGCCTGTGCCTCGGCCGTCAACATGTCTTGCAGACCCCCACCCAAAGCGCTGCCCAAGCTGCGCTTGATGAGCGACACCGCTGTGGGCGACGCGCCCACAAAGCTGCGGGCCATGGCCTGTGCGCGGGCCAGCAATTGCTCAGGCTCATGCAATTCCATCACGATGCCCAGCCGCAAGGCCTCTTGCGCGTTGATGTCGCGGGCCGAGAGCATGATTTCCTTGGCACGCTGCACGCCCACCACCCGGGGCAAGGTGTAGAGCGCACCCACATCGGGCACCAAACCAACCTTGAGGAAGGACATGTTGAACCAAGCACGAGGCGTGGCCAGCACGAAGTCGGCCGACAGCGCCAGACTGAAACCCGCCCCGGCGGCTGCGCCATCGACGGCGGCAATCACCGGACGGTCGAGCGTGAGCAAAATTTGCACCCATTCGTGCAAGGTCTGCATGCGGCTGAGCCAAGCGCCGTTTTCATGCTGGACCTCGGCCATGTTTTTCAGATCACCGCCCGCACAAAAGTGCCCACCTGCGCCCGTCAGCACCACGGCCCGAATGTCTTTGTTTTGCTGAATGTGACGCAGCGCCACAACCAGACCATCGCGCATGGCCATCTCGAGTGCATTGCGCTTGGCTGGACTGTTGAAGGTGAGGGTGGCCACTTGGTCACTCACCTCAAATTGAAGTGCTGTTGATGCAAGGGTGTTGTTGGTCATGTCAAGGCTCCTGAGTAATCGCGGCCACCGGCCAGGGAACTGCCACCGTCCACCACCATGATGGCACCGGTGACAAATGCGGCGTGCTGCGACGCCAAAAACAGCGCCATGTCGGCGATTTCTTCCACCCGACCCATGCGCTGCAGGGGCACGGACTGCGTCATGCGCTGCAGCGCTTCGGGCGTGGGTGCCAAGCGGCGAATGCCTTCGGTGTCACCGATCGGGCCGGGCACGATGGAATTCACGCGCACGCCTTCGGGCCCCCACTCCATGGCCAGCACGCGGGTGAGCATGTCCACGCCCGCCTTGGCGGCGCACACATGGGCTTGCAGCTTGGTGGGGTTGAAGGCTTGTGGTGCTGAGATATTGATGACGCTGGCCCCAGGGCGGCGCAGGTGTTCAAAACCCGCACGCAGCACATGGAAGGTGCCGTTCAGGTCAATGTCGACGACCGTTTTGAAGCCATTGGCCGACATGCCCAAAGCGGGTGCCAGAAAGTTGCCCGCCGCACCCGAGACCAACACGTCAAACGGGCCAATGGCGTCACGCGCTTGCTGCAGCGCAGCGGCAATGCCTGCGGCGTCGCGCACGTCGGCGCTGTAGCCTTCAATCTGCGTGCCGTGTTGGCGCAGCTGCTCAACGGCTTGGGCCACGCGCTCGGCGTTGCGGCTGGCAATCGCCACATTCGCCCCGGCCTGCGCAAACGCGGTGGCAATGCCCAGGTTGATGCCGCTGCTGCCACCGGCCACAAACACCGACTGGCCTTTGAAACTCAAGGGGATGCGCATGGGGGCTCCTGCTGAGAAAAGTACGATTTGCAAATGGATGCTTTGGCGTGGGCTCCTGCAGGTAAGCCGTCTGGCCCTCGCAGGTCGGTGGCTTTAGCCCCGACATGCAGCCTGAGCCGAAGCCCGCCATGTCGGACCTGAAGGTACCGACCTACAACTGCAAGCGATGGCTTGCGGGCCACGGGCACCCCATCGCCAGCAGGGCTGGCTCCTACACAACAAGCGGGGTGCGGGTGGGTCATGGGCTGGCCTGCGAGGGGGATACGGCCAGGCGCGCGCGTTCTTGCTCTTGCAACTGACGCCAGAGGATCTTGCCGGTACCCGATTTGGGCAGGGTGTCCACAAAGCGCACAATGCGGGGGGTTTTGTAGGCGGCCATGTGCTCGCGGCTCCAGTCGATGAGGTCTTGCTCGGTGACTTGGTCTTTGAAGGCGGGCTTGAGCACCAAGAGCGCCATCACGTTTTCGCCGCGCTTGTCGTCGGGCACGGCGATCACGCAGGCCTCGTGCACCGCCGGGTGTTCGTACAGGGTGTTTTCCACCTCGGCAGGCCAGACCTTGAAGCCCGAGACGTTGACCATGCGCTTGAGGCGGTCGCGCATGAAGAAGTAACCCTCTTCGTCCACGCTGGCCAGGTCGCCCGTGCGGAAAAACGTTTGGCCATCCAGCTCAAAAAATGAAGACTGGTTGGCCTGCTCGTTTTGCCAGTAGCCGCGCATGAGTTGCGCGCCACGCGTGACCAGTTCACCCACTTCGCCCACGGGCAACTCGCGCAAAGTTTCAGGGTCCACAATGCGCGCGTCCACGCCGGGTGTGATGACGCCCAAACACTGGCGCTTGCCGCGTGCCGGTGGGTTGCCCAGCAAAAATGACGCGGTCTCGGTCATGCCGTAGGCCTCGTTGTAGGCGATGCCAAAACGCGTTTGCAGCAAGTTCGCCACCGTCTCCGGCATGGCCGCGCCGCCGCCCGCCAAAGCCGACAAGCTGCTCAAGTCGCGCTGCGCGGCGGCCGGGTTGGCAAAGAAGTCGATCAGCATGGCCGGTGGGGCCGACCAGGTCGTGACGCGGTGCTTCTCGATCAAGCGCGCCGCTGACGCCGCATGCCAGCGCGGCAGCATGACCACGGTGGCCCCCAGCGTGATCGGCACGTTCAGGCCGCCCTGCATGCCCAGCATGTGAAAGAGCGGCGCAACGGCCAAAAACACCGAGTCCATGTGCATGCTGCGCCAGACCTGCGCAGCCATGTTGGACGCCAGCACCGTGGCGTGCGTGTGCATGCAGCCCTTGGGGTGACCGGTGGTGCCCGAGGTGTAGGGCAGCACACACAGGTCGTCGCTGTGTGGGTGCTCTGCGGGCGCGGGCAAGGCCTGTGCGATGGCGTCTTCGAGCCCATGCAGGCCCGGGGCCTCGGGCCACTGGCGCGGGGCCAACACAACTTCAGGCACTTCGTCACTGACGGGCTGCGCAGGCAAGCCTTCTGAATAGGCATGCACCAACACGGCTTGCAAGGCATCCGGGTTGCCAGCTTGCAGCAACGGCATGACCTGCGGCAACAACTCTTGCGCCACCATGGCCACGCGTGCGCCGCTGTCTTGCAGGTAGTAGCGGATTTCGCTCTGCGTGCACATGGCGTTGACCGGCACCACCACCGCCCCGGCGCGCATGATGCCGTAGTAGGCCGCCACGTATTGCGGGCAGTTCTGGCTCATCAGCAAAACCCGATCGCCGCGCTGCACACCCACGCGCTGGGTCAGGTAACCGGCCAGCGCCTCGACCCGCGCGAGCAACGCCGCATAGCTCAGCGTGCTGCCGCAAAAGATCACGGCGGGCTTGTTTGGATAGCGCTCGGCTGCGACCTGAACGTAATGCGTGAGCGGCACCTGCGGCAGGCTCAGCGTGCGCGGAACGCCTTTGGGCCAATAAGGCAGCGACGATGTGGACATGAGCGGCTCTTTAGGCAGGTGCGGTGTGGGGGTCACAAACGGTGATCACAAACTGCGCGAGATCAGCTCTTTCATGACCTCGCTGGTGCCGCCATAAATGCGGGTCACGCGCGAGTCCACAAAGGCGCGGGTGATGGGGTACTCCATCATGTAGCCGTAGCCGCCGTACAGCTGGAGCAACTCGTCGAGCGCCTTGCCCAGCTCTTCGGTGGCAAAGAGTTTGGCCATGGCGCCTTCTTGCACAGTGAGCTTGCGGCGCAGGTGCTCGGCGAGGTACTGGTCCACCATCATGCGCACGGCGGTGGTGCGGACTTTGATTTCGGCCAGCTTGAAGCGGGTGTTCTGAAAGTCAAACAGTGGCTTGCCAAAGACAACGCGCTCCTTGGTGTAGCGCACGGTCTCGTCAAACATCGCTTCCATCTTGGCGGCTGCGCCCAGCGCGATCACAAAACGCTCTTGCGCCAGCTCTTGCATCAGGTAGGCAAAGCCCTTGTTCTCTTCGCCCAAGATGTTGCTCACGGGCACGCGCACGTCTTCAAAAAACAGCTCGGCGGTGTCGGCCGCTTCCTGGCCCATTTTGTCGAGCTTGCGACCTTTGCGAAAACCAGCGCGATCGGCCTCGACCAAGATCAGCGACACGCCCTTGGCACCCAGCTCGGGCTCGGTCTTGGCCACCACCACGACCAAGTCGCAGTTCAGGCCGTTGGAGATGAAGGTCTTGGCACCGTTGATGACGTAGTCGCCCCCCTCGCGGCGCGCCGTGGTGCGGATGGCTTTGAGGTCGCTGCCCGCGCCGGGCTCGCTCATGGCAATGGCCAAAATGACTTCACCCGTGGCGCATCGGGGCAACCACTGGGCTTTTTGTTCTGGCGTGCCCAGGCGCTCGATGTAAGGCGCCACCACGTCCGAGTGCAGACCAAAGCCCAGGCCACTCACACCCGAGCGGCCGATCTCTTCGACGATCACGGCGGCGTGGCCGAAGTCGCCACCGCCACCGCCCCATTCAGGGTCCATGGTGGCGCAGAGCAAGCCTTCGCGCCCGGCCTTGAGCCAGGTCTCGCGGTCGACCTTGCCGTCTTTGTCCCACTCGGCTTGGCGGGGTTTGCATTCGCGCTCTAAAAAGCGGCGCACGGTGGTGCGCAGCATTTCATGGTCTTCACGAAAGACGCTGCGGGGGAAAGTCAGGATGCTGTCCATATGCGCCTTAAGGACGGCCACCGCCGCAAACCAGCACCTGGCCGCTGACGTAGTTGGACTCGGGGATGCAGAACATGTAGACCGCGCCTGCGGCTTCTTCGGGTGTGCCGCCACGGCCGAGCGGAATGGTGGATTCGGCGGCCTTGAGGCGGTCAGGCTGCACGCCGACTGCGATGGTGCGGCCCTGAATCTCCACGCTGGCGTCGCCTGCCGTCAGGGGTTGCGTCAGGCGCGTCATGATCAGGCCAAAGGCCACGCTGTTGACGTTGACCTTGTAACGGCCCCACTCTTTGGCCATGGCTTTGGTCAAACCGTTGATGCCCGCCTTGGCAGCGGCGTAGTTCGCTTGGCCTGCGTTGCCGTACACGCCCGAGGTGGACGAGATGTTGACCACCTTGCGGTGCTTGGATATGCCGGCTTCGGCTTCGCGCTTGGCCGCTTCGCGGATGAAGCCCGAGGCGGCGCGCAAGATGCGAAACGGCGCTGTCATGTGCACGGCCAGCATGGCTTCCCACTGCTCGTCGCTCATCTTTTGCAGCACGTTGTCCCAGGTGTAACCGGCGTTGTTGACGATGATGTCGATGCCGCCAAACGCGTCGAGTGCGGTTTTGACAAAGCGGTCGCCAAAATCGTTGTCGGTCACGCTGCCAATGCAGGCCACGGCCTGGCCGCCGCTGGCGACGATGTCGGCCACCGTCTGCTCGGCAGGGGCTTGGTCGAGGTCGTTGATGACGACGCGGGCGCCTTCGCTGGCGAGCTTGAGCGCGATTTCACGGCCGATGCCGCGACCGGAGCCTGACACCAGGGCCACCTGGCCTTCGAGTTTGCGGGTCATGGGGAATCCTTTTCTATGGCATGTTGAAGTTTGAAATGTGCACGCAAGTCATCTCGTAGGTCGGTGGCTTTAGCCCCGACATTGCATACTTCGGCGCAGGCTGCATGTCGGCTCTGTTGCCACCGACCTACATCTTCGATGTTTGCGATTCATGAGCAATCCTTTTCTACGGCATGCTGAAATTCGAAATGTCTGCGCAAGTCATCTCGTAGGTCGGTGGCTTTAGCCCCGACATTGCTGACTTTGGCGGAGGCTGCATGTCGGCTCTGTTGCCGCCGACCTACAACATCTTTGGACATTGAATAGTTCACAGGGCCGAATCAATCCTGATGTTTCAGGCCAGCGCCACCACGGCGTCGCCTGCCAGCTTGACCTGGCCTTCGGCGTTGGCGGTGGTCAGCGACAGGCGCACGCGGCGCTCGCCATCAACCTCGAATTTTTCGGTCACCTGGCCCGTACAGGTGATTTTTTCGCCCACCTGCGTCATCGCGGCAAAGCGCACGCTGTAGTCGCGAATGGCCGTTTGCGGCACCCAGTTGGTGAGCAGGCGGGCCAGCCAGCCCATGGACAACATGCCGTGGGCGATCACGTCGGGCAAGCCCGCGATGTGCGCGAAATCGGTGTCGACGTGGATCGGGTTGTGGTCACCCGATGCGCCGCAATACAGCGCCAGCGTCAGGCGCGAAACGGGCGGCAGCTCCAGCGCAGTAATGGCGTCGCCCACTTGCAGGGCATCAAAAGAGGGGAGTGTCATGGGGGTTTCCTTATGCACTGACGCCGTGGCGCAAAACGGTCACGGCGCGCAAGTCGGCCACATGCTCGCCACGCTGGTTGCTGACGCGGGTTTTGCGCACCACGAATTCGAGTGCGCCGCCTTTTTTGTCGTAAATGTCTTCGATGCGCTGCTCAAAGCGCAGCACATCGCCCGCATAGGCCATGCGGTGGAAGGTGAAGCCCTGCTCGCCGTGCAGCAGCTTGCGGTAGTCCATGCCCAGCAGGTTGCGGATCGCGGCCGGGTCGGGCGACTCCATCTCCAGACAAAACAAAAACGTGGGCGGCACGGGCAAACCCGGGTGGCCTGTGGCGCGGGCGGCGGCTTCGTCGGTGTAGACCGGGTCGGTCTGGCCCGTGGCCTTGGCGAAGAATTTCAGGCGACCTTTTTCAACCAGCACCTCAAAGGCGGGCATGGTGTGGCCGATGAATTTACGGTCGATCATGGTCAGACTTTCTGATAGAGCGTGACCACACAAGCACCGCCCAAGCCCAGGTTGTGCTGCAGCGCCAGTCGTGCGCCTTCGACCTGTCGCTGGTCGGCTGTGCCGCGCAGCTGCGAGACCAGCTCGTAACACTGCGCCAGCCCGGTGGCCCCCAGCGGGTGGCCCTTGGACAGCAGACCGCCAGAGGGGTTGGTGACGATGCGCCCGCCGTAAGTGTTGTCGCCGTCCACGATG
Source organism: Comamonadaceae bacterium PBBC1 (assembly GCA_002256145.1). Taxonomy (GTDB): domain Bacteria; phylum Pseudomonadota; class Gammaproteobacteria; order Burkholderiales; family Burkholderiaceae_C; genus Limnohabitans_A. The sequence continues at coordinate 46,245 of NKIP01000012.1, forward strand.
AACTTTTCGGCGGTGCCTTCGGGCGTGAGGCCCAGGCCTTCGTAGGTGATGAGTTCATTGGCCGTGAAGCAGTCGTGCAGCTCCACCACGTCCAGGTCTTCGGGGCCGATGCCAGCGGCTTCGTAGACCTGTTTGGCCGCGTTGGCCGTCATGTCGTAGCCCACCACGCGGCGCATGTCGTCGCTCTCGAAGGTGCTGGGCGTGTCGGTGGTCATGGCCTGTGCGGCAATCACCACACTGGCGTCGAGCTTGTGCTTTTTGGCAAAGTCGGCCGAGCAGACGATGGCGGCCGCCGCGCCGCAGGTGGGCGGGCAGCACTGGTAGCGCGTGAGTGGGCCAAACACGGTGGGCGAAGCCATCACCTCTTCGAGCGAGAGCGTCTGGCGGAACACGGCCAGCGGGTTGCGCGCCGCGTGCTGGCGCGCCTTGACAGAGATGCGGCCAAAGGTGTCGGCGCGGATGCCGTATTCCTTCATGTAGTCCAGGCCCGCGCCCCCAAAGAACTGGGCGGCACGGGGCGCGGCCACATCAAAGCCCTGGTGCGCGGTCATGACCTCGACAAAGCGGGCCATGGGCGCGGGACGGTCTTGGTAAGCCCCTTTCAGAGGGCCGGGCACCATTTGCTCAAAACCGAGCGCAATGGCGCATTCGACCATGCCACTCTCCACCGCCTGGCGTGCCAAGTACAGGGCACTGGAGCCGGTGGAACAGTTGTTGTTGAGGTTAAAAACCGGGATGCCGGTCAGGCCCACGCCGTAGATGGCCGCTTGCCCGGCGGTGGAATCGCCATAGACATAGCCCACATAGGCCTGCTGCACAGCGTCGTAAGGCACACCCGCATCGTCAAGCGCCAGCTGAGCCGCCCGCGCACCCATGAGGTGGTAGGACTCACTGGCCCCGGGTTTGGTGAAGGGGATCATGCCCACGCCGACGACGTGAACTGCGCGCTTGCTAACGGCCATGCCTGCTCCTTGAAAGGGTTCGATACGTACAAAGTATCGAGCGCCAAGGAGGCTTTACCAATCGCCAATCAGGTCAAGATGATTGGCAGGAAGTGACATTTTTGATGATCAAACGGCCCTGAATTAATATCTATAATCAGACAATTAAATGACCAAATTGGACAACGCCATGCACTCAATAGCAAAAATCGACGCGCCTGGCTCTTCGAGCAAAAAACCCCGGCGAATGGCCATCGCCCGAAAAGTCAAGAAAACGGACGTTTTTGTGACGACATTCGTGAGCAAGAAAACCGCGACCATCGATCTCCATAAAGCATTGCCGACCGGTGGCCAAAATCCATCGATTTTTACCTTGGTGCGTTGCAATTTATGGGATCAAACGGTCTTCGTCCGACAAGGCTTATCGTCCAAAACCGTTGTCGAAATGTGCGATGCGTTGGCCATGCCTCGGGCCAGCTTTCTGGATTACCTCCAGCTGCCCAGAAGCACAATTGAAGCACGCATCAAAAATAATACCCCGCTGACCCCCACCGAAGGGGATGCGGTACTTCGCTCAGCCAAGGCCTTGGCCAGGGCACAAGAGGTCTTTGAAGACAGCCATGCTGCATCGTCCTGGCTGAAGCGGGAGATCAGATCCCTCGGTGGCGTGACACCGGTGTCGCTCATGGACACGGACAGTGGCTTCGAGCTGGTGATGCACACGCTGGGTCGGATCGAACACGGCGTGGTGGCTTGATGCCTGCCAAGAGCGCCGCCCCCACCACAGTCTGGCGAATAGCCAAGCACACCAAAGACTTCCGAGCGGAGGACCTCAGTGGAGGAGGGGCCGCAGCAGTGGGTGGCCGTTGGAACGCGGTGGGGAACCCGGTGGTGTATGCGGGTACATCGATTGCGCTGTGCACACTGGAGACGCTGGCACACATCGGCGATGACATCGCCTGCAGAAACAGGTTTCTGGTGGGCATCGAAATCCCACACAAGTTGTGGGAGGCACGTCAGGTGGTTGCCCCAGACAGCTTGCCCAAAACCTGGGTCGCCGAGCCGCCCGGCATGGACACGGTCCATGTGGGAAACGCATGGCTCAAAAGCTGCGACAGCTTACTGCTGCTGGTGCCCTCGGTCATTGTTCACGAAGAGTTCAATGTGCTGATCAACCCCAAGCACAAGGATGCAGACAAGATCAAAGCCCAAGTGCACAGGCCCTTCGTCTACGACCCTCGCCTGGCTTGAGTGAATTGAGGCGTTGGTTCAATGTCAGTCAGAGAAACTGCGCTGTCAACTTATGCACAGATCTTGCAGCGCATGGTTAGCCATTGCAGCAAAGAACGAATGCCAGGATCGATTTAGACCAAGATTGCGTGAACTGGTCATCTCCCGCAGGCGCAGCGTCTGTCTGGCGCGCTAGGCATGGGTCGATGTGTTGGACCGGGTCATGGTGGCCAGGATTAGGCCCCCACGCGAAGCGGGTGATCAAGATGATGTTTGAGCGTTGAGGCCTCAAAACCTGATTCAAGACGGAACGGGGTCACGCTGAGTGTGCGCTTGGCGATCAAGCAGCGAGCAAGCGATCCATCAAATGTCGCCTGAAATCGCGCATGCTCGGTATGAACATGTAAACGGTCAAAAGCGCATCAGAGATCTGGTAAACCACATAGGCATTTTTGTGCTGATATCTTTTGAATCCAGTCAAGCCCGTGCCATCGAGTTCAAAGATGTTGCTGCCCAGTTCCGGATTCGTTGCCAATTTATGGAGTTTGACTTTCCATTCGTGATTGATTTCAAGCCAAGTTTCAGCCCCAAATTTCTGCGTCACGTAGGTTTTGATTCTTCGGTAGTCTGATTTTGCCGACTGAAGAATCACAACTTTTCTGGGGCCTGTCATTCTTCACGCGCCATTTCGCTGAAGAAGTCATCAGCCTCTTGAAACTGGCCTTGAGCCAGCTCTTTGTTACCCATCGCAATCAGCTTTAAGAGTGCCATGGTTTCTTGTTGTTGCTCGTAGGCTTGGATATCAAGCACCACCATCTTGGCTTCACCGTTTTGCGTGATGATCAGCGGATCAGGGTTGGTGGCGAAGTTTTTAATGATGTCGGCAGCGTGTGACTTGAGATATGAAATAGGCTTGATTTGTTGAGCGAGTGACATGGCAGCCTCAGAAGTAAATTCAAACCAAATATAGACCAAATTTGGTTCGCGTCAAGTCCATACCCAGCCTGCAACGTCGTCAACAACTCAGTCGCATTCTCCATCTGCGCTTTGTTCTGCTGTCAGCGAGCGCAGGTGTGTGTGCCATGCAATGTCAGCTGCTTCCTAGTACGCCTGGCAAGAGTTGCCGTTGGTGAAACATCACGCCCCTGCGTGGTCGTCTCACCAGCAGAGTTGAATGACGCGCTGCGAACCGTGATCGTGACCCCCATGACCTCCAAGGGCTTTGCGGCTCCGTTCAGGTCCCGGTGACGCATGCTGGCCCCAAGGGTTTGATCGTGCTGGACCAATTGCAGACAGTCGATAAGTTGCGTTTGGTCAAGAAGCTGGGCGCAGTACCTGCAAAGACTTTGAGTGCCGTGTTGGTGACGCTGCAAGAGGTTTTTGCTGCATAAGTCACACGCGTCGGTTCCTGGCAATCAAGCCAACGCATCGCTCTCAGTCGGTTCGATCTGTGTAAAATTGACCAAAGTAGTCACTTCTGACTACCCATGAATGGAGCTTGTCATGCCCGCTGTTCCTGCCAATATCCCCACCAGTCTGAAACTGCCCGGCGCGCTCAAACTGCAGCTTGAAGAAGATGCCAAACAAATGGGCATGAGCCTGCACGCTTTCATGGTGAGCACGCTGGCCGATGCGGCGCAGCGCAAGCGCTTGCGGCAATCATTTGCACAAGATTCGGCCGATGCGCTGGCCGTCATGAAGTCCACCGGCACAGGTCATGCGCTGGACGATGTTCGTCTCTATTTTTCTCAACTCAAAGAACATCGTCAGGGGAAGAGCGCGCCGCCTGCACCTTTGCAAGCGAAAAAAATGGGCTGAGGTGTGAGCACCGTATTTCTCAGCCCAGCGGCATTTCAGGATTTGGTCCGGCTGGAAACGTTTTTGCACGAATCCGAAGACCCATTGGCTGGGGAACTGCTCGATTTCATCCTAGATGCCTTGCAAGTGTTGACGCATCAACCTGGCATAGGTCGCCCGGTAGAAGGTGGTTTGCGTGAACTGATCATCTCCCGCAGGCGCAGCGGCTATCTGGCGCGCTACGCATGGGACGATGTTTTGGACCGGGTCATGGTGGCCCGTATTCGGCACCAACGCGAAGCGGGTTATCAAGATGATGAAGTTTGAGCGCTCAGACTTTAAAACCCGATTCAAAGCTCGTCGGGGTAACGCTGAGCGTGCGCCTTGGCGATCATTTGCCAAGGTGGCATTCCGAAGTCGTTTGCATCGGCCAAACTGACATCGTGCAGGCCGTAATTTTGCGCAGCCAATGCGATGGCTTGGCGTGTGTCCGCGCCATGTGCCAAAAGAAGCGCGGTGATTTCGGTGAATGCCAAAAAATCAGGTTCTTCCAACAAGCAGTCGGACCATCGGAACAGGACCATGCTCAGCACCGTGATGGGCTGAACCGCACCGTAGTCGTCGTCCAGGGTGCGGACATAAAGAATGTCAGCACCATCTTTCAGGCATTGTTGAACGGCGGCAAGGTCATGGTCGGCCACCGCATCCAGCAAGGCTTCGTTGAGTTCAAGATTTGTCATGGTTTGGCGATGCTATCCGCGCTGACCCACACCGGCTCCACTTCTGTCGTATCCGTTTGTCAATTGAATCCATGCACCGGGTGACCGTCAGCCGGTTCGTTGTGCGCCTGGCGGTACGCCCCCGGCGTCAGACCCGTCCAGCCTTTGAAGGCACGGTGGAAGGTGCTGGCTTCTGAAAAGCCCACGCGGGCTGCTACTTCCAAAAGCGGCAAGTCGGTCTGGGTGAGGTATTCGACGGCCACGTCGCGGCGCAGGGCGTCTTTGATCATTTGGTAGCCCTGGCCTTCGCGCTGCAGGCGGCGGCGCAGGGTTTGGGGGGTGGTGGCCAGCATGTCGCTGATGGCTTCGAGCGAGGGCATTTCTTCGGCCAGGTAGCGGCGCAGCATGCGGCGGATGCGCTCGGTCAGGCTGGCCTGGTCGCGGTATTTGACAAGCAGGCAGGCCGGGGCCTGTTGCAAAAACTCTTCTACGCTTTCGGTGTTTTGCACCACGGGCAGGTCGAGCCATTTGGCGTCGAAACGGTAGCCCCATTCACCATCCATCAGGCGAATGGGGGCCTGGAACAGTTTGGACGCATCGCTGCGCCGGGCCACATCGCGGTCTTGGTAGACGACTTCATCCACCGGGATACGCCGCGCCGCCAGCCAGCACATGACGCCGTAGCTGAGGAACATGAAGACCCGCACGGCGTAGGCCTGGCGATCATTCAGGGTGTGGCGCGGACTCATGCGCAGATAAGCCACGCCGCCGCTGACCACCAAGCGCGGCACAAAATCGGGCAAGAGCGCGTGGTAGTAACGCAGCCCGGCGCGCACGGCCTCACCCAGTTTGCGCTGACCCACCAGCATGCGGCAGCCCATGGCAAAAGAGCCCAGGGGCAAGGGGGTGGAGCTCAAGCCCCAAAACTCGTCGCGGTGGTGGCGCACCAGCGCCACCATAAGGCGGGCAAACTGGTTTTGCGTGACCCGCGCCAGTTTGGATTCGAGCAACGCGGGCAGGATGCCCGCACGGCGCAGCACGGCAACGCGGGCGTTGTCGTCCTCGATGGCCATGAGCATCTGCACCACCTGGTAGGCCGCGATGGTGTGCTGAATGGGCGGGGCGTTGGGCGGGCGGGTCATGAAGCAGTTGTCAGGGGTTCGGTACGGTGAAAGATCATCAATGGTTTTGCGGGTTTGGCCTCAAGATCAACATGGTTGGCTTTGCCGCTGGCTGCATGTCGGGGCTGAAGCCGCCGACCTACGAATACCGCCTCCGTAGGTCGGTAGCTTTAGCTCCGACATGGTTCGCTTCGGCGCAGGTCTCATGTCGGGGCTGAAGCCGCCGACCTACGAATACCGCCTCCGCAGGTCGGTAGCTTTAGCTCCGACATGGCTCGCTTCGGCGCAGGTCTCATGTCGGGGCTGAAGCCACCGACCTACGAATACCGCCTCCGTAGGTCGGTAGCTTTAGCTCCGACATGGTTCGCTTCGGCGCAGGTCTCATGTCGGGGCTGAAGCCGCCGACCTACGAATACCGCCTCCGTAGGTCGGTAGCTTTAGCTCCGACATGGCCAGATCCGGCGCAATGACATGTCGGGGCTGAAGCCGCCGACCTGCGAATACCGCCTCCGCAGGTCGGTAGCTTTAGCTCCGACATGGCTCGCTTCGGCGCAAGTCTCATGTCGGGGCTGAAGCCGCCGACCTACAAGATGCGTTGATTACGGGGGCAATTCTGACTTCAGGGCCTCGAATACGAGGCCTCTATCCTACGACTTTGCGTTGGCACAAAACATCAATCGCGGCGTCATCGAGTCCCGCAGCGGTCAGCAGCTCGCGAGTGTGCTGGCCCTGCAGGGGCGCGGGGCGTTGCACTTCAAAGCGGTAGCCGCTCATCTGCACTGGCATGGCCAGTTGTGTCATGGTCTCGCCCTGCGCGGTCTGCACCTGCACCCACATGCCCCGGTCTTGGAAGTGGGGCAGCTGTTGCGCCTCGTCGAGCTTGAGCACAGGGGTCACGCAGCAGTCGGCACCATCGAGCAGCTGCGCCCAGTGGGCCAGTGGGTGGGCTTGTACCGCCTGGGCCACTTCGCGCCGCACCCAGTTGTTCAAGGCCTGGGTTTTGGGGATGTGGTGCTCGGCCAAATCAGGGCGGCCCAGCAAGGTGCAAAAGGTGTCCCAGAACTTGTGCTCGAAAGCGCCCACGGCCAGGTAGCGGCCGTCTTGCGTGGGGTACAGGCCATAGCAGGGCAGCGCGCCAGTCAGCTTGTCGCCACCAGGCGCGGGCACGCGGCCCCGGCTGTGCAGGCCTGCGAGCGGGATCACCGCGTGGGCCAACACGCCGTCGGCAATGGCCACGTCCACATGCCGCCCCTGGCCCGTGCGCTGCGCGTCGAACAGCGCGGCCAAGATGCCCATGACGGCGGGCATGGTGCCGCCCAGCAAGTCGCCCATGGGCAGGTTGGACAGCGCCAGCTCGCCCGACGGCGTGCCCACCTGGTCGGCCACCCCGGCATAGCCGCAGTAGTTCAGATCGTGCCCGGCCTTTTGGCTGAGCGGCCCGGTCTGGCCGTAGCCGCTGATGCTGCAATACACCAAGCGCGGGTTGCGTGCACGCACCTCGTCGTAACCCAAGCCCAGCCGGGCCATCACACCCGGACGAAAGCCTTCGACCAGCACGTCGGCGGTTTCGCACAGCTGCAGCAAGAGCTGCACGCCTTCGGGGTGCTTCAAGTCCAGGCGCATGCCGCGTTTGTTGCGGTTGAGCATTTCGCGCACCGGGGGCGAGGCGTAGTCGCCCGTGCCCAGGTCTTCGATCTTGATGACGTCGGCACCCAGGTCGGCCAGGTGCAGGGTGCACATGGGGCCGGGCAGCAGGCGGGTGAGGTCAAGCACGCGCACGCCTTGCAGCGGCGGGCGGTTGGGCTGATGGGTGGCTGTGCTGCTCATGCGCGTGCTGCAGTCTTGCGCAGTTCGGTTTTTTGGACTTTGCCTGCGGCCGTGAGGGGCAGCTTGTCACGGAAGTCATAACTCTTGGGGCATTTGAAGCCGCTGATCAGCGCATGGCAGTGCGCCGAGAGTTCTTCGGCGCTGGCCTGCGCACCGGGCTTGAGCACAACGATGGCGTGCACGGCCTCGCCCCATTTCTCGTGGGGCACGCCAATGACGGCGCACATCGACACCGCCGGGTGGCTGGTGAGGGTGCTTTCCACTTCGGCCGGGTAGACGTTTTCGCCGCCGGTGATGACCATGTCTTTGATGCGGTCGATGACGTACAGGTAGCCGTGCGCGTCCATCACGCCGCCGTCGCCGGTGTGCAGCCAGCCGCCGGCCAAAGCCTTGCGGGTGTCTTCTTCGCGGCCCCAATAGCCTTGCATCACCGCCGGGCCGCGCACCAGGATCTCGCCGTGCGTGCCTGCGGGCAGCTCTTGGCCCTCGGCGTCGGCGATGCGGATCTCGGCCGACACCCCAGCCTGCCCCGCCGAGCGGATGCGCTCGCTGTCCAGAAAGGCCGCGTCACGGGAAATCGGCAAGGTCGAGACGGCGGCCGAGGTTTCGGTCATGCCGTACACATGGATGAAGTCCACATCAGGGAAAGCCTGCAGCGCACGCCGCAGCAGCGGCAACGTGATGGGTGCCGCGCCCCACAAAATGCGCTCCAGCTTGGGCAAGCCCAGCGGGTCAAAGCCGGGGGTATCGAGCAGCATTTGCAGCATGCTGGGCACGATGACCAGATCGTTCACGCCTTCGCGGGCCATGATCTCGACCACGGGCTGGGGCTGAAATGCTGGAACCGTCACGCAGGTGCCGCCCACCACGGTCTGGCCCAGCATGCGGCCCAGCCCCGCCACATGGAACATGGGCGAGGTGAGCAAGGTGACGTAATGCGGCGGGTTGGGCACCTCGGCCATGCGCCCCACCAGCGAGGCCCAAAGGTTGCCGTGCGAGAGCATCACGCCCTTGGGGAAGCCGGTGGTGCCCCCCGTGTAAACGATGGCGGCCAGCGTGTCTGGGGCGCTGCGCACATCTTCCATGGGCACGGCTGCAGCCAGTTGCGCCTCCAGCGGCAGATAGCCAGCCGGGGCTTGGGCTTCGCCAATATAGACACGCAGCCGCAGGACCGGCAGGGCGTCGGTCATGGCTTGCGCAGTGGCCATCAGGGCATCGTCCACCGCCAGCGCACTGGCCCCGCAGTCGCCCAAGGCGTAGGCCACTTCGGCCGCTGTCCAGCGCGTGTTGATCGGGTTGATCACCAGCCCGGCCCAGGCCCCGGCCAACAGCAACTCGATCATGCGGTCGCTGTTCAGTGCCAACACGGACAAGCGCTCGCCCGGTTGCAAGCCCAGCGCACGCAGGGCCGACGCGGTGCGGGCCACCCGGTCCACCAGTTGCCGGTAGGTCTGGCGGCGCGTGCCTGTGACGGTGGCGATCTTGTCGGGGTGCCTTTGCATCGAGCGGTGCAAACCAGCGGTGAGGTACATGCTTGTGTCTCCATCGGCGCGGCCTGATTGCGGCCGTCGCCATGGGGTGATTGCACCGCGCAGGCGGGGCGGCCGCAATCGCTGCAAGGCTCAAAGGGATTGGCAGAAAGTGACAGGGCGTCAAGCTCAAACATCCTTTGGGGGCCCAACAAGCTCTACCCCATGAGCTTTACTTACAGCATTGACACATTAATTTTTAGTAGCTACATTAATACAATGCGTATCGAGTTTGATCCGATCAAAGACGCCTCGAATCAGATCAAACATGGTCTGTCTTTGGGCATGGCCGAGGAACTCGACTGGGAATCCGCGCTGGTATGGGTTGATGATCGGTTTGAGTACAACGAGCTGCGAATGATCGCTCTCGCACCCAAGACCGAAACGCTGTACTACGTGGCATTTGTTGACCGAGTACCAGCGCGAAGAATCATCAGCCTTCGCCGTGCCAATCGACGGGAGGTAAAGCACTATGTCGAAAATTTCTAAGCACCCGACTGTACGCATGCCCAGCGTGCAAGAGGACAAGGCCATCACCGCCGCTGCCCGCAGCGATCCGGATGCTCAGCCGCTCACGCCCACGCAATTGCAGGCCATGGTCCCGCTCAAAAGTTTGCGCGGTCGCCCCAAGTCCGAGAACAAAAAACAGCTGGTTTCGGTGCGCTACAGCCCCGAAGTGCTGGCCTATTTCAAGTCAACAGGCGAAGGCTGGCAGTCGCGCATGGACAGCGTGCTGCGCCAATATGTGGCCAGCCATTCGAGGCCTTAAGCCGCCATCCCCGATAATCACGCCTTCAGATTTCCCCACGGCTCGCAGGCACTGCGGGCCATTTTTTCGGAGCAAACCATGAGCACTTTCCAAACCACCGGCGCACGCGCCACGGGCCTGGCCACCATCGCCGCTGACGGCACCGTGCTGGACACCTGGTTCCCCGCCCCCGAACTGGCCGCCGATGTGGCCGCCAGCGGCAGCACCCGCCTGACCGAAGCAGAAGCCGTGGCGGCCCTGGGCGTTGACGTGGCTCAGGCCATGGCCCCTTGCGCTGTGCGCAACGCCACCGTGGTCGCCGTGCGCACCGAGATCAAATCCCTGGCCGACGCACCCGCCGACACGCACGACGCCTACCTGCGCCTGCACCTGCTGAGCCACCGCCTGGTGTTGCCACACGGCGCCAACGTGACCGGCATTTTTGGCCTGCTGCCCAACGTGGCCTGGACCAACTTCGGCCCCTGCGCCCTGGCCGATGTACCCGCCGCCCGCCTCAAAGCCCGTGGCGCTGGCCGCGTGCTCGAGATCAAGGGCTTGGACAAATTCCCGCAGATGACCGATTACGTGATCCCGTCGGGCGTGCGCATTGCCAACGCCGACCGCGTGCGCCTGGGCGCGCACCTGGCCAGTGGCACCACCGTCATGCACGAAGGTTTTTGCAACTTCAACGCCGGCACGCTGGGCTCCAGCATGGTCGAAGGCCGCATCAGCGCAGGCGTGGTGGTGGATGACGCCAGCGACATCGGCGGCGGCTCGTCCATCATGGGCACGCTGTCGGGTGGCGGCAAAGAAGTCATCAAAGTGGGCAAGCGCTGCTTGCTGGGCGCCAACGCCGGCATCGGCATCTCGCTGGGCGACGACTGCATCGTCGAAGCAGGTTGCTACATCACCGGCGGCAGCCGTGTTCAGATGCCCGACGGCTCGGTCATGAAAGCCAAAGAACTGTCCGGCAAAAACGGCATCCTGTTCCGCCGCGATTCACAGTCGGGCGCGCTGCACGCGATTCCCCGCAACAAGAGCTGGGGCGAGTTGAACGCTGAGTTGCACAAGAACTGATTTTTTAGGTTTTTCTAAGACGAACGGCGTGACCACGAAAGTGGGCACGCCGTTTTGATGTGGCGAATGCGGCAAGTTCTATGACGCCATCACGACCTACGGCGGTCAAGGCATGATCGGGTGCTCCGCAATGTATTGGCGCAGCGCCGAATCCATTCGGGTTTGCCACCCCTGCCCTGTGGCGCGAAACTGTGTGACCACATCACGGGAGAGTCGGATGGTGATGCGCTCTTTGGTCAACTCGGCTTTAGGACGCCCCATGCGCAGGCGAGGCTTAACCGAGGCCCACTGTTCATCCGTGAAAGGCAAGGCGTCGGGGTCGGTCATCGCAGCAGCGGTGATCGCTGCATCTTCTGTGTCCGTGACAGAAATATGGGTCGGTTTAAGTTTCGGCATAGCGTTTCACCTCGCGTTGGTTAGCCTTTCGCAGGCTGATGATTCTTCTCTCCTCGCCACGGGCAACGAAGACCACATAAAACAGCCGATCGCCGATGTAACCAATTCCGGCAATACGTTCCTCGCCATAGTCTTGACGTTGATCAGGCCAGGTCACTGCATCCATCCATTCAAAACCCGCAGCCGCAGCCAGAGACACGCCATGCTTTTGGGTGTTCTTGGCGTCCTTAGCTTGGTCAAATTGGATGCTCATTTGACTTATTGTATGGACAATAACTTAACAGTCAATGACTGAGGGTGAGCACCACGCTTCACTCAAAGCCCCTGCACCACCCCAGCATTGACCCGCGCAACCGCGCGAAACTCGTCACCGATCCTTGCATCCACCGCCGCGCTTTGCCAAAACTGCAAGGCCAACTCACGCGCTTTTGGCCAGACATTCAAGGTGTGTGCATTGGGGCGCGGCAGCTGGCTGGACCAGTCTCGCGCCACCACCTCGCCCGCCACCGGCGCGTAATACATGGGCAGCATGTCGTAGGCGGGGGCCAGTTGCCAGCGGTGTTGGTGCAGCAACAGCGACACATTGCCGTGGTGACGGTCGGTGTTGGCGATCAGGGCGCCAAAGGCGTCGAGCAGGCACAGGGTCTGAATGTCGGCAGCACTCAGGCTTTCGGCACCAGCGCGGCCGGTCTGCATGGCGGTGGCTGCCCATTGCGATCCGATGCCGATGTAGTGGGCGTCGTACATCTCCAAAGACACCATGCCCACGCGGCCCTGGCGGGTGCGGTCAAAGCGTCGACTTTGCAAAAAGACGCGGCCACCGGCTTGCACGATGTCGGTCTGCGCGGCGGCAATGCCTGCGGCTTTCAAGGTTTGCAAGGCCAGTGCCTCGCACACCAGCAAGTCGCGCCAGCGCTGGTCGGCCGAGGCATCACCTGCGGGCGAGAACTTGACCAGCACAGGCACGCCATGGGTCACGGCGCAAAACTTGGGTTGCTCACCACCTGCGCTGGAGCCCGGTGCTGCGCTGCCCAGGGCTAGCAGGGCCAGACGCGGGTAGTCTTGAACAGGTTCACTCACCACCGGGGCGGCGCTGCGGCTGGGTGGCAGGGCCAGGTAACGGTCGAGCGAGGCGCTGCCGATCAGCAGGTTGCCGGGCAAGTCTTCACCGGCACGCACCAGCGCCAGCAGGATGTGGTCATCGCTCCAGTGCGCCAAATGCGGGGGCAAGGCCAACTCGGGGTGCGCTTGGGCAAAAGCCCGACCCATAAAGCCTTGGGGACGGGTGTCCATCAAAAACCAAGGCAAGCTGGGGTGAAACTCACTGCGGCCATGGGCCTTGTCAGCTTCGTCCATCCAAAAACCGCCTCCGGGCAGCGGGTACAAGGTGCCAAAGTTTTGCAGCTCGCCACTGAGCAGCACTTGGTGGATGAGCACCTGCCGCCCCACACCCGGCACATCGCGTGGCAACAAATAACGTTGCGCCCTGGCAGCGCCGACCTTGACCACTTGGCCTGATGCCAACAAGGGCGCAAGCAAACGCGAGACGGTGGGCTGGCTCACGCCCAGCTGCACCTGCAGCTCGGGGCTGCTGGCATGGCCGTTGTGGCGTCGCAGGATCGCGATCAGGGTGTCTGCGGGGTTCATTGAATGGATATATGAATAGATATTTCAATGATACAACGCATTCAAGTTCTTGTATTTAAATGAATATTTTCAGAATTTGATAACAACCAGGAATTTCAATGGCGTGGTTTTACCGACCTGGCGCGGACCGGTAAGGAACACCATTTTGTGGGCCAGATCGGCCTGCACACGGTCATCAAGGTAGCGTTTCACGCCGCCATTTTTCGACTTTTTTACAGGACTTTGACAAATAGTCGCAACTTTTATTCAAAGTACTGCATAAAAGTCGTAAATCTGGTGCGGCAGTACCCATGTCGCACCAGGGCCAAGACAGGCCCAGCCCCCTCAGCGACGCCACCTCTCTCAGCGCACCCGGTCCACCAACTGCTTCATCAAGTTGGCCACCGTTTTGTCCGCACTGTTGATCGAATAGACCTCGGACATGTGGCTGTGGCCCATGAGTTTGTAGAGGCCCGGGCATTTGCCAGCCTTGCACAAGGCGGTGTTGAGTTGTTCGCTTTGGCGATGGAAATCGGGCGGGTCCAGCTCGGCATAGGCCAACAGCAAGGGCACCTTGGCCGCCACCAGGCCGGGCACGGCCGATCGGGCAGGGTATTGCGCGGCGTCTTTTCCAAAGTAGGCTTGCAGGGGCGGGTTGGACTCTGCCGTTGACGGGTCAAAGAGGCCCGAGAGCAGAACGGCACCGGCCAGGCCCGAGCCGGGCACGACATGGAACTGCGGGTGCGCCACGTATTGCGCCACATGGGCAGCACCTGCCGAATGGCCCATGAGGATGATGCGCTGGGGGTTACCACCGCTGGCAGCGATGTTCTCGCGCACCCACTTCAGGGCGGACTGGATGTCTTGCTGCGCCGCTGGCCAGGGGTGGGCTGGGGCCAGGCGGTAGGTCATGTTGACGCCGACCATGCCCTGGCGCACGGCCCACAGCATGATGTTGTCGTAAAACGGGCTGTCACCGGTGCGGCGTTCGCCACGCATGAAGGCACCGCCATGCACGAACACCAGCACGGGCTGGCCCGCTTGCGGTTTGTCGGGGGTGAACACGTCCAGCAGGTTTCGGGCGTCGGTGCCATAACGCACGTCGCGACGCACCTGCACGCCCGCATAAGGCTCGCGCTCGGCCAGCGGGGCATAGAGTTTTTCGGTGGGCGGCGGCGCAACGACCGGACCGATTTTGAGCAGTTCAGCGGCGATCTGTGGCGAGACGACCGAAGGCACTTCGACGGTTTTTGAAGCGGGGACGGCGGCGCATCCTGCCAAAGACAAAGCCACGAGGGCTCCGAGAAATGTACGCATGAGGCTGTCTCCTGTGAATTCGGGGCGATGTGGGGTGATGTGGGGTGATGTGCAAAACGCCATCGCGGCGAGGGCGCCGCTCCCACAAAAAAGCGTTATTGCAATCACCATCGGACCGGCTCAATGGCCAGATCAAAAGCGCCTGCGGATCAAGCCTTGGCCAAATGCGCTTTGGCCAGAGCCACATACCAATCCAGACACCCCGGGTTGGCCATGGCGTCCTTGTTGACCACCTTTTCCAGCGGCTGACCGAGCATGAGTTTCTTGATCGGCAGCTCCTGCTTTTTGCCGGACAGCGTTCGTGGAATCTCAGCCACCTGGAAAATTTCGTTCGGGATAAAGCGTGGGCTGAGCGCCACTTTGATGGCGTTGTTGAGCTTGGCCTGAAGCGCGTCGTCGAGTGTGGTGCCGGGGCGCAGCACCACAAACAGGGGCATGTAGCTTTCTTTGCCCAGGTATTCCAGGTCCACCACCATCGAGTCCATGACTTCAGGCAGCGCCTCGACGGCGCTGTACAACTCGCTGGTGCCCATGCGCAGGCCGTAGCGGTTGATGGTGGCGTCGCTGCGGCCAAAGATCACGCAGCCTTCGCCTTGGCCCTTGGTTTCTGGGTCACCGCTGCCAATGCGCAGCCAGTCGCCGTGCCGCCAGACGCCGCCCATGCTGGCCGGGCCGTCACCGCCACCGGGCATGCGGCCGTGGCCTGCGGGGTACATCTCGAAGTAGCTGGCCAAGTAGCGGGCGTTGTTCTGGTCACCCCAAAAGTACAGCGGCATCGACGGGATGGGCTGGGTGCAAACCAGCTCGCCCACTTCGCCTTTGACCGGCTCGCCCGCTTCGTTCCAGGCCTCGACCGCGCAGCCGAGTTCGCGGCACTGCATGACGCCTGGCTCTTGCGGCAGCTCGCGGTGGCCGCCCAAAAAAGCCCCGGCAAAGTCGGTGCCGCCCGAGATGTTGCACCACCAAATGTCGGTGCCGATGTTCTTGAATTGCGTTGTGCCCCAGCTTTGGGTCTCGGGCGACAAAGGCGATCCGGTCGTGCCCAAGGCGCGGACCCCCGACAAGTCGCCGCAGCGCGAGATGTCCACGCCCGCCTTTTGGCAGTTGGCAAAAAAGGCCGCACCCGCGCCGAAGAAACTCACCTTCTCATGCGCGGCCAAGCGCCACAAAATGCCCCAGTCGGGGTTGTCTTTGCTGCCGCCGGGGTTGCCGTCGTAAATCACGCAGGTCACGCCGTTGAGCAGGCCCGCGACTTGCGCGTTCCACATGACCCAGCCGGTGGAGCTGTACCAGTGAAAGCGCTCGCCCCAGCTGTTGGGGTGGTAACTGCAGCCGATGTCGTTGTGCAAAATTTTGTTGGCCAGCGCCACGATCACCGTGCCGCCGTGGCCATGCACGATGGGCTTGGGCAAACCGGTGGTGCCGCTGGAGTAGACGATCCACAGCGGGTGGTCAAACGGCAACCACATCGGCTCAAAGGCCTGCACGGTGGCGTCGTCACGCGCGGTGATGGTGGACATCTGCACGCTGGCACCCACGGCGCAATGGGCCAGGTCGAGCGTGCCCAGGTTATCGTGCACGATGACGTGTTGCACGCTGGGCAAGGCGTCGCGCAGCTCTTGCACCACACCCATGCGGTCAAAGTCGCGCCCGCCGTAGCTCACGCCATCCACCGCAATCAATACTTTCGGCTCGATCTGCTTGAAGCGGTCGAGCACGGCGTGGGTGCCCATGTCGGGGGCGCAAATGCTCCAGACACCGCCCACGCTGGCGGTGGCCAAAAACGCCACCATGGCTTCGGGGATGTTGGGCAAATAAGCCGCCACCCTGTCCCCCGGTTGCACACCCTGGGCCTGCAGGTGCAGCGCCATGGCCGCCACCTGGCGGCGCAACTCGGGCCAGGTCATTTCGCGGCGCAGGCCTTTTTCGTTGTGGCTGATGACGGCCAAAAACCCCGCCCCATGCGCGGGCTGCACATGCCGAAACACCTGTTGCGCGTAATTGGTCTGGGCCCCCGGGAACCACTTGGCCCCCGGCATGACGTTGCCCGCCAACACCGCCGTGTGCGGCGTGGGCGACTGGAAATCGAAATAATCCCAGATGCTTTGCCAAAACGCATCGAGCTCGGTGACCGACCAGCGCCAGAGGTCGTTGTAGGTGTCAAAGCTCAGGCCGCGCTCATCGCGCAGCCAGTTTTGGTAGAGCCTGATCTGGGGCAGATAGGGGGCAGAAGCGGTGGGTCGTGTCGCGGTGTTCATGGGCTCCAGCGTATCAGCGGCCATGCACCGCTGTCACGCGCCACAAGACCGAAACATGCACCTAAGTGACAGTGCGCACAAGACTCAAGCCGGCGACTTTTCGCAACGGCCCTGACCCGTGGCTTGGCCCCGAAAATCACTTTGCCACTGCAGCGCGACCAGATCGATCTGGATGCGCTCGTTATCCACGGCGGTCATCACACCGCTGGGCAAGAGAGAAAAGCCATAAGGCTCCACGCCGTCGATGCGCAAACGGCGCACGGCTTTGGCGTCCCAGTCGATGCGCACCTCACGCACCCAGGTGCTGCGTTGCGGCATGTAGGCCACCGCGCAAGTCAGGACCACCGACGAGGGGGCCGCCAAGGCCGAGCTGAACGCTGCCAAGCTCAACAGCCCCAAACTCAGGGTGTGGCCAAGCATGCGCATCAAGCCGCCGGGTCTTTTTGCATGCGCTGGCTTTTCCAGTACACGTCGTCGCCGCCGTTCATGCGGTTGAGCACACGGGCCAGCACAAACATCAGGTCCGACAGGCGGTTGAGGTATTGGCGCGGCGTGTCGTTCAAGGCCTCTTCGTTGCCCAAGGCCACACAAGCGCGCTCAGCGCGGCGGGCCACAGTGCGGCACACATGGGCTTGCGAAGCGCCGCGTGTGCCGGCGGGCAAGATGAACTCTTCGAGTTTGGGCAATTGCGCGTTGTACTTTTCAAGGGCCTCGTCCAGGGCCGCCACGGCCTCATCTTTGAGCAGCTCAAAGCCGGGAATGGACAGCTCGCCGCCCAGGTTAAAAAGTTGGTGCTGCACCTCGACCAGCACCTCGCGCACATC
Organism: Comamonadaceae bacterium PBBC1; assembly: GCA_002256145.1. Lineage (GTDB taxonomy): Bacteria > Pseudomonadota > Gammaproteobacteria > Burkholderiales > Burkholderiaceae_C > Limnohabitans_A. Next base: position 63,655 of record NKIP01000012.1, read on the forward strand.
GGCGGGCATGTCTTCGCACAGCAGCAAACCGATGTGAGAGTTCAGCTCATCGACCTCGCCCATGGCGTGCACGCGCAGGCTGTTTTTGGACACGCGCTGGTTGTTGCCCAGGCCGGTGGTGCCGTTGTCGCCGGTGCGGGTGGCGATTTGTGTGAGTCGGTTGCCCATGGAATTGCTCTCTTTTTGTGTTCGCTCAAGCGTGCAGGGTCAAAAAATTGCCCACAGGGGTGGGCTCCTACAAAGAGGGTTGATTGTCGACCAAGTGGCTGCAACTTGTCTGACAGCGGACAGCAAGGCCTGTATTTGCGGCGTAAACTGCCGTTCAGCATGTCTGGCGGCCTTGCCCCGCCACCACCGGAGACACCCCATGAACGCCCCCACCCCCGCCGCCCACTTGGCCCCCGAAATCTCGCAACGCGCCGTACCCGAAGCGTTTTTGGCCGCCCTGAAGGCCCGTTTTGGCGACAACTGCTCCACCGCCTTGGTGGTACGCGAGCAACACGGCCGCGACGAGTCGGCCTTCACCCATGTGCCGCCACCGGCTGCGGTGGTGTTTGCCGAGTGCACACAAGACGTGGCCGATGCCGTCAAGCTGTGCGCCGAGCACAAAGTGCCCGTCATTCCCTTTGGCGTGGGTTCGTCACTCGAAGGCCATTTGCTGGCGGTGCAAGGCGGCATCAGCATCGACCTGATGCGCATGAACAAGGTGCTGGCCGTCAATGCCGAAGACCTGACGGTGACGGTGCAGCCGGGCGTGACGCGCAAACAGCTGAATGAAGAAATCAAATCCACCGGGCTGTTTTTCCCGATCGACCCGGGCGCCGACGCGACCATTGGCGGCATGAGCGCCACCCGCGCCAGCGGCACCAACGCCGTGCGCTACGGCACCATGCGCGAGAACGTGCTGGCCCTGGAAGTGGTCACCTCGTCTGGCGAAGTCATCCGCACCGGCACCCGCGCCAAGAAGTCGAGCGCAGGCTACGACCTCACACGCCTGATGGTGGGCAGCGAAGGCACGCTGGGTGTGCTCACCGAAGTCACCGTGCGCCTGTACCCCCTGCCCGAAGCCATCTCGGCGGCCATTTGCTCTTTCCCCAGCATCGAAGCCGCTGTGCACACGGTCATCCAAACGATTCAGCTGGGTGTGCCGATTGCACGGGTGGAGTTGCTGGACCACAACAGCATACGCATGGTCAATGCCTACGCCAAACTGGGCCTGCGCGAAGAGCCCATGTTGCTGATGGAGTTTCACGGCTCACCCGCTGGTGTGAAAGAGCAAGCCGAGACGGTGCAGGAAATCGCCAGCGAGTTCGGCGGCAACGCCTTTGAATGGGCCACCACCCCCGAAGAGCGCACCCGCCTGTGGACCGCCCGCCACAACGCCTACTTTGCCGCGGTGCAAAGCCGGCCTGGCTGCCGCGCCATCAGCACCGACACCTGTGTGCCCATCAGCCGCCTGGCCGATTGCCTGCTCGACTCCATCACCGAGACCGATGCCAGCGGCATCCCCTACTTTTTGGTCGGCCATGTCGGCGACGGCAATTTCCACTTCGGTTACCTGATCGACCCCAACAACCCCGAGGAATGCGCCACGGCCGAAGCTTTAAATCAGCAACTGGTCAACCGCGCCCTGCGCTTAGGGGGCACCTGCACGGGCGAGCACGGCATTGGCCTGCACAAGATGGACTTTTTGCGCACCGAAACCGGCGAAGGCGCCGTCGACATGATGCGTACCATCAAGCGGGCGCTGGACCCGCACAACATCATGAATCCGGGGAAAATTTTCTCGATGTGATGCCCAGGGGGTTTGCGCACGCAAAGCCGCTTCAGGCTTTGCGTGCCGTCAAGGCCCACAATGCCACGATCCCCACCAGCAGGCCCCAAAAAGCAGCCCCCACCCCCGCGATGCTCAGGCCCGAAAGGGTCACCAGAAAAGTCAGCAAAGCCGCATCGCGGTGGCGCTCGTCTTTCATGGCTGTGGACAAACTCGACGCGATGGTCGAGACCAAGGCCAAGCCGGCAACGGCCAACACCATCGCCTTGGGAAATGCGGCCAGCAAGCTGACAATGGTGGCACCCGCCAAGCCCAAGAGAATGTAAAAAATGCCTGCTGCTGCCGAGGCCGTGTACCGTCGTGCGGGATCGGCATGCGCCTCACGGCCCATGCAAATGGCCGCCGTGATGGCCGCCAAATTGAGCGCATACCCGCCAAAGGGGGCCAGCAGCAAGGTGACCCCGCCAGTAACGCCGATCACGGGCGAAATCGGCGTGTTGTAACCCGCACTGCGCTGCGCTGCCACACCGGGCAAGTTTTGTGATGCCATGGTCACGATGAACAGCGGCAGGGCCACACTGACCATGGCGCTCAAACGCCAATCAGGTGAGACCCAGACCGGCGTGGCCCAAGCCCAGGCGATCTGGGCCACATTCAATTGACCCTGCAAAGCCGCCACCACCATGCCTACCGCCAGCACACAAGGCACCGCCCAACGGGGGAAAAAGCGACGGCCCATCAGGTACGCAGCCGCCATGCTGAGCACCAAGACCGGGGCTTGACCGACGGCCCCCACCGCATCCAGGGCAAAGCGGGCCAAAACCCCCGCCAACAAGGCACTGGCCAAAGCCAAGGGAATCCGTGCCATCCACCGCTCAAACAGGCCGCTGTAGCCCACGCCCATGATGAGCAACGCACTCACGATGAACGCCCCTGTGGCTTCCGGCAGGGTCACGCCCTGCGTCACGGCCAACACCGCCGCACCGGGCGTTGACCATGCCGTCAACACCGGTTGCCGGTACCACAGGCTCAAGCCCAAACTGGTGCCGCCCATGCCCAATCCCAGCGCCCACATCCAAGAGGCCATTTGCGCCTCGTTGGCACCCAGGGCCTGTGCCGCCGCAAAAACAATGGCCGCTGAACTGGTGAACCCCACCAGCACAGCCACAAAGCCAGCAACGACCGTGGACAGCGACACATCGCGCAGCCATTTTTTCAACATGGGGTTTTTCTCACAGAAGCCTTGCACCAGGCACGAGGATTTTTTGTCCTCGCACACCTCACCGCCAGGCGCAGGGTTCTGCGGCAAAACGGGCATCGCTGAAGTATGGCACTGCGCGGTGTGCCGTTTGGCTTCAGATGGCCGGTGCTTTCACCGATCCCCACACCGCCTCAATGCCCATGCCAATGGCCAGCAAATGGGTGTCCGAGCCCAAGGGGCCGTCGATTTGCATGCCGACGGGCAAACCGCCTGCCGTCAAACCTGCGGGGATCGACAAGCTGGGGATGCCGGCGTTGGTGCAGGGATCGGTGTGGAAAATGCAGGTGCCAAAGGTGTCACGCGCGGTTTGCTTGGCGACACCGCCAACCGTGTAGGGAAGTTTTCCAGCGCTAGAGCCCTCCACCACATCGATCTTGGGTGCGGGCAAGAGGGTCGTTGGAAACAACACGCACTCCACGCCTTGCGCAGCAAAGTAGTCTTTGTAGAGTTTTTGCAGTTGTGCACGGCCACCTGTGTTGGGCACCATGGCAGCGGCATAAGCGGCGGCAAACACATCCCCCGCAATCGCACCAAATGCACCCACCACGTCAGGGCTGGCCAAGCCGGCCTGCACTTGTGCAACGGTGGTGACGGGCGCGCTGTTGGCGCTCAAGTAGGCAGGAATGGCCGCCACCGGTTCGTGCAAAGCAATCGGGAATGACATGGTGTCATTGAGGGCCATGATGCCCACCAAATCGGCGTCCACAAACACCACGCCCGCATCGGCCAGCTTTTTCTTGGCTGCATCAGCCACTGTTCTGACGCTGTCATCGAGATCCGTCCAGAAGGCGGCAGGAAGACCGATCTTCAGGCCTTTGAGTGCCTTGGCCGTGGGTACCGCACCGCCTGTGATGACGGCATCGAGCAAGGCCAGGTCGGCCACGGTGCGGCCCATGGGGCCCACGGTGTCACGCGTGGTGCTGATGGGCAAGGCGTCATTCGCTGTGTCGGGATAGCGACGACCTTGGCCTGCGCCATCGCCCACCGAGGGGCGAAATCCCGCAATACCGCAGAACGACGCAGGCACGCGGGTGGAGCCCCCCGTGTCGGTGCCCAGGCCTGCCGGTGCAAAGCGGGCGGCCACGGCAACAGCTGTACCGCCCGATGAGCCACCCGGGATGCGCGTGTTGTCGTAAGGGTTTTTACAGGGACGTGCTGCCGCGCCAGACTGGTCGGTGCCCAGCGTGAAGTTGGTGCTGGTGATACCAAACGCCCACTCGTGCAGGTTGGATTTACCCAAAACAATCGCGCCTGCATCCACCAGTTTTTGCAAGGAGGGTGCATTCGTTTTGGGTTGATGGTGACGCAACGCAGGCGTGCCACCTGTGGTCTTCATGTCTTTGGTGTTGATATTGTCTTTGACCACAATCGGCAATCCGGCTAAAGCGCCCAGTGTTTTGCCAGCGGCTTTGTCTGCATCAACGGCTTTGGCTGCTTTCAATGCCTCCACCTCGTTCAAGAAGATCATCGCGTTCAGTCCGCTGGCTACTTTAGCGCGAGCGATCATGGCGGCCATGTAGGTCTCGGCCTTGAGCGTGCCATTTTTAATGTTTGCAACAACTTGGGTGGCGGTCAAGGCCAACAGGGGATCTTCAGGGGTGGAAGATGAATCGCCACCACAAGCCGTCAGGCTTGCGCCAACACCGCCCAGCATGGCCGCTGCGGACACGGCTCCCGTGTTTTTGAAGAAATTCCGACGTGATGTGTTTGTAGGCATGGAGGTCTCCTTTTCGGGTTAAAACGCCTGAATGGGCGTTGACTCCATGCTAGAGACGCGGCTGGTGAGCGACCATCCTTGGTTTTCAGGAGGCCTGCATGCCCTTCATGGCCTGAGTTTGTGCACCAGCGCGGCCCGGTTGCTCACGCCCACTTTCCGAAACGCGTTTTCCAGGTGGGTGCGCACGGTGGTGGTGGAAATGTGCAGCGCCCGGGCAATTTCCTTGTCGGTCATGCCCAACATCACTAGGCGAGCGGTGTCTTGTTCGCGTGTGGTCAAGCGTTGCGACAAAGTGTTCAAGGTCAAGGCCTCGGGCTGACTGGACCTTTGCGCACGGGCCAGTGCCGTGACAAAAGCCGGCTGCAACATGTCAAGCAAACGCATCTCGTCGGGTGTGAAGTTGTCACGGCGCTTGTCGCGCCAGATGCGCATGTCACCCAGGTTTTGGCCCTGGTGCCAGGCATAAAGGTTCACGCCCCAGTACAAGCCGTCTTTGTTCAGGAAGTCGTTGAAGAATTCAGTTTTCTTCAGCTCCTCAATCGCCAGCACATCGGTGGCACGCACCGCCACCTGATACCGCTGCATGAGGGGTGTGATGGGGTCATGGAACTGGTAATAACTTTCATAGGCCCGCAAATTCATGGGGTCCATGTTGATCTGGATGGGCTGGGCAAAACTCTGGCTGCCGGGCTGCCAGACAAAGCTGGCGTAATACTGCGCCCCGAGCAACTGCATGACCAGGTCGCCCATGATCTCGCGGATCTCGGTTTCTTCGTGCGGCTCGGCCAGGGTTTGCATGATCTGGCCAAGCAAGGTGGTTTGTTTTCCGGTCAGGTACACGGGCCCTTCTCCTTGGCTTGTGGGTCTTTTCGTATTACAAGGTGAACCGGCAGCGGTGCCCAGCGGGTTTACATCCTCCTGAAAATCAAGGAGGCGTTCACAACCCTCTTGTTGATGAGCCACCCACCAGGCATTGCTCGATCTTGCTGCACAGCACCGCCGGTTCAAAGGGTTTGAGCATGACGTCACTCAGACCTGCCGATTTGAAGGCGGCCAAGTCCAGGGGGTTCACATTGGCGGTCAATCCCAACACCGGCACGTCACGCACTCTGGGCAAAGGGTCTTGCCGAATGACGCGTGTTGCATCAATGCCATCCATGACGGGCATGACCATGTCCATGAGCACCAGATCCACATGTTTTTGGTGCAAGGTGTCCAAAGTACTTTGCCCGTCCAGCGCCTCCAGCACCACGCTGAATGGCCAGGCGTTTTGCAACACTTGCTTGAGCAGCAAACGGTTGACCGGATGGTCATCGGCCACCAAAAAAGTCCAGGCCTTGTCTGAACTGAGCACACGCAGATGCACCGAAGACAATTTTTGACCCGGTGCCTCCTCGGCCGTCAAGGGCAGGCGCAACCAAAACCTTGAGCCCTCGCCCGGTTCGCTTTCAAAGCCAATGTCGCCTCCCAGCAAGTGCGCCAGTTTTTGCGAGATGGCCAAGCCCAGGCCGTTGCCGCCGTACAGGGTTTGCGTATCACTTTCGGCTTGGCTAAAGCGCTTGAAAATTTGGGCTTGTCTTTCCTTGGCAATGCCAATGCCTGTGTCCTTGACCGAAAACTCCACACCCGGTGCTTGCCAACGCACCTGCAGTTGCACCGCACCCTGGTGGGTGAACTTGAGGGCATTGCCCAACAAATTGACCAACACCTGCATCAGGCGATGGCGGTCGGTGTGGACCCAGGTGGGCAGGGCATCATCGAGCACCAGGCGGTAGTCGATGTCCATGCTTTTCACGCGGGGCTTGAACAGCTCAAAGGCATGCTCCACCGTTTTTCGCAGCTCAAAGGTTTCGGGGTGGGTGACCAGTTGACCGGCCTGCAGCTGGGAATAGTCCAGGATGTCGTTGATCACCGTCATCAAGTGATCGGCCGATTGGTGGGTGTGGTTGAGCACCTTGACCGCTTCGGGTTTGTCCCGGACACGGGACAGCAGCAGCGCATTGAAGCCCAAGATGGCATTCATGGGTGTGCGCAACTCATGGCTGACGTTGGCAATGAAATGCTCACGCATCTTCAACGCCATCTCCAATTCCTGACGCTTGGTTTCCAGCTCGGTTTGATAAAGCAGGCTTTGGCTCAAGGTGGCTTGGTAAAGGCGGTCATAGATCAACGGCACAATGACCAGCACCCCGGTGACCAAACTGAAGGTCATCCAAGACGACACCGCATGCTCGACGCCCAAAACATACGGTGGTGTCCACCCCACCCAATTGGCCCAGCCCATGCCCAACTGAGCCAACCACACCAACACCAACCAGACAGCCCCTGCCCGACGACCCACAATGTAGAACGGCGTCAAGGGCAGCAGCAACATCCAGGCCAAGCGTGGCGACAAAACACCCCCTGTTGTCCAAGCGGCATATGCCAGCACACACAAGCTGGTGGTGGTGCCGATGTGCACCGCCCAGTTCAGGGGCATTCCACGGTCAATCAAGACCAGCAGCAGCAACAAGACCCCGGCCATCAACAAAAACATGGGTGTGGCCGTTTGTTGCAGGTTCGTCACCACATGCAGCAAAAGTACGCCAATGATCAAAAGACCAAACAGGAACACATAGGGCATCTTGCCCTGGCGGTAACTGGCAGGCAGTCGGGCGACGATTTGTTCAAACCGTGAAGGGGCGGCCTTGTCTTGGTGCACGGTTCAGGCCCTCGCTTTTCGAATGTGCCGACTCACGCAACGCACCAAGATTTCGGGGTCCATGGGTTTGTCCAGCACCTCATCCATGCCCGCATCGAGACAGCGTTGTCGGTCAACCGGGTTGGTGTTGGCTGTGAGCGCCAAAATCGGCATGCGGGCCGTGATGGCCGGAAATTGTTGGCGGATTTGTGCCGTCAATTGCATGCCATCCATCTCGGGCATGATCATGTCGACCAAGGCAATGTCAAAGCTTTGAGTGTCCAACAAGCTCAGCGCTTGTGCAGCCCCGTCTGCGGTGACGATCTGCGCTTTGGGCCAGCACTTCTTGAGCTGCAAGCGTGCCACCATGAGGTTCATGGTGTTGTCATCGACCACCAGAATGCGCAAGGCCTCGTCTTGCAAACTGTCCGAAGATTTGGGGTGCGCTTCTGAGGGTGTGCTCGCGGCTTGAAGGGGTATTTGGAACCAGAACGTGGCGCCATGGCCAGGCTCACTTTGAAGCCCGATCTGCCCCCCCTGCAAATTCACCAGTTTCTCGCAAATGGACAAGCCCAGCCCTGTCCCACCATAAGCGCGGGTGGTTTGGATATTGGCATGCTCAAACCGTTTGAAGATCTGGCGATGCTCTGCGGGCGCGATGCCGCGACCCGTGTCGGTGACTTCAAAGCGCAACTGCCCCGCTTGAACGGCAATGCGCAAATGGACCGCTCCTTGGTCGGTGAATTTCAAGGCGTTGTCGAGCAAATTGCGCAATATTTGAAGCAGTCGCTGACGGTCTGCATGCACCCGCTTGGGCACACTGTCCTCCATCTGGCCTGTCCAGGTCAGGCCTTTTTCCTGCGCCCGGGTCTGGTGTGTTTTCAAGGCCTCTTGCATGAGGGGTTCCACATCAAAATCCACCGCGTGGACCCACAATTTACCGGCCTGAAGTTGCGAAAAATCCAGAATGTCATTGACCACTTGCAACAGGTGCGTGGTGGAGCGGCGAATGTGGTCCACCACCTCCACTTGGTCAGGATGGTCCGCCAACTCCTGACGCAACACACTGTTAAAACCCAAAATGGCGTTCATGGGCGTGCGCAGCTCATGTCCCACCGCCGCCACAAATTCATCTTTGTGGGCCTGTGCCTGCAACAAGGCCTGGTGCGTGGCCTTGAGTTCTTCGTTTCGTCGATCCAGTTGCTGACGCTGCCGGTCGTGCAGGTGATCGTACAAAAAAACCGCCAACATCAAATTGCCAGCGACCAAAGCATTGTTCATCAATGACCATGGCACGGCTTGTTGCGTGATCTGGACATGGTCACCCGACCAGCCGCTCAAGGTGGCCACCAACAAACCCGCTGTGAGCGACAAGGAAATGACAACCCAGATCAAGGTGGCCATCGGCCCCAACAGCAGCAGCACCGGCACCGACAGCACATTGAGCCACACCATGCCCATGGAGTTGACGCCCCCAGACGCCATGGCGTTGTGGGCGACCATGGTGGCGCTGATCAATGCGGCACCATGCACAACGGCCGCAAAATACCGCGGCTGGTAGGCCAAGGGAACCAAAGCCACCATGAGCACCGTGCAGGCCAAATTGATCCGCCGATCGTAATACCCCGACGGCATGAAGAAAAAAAGCAGCGAACTCAGCCCAATGGCCAGCAAAAAGATGACCAGCAGGTTTTCTCTGGAAAACAAGGTTTTGCCGTCGGCATCCGAGCCCGCCGGCAATGATGAAGCACCCTTTCGAAGCATGGGGCTTCAGCTGGCTTGTCCGCGCAATCGGTCAATCAAGCCGTTGAGCTCTTCGAGTGAGCCAAACTGGATGCTCACCTCGCCCATCTCTTGCAGCTTGCCCAAACGTCTGACCCGCTTTTTGATGCGCACCTCGACCTGAGCCATCAGGGCATCTGACAACTCTTCCTCGACCCGGCGGATGTCCCCTGACTTTTCGGTGCTCGATTTCCGGGGTGCCGGATTCGCATCGTTGCCCAGTTTTTTGACCAGCACCTCGGTCTCCCTGACCGAGAGCTTTTTGGCTGCAATCTGGTTGGCCGCTGTGATTTGCTGGGCCTTGTCCAAGGCCAACAAGGCCCTGGCATGGCCCATGTCGAGATCACCCGCCATGAGCATGCTTTGCACCGGATCGGCCAAATTGAGCAAACGAAGCAAGTTGCTGGCAGCGCTGCGTGAACGCCCAACGGCTTGGGCCGCCGCTTCGTGAGTGAGCCCAAACTCTTTCACCAAGCGTTGCAGGCCTTGAGCCTCCTCCAAAGGATTGAGGTCCTCGCGCTGGATGTTTTCAATGAGCGCCATGGCTGCGGCAGCCTCGTTGGGCACATCCCGCACCAGCACCGGAACCGACTCCAGACCGGCCAGACGCGAGGCGCGAAAGCGCCGTTCGCCAGCAATGATCTCGTATTTGCCAGCGTTGTCGCCCTCGGTGAGCTGCCTCACCAAAATGGGCTGCATGATGCCCTGCGCCTTGATGGACTCGGCCAACTCGTACAGCGCCCCTTCGTCCATGCGCGTTCGCGGCTGGTAAATGCCCGCCACCATTTGGTCAAGCCTGAGCTGATGGGGCGTGCCGGTTTCGGCCTCAAGTGGCGCATCGGCCACTTTGGGGCCCAGCAAAGCTTCCAGTCCACGGCCAAGGCCTTTGGGTTTTTTGGTGACCATGGTCATTCTTTCAAGAGGGTTTGCAAAAGCGCATGACCGTGTGGCCATGCACCCCAAAAGGTGTCAACCTTGAGGTGTTCAAACGGTTCGCCCAGAACCCATCGCGCACCCCAATTTTGAGCCATCTCATGGGCTCGGTCGGTGCGGCAATGCGGGTCATTCTGGCAACCCACCAAAACGCTGGGGAAAGGCAGAGTCTGCCGCACGATGGGTGCCCAGCCTGGCAAATGCTCATGCAGCTCGGCTGCCTCCACATCGGCGGGCGCGACCAGCAAAGCCCCCCGAACACGCGCCGTATGGCGTGAAAAATAGGCCCATGCGGCCACCAAAATGCATCCCAAACCGTGCCCCAGCAGCACCACGGAACCGGGTGCATCGACAATGACTTCATCCAGTCGTGCAAGCCAGTCACCACGGCGAGGCCTTTGCCAATCGTTTTGTTCCACCACGGTATAACCATCACGCTGCGCCCAAAGCGTTTGCCCATGTTCAGGGCCGCTGCCTTGCCAACTTGGCAAGATCAAGACGCTGGCAGGCTCAGCCTCGGACCGCAGCCCGGAACGTGCGTCGCCGCTCAATGTGTTCATGGACATCACTGCGGACACCCCTCACAGCACAGGGGCTCGTTGAATCATTTCCCGCGCAAACTCCACATAGGCCAGACTGCCTTTGGCCGATGGGTCAAACACCACCCCTGGAACGCCATAGCTGGGCGCTTCGGCCAGCCGCACATTGCGAGGGATCACGGTGTCAAACACCTTGTCTCCAAAGTGGGCCTTGAGTTGGTCGCTGACTTGCACCTGCAAGGTGATGCGCGGGTCAAACATCACCCGCAACAAACCAATGATCTTCAGGCCCTTGTTCAAGTTGGCGTGCACCTGCTTGATGGTGTTGACCAAATCGGTCAGCCCTTCCAGCGCAAAATATTCACACTGCATCGGCACAATGACCCCGTGGGCGCAACACAGGCCATTGAGGGTCAGCATGGACAAGGAAGGCGGGCAATCGATCAACACAAAATCGTAGTCGGCATCCACGGCTTGCAGGGCCATTTTCAGTCGCTGGTCACGGTGCGCCAATTGAACCAGTTCGACTTCGGCCCCTGCCAATTCACGGTTGGCACTGAGCACGTCGTAACCGCATTTTTCGGCCTTGACGACCGATTCGGCCACTGACGCCGATTCGAGCAACACATCGTAGACGCTGAGCTCGACCTGCCGTTTGTCAATGCCCGACCCCATGGTGGCATTGCCCTGCGGGTCCAAATCGACCAGCAAAACGCGCTGACCCAATTTGGCCAAGCCAGCGGCCAGATTGACGGTGGTGGTGGTTTTGCCAACGCCACCTTTTTGGTTGGCAATGCAGAAAATGTGGGCCATATGAAGGTGTCCGAATTATTTGGAAATGGCCAGCTTGAGACCGAAACCCACCAGAAAAATACCCGCCAGTTTTTCCAAAATGCGGCCGATGCGCGGATTTGAACGCATGCGCTCGGCCAAGTGGTAAGTCAACAAGGTCATGCCCAAACCGTACAAAAACGTCAAGGCCGCGATGGTGGCGGCCATGACGCCAAAACTGATCCACCCCAAGTGGGTTTTTGGGTCAACAAACAAAGGAAAGAACGCCATGTAAAACACAATGGCCTTGGGGTTCAGCAAGGTGATGACCACCGCTTGCTGAAAAAAGTCGCGCGGGCGAATGTTGAGCACGGGCGCGTCACCGGGTTTGGCGGACAACATCTTCCAGCCCAACCAGGTCAGATACAAGGCACCCATCCATTGCACTGCCACAAATGCGGCAGGGTATGTGGCCAAAACCGTCGCCACACCGGCCACCGCCAACCACATGAGCACCTGATCACCCACGATCACGCCCAAGGTGGCACCCAAGCCACCAGCCATGCCCCCTTTGCCTGTGGAGGTGATCAAGGCCAAGTTACCCGGCCCAGGAATGGCCAGAAACAACACAATGGCGGCGACAAATGCACCGTAATCAGAAATACCAAAAAACATACAACACTTTCGTCAGAAGTTCAGGTTTTGACTTACTTGACCAGCACCATCTTGAGTCCAAAACCGATCAGACCCAAACCGGCACATTTTTGCAAAAACCCCGCCACTTTGGGCCTTGCCCGAATGCGTTCGGCCATGGTGTGCGTGACCGCCACCACACCCACACAATAGGTCAGTCCCAAGACGGCAATGGTCAATGCCATCACCACAAAAGTCAGCACACCTTGATGTTGAACGGGGTCGATGAACTGCGGGAAAAAAGCCAGATAAAACAAAATGGCCTTGGGATTCAGCAAAGTGATGAACAGGGTCTCACGAAAATAATGGCCAGGGGTGATTTTCACGCTTGGCCTTGCGCCCGGCTTGGCCACGATCATTTTGACTCCCAACCAAGTCAAATAGGCCGCCCCCATGTATTGCAAGACCATGAAAACGCTCGGATAGGCCTTGAGCACGGCCGCAACACCTGCCACTGTGAGCCACAACAAAATTTGGTCGCCCAGCAAAAGTCCCAGAACCGATGCCAAACCACCCGACAAACCACCCAAAGTGGTTGAGGTGATCAAGGCCAGATTTCCAGGACCTGGCAAGAACAACAGCAATAGAAACGCTGCTGAAAAAGCGCCGTAATCCGAAATACCAAACATGTGAGCTCTTTGATAACAAGACCTTGAGTGTAAATGCCACATGTGCGCTTTGACTCGTCTTTTGTTGTTTCACGTGAAACAAGTCTGCGTTTGACTGGCGTTTGCACATTTTCAAACCGATGTGTGGTGGCCTATCGAGTTCGAATGATTCATCTCTTATGGATGGATTCGACCCGATGACGTCTGTATGAACGGTATTTTGTAGGAGCGGTGCCCTCGCCGCGATAGAGCCTTGCAGGCCACCCCCCATCGCCCCGAGGGCGGGACTCCAACAGGGAGCGCTGTGCCAAAAATAGCCGCTCACTGCAAACATCACAGGGCCCAGGTCAATCGCTGAACACCTTCTGAAGTCATCGGGTGCCATGGCCGAGGACCTGACCCCTACAGACTTTGTCACACGTCATCGGCATAGGGCCCTGCCCCAGCCATCCCAAAATTCAGGGCTCAACGCACATCGTGTCGAAAGACGCTGCCAAGCCTCAATGGGCAGATGCTTCAGGCTTCATCCAGATCATGCAGCGCTCAACGTCCAAACCAGGCACCTTCAAGGGTTCCACGTGAAACACGCTCACATCACTGGGCAAAGCATCGATCTCGTCTTGGGGATGCTTTCCCTTCATGGCCATCCACACACCACGCTCGTCCAAAGCTGAGCGAGACCAGGTGACAAAGTCAGGCAATGACGCAAAAGCACGCGAACAGATGACCTGATAGGGGTCCGTCAACGATTCCACCCGTGCATGCAATCCGCGCAAATTGGGCAGCTTCAGGCTCACGGCCACTTGCTGCACAAACGCGGCTTTTTTGGCGACCGTGTCCACACAGCTCACATTCAACTCGGGCATGCACACAGCCAGCACCACCCCGGGCAAACCACCTCCTGAACCCACGTCGAGCACACGCAGCGCCTTGCCTTGGGTGTGCCGCGTCAAAGGCCCCACAGCTGTCAAACTGTCCAACAGATGGTGAGTGAGCATATCGGCCGGGTCACGCAGTGCTGTCAAGTTATAGACTTTGTTCCACTTTTGGATCAGCGCCACATAGTCCAGCAAAGACCGAATTTGCCCGTCCAACAACTCCAAACCCAAGGCTTTGACACCCGATCGCAAGCCTTGTTCCAAATTCACACTCATGCGCTGACACTCTCTGGATCGGTTTTCATGAAGCCTTTGAATCCACCCTTCTTCAGGTGAATCAGCAGCAGCGAGACACTGGCCGGTGTGATGCCCGATATGCGCGAAGCCTGGCCCAGTGTTTCGGGCCGGTGTTTGGCCAACTTCTGACGCGCTTCGATCGACAGCGCCGAGACCTGCATGTAGTCCAGACTCTCGGGCAGGCGCAGGTGTTCGTAAAACGCAGCCCGCTCCACCTCCCCTTTTTGGCGGTCGATGTAGCCAGAATACTTGGCGGCGATCTCGACCTGCTCGATCACCGACGGGCTCAAATCGCCCAGCGTTTCACGTGAAACATCGGCACTGGCCATGCGCCCACCGTCCAAAGACATCAGCGCGGGATAGCTCACATTCGGTCTGCGCAACAAGTCGAACAGGTTGTGCTCGTGCTCAATGGCTTTGCCCATCACCCGCTCAGACTCGGCCGCTGGCAAGTTGCGCGGGTTCACCCAGGTGGATTTCAGTCGCTCTGTTTCACGTGAAACAGCATCGCGTTTGCGGCTGAAGGCGTCCCAACGGGCGTCATCCACCAGACCCATTTGACGGCCCACTTCGGTCAGGCGAGCATCGGCATTGTCTTCACGCAACTGCAGGCGGAACTCCGCCCGGCTGGTGAACATGCGGTAGGGCTCGGTCACGCCTTGGGTCACCAGGTCGTCCACCAGCACACCCAAATAGGCTTGGTCTCGTGCAGGCGTCCAGGCGGATTCGCCACGGCATTGCAGCGCGGCGTTGATGCCGGCAAACAAACCCTGGGCCGCAGCTTCTTCGTAACCGGTGGTGCCGTTGATCTGCCCCGCAAAGAACAGGCCGTTGATCTGGCGCGTCTCAAAGCTGTTCTTCAGGGCGCGTGGGTCAAAGTAGTCGTATTCGATGGCGTAGCCAGGGCGCAGGATGTGGCAGTTTTCCAACCCCTTCATAGAGCGCACCAGGTCGTACTGGATGTCAAACGGCAGACTGGTCGAGATGCCATTGGGGTAATACTCGTTCGTCGTCAGGCCCTCGGGTTCCAGAAAAATCTGGTGGCTGTCCTTGTCGGCAAAGCGGTTGATCTTGTCTTCCACGCTGGGGCAGTAACGCGGGCCCACACCCTCGATCTTGCCGGTGAACATGGGGCTGCGGTCAAAGCCTGAGCGGATGATGTCGTGTGTGCGCTCGTTGGTGTGGGTGATCCAGCACGGCACTTGCTGCGGGTGCATGCCTGCATTGCCCATGAAACTGAATACCGGCACCCCACCCTCGGGGTTCATGCCGCCAGGCACGCCGTCACCGGGCTGCTCGGTGCATTGGCTGAAGTCGATGGTGCGGCCGTCCAAGCGGGGTGGTGTGCCCGTCTTCAGGCGTCCTTGCGGCAGCTTGAGTTCTTTGAGCCGTGCCGACAAACTGACGGCGGGCGGATCACCAGCCCTGCCCGCTGCGTAGTTCTGCAAACCCACATGGATCTTGCCGTCCAGAAATGTGCCCGCCGTCAGCACCACCGTGCGCGAACGGAAACGGATACCCACTTGCGTCACGGCACCCACCACCCGGTCACCTTCCACCATCAAGTCGTCCACCGCCTGCTGAAACAGCCAGAGATTGGGCTGGTTTTCCAACATGCGGCGAATGGCGGCTTTGTACAAAATGCGGTCGGCCTGGGCGCGGGTGGCGCGCACGGCCGGGCCTTTGGAGCTGTTGAGGATGCGGAACTGGATGCCGCCCTCGTCGGTGGCCAGCGCCATGGCCCCGCCCAAGGCGTCCACCTCTTTGACCAGGTGGCCCTTGCCAATGCCACCAATGGACGGGTTGCAGCTCATCTGCCCCAACGTCTCGATGTTGTGACTGAGCAAAAGCGTTTTGCTGCCCATGCGGGCAGCCGCGAGCGCGGCTTCGGTTCCGGCATGGCCGCCGCCGACCACGATCACATCGAATTCTTGAGGGTAAAGCATGAAAAATCCGCCTTGAATGAAGGCCAAAAAAGGGCACCGCCTGCGCCGTGGGCCGCCCTGCCACGGGGTCGGCTGAAGCTGCTTATTTTACAGGCAGGTGTCTTTGGTGGGGTCTTTGTTCGCACAGCCTGAAACAGGGTTCAAGCACGGCCTCAAGCAGGAAACTGACACCTTCAAGTTGATGCCTTCTGTGCATGAACCGACAGCCAAACAGCCTTGAATGGCGCAACATGGGCGGCTCCACATTGCGCAACACCGACTACCCGTCAGTTTCACGAAAGGCGTCAAAACATGGCCACAAGCTCCCATGCACTGCCCTCTTATTTAAACCCTGAGCACCTGGGCGCTTGGGGCATTTACCTGCAGCAAGTCGACCGCGTCACGCCCTATTTGGGCAGCTTGTCACGCTGGGTCGAAACCCTCAAGCGACCCAAACGCGCCCTGATCGTGGACGTGCCGATTGAGCTGGACAACGGCACCATGGCCCACTTTGAGGGCTACCGCGTGCAACACAACACCAGCCGCGGCCCGGGCAAAGGCGGTGTGCGCTTTCACCAAGACGTGACCCTGTCCGAAGTCATGGCCTTGTCGGCCTGGATGTCGGTCAAAAACGCGGCCGTCAACCTGCCTTTTGGCGGGGCCAAGGGCGGCATCCGTGTGGACCCCAAAACCCTGTCACGCGGCGAGCTGGAGCGCCTGACCCGCCGCTACACCAGCGAGATCGGCATCATCATCGGCCCGACCAAAGACATCCCCGCGCCTGACGTGAACACCAATGAGCAGATCATGGCCTGGATGATGGACACCTATTCCATGAACGAAGGTGCCACCACCTCAGGCGTGGTGACCGGCAAACCCATTGCCTTGGGCGGTTCTTTGGGCCGGCGCGAAGCCACCGGGCGCGGCGTGTACACCGTGGGCCAAGAGGCTGCGCAACACATCGGGCTGGACATTACAAAAGCCCGCATCGCCGTGCAAGGCTTTGGCAATGTGGGCGGCATCGCGGCCAAATTGTTTGCCCAGACCGGGGCCACAGTGGTCGCGGTTCAGGACCACGGCGGCACCGTCTACAAGGCTGCAGGTCTGGACGTGCCCGCCCTGCTGCGCCATGTCAGCGAGCATGGCAGCGTACAGGGTTTTGAAGATGCCGACAGCTTGCCCGATGCGCAGTTCTGGGGTGTGGCTTGTGACATCCTGATGCCCGCCGCGCTGGAGCAACAAATCACCGCCGCCAATGCCCACCTCATCCAGGCCCGCATGGTGATCGAAGGCGCCAATGGCCCCACCACCCCCGAGGCCGACGACATCCTGCACGAACGGGGCATCTTGGTTGTGCCCGACGTGATCGCCAACGCCGGGGGCGTCACGGTCAGTTACTTTGAATGGGTGCAGGATTTTTCCAGCTTCTTCTGGAGCGAAGACGAAATCAACGCCCGCCTGATGCGCATCCTGCGCGAAGCCTTTGCCGCCATCTGGCAAGTGGCCAACGAACACCGGGTGAGTCTGCGCACCGCCACCTTCATCGTGGCGTGCACACGCATCTTGCAAGCGCGTGAGCTGCGGGGTTTGTACCCCTGAGAAGCCGTGGCTGATCACAAGCTCGGGCTCGCCAGAGCCACGCTGACCACGCCACTGCCTCAGGTCTTCAAAGGCAAGGCCCCAGCGGCCTTGACCTCGCCCAATGAAAAGCTGGTGTGCAGGTCTTTCACATTGGGCAGGTTGATCAACACATCACGGGCAAACTGGCTGAAGCTGTTCAGGTCCTTGCTGACCACCTGCAGCTCAAAGGTGCCGGTGCCACTGATGTAATGGCAAGACACCACTTCGGGGATTTTGAGGATGGCTTCCTCCAGTTGGCGTGTGATGTCGCCCCGGTTGCGCTCGGCGTCCAGCCGCACAAAGGCCAACACATCCAAGCCCACCTTCTGGCGGTCAATGTCAGCGCGGTAGCCTTTGATGACGCCCGACTCTTCGAGCGCCCGCACCCGGCGCCAGCACGGCGCGGCCGACAAACCGACCCGCTCCGCCAACTCCGCATTCGTCAGGCGGCCATTGGTTTGCAGTTCGTTCAATATGGCCCAGTCGAATTTGTCCAGTGTTTCCAAAATACGCCTCTTTGAGCAAGATTCTTTCAAATCATAGGGCAAATCCTGTCACCGAAAGCAAGCACATGTCTGCAGGAGCGTCCTACACTGTGCCATCCATTTCAGACGCAGGACAGACCATGAACGCCCCCTTGCCCGAATCGATTCGCCAGGCTTTAGAGACGGTGACGCTGGACGACAAATACAGCCTCGATGTGGGCCGTGCCTTCATGAGCGGCGTGCAAGCCCTGGTCAAGCTGCCCATGCTGCAGCGCCAACGCGACGCCTTGCAGGGCAAAAACACGGCCGGCTTCATCAGCGGTTACCGGGGCTCTCCCTTGGGCAGCTACGACCAATCGCTGTGGAAAGCCAAGGACCACCTCAAGGCCCAACACATCGTGTTCCAGCCCGGCGTGAACGAAGAGCTGGCCGCCACCGCTTTGTGGGGCACCCAGCAACTGGGTTTTGCGCCACCCGGCACCAACAAATTCGATGGCGTGTTCGGCATCTGGTATGGCAAAGGCCCCGGCGTGGACCGCTGCTCGGACGTGTTCAAACACGCCAACATGGCGGGTACCACGCCCTGGGGTGGCGTGCTGGCCGTAGCGGGCGATGACCATGTGGCCAAAAGCTCCACCGCCGCTCACCAGAGTGACCACATCTTCAAAGCCTGCGGCCTGCCCGTGTTTTTCCCGGCCAGCGTGCAAGACATCCTGGACCAAGGCTTGCACGCCTTGGCCCTGAGCCGCTTTGCGGGCATCTGGTCGGGCATGAAGACGATTCAGGAAATTGTCGAGTCCAGTGCCACCGCGCACATCGACCCCGAGCGCGTGCAAATCGTGCTGCCCGAATTTGTGATGCCGCCCGGCGGCGTGCACATCCGCTGGCCCGACACCGCACTGGAGCAAGAAGCGCGTTTGTTCGACTACAAGTGGTACGCAGCGCTCGCCTACATCCGCGCCAACAAGCTCAACCACAACGTCATTCAAGGACCCAACGACCGATTCGGCCTGATCGCCAGCGGCAAGGCCTACAACGACACCCGTCAAGCCTTGCTGGATTTGGGTCTGGACGACGCCACCTGCCAACGCCTGGGCATCCGGGTGCACAAAGTGGGCGTGGTTTGGCCCCTCGAATCGCACACCACCCGTGAGTTCGCCACCGGCTTGCGCGAGATTTTGGTGGTCGAAGAAAAGCGCCAGGTCATCGAATACCAACTCAAAGAAGAGCTCTACAACTGGCGCGACGACATGCGCCCCACCATCGTGGGCAAATTCGACGAAGCCGAGGGCGACACTTCGGGCGGCGAATGGTCGACGCCCAATCCGACCCAACGCACCTTGTTGCGGGCCAACGCCGACCTGACACCCGCCTTGATTGCACGGGCCATTGCCAAGCGTTTGAAAAAGCTGGGCCTCGATGCCGACACCACCGCACGCATCGACGCGCACTTGGCTGTGCTGGACGCCAAAGAAAAATCTCTGCAAACCCTGACCCTGGGCGCCGCTGCCGAGCGCACGCCCTGGTTTTGCTCCGGCTGCCCACACAACACCTCCACCAAGGTGCCCGAAGGCTCACGCGCCATGGCCGGCATCGGCTGCCACTTCATGAGCCTCTGGATGGACCGCAGCACGACGGGATTCACCCAGATGGGCGGCGAAGGCGTGCCATGGAGTGGCCAGCAGCCCTTTTGCACCGACCAGCACATTTTTGCCAACATCGGTGACGGCACTTACTTCCACAGCGGCATTTTGGCCGTGCGCCAGAGCGTGGCCTCGGGTGTGAACATCACCTACAAAATTTTGTACAACGATGCCGTCGCCATGACGGGCGGCCAGCAAGTGGGTGAACGCCCTGAAGGTCACAGCGTGGTGCAAATCGCCATGAGCATGAAGGCCGAAGGCGCTCAGCGCATCGTGGTGGTGACCGACGAGCCCGAAAAATACGAAGGCGTGGCTTTGGTCGATGGCGTGCGTGTGTTCCACCGCGATGAACTCGACCGCATCCAACGCGAAATGCGTGAAGTCAAAGGCACCACCGTCATCATTTACGACCAGACCTGCGCCACCGAAAAACGCCGCCGCCGCAAGCGCGGCACCATGGTCGACCCCGCCGTGCGCGTGATGATCAACGAAGAAGTGTGTGAAGGCTGTGGGGACTGCGGTGTGCAGTCCAACTGCTTGTCGGTTGAACCGCTCGAAACCCCTTTGGGCCGCAAGCGCACCATCAACCAAAGCACCTGCAACAAGGACACCAGCTGCCTCAAAGGCTTTTGCCCCAGCTTTGTCACCGTGGAAGGTGGCACCTTCAAAAAGAAAGCCACATCGACTGCCCCGGCCATCCAACCGGCCAGCCTGGGCGCACTGCCCGAACCCACCTTGCCCACCATCCAAGAGCCTTGGGGCATGGTGGTCGCAGGTGTGGGCGGCACAGGCGTCATCACCATTGGCCAGCTGCTGGGCATGGCGGCGCACATGGAAGGCAAAGGCATCGTCACACAAGACTCGGCAGGTTTGGCGCAAAAAGGCGGTGCCACCTGGAGCCACATCCTGGTGGCCAACAGCCAAGACGAGATCCGCACCACCCGCGTGAGCATGGCAGCGGCCGACCTCATCATCGGATGTGACCCGATCGTGAGCGCATCCAAGGAAACCACCTTGCGCATGCGCGCTGGCCGCACCCATGTGGCCCTGAACAGCAACAGCACACCCACCGCCGCCTTTGTGAAAAACGGCAACTGGCAAAACCCGGCCGAACAATGCGTGGCCGAAATCACCACACAGGTGGGCGTGGATGGCGTGGGCGCTTTTGACGCCGATGCCCTGGCCAAACAACTCATGGGCGACACGATCTATGTGAACCCCATGATCCTGGGCTACGCCTGGCAAAAGGGTTGGGTGCCTTTGCGCCGCGAGTCTTTGGTGCGGGCCATCGAGCTCAACGACGTGCAGGTCAAAAACAACCTTGCTGCCTTCGAGTGGGGTCGCCATGCCGCGCACCAGCCCGATGCGTTGATGAAAACCATCCAGCCCTCGCAAGTCATCCAGTTCAAAAAACGCGAGTCCTTGGAAGATCTGATCGCCGACCGCATGACGCGTCTGACCGATTACCAAGACAAGGCTTATGCCCTGCTCTACCAAGGCATCGTGGCGCGTGTGCAAGCGGCCGAAGCCCCGCTGGGCAAAACACTTTTGAGCGACACCGTGGCCCGGCAGCTGTACCGCTTGATGGCCTACAAGGACGAGTACGAAGTGGCCCGCCTGCACACCCAAACCGGCTTTGTGGAACGCATCCAAAACAGCTTTGAAGGGGACTTCAAAGTCCACTACCACCTGGCCCCACCGCTTTGGTCCAAGCGCAACAGCCAAGGCGAACTGGTCAAGAAAAAGTTCGGCCCCATCATGCTGACGGGCTTCAAGGTGCTGGCCAAACTCAAAGGCCTGCGCGGCACCAAGCTGGACTACTTTGGCAAAACCGAAGAACGCCAAACCGAACGCGCCTTGATCCGCGAGTACATGCAGCACATTGAAGCTGTGCTGAACAATTTGAGCGCCGATTCACATGCCCATGCGGTCAGCGTGGCACGGGTGCCGGAAAACATCAAAGGGTTTGGTCACGTCAAAGAGCGCAACATCCGGGCAGCAGGCAGCCTGTGGGCGTCGCTTGTCAAAGATTGATTGAACACCCCATTGCCTTGGGCAATGGGGGATCTTCAGCGCGATTCTGGCAATTCAATCTTGACTTCAAGGACTTCAAGGTTGTCTTGCCGCTCAAGATTGACCTTGATGTCTTCGATGTTGATTTTGATGTATTTGCTGATGACAGCAACCAACTCGCGCTGTAAGTCCGGCAGATAATCGGGTTCAGAGGCATTGCGGCCGCTGCGTTCATGGGCCAGAATGATTTGCAAACGCTCTCTGGCCACAGTGGCTGTTTGTTTCTTTTCACCTGCCAAAAAGGAAAGAAAAGACATGGTTTATTTGCCTCCAAACAAACGCTTGAAGAAGCCTGCTTTTTCTGCATCAATGAAGCGCATGGGTTTGTCTTCACCGAGAAAGCGTTCGATCACATCCTTGTAAGCTTCGGCCACATCGGTGCTGGCCAAATGGATCACGGGCGTGCCCTGGTTGGAAGCCTGAAGCACGTTTTCGCTTTCTGGAATCACGCCAATCAAAGGAATGCGCAAAATGTCCTGAATGTCCTGCAAAGACAACATCTGACCTTCTTCCACGCGATGCGGGTTGTAGCGGGTGATGAGCAAATGTTCCTTGACGGGCTCAGCGCCTTCAATGGCGCGTTGCGTCTTGCTGCCCAACATGCCCAAAATGCGGTCCGAATCGCGCACAGAAGACACCTCAGGGTTGGTCACCACCAAAGCCTCATCGGCAAAATGCATGGCCATCAATGCACCCGTTTCGATGCCCGCAGGCGAATCGCAAACAATGAAGTCAAAACCCATGGCACTGAGGTCTTTCAACACCTTCTCAACACCTTCTTGAGACAAGGCATCTTTGTCACGGGTTTGTGAGGCGGCAAGCACAAAAAGGTTTTCACATTGCTTGTCTTTGATCAAGGCTTGATGGAGGTTGGCTTCGCCTTGAATCACATTGATCAGGTCATACACCACCCGACGCTCACACCCCATGATGAGGTCCAGATTGCGCAAACCGACATCGAAATCGATGACGGCCGTTTTAAAGCCTTTCATCGCCAAACCGGTTGAAAAACTTGCACTGGTCGTGGTTTTGCCCACGCCGCCTTTGCCAGATGTCACAACAACAATTTTTGTCATGGTTTAACTTTCTAAGACCAAATAAAGAATCAGGATTTGAGAGCTGAAATCAACAACTTGTCACCGTCTGGCCCTGTATGAAGGCAGACATGGGCGGCTTTGCCAAGCACATCGTTGGGCAGTGCATTTTCACTGGTGCGGTAAACACCGGCAATGGACAACAATTCGGGTTCCATGACCTGGGCAAAAATGCGTGCCTGCGTATCACCCCGAGCACCAGCAATGGCTTTGCCTCTCAAAGTGGCATACACATGCACATGGCCATCGGCAATGACCTCGGCACCCGGGTTAACCATCGCCAACATCACCAAGTCACGACCCTTGGCATAGACCTGCTGCCCAGAACGCAAGGGTTTATCAATCACCAATGCGCCCAGTGGCAAGACAGGCGCTTGTAAAACAGGCGGCGCAAGGGGTTCAGGCTCAGCAAGGGGCATGGAGCGCTTCACACGGGCATCGGAAGCATTGACCAAGCCCAGACCCTTGGCCAAGTCCAAAAGGGCAGCATCCGCGCCTTTAATGCCCAGTGGCATCAAACTGTGTTGACGCAAAACACCCATCAGGGCAGAAAGATCCAAAGATTGCAGGGTGTTGTCTTGCGAGACAGACAGGCCGCTCAGGTCAATGATCACGGGTTCGTTGTCAAAAAACCCGGGGCTTTCCGCCAATTGACGCGCCAAAGCCTGAGAAACCTTATTGATGTCGGTGGTTTTGAGCAGCAAAGCCACCAAAGGCAAATCAGCGCTTTTGATGTCGTAACAGTGCAGGAGGGGATCTTCTGAAACGAGCGCCATGGTCACATCAAGGTGCAAAAGACACAAATTTTAACAGTGCCTGCATTTTTTGTTATCTTTCTATGGATTTATATCTTTAATTAGTCATAGTAGATAAGGATGGCCTTCATCTGTGGATAAAGATGCTTTATCCAATGATCACAGTCACTTAGCAAGATTTGCCGCTTGTGGGTGAGTGCGATTTTTGACTGTCGTGGATTCATGAACAACTTTTCAGACAGAGACCAAGCTGTGGATAAGTCATGATTTGTTCGTTTTTTATCCACAGGTTTTTTCAGTGGCCCAGCAGCCATTGAATGACGCCTTTGGCCACAAAACCCAACATGCCAAAGGCCAGACCCAAAAAGATCACGAAAGTTCCGAATTTTCCCGCTTTGGATTCCCAGGCCAACTGTCCAATGATGAACAGCATGTAGAGCATGAAAGCGCCCACACCAATCGTCAAACCAAACCAGGCAAATTGTTCTTCTGAAAACGACCACATCACAAATCACCTTGCCCTGACATGCGTTCTTCAAGACTGCTGACGTTGACCATCTGTCGATAAGCGTGCCAGCTGCCATGCCCCAGCATGGGAACGATCAGGATCAATCCCAAAAACAAGGACATGAATCCAAGCAAGGTAAAACCCATGATCAAAAATGCCCACAGCGCCATGGGCAATGGATGCGTGAGTACGGCTTTCCAACTTGTTAGAACAGCCTGCAACACAGTCACTTTTCGGTCCAGCAGCAGGGGCATGGAAATGACACTGGATGCAAAAACAGGGGCGGCCATCACACCGCCTAAGCCCAGCCAAATTTCAAACAAAAAATTGTTTTCAGCCAACACCACATGCCTGATGAAATCCATGGGCGTGTGAATGGGCACCGGTGCAAACAAAGTGATCAGCGCCGATGAAGTGATGACCCAACCTGTCGCCGCCAATGCCAACAGCAAACCAAAACGAATCAAACACCAATAACTGTCGGGTTGTTTTCGAAAACGCAGTTGCCATTGGGTCCAAGTGCGGATCAGCAGTTGCAGATTCACCTTTTCACCACGTTCGATGGCACGACTCATTGCATAAAGGCTGGTCGCCAGCACTGGGGCTATCACCATAAAGCCTGACAAGCCGCCAGCGAGCAACCAAAAACGGTCATGGGCAACCCAGGCAATGAGTGAGCCTGCCAAGGCCAACACCAAGCCATGCAAAGTACTCAGCAATGGCGCTTTGGCAAAATCTTTGAAACCCAAGGCCAGCCAATGCAAAGGCTGGTCCATGGCAATGGGCAAGATGGGGGGTAAACCATCACCGTTTGAGCCATTGGAGGATGGAGGGGTTTTGGATAAATGCATCAAAACAGCTTACCCAAACTTCATCTTGCGCATTTGATGTAGGTCAAGACTGGAAAAACGGGCAAAAAAAACTGCCCCTAAGGGCAGTTTTGCAATGATCAAAAAGGCTGGATCAATGCCGATGAGCATGCTCGTGTTTGGATGCATGCATGCTGCCCTGCATTCGAGACATGTGGCGCATGCTTTGTGCATCAAAAATGACTTTTTGCTCCGCAGTCAACTGCGCATAAAACACCCGGGTGGCTTCGGCATGCTTTTGCATGTGTGCATCACGTTGCTGCCTCATTGTCTGCATCTGGTCAAGGCGTTCGGGCGTTGTCATTTTTTCAAAAGCGGCACGATCGGGGTGCACCGGATGTCCGGGTTTTTGCATGGTTTGAACAAAACTTTGCCAAGCTGCATCTTGCGAAGCAGACAGATTCAATTGGGCATGCAATGTCTCCAAATGCTTGGCATGACGATCCGCACCATGCTGGCGCTGGGTCTGTGAATGCACAGCCGAAACAGCGCCTGTTGAAGCTGGCGCTTGGGCAAAACTCATGCCAGATACCGCAAGCAGCAAACTGGCAGAGATCAAAGACAAACGAATCGATTTCATGGAAAACACCCTTTCAGTGATGGAGTGACTGAAGTCTGATGGACCCATGTGTCTGCGATGCGCTGTGCCTTGTAAAGAAAAATAAAGCCCTCGAAGGCTAAATCAAATATTTTTGTTTTTGCAAGTGTTGATGCCCAGCAAGCCGTACGGTGGACACCAGCCAATCAAACCCGTCGCCAAAGGCACCAAACCGACCCAGCCCCAAGCACCGACTGTGCCCGTGGCAGCCAAAGCCACCAAAACCACACCCAGCACAATGCGCAAAATACGATCAATACCGCCTACGTTCGATGTCATGAGTTTTCCTTTTTAAAAATAAATGAATCAATGGACGACACGACAGCCTTCGTCCTCAATGGCCTGAATGAATTTTTCAGCCGGCAAGTCAGACAACACTTCAACAAAGTCAACAGTGCGGTCGATCACAATTTTGGCATGCGCGTCTATGGCCAACAAGGCCTTTGAGACAGCTTTCTCACAGTGGGCACAAGTCATGCCTTCAACGTTAAAAATATGCTTCATGATGCAAAGACACAAAGGTTCATGGGTTGAGATCAAAGCATATTCCCAAACGCAAAGGTTTTCATGACACAGATCAATTCAGAGCGCAGCACTTACACCATCGGCATTGGTGGCATGACCTGCGCATCATGTGTCAGCAGGGTTGAAAAAGCGTTGCTGAAGCTTCCAAGCGTTGAATCGGTGAGTGTCAATTTGGCCACTGAGATGGCCTGTATTGAAGTGACATCAGACGGGGCTACAGAAGCACTTTTGCGCCGAGCCATTCGCGATGCAGGCTATGAACCACGCATTCAGCAACGTTATTCCGAACAGAAAAAGGAAACGACATGGTCCGGTTTTGCACCGGTGGCCATGGGTTTGCTTTTGTCGGCGCCATTGATGATGCCCATGCTGGGTGAATCGTTGGGTCAGCACTGGATGCTGCCTGCTTGGGTTCAATTTGCCTTGGCCACACCTGTGCAATTTGTCTTGGGGGCACATTTGTACAAATCGGCTTGGCATGCACTCAAGGCTTTGACCGGCAATATGGAGCTTTTGGTGGCATTGGGCACCACGGCTGGTTGGGCTTTATCGCTCTGGTTATGGATCCATGCGCAAGAAGGTCATGCGCCGCATTTGTATTTCGAGGGGTCAGCCGTGGTCATCACTTTGGTGATGTTAGGCAAGTGGCTCGAAGGCCGAGCCAAAAAACAAACCACCGAAGCCATCAGTGCGTTGCACGCTTTAAGGCCTGACGTGGTGCATTGGGTGGGTGAGGAAGGCCAAATCGATGTGCCTGTGGATGAAATACGGGTTGGAGATCACATTGTGGTGAAACCTGGAGAGCGTTATCCCGTCGATGGTGAGATCTTGGAGGGTCAAACACAGGCTGACGAATCCATGCTCACTGGTGAAGCTTTGCCTGTGGATAAAAAACAAGGCGACCCATTAACAGGTGGTGCCATCAATGGCGATGGCACCGTACTTGTGCAGGTGAAGGCCGTAGGCCAGGACACTGTTCTTTCCAACATCATTCGATGGGTCGAACAAGCTCAGGCCCACAAAGCGCCGATCCAACGCTTGGTAGACAAAGTTGCTGAAATATTTGTGCCGGTGGTCGTCTTTGTGGCCATGGTCACTTGGGCCATTTGGCTTTGGCAAGGGGCATCATTTGAAACCGCATTGATCCATGCAGTGGCAGTGCTGGTCATTGCGTGCCCTTGTGCGCTGGGTCTGGCCACACCCGTGGCCATCATGGCGGGCACAGGTGTAGCCGCCAAACATGGCATCCTCATCCAGGATGTCACCGCATTGGAAACAGCCCATCGTGTTCAAACCATCGTTTTTGACAAAACAGGCACCTTGACACAAGGACTGCCACAGCTGATCGGACAAGTGCCCGGACCGGATGAAAAAAACAATACGGCACTGATGTGGGCAGCAAGCGTTCAAAGTGCCAGTGAACACCCATTGGCTCAGGCGGTGGTCAATGCCGCAAAAGCGCAGGGCATCAAACTGCAAACGCCACAAGCCATGGTGGCCCTGCCCGGAAAAGGTGTTCAAGCCCAACTCAATGAGCGACACCTTTTATTGGGCAGCTTGCGTTGGTTGGAAGAAGAAGGTTTGAACACCCTGTGTTGGCAAACGGAAATGGGTCATTTTCAAGCGCAAGGTGCCACGCTTTCTGCATTGGCAGAACGAACGCCTGAAGGGCTCAAACCTTTGTTGCTCATGGCTTTTGGTGACGAACCCAAGCCAGAAGCACAAAAAGCCTTGGCCTCTTTGCGCCAAAGAGGCATCAAGTTGGTCATGATTTCCGGAGACAACACCATGGCAGCCCAGGCCATGGGTCGCAAGCTCGGTTTGAAGCCAGAACAAGGTGAGGTTCAGGCCAATGTGTTGCCACAACAAAAAGCTGCCGAAATTGAAAAACTGAAAAAAGACCATGGCAGTCGAGTTGTTGCCATGGTGGGCGATGGTGTCAACGACGCCCCTGCATTGGCTGCTGCAGATTTGGGCATCGCTATGGGCAATGGCACCGATGTGGCCAGGCATGCCGCTGGCATGACACTCATGCGAGGCGATGTGACTTTGGTGGAAGCCGCTTTGGAC
Organism: Comamonadaceae bacterium PBBC1; assembly: GCA_002256145.1. Classification (GTDB taxonomy): domain Bacteria; phylum Pseudomonadota; class Gammaproteobacteria; order Burkholderiales; family Burkholderiaceae_C; genus Limnohabitans_A. The sequence continues at coordinate 91,753 of NKIP01000012.1, forward strand.
ATTTCAGCGCTCACCGTGCAAAAGATCAGACAAAACTTGTTCTGGGCATTTGCCTACAACGTGGCCGGCATTCCCTTGGCAGCAGCCGGTTATCTCAATCCCATGGTGGCAGGCGCAGCCATGGCCCTGAGTTCGGTCAGTGTGATGGCCAACGCCTTGTTGCTCAAGCGCTGGAGTCCAAAGAAAAAGTAATCGCCTCATCACGGTAAGCACCCACAGTGCTGTCCATGCTCAACAAAAGACAAGACAAAATGGTCGCTTTGCGTTTGGCCTCAGCTCTTTTGTGAGATGCAACATCACTGAAATCACTGGGCAGATGGACCCGGGGATGAAGATGGAAAAAACCGGACTGCTTTTTGACAGCACCCAGTTCTATCCACAAACCATCGAGATCTGTTTTGATTTTTTTTCGTCGCTTGGGATTGAGCGCAACCCGCTGGTGATTGCCCACCAAGAGGACATCCTCACAACCCAACAACATGGCCAAATGACGGGACAGTTGGGTGATCAAAACAGCGGGCCGCAAACCATGCAACGCTTTGGTGGCTTGACGAATGACTTCTTTGCCATCGTGATCACGGTTGCCATGAAGACGCGTGATGATCATGTTGAAGCCATGGTCGGAGCTGACCAATAAAAAAGAAACCGTGAAGATGACCCTGCCCTGCCATTGCAGCAAAAGACTCATTTCACCTTCACGATGTCCTTCACCCAAAGATAAAAGCGATAAAACCATCAAATCACCAGATTTGCTGGGTACCTCTGCCAGAACAATCGCTTGCGTGACAGATTCATTGAAGAGCTTTGACCAACCGGCCACTTCAAGCGTTCGATAGTGGTTCAACAAAAGTTCAACGCGATCTTGGCACTTGAGTGGTTCAAAAGCATAAGGGCGATAGATGCGGGTCAACAATTTTGGAGCGGCTGGAAGTCTGTCCCAAAGAATTTTTTTTGAACGCACAAAACGCAACCACATCCACGTTGCGCGGGGGTACAGCAAAGTTCCCAGCAAGAACTTCAAGCGCTCACGGGGGTGCGGCTTCAAAACAGCAACGCTTTCTTTCCACAAAGACATGTCCGAACTTCAATGAATAAAATTTAATTAAAACTTAAATTTTTAATAAAATCAATAATTTGTTACTTTAAATGTAATAAATTGATTTTTATAAAAGATCAAAAAATTTTTTTTCGGACAAAAACTGGCGATGGGGTCCAAAAAAATCAAAGTCGATGACAAAGTCTGTGGATAAAAAAAGGACAAGACCCCAGTTATCCACAGACCTGAGGTCCACCACAAAGTTGTTCATGAAACCGTGACAGCAAAAAAGCAAAGTCACACACATCCAAAAAAACAAGATAAGTTATTGTTTTTTATAGATAAATGATGGTTATCCACAGAAAAGAGTCTGCCTTACCTACTACGACTAATTAAAGATATAGAAATACAGATAAGAAAGGACAACCGTCTTGTGCCTTTGAAAGCGGTCGTGACATGACAAAGCCTCAGCAAGGGTCATTGGAGCCGAGCAGGTAGGGGACCCTTCAAAAACGAATTCAAGAGCTTGTTAAGCGTCCCAAGAGGCGTGTGAACACCCCAAAGTCCCTGAGCTAAGACCGTGTGAAATTTTTCAAAAATCACCTGCTTGACCGGGCAGGTCAAAAAAAAAGCCCCGAAGGGCTTTTTTTAAAGATCAAAACCAGGGTTTTCACGTCCGAGTTTGCGCAGCAAAGACGGCCAAACGAAGGCCCCACCCAAACCACCCGTTTGAACACGCATGGCTGTGGCCACACCGTTCAAGATCTGTGGATCAACCGAAGTCAAGTCTTGAGGTTTTGTTGAACCTGCCAACGCATCAACCTGAATGCGGCATGTATTTTCAAAGGTGTACATGGACAAAAACGCATCGGCAATGGTTTTGCCAACGGTCAACAAGCCATGGTTACGCAGCATGAGGTAGTTGGCTTGACCCAAATCGGCTTGAAGACGTGCTTTTTCGTCATCACGAATGGCAACCCCTTCGTACCCGTGATAAGCCAGAGAGGCCAACACAAACGTGCTTTGTTGGCTGATGGGCAACACCCCATGCTGCTGGGCACTCACCGCCACACCTGCCCGGGTGTGTGTGTGAAGTACACAGCCTGCATCGGGACGTACTTCATGAACAGCGCTGTGGATGACAAAACCCGCCGGATTCACCGGAAATGGACTGTCATGAAGTTTGTTGCAATGCATGTCCACTTTGACAAGGCTCGATGCGGTGATCTCATCGAACATCAAGCCATAAGGGTTTATCAAAAATTGTTCTTCACCCCCGGTCACCGATGAAGGCAATTTGGCTGTGATGTGCGTGAACACCAAATCGCTCCAGCCATACAAAGCCACCAGTCGGTAGCAAGCAGCCAGGTCCACACGCAACTGCCATTCATCAGGATGCACACTCTCTTGAAGGCAAGCCATCTGTAAAGCCATATCGTTCTCCATGTTTGAAAGTAGGAAAACAGCTTAACCAAAAGGCTCAGGCTCTTATGACCTGTGAGTGACTGAGAAAGCTGGGTTGGACATCCTCAAAACCAGGGTAAAGGGGTGTCTTGACGATTTTTCACAATGCGAAAAGGCAAATTCAAAAGATCAAGGGCTTGTCAAAATTTCCAGCCGCATCAAAAAATCACGGGCATAAAGCCCACCATCATCGTGCGGGCCACACATCTCAATGGATGCTTGCAGCTGACCACAAACAGCGGGCCGATCCGGATGGTTGAAAATTTTGCATCTCAAGCGCTCATCCAGCTGCACACAGGCCACCCCTGCAGGTTTGCCATTGGGCATGCCCGGTATCGGTGACGAAATAGAAGGTGCTGTGCAGCATGCAGCACACCCCGGTCGACAGTTCATATGAAAGGGCACGCTTTATAAAAGTTCATCGGGGCCACAACACCCAAAGTTTGAGGGGTTGTTTGAGGCGTCCTGCCAACTCGCCAGCGGCAGGACCCGAACCCACGTAATAGTCGGCCCGGACTGCACCCACAATGGCTGAGCCAGTGTCTTGGGCCAAGACCAAGCGATCCAAAGAAGTTTGGGGACCCGTCGATTGCAACCAAACCGGGGTGCCATAAGGAATACTGGCCCGGTCCACCGCAATGGAGCGACCCGCCGTCAAAGGAACACCTTGTGCACCTTTGGGGCCTGGAGGTGTGACGCCCATGGGCAACGATTCTTCTTTGAAAAAAACAAACCGCGGGTTTTGCCACAGCAACTCGTTCAATCGTGTGGGGTTGCGTTCAATCCAATCTTTGATACCTGGCCAGCTGGCGTCCCGAACCAGGCCTTGGTCCAACAGCCATCGGCCAATGCTTTTATAAGCTTGTTCATTGGTGCCTGCAAAAGCCAAGCGAAGCAATCGTTGGCGTCCATCGGGTTCATTCACGTTGACCAAACCAGAACCTTGGATGTGCAGCACCATCGCATCCACAGGATCAGCCAGGTACACCAGTTCTTTGCCACGCAAAGCGTTGCGGGCTGCAGGAGTCGTTTCAATTTCTTGACGTGAATACCAGGGAGTGCGTTGATTCAGTTGTGCGGGTGGGGCATAAACGGGAAACGAAAATCCCGGACGCGGCAAGCGCGAAGCTGCCAGCACAGGTTCGTAATAAGCCGTCAACAAGCCTTCGGCCTGCTTTTGCGGTGATTCAACCCGATAGGCTTGCAGGTTTTGACGAATCCATTGCCGTTGTTGGGTCACCGAAGCATTCGCCAATTGACGCACTTCGGGGCAAAGCGCAAGCCAAGTTGGACCCGGGCGTTGGCAACTTTGTAACCAAGCGGGCCAGGCTTCATGAATCGCATCATGGTTGAAGCCTGGCAGTTCAGACAAAGGAACAGGCACCCAAATGCTTTTGGCCTGCGTGATCACAGGCAGAGAAAGTGCGTCGTTTTTGGCTGTGGCTTCATGGCTTTGGGGCAAAGGGCTTGGAACACTGGGGGTGAACGAGCAAGCTGTCAGGCTGCCTACAATCGCGACGCATGCCAAAGCAGCCCAAAAGGGGCTAAAACGAAGTAAAGGAAATGAACTCATGGGCTTGATTTTGCTGGAGGCGTTGCTTGCAGGGCTTGTTTTTGTCTTGATTGTCTGGTGGACCATGTTTTCTGGAAGAAAAAATGGTGAATTGCCAAGGGCTTCAACCGACAAACAGGATGAAAAAACAGAGAAAAACCCGGACTGAAAAAGTCAGTTCAGGGGTTCAGCAACGAATGTGCGCCTTCAAAACGTTGCGCGTAATACGGTTGACGCAGACTGTCCATGCGCACACCCGTGCGTGGGTTGGTGGCGTGCACAAAGCGACCCTCGCCCACATAAACACCAACATGGGAGTGGCGTGCACCCAAGGTGTTGAAAAACAGCAAATCACCCGCCTGCAATTTTTCGCGGTCGATGGGGCGTGACAAACGAGCCAAATCGGCTGCACTGCCACGAAGCGACAGGCCTGCGCCCTCCTTGAAGACATGGGCAACCAAACCAGAGCAATCAAAACCCGTGGCAGGGCCGCGTCCACCATAGGCGTAGCGGGTGTCGAGCAAGGACATGGCTGTCAAGGCCACATCGTTTCGCAGCGGGTTGTAGGGGCTGGCCGATGCCACAGGTGCTTGGATGGTGGCGGCACAACCACTCAACAGACCGACGCACAGGAGTGCCGCAAAAAAGCAAAAAAGGCGCAATGCCAGTGTTTCACCTCGCGTTTTCAAACAAAGTATGACTGCGGGCCCGTTCATGACAGCAAACGCATCAAATTGGCCAACTCGACGGCCGATTTCACGTCCATTTTTTCGAACACCCTGGCCCGATGGACTTCAACAGTGCGCACGCTGATATCCAGTTGATCTGCAATCAATTTGTTGGGCAAGCCTTCAAGCACCAGATGCATCACATCGCGTTCGCGTTCAGTCAACTCCGACAAACGGGTGCGCAAACATTGCTGTTGGCGTCGGGTCGTCAAACGCTCTTGAGACAAGCCCAGGGCCTGCTCAACGCGATCGACCAAGGTGTTGTCTGAAAAAGGTTTTTCACAAAAATCAAAAGCGCCACGTTTGACAGTGTCGACAGCGGTGGGCACATCTGCGTGACCGGTCAAAAAAATCACAGGCCAAGCGTGTGCCACACCCGTGAGCAACAAATGTTCAAACAAGGCCAGGCCACTCATGCCCGGCATGCGCACGTCCAGCAAAATGCAGGCTGCAACCGATGGCAGTGGCGAAGGGGTGGTGGGGTCTTGGGCAGGGGGGATGTGCGCATTGAGCATGTCCAAAAAGCTCTCGGCACTTTTAAACGGGACACTCAACAAACGCCGGGTTCGCAGCAACCAGGCCATGCCATCGCGAACGCTGGCGTCGTCATCGACGATGAAAACGGTGGGCGTGTCGGTCAGATTCATGCTTTGATCTTATCCAAAAGCAAAGCATCAACACCCTTGGTCCCCTGTGTATCCCCAGGCAATGTGAAGCGAAAAACGGTGCCCTTGGGCTGCAGGGGTTCAAAATCCAGGTGTCCACCGTGTTGTTCAACCACCGTGCGGCATAAGCTCAGACCTAAACCCATGCCTTCGGGTTTGGTGGTGAAAAAAGGTGTAAACAATTTTTGGACCACCTCATCGGCAATGCCCACACCCACATCGGTGACTGAAAATTCAACCCAGCTGACCTCTGAATGCGCTGCAGTGCGCTTGACCTGTAAAACCAGGACACGTTCACGACATTCGGGCACATCCATGGCTTGCATGCCATTACGAGCCAGGTTCAAAAGCACTTGTTCCACCATGGTGCGGTCACACACCACCCAAGGCAATTTGGCCTCAACACGGATGTGTACCTTGACGTTCAGTTTGCGTGCCTGCAAATTCACCAAAGGCGCAATGGCATCGATCAAAGCCTGTGGCAGCACGGACTCTCGCGCCTGGTCACGTCGGCGCACAAAGTCGTGCACGCTGCTGATGACCCGGCCAGCCCGTTGGGCTTGCTCGGCAATGCGGCGCAGCGCCATGTGGACGTCGTCCAAAGTCTGGGGCACCGCTTGAGGGTCTTTGAGCAAATTCAGCGAACCATTGGCATAACTGGCAATGGCCGCCAAAGGTTGGTTGAGCTCGTGGCTGAGCAAAGAGGCCATTTCGCCCACGGTGGCCAAACGGGCAGTGGCTTGCAAGCGTTCTTGGCTGGCCCGAGACAGCTCTTCAATTCGGCGTTGCTCGCTGATGTCGATGACCGCTCCCATCCAGCCCGTTTGTTGGCCCTGAACACTGATCAGGGGGGCCTCGATGATCAGAACCGGAAAACGCGTGCCGTCCTGGCGCATGAACACCGATTCAAAGCCTTCACGCGGCGGCACATTGCCAGCCAGGCGAATGGCCTGACGCTGCTTGTATTCGTCCACCATTTCCGGCGGCCAATAAGGCATGGGGGCATTGCGTCCGGTGAGCACCTCAGCATCAAGCCCCACCATTTGGCAAAAAGCAGGGTTCACATAGGTGATGCGGCCTTCCAAATCGCGGGCCCGCAGGCCTGTGACCAAGGAGTCTTCCATGGCTTTGCGAAAAGCGAGGGCTTCGGCCAATTCGCGTTCGGCTTTCAAACGGCGACGGGAATCTTTGGCCAGCAAAATCATGACCGTGACCAAAGCAATGGACATGCCGGTGACCAAGGCGGTCAACACATTGGGAAACAGGTCAGGCTCTCCCCTTCGCCCATCCATGCGCAGCACCAAGGTGTTGCCCGGCAAATCCACCAGTTGCTGGGCGGTGAACACCCTCAAGCCGCGTCGTTGTGTGCCTGAAATGGCCAGGCGTGTGCCATCGGGCTCGGTGAATGACAATTCATTGCGTCGGCCAAAGCTTTTGCCCAAACGCTCTTGCAACAATTCTTGCAAACCATAAGTGACCACGGTGAAGCCCATCAGTTCTCCTGCATGGACATAAGGCAGGCACAACTCCATCACTTCAAAGCCCAAGCCATCAACCTGGGGTAAAAAATAGGTACTCGAATAGGCTGGACCACTCAAACGTCGGGCCCGCAGACAGGACTGCAGGGTTTCGTTGAGCATGTCGCTGCGCGGATTGCGTTCAAAGACAGGGCTGCGCAGGGGGGAATCGGCCTGGTTGCGCAAATTTTGTGCTTTGTCACGCCACTCCACACGCAGCCAATCACGGTGCTCCCTGAGCAAGGACAGCATCTCTTGTTGCCACTGGGCAGCATTGGGCTGGGCCGCTTGAACGCCTTGAATCGCCTGAACATGCCGCGACAGCTGCGTGCGCAATTCATTGACGGCATCGGCGGTGTCTCGCTCCAATTCGGCCTGGACCTGGCTGGCTTCATAACGCCCGGCCAGCCAAACCAAGGTGATCAACACGGCCAGCACCAAGGTCATCAAAGCCACCCACAAAGAGCGTCTGCCAGCCCCCCCGGGAAGCCAATCCATCATGCGTGTGCGCCAGCGCTTGATGCGCAGTTCCCACGGTGACCTGAACATGGTGAGCAGTTTGTTCATGGGCTTTTGGCTGGGATTGTGCGCAGATCGACCCGGGTTACACGAGGATCTGTCCAGCTGCCATCGATCAGGAATTCTTGCGTGGAGGCGCGTGACAAAGGGCTTTGCAAAAACAATTGGGCCAAAAAGGTGGTCAGACCGACCACGGGGTTGACCGCAATGCCCGCCAGCAAAGAGGCCGTTCCTGCATCGACCTCGGGCAAGATGACCACCCTCAGTTGTTGTGTCTCGCGCGCAATGTCGGCAGTGCCATCCAGCTGAACGACGGCGTTGACACCCCGAATTTGTAAATTTTGGGTTTGGGCCATGCCCTGCGTTATGTTGACCCGCCCTTGAACCGAGTCAAACGCAAAACCTTCAGAAAAGACATCCCGAAAATCCAGCATCAAACGCCGTGGCAAGGCCTGCAGGCTCAGCACGCCCAGCAGTTTGGCGGCACCGGCATCGGCTTTGAGAAATTGACCACGACCCATGCGAACTTCAAATTGCCCATCCAGGCTGGGGTAGTGCAAAGCCAAAGGCGAGCCCTGCCAGCGCACAAGCCCTTCGAGCTGCCCAGTGCCCCCGCGCAGGGCATCGGGTGTGCCCAAGCGGGCCAAAAGATCGCCTGCATTTTGAACATCCAACACAAAGTTCATTTCTGTCTGGCGCTGGGTTTTGCCCGCATGGGCAGCCAACCAGCGGCCGGTGCTGCGCAAGCTGCCCTCGGGCAAGGTGATGTTGAATTTTTTCAATTGCCATTCCACACCGGGAATGCTGGAGCCGCGTGCAGCCGTGTTGTTGACCGCCTCAATGTCGACTTTGCCCAGTTTTTTGCCACGCAATTCAAGGGCATCCACCACGATGTCCAGTGCTGGCAACTGAATGGGCGGTGTTTCCAACAAAGATTCCACATCTTTGGCAGAAGAAGGCGGCAGGGTCAAACGGCTGAACCGGGCGAACAGCAAGCCTTGTTGCTCGCCTGCTGAAGGTCGGTAGCGCACATGTCCGCTGAGTTCTTGCGCATCCACATTCAATTGCCATTGTTGGGCATCTCGGGTGCCGCCCGCCGCCACTTGGTGCAAGGTTCGGCCTTCGGCCGTCAAGGTTTGGGCTTTCAGACCAATGCGGGTGGGCATGTAGGCAAGCAAAGCGGCAGGCTCAACCAGAGGTTCACCAGGGGCTTGTGGGTTTGTTGAAACGAGAGAGCGCCATTCATCGATCAGCAAGTGGTCAACGGCCACAAGTGCTGTGACGCCGTTGTCAGGCAAGGCCGGTGCTTGATCGGAGGGCACACCCAAGGCCAAAGCGCCGCGCAAAACCTTTGGCTGCGGGCCCGAAAGGTCGCGCACGTAGTGGCCAGAAACATCATCCCCAAGCCGCAGTTGAATGTGGTCTTGCCATTGGGGGCCTTGGCCCTGGCTGCGGATGTTCAGGGACAAGGGTTTGAAGGTGTCGGCTGTTTTGCCCAAAGGGGTGGGCAATTGGATGGCCAAACCTTGAAGTGCGCTGTGGACCGACAGTTCTGGTTGGCCTTGGTGCCAAGCCAAGCGTGCTTTGTAGGTGCTGGAACCCGTGAGGTGCTGTGCCAGGACATTCAGGGGATAAAGGTCCTTGGCCCCGCGCAAGCCTTCTGCACTGATCTGGCCTTCAACTTCAAAAGCCAGCGTGGGTGGCGCACCCGGTGTGGATGACGGCTGCAGGCCTGCGTCCATGATCACTGCGCCACCCAAGAGCTGGGCTTTGGCCTTGGACACTTTGAAGCCAGTCTGGTTGAACTCCACAGCGCCATGCACTTTTTCAAGCCATGGTGTGGCCGGCGTCACGCGCACATCGTTGCCCGCCAACACGACCGTGCCTTGGACTTGACTGTCCTTGAGATGGCGCAAAGGCAAGCCCAGTTTCAAACGCAGTTGAACTGGCCCAGTGGCCGTGGTGTTGTGCAGTGCCTGCGACAGCATCTGATCGAGCGGGGATTGTTGCACCGCAGCCAGAAATTGTGCTGCCTCGCCAGTGCCATCGGCTGTCAATTGCAGCTGAGGGTCATGGCGCATGTCGGCGATTTCAACCGCAGCAGCTTTGAGTAAGACAGCGTTTTTGGACTCCCCAAAACGTGCACTCGCATCGCTGAGTTGGACCCCGGTCCGGTCAAAGCTCAGTTGCCCTTGTAATGAGTGCAAGTGCGGCCAGCGTGGTCCTGTTGCAGGCAGCAAATGGGCGGGCACCATGTCAAACTGCACACCCGTCAAGCGCCCAGAGACCCGGAATTCGCCATCGCTTGGGCTTTCAAAAGGCCATTTGGCCAAGTCGCCTTTGAGCTTGGTTTTCACCCCCACATAACGCCCTTTGACCAAGGCATCTTGAACATAGTGGCGCACCGATTCAGGCAGTTGCACAGGCAAATACCGGTGCGCGGCAGCGGCGTCGGCTTGTGCGATCGTGCCTTGCAAGTCCAGCCACCCGGGCCCATCGCCTCTGGGGTCTTGTTGCCATTGCCCACGCCATTGACCCTGCACATCGGCGTTGGCCAAGCTCAATTGCCACTGCGGCACTTGCCACACCTGACCGTTGGCACCTGATTTTTTTTCCCAAACGGCCAAGGCCTGCAGTTGCCGAACAGGCACCTCAGAACGCTCCAAAATGCCGGGCAAATCCACCGAACCACCGTGTGGCATGCGCAGGTCCACGCGGCCACCCTCTTGGCTCATCTTGATGTTCACCTCGGCGTTTTGCACCCCCGGCCAAAGCCGTGTTCCTGGTTTGGCCTGGTCGTGGCGCATCCGCACTTGGCTCAGGCTCAATTGTGAGTTGTACCCACTTGGCGAGCGCCAATCGCCTTGCCAATCCCAGCGCAAGGCATTCAACTGTCCTGTCACGGTGAGCTCTTGCAAGCGTGCCAAAACAGGTGTGCCTTTGGCCATGTGCAGGGTCAATTCACGCAAGGCCAGCAGGTCCAGCTTTTCGGCCCGCAGATGGCCAGATGCGGGTTGAGCGCCTTGAGCGTAGGTGTAGTCCAGTGCCCACTGCCCACCCGTCCAGTTCAGACCCGTGTCGTCCACCAAGGCCACATCGCGTGTCAAGACCTCAAAACCCTTGCCATGAACCTTGCCCCCCAAGCGCCCTGACACTTGGGCCAGCTTCAAAGGGGCGTTTTGCGTGTCAAGCACCACGTTCAAGCCGCTCAGCGCCACATCGACCAAGCCACCCGTCCATTGGCCTTTGTCCACATCACCCCACAAACGCAAGGCACCCTGCCCTGCGTTCATTTGCCAAGTTTGGGTCATGCGCTTGGGCAGATGGGACCACCATGGGGCCACACGAATTTGGGCAAAGTCGGCGTAAATCTGCCCAGACCAATCGGCCCACCGCGCAGGGTGGGTCGACAACCAACCACGGCTGAATCGGCCCATGATCACAAAACGCTCACCCCAAGCCTCAGGCGGGCTGGCATCCACGCGCCAGTGGTGGTGCCTTGCGGTGTTGCGCAGCACCACATCCACGTTGCGAAAACTCAAGTCTGTGGTGGGCAGCGTTGTGGGTTCCGTACTTTTCCGTGCGCTGGGCGGGGCATGGGGTGCGCGGGTCCCGGTGTTTTCACCGCCAGCGGGTTCATGGTGCCAGTGCAAGATGGCCCCACGCACCACCACCTCTCGTTGTGCAAACAACCAATCGGCCACGGCCGAATCTGCGGGGCCATGGCCCCAAAGCAGACCTGCCACCCGCCATTGCCCTTGTGCATTCAGGTGAATGTCAACTTCCGGGGCATCCAATACCAACTGGTCCAAGCGCAAGCGCAAGGCTGAGCGCAGGCTCACGGCCACCCAGACTTTGGGCAGCCGAAGCGTGGCATGGCCCTGTGGGTCCAGCAAAGCCAGGTCGCGCAGCTCAAAAGAAGGCACCCAACCGGTCGAATGGGCCGAAATCTCGCCGATGCGCACCGGAACGCCAAGGGCTTGGCGGGCCATGCTTTCGAGTGCAGGGCGAAATTCGGAGATTCGCGGCACAATCCAAAAATGCAATGTGGCCCACGCCATTCCCAGCAACAAACCGGCCACCAACAAACCCCAAACCACGAACCGAACGCCAGCGGCCAGCCAGCGATGGCAGCGGCAGATCAATGGTGACAAAGGGTTGGAAGACGGCACAAACGTTTGAATCAGAAAGCCAGCAGGAATTATGACCCGCAGTCAGCCACCCGAGGTGGCCACCGCCACAGGCCCGGACAACACTTTGGACGGTGCCCTGTATTCTCGTTTTGTTCAGCGCCTGCACCGCCGTTATGCCGATGTGTTGATGCTGCTGCCGCCCGGTGTCCCCACCCGTGACAACTTGAACACCGCCTTTGCGGCACTGCAGGCCAAGGGCTTGGACACCAGTGCCGCTTTGCGTGTGTTGCGCCAACTTTGCCTGGAGCGACTGGCCCAGCTCGACTGCAGCCAGCAGACAGGCCTGGCAGGGGTCACCCACAGCATGACGTGGCTGGCCGAAGTCACCCTCGACATCGCCTGGCAACACGTCATGACCGACCTGGACGCCCTGCACGGCGTGCCCACCAAAGCCAATGGCCAGCGTGCCGAGATGTGGATCATCGGCATGGGCAAGTTGGGCGCCCGAGAACTGAATGTGTCCAGCGACATCGACCTGATTTACGTCTATGACGAAGACGGCGAAACCACAGGCAACAGCGAAGGCCGCAACAAGGTCTCGTGCCAGGAATACTTCAGCCGCGCCGTCAAACGCATGTATGCCCTGATTGGCGAGACCACCGAGCACGGCTTTGTGTTCCGCGTCGACCTGGCCCTGCGCCCCAACGGCAACTCCGGCCCCAGCGTGGTTTCGCTCGATGCGCTGGAAAACTACCTGCTCATCCAGGGCCGCGAATGGGAACGCTTTGCCTGGATGAAAAGCCGCGTCATTGCCCCGCGCAGCGCGGTGGTCAACGGCTCAGCCCAAGCCCTGCGGGCCGTGGTGCTGCCCTTTGTGTTTCGCCGCTACCTCGACTACAACGTCTTTGAATCGCTGCGCACCTTGCACCAGCAAATCCGCGACCACGCGTCCAAGCGCAGCGCGGGCCACCCCGAACGTGCCAACGACGTGAAGCTGTCGCGCGGTGGCATCCGCGAAATCGAATTCACCGTGCAGCTGTTGCAGGTCGTGCGCGGCGGGCAGTTTCCCGAATTGCGCACCCGCCCCACGCTGGACGCCCTGCAACGCGTGGCCAAAGCCGGCCTCATGCCCCAGGCCACGGCCGACGCCTTGAGCGCGGCTTATGTGTTTTTGCGCCAGGTCGAACACCGCATCCAGTACTTGGACGACCAGCAAACCCACATCTTGCCCACCGCCGATGCGGACCTGGCCTGGATCGCCCAGACCCTGGGCCACGCCAACACCTGCGAGTTTTTGAGTGCTCTGGACGCCCACCGCGAAGTGGTGGCGCAAGAATTTGACATCCTGCTGGGCGGTGACCGCGAGTGCAAAGGCTGCAACGGCAAAAACGGCCAGCGCGAGCCGGCCGAGCTGGACGGCATTGCCGGGGTGTTCAAGGGCCGCATTGGCGAGCGCCTGGCCCAGTGGCCGGGCAACCCCCGTGTGCAAGCTTTGCGTGACGACGCCCGGGGCCGCCTGATGCGCCTGCTGCAACGCACCGCCCAGTGGCTGCAAGACGGCCGCGTGAGCGAAGAAGCCGTGCTGCGCATGGTCGACTGGATCGAACCCCTGCTGCGCCGGGAAAGCTACCTGGCCCTGATGCTCGAGCGCCCCTCGGTGCACGAACGCCTGCTGCGCCTGTTGGGCGCGGCCAAGTGGCCGGCCCGTTACCTGCTGCAACACCCCGGCGTGATCGACGAGCTGGCCGGTGGCAACCTGTTTGACAGCCGTTTTGACGCCGCCGAATTTGAAGGCGAATTGCAAGCGCGCCTGACGGCCCTGCAACGCACCGGCGAAGACGACGAAGAAAGCCTGCTCAATTTGCTGCGCCGCGCCCACCACGCCGAGCAGTTTCGAACGCTCGCGCGGGACGTGGAAGGCGTGCTCACGGTCGAACAAGTGGCCGACGACCTGAGTGCCCTGGCCGACGCCGTGCTGCGCGTGACCGCCCGCTGGTGCTGGGACCGCCTGAAAAACCGCCACCGCGAAGAACCGGCGATTGCCATCATTGGCTACGGCAAGCTGGGCGGCAAAGAGCTGGGGTATGGCAGCGACCTGGACATCGTGTTTGTGTACGATGACGAAGACGAACGCGCCCAGGAAATCTACGCCGCTTACGTGCGCAAAATGATCAACTGGATGACGGTGAAAACCGCCGAAGGCGATATCTACGAAATCGACACCGCCTTGCGCCCCAACGGCAATTCAGGCTTGCTGGTCACCCGTTTTGAAGCCTACGCCGACTACCAGCAGCAGCGCGGCAGCAACACCGCCTGGACCTGGGAACACCAGGCCATGACCCGCGCCCGCTTTGTCATGGGCCTGCCCAGCTTGGCGCCCCGCTTTGACGCCGTGCGCCACGCCGTCATCAGCGCCCCGCGCGACGCTGCCAGCTTGAAGTCCGAAATCGTCTCCATGCGCGAACGCGTGCGCCAGGGCCACCCCGTCAAAGCCGAGCGCTTCGATGTGAAACACAGCCCCGGCGGCATGGTCGACGCCGAGTTTGCCGTGCAATACCTGGTGCTGCTGCACACCGCCGCCCACCCCGAGTTGGCCGACAACGTGGGCAACATCGCCTTGCTGATCCGCGCCGAAGCCGTGGGTTTGCTGCCCCAGGGCATGGGCCAGGCCGCCGCCAACGCCTACCGAGAAATGCGACGCCTGCAACACCGCGCCCGGCTGAACGAAGAGCCCACCCAGGTCGAGCCCGCCACCCTCCATTCAGAGTGCGGTGCCATCTTGGCGGTGTGGCGTTGCGTGATGGGTTGACCCTCCCACGGGTCTTTAATCCTGTTGCTGTGCGAGTCAAATGGTTACGCCCTCCCCCCGCCATGCAAGCCAATTCAAAATGAAATTTAATTTTTTACACAATAAATGAGGTATTTATGTAAATTAAGAGTAAAAAAGGTTTCAAATAATGATCTTCATCAAACTGATCGCTGAAGAGATCTTGTGGGAAACCTGTCATGAATGCAAACCAAATACGTCAACACAGCTCGGAAAAACTGCTGATCGTGCTGTGTGGTCTGAGTCCGTGGGCGCATGTTTTGGCGCAGACTGGTGTGCAGCCCAGCGCAACTTACCCACCCGTTCAAGTTGTGGATACAGCGCTCGAATACCGCCAGTTTGAAAAGGTGGAAATCACCGGTTCGGCCATCCTGGCCAAAGAGGCCAAGCAGGCCTTGCCTTTGCAAATCATTGATCGGCGTGAAATTGAGCGCAGTGGAGCGACCAATTTGCCTGCAATGCTTCAGAGCTTGCCGATCATGAGTAATTTCACTGAGCTCGGTAGTGTGACAGGCACGTTTTCTGGCGGCCCAGAAACTGCAGCAATACACGCCAATCAGAGTGGTACCTTGGTCTTGCTCAATGGCCGTCGCCTGCCGTACTACGGCAGTCAGAGCATCATGGGCGAAAGGGCTGTGGTTGATTTGAACTTTGTGCCCTTGTCAGCCGTGGAAAGGATCGAAATCTTAACGGACGGGGCTTCAAGTCGGTATGGATCGGATGCCGTCGCCGGTGTTGTCAACATCATCACCAAATCCGATTTGCAAGGCTTGCACATCAGTGCAGAAAGTTCGCGTCCAGAGGGCGGGAAAGGCTCAAGCCAAGGAATGACCTTGTCTTGGGGAAAAGGCCGTCTTCAGCGTGATGGCTTTAGTTTGAGAACTTACCTGACAACCGAAAGCAAGGAAAAACTTTTGGCCGATCAAAGGGAGTCTGCCAGCCAAGGTGCTCGATCAATTCAAAAGGACGGACAAATCTGGTGGCAGCGGTTTAATTATTCTTTGTCCAGCGCGCCTGCCAAGAATTACGTGGATTCTCAAGGCATAGTTCGGAATGAATATTTTGAAAAAAATGGTGAGTGCGAACCTGGATGGTATGAGCTGGACAAACAGCAGTGCTACAAGAATACTCAGGGTGATATGACACTATATCCAGCCACCCAAAAATACATGTTGTATGTACAAGGTGAGAAAATTCTAAATAACAATTGGGTTTTATTCGCAGAAGGCCTGACTGGAAAACAATCACAAGTGACGGTGCCAAGTGGCAGCTATTGGACTCTGGATGTTCCAAATACTGATCAAACTAAATACTATATGTTGGACATTGTCCCCTTGGGTTTATTAAATCAAAAATACAGTAATTGGATAAATAACGCAGTCGTTGGGCTGAAAGGGGAGCAGAATGGTTGGGATTTTGTGACTTCATTATCGATTGGACGTCATCGAGTTGAAAGAGATTGGATCAGCGGTTCAGTCAAACGTGGATTCTCAAGTTTGAAAGTGGATCCTGTGGTCATTGAGCAAAATCCATCAGAATATTCAGCGAGTATTTTAGAAAATTTTGAAAAATACCGTGTAATTGATAAAGAAGTCATGGATATTGGCTGGACGCGAATCGAGAATTTTAATTTTTTAGCCAGCCGTGAATGGATGAGTACAGACTATGGCCCGATCAGTTTAGGTGTAGGCCTTGATTGGAGAAGAGAGGCAGTGCGCTATGAAAATTTAGCAAATGGCGGTGAAGAAAATTTCGGATTCAACGAAAAGCGCACCAATTGGGCAACGCACATTGAAGTCTCTGCACCATTGGGACACAACAGTGAATTGACAACAGCACTGCGACAAGACATTTATTCAGATTTTGGACGAGTTCAGACTGGTAAATTAGGCTGGAAATGGAAGCCTAGTTCGACTTTGATGATCAGATCTTCATTAGGTACTGGATTTAGAGCACCAAGCCTTGGTCAAATGGCAAAGGTAAAAACACATATTTTTGATTATTACGATGGGGCCACCAATGAGTTTATTCCGATCATCACAGAGGGTAATTCCGATCTAAAGCCTGAAAGAGCAATCAATAAAAGTTTTGGAATGAGGTTTGAACCCAATCAACGGTTGACTTTGGGTGCCGATGTGTGGCATGTCAACATCAAAGACACTTTTGGAAATTTGACAGGAAGTCAAATTATGGGCAGTGAAAGTTTGTCCAAAAAATATTTCATCGATGGAGAAATTCATGAACCAAATTTGAATCTTGGGAGAAGTGTCAAAAGTGGTGTTGATTATGATATTCAATGGCGTCAACCTACGGAATGGGGCCGCTTGCGGCTGCTGCTCAAGGGAACGTACTTGCTAAAATCAAAACAACAAAAACCCATAACCGGTGAATATGTATCAGATTTGGGTATTTACGCCGATGACTTGATGTCGTCAACGATTCGCAGCAAATTGAGCATGAGTGCCATGATGGAACGATCAGAATGGACAGGAGGTGTGGTGCTAAACCACCGTTCTGGAGCCAAAGAGACAACAGTACTTCTGAATCGTGATGGTGAAACCTTGAATTATTCAGGTCGAGTGCCTTCATTTTGGACGCTGGATGTTGTAAGCCGTTGGCAAATTAACCCTCAACTGACGTTGAGCACTTATTTGATGAACGCCACCAATCAAGTGCCAGCACCGTTGATGGCATATTCAGCCAATGTTTTGATGGGCGTTGATACTGGGCGTTTTGGTAGTTACTTAGGACGTACCCTGAAGCTGAAATTAGATTACAAGTTTTGAGTTTTGCTCTCAAAAATGAGCCATTCAAGCCATCAAGCACCCGGACCAAGCGCATGCGGCCATACGGCATGCATCGGCTCCTCGTCGTTTAGTGTGGAAAACAACATTCTCAATTGACGCCAGTAGCCGGTCCATGCGGGTTCCGACTGGACAGTGTTGAATCGTCAGAGTCGAGGATTGCATGAGTATTGGCGTCGAGAGTTTGTTGACCGGCGCACTGGGCTTGGTGCCGCCGTGGCATGTAGAAAAAGTTGACCTTGATACCACGCGGCGGCGTATCGACTTTGAAGTGCGCTGCTCTGCCAAACGCTTGTCGTGCCCGCACTGCAACGCAGCTGAACAGCCTGTTCATGACCGATTGCGCCGCTCGTGGCGGCATCTGGACTTCTTTCAGTTTGAGGCTTGGCTTCATGCCGATATGCCGCGTGTGGCCTGCACTGGCGCTGTGCAAGGAGCTGCCGGTACTTCAAGCGGCCAGGCTGCGGCGTTGTGCTGATAAACAACTGTGGGGTCGCATCAACTACTACGTTGACGCAGCCAGGGCCTTGGACGACATGAGCACGGTCAAGATCGTGGGAATTGACGACACCAGTCTGCACAAGGGGCAAAGCTACATCACGGTGGTGCACGACCTGGATGCGATGCGGCTGCTGTTTGCCACCCAGGGGCGCGATCACCAGACGGTCATTGACTTCGCCGCAGACCTCAAGCTTCATGGTGGATCGCCTGAAGCGGTGCAACACGTCTGTCAGGACATGAGTGCGGCCTACGCCAAGGGGGTGGGCCTGGCACTTCCCAACGCGGCCATCAGCTATGACCGATTCCATGTGATGGCGATGGCGGTTGATGCCATGGACAAGGTGCGCAAAGTCGAGATGAGGGACGAGCCCCAAGCGGTAGCCCAGGCCCTTGGCACGGCTGATCGCAAGACCATCAAGGGGCTGATGTGGGGGATGCGCAAAAACCCTGAAGGCTGGTCAATCAAGCAAACGAATGCGATGCACTGGCTACAGCATTCGGGTCTCAAGAGTGCACGGGCATGGCGGCTGAAGATGGCGTTGCGTGAGGTGTATGCGCGGGCAGCGGCGAGCAACGACCCGCAGCTTGCCAAGGCTCAATTGAAGGCTTGGCTGAGCTGGGCCAGACGCAGCAGATTAGAGCCGTTTAAAAAGCTTGCCACAACGATCAACGAGCGCATCGACGCGGTGGTGCGGGGAATGATTGACAACCGATCCAACGCCTACGTCGAAGCCATGAACGGCTTACTGCAGCAGGCCAAGCGGGCCGCACGGGGCTACAGAACCGCATCCAACTTCATCGCCATTGCCTACTTGCGCATGTCCAAGCTCAAGCACCTTCCCGCCCATCCGTTCGCACCGGCGCTGGCTAGATGAAAACGTTGCGTTCCACATTAAACGACGAAGGGTCCTCATTGTGGGGCATTGAGAAAATGGAAATTTTTTCAGATGGGCTCTCTTCCTTGTATGTTTCGGATTCCATTACCAACCTCTTCAACAGGTAAGCGCCGCAAGCGTTTACCGCCACAGCGGGTCAAGTTTTTGGGTTCAACACGCGAGACCACAGCCTGTGGGGTCGAACTTTTGGTGTGGCGCTGACTGCGAAGTTCTGACTCAGGCCACAGGCAAGGCCTCATGCAAGCCCTGCCGGGTCCATGAAGCCTGTAAACGGAGGTCATCACCACCGTCCAAATGCTTTAAACCGCTTTGTGCTTCACCTACCCAGGCAAAATTGCCAAAATAGAGAAATCTTTTTTGCTATGCTGGATAGCTTAAAAATACTTAATAGCGCAATATAAATGGTTTGAAGCATGGTTGAACACATGAAAAAAGAGGCCGCACACCCTCGGCCAAACGCCGGCATGCGCAGGGCGCGGCAGTCGCTGGTCCTTTGGGGGCTGTGCTCAAGTCTGACCACATGGGCGCAGACCGGCGCGGTGTCGGGTCCGCCAGAGATCACCGGCTCGGCCATCGTGCACAAGGCATATGCCCCCGTTTTGCCGGTCCAGGTGTTCACCCGCGATGAGTTGAAAATGCGAGGACATGCCAGTCTGACCGATGCCGTGCAAAGCCTGGCCAGTGTGTTCAACGGCGTGGATGCATCGCAGGCGGGCACAAGCTGGGGGGGGTTGACCAGTGCGGCCCTTCATGGCGTGCCCTCGGGGACCTTGGTGCTGCTCAACGGCAAGCGCCTGGCCCCACATGGTCTTCAGACCATGACGGGCACCGCAGCCCAGAGTGTTGACTTGGGCATGTTGCCTTTGTCGGCGGTAGAGCGCATCGAGGTGTTGGGAGATGGCGCTTCTTCTGTCTATGGGGCAGATGCCATGGCCGGCGTGATCAACATCATCACCACAGCGCAAGGCAAGGGCAAAAGCCTGGATGTGGCTGTGCAGCAGATTCAGCCCAAAGGGCGCGCCGGACAGGGTTGGGTGACCAGCCTGAATTGGACCCGTGGGCTTTTGCGCAAGGATGGTTACAGCCTGCGCTTGACGGTGGAAGCCGACAAATTCGAGGCCTTGGCCGGTCGGGACCGACCGAACGCGACTCAGGCGCGGATTGACTTGGGGCATGGCGGCGCGACGTACCAGGTGGACAGCCCCAAATTGTCCGCCTTCGGTTCGCCTGTGCTGATGTATTCGCCCACCGGGCAGCAAAAAATGTACTCGCCGCTGTACGCCAATGGGGCGTGCGTTGGCAACGCGGTGAAATACGAGGGGTTTGAAGGCGGTTGCAAGACCAATTTATTGCCCACTTATGACATTTACCCTGAAAGTCAAAGCCAAAAACTGCACGCCTTCGGTGAATTTGTGTTGCCCAATGCCGCCACGGTTTACACCGAGCTGTTGGTGGGCCAGCAGACCCAACAAATGGCTTCCAGGGATTGGTCCGGGGTGAGTGGAAAAATCGCCGACACCATCGGCGCACCGGGCTATCTTGAAGCGGTTCTCAATGGCTTGAATGCGGAAGAAACCTACACGTATTGGCGTCCTGATCTGCCCGCATTGCGGCAAAAATTCAACAAGACACTGGTGCGCGCTGCACTGGGCCTGAAAGGAGAATTTCAGGGGTGGAACTACCACGCCAGTGTTTTTCAAACCCAATCCAAAGCCACGCAGTCTTATGAAAAAGACAACCTGGCAAGCCTGGGTATCCTGGATCAGCACACCAGTTTGCCCAATGCCCTCATGCTCAAAAACCTGGATGCGCAAAACCCGCTGACGGCGCAATTGCTGAGCACACGGTATTGGCTGCAAGAGGCAACGGGCAGTGCCACACTCAGCGCGGCAGAGCTGCGCGCATCGCGGTCGGTGTTCCGGATGAACGGCAAAGAAGCTTTGCTGGCATGGGGCCTGGAAGGTCTTCAGGAAAAAGCAGGCACGCAATGGAGCGATACCAGTGGCCAACCAGGCTTTGACGGGCAGCGCTCGATCATGGCCGCTCAAGGCGAATTGCAAGTGCCCGTTTGGCGCGATGTGGATGTGCTGGCCTCGGTGCGGGCCGATCAATACAGCGATGTGGGTGCCGCCACCAGCGCCAAGCTGGCGGCCCGCTGGACCATCAACAGGCGATGGGCCATGCGCGGTGCGGCGGGCACAGGATTTGCCGCACCCACGCTGGCACAAGTGCAACATCTGGAGCGCGACTTTTTGCAAAGCACGGTTCAGCTCACGCAATGTTCGGACGCCCTGAACACCGTTGCTGCAGGCTTGAAAGCAGCCGATGGTTACAGCGTGGCTTGCCGCAGCAACACCCCGGTGAGCGTGATGGTCAATGGCAACCCCGATTTACGCCATCAACAAACAAAACAAGCCACATGGGGGCTGACGTACACGCCGAGACGAAACGTCAATGTGTCCGCCGATTACTGGCGCGTGCAGGCGCAAGACACCCTGCAGTTTGAAAGCGTGGCGGCTGTTTTGGCCGACCCCTTGCGTCACACTTCGGCCATTGTGGTCAACCCTGCGCTGGTCAGTGGCGAAGCGGGCGCAGCAAAATCCCATGACATAGCTTTCCTTCTGAAAATGAAAAACCAGGGCCAGACTGTCAAGGAAGGCATAGACATTCAGGCCCGGTACCGTGAACCGACGCGGGATGGCCGCTGGCTCATGGGCATGCAGGCCACGTTCATGCTCAGGTCCAAAAGCCGCATCAGCCGGGACACTGCCTGGGTGTCGGACTTGGCGGCTTACTCTGCGGTCAGCGAAGTGGTGACGCCCCGTTGGCGCAGTCGGTGGATGCTGGGCTTTGAGGAAGACAAGATGCAATGGCAATTGAACATCAACCACACCAGCGGCCATGTGGACAAAGAGGTGCAAGCACTCAACACGGTCACCGGTCTCAGCGAAACCGTGAGTGGGCGTTCGGTCAAAGGCTTTCTCACCGCCGATTTGTTGTCCTCGTTCCAAGCCTCGCGCAGAACACAAATCCACATGGGCGTGACCAACCTCACAGACAGCAAGCCGCCGCTGTCTTTTTATGCCTTGAGCAACGCGGTTTGGGGCGTCAACACACAGTATGGCCAGTTGTGGGGCAGAACCGTCAAGGTGGGTGTCACGGTCAAGTTTTGAGGGCTACCGAGCCAGGGGCCATCCCGTCCCCATCTCATTGCTAACCTCATTGCCAATGGCATCAGCAAAATGCTCGCATGAGCGATGCCCTTGGGCGTCGTCTGGTCTCGGCGTCCCGCTAAACTTGCGGCACGCCAAACGGGCGGTTAGCCAAGAGAAAATCCATGAAAAAAAGCGGTGTATGGGTGTATGCCAAGGGTGTGGTTTTGTTGGGTTTGGCTTGTGCCGCACAGGCCGCTGACAACAGCAAGCCACCCGCTCCAGCCAAACCCAGCCTGACGGTGACGGTGGCCACGCCCCAAACCGCCAGCCTGACCCAAAAGATCAGCGCCAACGGCAACCTGGCCGCCTGGCAAGAAGCCATCGTTGGGGCCGAGGCCAATGGCCTGAAGATCACCGAGGTGCGTGTGAACGTGGGTGACCGGGTGCAGCGCGGTGACGTGCTGGCGGTTTTGCAGGCCGACAGCTTGCGGGCCGAGCTGGCGCAGGCCGAAGGCCTGCTCGCCGAAGCCACGGCCAGCGCCCAAGAGGCCAAAGCCCAGGCTGACCGAGCACGCGGTTTGCAGCAGCAAGGCTTTATCAGCAGCGCGCAATTCAGTCAGACATTGGCCGCTGAAGCCACCTCCATGGCCCGTGTGCTGTCCGCCCGCGCCATGGTGCAGCTGCAAAACGTGCGCTTGTCGCAAACCCAGGTGCGTGCACCCGATGCGGGCGTGATCTCGGCCCGGCAGGCCACGGTGGGCAGTGTGGTGGGCGCAGGCGCCGAGTTGTTCCGCTTGATTCGCCAGGGCCGCATCGAGTGGCGGGCTGAAGTCACCGCTGCAGAGATCGGTCGCATCCAGGTGGGTGCGCCCGTGCAAATCAAAGCCGCCAGTGGCCAGCTGTTGCAAGGCAAGGTGCGTATGGTGGCTCCGTCGGTCGATGCGCAAACCCGAAACGCACTGGTCTATGTCGATTTGCCCACGCAAACTGGCAGCGCCCGCGCTGGCATGTACGCCCAAGGCGAGATCGCGCTGGGCCAAAGCCAAGCGCTTACCGTGCCACAAGCGGCGGTGGTGGTGCGAGACGGTTTCAGTTATGTCTACACCGTGGGGGCCGACCAAAAAGTCAGCCAGCTCAAGGTGCAAACCGGACGCCAAAGCGCAGGCCGCGTCGAGGTGACGAGCGGCCTGAAAGCCGATGCCCGCGTGGTGGCCAGTGGCGGGGCATTCCTGAACCACGGCGACACGGTGCGTGTGGTGGATGCGCCAGCCGTTCATGCCGCGCCAGCAGCCCCAGCCAACAAATAAAGGGACGACATGCTCAACGTCTCTTCCTGGTCGATCCGCAACCCGATTCCGGCGGTCATGCTGTTTGTGCTGCTGACGCTGGCCGGTTTCATCGCCTTTGGGTCCATGAAAGTGCAAAACTTTCCGGACCTGGACGTGCCCACCATCTCGGTCACCGCCAGCCTGCCTGGGGTTGCGCCTTCGCAGCTCGAAACCGATGTGGCCCGCAAGCTCGAAAACGCGCTGGCCCCGCTGCAGGGTCTCAAACACATCACCACCAAGGTGCAAGACGGCGTGGTGTCCATCACCGCCGAGTTCCGCATGGAAAAGCCCAGCCAGGAGGCGGTGGACGACGTGCGCTCCGCCATTCAGGGCGTGCGGGCCGATTTGCCCGGCGACCTGCGCGACCCGGTGGTGCAAAAGCTCAACCTGGCTGGCTCGCCTGTGCTGGCCTACACCGTGCGCTCGTCGCGCATGGACGACGAGGCGCTGTCGTGGTTGGTGGATAAAGACATCACCCGCAAGCTCTTGTCGCTGCGCGGCGTGGGTGCCGTCAACCGCGTGGGCGGCGTGACGCGCGAAGTGCGTGTGGCGCTGGACGTGAACCGCTTGCAGTCACTGGGCATCACGGCGGCCGAAGTGTCGCGCCAGCTCAAGCAGGTGCAGCAAGAAGGCTCGGGCGGGCGCATGGATGTGGGCGCGGGCGAACAACCCGTGCGCACGCTGGCCACCGTGAAAACGGCGCAAGAGGTGGGTCAGATCGAGCTGGCCACCTCGCGGGGTGGGCGTATCCGTTTGGACCAAGTGGCCACCGTGAGCGACACGCTGGCCGATGCCCGCTCAGCAGCCAGCCTCAACGGTGTGCCCGTTGTCGGCTTTGAGGTGGTGCGCAGCAAAGGCGAGAGCGAGGTGGCCGTGGGCCGCTTGGTGCGCCAGGCGCTGGCCGAGTACCGGCTGCAAAATCCCGACATCGAGATCACCGAATCCTTCGACTTTGTGACCCCGGTGGAAGAGGAATACAACGGCTCTTTGGTGCTGCTGTACGAAGGTGCAATTTTGGCGGTGCTGGTGGTGTGGCTGTTCTTGCGCGACTGGCGGGCGACGTTTGTGTCGGCGGTGGCGCTGCCGCTGTCGGTCATTCCGGCCTTCATTGGCATGGCGTACCTGGGTTTTTCCATCAACGTGGTCACCTTGCTGGCGCTGTCTTTGGTGATCGGCGTGCTGGTGGACGACGCGATTGTGGAAGTGGAAAACATCGTGCGCCATTTGCGCATGGGCAAGTCGCCGTATCAGGCGGCCATGGAGGCGGCCGATGAAATTGGTCTGGCCGTGATCGCCACCACCTTCACCCTGATCGCGGTGTTTTTGCCCACGGCCTTCATGAGCGGCATTCCGGGCAAGTTCTTCAAGCAGTTTGGCTGGACGGCGTCGCTCGCAGTGTTCGCTTCGCTGGTGGTGGCGCGGGTGCTCACGCCCATGATGGCGGCTTACATCTTGAAACCCATCGTCACAGCCGCGCACGAGCCGGGCTGGCTCAAGCGCTACATGGTCTGGGCCACTTGGTGCATGAAGCACCGCCTGGTCACCATGGTGCTGGCCACGCTGTTTTTCATCGGCTCCATCATGCTGGTGCCTTTGCTGCCCAAGGGCTTCATTCCGCCGGACGACAACTCGCAAACCCAGGTCTATGTGGAGCTGCCACCGGGATCGACCTTGGCGCAAACCCAGGCCAGTGCCGAGCACGCCCGCACACTGCTCATGACGGTGAACGACGTGAAAAGCGTTTACACCACGATTGGTGGCGGCAGCGCGGGCAGCGACCCGTTTGCGGGTGGTGGCGCGGCCGAGGTGCGCAAGGCCACGCTCACCATCCAGCTGAGCGAGCGCGGCACACGGCCGCGCAAGCAGGTGATTGAAAACGACATCCGCACAAAGTTGCAACAACTGCCCGGCGTGCGCAGCAAAGTGGGCTTGGGTGGTTCAGGCGAGAAATACGTGCTGGTGCTCACCGGCGAAGACCCGCAGGCCCTGCAAACCGCCGCCATGGCCGTGGAGCGCGACCTGCGCACCATCCAGGGCTTGGGCTCCATTGCATCGACGGCCAGCCTGGTGCGCCCCGAGATCGCGGTGCGCCCCGACTTTGCCAAAGCCGCCGACCTGGGCGTGACCAGCGCCGCCATCAGCGACACCTTGCGCGTGGCCACGCTGGGCGACTACGACCAGGCATTGCCCAAGCTCAATTTGTCGGAGCGTCAAGTGCCCATCGTCGTGAAACTGGGGGACGAGTCCCGGCACGACCTGAGCACACTCGAGCGCCTGATGGTGCCCGGCAGCCGTGGCCCCGTCATGTTGGGCCAAGTGGCCAGCATCGAGGTGGCGGGCGGCCCGGCGGTGATTGACCGCTACGACCGCCAGCGCAACATCAACTTTGAGATCGAGCTGTCGGGCATGCCCTTGGGCGACGTGACAGCTGCGGTGCAAAAGCTGCCCGCGCTGCAAAGCCTGCCGCCGGGCGTGAAGGTGGTGGAGGTGGGCGACGCCGAAGTCATGGGCGAACTGTTTGCCAGCTTTGGCCTGGCCATGTTGATCGGCGTGCTGTGCATCTACATCGTTCTGGTTCTGCTGTTCAAAGGCTTCTTGCACCCCATCACCATCTTGGCGGCACTGCCTTTATCTTTGGGCGGCGCGTTTGTGGGCTTGCTGATCGCGCAAAAGAGCTTCTCCATGCCCTCGCTCATTGGCTTGATCATGCTCATGGGCATTGCCACCAAAAACTCCATCTTGTTGGTGGAATACGCCATCGAAGCGCGGCGCGGCAAACCCGCCGAGGGCGATCACCCGGCTGTACCGCCCATGAGCCGCTGGGACGCCATCTTGGACGCTTGCCACAAACGCGCCCGGCCAATTGTCATGACCACGATTGCCATGGGCGCGGGCATGCTGCCCATTGCCGTGGGCTGGGGCGCGGCCGACGCGAGCTTCCGCTCACCCATGGCCATTGCCGTGATCGGCGGCCTGCTCACCAGCACGGTGCTCAGCTTGCTGGTGGTGCCGGTGGTGTTCACTTACCTCGATGATTTGGGGCAGTGGTCGGGCCGCATGTTTAGAAAATTGACACAAACCAGGAGCAAAGCATGAGCAACAAAGTGGCCATGGTGGTGGGCGGCGGCAGTGGCATGGGCGCTGCGGCGGCCCGCAAGCTGGCGCAAGATGGTTTTCAGGTCGCTGTCATGTCTTCGTCCGGCAAGGGTGAGGCGCTGGGCCGTGAGTTGGGGGGCATCGGCCTGACGGGCTCTAACCAATCAAGCGAAGACCTGCAAAAGCTGGTCGATCAAACCATGGCGCGTTGGGGCCGGATTGACGTGCTGGTCAACAGCGCAGGCCACGGCCCCAAAGGCCCGTTGCTGGAGTTAACCGATGCGCAGTGGCACTTGGGGCTCGACATGTATTTCTTGAACGTGGTGCGCGCCGTGCGTCTGGTTGCACCCATCATGGTCCAGCAAAAATCGGGGTCCATCGTCAACATCTCCACCGCCTGGGTGGTCGAGCCCAGCGCGATGTTCCCGACCTCGGCTGTGGCGCGCGCGGGCTTGGCCGCTTTCACCAAGCTCTTTGCCGACGAGAACGCGGTGCATCAGGTGCGCATGAACAATGTGTTGCCCGGCTGGATCGACAGCCTGCCCGCCAAAGAAGAGCGCCGCGAAAGCGTGCCCATGCAGCGTTACGGCACCAGCGAAGAAGTGGCCGCGACCATCGCCTTTCTGGCGTCAGAAGGTGCGGCCTACATCACGAGCCAGAGCTTGCGCATTGATGGGGGGTTGATGCGTTCGGTGTAACTGCGCTCGGCCACATTTCTTGGTTGCTGATTCAGGGATTACAAAAATCACACCGCGCAGGATCAGCCCAAGGCAGGGCATTCACGGCGCGTTGCGCTTCGTGGCCGCATTTTTTGCAGCCCCATATTTCTGCCTTGGGCAAACGGGTCAAGCTGCCACACGCACGGCAGGGCAGACCCGGAATCTGTTGGCTGAGCCAGTAACCCGGCGAGTCACAGCTTGGGCAGGCCGAAAGCAACTTTTGAATGAGCTCTTCGGTGGCTTTGAGGATCAATTTTTGACGTGTGGGATTGCAAAAAGCCCTCAGATCGTTTTCGACAAACACCGCCCCATGGGCGGACTTGGCTTGGGCCAGATGGAAGGCTTTCAGCAGAGTCTGCTGATCTCGGATGCCTTTGTCCATGTCAGGGTGCTCGGGGTGTTCGGGTCGCAGCACCAGATGGTGTTCGGGAAACCCGGCCTCGTTGGCAAAGCGCTCGAGCTCTTGAGGGGTTTTGACCATGCTGTGCAGGCTTTGGGCGGGGCCGTGTGCAATGCCCGTCACTTCAATCCCGGACAAGCGATCGACCCACAACACGACTTCGGTGTTCCAGGGCATGAAGGCACCAAAGGGGTCGGGGCCAAACGAACCTTCGCTGGCCATGCCCACAGACGTGCCGGTCAGTGCCATGCCAATGGCGGCCTTTTTTCTGGCCGCATCCAGCTGCGATCCAGCGCGGGTCAGTTCACGCGTGAAGGTGCCCAACTGGTCGGTGTCATAGCCGTCGGTGTGCACCAGATGGCAGCCCAGTGCGGCTTCCAGCGGTTCGCGCACCAGGTCCTGCTTGCCATGTTGCGTCAGCAGGGCAACTTGGCGACCTTGATAAAACAGGGGCTGTGCTGTGCTCATGTCAGCACCATTTGCGCCACCGCCAAATAGACCGGGATGCCCAGCACGATGTTGAGCGGAAAGGTTAAACCCAAACTCAGGCCGAAATACAGCGCGGGCTTGGCTTCGGGCAAGGCAGTGCGCAGCACGGCGGGCACGGCAATGTAAGAGGCGCTCGCGGCCAGCACCATGAGCAAAGCCCCATCGCCTGCATTCAGTTTCAAGACGACAGCCAGGCCCAAGGCCAGTGCCGCGTGCACGATGGGGCCGAGCACGGCATAAGCGATCAGCACGGGCGACTGCCCCTTGACTTGCGGCAAGTTACGCGCCGCCATCAAGCCCATGTCGAGCAGAAAGAAGGCCAGCATGCCTTTGAAAAGGTCTACCGAGAAGGGGGCCATCGCCTCTTTGCCCGCTTCGCCCGTGACCAAGCCAATCACCATCGCCCCCAAGAGCAACAACTGCGCGCCATCGGTGAAGGACTCGTGCAAGATTTTGCCCACCGAGCTGCCAGCCGGAGCAGCAGGACCCCCCAAAGCGGCCACGCCGCCCGCTTGCAGCACCACGCCCGAGGCCTGCTTTTGCCGCAATGAATTGGCCAACACCACCGCCAGGATGATGGCGGGCGACTCCATCAAGGCCATGGCCGCAGCCATGTGCCCGCCATAAGGCACGCCTTGGTTCTCCAGCGTTTGCACGGCCGTGACAAAGGTCACGGCACTCACCGAGCCGTAAGTGGCGGCCACAGCGGCCGCGTCAAAACCGGACACAAAGCGCCGCAGCACCGTGTAACCGATGAGCGGAATGACGATGGCCAGTGCCACTGCAGCCGCCAAGCTGATGCCCACACTGGCCGTCAGGCCCGATTGCGACAGCGCAAAACCGCCCTTCAGGCCCAGGGCCATCAAGAGGTAGAGCGACAAAAAACGGGAGATGGCGGGCGGGATTTCGAGGTTGGACTTGACGGTGCCCGCCAGCACGCCAAAGATGAAAAAGAGAATGGCCGGGTCGATCAGGTTGTGCATGTTGTGTTCCTTGCACCGATCATAAAAATCCACAAGCCATTTGTAAAATCGATTCTGCTACCTTTGACTATAGGTAAAAATCTATGAATACCAGCCTCAGACAATCACGCCTTTTGTGCTGAGGCGGTTAAGGGGGCGTTTGACGCCTTCAAAACCCTTT
Organism: Comamonadaceae bacterium PBBC1; assembly: GCA_002256145.1. Classification (GTDB taxonomy): domain Bacteria; phylum Pseudomonadota; class Gammaproteobacteria; order Burkholderiales; family Burkholderiaceae_C; genus Limnohabitans_A. The sequence continues at coordinate 120,725 of NKIP01000012.1, forward strand.
GAGCCAGCCCAAGCCGCGTGAAGTTCCGCCAGCTGAGGTGTCGGCCGGGTTGTATTCACATCCGATCCAGCCGTTCCAGCCGCATTCGGCGCTGACACGGTCAATGGTCTGGAAGATGTGTGGCCAGTTCACTTCGCCGGTGCCGGGTTCGTGGCGGTGCGGCACTTCGGCGATCTGAAAATGCCCCACCCGGCCTGTGGGCAGGTATTGGGCGATCTTGGCGCTCAGGTCGCCCTCGACGATCTGGCAGTGGAACAGGTCCATTTGCACCTTGACGTTGTCTGCGCCCACCGCACGCACGATGCGGTGCGCATGGTCTTGGCGGTTGAGGTGAAAGCCCGGCACGCTGCGGGTGTTGATCGGCTCGATCAGCACATCGCGCCCGGCCTTGGCGGCTTCGACGGCGGCCCATTGCAAGTTGCTGATCAGCGTGGCGTCAGCCGCTTCGGCTTCTGCGCCTGACGCACGCAAGCCCACCATGGCGTGGATGCGCGGGCAGTTCAGCGCCTCGGCATAGTCCAAGGCTTGTGCAAAGCCGGTGCGAAATTCGGCTTCGCGTCCCGGCACACTGGCCGTGCCCCGGCTGCCACCCTCCCACGCTTGTGTGAAGCTGGCGCTGTCGGTGCCGCCAGAAGGGGTGTTGAACAGCACCTGCTGCAAGCCGTTGGCCTTTAAGCGGGCGGCCAGTTCTTGTGCAGGAAAGGCATAAGGGAACAAATACTCCACGGCCTTGAAACCGTCTTTGGCCGCCGCTTCAAAGCGGTCCAGAAACGGCAGATCGGGGTACATCATCGAGAGGTTGGCGGCAAATTGAGGCATGGTCAGCTTTCAAAAAAAGGGGGGTAGCAGACAGGGATTTACCAGCGTGCCCCAAAAGTCTGGCGCAGTTCGTCCAGCGCAGACTCAGGCAGTGGGGGGGTGCTCGGGGCCAGCAGCAGCAAGCGGGCGGTTTCTTCCAGCTCTTCGAGTGTGGCCATGGCGGCCGCAGGCGACTCGTGCCACACATTGGGCCCCAGTCGGGACAGCATCACGGCCCGGATCGGGGCACCGCGTGCAGCATGCTGGCGGATCAGTTCGGCAACGACTTGTGCCCCTGCAGGGCTGCCGGGGCGGTGGTAAGGCACCAGGGGCACATGGCCCACCTTCATCACAAAATAAGGCGTGATCGGGGGCAGCAGTTCGGGGCCTTGCGCGTTCAGGCTGAGCGCCACGCAGTGTGTGCTGTGTGTGTGGATGACGCACCGCGTGTGGGCATCGGCTTCGCACGCAGCGGCGTAAATCTGCCGGTGCAAGGCCAGGGTTTTGCTGCCCTTGTCGCCGCTGATTTGTTCACCTTGCAGGTTCAGTTTGGCCAGCCGAGCCGGGTCGAGCATGCCCATGCAGGCATCGGTGGGGGTGATCAAAAAACCATCGTCCAGTCGCACGCTGATGTTGCCTGCCGTGGCGTGCACATAGCCCCGCTCAAACAGGCTGCGGCCCACGCGGCAGATTTCTTCGCGGGCTTGGGATTCATTCATGTGCGGGCTCCGGAAATAGAGGATTCATTGTAGGAGCGCACCCTGTGCGCGATTGTTTGTGCGCCGCAAGCGACTGAATCGCGCACAGGGTGCGCTCCTAGTGCGCCCGTGAAGGCGCGTACACAGCATGGTGAGAGTCCATGTCGGGGTAAGCCAAGGCCCCGTAGTCGAAGGTAACTGCGTCGCTGCGAAGCGGGGTGGGGAGCAACCGGAGGCGAAC
>NKIP01000013.1 GCA_002256145.1 Comamonadaceae bacterium PBBC1
AATCTCTCGAACGGTGAACTTCTGGAAATGGAGACTGGCCAGGGTCACACGCTCTTCGGGTTGGATCTGTTTGTAGTGCTTGAGTGGAGTGATTTGCATCTGCGGACCTTACAGGGTTGGCAGGTGTTGCACTTCGCTTTTGAATCCGCCCAGTATTAACAGTATGTAGGCGTAAATTTCCAGTGGTATGGACCAAAGAGACCCATTGGCAGATTTGATGGCGTTAGTTTGAAAGATGCCCGGCAAATCGAAACGCACATCCATAAAAATACTGCGAAAAAAATAACCATACACCTGCGAGTTGGAGAGGTACTCATTTAAGGTTTTTTGGGAAAGTATGGGTCCTAAAAAAAATGCCATTGAAGCTAAAACAACAATGAATGCTGGCCATATTCTAAAAAATCTTGATATTAAAAATTGCTTGATATTTTTATTTTGCATTAAACTGTTAGTGACAACAAGACCGCTTAAAAAGAAAAAAATCTTGACTGCCAAAGAGCCTGAATAGTCAAACCCCAATAATTTTCCGATGGGGTCAATGGTTCCTTCTGTTGGAAGCAGTGCGTAGGCATGGCCATAAATAACCATGACAGCAGCAATCACTCTAAAGATATCGAGGTTGTTGTTTTCTTTTCGCAGAATATGGGATAAAAGCATTTTGGGTAATTTTTAAGGTTGTGGATGGTTTTTAATCTAAAAAACAATGGTCGCGGGTTTTTAAATGCCGACCCAGTTTAACCATCGAAGCCAAAATCGGTGGCAAACCATTCGCCATGATGATCGCGCAGCTGATACGATCCAAAACGCCTCTGCCGATGCATTCGGAAAACCCAGATAAAGACCTCGGTACAGGTTCAGACCTTCAATGGCCTGCAAATAATTGCCATATTCCAAAGACGTCTTTTGCAGCAAGAGCGCCTCTCGTTTACGTGTCACCACTGGCGTGATGTTGACAATGTGAGTCGCCCAAGTTGGGGCCCATATTTCGTACATCAGAAGTTGCTTGACGCACGCAAACTCAAAACAGACCGAGTGAACCATTTGAGCTATGGCCATGTGATCGCGGTGATAGTCCGTCATGCTTGGTGAAAAAATCCAATCGGGTTGAAAAGCCTTGATCTCAGCCGCGATCAGGCCCAGCCAAATGGGTTCAGGCGCAACGGCGGCGTCGGGCGCATTCAAATAAGTGACATCCGTGATGCCCAAGTGAGCCAAAGATTCAGCCCATTCCTTGCGCCTGCGGGGGCCAATTTCGGGCGGTAAGTCACCACCACCGCTGCCATCGGTGACCAGCACCAAACGAATTTGGCAGTCGCTGGGCAACAGTGCCAAGGTTCCACCACAGCCCAGAACCTCATCGTCGGGATGAGGCGCAAACACCAAAACACGACGGGCCATCGACACATCCAAAACGGAAGGCAACTGGCACAAAGGCAGGTCAGTTGGAAACTTTGGCTGGCGAAAACGCTGAATAAACTTGTGCATAAATTTGAGCAATCAAAGGGGCATCTGGCCAGGCATCAGCGCGTGACTTCGCCCTGGTGCGCCACATGTCGCGCAAAGACTCGTTTTGCAGCAAGGCCGCCAACGCACGCGTCAAGCTGTCTTTTTCGCAGGCCACCATCCAGGCGGCATCGGACATCACATCGGGCACACCACCCACTGCCGTACAAAGACAAGGCAAACCCGCGCACATGGCCTCTAGGTTAGCCAAGCCAAACGATTCGGTCGATGACGCACTCACATACACATCCGCCGCATGCAGAAAGGGTGTCACATCATCGGTAGCTTGCAGGATGAGCCGGTCATCCAAGCCCGCTTCGTTTGCCAATTGCCGAAAGTGTGTATGGTCACCTTCACCCAGGATGCACAAATGCAGATGTTCAAATTGCGACTTCAGCACCGCGCAAGCTTGGACGATCCAGTGCATATTTTTCAAAGGCACCAGTCGGCCAACGGCCACAACATACAGACCGTCTGGCGACCAGTTCAACTGTGACCGAGCTGAAGCCTTACTCAAGCTCGAAAATGCATGGCGCGGGTGGGCCACCACATGCCAATGAGCGGGCAGGGCAGGCAATGCCAAGTCACGGGCCAGCTGGTCGGCGGCCGTGGTGGTGGGGCAAAACACCCAATCGGCTGCTGCCAAAGTTTGGGCTTCAAGGTGACGGAAAAAGAGGGCTGTCCGACGACCCTGATGTAAACCATCGACATGGGTCGCAAACGAATACGAACCACAGCCGTGTTCCGTCACACCCCAATGCACAGACCTCAATTTCAAACGCCATGCAGCAAGCCGAAAGCCCAAACCCATCCAAGGGTCATGCAAATGAACATGCGTGAAGCCCTGGTCCCGAGCCAGCCGCGCCGCCCAAAAGCCCATCCATAAACGCTCTGACCATGCCGACAATTGCAAAGACCGATCGGTGCGACTGCGAAAGCCCGGCCAAGTTGTTACTCGCTGGAGCCAGCGGGTGCGCCAAGACTGCCAACTTGTTGGCAAATCATCCTGGCAAACATATTGGGCCGTGATGCCGCTGGCACACAAGGCTTCAACAACCGGGGCAAGGCTTTTACCCAAACCATAGCGGCGGTCGTTACCGATCTCGCGGGTCACCATCAAGACACGCATGGGGCTGAGCGGTGCCATTGCCATCACCGAAAGTCCGTATCGCCGCCCATCAGCCACCACTGATCTTGTAGGCTTTCAGCGGTGGGGCCGTTGGACCACACATTGGCAGGTATCCAAACGTCAATCGGCGTTGTCACGCCGCGCCATCCTTGCAACAAATGCTGGTGACTCAAGGTGCTCCAAGCAAAGACACGCTGGCGTCCCAGCAGATAAGCTTGTCGAAGTGCCGAGCGAATCAATTGGGGGAAATTGGACGGTTTGCCAATCAGGTCAATCAACTCCAAGCCATCTTCAGCGCGGTCACGCAGCACAACAACCCCCAAGGGCGAGCCAGCAAAACGGGCTCGCACCAACAAAACGGTGTAGTTGACTGTGGGGTTCTGCAAATAACGGCGAACCACGAATGCCCAATCACGAACCCCCAAAATGCTCGACCTCATGGCCTCAGCCATGTCAGCCCAGCACGAATTGACAGACAACTCGTCTGAAGTTGTCACCGGTTGTGACCGAATGCGCCAGTCAGCCAGCAAGCGACGAACAGGCCACTGGGTTTCGGTGATTTGATCAACCGCTTTGTAAATGCCCTGTCGCGTTGCAAGCTGCAAATGTTTCTGGTTCGGAAATCCAAACCCCAGAAGGAATGGACGTTCAAAGCCCATCAGTTGCTCTAAAAAAGTGGTGCAAGCGAGGTTGAAAGGACCCTGGCGAGTCAAGACACCTCTTTCGTTTGGGTGAACCATCACATCGCCAATTTGCAGAGCCATACAAGGCACGCCATGCTTGATCACCTGGCGAGGCAAACCACCATAAAAACCAACCAAACCCGAATCTGCAAAAACGCCTACGCCAGCCAAAGTTTGGCCACGGTATTTCCAGTCCCAATGGGCTGGGCTCATTTCATGGCCAAAACAAAGCTTGAACAAGGCATGCCAGTCAAGGGGCGGGGCATCGGAGCGCACCCAAGCCAAAGACCAACGAGGCGAACGCGTTTTTAAAAAAGAACCGTCGGCTTGCGCCACCAAGCCAAATCTGGGGGCCAGCGTCTCAAGACCGGGCGCCTGTGGGAAGGGGCAGGTCACACACGCACCTTCGGGCAAGGGTGGCACCGTCGCCGACAACCAGTCCAGCAACACCTCGGGGGGCATGAGGTTTGGATTTTGAGCTGCAGGCGACGAGTCCAGCGGCAATCGGTCTTCTGATTGAGATGACCAAATTCTGGGCATGTGAAACAAACCCTGTTCAAGACCCTCTTGCTCAACCGACAAGTACACCGCACGGTCGGCCACATCGTAAATGTGCAGCCCACGTTCGCAAAACAAATGCAAGCTGACGTAATAGCGCCCCTTGAGCAATGGCAATTGCGGAAAGCGAAGACTCACATGACCCAACCCGACCGCATCTCTTTCCAACAAGTGCCCGTCGTTCCATGCGCCCGCGCTGCTCACAATGCGGCCGTCCGGTGAGTGAATGGAAACAGCCACAGAAGGGCAGGGCAGGTTGGGGTCACTAGAAAAATGCGCATCAATGTGCAAGTCATCTTTGAGCGACACCAATTGCAGCGGCCCCTGACCCGGCGCCAAGCCCCCCACCCGCACCCGCGTCAGCCGGGCATAGCCCTTAGGGGCCGATGGTTGTGCGGGTGAAACAGCCAAAGCAGGCTGCTGCGCTTCGGTGCTGTCCAAAAACTCTTGGTAAGCCGACACCACCTGCGCCGGGTTGCCCTGAGCCACCACCTTGCCCGCATGCAGCCACATGGCGCGGGTGCAGATCGACTCAACTTGAAACAGCGAATGAGAGCAAAACAAAATCGTTGTGCCTTTGGCACGCAGCGCCATGATCCGGTCAAACGACTTGCGGGCAAACTCACCATCACCCACCGACAAGGCTTCATCCACCACCAAAATATCGGGGTCAACACTGGTGGCAATCGAAAAAGCCAAGCGCACATACATGCCACTGGAGTAGGTTTTGACCGGCTGATCGATGAATTCGCCAATGCCCGAAAACGCCGCAATCTCGTCAAATCGGTCAGCCATCTCCTGGTGCGACAAACCCAAAACCGAGCCATACAAATACACGTTTTCGCGGCCTGAAAACTCAACATTAAAACCCGCGCCCAGCTCCAGCAACGCAGCCACCCGGCCACGCACATTCAGTGCGCCCGAAGACGGCATCAAGGTGCCGCACACAATTTGCAGCAGTGTTGACTTGCCCGCGCCATTTCGCCCCACCAAGCCCAGCACCTCACCCCGGTGCAAGGAAAAACTCACCCCACTCAAAGCCGAAAAAGACCGGTTGCCAAAGCGAGATGCGCCAAACAACATCTGGCGCAAACGGTCGGCAGGGGACAAAAAGAGCTGGTAAACCTTGGACAGGTCCTGCGCCTCGATCACATTCAGGTCAGAGGACATCGGCAAACCCCTTGCGCGTCAATTGAAAAAATCCTGCGCCCAGCACTGCCGCAAAACACCCGCCCAAAGCATAGACCAACAAGCCCCACCAGTCAGGCCACAAACCTTGCAGCAACACCATGCGCGAGGTCTCGATCACAAAGCTCAAGGGGTTCAGCCACATCCAGTTTTGCAAAACTTCGGGCAGCGCACGCGAAGAGTAAAAAACCGGTGACAAAAACATGCTCATGCTCACCACCATCAGCATCATCTGGCCAATGTCGCGCACATACACCCCCAGCGCAGACAAAAACCAGCACAGGCCCAGCATGAAAGGCAAAAAGCTCAAAATCACCACGGGCAAAGCCAACGCAGACCAAGGCAAAGCGCCATGCACCGCCCAAGTGGCCAAACCAAGCACCGTGGCATTGAGCAACCAATGGAAGCTGCCTGACAACACCGCCACCCAGGGCAAAACCTCCAGCGGAAAAATCACCTTTTTAACCAAGTTGGGCTGCTCCAGCACCAACTGCGGCGCACGCGAGGCCAGCTCCGAAAACAAATTAAAAACCATCAACCCGGCCATCAATTGCAAAGCAAATTCAACACCGCCCCCAGTTTCGGCCCCAGGCCATCGCGCCTTGAAAACGCCCACAAACACAAAGGTGTAAACCGACAACATCAACAAAGGTGAAACAAAAGACCAGCCCAGCCCCAAAAGGGAGCCACGGTAACGGCCCAGCACCTCACGCCGTGCAAACTGCCACAACAAATGGGTGTGCTGCACAGGCCAAAAATAGCGTTTTAAAAACTCAACAAAGTGCATGTTTTTATTTGGTTAAATCCAGCAGCCCCTTGGCCACCTGTTGCAAAACATCGGGCTGCGACACGATCAGCGCATCTTTTTCGCGCAAAACCAAAGACTGGCTTTGCAAAATTTGAAACACCCGTGTCACCGTCTCCCGGCTCAAATTCACCATCATGGCCAGCTCTTGATGCGTGGGGGGATCGGGCAAAGCCCATTCCAAGCTCGTGGACGCATCGCCTTGACGCGTCGATTGCTGCATCGACAAAATCTGCGAACACACCCGCTGCATTGGGTTGTTGATCGACAAAATTTGCCGCTGCTCGCTCTGTGCCCGGATGCGTTTGGCCAGGCCCGTGGTGATCGCTTCGGTCATGGCCGGGTGCGACAAAATCAAGCCCCGAATCACCGAGTTGGGAATCAAAACCACCTGAGACTTTTTGTTGGCGATCATGATCTCGGGCTGTGCCAAACCGTCGAGCATGGCGATCTCGCCAAAGTAGCCCCCCTCGTCAACGAAGTACAAGCCCACTTCTTTGCCATCCAGCGTGAAGTCAGTGGCTTGCAAACGCCCCTCCAGCAAAAAGCACAGTTGCACCGAAGCCGCCCCCTTGTTCAGCACCACTTCGCGCTTGGCAAAGGTCTTGAGCGAGCTTGCTGCGGCAACCTCGGGCAACAGAGTGGGGGGCAAATTCTTCAGCAAAGAAAACTGAAGCAACAAAGAGGGGTGAATGGCCATCAGTTGCGTATTATGAAACAGCCATGCATACGAAAGAATCTTTACGGTCCTGTGATTGTACTCACACGTATTTGTTAGAGGCCTTCATAGAATACCGCCTTACTCTGATTGTTTTACTGGCCATTCCCATGCTCAACCTCATCAAAAAAGGCTTACTGACCGCGCTGGTCATCGTCCTGATGCAGCCAGCATGGGCCACCAACCGCGTCGGTGAAATCACCCTCGTCATTGGCCAATCCGAAATCGAACGCGCAGCCAACCCCAACAACGCCCCCGCCAAAGGCGACCTCATCCAACAAGGCGACATCGTCAAGACATCGGCCAACGGCCATGTCCACATCCGTTTTGTCGATGGCGCACTGGTCAGTGTCCGCCCCAACTCGGTGCTGTCCATCCAAGAGTTTCGCTACAACCCGGCCGACCCCGCGGTCTCGGTGGTCCGCATGAACCTCGACCGTGGCGAAGTGCGCTCCATCTCTGGGGCCGCTGCCCAAGCCGCCAAAGACCGGTTTCGCCTCAATACCCCCTTGGTGGCCATTGGCGTCAAAGGCACCGACTTCGTCACCCAAACCAGCCAAGAAGGCACCCGCGTCATGGTCAACCAAGGCGCCATCGTCATGGCCCCGTTTGACCAAAACTGCAAAGCCCAGGCCTTGGGCGTTTGCTCTGGATCGCGGGCCCGCGAACTGACTGCCGACATGGTCGGCATGGCCCTCATCTACAAAAGCGGGTTCGCTGACCCCAGCTTGCAAATCCTGCCCGGTGTCAAAGACCCCGCCAAACCCATCTCGCCCGACCGCAAGGGCATTGACGACCCCAAAGTCAACAGCGTTGACGACAAACTCCTCGAAGGCCTGTTTCCTGTGGCCCGGCTGGCCTGGGGCCGCTGGAGCCGAACACCCGCCCCGGGCGACAGCCTCACCCTCAGTTTCCGCGACGCCATGCAAGGCCGCGAAGTCACCGTGGGCGACGGCTACTACTTCCTGTTTCGCGAACCCAGCGCTGTCAACCTCTTGCCCAGCCTCACCAGCCAAGCCGAATTCAAACTCACTGGCTCTGCGGCCCAATACCGATCGCCCAGCAACGACATCAGCGCCGCCAAGGTCGATGCCGCCAGCCTGAGCATTGACTTTGGCGCCCGCACCTATGCCACCCAATTGCAAGTGTCGGCGCCCGGCATCAGCCCGCAAGCCTTTTCTTACAGTGGCAAAGTCGACCCCGCTTCAGGCATCTTTTTGAGCGAAGGCGGCAACGGCAAACCCAGCTTGGCCGGCAGCCTGACCCTGACCGGGCGACAAGCCGGCTACCTGTTCAGCCAGCCCGTGGGCAACGGCAGCCTATCGGGGGCCACCCTCTGGGGGCGCTGAGCATGGCCCGCCACACCACGTCTTCTGCCACAACGAGCGCCGCGCCGTCCGGCTCCACCATGGCCAGCCTGGCAGCACGCTTGCTGCTCAGCCCCTTCTGGATGCGCAGCGCCGCCGTGGCCTTGGCGCTGGCACTGCTGGCTTTGCTGCACAGCCAAGCCGGCGCTTGGTTGGGCCACTGGAACGACCGCCTGAGCAGCCAAACCTGGGCACTGGCCGACAGCCAAGCTCTGGAACGCCGTGTGGTCGTGGTCGACATTGACGAAAAAAGCGTGCAACAACTCGGCGCATGGCCGTGGCCCCGCGACCGTGTCGCCCAACTGCTCACCGCACTCGACGCCCAAGGCGTCAACCTCAAAGTCGTTGACATACTTTTTGACGGCCCTCAGGGCCAAGACCCGGTGTTGGCCAAAGCCCTTCAGCAAGGCGCACCCAGCGTCATGGCCCAGCTTTTTTCGCTGCAAGCCGAACCCCTGGTGCGCACCGGCCAGCTGAGCGGCGCACTGCCCGCATCCGACCTGTTGGGGCAAGCTTGCCCCAACCAAACCACGGCGGCCTTTGGTCACCTCTCGCCCTCGGGCACCTTGCTGCAAAGCGGCCAAGCCCTTGGTCACATCACCCCCGTCATTGCCCCCGATGGGGCCGTGCGCCAAGTGCCCGCGCTGGTCTGCTACCAAGGCCAAACCTACCCGGCGCTGGTGGTGTCGGCGCTGGCCGCAGCCACCGGCACACACCCGCAACTCACCACCCGCACCGAGCTGTGGGGCCAGCGCTCGGTGCTCGACATTGGCGGGTTTGAACTGCCCCTCAACCCCAAAGGCCAGCTGACTGTCTCTTACCAAGTGCCCCGCGCTGGTTTTTTGTCGGTCTCGGCGGTTGACGTCATTCAGGGCACCGTGCCCCCCGGCCTGCTTCAAGGTGCATGGGCATTGGTGGGCTCCACCGCCATGGGCGCAGGCGACGCCGTGCCCACTCCCCAAGGCGGCGCGGTCGGCGGCATCGAAGTGCACGCCCAACTCATGGCCGCCGCGCTCGATGCCCGCACACCCTACACCCCCACCTGGGCCAAGCTGTGGCCATGGTTGGGCGGCTTGTTCAGCCTGGTCATTTTGTTGGCCGCCCTTTACACCGGGCGCATGGCAGCGGCCGTCACCCTTCCACTGGCCGCGCTGCTCAGTGTGGGCACCCTGTTTGCTGTGCACGCCTATGCCCTGTTGGTGCACGCCCAACTGCTGCCGTGGGGCACCCCCGCCATCTTTGCCGTGCTCAGTGCTTTGCTGGTGCTCAGTGCGGACACCCTGCGCGTGCGCCTTGAACGCGAAAGACTCTTTGTCAACCTGGCCAGCTACCTGCCTGCCCAAGCCGCCCAAAAAGTCGCCTTCCAAGAACCCACCGCCCAAGTGCAGGCCCAGCGCCAAGACGCCACCGTCATGATCATTGATGTGCGCAACTTCTCGACCTATTGCGAAGGCCGCACGCCAGAAGACACCGCCACCGTGCTGCACAACTTCTACACCACCGTCGAACGCATCGTCACCCAACACGGTGGCGTGGTCGAGCAAATGGTGGGCGACAGCATCATGGCCGTCTGGAACGGCTCCAGCCCCTGCCCCGAACACGCCCGCCAAGCCTTGGGCTCGGCCGAACAAGTCTGGCGCGAAGCCCTGGCCCAACTGCCCCGGGTCGCCACCCGCCTGACCCCACCGCTGGACATCGGCATCGGCATCGAAACCGGCCCCGTCATGGTCGGCTCATTTGGCCCCGCCCACCGCCGTGTGCACGCCGTGCTGGGCGAACCCGTCACCATCGCTGCCCGGCTCGAATCACTCACTGCCGAACTGGCCTACCCCATCTTGCTGGGCCCCGAAGTCGTGCGCTGCGCGGCCAACCCCAAACCCGAACCGCTGGGCGAATTTTTGCTCGACGGACTGACCACCTCACACCAGATTTACAGACTCCCCGTGCACTACGAAGCCAGCCACCTGCACCTGGTCTACAGCATCGACGAAGAAAAAGCCAACTGGGCCTGAACGCTTTGACCATGTCCAGCCGGGGGCCAAGCACCCCTTGTCCGCTGTTGCGCCAGGGCTGCATCCTCATTTGGGCCGATCCATGATCCGCCCAAATCTTGCCCACCCAGCGCACTTCCACAGCCCCACCACGGGCCGTGCGCTTGTGTGCGCCTGGACGATGGCCATGCTGTGCGCCGGAGCCGGGGCCCAAAACACTCCCCATCCTCAAGCCCAAGAACCGAGTGCACCACTGTCGGTGGCCTTGCTCACGGGGCAATGCCCAGCAGGATTCCCGGTGCCCACACCAGCGCAGGCCCAAAGCGCACACCTGCTCAAACTGGCGGACCAAGCCGAAATGTGTGACACCCGCGCAGACTATTTTGCGTACCGAGGCAGCCTCTTGCTCATGGCCGGGCGTCTGGCCGAAGCTCTGACCAACCTCGAAAAAGCACTTTTGCTCGACCCCACACTGCCCGGCGCTCAGCTCGACTTTGCGCAAGCGCTTGCACAACTGGGCCAAAAAGAAGCCGCGCTCCAACTGGTTGACCAAGTCGGTGGTCGCGACGACATCGACCCCAGTCTGCGCCAATGGCTCACCAGCTTCCAAACCACAGAAAAAAACGACGACTGGACCTGGAACGCCATGTTGCAAAGCAGCATGGGCCGAGAAAGCAACCTCGACAGCGCCACCCACACCGACACCCTCACGCTTTACCTGTCTAACGGCCCTGTCACCGTCAGCCTGGCCGACACCGAACGCCCCGTGGCCGGCAAAGGCACCAAAAACTGGGTGGCCGTGCAAGGCCTGCACCCCTTGGGGCAAGGCGAAATCCGTCTGGCCGCAGCCTACCAATCGCGCAACACCCCCGGCACCAACTTGGGCAGCAGCGACCAAGCCGACGCGGCCCTGACCTACGCCCACCCCGCCGGGCCAGGCATCGCCGCCATGCGTTTGGGCGGGTTGCAATACAAAAAAGAAAACGCTTACGCCTACAAAGAAAGCAGCGCACAACTCAAATACGAACCCGCCTGGCGCATCAAAAACTGCCCCTGGAGCCTCACTTGGGGCCAAGCGCGGCAAGAACACCTGACCACGCCCACCATGTCGGGCGACTACCAATACACCCGCATCGACGCCAGCTGCAAAAACAATGTGGGCGGCGTCACCGCCTTGCACCTGATTCAAGGCCAAGACCGCCCGCAAGACCCCACGCGGCCGGGTGGTACCAAAAAACGCACAGAGTACGGCTTGCGCCACGACCAGGCCCTCGACCTTTGGGGGCATGCGGCCCAAATCAGCCTTTGGGGCCGACAGCACAACAGCCGCGACCAAGACATCCTGAGCCCACTGCTGGGCGGCACCATCGTGCAGACCCGCCGCACCGACATCGGCCTGGGCTATTGGTGGCGTGTGCACAAACAATGGAGCATCGGCTTCGACCTCGAACGCACCCGCCAAGAGTCCAACAGCGAACTCTCGCAAGTCCACAACAAACTCTTCTACCTCGGCATCCGCTGGACCACCGAATAACTTCAGCGATGTGGACATTTCCTGGTTTTGTAGGAGCGACGCCCTCGTCGCGATAAGCCACGCAGACCACCAAGAATCGCCCCGGGGGCGGGGCTCCCACAAAACGCATCACCCTCCGTAGGAGCGACGCCCTCGTCGCGATGGACTTCAAAAAAATACAATCAATGGCATTCAACAAATAAAATTAAAGTTTTCATAAAACAGAGAAAACTCATGAATGCCACCCAATATTTGGCCCAATTTGGCGTCACCGTCGAGCAGGCCCGCAGCTTCATCATGGCCAACATGGCCACGCCCATCAACATCTACAACGCGGCCCTGCAATACAAAATCGACAGCAAAATGCTGGCCGAAATTGTGGCCCCAAATTTTCCGGGGGTCACCTCGACAGGTGTCGAAAACTTTTTCAACAGTCTTGGCCTCAAAGGCATGGAACTCGATCCGTTTGAAATTGAGAGCAACGACGGTGCCGTGCTTTGGCAAGGCCTGAACGAACTCTCGCCACTTTATACCTTCAACAACAACACTGACATCTTGTCCACGGCATCCTTGCGCAGCAGCGTGAGCTCCAAAGTCGGCACCGCCACATACAACCGCATCTTTGACGTCAAATTACTGCCCGGCGCAGCTGACGGCGTGCTCGACACAACAGACCTGGGTTTTACTCATCTGGGCGAAATCAAAGCCACCACGGCCAATTACGAATCACTTTTTTATGGCACCTTGATCAACGCTGCCCGCAACATCAGCGAAAGTGAAATCATTGCCTTGAATGCATTTGTGAATGCCAATGCAGCAGCGCTGGATGCGGACGACCGGAGTCTGATGCCTCAAATCAAAACGATCATTTCAGACATGGTTCGCGACCCGGTCACCGCCGAAGATCCCGCATATTTGACAGACGCTGACATTGCCATGGGTTTAAAGGACTTGCTCTTGGAAGAGGTCAGTTTTCTCGGCACAGTCAATCAACAAAACCTCTTTGTGCACATCATCTTCCTGTAAGCCTGCGGCCCCCTCCAAAAAGCAGGTCTAAGGCATCTCGATCAGCGGTGTGATCTCTGAGACATCAACAACATGGGTTCGCATCAACAAAGCGACCCAAGCCCAGGCCGCTGAACGCTCAGGACTTGGCAAGATGAGCGCGGTGATTGCCGTGCTCAAAAGGTTCACTGTGCAACGAAACAACAACTTCGACTTCATCCGTATCCTGGCCGCTTTGAGCGTGTTGGTCTCACACCAATTCGCCTTGTCCGGTTTGCCCGAGCCACGCCTGTTCGGCGTCGAATCCTTCGGGCTGGGGGGCTTGGGCGTGATGACTTTCTTTGCCATCAGCGGCTATTGGGTTGTGCAAAGCTGGCAGTCCGACCCCCATCTTTTGCGCTTTGCGGCGCGGCGCTTGCTGCGCATTTGGCCGGGCTTGGCCTTGGTGCTTTTACTTTGTGCGTTGGTCGTGGGGCCGTGGGTTTCCACTCTGAGTCTGCGTGACTACTTCAGTCATCCCGCCTTGTGGGCATACGCCCGCAACCTGGTGTTTGACGCGGTCGATCACTTGCCGCTTCAGTTTGTAGGCAATGCAATGCCTCAGGCCGTCAATGGCTCCCTGTGGACCTTGCCAATTGAAATCCAGTGGTATGCATTGCTGGCGCTGCTGGGGGTTGCGGGTTTGTGGCGCTTTAAGCGGCTGTGGATGCTGCTCAGTGCAGTGGCGGCCCTCATCACCTACTTGGTGTTGGCACCCTTGTACCTTGCGCAACCCAGTTTGTTTCCAGTGGGCATCAACCAAGTCTATGCGCTGCACTTTGGCACCTATTTTCTGGCAGGCGCCACCTTGGGACTGCTGCCTTTTCGTGCGCAGATGCGCCATGCCAATACCGCCTTGGTGACCGCTTGGGCGCTGGGCGCAACGGCCTTGGCGTTGGATCAGGCGCTGTTGGCGCTTTGGTGTGTGGTGCCTGTGACGGCGGTTTGGGTGGGCACCGCCCGCATTCCATTTGTCTACCAAGCCGGGCGCTGGGGCGATCTGTCGTTTGGGCTTTACATCTACGCATTTCCGGTGCAACAGGTCATGATTTGGCAATTCAAAGACCGCCTGTCATGGGGTGAGTTGTTGGCCTTGTGCATGGCCATCACCCTGGCTTGCGCCTGGTTGTCATGGCATGGGCTGGAAAAATGGGCCTTGAAATTAAAACCCAATCGACCTCAGGCATGAGCTCTTCTGAACCACTGAGCCAGTGCATGAATAGGCATTTGCCTTTGTAGGAGCGACGCCCTCGTCGCGAAAAGCCGCGCAGACTACCAACAATCGCCCCGAGGGCGGGGCTCCTACAAAATGCACCGCCCGGGGCGGAACTCCCACAAAGTGCATCGCCGAGGGCTGGCTCACAAACTGCTCTAACTTCAAACTTGAAAGGATACATTCAGAAGTGATGTATTAAAATTAAAGTTCTCAATAAATAGAGAAACTTTATGAATACAACCCAAAGTTTGGCAAGAATTGGCCTCACCGTAGAGCAGGCGCGGACATACATCATGGCCAACCTGGACAAGCCCGTCACTCTCTACTACGCGGCCAAGCAATACAAAATCGACAGCCAAATGCTGGCTGACATTGTGCAAGATCGGTTTCCGGGTGTGAACGCCACGCAAGTCGAGGCGTTTTTTAGCAGTTATGGGCTCAGAGGCAAGGACCTGAATGCGGCCACACTCAACCCCGCGCCCGTCGTTAAATCCTGGCAAGGCGACAGCAAGTTCAAGTCGCTGTTCAGTTTCAACGACAACACCGGTGCCTTGTCCACCGAGTCCATGCGCGACACCGTGGTGGCCAAGGTCGGCTGGGACAAATACATCCAAACCTTCAGCCCCAAAAATATCCCGGGTGCCGCAGACGGCGTACTCAGCGTTGCAGATTTGGGCTTCTCGCAACTTGGTGACATTGCGGCTACTTGGCAGAACATGGAGTCGCTGCTGTACGGCACCATCAGCAAACTAGGCCATTCATTGAGCCGCAATGAGGCACAAGAAATCTACGATTTCACCCAAAACTTCGATTTGGGGTTGCAGATCAAAAACCCTTGGGTGATGGCCCAGTTTGAAAAGCTCATGTTGGACGCACTTCTCGATCCAGCCACCGAACAAGACCCCCCCGTCCTCAGCGATGAAGAAATCGCCGATGCCATAAGCAATGCGCTCATTGCGCAAGTTTCTTTGGTGGGCATCGACACCTCCCAAAACCTGTTCAACAACCTCAACGTGTTCTGAAGCCACGCGCTTTGTTGCACACCATCGGTGAAGCCGCGCCATGGCTGCGCCAACCATTTCTCAGTTCATACCTTGCAAACATCATGTTCAAAACACTCACCTCACTCATCCTGTCCACACTGATGCTCGTCGCTTGTGGCGGTGGCGGTGGTGGCGACAGCACCACGGTTCAAAACGTGTTCACCTTCAATAACAACACCGACGGTACTTCCTTCAGTTGCCCCACCAAAGCCACCCTGGACCAATGCACCGCCGGTTCTTGCGGCCAATGCACCTGCACAAAAGGGTGCACCAGCACCAAAGTCAAGCTCAGTGTGATCTTGGCGGACACCAACCTCAAGCTGAACCAGCAAACCGACCTGACCCTCAAGTTGGACAACAAAGCCGATGTGGTTCAAACCGCCAAATTCAAGCTCCTGACACCCACTGGCCCTGCGGGCTACAGCTTGGCCGTTCCATTTTCGAATGGTTGCAAAACCCTGTCTCAAACCATCGGTGGCAACACCATCGCGGCCACCGTTGTTGTGCCGGCCAGCAACTCAGTTTTGCCTTGTGAATTCAAGCTCAGAAAAACTTTCACCGTGACGGGCAGTGCCTTGACCTTCACCCTTGAAGACCTGGACAAAGTCGAACTCGAAGGCAGCTTGCCCGTGGTGAACGTGACGCCTTAAAGCCCAAATGCCCGAACGCTCAAACGCCCAAAGACAAACAAGCTTTGGGCTTTTTTGTTCATCAATGAATTCAAAATCATCTCTTTTATAATCAAAATAAACAAATATAGACGGCTCACCCCAGGCCAAGACAACGATCAACGCACAGCAGGCCAGATCGGACCCACCCCATGGCTGCGGCCGTCAACATGCACAACACGCGACACACAACAACCGGCCAGCGCCCTCGGCTCACCTTGGTGGTGCCCTGCTTCAACGAAGCCCTGGGCTTGGCGGCATTTTTTGATCGACTGATGCTGGTGCTGGCGCAATTGCCCGACTACGCACACGAAATCATCTGCATCGACGACGGCAGCACAGACGACACCTACGCCCAACTCGAATGGCACGCGCAGCGCAATCCCCACATCACCCTGGTCGAACTCTCACGCAACTTTGGCAAAGAAAACGCACTCACCGCAGGTCTTGACTTGGCCGATGGTGACGCGGTCATTCCCATCGATGCCGACCTGCAGCACCCGCCCGAACTGATCTTGGACATGGTCAAGCTTTGGGAGCAGGGCGCAGACATGGTCTTGGCCAAAAGAAAAACACGCAACGACACAGGCAAACTGCAGCGCTGGTTGACCCAAGGCTTTTACCGGCTTCATAACCAGCTGGCCGAATGCCACATACCCGCTGACGTGGGTGACTTTCGCCTCATGGACCGGCAAGTCGTGCACAGCCTGCAGCAACTCACCGAACGCACCCGTTTCATGAAAGGCCTGTACGCCTGGGTTGGCTACAAACAAGTCACCATCGAATTCGACGTGGAACCCCGCCGCCATGGCCAATCGAGCTTCAACGCCAGAAAACTCTTTCAGCTCGCGCTTGACGGCATCGTCGGCTTCAGCACCGTGCCGCTTTACGTCTGGGTCGGTTTTGGCTCTGTCATTGCAGCGCTGTCATTGGTTTATGGCCTTTGGATCGTGCTCAGCACCTTGTTGTTTGGCATCAGCGTGCCGGGCTACGCCTCCATCTTGACGGCCGTTTTGTTTTTGGGCGGCATCCAGCTCATTGGCATTGGCGTGTTGGGCCAATACATTGGCCGAACCTACAAAGAAACCAAAAAAAGGCCCATCTATTTGGTGCGCCGCTTGCATCGCCACACCCCCTCAGAAATCACCACACCATGATCCACCAACACCCTGCCCGCTGGATGGGCCTGTGGCTGGCGCAGGGGCTGCTGCTGTCGTTGTGCGCCTACCCCTATTTGAGCCATGTCGTCTTTTCTGACGACGATGGGCACATCTTGCAGCTCGCCATCGAGGCCCCCTACCTGGGGGCCTACTACATGAGCGAGGTTTACCAGCAACTCTCTGTTGTGCACTACACCCCGGTGGTTTTGACGATCTACCGCCTCATGTTTGAGTTGTTTGGCGTCACCGCCACGC
The DNA here is from genome assembly GCA_002256145.1 of Comamonadaceae bacterium PBBC1. Classification (GTDB taxonomy): domain Bacteria; phylum Pseudomonadota; class Gammaproteobacteria; order Burkholderiales; family Burkholderiaceae_C; genus Limnohabitans_A. The sequence goes on from NKIP01000013.1 coordinate 16,842, forward strand.
CATTTTTGATTTTGCAAATCGGATTGCTGGGCCTGTGCGCCGCCTTGGCAGGCGCATGGTGCCATCGACACACCCAACAAGTCAGTGCCGGGCTCATGGCCATTTTGCTCATCGCCAGTCTCAGCAGTGTCTGGCCCATGGCCGCGCGGTTTTACACCCTGCACTATGGACTTGGAGCCCTGTTCAGCCTCTTGCTTTTATTGCACCTGCAAAATAAACCGCATTCCACGGCAGTCCAGCAAACCCTCGCCCTGGCCACAAGCTTTGTCCTTGCGCTTTTGGCCTTGCTCAGCAAAGAAATTTATGCACCCCTGGTGCTGGCACTGTGGGGCTGGGCTGCGTTTCGAAAGCACAGGCCGCAGGCGATAGGCCTGTTGCTGGCCATGTTGGTGTACGCGGGACTGCGGTTGCACGTTTTGGGGTTTTCCACCGAAGGGCGCGCGGGCAACAGCTTGCTGGCCGACTTGCAGTCTCTGCAAGCGGGCACCCTTGTGGACTTTGCAAAATGGTACGTGCAAACCCACGCGCTGTTGTTGTTGGCCACAGTGTTGGCCCTTGTGCTGCGCCCCTTGCAAACCCTCAAAAACATCCTGATCGCCTGCCTGCTGGTGCTGCCCGTTTTGGCGGCACCCCACGCCATCAAAGCGCCCACCCTGCATGCTGATCGGCTTTTTTTTGCATTTGACTTGGCCATGTGCTGCGCCGTTGCGTTGGCCATGCACACCAAGGCGGCTGCGCCGCATTGGCCCAAATGGGTGCTGCTGCTGGCCCTGCCATGGGGCGTTTTCAGCACCCATGCGGCCATGCAAACCAAACAACAACAATTGACGAATGACCCATCGCAAAAAATCACCCGACAAATACTGAACGCACAAGCCCTGCAGCCCCTGACCATCTTGACTTGGCCCGACTACCAGCAAGGCGGGTTGATGCGGCTCAAGGCCCGCCAGGGCATGCCCCTGCGCATCACCCAAAATTGCCAAGAAGCCTTGCTGGCCCAGTCGCAAGGGCAAGAGATATGGCGCTTTGACAGACAAGGTCAAAGGCTAGACCCTTTGACCTTGAGCGAAGGCTGCCAACCCCTGTTGGGGCATGGGCCCGAACCGGTGACCGAAATCATTCACCCATCGTTTATCAAGGGGGTTTTGCAATGGCAGCTGCAGGCATCCCCAGCGTTGCAGATTGGGATTCAATTTCCGGACCGAGGCATGACCGTGACAGCAAGCCATCTGCGCGAGCGTTTGGTCAGGCCACGCAATGGCGAACCCTACCGCCTGTATGCCCACCAAGGGACGCAATGGTGGTTTTCCGACTTGCGAATCATGCTAGTGTCAGACTCTGCGCAATGAATCCACATGAACAGAAACGCCACATTGATCCTCCATTTTTTGATGGACAAAATTCTTCCTCCCCTACTGCGCGACAGCCGATGGTTCATGTCACCCCTGTTTCGTCTGGCATTGGGTCCCAAGTCCCACCACTACCTTGAATTCAAAGAGCGCCTGCCGCATTTGAGTGAACAAGACATTCAGGGTTATTACACGTTATTGGGTGACACGTTCATCCAAAGGGACACAGACCTGAACACCCAATCCATCCAGGCTGTCACACAAGCCATACAAGGCTGCACCGTACTGGACATTGCGTGTGGCAATGGGTGGTTGACCAGGTCACTGGCCAAACGTGGGCTGCAGGTGACGGGCGCAGACATCTTGCCACCCAGCAACACAGAAGACACCACCAACCCCTTGTTTTGCAAAGCAGATGTCACGCAGCTGCAGTTCCAAGACCATGCGTTCGATACCGTCATCTGTGCGCACACCCTGGAGCACGTCTTTGACATCGAGAAGGCCTTGTCAGAGGTCAGGCGTGTCTGCAATAAGCGATTGATCGTGGTTGTCCCGCGCCAACGTGAATACCGATACACCTTTGACCTGCACATTCACTTCTTTCCATACGCCTACAAACTACAACAACTGATGGGGCCAAGGGCAACGATCTATAACGTGGGTGGCGATTTGATGGCCATCGAAGACCGTCCTGCGAGACCCGCATGACTGGCCTGCTTGTCATCACACTGGCAGCCCTGTTCAACAGTGCCGCACTGATATGCCTGCGTCTAGCGGGTCGGGAAATTCAATGGGCATCACCAGTCCTGTCGGTGGGGCTCCATGGTCTGCTCATGCTGGCCTGTGGACTCCTGGCTTATTTGATGGCCTTTATTTTGACGATCCGCATACTTGCCAACCATGATTTCGGTTACGCCGTGCCCATGTTTGTGGGCATCCAATTTGTATTCAGCCTGCTCGCGGCGCGATGGGTTTTTAACGAAACCATCAACTGGGTGCAAGTTATGGGGGCCCTGCTGATTGCGCTTGGCGTGAGCCTGTTGGCCTGGAAAGAATGACCACACGGTGACACCGATGACCTTTTCGTTTCTGTTGACACATTCGAATGCCCGTGCATTCTGGACTTCGGCCTGGACCAGGCACGCCCGCTGATTGCAAATTTGCGAAAACATGCGTTGCAACGACAAAAGCGGCGCCTATTGATCCGCTGAAATGTTGAACGAGATGCGCAGCAATTTGTTCATTGATTGATTCGGCCCTGTGAAGTTTTCAATGCTCAAAGATGATGCAGGTTTGCCGCTTCAGCCCCAACATTCAAACAGTGGGTGTCGAATTGCCCCAAGGGCAAACGTTCCAGATCCATGTCGGTTGTGAACTCCGAATGAAACTGCTCGTGCGTAGCGTGATCGCAGTACAGTGGTATCAATTGCATGCGCTCGCGTAACTGCGAAAAAAACGCAGTCAAAGGGGGGCGGGGCAGGCCCTCATGTGGGGCAACGGACCGTCAGGTCCTTTGTGTTGTTGATCTGCCATTCTCAACTTGGCTTTGAATCCATTGAAGACACGCCACGATGCTCAATATCGCGAACGGATATAAGTGGGTCAAAAAACGTGGTTCAAAAAATACCAAAGAGAGCATGCCAAGAAGCATGGTGTAGGCAACAGGCAAAACCAACAGTTGACGGTTCCTGGATGGTCGTGCCACGAGAGTGATCACAAAAGAAAGCAACCCCAGCACCATCACCAGTGTGGACAGGATCACGCTCAAACGGCCCAACAAAGGGTATTGCACGTACTGCCCACTGGTCAAAAAAAGCGCTGCCTTTTGAGCCACCATTTCAATGGTGCGACCAGGGTTCTCTGACACGGTTTGAATGAGCAACTGACTGAAATATTGGCGCATCGCCAGTTCAGGCCCTGAAGACTCCAAAACTTTGATGTTTCGAATGGGTATCTCTTTAAGGCGCTCGGCATCGGCAGCACTGAATCCATATCTGAACTGCCGACTCGGCGCGTCGGCATTGTTTCCGATGTACAAATTGACGGTGTCCTTTGAAGTAAGAAACCACTGATCCGTTAGCGTGTAGTTGCGATGGGCATAAACCCCTAAACAGAGTGCATAAATTAAAAAAATGATGCCACTGAACTTCCACGCGTTGCGACGCTGAGGCTTTGGGGACAGTACAGCCGGAAGAATGAAAGCGACTGGGGCTAAGTAAAGAAAATCAAATTTAATCAGCACCGCCAGTGCAAACAGCCCGCCGGTCAAGATAGCCAATGCCATGGTCCTCGGTCCCATACCTTTTTGGGAAAGATGAAGGGACATGGACATGAGCAACGCCAGAAAAAACAAAGCGGTGCCGGGTACATCGGCCATGAATGTGCTGCTGGCCACTGTGAGTTGAGTGTCAAAAGACAGTAAACCTGCCGTCAGCAGGGCCGCCCAATATCTGTAGCGCGTGAGCATGCTGATAACAAGACCACACACAGACAAAATCAGCAAAGCTTTAAACGGCAAAACCATGTAGCGCAAAACCAGCAGACTGTCACTGCTGCAACCCATGGCTCTCACAATGGGCACACCCAATGAGGCAAAAACAACCGATCTGTAGCTGACGAAATAGGGGGGAGGTAAGTGCGTCCCCTTGCCCAATGCAAAAAGAACATCGTAGAGCGGCGTGACTTTTTTCATGTCCGGGTTGTATGGCGCAGAGGCCGCTGCCCAAATCATGCTGCCATTGAAATCATGAGCCACTTCGCCACGCGTAAGCTGCCAAGCATTCAGCAAATAATTGCCTTCGTCCTCACCCATGAAAAACCGTGCTTGCTCTGAATCCGTTTGAAAGTACGCAAGGTCGGCACCATCCCAGCATTGGCTGATGACCGGTAAGTGGTTTTGGCGGATTTGCGCCACCGACAAGGCCACACTCCAGCAAGTCAGCACCAAAATGCAGGCCCACGCAAGCCACCGTTGTACGTCAACCTGAGTGCGTGACAGGCGACAGCGAAAGCGGGTAATCAAATCAGCCATGCGTATGCACTCCATGCCACAACAACACCAGTCACTGCTCCCGCAACAATCTCCAGCAAACTGTGGCCCATACGTTCGCGCAATGGTGGTTTCAGTGGCGTGTCCTTGTTCAAATCATTGATCGCACTTGCCTGCAGGCCCACTTGTTTGCGAAGGCTATGGGCATCCAGCATGACCACAAAAGCCAATGTGACGGCGACCCCGAAAGCAGGGTGTTGCACACCCTCTTTCAGTGCAATCAGCGCTGCCATGCTGCTGACAATGGCGCTGTGGTTGCTGGGCAAGCCGCCATAGCCGATGAGCTTGAACGCCATTTGGCGGTGCCGGATGCTGTTGATGGCAAATTTGGCAACACCAGCGGCTAACCATGCCAAAAAAGGCGTCAGGGCGTAAACGTAGTCCATGCTTAAACCTTACTGGGCCACAAGGCCCAGGCACATGTCGCGACCCACAGCACAACCGTGAGCAACAAAGGCCAGTCGGCCAACAAAGCATCGGTGGGGGACTCACCCCCCTCAAAGGCCTCGACCACATACCAATAACGGAACAGGCCAAAAAGCACCAATGGCACCGTGATGACCAATGCGGGTTTTGCCGACATCACAAACATGCTGTAAAAAAGCAAAGCACCAGTGGCCGACATTTCGGCATAGCGGTCCACCAGCGCCACAGAATATTTTTCGAGGACTCTGCGGCTGCCGGTGCCCGTATGACTCAATTCCTGTCGACGCTTGATGGCGGCCAAATAAAGCGCCAAGCAAAGTGTTGTGATGAACATCCACGAAGAAACTGGCACGGCCAGGGCCAAAGCGCCAGCATAAACGCGCAAAACAAAACCCGATGCGATGCTGAAAATGTCGATCACCGGCTGGTGCTTGAACACAAAGGTGTAGGCCAAATTGAGCAACAGATGGCCAATCACAACCCCCACAACCATGGGCAAAAGAAACCAACCCCAAACCAAAACGGCATACAGCAGCGCCAACAAAGCAAGTGCTTGGGGCTTGGTGACCAAGCCAGCGGCCAAGGGGCGAGACTTTGATTTTTTGGGGTGAATTTTGTCCTGTTCAATGTCGCGCAGGTCGTTGATGACATACGTCGCCGACGAAGCCACACAAAACAGCAGGGTCGCCAAAAGGGCCTGGCCCACAGCTGCTTCGTTCAGAAATGCACCTGAAAAAAACAAAGGGGCCAACACAAAACCGTTCTTGATCCACTGCTTGGGACGCATCAACATGACCAAGCCAAGCAACCGAACTGAAGGCGATGAATTCACTGAAGTATGATTCACAAATGATTAAAAAGAGCCATGAAACTGAATGTTTTCTGTAAAAAGCATAGCTATTAAGTATTTTATATTCGCACAGCTGGCCATGCTGGCAAACTTTGGCATGCAAGAGGCCACGGGCCAAATTTATGATGGAAAACATGCCCTTGGCATCTCACTTGTCGTGGGCACGTTGACAGGCTTGATCGTCAAATACCACCTTGATAAAAAATACATTTTTGGCTTCGACGCCAGCAACTTGAAGCAAGAAACGCGAGTTTTTTTTCTTTATGCCGTGGTGGGCTTGGTCACCACCTTGGTTTTTTGGGGCTTCGAATTGGGTTTTTGGCACCTGTTTGGCACCTGGCCAATGCGGTACGTCGGCGGTGCCTTGGGCTTGTTTTTGGGTTACGCCGCCAAATACCAGCTCGATAAACGGTATGTGTTTCCCAAAGGTTGCCCGTGAGAGCCGTGACATCTTGGGGCCGCTTGCGTGCTGATCCGCACCACACGGTTGACCTGACAGACCCCAGTCAAATTGCCCAACAAATCTGCCGCTCTTCCAAGCCTGGCTTGGCGCATGGCATGGGGCGCAGCTACGGCGATGTCGGCCTGAACCCGCACGGAACACTGTGGGTCACAACGGGGCTCGATCATTTCATGGCCTTTGATGAGGCCACGGGCATTTTGGTGTGTGAATCGGGCGTGCTGTTACGAGACATCCAGCGCATGGCCCTGCCCAGAGGGTGGATGCTGCCTGTGACACCGGGCACCCAAATGGTGACGGTGGGTGGTGCCATTGCCAATGATGTGCATGGCAAAAACCACCATGCGCAAGGCACCTTTGGTCACCATGTTCAAAGCCTAACGCTTCAGCGATGCGATGGCGAAGTCATTATTTGTGGCCCCCATGATCATGCCGATTGGTTTGCGGCAACGGTCGGTGGACTGGGATTAACCGGGGTGATCACACAAGCTTCGTTGCAGCTCAAGCGTGTGCCGGGGCCATGGTTTGATACGCAAACAACGGCCTATGCCAACGTGCAAGATTTTTTCACGCTTGCCGATGAGGCTGTCACGACATGGGAGCACACCGTGTCTTGGGTGGATTGCACCGCTGGCCAAGGTGGCCGTGGTTTGTTCATGAGTGCAAACCCGTCACCAAGCCAAACACTGCAAGTCCCCGCACCACGGCAGATTCGCATGCCATTTGTGCCGCCTGTATCGCTCATGAATCGCTACACACTGCGGCCACTCAACACGGCTTATTACTATTTGAAAAAGTGGCAGCCAAGCCGTTCGGTGATGCACTACGTCCCATTTTTCTACCCACTGGACAACGTTCTGGAATGGAACCGACTATACGGCCGTCTAGGGTTTTACCAATACCAATGTGTGTTGCCAAGACAGACAGGGCATGACGCCGTCCATGCGTTGCTTGCAGAAATCACACGAACTGGAGAAGGGTCATTTTTGGCTGTGCTCAAAACCTTTGGAGCGAGACAGCCCATGGGCATGCTCAGTTTTGTGCAGGAAGGCGTCACCTTGGCGCTGGATTTCGCCAACCACGGGCCGCGAACGCATGAATTGTTTCAGCGTTTGGATGCCATTGTGCTTGAAGCAAAAGGGCGACTCTACCCCGCCAAAGATGCACGCATGTCCAGCAGCCTCTTTGAGGCTGGATACCCGAATTTGAATGAATTTGTGAAATACCGGGACCCCGGCATCAGCTCGGCACTGTCACGTCGGTTAATGGGATATTGAATGAAAAAAAGAATTGTCATTGTGGGGGCCACTTCGGCCATTGCGCAGCAATGCGCACGGTTGTGGGGCCGCGAAGCAGGGGTCGAGTTGACGCTGATCGGCCGTGATGAACAAAGGCTCGGTCGGGTTGCTGCTGATTTGACTGTGCGCAATCCGCAGTGTGCTGTTTCGTGCATTCAAACCGACATGCTGGACCCGAAAATCATCGAACGTGTGGTGGCTGTTTTGTTTCAATCGGGCCGTGTGGACATCGTTCTCATTGCACAGGGTGCGCTCCCCCAGCAGGCCGATTGCCAATCTGATCTTCAGGCATGCGCTGATGCACTTGTTCTGAACAGCCTATCGCCTGTTTTGTTTGCAGAGGCTTTTGCAATGCACATGTTGAACGCCCAGCACGGCACATTGGCATTGATCGGTTCAGTGGCTGGCGACAGGGGGCGCAAAAGCAATTACGTGTATGGCGCAGCCAAAGGTTTGGTTGAGAGGTATGCGCAGGGATTGCAGCACCGCATGGCTGGCACGGGCGTCAAGCTCGTGTTGATCAAACCCGGTCCCACCGATACGCCCATGACGGCGCACCTCAAAGCGCAGGGTGTCAAACTCGCCCCCGTTGAAAAAGTGGCGCAACAAATGGTCGTTGCCATTCAGAAAGGCCAGCCCACCGTTTACGCCCCGGGCAAGTGGTGGTTGATCATGATGATCATCAAGCACTTGCCAGCAGTCATTTTCAATAAATTAAACATTTAACAAAAAAGAGCATGAGGCAAGGCATGGCGTTTTGTGGGAGCCCACCCCGTGTGCGATGGGCGTGGCACACGCGCTGGCAGAAATCCCCATCCCCCATCAACGCGTCGTTTTACATTGGCCTGGCTTGGCCATGTTCAGCTTGGCCACGGCTTTTTGGTCTTGTCTGCTTGAGAGGCCATGTGAACAGATGCACAACCCGTCAGGACGTGACTGGCGGCGAGAACAAGGGCGCAAACAAATCACCTGGTTGATGCTTCGCTACCCCAAACCCCGTTGCATTCGTGGTCACCATGGGCTGCTTCTTGTCTGTAAGCTGCTGCCACAGTACTTTTTGATACATCTGTTTGATGAATTGAGCATTGGAGTGGCAATAAAAATTAGATAAATATAATTAATTTTTTTAGAATAAAGCATCTTTTAGATTGAAGAAAATGGCGGCAAAATGCTTGGCAAGTTCGGTGCCATCCATGGTCGTTGCCAAGCACATCCGCAAGATGTGGTGAGCAACATTGGACATACAAAGCATCTATGTAGGTATCGGAGCAGGTACTTACGAAAACGCAGCGTGTGATGATTGCCACTTTGTCGATGTTCATGCCTATCAATTTATAATTAAAAAAATTGATAAAAATATTGATTCGAATGAGAAGATGAGACGGCACGAGAGCTCATTGCATTCAATGTGTGTTGGGTGGCACAGACTCAGTCGATAGCAATGAACATCGCTGCTATAAGGAACTTTTGATCTGGAAGATGCGGTAGATAAAAACCTTTATAAAAATAGTTAAAAATGTCTGTAGCTCAATTGCAATCCAAAGGGCCTGTTCTCCTTGACGAAATATCTTTTTTTGTGGCTAAGTCGCATCGTTTTTTGGATAAAAACGACCAATCTATCTTTTTAAAAAAATGGATCAAGGAAGCCGATGATGTCATGCGGGTAGATCCCATCTATGGATCTTTACTGAAGTCGAAGCTTGGCGAAGTCCATGGTGACATTGAGAAGGTAACGTATTGGTTCAATAACGCCAACAGACTGGGTGTCATGCCGCATCAAATAGCAACAAATATGCTTGTTTCATATTGCAATCTCGGATATGGTTCAAAAGCACTTCAGGTTCTGCGTGATCATGTCGATATATCCCATGGAAACATCGGGGAGACGATTTGGCTGGCACCAGCTGCGGGAGCATTCAAATATATGAAACATCTCATAGAACAAGCCAAGCGGGGCAACGTTGAATTGCCGGAAAAAAACTTAGCTTTGAGTCAAGAGGTGGCTGAACTCTTGGATAAGTCAGAAGTATCTGATGCCATCTGTGCTCAGGTGATTGATGTGGCCGGTGAGATCATGCGAAAACACCAGCTTTTTTGGCTTGGCGATATGGCCGAGTTTGTGCTGGATCGTGAAGGTGCATCCGTTCTGATGCGGTTCAATGTCGATGTCACTTACCGCAATGCATCTTCCATGAGCATGGAGGCCGTCGATCTTCTGATCGAACGTAAACTCGATTCGGTACCATTTTTGATCGACTTTGTTGGAACACGACCATGAGCGTCTCGTCCACTGACATCATTGGATTGGCAAAGACGCTTCAATCAGGATCGATGGATGAAGTCCAGCAAAGGGCTGTCGTAGGGCGTGCTTATTACGCCGCCTACCATGATTGCAAAACTTGGCACGATGCCCTTCAGTCGCCGGGGTCTGCTGGCATTGATGGCGGAGTGCATGCACGGTTGATTGCTGCGCTAACTAACCCCACGGTACGGGGTGATGATGCCATCAAATCCAAAAAACGAGGCTACCGTTTGCGTGCATTGAAAACGCTTCGCGCAAAAGCCGACTATGAGCTGAATGAGACAGTGACTGTCGATGAGGCCAAACAATCGATCGTTGATGCAGAAGCCGTGATTTTGATTTAGCGATATTGGGCTGTCTTGTGAGTCCAGCCCGATGAAGTCAAGAGCATGAGGCAAGGCATGGCGTTTTGTGGGAGCCCACCCCGTGTGCGATGGGCGTGGCACACGCCCTGAAAGCTGTTGCCCATCAACGCGTCGTTTTACATTGGCCTGGCTTGGCCATGTTCAGCTTGGCCACGGCTTTTTGACCCTGGTCTTCGGGCATTTTTTCAAGGTCACTGCCACCTGACAGCACGCCCATTTTGATGAACTGGCGAATGAAATAATTTTTGCCTGCTTCAACGACCAGTTCTAGGGTGTTGGGTGAGAACTCTGATTCGGTTTCTATTTTGTGCGTTTGTCCGCCAGCGGCTTCGGTGTAGAAAAACACATCGGGTGCGCTGGCTCCGACGCACTGGCCGTTGAGCCAGATGTCTCTTTTGAGGGCCTTGCCCATCACACTGTCGCGGTAGATGTAAACACCGGCCATGCCTTGGCTGGGGGCGTTGAATTCTTTGGATTTGGCATTGTCGGCTTGCGAAGCCATGTCGACAGATGCGCAACCCGTCAGGACGAGACTGGCTGCGAGAACAAGGGAGGAAAAGAACTTCATGGGGGATTTTGCTGGGTTGAAGGTATGAGCTGACTTGAGCATGGACTCAAAACAAATTAAAAAACCGCCTGCGGCTTGCGCTGTAGGCGGTTTTTTGTTGGTGCTTCAAGCTGCCAGGGATTGCGCCCTGGTGTGCTTCAGACAAGCCAAGACTTGTGCCCCTGGCTTGGCTGTCCTGAACATCAGGCGAAGTTGAACCAGGCCAGGCTAGACCACTCAGTGTCTGCCAAGTCGATGGTGCCCATGGCTTTGGCTGTAGCGTCTGCTGTACCTGTGCCGTCGTTCACTGCATACACAGTGCCCACGTTGTGCGCATCAACCACGACCAGCACATGTGTGGTGGCGTAGGTGTTGCTGCTGCCAGCTTCGTACCAAGCGGCCACTTTGGCTGCAGTGTCGTTGACACTGGCGCTGCTCGAAGGCCAGACCTGGTCAAGGTTCATGATCGAGATCGAACGGTCCATCAATGTTTTTGCATCAATCGTAGGCATGGCTGTCAAATCACGGTTCACACCGAAAGTTGGCGTTCCAGCTGACGTCGTGTCATTTGCAATGCTGTTGGTGGCGTAACCAACACCAGCAGCGCCAACATTGTTCAAAACAGTCGATGTGGCGTAGTTAAAGAAGTTGACGCCAATAGCTGGTCCTGTCAAACCATTGACTGCCTGCACATGGTTGGCGGCCGAAGTCGAACCAATTTTGCTCAACATGTCACCGCCCAAGCCTGTGAAGTCAAACTTGTCAGCGCCAGTGCCTGATACCGTTGCAATTTCAACCAATGTACCTTTGGTGAAGTGCACCACGGTGTCGTTGCCGAACTCTTCGCCAGCCACATAAACCAAGGTGTCATTGCTGTTGCCTTCTGTGCCCAAAGCGGCAACGTCGTTGCCAGTGCCCAGATACAGGGTGTGATCTGCAGCGCCGCCTTGCGAGTTTTGGCCCGCGGCGAAGGATTTCACATACCCACCAATTTGCGAATTTGCAAACAGTTTGGTGCCACCAAATGCGGGCGGTGTTGTAGGTGACAGGTTGGTCAGTGCATTGATGCTTGCATCCATGATCGCCAAAACCTTCTGAGGGTCGGTGGTGCTGTCGGCTGCCGCACCCAGCAAGCCCAGTTCTGTGTCCAGATCGATACCCGCTGCTTTGTAAGCAGCGCGGTAGCCGTTCAACAAGCTGTAAGCATCGCCGCTGACAGTGGCTGGGCGTGCAAAGGCCAATGACAAATCTGCACCTGCCATTTGACCTTCAATCAAGGACTCGACGACCAGGCTGTTGGCTTGGCCGTCTTTGGCCACCAGCAGTTTGCTCAAAGTGGCGTCTTTGTTGATGGCTTGCTTGATGGCTTGGTTGATTTGCAGGTCGGTGGTGAAGCCGTCTGTCGAAGGCACATCAACCGTCACGGTGATGTGCTTGAACGTGACGGACATCTTCACGCCCGACATGAAGTTCTTGTCGTTTTGCTCAGACAGTGTGTTGCTGCCGTTGAAAACCCACTTGGCCTTGGCTGCTTTCCCAACAACGATTGCATCAGCAAAAGCATCATCATCAGGGCCATCGACAAGGTTTTGTACAACCATGTTGTTCGCGTACACAGCATCATCGCCAGCACCTGCAGTAACTTTCCAGTCGCCGCCGCCGTTGAGGTTGATGGTGTCGTTGCCCACACCGCCGTCAACATTCAAGTTCGCGTTCAATTTGCTGTTGATGTACCAGTTTTCGAACTTAGAAGGAACGCCATCAATCAATGCAGCATTAGTATTTTTACCCGTGAGCTCATAACCAGAGATCGAAGTCCCATCACCCACTAGCGTGGTGATGGTGTCGTTGCCTTCGTTGCCCTTGATGTTGACCACCAAGTCTTCGCGGTTCGTTGTGCCTTTGTACGAATCCAGGTTGCCCTTGGCGATGTTCAGCATGAACTTGTCGTTGTTCGTGCCCATCAGGTAGTCGAAGCTGACGTTGTCAGCGGCTGCTGCGGCAGGTGCTGCGTCAGTCAGTGTCAGGTACTTGGCTACCACGCGGTCGGTCAACTGGGCGTCCAGGTCGAGCTTGCCCTTGAAGGTGCTGGCGTCGATCAGTTTGACGTCGGTGAAACCGTAATCGCCATGCTCAACAGTGTTCAGGCCTGGCAAGCGGTTGTCGGAGCCATAGTTGCTGTTATTGTCAGCCACAGGACCAACCACTGTGCCTGTCACAGTCAGGTTGCCAGCGTCTTTGACGTTGTCGTTGTAGGCGTTGTCCACGCGGCTGGTGCTGCCGTTGACGATCGACACTTCACGCAGGGTGTTGTTGGTCGAGTTGATGGTTTCCAGCTTGCTGTTGTCTTCAACAGTGATGTTGAAGCGCTCAACGCCTTTGGATGTGGATGTTTCGCCGACCGACAGGCCGCCCACAACCAAGTCGCCACCGGTGGAGCCACGGCCCACGTCGTCCAGCACGATGGTGCTGGTGACGGGGTCGGTGTTCTTGGTGGAGCCTTGGCTGAAGTTGGTGTGCAGGCCAGAGTTGGCAGGCACCACACCGGCAGCCACCCAGCCGGAACCGGCGGGGGTGGTGAACGAGAAGGACGAAGAGGTTTTGATGACCACTTCTTTGCCGATCACGCTTTTTGCCGTGGTGGTGTCGGTGACGGTGAAGTCAGAGCCAATGGACACGGTGACTGCGCCAGCGCCGAACTGCTTGTCGGCAGCGGCTTGGAAGGCAGCAACCAATTGAGTGTAAGTTTGAGCGGCGTCGATGGCGTCAGACTGCAAAGTGACCACAGTGGCCACGCCTTTGGCGTCGGTGGCTGTGAACTTGAAGCCGCCGTAAGGGCTGTTGAGCAGAGGGTCTTTGCCGTCCACCACAGCGCGTGTGTCCATGACTTGCAGGTTGATCTGCGAAGTCGATGCGCTGCTGTTGCGCAGGCTGTTTTGGTCAAAGTACACCGCAAAGTCAACGTGACCAGGATCGGTTTCACGCATGGTGATGGTGATGTCTTTGGTGATCTGGTTGTCGCTAATGCGCACGTCTTCGACGATCAGGTCGGCGCGGCTGTTGCTGTTTTCCCAGTTGTTGACGCCGCTCATGCGGGCTGCGTCAACGTTGACGATGCCTTCATTGGACACGTTGTTGTCGCCAGTGTCGCTGTTGCGCGATTGGGCTTGGATGATGACTTTTTCGATGCCGCTGGTTTGTGCGGTGATGGCTTTGTCTTCGCCCATGCTGCCCAAAATGGCTTTGAGTGTGTCGTTGCCAGCGCCGCCGTCGATGCGGTCACCGCCTTGCAGTGTGTTGCCACCATTGGACAAGTCGGCTGTGAACATGTCGGCCAATGCGCTGCCGAACAATGTGTCCAGGCCACCTGTCAGGTTGTGCTGAATGACTGCGCCGAATGCCACGTTGGCTGCGCCGGTGTAGGCAGCAGCCACGTCCACGTTGGCGTTCCAAGCTTGAGCTGCTGCGCCGTAGGTGGCGTCGTTGGTCAGGCCAGAGAACAGGTTGATGATGTTGCTGATGGCTTCGCCACGAGCGGCTGGGGCAGCTGCATTCAGTGCGCCAGTAACGTATGCCACAGCACCGTCAACGCCAGCACCTGTGATGCCCAGGTTTTTGACCAGGGTGGCAGCTACGGCGGCCGTAGTTTGTGCGCCGAAGCCCGAAGCGAAGTAGCTGTTCAGGGTTGCGGCCAAGGATGTGCGGTCGATTTGTTTGTCGACTTGACCCATGGTGACGGAGCCGACTTGCACGCCGAACAGGCCCATAGCGAAACGCTGAACTGCCACTGTATCTGTAACGATAGCCATTTGGTTTTCCTTATTGGAAGGTTGATGAATTTAGGTTTATTTGCAAAGAAACCCGAGCATGAGCATTGGTTTGCCCACACTCGCTTGAAGGTCCTGCCCTGCAAGGCGCTCAAGCCAGTGTGTTTTGAATACTTTTGTGCGTGTTGCTTTGTAAGAAGTGACGAATTCTAGCGGTGGGCAGCGGCCGTTTTTGTGATGACAGTCACATGCTTAGGCTTTTAAGTGTAATTCTTTGGTATTCTTTAAAGTGTAAAAAGTGACATTTAAAAGTATTAAATCAAGGTTGATGATTTTGGGTGTTTGAGTGTTTTGGGGTGGGGTGGGGGATTGAGGTGGTAATACTTGCAAATATGGTTTTTGGGAGAGGGGGTTTGGGGGTTTTGGGGTGGGGGTTTGGATGGGGTGTCGTGGTTTGTGGGGGGTATCGCGACGAGGGCGTCGCTCCTACAGAGACCGAGAAAGAGGCAGAGGCTGAGGCAGAGGCAGAGGCAGAGGCAGAGAGAACGAGGGGCGGACGAAAAAAAACCGCTTGCGGCTTTCGCTGCAAGCGGTTTTTAGGGGGGCTTCAAGCGGTGGGCGAGTCAATCGCCCTTGGCTTCAGGCAAGCCGGGGCTTGTGGCCTCGGCTTACTGTCCTGGTTGATCAGGCGAAGTTGGCGGCAGTCAGGCTAGCCCATGGGGTGTCGGCCAAGTCGATGGTGCCGATGGCGGTGACGGTCAAGTCGGCTGCGGCAGTGCCGTCAACGATTTGGTACACAGTGCCCACATTGGTGGTGGCGTTGTAGGCCACATAGATGCCTTTAGAGGCCACGGTGTCGTCAGCAGCAGCCAAGGCTGTCTTGATGGCGGCTTCTGTGTTGTTGGCAGTTGCCGTGTCCACAATCATGATCAGGCCATCGGTGGTGGTGGCTGTGGCGCTGAAGGCCGTTTTTTTGCCGCCCAAAGCTGTGAAGTCCATCGTGTCGATGCCGTCACCAGCCACTTCAAAGTTGACGATCACGTCGTTGCCAAAGGCCACGGCGTTGTAGACCACTTTTTCGTTGCTGGACAAGTTTGTCGCACCCAGAGCATCTGTGCTCAAGACCAACACGTCGTTGCCTGCACCCAGGGTGTGGGTGCTGTCGGCGACTTTGGCACTGTCAGAACCTTCGGCGAATGCGTACGATGGGGTCTGATTGACTGTGGTCACATTCACACCAAAGTTGGCCGCATAGTCGCCGCCTACGGCGTCCATGGTGGTGTCGTCCATGGCGGTCAACACTTGGGCTTCAGTGGCTGTGCCTGTTAGGGCATAGGCTGTGAAAGCGGCAGCGATGTCAGCGGCCGTCAACACACCAGCGGCAGGCTTGGTGATGGCAACAGCCAAATCTTTCACTTCCACTTTGCCGTCAATCAACGAGGTCACCACCAAAGTGTTGGCGGGGCCGTCTGTGGCGAGCAAGAGCTTGCTCAGAACGGCGTCGCTGTTGATGGCTTTCTTGATGGCCTGGTTGATTTGCAGGTCGGTCGTGATGTAAGCCGTGCTGTCGATGGTGACTTTGCTGGTCAGGCCGCGGAAGGTGACTTCGGCAACGCCTTTGTACAGGTTGTACTTGGTGTTGGCCGATGACTTGAGGTCGGTCAGTGTGAGGGCGGAGCCTGCAACAGCGGCACCAGCTTGCTCAGTCGTGTTGAAGACCCACACGGCTTTATCGCCAGAGTTGTCGCTGTACACGGTGTCGTCGCCATCACCAGCTGTGACTTTCCAGTCGCCGCCGCCTTTGGTTTTGATGGTGTCGTCACCCGCGCCGCCGTCAATAGACAGGTTAGCGTTGAGCTTGCTGTTGTTGTACCAAGCAGCCGAGCCATCTTCGTATCCGCCGTTGATGATGTCCACCGAA
The DNA here is from genome assembly GCA_002256145.1 of Comamonadaceae bacterium PBBC1. GTDB lineage: Bacteria > Pseudomonadota > Gammaproteobacteria > Burkholderiales > Burkholderiaceae_C > Limnohabitans_A. Next base: position 33,176 of record NKIP01000013.1, read on the forward strand.
ATGGCGTCTTTACCAGCGCCACCGTTGATGGACAACACGAAGTCTTCGCGTGTGGTGGTGCCCGATGCTTGCAGGTTGCTGGCGTCGATGTCCAAGCTGAATTTGTCGTTGTTGGTGCCCAGGTTGTAGGCAAACGTGACGTTGTCAGCCGCTGGTGCGTCGGGTGCTGTGTCGGCCAGGTTCAGGTACTTGGCAGTGACGTTGTCGGACAGGACGGCGTCGATGTCGAGCATGCCCTTGAAGGTGCTGGCTTCGATCAGGCGAACGTCGTTGAAACCGTAGTTGTCGCTGACAGCGCCGGGCAGTGCATTGCCTTGGTTTGTGTCGTTCCAGTTGCCTTTGACGGTCAGGTTGCCTGCATCTTTGACGGTCTTGGTGTAGGCGTCGGTCATGCGGGTGGTGGTGCCGTTAACGATCGAAACTTCACGCAGGGTGTTGTTGGTCGAGTCGATGTTTTGCAGTTTGCTGTTGTCTTCGACGGTGATGTCAAAGCGCTGCACGCCTTTGGATGTGGAGGTGTCGCCCACCGACAAGCCGCCCACAACCAGGTCGCCACCGGTGGAGCCACGGCCCACGTCGTCCAACACGATGGTGCTGGTGACAGGGTCGCTGTTGGTGGTGGAGCCTTGGCTGAAGTTGGTGTGCAGGCCAGAGTTGGCAGGCACGACACCAGCAGCCACCCAGCCAGAACCGGCGGGGGTGGTGAAGGTGTAAGCAGACGAAGTCTTCATGACAACTTCTTTGCCGCTCACGCTTTGGGCTGTGGTGGTGTCGGTGACCGAGAAGTCAGAACCCACAGTGACTGTCACGGCGCCAGCGCCGAACTGCTTGTCGGCAGCAGCTTGGAAGGCGGCAGCCAATTCGGTGTAAGTTTGTGCGGCGTCGATGGCGTCAGACTGCAAAGTGACCACAGTGGCCACGCCTTTGCTGTCGGTGGCTGTGAACTTGAAGCCGCCATAAGGGCTGTTGAGCAGAGGTGCTTTGCCGTCGACCACAGCGCGTGTGTCCATGACTTGCAGGTTGATCTGCGAAGTCGATGCGCTGGAGTTGCGCAGGCTGTTTTGGTCAAAGTACACCGCGAAGTCCACGTTGCCGGGATCGGTTTCACGCATGGTGATGGTGATGTCTTTGGTGATTTGGTTGTCGCCAATGCGCACGTCTTCAACAAACAGGTCAGCACGGCTGTTGTTGTTTTCCCATTGGTTCACACCGTTCATGCGGCCGGCGTCCACTTTGACGACGTTGTTGGTGGCGAAGTTATCGCCGTACCAGCCTTGCAGGCCATAAACGCTTTCGCCCATGCCAGCAACGTTGTTGTCGCCTGTGTCAGCGGCCAGCGCTTGGGCTTGCACAATGACTTTTTCGATGTTCGATGTTTTGGCTGTGATGGCGAACTGGTCACCGTTGGTGCCAAGGATGGCGTGCAGTGTGTCGTTGCCAGCGCCGCCGTCGAGGCGGTCGCCGCTTTGCAGTGTGTTGCCGCCAGCTGTCAGATCGGCGTTGAATTGGTCAGCCAAGCTGCTGCCAAACAAGACGTCCATGCCTTCGGTCAGGGATTGCTGGATGACGGAACCAAAGGCGACGTTAGCCGCGCCTGCATAGGCTGCAGCGGCATCGACGTTGGCGTTCCAGGTTTTTGCAGCGGTACCGTAAACGGCGTCGTTGGTCATGCCCGAGAACATGTTGATGATGCTGGCGATTTCTTCACCGCGAGCTGCTGGGGCTGTAGCGTTGAGCTTGGCGGTGACGTAAGCCACTGCGTCGGCAACGCCAGCACCGGTGATGCCCAGGTTGGACACCAAAGTGGCAGCGACTTGGGCGGTGGTTTGCGCACCAAAGGCGGAAACGTAGTAGCTGTTGAGCGTTGCGCCCAAGCTTGTGCGGTCGATTTGTTTGTCGACCTGTGCCATGGTGACGGTGCCGACTTGAACGCCGAACAAGCCCATAGCGAAACGCTGAACTGACACTGTATCTGTAACGATAGCCATTTGTTTTCCTTTTTGGAACGGTTTGTGATGAGGGTCTCTTTGCAAAAAAACCCGAGTACGAGCGCTGGTTTGCCCACACTCGCTTGAGAACCTTGTAAATCAAGGCACTCAAGCCAATGCGCTTTGAGTCTAAAAGTATTTGTTATTTTTCCTAATGTTGCGAATTCTAGCGACCGACAAGTATCAAAACTGTGACTGCGGTCACATTTGATGGTGTTTAGGATTAAATAAAAGGTGTAAGTTTTTTATCAATTCAATTGATTTGAATTCTAAAAACGATATATGTAGCTTTTGTCAGTTTTGCGCCCGCAAAAACCGCCATTTAATTGGGGTCAGATCCCAATTAATTCAGGGGGCAAATTCCCGTTGATGCAATGTGTAGGAAACCCGTAGATGTGATGTGTAGGAGCGACGCCCTCGTCGCGATCAGCCTCGCAGACCACCACCCATCGCCCCGAGTGCAGGGCTCCCACAAAGCCAAAAAGCCATCGCCGAAAGGGCCGTGTTTGAAAAATTGCGGTCAGATTCGCATTAATTCGGTCTCCCGTAGGTCGGCGGCTTTAGCCCCGACATGGACCTGCGCCAAACCACCCCTTACAAAAGACGGTGAGGTCGATAAAATCACATCTTCCCCCCCCTCCAACACCGCCATGCCCACCCGCTACCTCGACCCCAAAGTGGACCTCGCCTTCAAACGCGTGTTTGGCGAGCATGAGCATTTGTTGCGGAGTTTTTTGAATGCGCTGTTGCCACTGCCTGACGATGGCCAGATTGAAAGCTTGGAATACCTGACGCCCGAGCAAGTGCCCGAACTGCCGGGTTTGTACAAAAACTCCATCGTTGATGTGAAGTGCAAAGACCAGCGCGGACGCACCTTCATCGTGGAGATGCAAATGCTGTGGAGCACCAGCTTTGAGCAGCGCATTTTGTTTTCTGCCAGCCAGGCCTATGTGAAGCAGCTGCACGCGAGTCAGAGCTACGCCAGCTTGCAGCCGGTGTATGCCTTGGCGTTGACCAACCAGGTGTTTGACCGCGAAACGGCTGAGTATTACCACCACTACCAAATCGTGCGCCAGCACGAGCCCCGGCGGGTGTTGGAGGGGCTGGAGTTTGTGTTCATTGAACTGCCCAAATTCACGCCCCAAAGCCGCACCGATAAGCGCATGCTGGTCAAGTGGCTGCGCTTCATGAGCGAAGTGGGCGAGAGTCCCGCCAAAGGTGCCGACGCAGACGCCAGCTGGCGCGAAGACCCGGACATTGCCCAGGCCCTGGAGTTGGTGGAGGCAGCGGCCTTTACCGAGCAAGAGCTGGAGGCTTACCACATCCAAATCGACAAAGCGCGAATTGAGTTGACGGTGCTAGAAGACGCAGAGGCAAAGGGCAAGGCAAAAGGCAAGGCAGAGGGCTTGGCAGAGGGCGAAGCCTTGGGCATTGCCAAGGGCAAAGCTGAGGGCGAAGCCTTGGGCATTGCCAAGGGCAAGGCTGAGGAGAAAGCCGAGATCGTTCGCACCATGCACGCCAATGGTCTGGGTGTGGCCCAAATCAGCCAGTTCACCGGTCTGACTGGGCAGCAGGTTTTGGACATTTTGGGGGCTGATGTCCCACGGTGAGGCACACCGCTTTGGCGCAAAAGCACCGACCTGCGAAGACCGTCCCCGTAGGTCGACGGCTTTAGCTAAAGCCTCGCAGACCACCACCCATCGCCCCGAGGGCGGGGCTCCCACAAAGCCAAGAATTCATCGCCCTCAGGGGAGTGTTCGTAGGAGCGACGCCCTCGTCGCGATTAAGCCTCGCAGACCACCACACATCGCCCCGAGGGCGGTGCTCCCACAAAGGCAAGAGCCCGGTGTTCAATTACCTTGCGCCATCAACGCCCAAGAAGTCTGAAATTGGATGCGCACACAGGGATATCCATAAGTGCCACGCCCCCTGGCCAACGTGCCACCTTGGTGGATGAAATCACCCAATACCAAAGTAAATTTCAGAGCAATACCAAAGTAAATTTATGAACTCATCACGCGGCAAGCACAAGGGCAATCCGACCCTCGTCGCTGCATTGAAAACCCTCAAGCGGCTTCAGGAAAAGAACGACGGCGTTGTTGAAGCCTCAGACCTCAAGGACGACGAGCACCTCAGACTGTTGGTCGAGACAGGGTTTCTGAGACCCGTGATGAAGGGGTGGTACATCTCTAGCAGCCCAAGCGACAACGACGCAAACACCACAGCGGGGTACGCATCCTTTTGGGCCTTCGTTTCAGGCTATCTGGGCAAGCGCTTTGGCAAACGGTACTGTCTGAACCCGGAGACATCTCTGATGCTCCATACGGGAAACACCACCGTGCCCAGACAAGTGACGTGTGCGAGGCGTCTATCGCGACGAGGGCGTCGCTTCCACAAGAGAACGATCATGCAAATATGAAGGGGCTGGGTCAAAAAACAGCGCCCGAATTGGATGGCTATTACAAAGCCACCTGCTGCAAAAAGCCTAAGGGGTTGTCGGAAAACTGCGTGAAGTTTTCGGGCGTGATGATGATGCGCAAGGCTTGTGGCGTTTGTGCACAAAAGCTGGCCAGGCCTTTGGCTGATTTTTTACGACCTGACTTGACTTCAATGGCATAAAGTTGGTCACGATACTGGTACACAAAATCCACTTCGTCTTGGCCTTCTCGCCAGTAAAACACTTGGCCTGGCTGTTGAACCAATTCGGCACCAACAGCCAGTTCAAAAGCACGCCCTCTTTGGTCTGCATTTTGTGTGACATTGACGCCGGCCACCATGCTGTAAAGGGCAGGGCAAGCCGGTAGCATTTTTGGACTGGAGCTGCGAGCCAGCCAAGCTTTGGGGGAGTATTTTTGCAAGGCATGCAACAAAAAAGCACCGCCATACAAGTCGATGTAGTGCTTGACCAAATCGGTGTTGCCTTTGTCTTGTAATTGACCCAGCAGCTTGGTGTAACTGATTTCTTGTGCAGGATAAGCACACAAGATTTGGAAAGCTTGACGAAACAAGGCTTGGTTGGTGACCTTATGACTTTGCAAAATGTCTTTGCCGATGACGGATTCAACAATGGCATCTTTCATGTAGGCAAACCATCGGTCGGGATCATGTTCAAAGGCCACCGCTCCGGGATATCCGCCGTAGGTCAAGTAGCGTGGTAAGTCATACGCAAAAGCATGACGTAGCTCGGCAAAGCGCCAGTGGTGAACCCGCACCAATTCAAATCGTCCGGCCAAACTCTCTGTGATTCCTGCCTGAATCTGCAACGCACTGGAGCCCAAGAGCAGCACACGCAATCGACCGGGTCGTGCGTCCCACAGGGCTTTGATGGTTTCTGGCCAATTCGGCACTTTTTGAATTTCGTCGATGACCAGCAAGGCACCATCGCCTGACAAAAGGGCTTGTTGCCATTGCAATAACAGCCAGTTTCTGTCGCTGATCAGTACATCGTCGGCATTGGCGTAGTGGTGTGGCCAAGTTCCAAGTTCGAGAAGTTGCCGCACACCCGTGGTTTTGCCAACTTGTCGAGGACCCACAAGCACTTGGATCAAAGGTTTTTCGGCCGAAAAACGTTTTAACAGCGTGTCGACAAAGGGTCTTTGGTAAGTCATAAACAAGCCCCAAAAGGTGGTGATGAGTGAGTTTATGACATTTGCTAGATGCATCTAGTATTTTTGCTAGATGCATCTAGCAATTTAATTGGGATCTGACCCCAATTAAATAGACCACCACCCATCGCCACGGGGGCGGGGCTCCCACAAAAATGAGGGTCAGACCCCCATTCACTCCCAGGTACTACAAAAAAACATATCAAATTTCAATTTTGTTCATATAGGAGTATCTATAATCTTCCTATATGAATAATTTTCTGCGCATACCGCTGAACACCACAGCCGCTCAATTTGAGCGGCTGTTGTCGTTGCAGAAGGTGTTTTCGCAGGCGTGTAACCAGTTGGCACCCGAGGTGTCGCGCAGTCGGGTGTGGAACCGGGTGGCTTTGCACCATTTGCATTACCGGGCGTTGCGCGATCAGTTTCCGGCGCTGGGCTCGCAGATGGTGTGCAACGCGATTTATGCGGTGTCGCGCACGGCCCGCTTGATTTACCAAAGCCCCAGCAGCCCGTTTCAGGTGCAAAAGATGGGCGACCGGCCTTTGCCGTCGCTGCGTTTTGCCGAGACCTGCCCGGTGTACTTTGACCGCCACACCTTGAGCCTGAAGCAGGGCAAGTTGTCGCTGTTCACGCTCGATGGGCGCATGCAGTTTGAGTTGACTTTGGTGCCCGCGCAGTTGGCGCTGTTTGAGCAGGGCAAGTTGCGCGAGATTGTGCTCAGTCGGGGCTCCGACGGGGTGTTTGTGTTGTCGTTTTGGTTGGCGTCTGAGTCGGCTTTGGAGCCGGTTGACCAGGCGGCCGAGCTGCCTGTGGTGTTGGACCCGGGCGCTTTGATTCCGGATTACGTTTCTGTAGAGGTTGCTTGATGAAGCCCAATTCTTCTCCTTCAGAGCTCAAGTTGGCTCTGGCTCAATTTGCCCCGGCGTGGCGAACGGCTGTATTGATCAGTTTGGTCATTGGCCTGCTGGGTTTCACGTCCACGGTGTACATGCTGGAGGTGTACGACCGGGTGGTCAACAGCCGCAATTTGATGACCTTGGCATCACTGACGGTGGTGGCTTTGGGCGCTTATGCGGTGATGGAGGTGCTGGAAAAGCTGCGTTCGCGCCTGTTGTGGGGCGTGGGTATTCAGCTGGAGCTGAAGATGTCGCAGCGCATTTACAACGCGATGTTTGATGGCATTCAGCGCAAACAAATGGCCGGTGCCATTGGGGCGCAAAACGATTTCCGCTCGGTGCGGGAGTTTTTTTACAACCCGGCTTTGTCGGCGTTTTTTGAGTTGCCCATTGGCCTGGTGTCGATGTTCCTGATTTTTGCGATCAACCCTTGGCTGGGCTGGGCGGCAGTGGTGGGGGCCGTGGCGCAGACCTCGGTGGCTTGGTTGCTGCAAAAGGTTTCGCGCCAGCCTTTGCTGGAGGCGCAGCGCCGGTCGCAGTTTGCCCAGACCTATGCCGAGACTTCGCTGCGTAATGCGCAGGTCATGGAGTCGATGGGCATGGTGGCGTCGGTGCAGCGGCTGTGGCAAAAGCGCCAGGATGCGTTTTTGGCTTTTCAGGCCAAGGCCTCAGAGGCTGCGGGCGGGCTGAATGCGGCGTCGAAGTTGTTGCAGCAGTTGATGGGCTCGGTGTTGTTGGGCTTGGGGGCGTGGTTCATGTTGCGCAACGAGCTCAATGGGGGCAGCGCGATGATGATCATCAGCTCGGTGCTGGGTGGACGTTTGTTGGCCCCACTGACGCAGATCGTGCAGCAGTGGAGCGCGATTGTGAATGCGCAAGGGGCTTGGCAGCGCCTGGAGACCTTGTTGGCCGAGGTGCCCGAGCGGGCGCAAAACATGCCTTTGCCCGCACCGCGTGGGCATTTGACGGTCGAGGGTTTGGTGGCTTCGGCACCCGGCCAGGCGACAACCTTGCTCAGCGGCCTCAAGTTCGATGTGCCGCCAGGTTCGGTGTTGGCGGTGGTGGGGCCGTCGGCTTCGGGCAAAACATCGCTGGCCAAGTTGCTCATGGGCATTTGGCATCCCGTAGCAGGCAAAGTGCGCCTGGATGGCGTGGACATGCATGTGTGGGACAAGGCCGAGTTGGGCCCGTATTTGGGTTACCTGCCGCAGGGCGTTGAACTGCTGGAGGGCACGCTGGCCGAAAACATCGCCCGCTTTGGCGAGGTGGACATGGTGCGTGTGCAAGAGGCGGCGCAGCGGGTGGGTTTGCACGGTTTTATTCAGGCTTTGCCCAAGGGCTACGACACGCCCGTGGGCCGTGATGGGGGCTTGCTGTCGGGCGGGCAGCGTCAGCGTGTGGCCTTGGCGCGGGCGCTGTATGGCAAGCCGGTGTTTGTGGTGCTCGATGAGCCCAATTCGAGTTTGGACGAGGCAGGCGATTTGGCCTTGAACCAGGCGATTGCGTCGCTCAAGGCGCAGGGCACGTCGTTTGTGGTCATCACCCACCGCACCAGTGTGCTGGCGGTGTCTGACCGCATGTTGGTGTTGCGCGATGGCGGGCAGCAGGTGTTTGGCCCCACGGCCGATGTGTTGCAAAAGTTGCGGGGCGCACCCGCGCCGCAAATGCCCCCGGCTGCGCCCGTGGCGGCGGTGTCTGCCCCGGCAGGAGAAGGAGCGTGAGTGTGTCGATGAAACCGAAAAATCCAGTGTTGCGCGATGAGTTGCAGGCCGTGTTGTGGAGCTTGCGCCGCGAGTTTGCGGTGGTGGGGGTGTTCAGCATGGTGGTCAACTTGCTGATGCTCACGCCCACGATTTACATGCTGCAGGTGTACGACCGCGTCATGGTCAGCCAAAGCTATTTGACGCTGTTGGTGGTGTCGGTCATTTGTTTGTTTTTGTTTGGGGTGATGGCGTTTTCTGAATGGGCGCGGTCTTTGTTGTTGGTGCGCACAGGGGTCAAGCTGGACCAGATGCTGAGCCAGCGGGTGTTCAAGGGCACGTTTTTGGCTTACCTCAACCCCAGCGATTCGGCCCCGGCCAAGGCGTTTGGCGACTTGACGGCGCTGCGCCAGTTCCTCACGGGCAATGGGGTGTTTGCCTTTTTTGACAGCCCTTGGGTGCCGATTTATGTGGCGGTGCTGTTTTTGCTGCACCCGGCTTTGGGGGTGCTGGCGCTGGTGTTTGCCGTGGTGCAAGGCTGCATTGCCTGGTTTGGCCACGGCCTGAGCAAAGAGGCGCAGCGGGTGGCCAATGGGGCGCAGTCCGAGACGCAGGGGTTTTTAAGCTCCAAGCTGCGCAATGTGGATGTGTTGGTGTCGATGGGCATGCTCGATGGCCTGTACCGCCGCTGGCGCGACAAGCAGGTCAAGGCCTTGCTGTTGTCGGGGGATGCGCAGCAAAAGACCGGTGTCTTGACGGCGGTGAGCAAGTTTGTGCGGTACACGCAGCAGTCGCTCAGTTTGGGCGCAGGGGCGTGGTTGGTGGTGGTGGGCGAGATCAGCCCGGGCGCCATGATCGCGGCCAATGTGTTGATGACCCGCGCCTTGGCCCCCATCGATTTGCTGGTGTCCACATGGCCAAACTTTTTAAGCACCAAAGAGGCCTACGAGCGTTTGCGCACTTTGCTGCAGCTGTCGCCGCCGGGCCGCACCGATGTGCTCAAAACCCGCCCGGTGGGGCAGCTGAGCCTGGAAAAAGTCACGGTGCGTTTGCCGGGGCGTGCCAAGCCGGTGCTCGATGGGGTGAGTTTTGTGGCCTTGCCGGGCACGGTGACGGTGGTGTTGGGGCCTTCGGGTTCGGGCAAGTCGACCTTGGCCCGCGCCATGATGGGCATTGGCCTGTTGCCCGAGGGTCGGGTCTTGCTCGATGGCCGCCCGATCACCGACTGGACCCGCGAGAGTTTGGGGCCGTATGTGGGCTATTTGCCGCAAGACATCGAACTGTTCGATGGCACGGTGGCCGAAAACATCGCCCGCATGGGCGAGGTCAATTCGGACGCGGTGATTGCAGCGGCCGAGGCGGCCGGTTTGCACCAGATGATTTTGCGTTTCCCCAAGGGCTATGACACGCCCATGGGGCAGGCGGGTTCGTTTTTGTCGGGGGGGCAGCGCCAACGCATTGGCCTGGCCCGGGCCTTGTATGGCGAGCCTTCGCTGGTGGTGCTGGACGAGCCCAATGCCAACTTGGACGACGAGGGCGAAAAAGCCTTGCTCAGCGCGATGCATTGGCTCAAAAGCAAAGGTGCCAATGTGGTCTTGATCAGCCACCGCCCCGGGGTGTTGTCGGTGGCCGATCGGGTGGTTCTTTTGCAAGACGGCCAGCTGGTGGCCAGCGGCCCCCGCGACGGGGTGTTGCAGGCCCTGAAAGAACAACGCGAGGCCGCTGCACTGTCCGCCGCCTCTGCGCCTGCCGCCGATGTGTCGGCTTAACTATTTATCTTGAGGTCTGGTGATGTCGAATCAAAAATTATCCAAACAATTGGGCTCGCGGGTTGAGGATGCGCAGTTGGTGCGCCCTGGCGATGAAAACGCTTTGCGGGCTTCGGCCGACACGCATGGCATTGCCCGCAAGGGTTTGTGGGTGTTGGCACTGAGCTTTGGCGGCTTTTTGCTGTGGGCCGGCCTGGCTCCTTTGGACGAGGGCGTGCCCAGTGCCGGCACGGTGGCCATCGACACCAAGCGCAAGTCGGTGCAGCACTTGACGGGCGGCATTGTGCAAGAGGTGTTGGTGCGCGAAGGCCAAGAGGTCAAGGCCGATCAGGTGCTGATGCGCCTGGACGCTTCGGTCAGCAAGGCCAATTTTGAGGCAGTGCGCCAGCGTTATGTGGGCCTGAGCGCCATGCAAAGCCGCTTGCAGGCTGAGCAGCGGGGCTTGGCCAAAATCGAGTTCCGCCCCGAGGTGCAGCAGGCCATGAGCGACCCGCAAATCATGGCGCAGGTGAACAACCAGCGCCAGTTGTTCGAGTCGCGCCGCCAGGCTTTGCAGGCCGACTTGCAGGGCATGGAAGAGGCCATTGGTGGCCTGAAGGCCCAGCGTGATGCCTCGCAAGAGGTGTTGGCGCAGCGCCAAAAGCAGCTGGCGATTTTGCAAGACGAGTTGAAGAACATGCGCGAGCTGGTCAAAGACGGCTACGCCCCGCGCAACCGCCAGATGGAGATCGAGCGTCAGGTGGCCGATGTGCAAGCCTCCTTGGCCGATTTGTCGGGCACCGCGTTGCGGGCCACCCGCTCGATTGCCGAGCTCAACCAGCGCTTGCTGGCCCGATCGTCCGAGTACCGCAAAGAGGTCGAGACGCAGCTGGCCGAGGTCTCGCGTGAAGTGCAGGCCGATGCCGAAAAGTTTGCGGCCCAAAAGCAGGACCTCGAACGCATCGACATTCGCTCACCCGCCGCAGGCCATGTGATGGGCCTGGCGGTGCAGTCGGTGGGCGCTGTGGTCCAGCCTGGACAAAAGCTGATGGATGTGGTGCCGCAAGAGCAAGACCTGTTGCTGGAGGCGCACATTGCACCGCACTTGATTGACAAAATTCATGCGGGTTTGTTGGCCGATGTGCGCTTTAACGCTTTTGCGCATTCGCCCCAGTTGGTGGTCGAGGGCAAAGTGCTGTCGATTTCAGGTGACCTGGTGACCGACCCACAAAACCCGCAAATGGCGCATTTTTTGGCCCGTTTGCAACTCACCGAGGCGGGTAAAAAAGCCTTGGGTACACGCCAGCTGCAACCGGGCATGCCGGCTGAAATCGTCATCAAGACGGGCGAGCGCTCGATGTTGAAGTATTTGCTCAACCCCTTGACCAAGCGTTTGGCCGGTTCGATGAAGGAAGAATGATGCGCACGAGATTTCAAAAAACCGTGTGGGCGCTGGCCCTGAGCGCGGCCAGTTGTGGGGTGCAAGCCATGGGTTTGCTCGATGCTTACAAGCTGGCCTTGGAACAAGACGCGACCATTCGCGCCTCGCGTGCCGCGCTGGATGCCGGGCGTGAGCGCCTGCCCCAGGCCCGGGCGCAGTTGCTGCCTTCGGTGTCGGCCAATTGGGCTCGCAGCAGCAACAAACTGACCACCACCAGCACCAATGTGCTGGGGAACGAGTCGGTCTCGCGTGATGACTATTTCAGCTTCAACAAGACGCTGTCTTTGCGCCAGCCCCTGTTCAACATGCCCAAGTACATCCAGTACCAGCAAGCCACGGACATGGTGGGCGAGGCCGAGGCGGTGTTTGAGCGTGAAGTGCAAAACCTGTCGGTGCGTGTGGGCGGTGCGTATTTCGAAGCCCTGATGAGCAGCGAGCAGCTCAAGCTGGTGCTGAGCCAAAAGCAGCAGTTCACCACCGTGCTGGCGGCGGCCGAAAAAGCGCTGGCGCTGGGCACCGGCACCCGCACCGACATGGACGATGCCAAGGCCCGTTTGGACATGGCCCTGGCGCAAGAGTTGGAAGCACGTCAAAACGAAGACTACACGCGGCGTCAGCTGGAAATTTTGCTCAACCAGCCCGTGCCGCAGTTGCAGCCTTTGCACCCTACCGGCTTGCAAGCCTTGCCCGCCTTGGGCCTGGACCTGAACGCCTGGCTGGACCAAGCTCTGGCCAACAGCCCCGAGATCAAGTCGCTGCAAGCACGTTTGCAGGCGGCCGACAAAGAGATCCAAAAAGCCAAAGCTGGCCATGCCCCCACCTTGGACGCGGTGGCGCAGTGGTCGGACAGTGGCAGCGAAAACGTGACGCGTTTGAATTCGAGCTTCGAAAACAAGACCCTCGGTTTTCAGCTGACGATTCCGCTGTACCAAGGCGGTTATGTGAGCTCGCTGGAGCGCCAGGCCGTGGCCGAAAAGCTGCGCCAGGAAGAAGCCCTGGAGGCCATGCGCCGCGATTTGGGTTTGCGCATCCACCGGGAATACCGTGGTGTGACCGAAGGGGTTTTGAAAATCCGCGCCCTGGAGCAAGCCGTGCGCTCGAATGAACAGCTGCTCGACTCCACCCGCAAGTCGGTGTTGGCCGGTGTGCGCACCCAACTCGATGTGCTCAACGTCGAACAACAACTGGCCACCACCCACCGCGACCTGATCCAGGCCCGCTACCTCTACCTGATGTCCCGCCTGCGCCTGCACGCCCTGAGCGGCCACGACCCCCTGGCCGCCCTGCAAGACATCCACACCGCCTTCTAGGGTTTTGTAGGAGTCAGCCCAGCAAGCGATCAACCGTCGCACCCCTAACAACCGTCGCCATCGCCAGCAGGGCTGGCTCCTACAAAAACCTTGACCGTTGTGCCCTTTGTAGGAGCCAGCCCTGCTGGCGATGGACGCGACAGCGTCCTGCGGGGGGTGATCACTTGCAGGGCAAGCGCCTACAGGGAGATGGTCGTTGGCCCGAGCAGATGCCGTGTCATTTCAGCAAACCCCGCACCGCGTTCACTGAGGGTGATGTAGCGCGGCGGGTGCGTCAGCTGCGCCTCAAAGCGCCGGATGTTGGCCACGCCCACGCTGTGCGCAAAGTGCTCAAACATCACCTGGTCATTGGTCGAGTCGCCCACATAGGCCCAGCGCTCGATTTCGGCGTCCAGATCGCGGCCCCACAGTTCGCGCACGATCCAGCGGGCACCTGTCAGCTTGCTGTGCTCGCCAAACCAGCCGTTGATGTGGATGCTGCTCACCGTCGCCGTCATGCCTGCTGCTTGCATCATGCGTACCACGCTGTTGATGGCCGTCTGCGGCAAGTGCGTGAATTCGCTGTGGTCAATCGCGATGTCGGTCTCGCGCCCGGCGCTGTCTTGTGAGCGTTGTGCACCCGGCACGCTGTTTTCAATGTGAGTCAGGACCGTTTGCATGCGGCTGAAGTTGGCGCGGCGTGTGGCCGCGTCTTGCTGGTAGAGCTTGCGTAAACCCAAGCTGGCCGAGTGTTGCAGCCCCACCGCTCCGTTTTCGGCCACGATGGCGTCCACCGGCCAAGTGGCCGCAAAGGGCTCGCTCCAGCCCACAGGCCGCCCGGTGATCGGCACCACATGCAGGCCAGCGGCTTTCAGAGCGGCCAGGGCCTGCAAGGCATCGGGGGTGATCGCGCCATCGGTGGTCAGTGTGTCATCGATGTCGGTGAAGACGCCAATGAGGCCTTGCGGCATAAGCCAGTCTGAAAGCGGTTGCATGAAAACCCTTTTGTAGGAGCCCCGCCCTCCGGGCGATTCTTGGTGGTCCACAAGGCTTATCGCGGCGGGGGCGTCGCTTCCACAAGGGAGACGCCCAAGGGCAAACCCATTCAGCCCGCGCTGCCCAACGCCAATCCCGCGTGTTCGCGCAGCGGGTGGAAGTGTATTTTGGGAAAGCGTTCTTGCGCCAGGCGCACGTCGTAAGGGCTGGTGCACAAATACGCCAGTGTGCCTGCCGCGTCCAGCGACATGCGCTGCGGGTAGGCGTTGGTGAACTCGCGCAGCTCGGCCGGGGTGTCGGCCGTGATCCAGCGAGCACCGGTGTACTGGCAGCCCTCCAATCGCACATCGCAGTCGTATTCGGCTTTCAGGCGGTGTTGCACCACTTCAAACTGCAGCTGACCGACCGCGCCCAGCAGCATGGGGCCACCGATTTCGGGTTTGAAGACCTGGATCGCGCCTTCTTCACCCAACTGGTCCAAGCCGGTTTGCAGTTGCTTGGTGCGCAGCGGGTTCTTCAGGATCACGGTCATGAAGAGTTCGGGCGCAAAGAAGGGCAGGCCGGTGAACTGGAGGTTGGCCCCGTCGGTGATGGTGTCCCCCAACTGCACGCCGCCATGGGTGGTAAAGCCAATGATGTCACCCGCAAAGGCCTCTTCCACAGCTTCGCGACGTTGGCTCATGAAGGTCACCACGCTGGTGGGCCGCAGCTCTTTGCCGGTGCGCTGAACCTTGAGCTTCATGCCGGGTGTGTATTTGCCAGACGCCATGCGCACAAAGGCGATGCGGTCGCGGTGGTTGGCGTCCATATTGGCTTGCACCTTGAACACCACGCCCGAGAACGCGCTGTCTTCGGGCTGGATTTCTTTGACCACGGGCTGTTTGTTGACCAGCAGATTGCTGGTGCGGGGCTTGGGCGCGGGGGCCAGGTCGACCAGCGCGTCCAGCACTTCCATCACACCGAAGTTGTTCACGCCGGAGCCAAAGAACACGGGCGTTTGTTTGCCCGCCAAGAACGCCGCTTCGTCAAACGCGGGCGATGCGCCGGTGGCCAGCTCCATGCTGTCCATGGCGGTCTGCCACTCCAGGCCAAAGCGTTCGGCCAGTTGGGCTTGCTCGGTGAGCGGGATGGTTTCAAAGTCTTGCGGTAGGCGTTCGCTGCCGGAGTCAAACACGGTCATGGCCTGCGTGCGCAGGTTGATGATGCCGCCGAAGCTCTTGCCTTGGCCCACGGGCCAGGTCATGGGCACGCAGGGCATGCCCAGCTCGCGCTCGACTTCGTCCAGGATGTCGAGCGGGTCGCGCACTTCGCGGTCCATCTTGTTCACAAAGGTGATGATGGGCGTGTCGCGCTGACGGCACACCTCGATCAGGCGGCGGGTCTGCGCTTCCACACCGTTGGCCGCGTCAATCACCATCAGGGCCGAGTCCACAGCCGTGAGCACGCGGTAAGTGTCTTCGGAAAAGTCTTTGTGTCCGGGGGTGTCGAGCAGGTTGATCACGTGCTCGCGGTAGAGCATTTGCATCACGGACGAAGCCACCGAGATGCCACGCTGCTTTTCGATTTCCATCCAGTCGGACGTGGCGTGGCGTGAGGCCTTGCGGGCCTTGACCGAGCCGGCGATCTGGATCGCGCCCGAAAACAGCAAGAGCTTTTCGGTCAGCGTGGTTTTACCCGCGTCGGGGTGCGAAATGATGGCAAACGTCCGGCGGCGCCGGGTTTCGTGGGCGTAGGTCACAAGGGGGTCCTGATCGGGGTGGCACCGCAGGGGTGCTGAGCGGGCGGCCAAGGGTGGTCGCGATGGGGGAGATTTTAACGGGCCAAGGGGGGCGCCTTGTGGGGGTTGGGGGCGGTGCGAATCTCCCAGAAGGAGCGACGCCACCGCCGCGATGGACCCTTTGCAGACCGCTCTGCGGGTTTAAATCTGACCGGTCAACCTCAGCGAAGCACGCAGGGCATCATTGATTCGTGTTTGCCAACCATCGCCACTGGCGCGCAATGCGGCAAGTACATCTGCATCCAAGCGCAACTTGACGGGCTCTTTGGTTGTCACTGCTTTGGGGCGTCCACGTGCCTTCAGTTTTAAGCCTTCATACAAATCGGCAGACTTGAAGAATGCCGCACCCAGCGTTGGCGCATCATCTGGGTCTTTCCAAGGCTTTGGTGTAGAGAGTTTTTTCGCGGTCATTTGCTTTCCTCATACTGATGATGCGGCGTGCCCCGCCACGAGGGGTCCAGACTAAAACAAGCAAGCGACCATCCAAGTAACCGACGGTGATGAATCGATCTTCATGGTACTCAAGTCTTGCGTCTTGGCCAGTGATGTGTATACCTTCAAAAACTTCTTTGGCACGCGCAAAGTCCAAGCCACGCTCCCGGAGGGTACGCTCTTGTTTTTCACGATCAAACTCAAGTCTCATTGATTTATTGTACACCCAATAATTTTCAAAAATTCTATCGTTTTATGCCGATGTGCAACAGCAATGTTGATTTGTGGGTCGAATTCGTTTCCAACCCATGTCCAACCGGGTTGGCGCTGGTGGATGTGAAACATGAGCTGTAACAGCTTGCGAGAGGCGTTGCAGTTCCGGCTTCATGGCAGTGCTTTGAGCGGCTCGCTATGATCAACAACTTCCGAGGAGCGTTGCAGCGCCCATCAGCCCAAAAGCTGGCAGCAGGCGTGATGCTCGGAACCTTCGCACAGCAACGACGCTCATCCACACGACGTGCGGTGAGCCTGTACCTTCCATTCAGTGCTTTCATCCATGCGTGTGGCTTTTTCAACCTGTGCCTTCAGCGTCCAACCACCAGCTTGAGTGCTTCTTCGACTTTTTTAAGATGGTTGCTGCTCAGTGTGGCCAGCGGCTGCGTGCCCATGAACCGTTGGTTGGAGATGGCGCGAATCTGGTCGATGAGCAAATCAGTTTCCTGGATGAGCCCGGCTTGGTTGACCAAGGCAATTCGCAAAGGAAAGTAGTCTTGGTCACGCCTTATTTGTGTTGTCCCCACCACCACAATGGTGGTGGGATGCCCGGCCCGGTTTAACAAATCGGTCTGAATGACCAGGGCCGGTCTGTTGCGTTTTCCGGGTTCTTCTTTGTGGGCCTGAGGCTCGAAATTGACTTCCCAGATTTGGCCCCGCAAGACCTTAATGGAGGCCATCTTCGAGCGAGTCCTCAAGCGATTCATTCAGACTCAGGTGATCAGCGGAGAGTGCTTTGGAGAGCATCGCCATGCGCTGCGCCATGACCTGCTCGTTTTTCTCCCGAACAGCCTGACGAATGTAGTCAGAGCTCTTTAAACCCAGCAGGCTGGCCAGCGCACGGGTTTGCTCGGCGAACTCGTCACCGGCTCGAAATGAAAGCGTGGCGGCATGCATGGTGATCTCCTTGTGGTTAAAAATTGACTTACAAAATCTATGGCAAAAATTGTAATACGTTTTTGTATGTGAAATTTGTCGCCATTGAAGGAGATCGCTGGACAGGGCCCGTGCCTTGCTGGCGCTGGCACGCTCCGAAACTCCCCGCAGGAGCGACGCCCTCGTCGCGAAAAGCCCCGCAAACAACGACCCATCGCCCCGGGGGGCGGGGCTCCAATTGACCGAAAAAACATGTCTTTTCATCAAGACGGCTATCGGGTGGCTTGGTAGTCGTTACAATGCCCAACTTCCGAGGAGCGTTGCAGCGCCCACCAACCCCAAAGTTGGCAGCAGGCGTGAGGCTCGGAACCTTCAAACAGCAACGACGCTCATCCACACGACGTGCGGTGAGCCTGTACCTTCCATTCAGTGCTTTCATCCATGCGTGTGGCTTTTTCACATTGCTTTGGAGCTTTTCTCATGAATGCACGTATGCCTTCCACCGTTAACGCTGATTGCGTGATTGCCGACATCGGCCTGGCCGATTGGGGCCGCAAAGAAATCAAAATCGCCGAGACCGAAATGCCCGGCCTGATGGCCATCCGCGAAGAGTTCAACGCAGCGCAGCCCTTGAAGGGCGCTCGCATCACCGGCTCGCTGCACATGACCATTCAGACGGCCGTGTTGATCGAGACCTTGCAAGCCTTGGGCGCCGATGTGCGTTGGGCTTCTTGCAACATCTTCTCGACCCAAGACCACGCCGCTGCGGCCATCGCCGCCAAAGGTACCCCTGTGTTCGCCATCAAGGGCGAGACCCTGGCCGATTACTGGGACTACACCCACCGCATTTTTGACTTTGGCCCCGCAGGCACGCCCGGCGAAGGCCCCAACATGATCCTGGACGACGGCGGCGATGCCACCTTGCTGATGCATTTGGGCAAGCGCGCCGAAACCGACGCCAGCCTGATTGCCAACCCCACCAGCGAAGAAGAGACCTGCCTGTTCAACGCCATCAAGGCCAAGCTGGCTGTTGACCCCACTTGGTACAGCCGCAAGGGTGCGCACATCATTGGCGTGACCGAAGAAACCACCACCGGCGTGTTGCGCCTGAACGAAATGGCCGCCAAGGGCAGCTTGATGTTCCGCGCCATCAACGTGAACGACTCGGTGACCAAGAGCAAGTTCGACAACCTGTACGGCTGCCGCGAGTCTTTGGTGGACTCCATCAAACGTGCCACCGACGTGATGATCGCCGGCAAAGTGGCTGTGGTGGCCGGTTACGGTGACGTGGGCAAGGGTTCGGCCCAAGCCCTGCGTGCCTTGAGCGCCCAAGTCTGGGTGACCGAAATCGATCCGATCAACGCCCTGCAAGCCGCGATGGAAGGCTTCAAGGTTGTGACCATGGAATACGCCGCCGACAAGTGCGACATCTTTGTGTCGGCCACTGGCAACAAGAACGTGATCCGCTATGAGCACATGGCCGCCATGAAAGACGAAGCCATCGTCTGCAACATCGGTCACTTCGACAACGAAATCGACGTCGCCTCGCTGGACAAGTGCCAGTGGGACGAGATCAAGCCCCAAGTCGACCACGTCATCTTCCCCGATGGCAAGAAGATCACCTTGTTGGCCAAAGGCCGCCTGGTGAACCTGGGTTGCGCCACCGGCCACCCCAGCTTTGTGATGTCGTCTTCGTTTGCCAACCAGACGATTGCCCAGATCGAGCTGTTCACCAAGCAAGACCAGTACGAGTCCGGCAAGGTTTATGTGTTGCCCAAGCATTTGGACGAGAAAGTGGCGCGTTTGCACCTGAAGAAAGTTGGCGCGATGCTGACCGAACTCAGCGACGAGCAAGCGTCTTACATCGGCGTGTCCAAGAATGGTCCTTACAAGGCCGACACTTACCGCTATTGATGCGCTGAGTGGGTTGAGGGGTTCAGCCTTCGTGGTGTTTTTGCGACGTCACGTCGGGGCTGAAGCCGCCGACCTACAGATGCCGCTCCGTAGGTCGGTGGCTTTAGCCCCGACATGTTCGTGCCGCCACCATCGCCTGCTGATCCCTCCCACCCTTGTTTGATTGAAACCCCACCGCATGCGCATTGACCAACTTCTCGTCGAACGTGGCTTGGCCGCCTCCCGCTCACAAGCCCAGCGACTCATTGCTGGGGGCGTGAAGTGGCAGCAGCCCGACGGCCAGTGGCGCACCGTCGTCAAAAACCGTGACGAGGTGCCCGAGAGCGCAGCCCTGGAGTTGCTGGACGACGCCGAGTCGCGCTATGTGTCGCGTGGCGGCCTGAAGCTCGAAGGCGCCTTGAAGGCCACGGGTGTGCAGGTCGACGGCTTGCGTTGCCTGGATGTGGGCCAAAGCACGGGCGGTTTTACCGACTGTTTGCTGCAGCACGGCGCGGCCGAGGTGGTGGGCATTGACGTGGGCCATGCCCAGGTGCATCCACGCATCAGTCAGGATGAACGGGTGATCTGCATCGAAGGCGTGAATGCCCGCGAGCTGGAGCCCGGTGACGAGCGCATTCCCGATGCGCTGGAAGGCTTTGACCTGATGGTGGGCGATGTGTCCTTTATCTCGCTCACGCTGGTCTTGCCGGGCGTGGTGCATTTGCTCAAACCCACGGGCCAATTGCTGATGCTGGTCAAACCCCAGTTTGAGCTGCAGCCAGGCCAAGTGGGCAAGGGCGGCATCGTGAAAGACGACACGCATTTCCCCTTCATCGAAAACCGCGTGCGCACGGCTTTGACCGAATTGGGCATGAAGGTCACCGCATGGCTGGACAGCCCGATTGCGGGCGGTGATGGCAACCATGAATTTTTTGTGCAGGCCTGCTGGCCCGACCCGGCGGCCGTTTTGCCCACACGCGAGGCCACCCGTGTGGCGCACGAGGCCGATCTGGCCGCCAAGGCCTATGCCAAGGCCAACGACTATTGAATTTTTGAAGGTGTTGTGATGTCTGGTTTGAAACTGCCCATCAGCTTGGAATTTTTTCCACCCAAAACGCCCGAAGGTGCAGAAAAATTGCGCGGTGTGCGCGAGAAGTTGTACGCCCTGAAGCCTGAGTTTTGCTCGGTCACTTACGGCGCAGGCGGCTCGACGCAAGAGGGCACCTTTTCCACCGTGAGCGCCATCCTGAGCGAGGGCGTTGCAGCCGCTTCGCACTTTTCGTGCATTGGCGCGACCAAGGCTTCGGTGCGCGAAGAGCTGGCCACACTCAAGGCCATGGGCGTCAAGCGCTTGGTGGCTTTGCGCGGCGACTTGCCCAGCGGCTATGGCGCAGGTGGCGAGTTCCACTACGCCAGCGATCTGGTGGCCTTTATCCGGGCCGAGACGGGTGACGATTTCCACATAGAAGTGGCGGCCTACCCCGAAATCCACCCCCAGGCCAAGTCGCCCGAAGCCGATTTGCAGGCCTTTGCCACCAAGGTCAAGGCCGGTGCCAACTCGGCCATCACCCAATATTTTTACAACAGCGATGCCTACTTCCGCTTTGTAGACGATGCCTACAAACTCGGTGTGGACGTGCCCGTGGTGCCCGGCATCATGCCCATCACCAGTTCCTCGCAGCTGCTGCGTTTTTCCGACGCTTGTGGTGCCGAGATCCCGCGTTGGATCAGGCTGCGTTTGCAAGGCTATGGCGATGATGTGGAGTCCATCAAGGCTTTTGGCCTGGATGTGGTGAGTGACCTGTGCGAGCAGCTCATGAACGGCGGCGTGCCCGCCATTCACTTCTACACCATGAACCAAAGCGCCTCCACCACCGAGATCGTGCGCCGCTGCAATTTGTAAAAACGCCAGCTTCAGTGAGCGTGCCTCTCTGTGGCAGCCCTGCCCTCAGGGCGATGTGAGCTTGTCTTTTGTGGGAGCCCTGCCCTCAGGGCGATGGCTCGTGGACTGTGAGGCGTCATCGCGGCGAGGGCGTCGCTCCCAAAGCGGGCATGTTGAACGCTGAACCATAATCGCGCCATGGAAACGAAATGGTTGGAAGATTTTGTCAGCCTGGCTGAAACGCGCAGTTTCAGCCGTTCGGCGCAGTTGCGGCATGTCACGCAGCCCGCATTTTCGAGGCGCATTCAGTCGCTGGAGGCGTGGGCCGGGGCGGATTTGGTGGACCGCAGCTCTTACCCCACCAGCTTGACCCCCGCCGGGGAGACTTTGTACGGACAGGCCCTGGAGTTGCTGCAGTCCTTGCAGACCACCCGCGCCATGCTGCGCAGCCATGCCAGTGCGGGTCAGGATGTGCTGGAGTTTGCGGTGCCGCACACCTTGGCATTGACCTTTTTTCCCGCTTGGATGGCCCGTTTGCGCGAGGGCTTTGGGCCCATCAAATCCCGGCTCATGGCCCTGAATGTGCACGATGCCGCCATGCGCTTGGTCGAGGGGGGGTGCGATGTGCTGATCGCTTACCACCACTCTTCGCAGCCCCTTCAATTGGACCCGGAGCGTTTTGACATGGTGGTCTTGGGCCATGAGGAGATGGCGCCTTATGTGAAGGCCGATGCGCTGGGCGAGCCCCTGTTCCGTTTGCCCGGCAGCAGTGCCCGGCCTTTGCCTTATTTGGGTTATGCACCCGGGGCTTATTTGGGGGCGGTGACCGATTGGATGTTGAAGCAATCGGGCACGGTGATTCATGTGGACCGTGTGTACGAGACCGACATGGCCGAGGGTTTGAAGGGCATGGCGCTTGAGGGGCATGGCCTGGCGTTTTTGCCGCAAAGTGCGGTGACCAAGGAGTTGGAGTCGGGTGCTTTGGTGCGTGCTTTTTTGCCGCACGAACCGCCCATGGTGCTGACCATGGAGGTGCGGGCTTACCGCGAAAAGTCACGCCACAAGCTCTTGGCAGGTCGCTCGGTGCAAGATTTGTGGGCCTATTTGGTCCGCACAGACGTCGATTCTGGGCCGGATATAGCAAGCTTGCGGGTGTGAGCCCCAGCCCGTAGCACGGCCTCAGGCGCCCACCCTTTTCAAAGCGCTACTCAAATGCCCGGCGCAGGCCAGCGCCGCACGAACTCGCGCTGGGCTTCGGTTTCGGGGCTGTGGGGTTCTTGGGCGTGTTTGTCGACCACGCGCCATTTTTGGGCCAGCAGGTCCAGCGCTTGTTGGGGTGGCAGGCCTTGGCTCACCAGCCAGGTAGCGGCCACGGTGCCGGTGCGGCCAATGCCGGCGCGGCAGTGCAGGTAAACCTTGCCGCCTTGGTCCAGAGCGTTTTGCACATCGTGCAGGATGGCCTGCATGCCGGCCACGCTGGGTACACCAAAATCGGTGATCGGGTGGGAGAGGCGTTGGGCAGGCTGTGGTGCTGTGGCCTCAGGCCCCGAATGGGTCAAGGGCAGTGGCTGGTAGGGCGGCACTGGGTCGTGTGGCGAGGTCAGGTCCACAAAGTGGGTGATGCCCGCATCGGCCAAGGCTGTCAGCCGCTCAGCCATGGCCTCTGCGCCCCAAAGCCCCGGATGCTCACCCGCCAGCACGCGGCCGGTCCAGAGCCAGTAGCTGTTGCCAAATGGCCGCGCCGCGCCATCGCCCCGGCTTTCTTGGGCGGTGTCAAAGCCGGGTGATGGCATGGGCAGGTGCGTGAGCTGAAAGAAAGCGCAGACTCAATGCGCCAGGATCTTGGACAAAAAGTCTTGCGTGCGTTCGTTTTGCGGGTTGTCAAAGAACGCGGCAGCGGTGTTTTGCTCGACGATCTGGCCTTGGTCCATGAAGATCACGCGGTCGGCCACTTGCCGGGCAAAGCCCATTTCGTGGGTCACGCAGATCATGGTGATGCCCTGGTCGGCCATCTCCACCATCACGTTGAGCACTTCACCCACCATTTCGGGGTCGAGCGCCGAGGTGGGCTCGTCAAACAGCATGATTTTGGGCGTGAGGCACAGGGCGCGGGCAATGGCCACGCGTTGCTGCTGGCCACCGGACAGTTGCAGCGGGTACTTTTGCGCTTGCTCGGCAATGCGCACACGTTTGAGCTGCTGCATGGCGCGTTCTTCGGCCTCAGCCTTGGGCACCTTGCCCACCCACATGGGGGCCAGCGTCAGGTTTTCCAGCACCGTCAGATGCGGGAACAGGTTGAACTGCTGGAACACCATGCCAACCTGGCGACGCGCCGATTCGATGGACTTGACGTCGTCGGTCAACTCCACACCGCCCACCGTGAGGTGACCGGCCTGGTGTTCTTCGAGGCGGTTGATGCAGCGGATCAGGGTGGATTTGCCCGAGCCCGATGGCCCGCACACCACGATGCGTTCGCCACGCGCCACCGACAGGTCGATGTCACGCAGCACATGAAAGTCGCCATACCATTTGTTGACTTTGGAAAATTCGATGATGGGAGTGCTCACGTTACTGTCTCCGGGTTCCGGTGTTGAGGTGGCCTTCGAGCCAATGGCTGTAGCGCGACATGGCAAAACAGGCGATGAAATAAATGGCCGCCACAAACAGCTGGCCTTCGATGAAGAACTTGCGCCAGTCGGCGTCGCCCAAGGCCAGCTGCACCGCACCCGTCAGGTCGTAAAGGCTCACGATGGTCACCAGCGAGGTGTCTTTGAAAGCGCCAATGAAGGTGTTGACGATGGAGGGCACCACCAGGCGCAGGGCCTGAGGCAGCACGATTTTGCGCTGGATTTGCCAGTAGCCCATGCCCAGCGAATGCGCGGCTTCGACCTGGCCTTTGGGCAGTGCTTGCAAACCACCACGAATCACTTCGGCCAGATAGGCGGCGGTGAACAAGGTCATGCCGATCAGCACCCGCACCAGCACGTCGATCTTGCCACCATTGGGCATGAACAGCGGCAAGATGAAGGAGGCCATGAACAAGACCGAAATCAGCGGCACGCCGCGCACGAACTCGATGAAGATCACGCACAGCGTGCGGATCGCGGGCAGCTGGGACTGCCGGCCCAAGGCCAGCAAAATCGCCAGCGGAAAGGCCACCACCAAGCTCACGCTCGACAACAGCAGCGTGAGCGGCAGGCCGCCCCAGCGTTCGGTGTCGATCGGGGTCAGGCCGGCAAAACCGCCGCTCATGAGCCCGTAAAACACCGCATAAACAGCCACCCAGGCCAGCACCAGGGCAGGACGCCAGAAGCTGCGCAGGCAACTGAGCACCAACACCACCACCAGCAAGCTTGATGCGATCAGTGGACGCCATTGCTCGTCGTAGGGGTAGCGGCCAAACAGGATGAGCCGACCTTTTTCGGTGACGACGCCCCAGCAGGCCCCCACACCTTCGGCGGCGCGGCAAGCGGCGTTGTCGGCCTGCACCACAGCGTTGAACACGGCCCAGTTCAGCAACGGGGGCAGGGCCCAGGCCAGCAGGGCCAGCACCAGCACGGTCAGCAAGCTGTTGGCCCAACCATCAAAAAAGCGGCTGCGCAGCCAAGGCAGCAAGCCCACTTGGTTGCTGGGCGGCTGGCGGGCGGCAATCGGGGTAAAGACAGCGTGGTTCATCAGCGGTCCTTGATCTGCACACGGCGGTTATAGAGGTTCATGAGCGCCGAGGTCAGCAAACTCAAGCTCAGGTAGCACAGCATCACCACGGCGATGCACTCTATGGCGCGGCCCGTCTGGTTGAGCGAGGTGGAGCCAATCGAGACCAAGTCGGGGTAGCCCACGGCCACCGCCAGCGAGGAGTTTTTGGTCAGGTTCAGGAACTGGCTGGTCAAGGGCGGCACGATCACGCGCAAGGCCTGGGGCAGTTGCACCAAGCGCAACTCGGCCGAGCGGGGCAGGCCCAGCGCCACAGCCGCTTCGTGCTGCCCATAGGCCACCGACTGGATGCCCGAGCGCACCACTTCGGCAATGTAGCCCGAGGTGTAGACCGTCAAGCCAATCAGCAAGGTCAGGTACTCGGGCGTGACCGATCCGCCGCCAATCACGTTGATTTCGGTGGCCTCGGGAATGCTCACCTCGCCAGGGGCTCCTCCAGCCAGCCAACCGACAGCCGTCACAGCCAGCAAAATGCCCAGGCCGATCAGGTGTGTGCGGGCCGGGTGGTACTGTCCCGTGATTTCAAATTGGCGAATGGCCCGGCTTGCCCAAAATCGCCAGGCCACAGCACCGGACAGCAAACCCACCACGGTGCCCCAATGGCCTGTGGACCATTCGGGCAGCGGGTATTGCAAACCGTTTTTGCTCAGGAACACACCAGCGAGCGGCTTGAAGGGCGCTTCAATGGTGGGCAGCAATTCGGTCATGGCGAAGTACCACATGAACAATTGCAGCAGCAAAGGTACGTTGCGCGTGACCTCGACATGCACCGCGCACAGGCCGCGCACCAGCATGTTGTTGGACAGGCGGCCAATGCCGATCAGCGTGCCCAGAAGCGTGGCCAGCACAATGCCCACCAGCGCCACGCGCAAGGTGTTGGACAGGCCGACCAAATAGGCCACCCAGTAGCCTTGGGACGAGTCGAACTCAAACAGGCTCTCGCCAATGGCAAAGCCTGCGGGTTGCAAAAAGAAATCGAAGCCGCTTTGAATGCCGCGCGTGCGCATGTTGGCAAAGGTGTTGGACAGCAGATAGCCGACGGCCAACACAAGCAGCAAAATGGTCAAAACTTGGTAGATCAGGCCTCTGAAGGACTGGCTGCGCCAAGACCAGGCGCGTGATCGGGGGGGAGGGGGAGGAGCAGGTGGGATCATCATCGTGCATCGGCCCGCACGAGGCGGGCCGATGTCCTTTCAGGGGTTGCCGTGTTTGTCTGAATCAGAAAAACACAAGGGGGTCGATCAGCGCACGGGTGGTGCGTACATCAGGCCGCCTTTGTTCCACTGGTTGTTCAAACCGCGTGGCAGCTTCAGGGTGGACTTGGGGCCCACATTGCGCTCGAACATTTCGCCGTAGTTGCCCACGGCCTTGATGGCGCGGTAAGCCCACTCTTTGTCCAGGCCCAACAACTTGCCGGTGTCTTCCGAGGTGCCCAAGATGCGCTGCACGACGGGGTCGGTGCTGCTCTTCATTTGGTCCACATTGGCTTGGGTGATGCCGTACTCTTCGGCTTCGATCAGGGCGTAAACCACCCATTTGACGATGGCAAAGAACTCGTCGTCACCCCGGCGCACGCTCGGGCCAAGGGGTTCTTTGGAGATCAGGTCGGGCAAGATGACGTGGTCATCGGGGTTGGTGGCTTCCTTGTTGCGCACCGAGGCCAGGCCCGAGGCGTCGGTGGTGTAAGCCTGGCAGCGGCCAGCAAAGTAAGCCTTGTTGGTGGCTTCTTGGGTGTCAAACACCACGGGCTTGATGCCCAGCTTGTTGACCTTGGAGTAGTCGTTCAGGTTCTTCTCGGTGGTGGTGCCCGATTGCACGCACACGGTGGCACCCTTGAGGCTCTTGGCGCTGGTGATCTTGGACTTTTTGGTCACCATGAAGCCTTGACCGTCATAGTAGGTGGTGCCGGTGAAGTGCAGGCCCAGCGACGCGTCGCGGTTCAGGGTCCAGGTGGTGTTGCGCGACAGGATGTCGATTTCACCGGCTTGCAACACGGCAAAGCGCTGGGTGGCGTTCAGGGGCGTCCACTTGACTTTGGCGGCATCGTTCAACACGGTGGCGGCCACGGCCTTGCACACGTCCACGTCCAGACCGGTCCAGTTGCCTTGGCTGTCTGCCGCTGCAAAACCAGGCAAGCTGGGGTTCACGCCGCAGTTCAGCATGCCGCGCGATTTGATGGCATCCAGCGTTTTGCCAGCAAAGGCTGGGGTGGCGACCGAGCCCATCAGGGCCAGCAAAGAAGCGGCCAACAAAGGGCGCTGGATCAGGGAACGAACAATTTTCATCGGTGAACCTCAACAATTAAAAAAGCCATTTTGCATCAAAAAAAATGACAACTGCTTCGGGTTATCACCGAGCAAGGGATGGCCCTTGGCGGGAGCTCAGGCCTTGCACCACAGGGGCGCAGGCGCTGCATCATGGGGGTGCAAAAAGACCATGGCTGCACTTTTTGTGGGCGGTTCAGGGTTTGCGACAATACGCCCCATGACCCAAGAACTCACCCTCATTCGCCCCGATGATTGGCACCTGCATGTGCGCGACGGTGCCGCCCTGAACGTGGTGGTGCCGCACACCGCCGCACAGTTTGGCCGCGCCATCATCATGCCCAACCTCAAGCCACCGGTGACCACCGCCGAGCAGGCCATGGCCTACAAGCAGCGCATCCTGGCCGCCGTACCTCAGGGCATGGCTTTTGAGCCCTTGATGACGCTGTACCTGACCGACAACTTGGCACCCGCCGAAATCGCCCGGGCCAAGGCCGCCGGTGTGGTGGCTTGCAAGCTCTATCCGGCAGGCGCCACCACCAACAGCGATGCGGGCGTGACGGATTTGCGCAAAATTTACCCCGTGCTCGAAGCCATGCAGCGTGAAGGCGTGCTGCTGCTGGTGCACGGCGAAGTCACCTCGTCCGACATCGACCTGTTTGACCGCGAAGCCGTGTTCATCGAGCAGCAACTCATTCCCCTGCGCCGTGACTTTCCAGGCCTGAAAATCGTGATGGAACACATCACCACGAAAGAAGCTGCGCAATATGTGACCGAGGGTGACGCCAACTTGGGCGCGACCATCACGGCACACCACCTGCTGTACAACCGCAACGCCCTGTTTTTGGGTGGCATGCGCCCGCACTATTACTGCCTGCCCGTGCTCAAGCGCGAAACGCACCGGCTGGCGCTGGTGCAAGCGGCCGCCAGCGGCAACGCCCGTTTCTTTTTGGGCACCGACAGCGCCCCGCACCCCGCGCACCTCAAAGAACACGCCAGTGGTTGTGCCGGTTGCTACACCGCGCACGCGGCCATCGAGCTGTATGCCGAGGCCTTTGACCAAGCCGGCGCACTCGATCAATTCGAAGCCTTTGCCAGCTTCCATGGCGCAGACTTTTACGGCCTGCCGCGCAACACGGGCACCATCACCTTGCGCCGTGAAAGCTGGACGCCCGCCGAAAGCTTTGCTTTTGGCGACGCCGAACTCAAGCCCCTGCGCTCGGGCGAAAGCCTGCCGTGGCGCATGGTGAGCCTCTGAGCCATCCCGTCAGCCCCAACCGGCCCGGTTGCCGCTGCGAGGCCGTCAGCGCTTTGGGGGTGGCCGACATCGACTGGTCCGCGCCCTGGTTGGCCGACTGGCGGCCAGTGGGGCAGGCCATTGCCCAGCGCGTGGTGGCCGGGCTGCCCCAGCCCCAAGCCCTGAGCGAGGCTGGCTTGGCCCCTGTGGCTTTTGTGCCGCAAGCCGATTTGCCCGAGGGGCAAGCTTACGAAGACTTCATCTTGGCCCGGGGCCAGGTGCCCACCCGCGAAGGCTTGCACGACTTTTTCAACGCCTTGTGCTGGATGCACTTTCCGCAGGCCAAGCGCCAGCTCAACCGGCTGCAAGGCGCAGAAATCGCCCGCGCGGGCGTGGGGCAGGTGCGGGGCGCGGTGCGCGATGCGGCCACGGTGTTTGATGAAAACGCCTGGCTGATCCAGCCCTCAGACGCGCTGTGGCAAGCCCTGACCACCCACCAATGGCGCGAAGCCTTGGTGACGCGGCGCGATGAATGGCACCACACCCGGCTGTGGACCTTTGGCCATGCCGCACTCGAAAAAATGGTGCAACCCTACAAATCCATCACGGTGCATTTGTGGCGTGTGCCAGGCGAGGTGCCACACGACCAAATCGACGATTGGTTGGCCCATGACCTGACGGCCGACAAACTGGCCCTCAAGCCCTTCAGCCCCTTGCCGATTTTGGGCGTACCGGGTTGGTGGCCAGACAATGCAGACCCGGGTTTTTACGAAGACCGCAGCGTGTTTCGTCCGCGCCGGGTCAAACGCTCAGCACCCGCCTGAAAAACCGTACGCCAATCCGGAAATCACCGGGTCATCTTGATTTTGGGCAACAAGCCCCTAATATTCGCCACAACGTGCCCGCGTCTTTCGGGTTGAAAGAGAAACCTTCCATGAAACGTATTTTTCTGTTTGTCTTGACCAACATTGCCGTGGTGGTGGTGTTGGGCCTCGTCGCCAGTTTGTTGGGCGTGAACAAATTTTTGACCTCCAACGGTCTGAACTTGGGTGCTTTGCTCGGCTTTGCACTGATCATGGGCTTTGGTGGCGCCATCATTTCTTTGCTCATGAGCAAGTGGATCGCCAAGATGTCCTCGGGCGTGAAGCTCATTGACCAACCGGCCAACGCCGACGAAGCCTGGATTGTGGACACCGTGCGCAAGTTGGCCGACAAAGCCGGCATCGGCATGCCCGAAGTGGGCGTTTTTGAAGGCGACCCCAACGCCTTTGCCACCGGCGCTTTCCGTGACTCGGCTTTGGTGGCCGTGTCCACCGGCTTGTTGCAAAACATGACCCACGAAGAAATCGAAGCCGTGCTGGCCCATGAAGTGGCGCACATTGCCAACGGTGACATGGTCACCATGGCGCTGATTCAAGGTGTGATGAACACCTTTGTGGTGTTCATTTCGCGTGTGGTGGGTTATGCCGTGGACAGCTTCCTGCGCAAAAACGACGAAGAAAGCACAGGCCCCGGCATGGGCTATTTCATCACCACCATCGTGATGGACATCTTGCTGGGCTTTGTCGCCGCCATCATCGTGGCCTGGTTCAGCCGCCAGCGTGAGTTCCGCGCAGACGCCGGTGCTGCCCAATTGATGGGCCGCAAGCAGCCCATGATCAACGCTTTGGCCCGTTTGGGTGGCGTGCACACCGCCGAGTTGCCCAAGAGCATGGCCGCCATGGGCATCGCCGGTGGCATCGGTCAGCTGTTCAGCACCCACCCACCGATTGAAGAGCGCATAGCTGCCCTCCAAAACTGATTCGCCCGCCCTGCTGGCGATGGCGACGCTTGTTCACCTGCACGGGTTGATCGCTTGCAGGGCAACTTCCTACAAAGGCAGCAATGGTCAAAAGTAGGAGCCAGCCCTGCTGGCGATGATGACGCTTGTTCACCTGCACGGGTTAATCCCTTGCAGGGCAATACTTACTCAGGGTTGGACACACCTGATGCGACATGGCCAGACGGCACATGTCGGGCGGCCGATTCGATGTGGCCGGTTTGGTCGTCAAAAAAGAAATCAGGCTCGAATTCACGCAAAAATTCGCCCTTGGGCAAGCCGCCCAAAAACATGGCCTCGTCCACCTCAATGTTCCAATTCATCAGCGTGCGGATGGCGCGTTCGTGGGCCGGAGCGCTGCGGGCGGTGACCAAGGCGGTGCGGATGCGCATGTGGGGTGTGCCCTCTTGTTGCAGTCGTTGCAATGCGGCCAGCAAAGGCTTGAAGGGGCCGGCCAGCAGGGGTTGTTCGGCTTTGTCGCGTTCGTGCGCCTGAAAAGCCGTCAGACCTTCCGACTGAAACACCCGTTCGGCCTCGTCCGAAAACAACACCGCATCGCCATCAAATGCGATGCGCACCTCGTTCGGGTGAGATTCCGAGGCCAGCGCCGAGTGGGGGTAGACCTGCGCTGCGGGCACTCCAGCCCCCAAGGCGGCACGCACATCGGACAAATGCGTGGACAAAAACAAGTTGGCGTTGAGCGGCCTGAGGTAGCGCCAAGGCGGCTGTCCCCGGGTGAAGCTGCCGCGCTGAATGGTCAGGCCGTAGTGCTGCGCCGAGCGGAACACCCGCATGCCCGAGACCGGGTCGTTGCGTGAGAGGATGACCACCTCGACCCGCTGCGCATCGGCGTCGTTGAAGGCCAACAACTTGCGCACCAAAGAAAACGCCACGCCCGGTTTGGCCGGCGCTTCCAGACGTTGCAGCTGCAATTGCATGTAAGCGCGGTCGTCGCCTTGCTCAAACACCCGGTTTTCTTCTTCAAAGTCAAACAAGGCCCGCGATGAAATCGCCACGACCAATTGGCCTTCCAGTGAGATGGGCATTGTGATCTCCGGTGCAGTTGAAATGGTGAAGCGCCTTGTCGATGCAGGCTTATTTTTTCTCGGAATAGGGTGTCACCAATTTGGCGTCGATGCGGTAACTGGCCACCCCCATGTGCGAGTCGGTTTTGGTGGCGCTCAGAGTGCCGGTCACCCACACGGTGTCCATGCTGCGAAAGCGCTTAACGGCTTGGTCAAGCTTGACGTGCACGATCTGGTTGGCGGGCGGTGGTGGCGAGTGCACGCAGGCCCCAAAGTAAGGCACCAGCAAAAATTCCTTGAGGCCTTCAGGCAAGTCTTCCAGGGGCACCAGGTAGCCGGGCAGGCGCACGTTTTGCCCCAGGATCAAGGGGTTGATGGGGGCGTTGTCCCACATCTGGCGCATTTTTTTCAGGGCTTCATCGGCCTTGGGGTCGTTGTCTTTCAGGCTTTGCAGGTTCAAGGCCTTGAGGTCTTTGTAAGGGTCCCAGCCTGTGGGAATGAGCTGCTCCCAGCCAATGGTTCGGGTGGGACCGGGGGTGCTGGCCCCTTCAGGGGGCGTACCCGCCGACAAAGACGGTTGCACTTGGGGCACGGTCTCTCGTGCGGTTTCGCGCACACTTTGCGCGAAGGCGGATCCGGCCAGCAGCAGACTTGCCAGCAGCGCGGTGTTTTGAATCAGCAAGGTTTTGTTCATATGGACTCCCATGTCCCCACTGTAAGCCAGATTGCTTGCAGGGCAAGCGCCTACAAAGGCAGCAACGGTCAAGAGTTTTTATAGGAGCCAGCCCTGCTGGCGATGGCGCCGGTGGTGGGGATGCGAAGGTTCATCGCTTGCAGGGCAAGCGCCTACAAACGCAGCAACGGTCAACGGTTTTTTGTAGGAGCCAGCCCTGCTGGCGATGGTGCCGGTGGTGGGGATGCGAAGGTTCATCGCTTGCAGGGCAAGCGCCTACAAACGCAGCAACGGTCAACGGTTTTTTGTAGGAGCCAGCCCTGCTGGCGATGGCGACGGTTGCTAGGTTGCGTCGGTAGATCGCTTGCAGGGCATGCTCTTTCAACACGCGGGACTTTCCTCGCTCAAACCCGTGGTGACAAGCCATCGGCCAAAGACAGGCGGTAGGCCCGCCAGGCCGGCCCCAGGCTGGCCAGCAAACCGGCCAGCAACACACCACCGGTCAAAGCCAGTTGTGTGGGCAAAGGCGCAGCCAGTTGCAAGCGGATGCCCAGCGACTGCTGCAGCCAGGGCGTGGCCAGGGCCATGCCTGCGTAGGCCAGCAGTACACCCAACACAACCCCGGCGCAGGTGACCCACACCCCCTCTAAAGTGAGCAGGCCCAGCACATGGCGCGGTCCTGCGCCCACTGCGCGCAGCACGGCCAGTTCACGGCGGCGCTCGTTCAGGCCCGCCAGCACCACCGCCATGAGCGAGACCACACTCACCAAAGCCACCAAGGCCGACACCGCCAGCAAGGCGTTTTCGCCCAGGCCCAGCACCGACCACAGCTCACCCAGCGCCACACCGGGCATCACGCCCATCAGCGCTTCGGCTTCGTAAAAGTTCACAAAGCGCTGCACATTGAACACCGCTGCCCGACTTTTCAGGCCCACCAAGGCGGCGGTGACTTCTTCGGGCTGCAGCTTGAATTTACGCGCCTGATCGGCCGGGATGTGTCCGCCCGGCATGGGGGTGCCCGCCACCCAGCCCAGGTGCAGGGCTTCCAGAGCTTGCAGGCTCACATGCACCGTACGATCCACCGGGGTGCCTGTGGGGGCCAAAATGCCGACCACCTTGAAGGGCTTGTCGGCGTGTTCATCGGCCGCATCACCGTCGTGGTCATGGTCATCGTGCAGGCCATGGCCCAGCGTGATGCTTTGGCCCAGGCCGTAACCCATCTTGCGGGCCACTTCGGCCCCGATCACCGCCTCGTACAAACCGTCCAGCGTGTCGGCAAATACCGCGCCTTGTTGCAAAACCAGCGGTTGTTTGTCGCCATAGGCAAAGTGCTGAAAGTAAGCGGGTGTGGTGCCCAGCACCGGAAAGCCCCGGTGCGAGTCACCCAAACTCAAGGGCACCACCCAGGACACCGAGCGGTGCTGGGCCAGCTTGTTCACGCTGTCCATGCTCATGCTTTGCGGCACGCTGCCAATGTGGAACACCGAAAACAGCATGAGCTGCACCGGGCTGCTGCGGGCGCCCACGATCAAGTCGACCCCGCTGACCGATTGCGAAAAACTGCTGCGGATGTCGTGGCGCAAACGCTCCAGTGTCCAGAGCAAGGCGGTGGCCAGGGCCAGTGACACGACCACCCAGACTAGAGTGCTGCGGCGGTTCCACGCGCTTTGCCGGGCGATGTTGAGCAGGCTGTTCATGCGCTCACCCCCACTTGCTGCAAGGCGGGCAATGACCATTGCACATCAAAGCGCACCGCCTGCTGCTCGTCGTGGCTCACGCACACCAAAGTGCTGCCCGCATCGCGTGTCGCTTGCAGCAACAAGTCCATGAAGCCCTGGCGCAAGGCGGCGTCGAGCGCCGAAGTGGGCTCGTCGGCCAGGATCAATTCGGGCTGGCCCATCAGGGCGCGGGCAGCGGCCACACGCTGCTGCTGGCCCACCGACAAGGCGTCGGCGCGGCGGCTCCACAGGGCCTCGGGCAGGGCCATGCGCTGCAACCAGCTTTGGGCCGTGGCCTCGGGGCCACCGCTGGCTTGGCAGCGAGAACGCCGCAGCTTGGAAAAGCGGCAAGGCAGGGTCACGTTGTCCAGCACGCTTAAGAACGGCAGCAAGTTGAACTGCTGAAACACCACGCCCACATGGTCGGCCCGAAAGGCGTCGCGCTGGCCCGCTTTCAAGGCAGCCCAGTCTTGCCCGAGCAAAGACACACGACCCTGTTGGGGTGTCAATACACCGGCCAGCAGCCCGAGCAAGGTGCTTTTGCCACAGCCGCTGGGGCCATGCAAAAAAACGGTTTGTCCGGTACTGACTTGCAAGCGCCCCAGTGTCAGGGTGTCTTGGCCCCCTGGGGTCCATGCATAGCGCAATGGCTCGATGTCGATCACAACACTCTCCCTGTGTAGAGGCGGCAATATACCCCCTCAGTGGGATGTGGGGACCTTTCTCCGGCTTTCTCGGCGGGCAATCCACACAGTGGCCCCCAGGATGACCAAGGCCCCTGCCCAAGTCCACTGGCTGGGCACGTCGCCAAACACCAGCCAGCCCAGCAACGAGGCCCACACCAGGTCCAAAAAGCGCAGCGACTGGGTGGCCGAAATGTCGGCCAAACCAAAGGCCCGTGTGAGGCAGTAATGGGCCAGCGTGCCCAAGACCCCGGTGGCGGCAAAGCCGATCCACTGCATGAGCGTGGGCGCTTGCCAGTTGGGCAAGGCCATGGGCAGGCTCAAAACCGTGACGGTCAGCGCTTGCCACAGCACAATGACCCCCGCTTTTTCGTAGCGGGTCAGGGCCTTGGTGATCAAAAAGGACGCGGCAAACACCGGTGAAGAGGCCAGCATGACCAAGTTGAACCAACCACCTTCGCCCGACATTTTGGGCAAAACCACCACCAGCACCCCGGCAAAACCCACGATGGCGGCGATCCAGCGGTCTTTGCGCATGGGTTCACCCAAAAACCAAGCGGCCCCGATCATGATGAAAATCGGCCCGGTAAAACCAATGGCCGTCATGTCGGCCAAAGGAATCTTGGGCAGAGCGGTGAACCACAAAATCAGGCCCAGGGTGTGCACGCCGCCACGCCAGAACTGGCCCACCATGTTGACCGGCATGTAAGCCCGCCAACCGTCACGCCAGACCCAGGGCAAGATGAACAACAGGCCAAACAGGTAGCGCAAGAACTGTGACTGGTACACGTCCAGGTGCAGCGTCAAGTCCCGGGCAATGGCGTTCAAAAAAGAAAACAGCAAGCCGCCCAACACCATCCAGACCATGCCCTGCACCGCCACAGGCCAGGCGGCAAACATGCGCAGGCCGCGCTGGTGCACATGAGCGCAGCGCTGGAGCCAAGACAGGGCAGGTTTAGGCGGCGTCATGCCGAATTCGTTTGCAAAAGGTCAATCACAACATCATCTTAAGGCCCGCTTTGTGTGGCGAGGGTCGCTTGCGTTACGTGGCGCAGCGGCTGCCCGCGCTCACTTGACCCATTGGTTCAGTTGCATGATGGGCATGAGCACGGCCAGCACAATCAGCATGACCACGCCCCCCATGGTCACGATGAGCAAGGGCTCCAGCACCGTGGCCAGGGCCATGGCGCGGCGCTGCACTTCGCTGGATAGCTGCTGCGCCGCCCTTTGCAGCATCAAGGGCAGTTGCCCGGTTTGTTCGCCCAGCCGTGCAAACATCGACAGCAAGCCCGGAAACCGGGCGTTTTGCGCCAAGGCGGTGCCCAGGGGCGCACCTTCGCGCACGCGCACCAAGGCTTCCAGGGCGTCGGCCCGAAGGGCCTGATTGGACAAGGTGTCGGCCGCTGCTTGCAGCGCTTTGAGAATGGGCACGCCTGCGGCGGTGAGCATGGCCAGGGTGGAGGCAAAGCGGGCGCTGTTGTAGCCCCGGGCCAGTCGCCCGATCAAGGGCAGTCGCAGCCAGGCGGCGTCAAAGCGCAGGCGCAAGGCCTCTTGGCGCATGGCCAAACGAAAGGCCACCCCGGCGCAGACCAGCACCAGCAGCATCAGCCAGCCCCAATGGCGCACCAAATCGCTCAGGGCCAGCATGGCCACCGTCAGGCCGGGCAGTTGGCGTTGGGTGCCGGCAAACACCCCGGCCACTTGGGGCACCACCGAGGTCACCAAAAACACCACGATGGCCAAGGCCACCAAGCTCACGATGGCGGGGTACAACGAGGCCGACAACAGTTTGGAGCGCAGCACCTGCTGGTCTTCCAGGTCGGCGGCCAGTTGGTGCAGCACATCGGACAGGTGCCCGCTTTGTTCGCCTGCGGCGATCACGGCGCGGTCGATGGCGGGAAATTCCTTGGGAAATTGCGCCAAAGCCCGGCCCAAGGTGCTGCCCGAGTTGACCTCGGCCCGGATGGCTGCCATCAACTGGCCTTGTTTGTCGTGGTCGGCTTCTTCGGCCAGGGCCGACAAGGCCCGTTCGATGGGCAGGCCGCTGCCCACCAGGCTAGCCAGTTGGCGCGTCCACACGGCGCGTTGGCTGCTGCTGAACACCCGGCCTGGGCCGATCGGTCTTTGCCACCAGGGCAAGGCGGCATCCGCATCACTCCCGCTGCCCGAGGCGATGGCCTCGACCATCAAGGGCACCAGCGACTGCGCTCGCAGTTGGGTGCGTGCGGTTTTCAGGCTGTCGGCCTCCAGGGTGCCTTTGCGCGTGCTGCCATTGGTTTGCAGGGCTTCAAAACGGTAAGCGGGCATGTCGTGTTCTCAGCGGCTGAAGTAAAGCAGGCCCAGTTGGCCGTTCCAGCTGAAGTTGCTGGGGCTGACTTCGTTGACTTGCCCCAGGTGGCGGGCGGTGCCCAGGGTGCCAAACCAGGCCCACTGCGGGGTGAGGGCATAGCGGTAACTCATGCCCCAGCCCCAGTCGCCCAGACCGGCTTGCCAACCGCCCTCAGGCACTGGCCTCAAGCGCAGTTGGGTGGCCCAATGCCGGGCCGTGGCCCACGTCGCACCGCTACTCAGGCTCAGGGCGCTGCGTTCGCTCAAAGGCCACAAATAAGACAAGCCCATGGACAAGGTGGTGCCATCGCCCCGGTTCATCAGGTCTTGTGTGACATCGCTGCCCAGCGACCAGTGTTTGTCGAGTTGGTAGCTCGCACTGACGCGCCCGCGCACGGTGTTTTTGCCCGAACTGAAGCCATCAAAACTGCTGTTGTCCTGGATGTTCTGGATGCGTGCGGACAAGGCGATGTGGAGTTTGTCGTCATCGCGCAGGTCGTAGGCCAAATTGGTGGCTTCGCGGTAGCCGCTGAATTTGAACCATTCGTCGCCCGTGGCATGGCCCAGTCGCCAGCGTCCGTAGCGCAGACCCAGCACGGGGCGCAGGTCCAGGCTTTTGCGGCCATCGGCTTGTTCACTGGACTTGAGTTTGAGCCCCATGGTGTATTGCCAGCGCTTGGCCTGAATCTGGTCCGGCGTGGGGGGCTCGGGTGCGGTGTCTTGTGAGGTGCGGTCTGCGGAGGGTGCCGCCCCTGGCGCTGTGAGCGCCTTGTCCGGCGTTTGGCTTGGCGTTTGAAGGTCTGCTTGCGCGTGCGCGCCTCCTGCCATCAACACCCAAGCCCAGCCCATCGCCTGCAGGCGCAGGTTTTGTGGGCGCGACTTGGCCCTGGCAAAGCGGCCGGAACGGGGCAAAAAAGTGGGGCGCATGGGGCTTCAGTCCCGCGTCACGCGCAGCAGTTCTTCGGCGCTGGTGATGCCCGCATCCACCAAGCGCTGGCCGTCGTCGCGCATCAACACCATGCCTTGGGCCAGCGCGGTGGCACGCAAGTCGGCTTCGGCGGCGCGGTTGTGGATTTGGGCCTTGATGTTGTCGGTGGCCACCAGCAGTTCAAACACCCCGGTGCGCCCGGCATACCCCGTTTGCCCGCAGACGTCGCAACCCACGCCGTGGCAGGCGGTGCAGCGCTTGCGCACCAGGCGCTGGGCCAGCACGCCCAGCAGCGACGAGCTGAGCAAAAACGGCTCGACGCCCATGTCGATCAAACGGTTCACGGCACTGGCCGCGTCGTTGGTGTGCAGCGTGGCCAGCACCAGGTGGCCTGTGAGCGAGGCTTGAATGGCGATCTGCGCGGTTTCAAAGTCGCGGATCTCGCCGATCATGATCACGTCCGGGTCTTGCCGCAAGATGGCCCGCAAGGCTTTGGCAAAGCTCAGGTCGATTTTGGCGTTGACCTGCGTTTGCCCCACGCCGGGCAGCTCGTATTCGATGGGGTCTTCCACCGTCATGATGTTGTTGCGTGTGGCATCCAGCCGCTGCAGCGCGGCATACAGGCTGGTGGTTTTGCCCGAGCCGGTGGGGCCGGTGACCAGCAAAATGCCATGTGGCTGGTGGATCAATTGGTCCACTTGTTGCAAGACTTGGCCCTGCATACCCACCGCTTCCAGTGTCAAACGCGCTTCACTTTTGTCGAGCAAACGCAACACGGCCCGTTCGCCATGGGCGCTGGGCAGCGTGGACACGCGCACATCGACCGCGCGTGAGCCCAGACGCAGGCTGATGCGGCCGTCTTGGGGGAGTCGTTTTTCGGCAATGTCGAGTTCGGCCATGATTTTCAGGCGCGAAATCAGTGCTGCGTGCAGCGCCCGGTTCGGTTGTACAACCTCGCGCAGCGTGCCGTCTATGCGAAAGCGCACACTCGAATGGCGTTCATACGGCTCGATGTGGATGTCGCTGGCCCCGTCGCGTGCCGCCTGCGTCAGCAAGGCGTTGAGCATGCGGATGATGGGCGCGTCGTCGCTGGCCTCCAGCAGGTCTTCCACGGCGGGCAGGTCTTGCATCATGCGCGAGAGGTCGGCTTCGGATTCAACTTCGCTGACCACGGCGGCGGCGCTGGAGCTGCTGTTGGCTTGGCCGCCCGAATAAGCCTGGTGGATGCGTTGGGCCAGTTCGGTGGCGGTGCTGTGCTGCATCTGCCAATGGGGCCCGGCAAACTGGCGCGTCACCTCGGACAGGGCCGAGCGATCGCTCTCGTCACAAAACCACAGGGTCAGGGCCTGCGCATCGTCTTCGAGCAGCAAACGATGGGTGCGGGCAAAGGCATAGGGCAAGGGGTAGCGCATGGGCAACTCAGGGCTTGGCTGGGGCGGGGGCAGTGGCTGGGTTGCCCCCGGTCAATGGGGGAAGGACGGCCGAGCCGGGCACGGGCAGCGCACCGTTGGCAGCGGGCTGAAAGCTCATTTGGTTGAGCCGCATTTGTTCGTAACGTCCCAGTGACAGGGCTTCGGTGGCCGCACCGTCGCGCACCACCACCGGCCGCAAAAACACCATCAAGTTGGTCTTTTTGCGGCTGCGGGCTTCGGCCCGAAACAGGTTGCCAAAAATCGGAATGTCCCCCAGGCCGGGCACTTTTTCCTGGGTGTTGCTGGTGTCGTCTTGCAGCAAGCCGCCCAGCACCACGATGGAGCCATCGTCGACCAGCACGCTCGACTCGATGGAGCGTTTGTTGGTGATCAGCCCGGCCGTCGATGAGCTTTTGCTGTCGATGCTGCTGACTTCCTGGAAGATTTGCATCTTCACCGTGCCGTTTTCGCTGATTTGCGGCTTGACGCGCAGGGTCAGGCCCACGTCTTTGCGCTCGATGGTTTGAAACGGGTTGACCGCACCGGCGTTGGTATTGTTGGACGTGTATTGGCCGGTCACAAAGGGCACGTTTTGGCCAATGACAATTTTGGCTTCTTCGTTGTCCAGGGTGAGCAAGTTGGGGGTGGACAGCACATTGGCGTCGCCATTGGACTGTAAAAACCTCGCCAATGCGCCCAAGGCCAGCACGCCGTTGCGCCGCTCGCCAACGGCCACATTCAGGCCTGTCGAGGGGGTGTAGTTGCCGGTGGCTGCGTTGGCGGCCAAGCTGAACAAATTGGTGCCGCCTACCGCAAAGTTGGTGCCCAACAGGCCCACCGCGCTGCCACTGTTGCCTGTGCCGCTGAGCCACTGCACGCCAAACTCGGCGGCCTTGTCGGCGCTGACTTCGGCAATCAGGCTTTCTACAAACACCTGAGCGCGGCGTTGGTCGAGCATCTCGATCACCGAGCGCAGTTGCCGGTATTGCGGTTCGGGGGCTGTGATGATGAGCGAATTGGTGGCCGGGTCGGCCTGAATTTGGCCGCCTGTGGAAGGGCTGGCGCTGGCGTTCAGGCTGGTTGTGGCCGCCGATGCCGGGCCGGAAGGTGCCGTGTTGCCCGTGCTGGCCGGTGTGCTGCCTGGCGTGCTGCGCGACTCGCCAGACATGGCGGCACGCAAGGTGATGGCCAGTTTGGTGGCGTCGGCGTTCTTCAGGTACACCACATGGATGTTGCCACTGGCCGCGCCCGGCCCGGTGGCGCTGGGCTGGTCCAGTTGGCTGACCAGGCCCCGCACCAAGGCCAGACGGGCCGGGTTGGCGGCACGCACGATCAAGGCGTTGGTGCGCACGTCGGGCAGCACGGTGGTTTTGAACAAGTTGTCGGTTTGTCCTTGGCTGGCCACGGCGGCAGCGGCCGTGGATTCGAGCAGGCGCAGCACCATGGGGGCCAGGTCGCTGGCCACGCCGTGTTGCAGCCGGATCATCTCGACCCCGGTGGCGTTGGCCACATCGAGTGCCGCCACGATGCGGGCCAGGCGTTGCAGGTTCTCGCTGTAGTCGGTGATCACCAAGGCGTTGGTGCCCGGGTTGACGTTGATGGTGTTGTTGGGGCTGATGAGGGGGCGCAGCACCGGCACCAGGTTGTTGGCGTTTTCGTGGTTGAGCCTGAAAATTTGGGTGATGATTTGGCCGCTGCTGGCGGGCACGGCACCGGCCGAGACGGCGCTGCTTTGCAGCTTGGCTTCGGCCTCAGGCAGCACGGTGTACAGCCCCGACGACTCCACCAGGGCAAAGCCTTGGGTGCGCAGTTGCACGGCAAACAGGCGCAAGGCCTGGGCCGGCGGCACGGGCAGTTGGCTGGACAGCGAAACGGTGCCCTTGACCCGGGGGTCCACCACCACGTTGTGCCCAGACAAAGTGGCCAAGGTACGGGCCACGGCTTCGATGTCGGCGTTGACAAAGTTGAGCGTGACCGGCTCTTGCCGCGTGGCTTTGCGAGCGGCCGACTTGGCTTGTGGCTGGGCTGCGGTGGTGGCCGAGTTCAGGGCCGAGCTGGGGGCCTGGGCGGGCTCGGTGTTGGGGGCTTGGGCCAGTGCGCTGGACAGGCAGACCCAGCTCAGTGCCAGAGGCTGCCACAGGCGTGTGGATGGCAAGGGCTGGGACAAGCGGGCAAAGAAAGGGGTGGCGTTCATGGTGTGTGGGCGGGTTCAATCGGTGGTGTGGGGTTCAGCCCAAAGACAGCAGGCTGCGTGGGCCTTGGCGGCGGCCCACAATGTTCAGCAAATTGGACAAGGCCGCTTCGTGCCCTTCTTGGGCACTGGCTTCGCCTGTAAAGCGCAGGCGTGCACCGACCCATTGGCCTTGCCCGCTCAAGAGCAAAGGCCCTTGCAGGGTGCTCAAGAGCAGCTCCGGGGTGGCCGTGCCTTCGGGGCGACCGTTCAGGTGAATCAGGTAACTGCCCATGGGTTTGAGGGTGCTCAAGCGGGAGGACAGTTGCTGCACTTGCAGCTCGACCTGGCCTTTCATTTGCATGCGGCCTTCGCTCCAGCGCAGTTGCAGGCCTTCGGTGCGCCATTGCAGCTGGCCTTCGGGTTGCAGGGTGTTCCAGGGGGCACCCAGGCCGGTCAGCAAGGCGGCTGGCCATTGGGAGAGGTGGTCGCTGACGCTCACTTGCAGGCTGGACAAGCCAGGCTTCAGTTCTATGCTGGCGGTTTGTGTCATGCAGCATTCGGCGCGCCAAAGCAGTTGCAAGCCGCTCCAGGTGGGTTGAATGCGCCAGCGCAGCCGACCGGGCAGGGCTTGTGCGTCGCGGCTGCCACTGCCCCCGCTGAGCACCAGTTGCGCCGATCCGGTCCACAGGCCGTTGCGTGGGTCGAGCAGCTGCACGCGTCCTTGGCTGGCTTGCGCTACGCCCCAGGCCAGCCAGCGTGCGGGGGCCCACACGCAGGTGGCCACCAGCAGGCCCAACATTGCGCCCCAAAGCGCATGACGCCATCGCGGGCGCAGGGCGGGGGTGATGCGCTGGTTCATGGCGTGGCGGGCAAACGAAGCACCACACTGCCGCGCCAATGCACACCGCTGGTGTTGGCTTGGGCACCGCTGGGTGCGGGCTGGGGCAGGCTCGCCCATGCGGCAGGTCCTGCTGAGGGCATGGCGGACTTGCCTGCCGAGGGTGCTGCCGGGTTGGCATTCGGGCTGGGCGGGGCGGCTTGTTGCAGTTGGGCTTGCACGGGCAGGGCCTGGGCCCGTTCGCGGGCTTGGCTGAGCCAGCGGGCCATGCTGTCGGCCGGGGCCGATTCCACGCTCAAGGTGGCGCGATCGCCTTGCACCTGAATGCGCGCGCCCGCGCCCAAATCGCGCACGCTGGCTTCCAGCCATTGACGCGCTTGGTCACCCGAGTGGGCTGGGGGTGATTGCAGGCTTTTGGCTTGGGCTTGCAGTTCGCGCATGCGCTGTGTTTGCCGGTCCAGCTGGGCTTGCTTGGCGGGGGCTTGTTGCCAGGTGCGCCAGGCGGGGCTGATGGCCAGGCTCCACAGCAAAGTCAATGTCAGCAACAGGGCGACCAAAGCCAAGCCCTTTTTTTCACGGGGGCTGCGCTGTTGCCAAGCTTGATGCAGTACTTGGAAGATGGCTTGGTTACGGCTCATGGGGTGCTTTCCTTGGCGGGAGACCCAGACATCAACCAGCCTTCGCCTTCGGGCTTGAGCAGGTAGCCCTGCGCTTGCAGCGCCGTTTTCAGGGCCGCTTGCTCGCTGGCAGCGGGTTGAAATCCTGTCAACTTCAGTTGGCCGCTTTGGTAGGCCCATTGGCTGGGTGCTGCTGTGCCTGCGGGCAGCGCCTGGCCCAGAGCGGCCAGCATGGCTTCGAGGTCGGCAGGGCCGAGTTGGCCAGAGTTTTGCTGTAGTTGTTCGATTTCTCGCGCCATTTGGACCGGGGCATCCACCACGAGCTGGGTTTGCGGAAAGCTTTGTTTGAGCATGCGGGCCCAACTTTGTTCTTCGGCCTGCCAGTTGGCGCGTGTTTTCCAGGCCCAGGCGTTCAGGCCGACGAGTTGGCTGACCAAGAGCAGGCCCAAGCCCCAGCGGGTCGGTCGCCAGGCGGGGCTGTTCCACAGGGTGCTGAGGCCCTTTTGACCGTTTTTGAGGTAACGCGCTTGTGCATTGGCCCGAAAGTCAAATTGCGCCAAGTCCCAGTCGGAGTCGATGGCGTTCAGCCAGTGTTGCCCCGGGGGCATCAGTTGCGCTGAGCGTGCCAGCGCTTCGGTGATGGGGGCCACTGCGGCCGGTTCGGCCAACAAGTCGGCCTTGTCCAGTTCTTGAGGGCTCAGGCCAAAGCGTCCGGCCAGCGTGCGCAGGGGCTCAAGGGGCATGCCCCAGACGCCGCGTTCGGGGTGTGCCGCCCACAGCCAGCCGGTCTGGGCATCGCCCAGTGCCAAAAGTTGCAGTGGCGCGGCGCCCGGTGCGATTTCGGGCACGATGCG
Source organism: Comamonadaceae bacterium PBBC1 (assembly GCA_002256145.1). Classification (GTDB taxonomy): domain Bacteria; phylum Pseudomonadota; class Gammaproteobacteria; order Burkholderiales; family Burkholderiaceae_C; genus Limnohabitans_A. The sequence goes on from NKIP01000013.1 coordinate 76,258, forward strand.
GTGCACCTGCAGGCCGACTTGTTCGAGCGCTTGGAGGTGTTCGCGCAGCCATTGGCGTCGGCACACGCCCACCCAGGGCTGGGGCATGTCTTTCCAGCCGGTTTGCAAAGCCATGTGCAACTGGGCGGGGTCGTCGAGCAGGCGGTCTTCGAGCAGGCCTTGCAAGGCCGCTTGCAGGCGTGAAGCCTGTTTGTGCAGGCCCGGGGGCAACTCAACCCGGTGCCACGACAGGCAGGCCGCGGGCAACAAAACCAGCACTTCGGTCTGCCGGTCGGCGCTGGGCAACAAGGTGATGCCCGACCACTGCAGGCGCACAGAGGCCGGTTCACGCTCGGGCTGCACCAGGGCGTGAGGGTAAACCGTGTTGGGGCCGGCCGGGCCGGGGGGCAATTGAATGATCAGGGTGCGCATGTGCGATTCATTGTAGAGGGGCACTGTGACTTTGCTGGGGGCTTTTGACCCGCCACAGCATGCGCACTTGGTTGCCTTCGCGGCGCATCAAGGCCAGCTCTTGCTGGACCACGTTGTCAATGCGCATGCGCCCCAGCACCTCAAAGTAACGGCTTTGCACGCTGTGCTGCTTGTCATTGAGTTGCAAACCTGCCGGTCCCAGTGCTTCGCGGGCCGCGTTCAGGCTGGCCCAGTGCCCCCGTGCCCGCAAGGCCACCGCTTGACGTGCTGACGGCAGGTCAAAACCCACCAGGCTGGCCGAGAGCACCTCGGCTGAGGCGGTGTTGATGTTGATGGGCGTGGGCTCGGGCAGCACGGTGATGTGATCTTGCAAGGCAAGCAAGGTGGCTGCGCTCAGGCCCATCCAGCGCAGTTGGGCGGTTTGTTGCGGCACCAAGGGCACTGCTTTGGATTGGCCCGAGACGGGTTGGCGGATGCTGTTGTTGTTGAGGGGTTGGGCGGTCAACCACTGGTCGAGCAGTTTTTGCAGCTCGGACTGGGGCAGCTGCAAGCGGTCAAACAGCGCAGCCAATTGCGCCAGGGCCAAGGGCGAGGGTTTGCCGTCTTCGGTCAGATTGGCCAGGTTCATGCGCGATTGGGCATCGGTGATTCGGCCCGATAAAAAGACCTCGGCATCGTCTTCGCGCCATTGCTGGTCTTGTGACAAAAACGAAGACAGTTTGGATTCTTGCACCGGCAAAGCCCAAGGTTCACCCAAATGGTCAACGCTTGCACCTTGGGCAGAGACCGCGTCTTCGCGCAAGATCAGTCGGGCCCAGTCCAGGGCCCCGGTCATCATCCAGGCGGTTTGGCTGCGACCCCGTTCGGCGGATTCAATTTCCACTTGCCGCCACTGTTGCCACAGGGCGGCACTGGCCAGCGTGGCCACCAGGGCCACGGTGAGCATGGCCACCAACAAGGCGGCACCGGCTTGGCCCGGCTGTTTGGCGTGTCGCGCTGTTGGGGCGTGACCTGGGGCGTGGGGCCGCGTCATGAGGGGGCTCCAGACAAGGTGGGGCGCACCCAATCGAGCGTCAGGGGACCTGCCCCCGCAGGCCCGGGGGGCAAGCTCAGCACCAGACGCACACCATCAGGTGTTGTGCTGGCGCTGGTGGCTGCTGGGGTGGGGGCGGCGGCAGGCGTGTTGGGTCGTGGAGGTGACTGGGGTGGGGTGTTGGGGCCTGCCGTCACGGCATCGCTGGACAAAGGGTTGGTCCACGCGCCACCCCGGTGCACAAAAATTTGCCAACCCGCCAAAGGGTGGATTTGAATTTGCCCGGCGCGGGCCGCATCGTCGGGTGTCTGGCTCCATTGCCGCGCCGCATCCCAGGCGGTTTGCCAGTCCTGGCTTTGGGTCAGTGGGGGCGATTGCCAGCGTTGCCAGTCACCGCCACCGGGCCGACCTGGGTCGATGCGCCACGTCCAGGCCACCACCTGCACACTGGGCACAGGGCCGTTGGGTGATGGGGGGGCGTCTGCGCTGCGGCGTGTCAGGCGCAGCACCTGCCCGTCCCAGTCCCAGCTGGGGGTGCCGGCCAATTCGGCCAATTGGTCCAGGTCGGTTTGCCATTGGGCCAGGCCCGCTTGCAAGGTGCGGATGTCGTCGGCACGGGTTTGCAAACCACTTTGGGTGCGCAGCATGCCATCAATTCCGCGCCAGGCCATCAGGCTCATCAAGGCCATGATGGCAATGGCCACCAGCACCTCGATCAGGGTGAAGCCGCGTGCACGGGAGGACAGGGGGGCCATCAGTTGCGCCCCATCACGGTGGACAGTTGCAGCACATAGCGGCCTTCGTCCAGCACCCGGGCATCGACCCGCCGAAAATTCGGGTTGGGGGTGGGGCGCACCGACACCTCCACTTGCAGCTGGCGACCGGCTTGGGGGCATTCGATGCTGCGGTTGCCGTTGTCGGGCAGCTGTCGTCGCAATCGCAGGGCAATGAGTTCGTTCTCGGCGCAAATTTGGCCCAGCATGCTCACGGTTTGTCGATCGGCGTTGCGCACCAGCGAGCCGGTGGCCTGCAGCCCGGCCAACAGGGCCACGGCTGTGATGCCCAAGGCGACCAACACCTCGATCAAGGTGAAGCCTTGCGCCGATGGGGCAAAGCGACCTCCGCTTCGGCGGGCTGTTTCAGGCCTGTGGGGGCCGCTGTTGCGCGGGGCACTCATGGTGGGGTGCTGCCGTTGGGAGGAAGGTTTTGTACCCGAAAAGGGCGCAGGCCATCGGTGACCACCCACAAGCGATGGTCGGGGCGTTCGCTGCTGCTCAGGGCCAAAGCCTGGGGGCCGATGAGGGGCTCCGGCCCCAAAACGAGGGTTTGGCCAGGTGCTGTGCGGGTGGTGTCGCTCAGCCATTGGCGGGGCAGCCCGGGGGGCGGCAGGCCTTCAAAAACAAAGGCCGAGCCAGATTCGGCACCTGGCGTCCGCCAAACCACGGGCAGGCCGTTCGCACGGGCTTGGGCCCGGCCGGTCTCCAGCAACGCGGCCAGGCGCTCGGCGTCGTGTTGCAAGGCACTGTCTGCGCTGTCACGCAGCGACAGGCTCACACCCGCCATGGCCAGCACTATCAAGGCCATGACCACCAGCAGTTCGAGCAAGGTGAAGCCCCTGCACGGGGCGGCTGGGCCAAGGTGGCGCAGGGGGCGCAGGGCGCGCAGTGTGGGCTTATTGCCAGCTGCCGATGTCTGCATTGTTGCCCTCACCGCCGGCTTGACCGTCAGCGCCAAAGGACAGCACATCCACTTCGCCCTTGATGCCGGGGTTCATGTATTGGTAGGGGCGTCCCCAGGGGTCATTGGGCAGCTTGTCCAGGTAGGGCTTCCAGTTGCCGGGCACGGGTTCGGTGGTGGGCTTGAGGGTGAGTGCACCCAAGCCTTGGGCCCCCGTGGGGAAACGCTGGTTGTCCAGCTTGTAGAGTTTGAGGGCCTGCATGAGGTTGCCCACGTCGGTGCGGGCGGCCGTGATGCGGGCATCGTCGGCCCGGCCCAATACATTGGGCACGATGAGCGCGGCCAGCACGCCAATGATGGCCAGCACGACCATGAGTTCGATCAGGGTGAAACCCCGCTGACGGCGGGCTGAAGGGGTGGCAGGTGTTTTCATGGCGTCGATCATAATGCGCCCATGTTACTGTCCAATTTTGCATTTGCAGCACGCCCTTGGTGGCCCGCATTCATGAGCACCTGCATGGGGTGCGCCGCAGCGGCCAGCGTGGTTTATTGGGTGCTCCAGTTCCCATCGGGCGGGACAACACCCTCTGTGCCGCTGGTGTCCAACCCTGCTTCCATGGCCCGCCCGGCAGGCGCTGAAGATACCGCTCACTTGCAGCGTGCCTGGGGCGTCAAAGGCCACGCACCGGTGATGAGTGTGGCGCAGTCCAGTCGCTACCAATTGTTGGGTGTGGTGGCCGGTGCTTCAGGCCAAGGCAGTGCCTTGATCGCCATCGATGGCCAAGCGCCCAAGGCCTACCGCGCAGGACAGGTGCTGGCTGAGGGGCTGTTTTTGCAAAGCCTGAACCAGCGCCAAGCCCAAGTGGGAGCCGCACCGACCGGCCCATCCTCGTTCACCCTGTCCCTGCCCGCACTCGATAAAACCCCTTGACCCTTGCTGCGTTTGTAGGCGCTTGCCCTGCAAGCGATCAGCTGCGCAAAAACAAACGGTAAACCGGGTTGTCGGTTTCTTCGTTGTAGGGATACCCCAGCGTTTTGAGGAACTTGTCAAACGCTTTGTTGTCTTTGGGGGGCACCTGCAGGCCGACCAAGATGCGGCCGTAGTCGGCCCCTTGGTTGCGGTAATGGAACAAGCTGATGTTCCAGCCTGGGCGCATCAGGCTCAAAAATTTGAGCAAAGCCCCAGGGCGCTCTGGAAATTCAAAACGCAGCAAGCGCTCGTCTTGTGACAGGGCCGAATGCCCACCCACCATGTGGCGGATGTGCTCTTTGGCCAGTTCGTCGTGCGTCAGGTCAATCGCCTTGAACTGTTGCTTGTTGAATTTGGCCGTGATCTTGCTGCTCTCGCCTTTTCCGTGCGTGCTCAGGCCCAAAAACACATGAGCCTGGTCGGAGTCGCTCATGCGGTAGTTGAACTCGGTCACGTTGCGGGGGCCGCCCGGCAAGCTGCCAATCAACTCCAAAAAGCGCTTGAAGCTGCCGCGCTCTTCAGGAATCGTGACGGCAAACAAGGCCTCTTTTTCTTCACCCACGTCGGCCCGTTCGGCCACAAAACGCAGGCGGTCAAAGTTCATGTTGGCACCACACAAAATGGCGGCGTAGGTCTGCCCTTTGGTTTTGTGGGTGGCCACATACTGCTTGATGGCGGCCACCGCCAATGCACCTGCAGGCTCCACAATCGAGCGGGTGTCCACAAAAATGTCTTTGATGGCGGCGCACACCGCATCGGTGTCCACGGTCATGAATTCGTCCACCAAGCCCCGTGCCACGCGAAAGGTCTCTTCGCCCACCAATTTGACCGCTGTGCCGTCCGAAAACAGGCCCACATCGGTCAAGTTGACGCGTTTTTTGGCCGCCACCGACTGCATCATCGCGTTGGAGTCGTTCATTTGCACGCCGATGACCTTGATCCCGGGGCGCACGGCCTTGATGTAGTTGGCCACGCCAGAGATCAAGCCGCCCCCGCCAATGGCCACAAACACCGCATCGATCGGCCCCTGATGCTGGCGCAGGATTTCCATGGCAATCGTGCCCTGCCCAGCGATCACATCCGGGTCATCAAAGGGGTGAACAAAGGTCAGGCCCTGTTTTTTTTGCAAGGTCAATGCGTGGTTGTAGGCGTCGGAGTAGCTCTCGCCAAACAACACCACGTTGCCCCCCAAGCTTTTGACCGCGTCGATCTTGACTTGCGGGGTGGTGGTGGGCATGACGATGATGGCTTGCGTGCCCAGTTTGCTGGCACTCAAGGCCACGCCTTGGGCATGGTTGCCCGCCGAGGCGCAAATCACGCCATTTTTCAGCTGCACTGGCGTGAGTTGCGCCATTTTGTTGTAAGCCCCACGCAGCTTGAAGCTGTGCACGGCTTGCTGGTCCTCCCGCTTTAACAAAACCTTGTTGCCCAAGCGGCGAGACAGGTGAATGGCCGACTCCAGAGCCGATTCGGTGGCCACATCGTAGACCTTGGCGTTCAGGATTTTTTTAAGGTAATCGGCAGGAGTAAGGTGTTTTGTCGTCATGACCAAAGCGATGAAAGGCAGCGCGCATCGCGGAAAAAAAGAATGACCTTGATGATAACGGGCAAAAAAAATGCCCCAAACCTTGCGGCTTGGGGCAAATCCACCTTTTCAGAGGGTGGAGGAGACAAACGGTGCATGCAAAAAAAGCACGCTTGTTCACAATTGTACGGGTCTTTTGTTGCAACGCAGCAAGTTGGGCCGTGCAAAATGAAAAAAGTTGTAAACGCGAATGTGCTTGAGGAAACTGACAAGCAGGATTGACAGTGTCATGACCCCACATTCCGAGGGGCCGCCGGGATCTTGGCCCGCCCCGCCAATCCCGAGGGCCGCTGTTGGGTAACATCGCTTTTTGTTTCAGGAGCGGGCCTGTGGGGCCGTTCCCATCACCAAGGATTAAAAATGGAATGCACAGTCACCTGGACCGGCGCGGCCGGCACCCGATCCGGCATGGGTTTTTTGGCCGAAACCGGTTCGGGCCACATGATCGCCATGGATGGCGCACCCGATGCGGTCAAACCCGAGAACGGGGGCCAAAATCTGGCACCCCGCCCCATGGAAACTTTGCTGGCGGGCACCGGCGGCTGCACCGCCTACGACGTGGTGCTGATTTTGAAGCGGGGCCGGCACGATGTGCGAGGGTGCAGCGTCAAACTCAGCAGCCAACGTGCCGAGGTGGACCCCAAGGTGTTCACGCACATCAACATGCATTTCACCGTCACGGGCAAAGGCGTGCCGGCGCTTGCCGTGGAGCGTGCCATTGCCATGAGCCACGACAAATATTGCTCGGCCAGCATCATGCTGGGCAAAACAGCTGAAATCACCACCAGTTTTGAAGTGATCGAAGCCGATTAAGTGGGGCTTGCCTCATTAGAACCATTTGTACTCGCTTGCCCTGCAAGCGATCAACCGTCACACCCCAACAACCGTCGCCATCGCCAGCAGGGCTGGCTCCTACAAAAAACCCTTGACCGTTGCTGCCTTTGCAGGCGCTTGCCCTGCAAGCGATCAACCCTTGCAGGTTTTCAAATCCGGTGGGCCACTGTGGTCATCAATTTGGCGGCCCATTTCATGATGGTTTTTGCCGGTGCCGGCAACTCTACGGCACCGGCTTTCATGGCCATCTGGGCGTGTGCTATTTCATCGGCCTTCATTTGGGCCACAACGGCCCGTGATGCCGTGTCGGCAGCTGGCAGTTTGTGCATGTGGCTTTGCAAATGAGCTTCGACTTGACGCTCGGTTTCAACGACAAAACCCAAGCTGATTTTGTCGCCGCCCAATTTGCCGGCTGCAAATCCAATCGCAAACGAACCCGCATACCAAAGAGGGTTCAACAGAGAAGGCCGGTCGTTCAGTTCTTCCAGCCGCTGGCGGGTCCACGCCAAATGGTCGGTTTCTTCGCGGCTGGCTTCTGAGAGTTTGGCTTTGAGTGCCGGGTCACGGCTGGCCAAGGACTGTCCGGTGTAAAGCGCTTGGGCACAAACCTCGCCCACATGGTTGATGCGCATCAGGGCGGCAGCCTCGCGCCGTTCACTTTCGCTCAGCTCCAAGGTGGCCATGCCTTGGTGGGGCATGGGGCGGCTGGACCGTGCAGGCGACAACAAAGTGCGTAAAGCACTGTCGGTGGCCAAAATCAAAGGGGTAAAAGGCATTGGTTGAGTGTAATCAATGCTGTCTTCTAGCGCATTTTTCGATCGCTTGCGGCGCATGGACCCGGTTCTGATCACATTGTTGATTTTCGCGTGAAGCTTGCGAGATGTACTAAAAGTGATTGAATATGCTTAATAAAGCATGCGATTTCAAAAAATCAAAACTCACTGGATCAGCATTGTGTTGTTGACTTGCAACGAAAAGACCTTTTCTTCGTTAATTTTCTTGGAGAAGCGTGAAGGCTCTGGTGCAATAGATGCAACCTTCCAGATATGGAGGTTGGCTCAGGGTCTCAATGGGTGATGAACACCTTTCTGATTCGGGGCCCTTGTTTAACCTTGGAGAAACTTGCAATGAAAAAATCTCTGATTGCTCTGGCTGTTTTGACAGCTTCTGGCATTTCTTTCGCTCAATCGTCTGTCACCATGTTTGGCGTGGTTGACGCGGCCTACGCCAAAGGCACTGGCTCTTTGACCGACAAAACCCAGTTGAAAAACTCCGGCCACAACAGCAGCCGTTTTGGCGTGCGCGGCACTGAAGACTTGGGCGGTGGCTTGAAGGCTTCCTTCTGGCTCGAAGCTGGCGTGAACAACGACGACGGCTCTGGCTCCGGCACCAGCAACAACAACCAAACCGCTCCCGGCGCTGATCCAGTCATCAACGCTCGCAACCAAGGTCTGACTTTCAACCGTCGTTCCACCGTGAGCCTGGAAGGTTCTTTTGGTGAAGTGCGTTTGGGCCGTGACTACACGCCTCAGTTCTGGACTGAAACTGCTTTTGATCCGTTTGGCACCAACGGCGTGGGCACCAACATTGCCTTCAACAAAGGCGGCAACACTGGCGTTCGTGCTTCCAACAGCATCGGCTACCTGTCGCCTTCGTTCAATGGCGTGAAAGTCTGGGCTCAGACTTACATGGGTGAAAACGCTTCCACCGACGCTGCCAAGGCTGGTGACGGCAATGCCATCCGCGTGACTTACGATGCAGGTCCTTTGAGCTTGGCTTACGCCACTTCCAGCACCAAGCAAGCAACTGCTGGTCAGAAAAACGAAACTTCCAACATTGCCGCTTCGTACGATTTCGGCATGATCAAGTTGATGGCTCAATCCAACAAGACCAAAGTGACCGGCGCTGCCGATATCGACGGTTTCGTGGTGGGTGCCACAGCACCTTTGGGTTCCGGCTATGCTCGCGTTGCATTGTCTGAGACCGACAAAGCTGGCGTCAAGAGCAACCTGACTGCCATCGGTTATGTGTACGGCCTGAGCAAGCGCACTGACCTGTACGCCACTTACGCCCGCGTGGCCAACAAAGGCGGTGCCACTGCTGCTTTGAACGGTGCCACCACCGGTGCTGACCAGTCGTCCACTGGCTACGACTTCGGTATCAAGCACGCCTTCTGATCCCCTGCTGTCGCTAGACAGCTAGTGATTTCGAAGCAATAAAAAACCCACCGTGGCAACGCGGTGGGTTTTTTTTGCTCTGACTGCGATGGGTGATGACAAAGGGACGAAGAGCTTCTCTCTGCGTTCACTGCTGCGCAATCCCCGCCTTTTGAATCACTTCAGTCCAACGTTTGATGTCTGAATCGAGCAACTGGGCCAATTGGCCGGGGGTGCTGGCTTGCGCTTGCACGTTGAAACCCGCCAGGCGCTGCACCAAGGCAGGATCGGCCAGGACTTTGGCCACCTCAGCGCTCAGACGATCGAGCACAGCTTTGGGGGTTTTGCCGGGCGCGGCCAGTGCGTTCCAAGACGACACATTGAAGTGGCTGAGTCCGGGCAACTCGCGTACCACGGGCACTTGGGGCTGGTCTTTGGGGCGGTTGGTTCCCATCACGCCCAGAAGCCGCAGGGCCTTGCCGTTGATCTGGGGTTTGATTGGGCCCAAAATTTCTACCGCCGCATCGAGTTGACCGCCGCGCAGGGCGTTGATGACGGCGGGCGTGCCGTTGTAGGGGATGATTTGCGCGATCAGGTTGGCTTGGGTGCGCAGCAGCTCGGCGGCCAAGTGCTGAGTGCTGCCGATGTTGACGGTGCCAATGTTGAGCTGGCCGGGGTGAGCGCGGCCAAAGGCCAGCAAGTCGGCCAGGGTTTTGTGGGGCGAGTTGCCGGGCACCACCACCGCCATGTCAAACACACCCAGCAGTGACACCGGCGCAAAGTCGGTGCGGGGGTTGAAGGTCAGGCCCTTGAACAAGCCCGCACTCACGGCGGTGGCGTTGGACATGAGCAGCAGGGTGTGGCCATCGGGCTCGGCCCGGGCCACCAGTTCACCCGCCACCATGCCGCCCGCGCCGGGTCGGTTGTCCACCACCACCGGCTGACCCCAGGCCTGCGCCAGGGCTTGGCCCACGGTGCGGGCCGTCAGATCGGCGACACCGCCCGGGCCAAAGGGCACGATGATGCGCAGGGGTTTGGACGGAAAAGGCGTTTGCGCTAAAACCCCCATCCAGGGCGTGGCGCACACAGCGGCTTGCAAGAGCTGGCGTCGGTGAATCATGGCTGGGAAACTTTCAAATTGATCAATGGCGGGTTCAACATGGTGCAGAGGGTTCAAATGGGGCGCAGCAAATTTTGGCTGGGGTGTTCATTGTGGCTGCTGTGGGTGTCGCAGTTGAGTGGGTGCGCTTTGTGGTTGCCGTCCGCTGACCCAGCGCCACAGGCTCAACAGGGGGTGCCACAAGACTTGCCTTTGCAGTTTTCGGCGCAAGACAAGTCCCGCTGGGAGGCCATGACCTTGCCCGGCAAGTTGAGGACCTTGTTCACACTGGAGCGGCGGGGCGACAAGGCGGCCTTGAAAGCCGAGTCCCAGTCTTCGGCCAGCATGCTGCGCCAGCGGCTCAACATTGCACCAGACAAGCTGGGGAGCTTGCAATTTGAGTGGCAAGTGGAGCAGTTGATTGCCGGGGCCGACATGAGCCAGCGCGAGACCGAAGACTCTCCCGTGCGCCTGATTTTGGTGTTTGATGGCGACCGCAGCCGTTTTTCGGCCAAGAACGCCATGCTCAGTGAGTTGACGCACGGTTTGACGGGCGAGCCCATGCCCTATGCCACCTTGATGTATGTGTGGTGCAACACTTGCCCCCCGGAGTCGGTCATTGTCAACCCCCGCACCGACCGGGTGCGCAAACTGGCTGTGGAGTCGGGGTCGGCCCACCTGGGGCAGTGGCGGTCTTATCGGCGCGATGTGCGGGCCGATTTTGAAAAAGCCTTTGGCGAAGCCCCCGGGGCCTTGTTGGGCTTGGCCATCATGACCGACACCGACAACACCCGCAGTGCAGCAAAGGCTTGGTATGGGGCCATTCGCCTCGATTGAGTGCACCGGTCTTGTGCGCGACAGCGCATTTGGGGGAATTCCCTCTCCCTGACGCGGGCCTGAATGTTGCATGATGTCGTTTTTGTTTGTGCTTTTTAGCGAATGAGGTAATTCTGATGAAACAAGCGACACCGCAGGCTCTGAAGTCTTGCGCCTTGACCGCCTGCTTGATCGTGGCTGGCGTGCTGTCGGCTGGTGCTGTGCAGGCCAAGCCCTTCAAATGGTCCAGCGCCAGCGACATCCCCACGCTGGACATCCATTCGCAAAACAACGCTTTGGGCAACGGCGTGCATGCCGCGATTTTTGACTCGCTGGTGTACTACAACAGCAAAACCTTCAAGGTAGAGCCCAAACTGGCCACGTCCTGGCGAGAAATGTCGGCCACCCAATACCGCTTCAACTTGCGCAAAGGCGTCAAGTTCAGCGATGGCTCTGCCCTGACGGCAGACGATGTGGTGTTCTCGCTGGACCGCGCCCGTGCCAAGTCGTCCAACTTCAACGTCTACACCCAAGGTTTCAGCCGCATCGTCAAGGTCGATGCCAACACGGTGGACATCATCCTGAGCGGCCCCAACCCGGTGCTGCTCAACCAGTTGACCGAGCTGCGCATCATGAGCAAAGCCTGGGCCGAGAAGAACAAATCGGTCGAGCCCAAAGACGCCAAAACCAAGGACGAGAACTTTGCCCACCGCAACGCCATGGGCAGCGGCCCCTATATGGTCAAAGAGTGGCAACCCGACCAGAAACTGGTGTTGGTGAAAAACCCCAACTGGTGGGGCTGGTCTGAAGTGCCCACCAACGTGACCGAAATCATCTACACCCCGATCAAGAACGAAGCCACCCGCGCAGCCGCCTTGTTGTCGGGCGAAATCGATTTTGTGCTGGACCCCAGCCCACAAGACCTGGGCCGCATGCGCAGCAACGCCAACCTGAAGGTGATGGACGGCATTGAAAACCGCACCATCTTTTTGGGGCTCGACCAGCACCGCGACGAGCTGCCCGGCTCCAATGTCAAAGGCAAAAACCCGCTCAAGGACGTGAAGGTGCGCAAGGCCCTCTACCAGGCCATTGACATCGACACCATTCACCGCGTGACCATGCGCGGCTTGTCGCAAAACACGGGCGCGCTGGTGGCCCCGCAGGTCAATGGCTGGACCAAAGAGGTGGACACCCGTTTCCCTTATTCACAAGATGCCTCCAAAAAGCTGCTGGCCGAGGCCGGTTATCCCAACGGCTTTGAGGTGGACTTTGCCTGCCCCAACAACCGCTACATCAACGACGAAGAAATTTGCCAAGCCATCACGGCCATGTGGGCCAAGGTGGGCGTCAAAGCCAAGCTGCGCACGTTGCCGCTGGTGACTTACTTCCCCATGATCCAGCGTTACGAAGCCAGCATTTACATGTTGGGCTGGGGCGTGCCGACCTTTGACGGCCTGTACAGCCTGCAGTCTCTGGTTCGCAGCGTTGGCGCTGGCGGTGACGGCAACTACAACGTGGGACGCTACAGCAACCCGCGCATGGACTACATCGTGGACCGTGTGAAAACCGAGACCGACTTGCCCGTGCGCAACCGCTTGCTGACCGAAGGCCTGCAGTTGTCCAACGACACGGTCTCTCACATTCCGCTGCACAACCAGGTCATTCCTTGGGCCATGAAGAAAAACGTGGAGGTGGTGCATCGCCCTGACAACCGCCTTGACTGGTCGCTGATCAAGGTCAACTGATGCTCGCTTTCATTTTGCAGCGCCTGATTCAGGCCGTGGTGGTCATGGTGACGGTGGCGTTCATCGCGTTTTTGCTGTTCCAGTATGTGGGCGATCCGGTGGTGTTCTTGCTGGGGCAAGACGCCACGCCTGAACAAATCAAGGAACTGCGTCAGGGCTTGGGCCTGGACCAACCGTTTTTTGTGCAGTTTTGGCACTTTTTGTCCAACGCGGTGCAAGGCGAGTTTGGCCTGAGCCTGCGCCAAGGCGCCAAGGTCTCGCGCCTGATTGCCGAGCGCTTGCCCGCCACGCTGGAGCTGGCCCTGGTGGCCGCCACCTTGGCCCTGGCCATCGGCATTCCCATGGGGGTGTATGCGGCGCTGCGGCGGGGCACCTGGATCAGCCAGCTGATCATGACGGTGTCGCTGCTGGGGGTGTCGCTGCCCACCTTCCTGATCGGCATTTTGCTGATTCTGGTGTTCGCGGTCATGCTGGGCTGGTTTCCCAGTTTTGGGCGGGGCGATGTGGTGCAGATGGGTTGGTGGTCGAGTGGTTTGTTGACGGCCAAGGGCTGGCACCACATCGTGTTGCCCGCCGTCACACTGGCGATTTTTCAGCTCACGCTGATCATGCGCCTGGTGCGGGCCGAGATGCTGGAGGTGCTGCGCACCGACTACATCAAGTTCGCCCGTGCTCGGGGCTTGTCCAGTCGCGCCATCCACTTTGGGCATGCGCTCAAAAACACCTTGGTGCCGGTGCTCACCATCACCGGTTTGCAACTGGGCGGCTTGATCGCTTTTGCCATCATCACCGAGACGGTGTTCCAGTGGCCTGGCATGGGTTTGCTGTTCATCCAGGCGGTCACGTTTGCCGACATTCCGGTCATGGCGGCGTATTTGTGCCTGATTGCCTTGATTTTTGTGGCGATCAACTTGGTGGTGGATTTGCTTTACTTTGTGGTGGATCCTCGCTTGCGCGTGGGCAAACCCGGGGGACATTGACCATGGGTGCTTCCTTGCAATCTGTTTTGGGGCGGGGTGCAGCGTTTGCACGCATTGCCCAGTTTCACCCCGAACTCACGGCTTTTCGGCGTGACCTGCACGCCCACCCTGAACTGGGTTTTGAAGAGGTTTACACCGCTGCACGCGTGGCCGAGATGCTCAAGCTGTGCGGCGTGGACAGCATCCACACCGGTCTGGGCAAAACCGGCGTGGTGGCCCTGGTGCACGGCCAGGGCCGCTCGGCCGACAACCCCGGTCGCATGATCGGCCTGCGCGCCGACATGGACGCGCTGCCCATGAGCGAACACAACGAATGCAACTGGAAGTCGGGCACCCCCGGTTTGATGCATGCTTGCGGGCATGACGGCCACACCGCCATGCTGATGGGCGCGGCGCGTTATCTGGCCGAAACCCGCCGCTTTGACGGCACGGCCGTGCTGATTTTTCAGCCGGGCGAAGAGGGTTACGCCGGTGCCCGCGCCATGATTGAGGATGGTTTGTTCGAGCGCTTTCCGTGCGAACAGGTCTATGCCCAGCACAACTCGCCCGAAACGCCTTTGGGCGTGATCGGCATCACCCCCGGCCCCATGCAGGCGGCGGTGGACCGGATTGAAATTCGCATTCGTGGCAAAGGCGGCCACGGTGCACGCCCGCACCAAGGCGTGGACCCGGTGCTGGTGGCCGGGCACATCATCACCGCCGCACAAAGCGTGGTGTCACGCAACCTCTCGGCCTTTGACCAAGCTGTGGTGAGCATTTGCTCGATGCAGGCCGGCCACCCCGGTGCCATGAGCGTGATTCCGGGCGAGGCCACCTTGGTGGGCACGGTGCGCACATACAGCGAGGGTGTGCAAGACCTGATTGAAGAGCGCTTGCGGTCCTTGTGCACCGGCATCGCCCAGGGCTTTGGCGCATCGGCCGAATTGACTTATGAGCGCGTCTACCCCGCCACCGTGAACACCGTGCCCGAGGCGCAATTTGCATGCGATGTGGCCGCCACCTTGGTGGGCGAGGACAAGGTCTGGCGCAACATGCTGCCCAGCATGGGCGGGGAGGATTTTTCTTTCATGCTGCAGGCCAAACCCGGCGCTTACATCCGCATTGGCCAAGGCCTGCCGCACGGCCCCGGCCCGCATCCGCTGCACAACAGCCGTTACGATTTCAACGACGACATCTTGCCTTTGGGCGCTGCCTTGCACGCCCGCTTGGTCGAGCAGGCTTTGCCCTTGCAGGCATGAGCTTCGGTTTCGCTTCAGTCCATTCATTCAACAAGGAGAACTCCATGGCTTTCAAACTCAACCCTCTCGTGGCCACTTTGGCCGCTGCGCTGGCCTTGTCTGCGGCCTCGGCTTCTGCCGTGACTTTGCGCGTGGGCAACCAAGGCGACGCCTTGTCCATGGACCCGCATTCGCTGAACGAGTCTTTGCAAATTTCGGTGGTCGAAAACGTGTACGAGACCCTGGTCTCACGCGACGCCAACTACAAGCTCAGCCCTTTGCTGGCCACCAGCTGGAAGCAAACCTCGCCCACCGTGTGGCGTTTTGAGCTGCGCAAAGGCGTCAAGTTCCATGACGGCACGCCCTTTACGGCTGACGACGTGATCTTCAGCTACGAACGCGCCAAGGGCGACGGCTCGGACATGAAGAGTTATGTGGGCCAGTTCAAAGAGATCAAAAAGATCAACGACCACACCATCGACATCATCACCAACGCGCCATTCCCCATCGTGCCCGAGTTGATCACGCACTGGGCCATCATGAGCAAGAAGTGGTGCGAAGACAACCAGGCCACCAAGCCCGTGGATCGCCGCAAAGGCATTGAAAACGCAGCGTCTTTCCGCGCCAACGGCACAGGCCCATTCCGTGTGCGCGAGCGCCAGCCCAATGTGCGCACCAGTTTCAGCCGCAATGGCAGTTATTGGGGCAAGATCCACGGCAACGTGGACGAAGTCATTTTCAACGTGATTGGCAACGATGCCACCCGCGTGGCAGCCATGATGTCGGGTGAGCTGGATGTGATGGAGCCGGTGCCCGTGCAGGACGTGGAACGTCTGAAAGGCAATGACAAACTCAAGGTGCTGCAAGGCCCTGAGCTGCGTGCCATTTTCTTGGGCATGGACCAAAAACGTGACGAACTGCTGTTCTCGAACGTGAAGGGTAAAAACCCTTTCAAGGACATCCGGGTGCGCAAGGCCTTCTACCAAGCCATTGACATCGAAACCATCAAGAGCCGCGTGATGCGCGGTGCTGCCACTCCCTTGGCGCTGATGTACCCCCCACAAGTCAATGGCTTCCCCGCCGACTTGGCCAAGCGCTTGCCTTTTGACGTCGATGCCTCCAAGAAATTGCTGGCCGAAGCGGGTTACCCCAACGGCTTCGAGGTCAAGATGAATTGCCCGAACGACCGCTATGTGAACGACGCCGAAATCTGCCAAGCCGTGGCCGCCAACCTGGCCAAGGTGGGCGTCAAAATCAACCTGGAAGCCGAGACCAAGGGCACTTACTTCCCCAAAATCTTGAGCCGCAACACCAGCTTTTACATGCTGGGCTGGACCGCCAGCACCGTGGACGCGCACAACGTGATGTACCCCATCTTGTCCACCCCCGGTGACGGCGGTCGCGGCCAGTTCAACTTGGGCGCTTACAGCAACCCCAAGGTGGACGAGTTGACCGACAAAGTCGCCTCTGAAACCGATCAGAAAAAGCGCAACGACATGATCCGCGAAGCCATGAAGATCCACCAGGATGACATTGGCCACTTGCCCTTGCACCAGCAAGCGCTGAACTGGGCGGCCAAGAAAAACATCGAGCTGGTGCAGTTTCCGGACAACGGCATGGCTTGGAAATTCATCACAGTGAAGTAATCCATGAATGCCCTGAAACGTTGGCTGCAAAGCGACGTCGGTTACAGCTTCCGCCAATCGCCCACGGCGATGGTGGCAGCTGGCATCGCCTTCGTTTGTCTTTTTTGTTCTGTCTTTGCCGGCTGGGTCTCGCCCACCAACCCCTTTGACCTGACCACGCTGGAGCTGAGCGACGCCCGCTTGCCTCCGGCTTGGCTGGAGGGTGGCACCACCAAGTTCTTGCTCGGCACCGATGACCAGGGGCGCGACATTTTGTCGGCCCTGATTTACGGCTCACGCATTTCTTTGGTGGTGGGCATTGCCTCGGTGATTTTGTCGGTGGCCGTGGGTGTGGGCATGGGCTTGCTGGCTGGCTTCAAGGGCGGCTGGATCGACGCTTTGTTGATGCGCCTGTGCGATGTGATGCTGTCTTTTCCAGCCATCTTGGTGGCCCTGTTGATCGCGGGCGTGGGGCGTGCCTTGTTCCCCAACGCCAATGAGTCACTGGCTTTTGGTGTGCTGATCATCTCGATCTCGCTCACGGGTTGGGTGCAATACGCCCGCACGGTGCGTGGCACCACGCTGGTGGAGCGAAACAAAGAGTACGTGCAGGCCGCCCGTGTGACGGGTGTGGCCCCCTTGCGCATCATGTTCAAGCATGTGCTGCCCAACGTGATGGGCCCGGTCATGGTGCTGGCCACCATCCAGGTGGCCACGGCCATCATCACCGAAGCCACCTTGTCGTTTTTGGGTGTGGGCGCACCGCCCACCTCGCCATCGCTGGGCACCCTCATTCGTGTGGGCAATGACTATTTGTTCTCGGGTGAGTGGTGGATCACGATTTTTCCGGGGCTGATGCTGGTGGTGATCGCCCTGTCGGTCAACTTGTTGGGTGACTGGTTGCGCGACGCGCTGAATCCGAGATTGCGATGAGTCTTTTACAAGTCAAAAACCTGGTGGTGGAATTCCCCAGCCGCCACGGCACGTTGCGTGCGCTGGACGATATTTCTTTCGACATTGCCCCCGGCGAAATTCTGGGTGTGGTGGGCGAATCGGGTGCAGGCAAGTCGCTCACGGGGGCGGCCATCATCGGTTTGCTGGAACCTCCCGGGCGTGTGGCCAGTGGGCAAATTTTGCTGGAAGGCCAACGCATCGACCACCTGAACGCCGACCAGATGCGCCACATCCGGGGTCGCAAAATTGGTGCGATTTTTCAGGACCCACTCACTTCGCTCAACCCGCTGTACAGCATTGGCAGGCAGCTGACCGAAACCATCCTGGCCCATTTGCCTGTGACGCCGCAGGAGGCGCGCCAACGCGCCATCCAGCTGCTCAAGGACACCGGCATTTCGGCCGCCGAAGAGCGCATCGACCATTACCCGCACCAGTTTTCGGGCGGCATGCGCCAGCGCGTGGTGATTGCCCTGGCCTTGGCCGCCGAGCCGCAACTGATTGTGGCCGACGAGCCCACCACCGCGCTCGATGTGTCCATTCAGGCGCAAATCATCAGCTTGCTCAAAAAGGTCTGCAAAGACCGGGGCGCCGCCGTGATGCTGATCACGCACGACATGGGCGTGATCGCCGAAACCTGTGACCGCGTGGCCGTGTTGTATGCCGGGCGCGTGGCCGAAATCGGCCCGGTGCACCAGGTCATCAACCAACCGGCCCATCCCTACACCGCAGGCCTGATGGCCTCGATCCCCGACATGGACAGTGACCGCGAACGCTTGAACCAAATTGACGGTGCCATGCCCCGACTGAACGCCATCCCGCAAGGCTGTGCCTTCAACCCGCGCTGCCCCAAAGCCTTTGACCGCTGCAGGCAAGAGCGGCCCGAGCTGGTGCAAGCCGGTGCCAACCGCGCCGCTTGCTGGCTGCACGACGGGAGCGCCGCATGAGCAACGCCAAACCCCAAGCCTTGGTCGTGGCGCACGACTTGGCCAAAACCTTTGACGTGTCGGCCCCTTGGCTCAACCGCGTGATCGAGCGCAAGCCGCGCCAACTGCTCAACGCCGTTGACGGCGTGAGCTTTGAGATCGAGCGTGGCAAAACCCTGGCCTTGGTGGGTGAGTCGGGTTGCGGCAAAAGCACGGTGGCCCGCTTGCTGGTGGGCCTGTACGAGCCCACACGCGGCGGCCTGACCTTTGACGGGCAAGACGCCCATGCCGCCTTCAAGTCGTCCGATGCCAAGGCCATGCGCCAACGCATTCAGATGATTTTCCAGGACCCCTATGCCAGCCTGAACCCCCGCTGGACGGTGGACAACATCATTGGCGAGCCGCTCAAAGAGCACGGCCTGATCAGCGACGCCGAAGAGCTCAAAGCCCGTGTGGCCGAATTACTCCAATCGGTGGGCTTGTCGCCGCTCGACATGGTCAAGTACCCGCACCAGTTTTCGGGCGGGCAGCGTCAGCGCATCTCGATCGCCCGCGCTTTGGCCACCGCGCCCGAGTTTTTGGTGTGCGACGAGCCAACATCGGCCCTGGACGTGAGCGTGCAGGCACAGGTGCTCAACATCATGAAGGACCTGCAGCGCGAGCGCGGTTTGACCTATTTGTTCATCAGCCACAACCTGGCCGTGGTGCGCCATGTGAGCGACCAGGTGGGCGTGATGTATTTGGGCCGTCTGGTGGAGCTGGCCGACAAACACACCCTGTTTGGCAACCCGCAGCACCCCTACACCAAGATGCTGCTGGACGCGATTCCCAAAATGCACGACACCGGGCGCGCCCGCACCCCGGTGCAAGGCGAGGTGCCCAACCCGCTCAACCCGCCCACGGGCTGTACCTTCCACCCCCGCTGCCCGCAGGCCACCGACATCTGCCGCGCTGAGCGTCCGCCGCTGCGCGACTTCAAAGGCATCAAGATCGCTTGTCACGCGGTGGTGTGATCATTTGGAGATGGGCACAAGGTCTTTAAAGATTAAAATATCAGTCATTCAATGAATTTAATCTGTCAATGACTGAATTTTTAGACTTTGGATTCTCCACGTCTGAAGAAATCGCACTGGTTTTGGCGCAGCGCTTGAAAAGCCTGAGGGTTCAAAAAGAAATTCCTCAAGCCGACTTGGCGCAGCGCATGGGCGTGTCTCGCAGCACGCTCAACACGCTCGAGAATACTGGTAAGGGTTCGCTTATCTCCTGGATCAAACTGGTGCAGTGCCTGGGTCAAGAAGGGCAATTGCAGCCGCTGTTCAAACCCGTGACGGCTTCCATCGCCGACATGGTGAAACAACAACAACCCGCCCGTCGGCGCGTCACCCGAAATCGCACTCGGCCCGTGGTCAAGCGATGAAAACAGTACAGGTTCGCTACCAAGGCTGGGGTGAAAATTGGCCACTGGGCACCTTGGCTGACAACGGTCAACAACTGCTGTTTGAATACTCACCTCAAGCCTTGGCTGAAGGCGTGTCCTTGTCCTCGCGGCATTTGCCTTTGCAAAAGCAGGCCATGGGTCATTTCCCGTCGCATCAATGGCGACTTCCAGGATTGTTTGCAGACTCTTTGCCCGATGGCTGGGGCATGCTGCTCATGGACAGGTTATTTCGAAAGCAAGGTCTTCGGCCAGAACAGTTGTCACCCCTGGACCGATTGAGTTTCATTGGCCAACGTGGCATGGGTGCGCTCACTTACGAGCCTGATTCACAGGGTGATGTCTTGCAGGGTACGGTGGATCTGGTGGCGCTGGCCCATGAAACGGCTTTGGTCTTGCAGGGCGCAGACACGGAAACCCTGCAGCGCTTGGCCTTGTTGGGGGGCTCTCCGCAGGGTGCCCGGCCCAAAGTGCTCGTGTTCTACGATCCAGCGATGGCTCGCATCAGCACAGCACCCATGCCTGCAGGGTCGGGCTGGTTGGTCAAGTTTCAGGCCTTGGGCGAACACAAAGAAGTCTGTGCCATTGAGGCGTTTTATGCACAACTGGCCAGAGCTTGTGGTTTGGATATGCCCGAGACACATGTGTTTGATTTGAACGCCAAACAGGCCGCACTGGGCATTGAGCGCTTCGATCTGGTGCAAGACCAGCGTGTGCCGATCCATTCTTTGGCTGGTTTCTTGCACGCCGACTTCAGAATTCCTTCTGCGGTGGACTACACGACTTTTTTACGCGCCACTCGCATGATCACTCGGGATGAACGTGAGGTGCAAAAAGCATTTGAGCGAGCGGTGTTCAATGTGCTTTTTCACAACCGGGATGACCATGCCAAAAACCTGGCTTACCGCATGGATGCGCAAAGGCACTGGAAGCTTGCCCCGTGCTTTGACCTGACGTACAGCGAAGGCCCCGGCGGTGAGCACCAAATGGACATTTGTGGCGAAGGCCTGCACATCACCCGAAGTCATTTGATGAAGTTGGCGCAGCAAGGCGGCATCGACGCAAGGTGGGCAGGGCACAGGCTGGACGCCATGCTGGCAGTGACAGACCAGTGGGCTTCGCTTGTCGAATCGTTTGAAATCCGTCGAGCAACACGCCAAAAAATGCACCATGAAGTGATTTGCCAGCGCGAAGCCTTGATGCGCTGAGCCAAGTGCACAAAACTCAGAACACACAGGCCTGAGCTTCTTTCGATCTCTTTGCAAGAATGGGGTCACAACTTCAGAATTTGACGGAGTCAGAAGATGTGACAAGCCAGAAAAAAACCCACCGTGTTGCCACGGTGGGTTTTTTGACTTCAATCGGTCAACTGGCTTGCGCCAGCGTTCGATCAGAAGGAGTGCTTGACACCGAAGTCATAGCCAGTGGACTTGGCGTTGGCAGCTGTTGTAGAGCCGTTCAAAGCGACAGCAGCGCCGCCTTTGTTCTTGACCGAAGCGTATGTAGCGTACAGGTCTGTGCGCTTGCTCAGGCTGTAAACATAACCGAGGGCAAACTGGTTGCTCTTGACATCACCTTGTGCTGTGCTGGACATGGAAGCACGGACAGTGCCTGCGCCCACAGGTGCTGTGGCACCAAACAAGCCACCTTTGATGTCTTTAGCGCCATCAACCTTGGTTTTGTTGGTTTGAGCAAACAACTTGGCAACGCCCAAATCATAAGAACCGCCGATGTTGGAGGTCTTGTTTTTGACGTTCAGACCAGTTTTGGTGCTGGAAGAAGCCAAAGCCAAGCTCAATGGGCCGTTGTCATAAGACACACGGAAGGCATTGCCGTCGCCAGCCTTGGCTGCGTCTGTCGAAGCGTTTTCGCCCATGTAAGCCTGAACCCAAACTTTCACACCGCTGAAAGAAGGCGACAGGTAGCCGATGCTGTTGGAAGCACGAACGCCCGTCGTGTCACCTTTGAAGGCAGCAATGTTGGTGCCCACGCCGTTGGTGCCAAAGGGATCGTAAGCGGTTTCAGTCCAGAACTGGGGTGTGTAGTCACGGCCCAAACGCACTTCACCGAAGTTACCTTCAACGCTGACGGTGGAACGACGGTTGAAAGTCAGACCTTGGTTGCGAGCGTTGATCACGGGATCAGCGCCGGGAGCTTTTTGGTTGTTGTTGCTGGTGCCAGCGCCAGAACCGTCGTCGTTGTTCACGCCAGCTTCCAGCCAGAAAGAAGCCTTCAAGCCACCGCCCAGGTCTTCCACGCCGCGGAAACCGATGCGGCTGCTGTTGTAACCCGAGTTCTTCAATTGGGTTTTGTTGCTGACCGTGCCAGTGCCTTTGGCATAGGCCGCGTCAACCACGCCGAACAGTGTCACGGAAGATTGAGCGAAAGCGCCAGTAGCAGCAGCCAATGTAGCCAGAGCAGTTAGATTGTTTAATTTATTTGCGAATAAAGAGTTAGTTTCGAATTTGTCACTCTATACTTCTCTAGCATGACCGTTCGGCCTTTACTTGCCTCTTTGTGCGCCAGTCTGGATGACTTTTTGGCCCAACCCCTGAACACCGTGGCGGTGTCCGGGGCCTCGGCCGTGGCCATTCTGGATGCCAACCAGCCGGTGTTTTACGTGGTCAGTCCGGCGTTTTGGCAACAAATGACCGATTTGGGCCAGGCTGTACCCGTCCAAGGTCTGCGCAAACGTGGCCAGCCCAGACGCCCGGCACCAGGCGCAAGATCAGATCCGGCGATTGACGCGCACGACGAGGACCTGGATGAAGACTGGGGCGGTGAAGAAGATGGCGGCGAAGACAACTCGGGCCATGGCGGTGACGAACCCCGGCGCGCAGGGCATGCCCGGCAGGGCACGGCCACAACGGCAAGCAAAACGCGAAAAACCGGGTACAGGTCTGCCGATGTAGCCGGCTCGGTGTTGACCCAAGGAACCATGCGGTTCAACCGCTTTGACGCTTTGGCCGATCAGTTGCTCGACTTGGAAAGCCAGCGCGTCAAGCGTGGCGAGTTGAGCGCTGCTTCGGTGGGCATTTTGAAAAACCGGCTCGATGCGCATGTGTTGCCGTATTTCAAATACATCCCGCCTTCGCAGGTCACGCCCATGATGATGGACGCCTTTGTGCAGCGCTTGACCGACAGCCATCTGAGCTCGACCACGGTGTCGCAATACCTGGTGGTGGTGCGCAAACTGCTCAAGCTGGCGATTCGCCATGGGTTTTTGCGCGAGATCCCCGAGCTGCCCTCGATCAAAGTGGCCAACCGGCCCCGCTCGATGCTGAGCCTGAGCGAGTACGCGGCGGTGGTGCGCACCGCCCACCGTTTGTCCAGAAAAGGCGACAAGGCCCCCGAGGTCAAGGCGTCCACCGGCTACCGCGAACGCTTTTGGGTGCAGCCGCGCCACCTGACGCTGCCACCCGACATGGCCTGGGCTATCCGTTTCATGGTCAACAGCTTTGTGCGCCCCGGCGACTTGCGCCAACTCAAGCACAAGCATGTGCAGGTGGTGCGGGGCAGCAGTGTGTATTTGCGCATGACCCTGCCCCAAACCAAAAAGCACGATGCCCCCATGGTGACCTTGCGCCCGGCGGTGCAGGTCTACGAGTCGGCCTTGGCCCAGGCGCGCCTGGACGGTTTCGGTCAACCCGACGATTACGTGTTTTTGCCCGCCGAAAACGACCGCAATTACGCTTTGGCGGTGTTGGGCTTTTGGTTCAAATGGGTGATGCGCGAGGCGGGTGTGCCCTCGGAAGACGTGATGGGCCGCCTGCGCACGCTGTACTGTTTGCGGCACACGTCCATCATGTTCAGACTGCTGTACGGGCAGGGCATTGACATGCTGACTCTTGCGCGAAACGCCCGCACCTCGGTGCAAATGATCGAGCGCTTTTACGCCTCGGCGCTCGATGGCGAGATGAACGTGGCCATGCTGCAAAGCCGCCGCACGACCAAGACCTGAGTGGGGGCGCTCAACCGGGTTTGATCTGGCCTTTGATGACCACTTCTTTCCAGCGGGCCTGCTCCTTGGCAATGAAGGCGGCGTATTCGCTGGAGGGGCCACCGCCGGGAATGGCGCTTTCGGCGGCGTACTTGGCCAGAACTTCAGGGGACTTCATGACTTTGGCGCATTCTTGCTGGAGCTTCAGCAAGATTTCGGGCGGCGTACCTGCCCGCGCGGTGATGCCGTACCACTGCACGGTTTCAAAATCTTTGAAGCCGCTTTCGGCCACGGTGGGCACGTCGGGCAACACCGGGATGCGTTCGGTCGTGCCCGTGGCCAGACAGCGCAGGGCCCCGCTTTTGATGTGGGGCAGCAGGGCCGGTGTGCCAGCCGAAAAAAGCTGGATTCGTCCAGCAAGCACGTCATTGAGCGCTGGGCCTGTCCCTCGGTAGGGGATGTGGGTGATGAACATGCCGGTGGCCAACTTGAGGGCTTCCATGGCCAGATGACCGGCGCTGGCATTGCCCGCCGAGGCGTAATTGAGCTGACCGGGGCGCGCCTTGACGTAAGCAATGAGCGATTTGAGGTTGGTGACCGGCACATCTTTGTGCACCACAAACAAACTGGGCACACGCGACAAGAGGGTCACGGGCACAAAGTCTTTGTTCACGTCGTAGCCGCTGTCGGGGTAAATGATGGGGTTGACCGCCATCAGGCCGATGTGGCTCATGACCAGTGTGTAGCCGTCGGCCGGGGTGCGCATCATCTCTTGCATGGCGGGCACGCCACCGCCGCCACCTTTGTTGTCGATGATGAAGGACACGCCCATCTGTTTGCTCAGCTCGTTGGCAATGGTGCGGGCCACGATGCTGGAGGTGCCCCCGGGCGCAAAGGGCACGATCCAGCGAATGGGTTTGTTGGGCCATGCCGATTGGGCGTGGCCGCTCCAGCCCGCAGTGGCCAGACCCGCCGCCCCCATCCACTTGAGGTAGTCACGGCGCAAGAGGTCGGTAGAGTCAAAGTTTTGCATGCAAGCGCGTCAAAAAAAGCTCGAATTTAATTCAAGATGGTCAGTTTGCGCACAGGGTTAGCCCCGATCAGCGCTTGCTGCCAGCTCGCCACAGTTTCCACAAGGCAGGCACCACCAGCAACAAAGCTGCCACCAACATCAAGCTGCCCGACAAAGGCCGTGTGAAGAAGGTCGACCAGTCGCCTTGGCTGATGGTGAGCGCTTGGCGCATCGATTGTTCGCCCAGCGGCGCCAAAATCAAGCCCACGATCAGAGGAGCTGCCGGAAAGTCAAAGCGCCGCATGATGTAACCCAGCAGGCCAAACACAAAGAGCAAGCCCACGTTGAACACCGAGTTGCCAGCGCCGTACACGCCCGCCGTCGAGATGACGATGATGCCGGCATACAGCCAGGGCGGCGGGATTTTGAGCAGCTTGACCCACAGGCTCACCAAGGGCAAGTTGAGCACCAACAAGATCACGTTGCCAATGTAGAGGCTGGCGATCAGCGTCCACACCAGGCTGCCTTGTTGGCTGAAGAGTTGCGGGCCGGTCTGGATGCCGTAGCCTTCAAAGGCCGACAGCATGATCGCCGCCGTGGCCGAGGTGGGGATGCCCAGGGTGAGCAGGGGCATCAACACCCCCGCAGCGGCGGCGTTGTTGGCCGCCTCGGGTCCGGCCACACCTTCGATGGCACCGTGGCCAAATTCTTCGGGGTGTTTGGAGAGTTTTTTCTCGGTGTAATACGACAGCAGCGTGGGCAATTCGGCTCCACCCGCAGGCATGGCACCAATAGGAAAGCCAAAAAAAGCGCCCCGGAACCAAGCCTTCCACGAGCGGGCCCAGTCTTGCTTGCTCATCCACAGGCTGCCTGACATTTTCATGACCTCACCTGCTTTGGATTCACGGCCTTGCCATGCCAAATAGAGTGCTTCGCCCACGGCAAACAGACCCACGGCGGCCACGGTCACCTCGATGCCATCGAGCAATTCGGGTCGGCCAAAGGTGAAGCGGGCTTGGCCCGTTTGCAGGTCCACGCCTACCATGCCCAAGAGCAAGCCCAAACTGAGGGCCACCAAGCCGCGCAGCATAGAGTTGCCCAGCACGGCCGACACGGCCACCACCGACAAGACCATGAGGCTGAAGTATTCGGCGGGGCCAAAGGCCAGCGCGGCTTCGACCACCCAAGGGGCCACAAAAGTCAGCGCCAGGGTGCCGATGGTGCCGGCCACAAAGCTGCCGATGGCGGCGGTGGCCAAGGCTTGGCCTGCGCGACCTTGGCGGGCCATTTTGTTGCCTTCGAGTGCTGTGACCACGGCCGATGATTCACCGGGCGTGTTGAGCAAGATGGAGGTGGTGGAGCCGCCATAAGCTGCACCGTAATAAATGCCCGCGAACATGACGAACATGCTGGTGGCGGGCACATGGTAAGTCAGGGGCAAGAGCAAAGCGATGGTCAGTGCCGGGCCAATGCCGGGCAGCACGCCGACCAGCGTGCCGACAAAGCAGCCCACAAAGCCCCACATCAAGGTGGTGGGTTGCAAGGCAATGGCAAAGCCACCCATCAGGGCGTCAAAAGCTTCCATGGGGAATCCGATTTAAAACAGCCAGGGCAGTGCAGGGCCCAAGCCCACCCCCAGCAATTGGGCAAATACAAACCAGAAAGTGCTGGCGATGGCACCGCAGATCAATCCCGACTTGAGGTTGAGCGGGGCGTCAAACGAACGGGCTACACCCATGCCGCACAAGGTGCCGGGAATGACAAAACCCAATGGAATGACCAGGGCAATGAAAGCCACGCCGCCGCCCAGCAAACTGAGCATGCGGGTGTTGGCACCGGGCAAGGCAGATTGATCGGGTGCCTGGCTTTCGTCGGCTTGGCGGCCACGCCATGCGCTCACGCCGTATAGAACGGCGAAAACGCTCAGCGCCGCCACGATCACGCCCGGGGCCAACACGGGGCCCACGGTCATTTGCATGGCGGATTCGGGAATGACCGTGACTTGCCATGCGGCCAGGCCACACAGCGAAGCCAACAGGATGGCAACGTGAAGCGGTGTCATGCCAGACCCAGCTCTTTCATCAGGACCACTTTTTCTTCAATGTCCTTGGCCAAGTCACGCTCAAAGGGGCGCTCGGTCATGAAGGCGTCGGTCCACTTGCGGGTTTCCAATTCTTGACGCCACGCAGCAGAGGCGTTGAGCTTGGTCACGAAATCGATCATGGCTTCGCGCTGGGCCGCCGAGATGCCGGGAGGGGCAAACACACCGCGCCAGTTGGATTCGGTGACGTTCACACCCAACTCGGTCAAGGTGGGCACGTTCACACCGGGAATGCGGCGCTTGCCGGAGACCGCCAGCGGAATCATGCGGCCCGCCTTGATTTGCTCTTCAAATTCTGACCAGCCCGAGATGCCAGCCACCACCTGGCCACCCAAAATCGCCGCGTTGGCGGGGCCGCCGCCTGCAAACGCCACATAAGCGGCTTCGCGGGGGTTTTTGCCCAGGGCTTTGATCAGCATGCCCAAAATCAGGTGGTCGGTGCCGCCTGCGCTGCCGCCCGCCACCGACACGGCCTTGGGGTTGGCCTTGAGGGCGGCTTCGAGTTCTTTCCAGGTCTTGATCTTGCCGCTGGCGGGCACCACGATCACGCCGGCTTCTTCGGTCAGGCGGGCAATCGGGGTCACGTCTTTGATGGTCACGGGGCTCTTGTTGGCAATGCCCGCACCGATCATGACCGAGCCACCGACCATCAGGCTGTTGCCTTGGCCTTTGCGCTGGTTCACGTAACGGGGCAGGCCCACCATGCCGCCAGCGCCACCCACGTTTTCAAACTGCATGTTGCCGACCAAGCCAGCGGCTTTGGCCGCGCGTTCGATGGCGCGGGCGGTGCCGTCCCAGCCGCCGCCGGGGGCTGCGGGCACGAACATGTTGATGCTGGCAATCAGGGGCTTGGCTTGCGCCCAAGCGGGCAGGGCCATGGATGCACCAGCGGCTGCGCCGAGGGCCAGAAAGTCGCGTTTGGAAAGGGTCATGCGGGGCTCCTGTGTGAAAATGAAATTCGTGTCTGCTGGGTGCAAGCCTTGGGCAGGCCCTGTGCAGATGCGTTGATTTTGGTGTGCAGCTGGCGGTGAAACTGTCAAACAGCTGTCAATTGCGTTCAGTGAAAACCCTTGAAACCCCATGAACCCCCGAATCTTGTTGGTGGAAGACACGCCCGACATTGCCCTGTGGCTGGGCACGGCTTTGCGCCAAGGGGGCATGGCGGTCGAATTTGCCACCGATGGCCATGAGGCCGACCGCTGCCTGCAGGCAGGCCATGGTTTTGATGCGGTCTTGCTCGATTTGCAGCTGCCCGGGCAAGACGGTCTGAGCGTGTTGCAGGCCTTGCGTGCGCGGGGCGACACCGTGCCGGTGTTGATTTTGACGGCGCGGGCCAGCGTGCCCGACCGGGTGCTGGGCCTGAACATGGGGGCCGACGACTATTTGCCCAAGCCTTTTGATTTGAGTGAACTCGAAGCCCGCTTGCAGGTCTTGTTGCGCCGCCAAGGTCGCGCCAAAACCAGCGCCTTGCGATGGGGGCCGCTGGAGATGCAGCCCGACACCAGCGAGGTACAGCTGAACGGCCAACCGCTGGCGCTGACCCAGCGCGAGGCGGCGGCGCTGCGCGTGTTGCTGGCTTCGCCCCAACGCACCGTGAGCAAAGAGCAGCTGCACGCCGAGGTGTTTGCCGACGAGTCTGCCGGGCTGGATGCGGTGGAGGTGCTGATTTACCGCTTGCGCAAAAAGCTCGAATCGGCTGCGCAGGTGCCCGGCGCAACGGCCGGTGTGGCGATCACCACCTTTCGCGGCATGGGTTACATGCTGACCCAGGCGGTCAAGCCCTCACAGGCTTCGTCGTCATGAGCGCTTTTTCATGAGCGATTCCCCGCAGGTTTGGGCGCCTTCTGCCACGTCCTTGCGCAGGCGCTTGCTCAGCTGGATCTTGTTGCCGCTGGCCGGCCTGATTGGCATCAATGCCTGGGTGGGCTATGGCAATGCGGTGCAGGCGGCCAACGAGGCCTACGACCGGTCTTTGTATTTGGCCGCCCGCACACTGGCCGAAGAAGTGGAGTGGCGCGAGGGCCGCCTGCAGCTGGATGTGACCAAGGCGGCCGGCTATCTGTTTGAAAACCACACCGGCTCGCGCTTGTTTTACAAAATCACCTCACCCGGTGGCCAGTGGCTGGCGGGCGTGGCTGCCTTGCCCGATGTGCCCGCCCGTGCCCAGTCGGCGGTCAAGTTTTTTGCCCTGGTGCAGTTTGACAACGGCCAATACCTGAGCCAGCCGGTGCGTCTGGCGCAGCTCATGCATGTGGTGGAGGCCGATGCGGGGGGCGCTGGGGCCAAAGCCATGGAGCCGTTGGTCAAGATCACCGTGGCCGAGACCATGGAGGCCCGCCAGCAACTGATTGAGCACATTTTGTGGGACACCTTGGGCAGCCAAGGCTTGCTGCTGTTGGCCGCTGCTTTGCTGGTGGTGTGGGGCGTGCAGCGCGGCATTCGTCCACTGGAGGCGTTTCGGCAGCAACTGGCCCAAAAAGCCGATGACGATTTTTCACCCATCGAGCCGCCGGATTTGCCGCGCGAGCTGCGCCCCTTGATTGAGACCCTGAACAGCTATTTGGCGCGTTTGGGGCGTTTGATCGACATCCGCAAACGCTTTTTGGACAACGCCGCACACCAGTTGCGCACGCCGCTCACCGCCCTCAAAACCCAGCTGGCCTTGGCCCAGCGCAATGTCGAGCCAGCGCAGGCGCAAGTTCTGCTGTCGGCCGCCCGGCAAACCACCGACGACGCGGTGCGGCTGACCGAGCAGTTGCTGGCCATGACGCGGGTCGAACATGCCCGGGAAATGCACAGCCCACAGCGTGTGGATTTGGTGGACTTGGCCCGGCGGGTGACCCAAGAGCATTTGCTTGGTGCTCACCAGTCGGGCGACGATTTGGGTTTGGAGTTGCAAGCGGACAGCAGTGACGTGCAGGGCGTGGAGTTGTTGCTGCACGAAGCACTGAGCAACCTGATCGACAACGCCATGCACCACAGCCCTGTGGGCACGCACATCACGGTGCGTGTGGGGCCTGCTTGGGTCGAGGTGGTGGACGATGGGCCGGGCATTGCGCCTGTGCATCAGGCCCATGTGTTTGAACGCTTTTACCGCGCCGCACCCTCAGGCGTGCCGGGCAGTGGTTTGGGTTTGGCCATTGTGAAAGAAATCGCCAGCCAACAAGGTGCACAAGTCAGTTTGCAAAGCCCTGTGGCCGACGGGCGT
This sequence comes from Comamonadaceae bacterium PBBC1, assembly GCA_002256145.1. GTDB lineage: Bacteria > Pseudomonadota > Gammaproteobacteria > Burkholderiales > Burkholderiaceae_C > Limnohabitans_A. The sequence continues at coordinate 105,979 of NKIP01000013.1, forward strand.
GGCACCGCCATTCGCCTGAGCTGGCTTGCAGCCTGAGCCGTTCAATTTGCGCTGATTGGCTTGTGGATAGATTCGGTCTGATGACGTCTTGAACAGCAGGCAAGGCATCGATTGTGTGGGAGCCCACCCTGTGGGCGATAGACGTTTTTGTGGGAGCCCACCCTGTGGGCAATGGGCGTTTTGTGGGAGCCCACCCTGTGGGCGATGGGCGTGGAACACGCCCTTCACGCCTCCAAGGCCCTTCAGGTGTAACGCTTGCTGCGCAGGTTGTTCTTCATGTCGCGCAAAACGGGTTGCAATTCTTCGCCGATGCGCAGGGCCACGGTGGTGGCCAAAATATCGATGATGAGCAGGTGCAGCAAGCGCGAGACCATGGGGCTGTATTTGTCGTAGCCCTCGGGGTGGTCGGCCGTCAGGTGAATGTGCCCGGCGCTGGCCAGGGGTGAACCGCTGGCGGTGATGACTATTGTTGTGGCACCTTGTTTTTTGGCAATGTCGCAGGCGTCCATCAGATCGCGGGTGCGGCCGGAGTTGGAGATGATCACGGCACAGTCGCCGGGGCGCAGCATGGAGGCGCTCATGACCTGCATGTGGCCGTCGCTGTAGGCGATGGCGTTGACGCCCAGGCGGAAGAATTTGTGCTGCGCGTCTTGCGCCACGATACCGGAGTTGCCTACCCCGTAAAACTCGATGCGGCGGTTGGTTTTTTGCGTGGCGGCCAGGGCTTGTGCGGCGTGTTCCAGCGCGAATGAGCTGGCGTCGTTGCGGTATTTCAAGAACGCCGCCACCGTGTTGTCGATCACCTTGACGGCGATGTCGCTGGTTTTGTCGTCTGCGTCCACGCTGCGGTGGATGAAGGGCACGCCTTCGCTGACGCTGCCAGCGAGTTTGAGTTTGAAGTCGGACAGGCCGTCGTAGCCCATGCTGCGGCAAAAGCGCACCACGGTGGGTTTGCTCACATGCGAGCGATCGGCCAATTCGGTGACGGGCAAGTTGGCAAAGGCCCGTGGGTCGGCCAGCACGAGCTTGCCCACACGTTGCTCGGCGGGGGCCAAGGAGGGCAGGGAGGCTTTGATTCGGTCGAGCATGGGGTGTCTCCGGTTTTAAATTTCTTCAGACCAGCAATGGCCGTCACGGGCAATCATGGCGCTCGATGCACTGGGGCCCCAGGTGCCTGCGGCGTAGGGGCGCGGTCCGGTGGGGTCGTCTTGCCAGTGCTGCAGGATCGGCTCGACCCAGCGCCAGGCTTCTTCTTGTTCGTCGCTGCGCACAAACAGGTTCAGGCGTCCATCGAGCACATCGAGCAGCAGGCGTTCGTAGGCGCCCACGCGCTGGTTGCCAAAGCGTTTGTCAAAGTCCAGGTCCAGGTGCACCGGGCTCAGGGTGGCCCCGCCGCTGCCTTGGCCGCGTTTGCTTTGGCCTTGGGCAAACAGGTGCAGCTCCAGCCCGTCTTTGGGTTGCAGGTGGATGACGAGTTTGTTGACTTGGCCCACCGGGCTTTTGAAAATTTCGTGCGGAGTGGGGCGGAAGTTGATTTCGATGTGCGCCTCGCGAGCGGCCATGCGTTTGCCGGTGCGGATGTAAAACGGCACGCCCGCCCAGCGCCAGTTGGCGATTTCGGTGCGCAGGGCCACAAAGGTTTCGGTGCTGCTTTGCGGGTTGACGCCTGTTTCGTCGCGGTAGCCCGGCACAGACTGACCGAACACGTTGCCCGCGCTGTATTGGCCGCGAATGACGTGTTGGCTCAGCGTCTCGGGCGTCCAGCGTTTCAGGGCCCGCAGCACCTTGAGTTTTTCGTCGCGAATCGCGTCGGCGTGTGCGTTGATGGGCGGCTCCATGGCGATGGCACACAGCAGTTGCAGGGCGTGGTTTTGCACCATGTCGCGCAGCGCACCCGTGGTCTCATAAAAGCCGCCGCGCTTTTCCACACCCAGCTCTTCGGCCATGGTGATCTGGATGTTGGCGATGTGCTCGCGCCGCCACAGGGGTTCAAACAGGGCGTTGCCAAAGCGCATGGCAAACAGGTTTTGCACCGCTGGCTTGCCCAGGTAGTGGTCAATCCGGAAAATTTGCTGTTCTTTGAACACCTTTCCCACCGCGGTGTTGATGCTGCGGTTGGAGGCGAGGTCATGGCCCAAGGGCTTTTCCAGCACGATGCGGGTCTTGGGGGTGTTCAGCCCGTGGGCGGCGAGTTGTTCGCACACGGTGGTGAACAAGCTGGGGGCGGTGGACAGGTACATCACCACGTTGTCGGTCTCGCGCTCGGCCAGGCGGGCCGACAGGGCGGCGTAGGCCTCGGCTTGCGACAAGTCCATGCGCACGTAGCACAGCAGGGCGGCAAAGCGGGCGAACTCTTCGGGTTTGGGGCGCTTGTCGCCTTCGACTTGTTCAAAGCGCGACTGGATTTGCTGGCGGTATTGCTCGTCCGTCAGGTCGTCGCGGCCCACGCCGATGATGCGGCCGCCTTCGGGCAAGGTGTCGTGCCGGAAAGCCTGAAACAAAGCGGGCATGAGTTTGCGCCAAACCAGATCGCCCGTGCCACCGAAAAAAACCAGATCAAAAGCCATGATGTTCTAGAGTTACATGAAAAATTGTTTTGTAATGTAACTTTGTTTCACGGATAATTCAAGCACTTTGCATTTTTTGCTCAGGCCCATGGCTTGGCTGGCGCTGCGTGTGGAGGGGCAGACCCCTTTGACTGCAGACCACGCTGGCCGCACAGGCCTTTGAACCTTGTTTGGCACTCTTGAAACCCACCTGACCATGAACCAACTCGACGCCCTCAAACAATTCACCACCGTGGTGGCCGACACCGGCGACTTCAAGCAATTGGCCCAATTTCAGCCGCAAGACGCGACCACCAACCCGTCCTTGATTTTGAAGGCCGTGCAAAAGCCCGAATACGCCCCCTTGCTGGCCGAAGCCGTGGCCGCACACCGTGGCCAGCCCCTGGACGTGGTGATGGACCACTTGCTGGTGCGCTTTGGCTGCGAAATTTTGAAGACCATTCCGGGTCGCGTGTCCACCGAAGTGGATGCCCGTTTGAGCTTTGACACCGCCGCCACCGTGGCGCGTGCGCGTCGCATCATGGCGCTGTACGAGGCGCAGGGCATTCCGCGTGATCGCGTGCTGATCAAGATCGCCTCGACCTGGGAAGGCATTCAGGCCGCAGCCGAGCTGGAGCGCGAAGGCATCCGTTGCAACCTGACGCTGCTGTTTGCGTTTTGTCAGGCGGTGGCGTGTGGGCAAGCCCGGGTGCAGCTGATCTCGCCTTTTGTGGGCCGCATCTACGACTGGTACAAAAAATCCGCTGGCGCTGCTTGGGACGAAGCGGCCAAGTCGGGCGCGAACGACCCCGGCGTGCAGTCGGTGCGGGCGATCTTCAACCACTACAAAAAGCACGGCATTGCGACCGAGGTGATGGGTGCGTCGTTCCGCAACATGGGCCAGATCACGGCGCTGGCCGGTTGCGATTTGTTGACCATCAGCCCTGAGTTGTTGGCGCAGCTGGCCGCGACCGAGGCCCCGCTGAGCCAGGCTTTGGATGCCGCTGCGGCCCAAGCCATGGACCTGCCCGCAATGGGTTATGACGAAGCGTCTTTCCGCTTGGCCCTGAACGAAGACGCCATGGCCACCGAGAAGCTGGCCGAAGGCATTCGCGCGTTTTGCGCCGATGCTGTGAAACTTGAAGAGTTGATGAAGAAAGCCTGACATCCCGTGTGACTTTGTAGGTTGGCACCTTCAGGTCCGACAAGCCTTTGTGGACGGCTTGCGGTTTGTCAGTCGCTTCGCGAAGTGATGGCTGTCGGGGCTGAAGTCGCCGACCTACAAATACCCTTGTAGGTCGGTACCTTCAGGTCCGACATGTGTAGGCTTGGTGCAGGTTCACGTCGGGGCTGAAGTCGCCGACCTGCAACTATTTGGAAAACGTTGTCGATGCTTGCTCTGCAAGCGATCCATTCACTGAAAGATCCTATGCGTTGTGACTTGACCCCCGCCTGGAAAAACCTGCAACACCATGCGCAGGGCTTTGCTGGTTTTGATTTGCGCACGGCTTTTGCGACCGATGCGTACCGTGCGGATGCGTTGAGCCAGGCGGCCCCTTATGTGTTTGCCGACTTGTCGAAAAATCACACCGATACATCCACCGAAGCGCTGTTGATGGAGCTGGCCAAGCAAACTGGTTTGGCCTCGCACCGCGACGCCATGTTCCGTGGCGAGCCCATCAACAACACCGAGGGCCGTGCCGTGATGCATTGGCTGCTGCGCCAACCTGAAGGCTCTTTGGGCGGTGATTTGGCCGCACCTCTGAAGCTGGTGCACGACACCCTCCAACCCATGTTGGCGTATGCCGAGAGCATCCGCGCTGATGCGCAGATCACCGACGTGGTGAACATCGGCATTGGTGGCTCGGACCTGGGGCCGCAAATGGCGGTGCTGGCGCTGCAAGACTTCGTGATGCAGGGCAAGCGTTTTCACTTTGTGTCCAACGTCGATGGTCATGAACTTGCTGGCGTGCTCAAGGGCTTGAAGGCCGAGAACACGCTGTTCCTGATCGCCTCCAAAACCTTCACCACCATCGAGACCATGACCAATGCCCGCTCGGCGCTGGCCTGGTTCCGGAGCCAGGGCGGAGTCGATGTGTCGCGCCACTTTGCGGCGCTCACCACCCACGTGGCCGCTGCGGCCGAGATGGGCATCACCACCACCTTCGGTTTTTGGGACTGGGTGGGTGGGCGTTATTCGGTGTGGTCGGCCATTGGCTTGCCGGTGGCGATTGCCATCGGGGCGCAGGGTTTCAGGGACTTGCTGGCCGGGGCGCACGCGATGGACCAGCATTTTCAGACCGCGCCGCTGGAGCGCAACTTGCCGGTGCGGCTGGGCTTGCTTGACGTTTGGTACCGCAACTTTTTGAGCTACACCAGCCGAAGCATTGCGCCCTACCACAGCGCCTTGCGCCGGGTGCCTGCCTATTTGCAGCAGCTCGAGATGGAGAGCAACGGCAAGCGTGTGGACCGCAACGGGCATGCTTTGCCCTATGGCACCTCACCCGTGCTGTGGGGTGAGCCGGGCACCAACGGGCAACATGCCTACTTTCAGATGTTGCACCAGGGCACGGATGTGGTGCCGCTGGAATTCATCGCCGTGAAAAAGCCCACACACAGCCTGAAAGATCACCACGAGCTGCTGCTGGCCAATGTGATCGCACAGGCACAGGCGCTCATGCTGGGCCAGGCCGACGAGGGCGGTCACAAGCACTTTCCCGGCAACCGACCCAGCAGCTTCTTGCTGCTCGATGAACTCACGCCCGCCAGCCTGGGCGCACTGATCGCCTTGCAGGAGCACCGCGTGTTCGTGAGCGGCTCGGTCTGGGGCATCAACAGCTTCGACCAGTGGGGGGTGGAGCTGGGCAAAGTGCTGGCCAAAGACATCCATGCCCGCATCGTGTCGGGCAACGTCAACGGACTGGATGCATCCACTGCGGCCTTGTTGAACAAGGTGCGTTGACAAAGCGTATCCATGGCAGCGCTGTTGCCATGAGTAAGCTTTTGTGCAGGAGCGGCGCCCTCAATGCAATGGATTGTTTTTTGTATGAGCGGCGCCCTCGCCGCGATGGATCGTTTTTTGTAGGAGCGGCGCCCTCGCCGCGATGACGCCTCGCAGACCCCCCTCTTCGCACAGGCAGAGGGTCCCCACACCGTTGGCATGGCTGGCCGCTGAGCCCAAAACAGGCCTTTCACTTCAAACCGCGCAGGGCCGACAAGCGCCTGCACCGAAGCGGACACATGTCGGAACTCAAGCGACCGGCCCACCGGGCCGCTGGCTCAATGTTTGTGCGAGTTGTGGTCGTGTGGGTCAGCCGGTTTGCTTGGCGCAGTGGGTGTGGCCAGCACTTGCAAAGTGCCACGCATGCCCGCCTCGTAGTGCCCGGGAATGAGGCAGGCCATTTGCAAGCGCGTGGCTTGGTCAAAGCTCACCACCAACTCGCCGGTTTGCCCGGCTGCCACACGAATGGCGGCCCCTGTGCCGTGCGGGTGATCGCTGCCATGGGCCGACCCTTGTGCTGCCGCTTGTTTCATCGCCTCGGCGTGAGCGCGTATGTCCTCGTCGCTGCCCAGCACCATTTCATGCGCAGTGCGGCCCGAATTGGTGACCACAAAACGGATGGTTTCTCCGGCGTGCACGTCGATCTGGCTGGGTGTGAAACGCATGTTGTCATCCATGTTCACGGCGATGCTGCGACTGACCACTTGCGCGATGACCCCGGCCTTGGGGGGGGCACCATGGTGGTCGTCTGTTGCAGCGGTCTCGCCGTGGCTGTGCCCTGTGACTGCCAAGTCGGGGTGGCGTTCCAGCCACTGCCAAGCGGCCCAACTGCCGGCTGAGACGGCCATGCCAACCACCAGCACATACACCGTGGCCGCCCGTGACCAGTGGCGGGGCGCACTCAGTCCCAGAGCCAGTACCGAGATGAAAAAGCCCAGCGGCACCACCCAGGTGCTGCGTGCGGGCGAGTCCGGAAAGTGCTGCAAACCGCCCGTGAAAAAGCCCAGGCCAATCGAGAGCAAAGTGCCCAGCACCAAGGTCTGCAGCAAGCCCGAGCTTGGTGTGTCATCCGAGTCTGCATTCAGCCGGTGCTCGAGCCAAGCGCCCAGCACAAACAGCACGATGCCAATGGCAGCGGTCCACAGTGAGCGTGTGCCGCTGAAAAAGCCGTGGTTCACGGCGCCCGAAATGAAGCTGATGCCCGAATACTTGAGCAGCATCGCCCCGTGGTGTTGTTGAAAAGAAGAAGTCATGTGTCCATCCTTGCGCGGCTAATGCTCGCGCGTTTTGATCGGTCTGCTGCACGGGTCCAGGCCCGCGCAGAGCGTGAAAAGAGGTGGATCGTTCAGGGGATGGGCGGGCGCAACACAGGGCGCAGGTTCGCGCTTTGCCAGTCCTGTCGCGGGCTGGTGGGGTGCGCGGCATGTGCACGGTGCAGTGCCATGCAGGGCTCACTGTCCAAACCAAAGGCACAGCAATGGTGACAGTCGATGGGGTTGCCAGAAGGGCCGTCTGTGTCCACTGAAGCGGGGTGGAGCGGGTGCCCCTTGACTTCAAGGTGACGGGTCGCGTGTCCGTGGCATTCGGGCAAAGTGGCCAGAGGCACTGGGTCGTGAACTGTGGGGGATGTTGTGGCCGAGACTTCGCTCAGAGTGGGCTCAGCCCATGACCATTGAATGGGCATGGCCATGACCGAGCCCAGGCTCATTTTGAGCACCATCAGCCAGATCAACCACCCAGAGCAAGAACGCATCCAGTCATCTTATCGGTAGTCGCAACAGGCCAGCGGCCCAACATCCAAAAAGCCCCGCAAGCCGTTCACCTTGGGTGGCTTTTGTGTAGAAGCGGTGCCCTCGCCGCGATGGATTTTTTTGTAGGAGCGGCGCCCTCGCCGCGATGATGCCTCGCAAACCCGCCTCCTCGCACAGGCAGAGGGTCCCCACACCGTTGGCATGGCTGGCCGCTGAGCCCAGCACAGGCCTTTCACTTCAAATCTCACTGGGCCGGATCAATGGCTTGATTTTGCCTGTCGGATTCCGGGCCATTTTGAAGCGGGCATGATCGGCTGCATCACCTTTCAAGATGGGGGCTCACCATGAGCAATTCACACATCAAAGCCATGCCCAGACGCCAATGGCTTGCAGCAGCATCTGTGCTGGCTGTCTTTGGTTTTCATCGCACAGCGCTGGCGCAAGCCACCTTGGTGCAAGTCTGGAAAGACCCCAACTGCGGCTGTTGCCAGTTGTGGGTGGAACACCTGCAGGCCAGTGGCTTCAAGGTCGAGGTGCGCGATGTGGGCAACACCGCCGCCCGCAAGCGCTTGGGCATGCCCGAGCAACTCGGCTCCTGCCACACCGCCAGCGTGGGCGGTTATGTCATTGAGGGCCATGTGCCTGCCGCCGACATTCACCGTCTCTTGAAAGAGCGGCCTGTGGCCCTGGGTTTGTCGGTGCCCGGCATGCCCATTGGCAGCCCAGGCATGGATGGCCCCGAATACAAAGGACGCAAAGACGCCTATGACGTGCTATTGGTGCCAAAAGACGGCAGCAGCAAAAGCTTTCAACGCTACCCCGGGCTACGCCGCATGGCCCAGCGTGAGGGTCTGCAACGGGTGAGCAGTTATACCGCCGCGCTGCCTTGGGTCACGGCCGAGGTGCGGCACATCGACAAGGCCGCGGGCAAGGTGGCTCTCAAGCACGGCGAGATCAAAAACCTGGACATGCCGTCCATGAGCATGGTGTTCCAAGTCCAAGACCCGAGCCAACTCGACGGTTTGCGTGTCGGCCAGAAAGTCCGCTTTCAAGCGGTGCAGGGCCAAGGCGCTTGCTGGGTGTTGAAGATCGCTGCTGGGGGGCGGTTTGTGAAGCCGCGTTGATGTGAGCGAAAGCCTCTCGGACAATAAAGAAGCTTCAAGGTCGCTCATTTGACTTAGAGTGTTTGGCAAAGGAAGCAGAGTTTTATACTTGGGAATGCCGTTCGTAAGTATTTTATTGAGAAACCTGTTGCGTTACTGGCTGGCTTTCGCTGAATCTAGTTAGTTTTAAATCAATAACGCCCGTCCTTTTAAAAGTGTCGAACCCAATTCTTTTGGCCGCTGCTTCACTCATAAATAGCTGAGCATTTGAAACATCGCCAGTAGGCCTCGCTACTATTTTTTGGACAATAAATCTCAAAGATGCTTGGAAGGTGTTGTCGGTAAAATTTGATAGTTGTACAGTATCGCCTGCCTTTAAAGCTAAGTTGCTATCGTGATAAACCACTAGAAGGTTTTCGTTTATTTCACGCGGATTGACACCAACTTTGACGGTGATTCCTCCAACAAGGGATGTTTCTAGGTTTTTTGATAACTTTTGAGTATGAATTTTTATCTCTCGAACGGACTGAACTACCTCTGTACTTAACTCGCGGACTCCACTTGTTGCAAACCACCATACCACCGTAAAAATTATCTGGACGGCAAATAGAGAGATATTAATAAGCGCGCCGTTTTTCTTGAAAAAATTGGTGATCTGCATTTTTGTTGATTTTTAAACTTGGCGGATTCAAAAGCGAAGTGCAACACCTGCCAACCCTGTAAGGTCCGCAGATGCAAATCACTCCACTCAAGCACTACAAACAGATCCAACCCGAAGAGCGTGTGACCCTGGCCAGTCTCCATTTCCAGAAGTTCACCGTTCGAGAGATT
>NKIP01000014.1 GCA_002256145.1 Comamonadaceae bacterium PBBC1
CCTGCGCGCTCCTTGGTCGGTCCTGTGCCTTGCGCTGGTTCGGTGACGCCACCCCCACCACCACCCACCAGCAATTCCATCTTGGGCACCGCTGGGGCAGACACCCTGAACGGCACGCCGCAAGCAGACCTGATCGAAGGCCTGGCGGGCAACGACACCCTGACCGGTGGCGACGGCAACGACACCCTCATTGGTGGTGCGGGCAATGACCGCTTTTCGGGGGGGGCCGGCATTGACACAGTGAGCTTTTTGGGCACCACAGCGGCCGTCACTTTCAGTTTGGCAAGCACCGCCAACCAAAACACCCGAGGCTCGGGCACCGACGCCTTGCTGGCAGGCCATGCCATTGAAAACCTGACGGGCGGCAGCGCCGCAGACACCTTGACCGGAGACACCCTTGCCAACGTGATCGATGGCGCGGCTGGCAACGACACGCTCAACGGCGGTCTGGGCAACGACACCTTGATCGGTGGGGCGGGCAAAGACTTTTTTGTCTTCAACAGCCGACTCGGTGCAGCCAACGTTGACACCATCGAGGCTTACAACGTGGCCGACGACACCATGCGCCTGGAGAACACCGGCATCTTCACCACCCTGACACGCACCGGCACCTTGGCGGCCACGGCCTTCACATCAGGCACCGCGGCCAGCAGCACGGCACACCGCATCATTTACAACGCCAGTACCGGTGCCTTGCTGTACGACGCCGACGGCACAGGTGCTGCGGTGGCCGTGCAATTTGCCACCTTGCAAGGCGTGACCGGCACCCTCGGGAATACCGATTTTGTGGTGATTTAGAAGGTTTGAAAGCTTCGGTCGATTTGTGGTGTTGATGCAACAAAAATACTGTCAAAAAGTAAAAATTCTTTAAAAGCAAGCACTTGCTTGACGTCTTTGATGAATTAAATGAGAATTTGATAGCGTTGACGAATTTGTTGTTTTCGCATCCACCACGAAAGGAATCCAGATGAAAACTTTGAGTCTTTTGAGCACGCGCATGTATTGCGCTGTTGCGGCCAGGCGCCAAAAGGGGGCCACCATGGTTGAGTATGTCTTGTTGGCGGCATTGATTGGTGTAGCTGTTGCTGTAATTCTTAATACTTTAGGTGTTGAGATGGACGCCAGATTTGACTTTATTTGTGAGAAAGTTAAAGGTACAGCCTGCGCTGGTGCTTAATTTTTTTCGAAAAGTGAAAAGTCTTTTTGTAACATCAATTGCCCTTTTTTTTGGGGCAATTGGTACATATTTTGTCGCTCAATACTTGGGATTGGTGGGCATTTCAAACACTCAATCTGAAATTAAACTGGTTGTTGCTTCCTCATCCATCAATCCAGGTGAATTGATTCAATCTACACAAGTTAGATTAGTTTCTTGGCCGACACTTGCAGTTCCAAAAAGTTCTTTTACAGATCTTTCGCTTGTGACCGGGCGAATTGCCAAACAAACGATACATGTTGGTGAGGTGCTTCTTGAGCCTAAATTAGCATCTATAGATGCCAAGGGTGGCCTTTCCTCAACCATCGAAACTGGTAAACGTGCAATTTCTGTAAGGGTTAACGATGTTGTGGGGGTTGCTGGTTTTGCCTTGCCAGGTAGCTACGTCGATGTTTTGGTCAGTGCTAAGGATGCTGCAAGCGCTGCTTTTTCAACCACAGTATTAAACCGGGTCAAGGTTCTGGCCGTTGCGCAGGAAACTCAGACAGACCAAATGAAACCCAAGGTGGTCAATGCCGTGACCTTGGAGTTGACACCGCCCGAAGCAGAAAAGTTGGACTTGGCGCGTAGCATTGGCACTTTGTCTTTGGTTCTGCGCAATGAAAACGACACCACCGATGTGAACTCAGCGGGCACCCGTTTGAACGACATTTTGCGTTCTGGCAAACCCGCGCCTGCACCAGCCGCAGCAAAAGTCAATACCGGTCCGCCTGCGGCTCCACGACCAGCCCGCCCCCCCTCTAATGAAATTGACACCGTGACCTCGATTCGCGGCATCGCCAAGCGCGAGGAGCAACCCTGATGCCGACCTTGGCCCCGTTTTTTTCTGGCCACCGCCCTTGGGTCGTGGCCTGTTTGCTTTGGTCTTGTTCTCAAGGTGCTTGGGCCTTGGAAACCCGTGAGACCCTGATGGTCAAACCGGCCTCTGAAGCTTCCAGCAAGTCCGAGTCCAAAGCCCAGCCCAAGCGAGCCAAAACGCCAACGCCCGCCGAGTCCAAAGCGGTTGCCAAAAAGTCGTCACGCACAGCCCCAGCTCTGGCGCAGCCGCTGGTGGTCAAATCGGTCTTGCCCGCCAACCGTTTGCCCGTGGTCCTCGACATCGCGGCCGGGCGGGCCCATGTTTTGGTGCTGCCTTTTGCCGCCAGCCGTGTGGCCGTGGGCAACCCGCAGGTGGCCGACTTCACGCTGGTCAAAAACAACGAGCTCTACATCTTGGGCAAAAGCGTTGGGGCCACCAACCTGATTTTGTGGGACAAATCTGGCGAATCACGCACCGTCAACCTCACGGTGGGTGTGAACCTGGGCGTATTTGCCGATGTGCTCAGCCGTGTGCTGCCCAATGAAAAAGACATCAAGCTCACCAGCGCATCGGGCTCCATTGTGCTCAGCGGCATGGTGTCTGACGCCATTGCAGCCGACTCGGTGGTCAACCTGGCCCAAGCCTTTTTGCAACAGCTGCAGCCGGGCAGCGGCTTTGGCGGGCAAGCCTCGGCACTGTCCAGCAACCCTCAGGCGGGCAGCAACAATGGCTCATCGACTACACCCGGCGGCGGAGCCAATACCGCACAGGCCGGAGCACTGGGCAACTTGTCGGCCAATGCCCAACGCGCCCAAGTCATCAACCTCATGCGCATCCGCGATCCCCAGCAAGTCATGCTGGACGTCAAGATCGCCGAAATCTCCAAAACCCTGCTCGACAAACTGGGTGTCAAAGGGGTCGAGCGGGGCGACCTCATGCGCTGGAACATCATCTCGAACGTGGTGGGCGGTGCCTCGGACGGCAGCTTGGGTTTGTTGCTGGGCGGTGGCATCACAGGCAAAGGCACCATGCTCGAAGCCAAGAAAAACGATGGTCTGGTCAAAATCTTGGCGGAACCCACCATCGTGGCCATGAGCGGTCATGAAGGAAAGTTTTTGGTGGGTGGCAAAGTATTTATCCCAATCACTCAAAGCACTGGCAACTCATCGTCTGTTGCTTTGGACGAGCGAGAGTTTGGTGTGGGCTTGAAGTTTGTTCCCACCGTGCTCGATGGCGGACGGATCAGCTTGCGGGTGGCCTCTGAAGTGTCTGAGATCTCCAAAGAACCTTTGGTACTTTCCGTGGGGTCTACAACCTCCATCTTGCCGGCCATCACCACGCGCAATGTGTCCACCACAGTGCAGCTGCGCGACAGCCAAAGCTTGGTCATCGGTGGTCTGATGCGCAACAACATCACCGAATCCATCAAGGCCTTTCCCCTTTTGGGTGAGATCCCGATTTTGGGGGCATTATTTCGCAGCACCGAATTCAACTCCGAGCTGACCGAGCTGATCGTGGTGGTGAGCCCCCGTTTGGTCAGCGCGACTGATAAGCCTCCTGCCCTGCCAACCGACAACTTCACACCACCTTCGCGTGCCCAGTTGTTGCTCGAAGGCAAGATGGAAGGCAGCCCATCTCCAGCCAAATCAGTGCCCAAGAAGTGAGCCCGTTGCAATGAAAAACATTAACCATCAGGTGGGCCAATGCAAAGGTTTTAACCGGCCTTTGAGGCCCATGCAATGGCTGGCTGTTGTGGCCACTGTTGTGCTGCAAGCGTGTGCCAGCACAACCCCCGCGCTCGATGTGCAGTGGGGTAGAGCCCTGACCGAAGCCAAGGCGGCGCAAAGTTTGCCACCCACCCTCCCTGATGCACTTAACACCCAGCCCGGGGCAGGCCAGCCCAGCGCCACCGAAAGTCTGCGAGGCTTGGAATCTCACCATAAAGGGTTGCCAGCCCCTGGTTCTATTCAAGTCAAATGAAGAAAGTGCCTCGGTCAAGCCAGAGTGGTGTTTTTACAGTTATCACCGCATTTGCATCTGTTTTTTTGGTTTTATTACTGGCATTCGTCGTTGATTTGAGTCGAATTTTGGTTATTAAAGGTGAACTTCAAACTATGGCGGATACTTGCGCTTTAGCAGCTGTAGTTGAGTTAAATGGCAAATTGGGTGAAACTACTCGTGGAACTTCGGCTGGTAAAAAGGTAGTATCATTTAATAAAAAAAATTTTCAATCAGAATCAATTAGTATTTTTTCATTTACTTTTAGAACTACTAACCCTAAAAGAGTAACTTGTACCGTTACTTCATCGGATAATAATTTCTTTTTTTTGAATAATTTTGGTTATGATTTTGGGACGATTAATGCTGTTGCCACTGGTGAATTGAAGCCTACTTTAAAAGCATGTGTTTTACCAATTGCATTAAAAAAACGAAGTGGTAATGCGGATTACGCCGTAAATACTCAATCTGATGAAATAAAAAGTAATTTAAGAATTTGGGACTTGAGATATGACAGGTCGGAACCGTTTGATTTCCGATCATTTATTGAAGGTTATGGTTTTTGTGAAATTCAAACAAAATATAGGGATATATTTGTTGAATTATTACCTAACTCTTATTTGATTGACTCATTAAATATACGGCGAACATCTTCGAATCCAAGTAGATTATTTTTGTCTGTACCTCTTGTCTCGTCAATGACTCCAATTAATGTAAACTCGGAAAATTCAAAAATTGAAAAGTGGGTCTGCTTAGAGTTGAAATCTACAAACATGGACATTGCTTATGTAGGGCTTGTGGGCTTTGGATCACCTTGTATTACCATGGGTTTGACTGGTACAGGTGTTGATGCTGTTGGGCCAATGGCGCCAGTTTTAACAAGATGATTTTTGATTAAATAAATTATGTTTATAAATAAAAAATCAACTGTAAAAAAACAAAAAGGTGCTGTACTTGTTGAGTTAGTATTTGTGACAATTTTTTTCCTTGTTCCAATTTTATTTGGCATCCTAGAATTTGGAAGAATTTTTTATTTTTATCAAAAAATTGTCCATCAAGTTCATCAGGCAGCACGTTACCTCTCGATGCAAGCACCAGGTATTAATTATAATAAAGCGAAATGTTTATTAATGGTAGGTGAGCTTGTTGAGAACTGTGATGGCTCTGTGTCTTCTATTTCTGGGATTGCTATCAATAATATTAAAATATTGAGTAATCAAGGGATTGATGCGAATTTTGTCACTGTGTCTGTAGAAGAGTATAGCTATAATTTCTTGTTTTTTCATTTTCTGAAATTGGATTCAATTAAATTCAATAAAATCAGTGCAACATATAGGGTTAATAATTAATTCATGATTAAACGAACCCAATTTGGTGTGGCATTAATAGAGTTTACGCTTGGTTTGGGTATATTCTTTGTGTTCCTTTTTGCAATTATTGAATTTGGTAGAACAATGTTATTGTGGAACATTTCTGCAGATGTAACTAATAGAGTCGCACGAATTGTGAGTGTATGTTATGGACAAGACCAAACTAATAATGATTTTAAAGATTGGTTAAAGGAGGAAATGGTTGGGGCTATGACATTTACTGGCCAAGCAATGTATTATGATGTTGATTCGATCAAGGGTGAGTATTTGGGAAATAGCACAAGTTGGTTGAGTTATGAATATTTTCCAATAGGATGTACTCAAGATAATTGTGAATATGTAAAAGTTGAATTATCAAGCATTAAAATTAAAATTAATTTATTATTATTTAATTATGAAATTGATTTACCTAGAAATAAAATGACTGTTATTCGCGAAATGATGATTAATTCAACAACTTGTCCTTACAGGTAGTGATTTCCCATGAACATCTTCCTCTACGCCCCGCCCAACTGGCCCATGCCCACTGGCTTTGTGCCGCACAAAAACGACCGTGTCACCGTGGTACACGGCCATTTGGCCGACCTGCTCGACACGGTGTTGTTTCGCCAACCCGAATTGCTGCTGGTGGCCGGTTTTGACGACGCGCCTGCCTTGCTGCTGCAACTCGAAAGGGTTTGCCAGCAAATGGGGCAAACGGCGGTGTTGCCGGTTTTTGCCCAGCCCGAACCCGCGTTTTTGCTGCGCCTCATGCAAATGGGGGTGCGCGAAGTGTTGCCGCCAGACGCAGCGCTGTGGCACGAAGCCTTGGCCCGCGTGCGCGATCGCCTGCACAGCCCCAGCCCGGGCACCCCGGTGCAGCGGGCCTCGCTCAAAGTCGGTTTTTTGTCGGCCAAAGGCGGCGACGGCAGCACCACTTTGGCGGTCAACATGGCGGCGGCTTTGGCCAAAGACACGGCCGCCAAAGTCTTGCTGCTCGACTTGTCTTTGCCTTTTGGCGATGCCGACGTTTACCTCACCCGCAAACCGGTCGAGCACGATTTGGCCGACTTTTGCAACGAGGTCAACCGCTTGGACGAGGCCTTGCTGGCCTCCATGGTCACGCCCATTGCCGACAATTTTCACTTCATTGCCTCGCCCGCTTCGTTCGAAAAAATCATGGGCATCGAGCCCGCGCAGGTGGAGCAGTTGCTGGCCTTTGTGTCGCCGCTCTACAGCTTCATCTTGATCGACCTGGGCAGCAACATCGGTCCGGTGGGCTTGCGCATGTGGGAGCAACTCGACCAAGCCGTGGTGCTTTCGTCCGTCTCCATGCCGTCTTTGCGCCGCCTGAACCAAATCAAGCAGTTGTGGGAAAGCTTGGGCCTGAGCGCGGCCAAACTCAACTTTGCCATGAACCGCGTGTTGGGCAAGTCCGACCTGGAGCTGACCGAGTTCCAGCGCATTTACCCCCAAAAACCCCTGCACCTCTTGCCAGCCGATGTGCCGGGCATGAAAGCCTCGGTGGTCCAGGGCACACCCTTGGTCAGCCTGCAGCCACGCAGCGACTACACCCGTGCCGTGGCGGCCTGGGCCGCCGATTGGTCGGGTCAACCCATGAAAGACAAGTCGATATGGCAACGCTTAAGGAAAAAATAAGCGCCTGGAGCTACGGCAACGGGTCCAGCGCCACAGCCTCTGCAGCAGCCCCGCCCGTGGGTGTGGCCCAGGCTCAAAGCATGCCGCCAGCTGCCTTGGCCGCTGCGGCCAGCGCCCCTGCTGCTGTGGCTGGTTCGGCGGGTGTGACCATGCCCGCAGCCCCGGCGGTGTCGGGCACTTATTACGCCCTTAAAACCCGGCTGCACCAGTCCCTGATTGCCAAGATTGACCTGGCCGCGGCCGAAGCCATGCAGCCCGACCAACTGCGCTCGCAACTGCGCGACGTGTTGTTGGGCCTGATCGACGAAGAAGCCATTCCCATGAACGAGCAAGAACGCCGTTCATTGGTGGCCGATTTGCAAAACGAGGTGCTGGGCCTGGGGCCGCTGGAGCCTTTGCTGGCCGACCCCGACATTTCAGAAATCATGGTCAACGGTTTTGACACCGTGTTTGTGGAAAAGCGTGGCCGCATCGAACGCGTGAACATCCGTTTCAACGACGACACGCATTTGCTCAAAATCATCGACAAGATCGTCTCGCGTGTGGGCCGCCGCGTCGACGAGTCCAGCCCCATGGTCGATGCGCGGCTGCCCGACGGCTCGCGCGTGAACGCCATCATCTCGCCCGTGGCGCTTGATGGCCCGGCTGTGTCGATTCGCCGCTTTGCCGTCAAGCCGCTCAAAATGGCCGACTTGGTCGAGCGGCGCACCTTGACGCACGGCATGGCCGAACTGCTGGCGGGCATGGTCAAGGCCAAAACCAATATTTTGATTTCGGGCGGCACCGGCTCGGGCAAGACCACCTTGCTCAACATTTTGTCGAGCTACATCCCCGAGCACGAACGCATCATCACCATCGAAGACACGGCCGAATTGCAAATGCAGCAAAGCCATGTGGTGCGTCTGGAAACACGCCCGGCCAACTCCGAAGGGCGGGGCGAGATTTCGATGCGTTCGCTGGTCAAAAACAGCCTGCGCATGCGGCCCGACCGCATTGTGCTGGGCGAGGTGCGCGGCGGCGAGGTGATTGACATGCTGCAAGCCATGAACACCGGGCACGACGGATCGCTGACCACCGTGCACGCCAACACGCCGCGAGACGCATTGGGTCGGCTGGAAAACCTGGTGGGCATGGGCGGCGTGAGCTTGCCGGTCAAACCCTTGCGCCAGCAAATCGCCTCGGCCATCAACGTCATCGTGCAGGCCACCCGCCTGAGCGATGGCAGCCGCAAAATCACCAGCATCCACGAAGTCACTGGCATGGAAGGCGAGGTGATTTCGACCCAGGAGATCTTCCACTTCGAGCGCTCGGGCGTGGGGGCCGATGGTGCGGTGCTGGGCCGCTTCAAGCCCACAGGCATTCGCCCCTTGCTGGCCGAACGCCTCAAGATCAGTGGCGTGAATTTGGCCGAAGAATTGTTCAACCCCCTGGTGTTTAACGAATGAACACGATGACTTGGCCCGAACTCATGCCTTGGGCAGTGCTCATGGTCACCTTTGTGTTGGTGGTGGGCGCCGTGGTGCTGCTGGCCAGTTGGTGGCGGCGGCAATTTGGCGCGGAAAGCCGGGCGCAGCGCCAACGCCTGGCCGCTTTTGTGCGCAACAACGCCGTGGGCGGTGGTGACGATTTGCTGCTCAAAACCACCGGCGGTAACCCCAACAGCGCCTGGTTGGCCCCATTGCAACAACTGCCGGGTTACGAACGCCTGGCCGACTTGCTCATGCGCACGCAGTCCACCCAATCGCCTTTGGGGTTTTTGGGGCTGGTGCTGGTCTTGTGGCTGGGGGGGCTGTTGCTGACCCTGGTGCTGTTCAAGTTGTCACTGCAGGCGTGTGTGCTGGTGGCTTTTGGGCTGGCTGCGCTGCCGTGGTTGTTTCATTTGCGCAAAGACCAGCGGCAGCGGCGCAAGTTTGAAGAGCTTTTCCCCGAAGCGCTGGACTATTTGTCACGCGCCTTGCGGGCCGGGCAGGGTTTGTCGTCGGGCTTGAGCATGGTGGGCCAGGAGTTTGCCGACCCGATTGGGCGCGAATTTAAAAAAACCGTGGACGAGATCAATTTTGGTTTGCCCTTTGCAGATGCACTGGCCAACATGGGGCATCGCGTCAAAAGCCCCGACCTCGACTTTTTTGTGGTGGCCATCGTGATCCAGCGCGAGACGGGTGGCAACCTGGCCGAGTTGCTGGGGGGCTTGGCACAAACCGTGCGCGAGCGCATCAAGCTGGCCGGCAAGATCCGCATCATCTCGGCCGAAGGGCGGTTTTCTGGGGTGGTGTTGGGGGCCTTGCCTTTTATTTTGGGCGGCACACTCACGCTGCTCAACCCCAAGTACATGGACAGTCTGTGGGGCACGCCCGAGGGCCTGCGCATCGTTAGCATCGGCTTGTTCATGATGCTGCTGGGTGGCCTGTGGCTGTGGAAAATCGTGCAAGTCAAGGTCTGAAGCCATGCCCCAGTTGAACCCCACCCTGCTTTTGGTTTTGCTGTGCGCTCTGGTGTTTGCCGCCGTGGTCATGGCTGTGTTTGCCCTTAACCGTTATTGGGAGCAACGCCAACAACAAAGTCGCTTCAAAGACCTGGTGGGCGTGGTTCACACGCCCACCGCGCTGCCCACAGCGGCTGCGCCCAAAGCCTCGCGCTGGATGGATTCGCTGTACAAGTTGTCACTGCCCGCCGAGGGCTGGGGCGAGTCGCAAATCAGGCTCAAGTTTTTGCGAGCCGGTTTTCGGCAAAGCGACGCGCCGCGCATTTACTACGTCATCAAAAGCCTGCTGGTGCTGGTGGTGCCGGTGCTGGTGTGGCTGGGCTTGTGGTTGTTCAAGCCCGCTTGGCCCAGCAGCCAAATGGCCCTGGTCACCTTGCTGACCGCCGCTGCGGGCTACTACGGGCCCGATGTGTTTTTGCAGTGGCGCACCCAAACCCGGCGCGACACCCTGCAACGCGGCCTGCCCGACTTGGTGGACTTGCTGGTGGTGGCGCTCGAATCGGGCATGGGGCTGGATGCCGCCATCACGCGGGTGTCCAAAGAACTGGCCCGCAGCCATGCCTTGCTGGCCGAAGAGTTTTACCTGGCCGGCCTGGAAGTGCGGGCCGGGGCAGGGCGCATGACGGCCCTCAAAAACCTGGCCTTGCGCATGAATCTGGACGACCTCAATGGCTTGGTCACGATGCTCAACCAGTCTGAGCGCTTTGGCACCAGCTTGGGTGAAGCGCTGCGGGTGCAGTCCGAGGTGATGCGTCTCAAACGCGGACAACGTGCCGAAGAAATCGCCGCCAAAATTCCGGTCAAGATGCTGTTTCCGCTCATCTTCTTCATCTTCCCCTCCATCATGGTGGTGCTGATTGGCCCGGGGTGGATGCAAATCTCGGCCGCTTTGGGATTCAAATGAACACAGAACTGGTGACGAGCATGTGGGCCATCGGCTTGGGGGCAGTGGCCGGTTGGCTGTCGTGTGTGCTGGTGCTTTGGCTGCCGCAAAACATCCTGAATGAAGAAGCGCAATGGCTGGCCGAGATGCAAGGCAGCGACTGGCAAGCCACACAGCCCCACGGCCTGCGAGCTTGTGCGGCGCACGCCATGGCCCAGCGGGGGCGCTGCCTGCTGTGGGTGCTGGGGGGCGTGGCCTTGGCCTTGGCCCTGTCATGGGGCATGGGGGCCTCTTGGCGCACCGCTTTGTGGGGCATGTGGCTGTGGGCCTTGCTCACGTCCGCTGCCATCGACAACAACACCCAACTGCTGCCCGACGCCTTGACCCAGCCTCTGCTGTGGTTGGGCTTGCTGATTCAAACCGTGCAGAGTTTGAGCACCATCGGTTTGGAAAATGCCTTGTGGGGTGCTGTGACGGGTTACATGATTTTGTGGGTCATGGACCAGCTGTACAAGCGCTGGCGCGGCATCAGCGGCGTAGGGCAGGGCGACATGAAACTCCTGGCCGCCGTAGGGGCCTGGCTGGGGCCACAAGCCACCCCCAACGTGCTTCTGATCGCCGCCTTGGCCTCGCTGCTCAGCCAAGGCCTCATGCGCCTGATGAAACCCCAATCCACCCCAGCCGAATTTGCCTTCGGCCCCTGGATTGCATTGGCCGCCATCGGCTACTGGCTCTGGCACTGACCCCCCACTTGGTAAACCATCGCCCACAGGGGTGGGCTCCTACAAAAATGCAGCTGCCACGTAGGTTTGGCTTCTACAAAAATGCAGCTCACATATAGGAGCTAGCCCTGCTAGCGATAAACCTTTGCGCCCCACCACCGTCGCCATCGCCAGCAGGGCTGGCTCCTACAAAAATGCATCTCCCACGTTGGTTTGGCTCCTACAAAAAACAGATATTGTGGACCGTGACCATTTCCCGTTGGGCGGGTTCTGGCAAATCTGGTGTCTGGTCCCAATGAGCCATGTGGACGAAAAAAAAGCAGTGCGCTTTGAGGCGCACTGCTTTGGCGGTTGAAACCGGTGAAGGTGAATTAAACCGGCAGAACTGCGGTCACTTTGTAGTCGGTGAAGTCAAAGTTCACAAAGTGAGCGACTTGATCTTGAACACCTTCGTTGAAATACCAAATGTCGGAATTGCAACCATCGGTGGTGATCAGGTAGGTATTGTCAGCAGGTGGTGTTTCCAGGTAGGCCAACAAATCAGCCACATCGATTTTGTCAATCAAGCTGGAAACAGCGTCTTCTTCAAAGGTAATCGTGAAACCATCCAATTGAATGACTGAATCTTTATCAAAATTCACAACCGTGTCAAACTGATCAGGAGCTCCAAATGCATCCACATCACCCAAAACGACTGTAGCGACAACAGGGTGAACGTCCGAATCACCATAACTGGCGTGTTCGCCAATGAACAACAAGTCGCTGCCTTCGCCACCGATCAGGGTGTCACCCAAACCGTTGCTGAAGATCAAGTCGTTGTCCTCCAAACCATTGAGCACTTCGCCTGCACCGTCATCACTGGCCAACAGGTCGCGGCACACAGTGGCTGTCAAATCGCCAGTCTCTGTGTCACGGTCTGTGGTCAGGTGGTAGTAACCGGACTCGTTATTTTGACCATCGTTCAGAATGTAGCCCGCAAAAGACATGTCTTGTCCAAATTGAACATATTCGACTTTGGTGTCAGTGCCTGCATACTGGTCGACCACGGTGACTTCCAGTTTGCCTTCCATATCGGAATCCATCACCACGTGAAGGTTGTTCACTTCGGTTCGCAGGTCGCTTTCTGTAGGCGTTACAGCCAGCACTTCACGGTGGAAGTCAAGTTTGGTGAACTCGGTGATACCCATGTCCAGGTTCAACTTGTCGATCTGGCGAATAGGTGTTTCGGCTTCATCAACAGACTTTGCACCAATGGTTCTGTACTCATCAATGGTGATGGATGACTTGTCAATCGAAGTCGTCAAAGAGAAATCTAAATAGATGTCAAAGCCGCTCTTGATCGAATTGACCGAATAATCAGAGTCCATATTGCTGGAATCCAATGTCGGAATGGTCCGGTCAATGGTCACTGTTACCGCGGCGCTCACCATTTCGGTGTCGGTGACCACGATGGAGACGGTGTCGTCCACGCAGAACAGGGCTGGGTTTTCTTGATCGATGCCGGTGGCGGTGATCTGACCGGTTTCGGCGTTGATGTGGTAGCGGCCATCGGCCGATGTTTGCGACAAACGGCGGCCATCAATGGTCTGGACTGACAGGTCGTCCAAGCGGTCGTTTTCACCCAATTCAAAATAGAAGAAGGTGTTATGGCCGTCTTGATCGGTGTTGTCCCAATTGAGTTCAGCAGTACCTTGGTCTGGTGCGGCATTGACATCAAAAGTGATTTTTGCGTCTTCGTCTTCACCCAAAATGCGTTCGAGCATGGGGTCGTGGTTTTTGTCGATCACCACTGACACGGCCTCGCTCACCAGCTCGGTGTCGGTGACCACGACCAAAAGCGTTTGCTCAACCAGTTGTGGGTTGTTGGCTTCAGTCGGGTCGTTGCGTGTGATGAGACCGGTTTCCTGGTCAATGTTGAAGCGCCCGTCTGCTGAAGTCAAAGACAAGCGTTTGCCATCGATGACGATGACGTTGGCGTCATCGAATCGTTCGCCTTCATTGAGTTGAAAGTAATAGTGGGTGGGGTTATTGTCCGAGTCTCCGGGTACCCACTCAGGATTGGTCGTTTGGCCATCGTTGTCGCCATTGACGCCCAGAATCAATGTCACTGGGCCATCAGGGTTCAAGTCGCTCGACAACGTGGGTGCGTGGTTCTTTTCAATCACCACAGACACGGCAGCGCTGACCAAAGCGGTGTCGGTGACCACCACCTCAAGGGTTTGCTCTTCGTACTGGGGGGTGTCGATCAAGCGAGTGATCAAGCCAGTGGCTTTGTCAATGCCAAAACGGCCATCACCAGAGATCAAGGACAAACGCTTGCCATCGAGCAACAGCACGTTGGCATCACTCAGACGCTCACCGTCTTTCAGTTGAAAGTAAAAATGGGTGGGGTTCTTGTCAGGGTCAGCAGCCACCCAGTTTGGGTTAGTGGTTGTGTTTTCCTTGTCGCCCACAATCTCAATGGTCAACCTGACAGCGTCTGTTTTGTCAATGTTGTGCGCCAAGGTTGGGCGGTTGTTGACTTCGCCACCCGATGGCACCAAAGCCACTGCAGGCAAAAACACCAAAGGAGACACCAAAGGCAATGCTGCAGCGGCACCTGCTGCGCCTGCTGCACCCGCCGCACCCGCCGCACCACCTGCTGCGCCGCCTGCTGCACCACCGGCGCCGCCAGTGATGGCTTCAGGCAACACAGCGCCTGCTTGTGCCATGACCCACTCCGGTGAGTCGATCACCGTGCCGTCGCTGTTGATGAATTCTTCTTCGCCGGGCTTGAGCATCTTGCGACCCTTGCTGCTGGGCAGGGCCTTTTGAAAGTCAAGCAAAGCTTGCAAATCGGCACCGGACAATTCGGCGAATGTATTGGTAGCCTGTGCAACAACCAGGCGAACGGTTTTGGGTGCGCTCATGCCTTGGGCAGGCACTGCAACAGCGGGGGTCATGGGTTTTGTCATGGATTTGGTTTTATGGGTTGAGTGGAGGGGTCAGCGGGGTGGTTGGGCGAATCAGTTGGTGCGCACGCAGTAATAACCGCCGCCCACAAATGGCTGACCTTCCAGGTTTTCTGCCTTGGCGTGGTAGCCGCGCACTTCGTGCTTGTACTGCTCGGTGTTCAGGGTTTCGCAGACCTTTTGGCCGTTGTCTTGCAACTCGGCAGGCACTGGACCAAACGCACCAGGGTTGTCCCATGTGCGAACGTCGTTTTTGATGATGATGCGGGGGGCCACATCGGCTTGTTTGTCACCAATAGAAGGTGCTGCACAAGCGGCGAGCAATGCCAAAGGCAAGCAGATAGCAAGGATTTTTTTCATTTTTGATCTTTAGAGTGGTTGAAAATTAAAAAGTATATCAAAGACATTGAAATCATCAAGGTTTTTGATATTTTTTGTGAATTAGTTATTTTTATCTCTCCCCCAGTGATTCGTTGAGTGTTTTGATCACCGGCTTGAGCAGGTATTTCAAAACGGTATTGCCCCCTGTTTTGATCTCAATGGTGGCCGTCATGCCCGGTTGCAATTGCAGGTTTTCGTTGGGGCGGCGGTTAAAGCGTGGGGACTCGGTTTTGACCTGCACCCGGTAATAAGCTTGTTCACCTTGCTTGATGTCTTCGTTCAGCGTGTCGGCGCTGATGTAAGTCAACTTGCCTTCCAGCGATCCATAAATCGTGTAGTCGTAGGCGTCGATCTTGATGACCACGTCCTGGTTGGGTTTCAAAAACGCGACATCCGAAGGCTTGACCTTGGCTTCCACAATCAGCGCATCGTCCACAGGCACGATTTGCATCAATTCATCGCCAGGGCGCAGAACGCCACCGCGTGTGGTCACGCGCACATTTTTCACCGTGCCGTTCACAGGGGCCCGCAGCTCGGTGTTGTCGAGCAAGTTCTTGCGTTGAATCAAGGATTCTTTGGCACCGGCCAAGTCTTCCTCCATTTTGTTCAGCTCAGATTGGCTGTCTTGCTGGTACTTGTTGGTGCGGTTGGTGATCTGGCCTTCTTGTTCGGCCACCAAACGTTCCAGGCGCAGCACTTCGGCCATGCTCACGTCACCCGTTTTGAGCAAAGGCTTGGTCATGTCCAGTTCGCGTTGGGCCAGCACTTTCATGCGTTCAATGGCGCGAATTTCCTGATCCAGCCCTTCGCGTCGCTTGCGCAGCAAATCCATCTGGTTTTGCCTGAACTCGGGAAACAGCATGGTTTCGGGTTTGAAAATCGGCTCACCCCCAAACACCTCCGAGCGCAAACGGGCCACCGTAGCGCTCAGACCAGCCACTTTGAATTCGGCTTCGCGGTAGCTGGCTTCGGCTTTGGTTTGGTCAAAGCGCACCAGCAGCTCACCCCGGTCGACTTCGGCACCTTCACGCACCAACAGTTTTTCAATCACGCCGCCATCGGGCGCTTGGATGATTTGTGTGCGGCTGCTGGGAATGATCTGACCCTGTGCGCGGGTGATTTGGTCAATATCGGCGTAGTAGGCCCAAGCCAAAAACAGGCCCACCACCATGATGCTGCCCCACACCCCCAAGCGCAGGGCGAAAGCGGATTCACCTTGCGGCTGGTTGTACGAGAGAATTTTTCTTTGACGGCTCATATTCAGGTGGCTTGGTTCGCTGTTGGGTTGCTCTGGCCCGCAGGCGCTGGTGAGTTGGTGGCGACTTGACGCTGCAATTGCATTTGGGCTTGCGTGTCACGCAGACGCCGCAAAATTTCGTCACGGGGTCCGTCGGCCACCACTTTGCCTTTGTCCAAAATGATGATGCGGCTGAAGTAGCGCAGCATGGCGGGCTTGTGAGTGACCACCACCAACGTGGTGTCGGTGGGGCGGGTGCCAAACACGCGTTCGGCCACTTGCTCTTCGAGTTGTGGGTCCATCGAAGCGGTGGGCTCGTCCAGCAGCATGATGCGTGGCTGGGCCAGCACCAAGCGGGTCAAACCCACCAGTTGGCGCTGTCCACCGGACAAACCTCGCCCGCCTTCAGAGATCTCGATGCCCAGCCCCTTGGGGTGGCTGCCCAGCAAACGGTCCAAGCCTGTCATGCGTGCCGCTTGCATGATTTGCTCATCGGTGGGCGAGGGCAGTCCCAGCGCCAAGTTCTCGCGCAAGGTGCCCTGAAACAGACGCACGTCTTGTGGCAAGTAACCAATGTGTTCGCGCACAAACTCCGGGGCCAGGTTGTTCATGTCCACGTTGTCCAAAAACACGCGGCCCTCGGCGGGTTTGTACAAACCCGACAAAGCCTTGATCAAGGATGTTTTCCCCGAACCTACGGCCCCCAACACGGCCACACGTTCACCGTTGGAGATGCTCAGGTTTTCAAGGGTCAAAGCGGGTGCTTCGGCGCTGTAGGCAAAGCTCAGTTGCTGCACCTTCAAATTGCCCATGCACCGCTCGGGCACCATGCGGCGTTCGCCGGGCTGGCTGTCGGGCTGCATGGCCATGATGGCGTCCAGACCTCGCAAGGCGGTTTGGGCCTGTTGCCACTGCACCATCAGGCCCGAAATTTGCGCAATTGGGCTCAAAGCGCGACCACTGATGATGGTGCAGGCAATCAAGCCGCCTACCGTCAAGTTGCCTTGGTTGATGGCATACACACCCGCCGCCATCAAGCCGACATAGCTCAGCTGCTGCAGAGTTTGTGTCATGTTGCTCGACAAGTTGGTGATGTTTTTGATCGCCAGTTCATCGCGACCCAACAAGTGGGTTAGTGCACGCCAACGGTCCAGCATTTTCCATTCCGCACCCGCGGCTTTGACCGACTCGATGCCGTCAATGGCTTCGATGAGCAAACCGTTTTTGCGGTTGGACTCTTGCATGTGCAGCTCGGTCAGTTTGGCCAGTTTGGACCGGAACGCCAGACCCGCCAAAATCGAGATCGGGATGAAGATCAAAGGCACCACCGCCACAGGCCCAGCCAACATGGCAATCACCACCACAAACATCAAGGCAAACGGTGCGTCTGCAAAGATGAACAGCGTGGACGAGGTCATGAAGTTGCGCACCATCTCGAAGTGCCGAATCTGCGCTGCAAACGTGCCCACGGTACGGGGCCGTTGGTCCATGCGAATGGCCAAGGCGTGGCCAAAAAACACGCCCGACAATTCTTCGTCAATGGCTTTGCAGGCGTTTTCAACCAAGCGGTTGCGCACTTGGCGCATCACCAGCTCCAGCACAATGGCCATGAGCACACCCACCGTGAGCACCCACAGGGTTGAAAACCCTTGTGTGGGCACCACGCGGTCGTACACCTGCATGCTGTAAAAAGACGAGCCCAGCGCAATGATGTTCACCGTGACCGTGCTCAATGCCCCTTCGGCAAAACTGCGCCAGCGTTTGGCAATGGCGTGGCGAAACCACTGCTTGGCCGAGCGGCGTTTCACTTTGCTGGTGTCTGCACCCAAGTCGTGTGCGCCCGTGGCGGTGTCTTGTGCGCTGGCCAAGGGCTCGTCGGTGCGCATGACCAGCACGCGGCCCTTGGCTGCATCGGCAGCGCTCAGGTTCACGGCTTTGCCCTCGGCATCCACGCAGGTCAAAGCCCCGGTGGAGACCATGCCGCACACCACCAACACCGAGTGCTGGGCCAAATCGTTGCCCACATCGGTCACCCACAGGGCCGGGGCGTCTGAGGGTTTGAGGGGAAAGTCGGCGTCAAAAATGTCCGAGGCCGGAAAACGCGCACGCCAAAGTTCAACCGCCTTGTCTGCCAAGTCCAGGTCAGCAATGGGGGCGCCATCGAGAGTTTGCGACATCATGGCAAAACGATGCCAAGGCACGGCGTGCCCTTGCATCGAAGCCAAACGGGTCAGTGACTGCGAAAGAGGATCGGCCAAATTGGCCGCAGGATTCGTGTCTGCAGTGGGAGAAGAGATCATTGTTGTTCTGTCGTGGACTGGATGTCCATGGAATCGGGAATCAGGTCACCAGTTGATAAATTCACGCGCATGGCCGAGCGCAAATAACCCCATTCGGCGTCAGCTTGGGCGTAACGAGATTGGGCCACTTCACGCTGTGAGTTGAGGACATCAATCCATGTTTTGCGGCCCACCGAATATTGGCGAATGGTCGAGTCAAACACTTCGGTGGTGGCCGTCACTTGGTCGCGCAAGTCTTTGAGTTGCATCTGTTGTGACTTCAAATCGGCCAAATCGGCGTTGATCGATTCCAATGCATCGCGTTCAGCAGCTTCACGCGAAGAGCGCAGGCTCTCGAGCTTGGCAATGCCTTCTTTGACTTGTGCTTCAGCCACAAAGCCATTACCGGTTTGGTAGTCCAAGGCCACATATACCTGTGACTTGTTGACCGAGCCGCCCGAATTTTTTTCGGCACGCAACTTGATTTGTGGCCACATGGCACTTTTGCGTGATTCGATGTCCGCCGTCAGCACGGCTTCTTCTGAGCTCAAGCGGCGCAGGGCGGGGGAGTATTCCAGCGCTTTTTGGCGAATCAAAAAGTCGTTGGTGCCCGACAGGTTGGGAAAACTGGGGGTCAAAATGTCAATGACCGGTTTGCCCAAAGCTTGGGTCAAACTCGACTGCGCCCGTTCGGCCAAGGCGCTCAGTTGGTTGAGCTCGGCACGCGCTTGCGACAAGCGAGCGTTGGCCATGGTGCCATCGCTCATGGGGCTGATTTGGCTCTCCACACGGCGGCCAATCAGGGCGGCCAGGCGTTCGTGCTCTTGCACGTTCGATTGCGCCACCAACTGACGCGTTTTGACGCGGCCCAAATCGGTGTAGGCGCTGATCACGCGGGCCATGATTTCTTGTTGGGCCAAATTGACCGAGGCATAGCTCGATTTGATGCCAGCTTCGGCCGCTGCAATGTCGGCGGCTGTACGTCCACCGTTCCACAGCGTCTTTTCAATGCGCATGGTGCTGGTGTCGTTGCCACTGACGTCTTTGCCGGTTTGGGCCTGAAAGCCGGGGTAGCGTTGGCGCACGGCAGCGTCCAGCCGGGCATTGGCTGCTTGCACGTCGTTGCGGCGGCTGATGACCGAGGGGTGTGTGGTCACAGCAATGCGCAAAGCCTCTTCAAAGCTCATGGGCTCTGGCGTGGTTTGGGCATGCGCCGAGGCATGTCCCAGCACACTGGCCAGTGCAAAAGACAAAGTCGCCAGTTGGCGACGCATGGTCAAAGGTTGTTTCATTTTGAGAGTCATGGCCATGAGAGATCGGTTAAACCGAAAAAAGGCACTGGAAGGCGTGAGCTTTCCAGTGCCTGTCAACGGCGAATTACAGGTTTAGATCACCACGAAGTCGTTGTTGGTCAACACACCTGGGTTGGAGATCGTTGCAAACAACACCGATGCGGTGGCACCATTGCCATCGGCGTCGTAGTACAGACGGCCGGTGGCTTGGTCATAAACGATGTAGTCGTTGTTGTCAGCTGCCGCTGTGCCCGCACGGAAGTTGGCCGCGTTCAGTGTGCCTGTGGTCAGCAAGCGCGTGAAGATGGCGTTCTCCAGTTGGATCTTGTCACCATCGGCCGTCGTAAAGTCGGCAATCGTGTCCACGTTGGTCGTGCGGTTCAAGGTGGTGTTGAAGGTGAACAAGTCTGCACCCGCACCACCCGTCAAGATGTCCAGACCCGCGCCACCGTTCAAGATGTCGTTGCCTGCATCACCCATCAGGTTGTCGTTGCCGGCGTCACCGTTGAGCGTGTCGTTGCCTGCACCACCCATCAAGTTGTCGTTGCCTGCACCACCCGAAATCGTGTCGTTGCCGGTGTGGCCCATCACAATGTCGTTGCCAGCCAAGGCATTGAGGGTATTGTTGCCCGGATTCAACTGGATCAAGTCGTTGCCAGCTGTTGGTGTTGCAGGCACGCCAGTCGGCACGTTGCCGCCAGCAGCGGTTACACCCACAAAGTCGGTAGCGTCCAAGGCAAGAGCACCAGTCAAGTTGATGGTCAACTCTGCTGCATTGTTGTTGTTGGTGTCGATCTGAATGGCGGTGGTCGCTCCGGTGATCTGAATGCGAACCTGGTTCACGGCATCGGCTGTGAAAGCGTTTGTACCGATGAACGTGAATCCACCCGTGAAGCCCGTCAGTGCGCTCAAATCGATCAGGTCTTCGCCGCGGACAAAGTCCTGAATCAAGTCGGTGCCCAAGTTGGCCGTGGTGGCTGCGCCAATGTAGGCGTACACATCTCGGCCCAAACCGCCGTTCAAGGTGTCATTGCCACCGCCACCAATCAAGGTGTCGTTGCCGCCGTTGCCCACCAAGGTGTTGATCGCCGCGCCACTGGTCAGCACGTTGCCCGCGTCGTTGCCGGTGCCGGTGCCGGTGCCACCCAATGTCAGGTTTTCGATGCCTGTGGTGCCCACCAAGGTGTAGTTCATGTTGACGGTGGTGCTGATGGTGTCGCTACCACCGTTCACACCTTCAATGATCACGTCGGTGGTTGTGTCCACCTGGTAGGTGTCATTGCCGTTGCCGCCCACCAAGGTGTCAATGCCTGCACCGCCGTTGAGCGTGTCGTTGCCCTGACCACCAGAGATCATGTTGTTGGCCGCGTTGCCGGTGCCGGTGAAGTCGCCGGTGCCGTTGGTGCTGTCAAACGACAAGTTCTCAATCTGGGCCAAGTTGGCCAAGCTTTGCGAGTTACGGGTGGTGATGATTTCATCAATGCCGCCCAATGCCAGTTCTGTGACCACGTCGCCAGCAGCATTGACAAAGTAGGTGTCGTCGCCCAAGCCACCCACCATGGTGTCGTTGCCTGTGCCACCCATCAACATGTCGTTGCCGTCGCCGCCATTGATCAAGTCGTTGCCAGCGCCGCCGTCGAGCACAAAGTCCATGGGCAAGAAAACAGGTGCCAGCACAGTGCCAAAGTTGATTGGCAAGCCCAGCGCATCCAGCAGCAAGCCGGTACCTGCAGCCACACTGGCACCGCCGGTCAAAGTGTCGTTGTAGGCTGTGCCCACCACACCTTCAACCGACAGGTAAGCATCGGCAATTTGTGGGGCCAAAGCCACACCGGGCACCACGGCAGGGCCGAGGTTGCTCAGGTTGATGTTGATGCCCTGGCGGTTGGCACCCGTGCCCACACCGTTGCCCATGCTGGCGGAGTAGTTGACGGTGTCAAAACCATCACCACCGTCCAGAATGTTGGCAAAGCCAAAGTCATCGGCATCCATCATGAAGGTGTCGTCGCCGGTCCAGCCGATCAGGTTGTCGGCGCCCACGCCGCCGTAGATCATGTCGTTGCCTTCGCCACCGTCAATCGCGTCCACACCGCCACCGCCATAAATGGTGTCGTCACCGTCACCACCGTTGATGATGTCGGCGTCGCCGTTGGAGTCCATCACCTGGATGGTGCTGCCATTGAACACGCGTGTCGTGATCGCGCCGTTGTCGCCATAAATGATGTCGTTGCCTGTGCCACCGTCCATCACGTCTGCACCCAAGCCGCCGTACATGACGTCGTCGCCTTCGTCGCCAAAGACCTGGTCAATGCCAGCGCCAGCGACGATGGTGTCGTTGCCTTCGTCGCCCCAAATCAGGTCGTCACCTTCGCTGTCGGTGATGCGGTCATCACCCAAACCGCCGTGCAAAAAGTCGTTGCCTGTTGCGCCTTCAATGGTGTCGTTGCCACCGTCACCCCAAACGGTGTCGTTGCCGCCGCCTGCGTTGATCTTGTTGGCTGCATCGGTGCCGCCAATCATTTCGCTGGCGTTGCCTTTGCCGTTGGGGTTCAACACACCGCGTGAGTCGAGGTAATTGCCGGTGTTGCCGTAGAAGGTGTCACCAATGAAGCCGGCTTTGCCCAAGGCGTTGCCCAGGGTCCACAAAGGCAGGGTGCCTGTGGTGTCGGCAATTTCAACGTAGCTGTCGGCCACGGTGAAGATGTCAGAGTACAGGTGGTTCACGCCGGTGTTGCGCGACACGATGTCCGAGAACAACTGCGCTTCGATGTTCAACAGCAAGTCGGTGCCTGCCAAACGGCCCAAGTAGTAGAAGCGGTCCGAGTTTTGCAGGCTGATCATCTGCATGGCAAAGATGAAGTCAAAGGTCGAGCCGAGCATGCCACCGGCCACTTTGGCTTCGGCCAAACCGCCCAACCAGAAGTCCACATTGTTCAGACCATCATTGCGCAACAAGAAGGCGGGGTCGCCCACGCCGCCCACATCGTTCAAAGCGGCTTCTGCTGCCAAACGCAGTTTGGTGTTGTAAGTTGCCGCGTCAGCCAATTGCAGAGCATCCCATTGGGCTTTGGTGCCCACGTTGACGCCTGCGGCACCGTTGAATTCAATGATGATGGTGTCACGCGCATAGGCCATGACAAAGTTCACCAAAGACTCGTGGTGGACCAGGTTCATGCCAAATTCAAGCCAGTTGTCGTAAGGCTTGAGTTGCACATCGCCAGTTTGTGCAAACAAATCGGCACGCACGGCGTTCAAGCTGGCCATGCCGGTGTCGCGGCCACGCACCATGTTCAGTGTGGCCAAGTCGAGTGGCAAACCGACCAGGTTGTTGCGCAGTGCACCGGTGACCCATTCGTCAATGCCGTTGGCCACTTGTGAACCCATGCCCAATGCAATTTCACCAGCGGTGGTGGACGTGTAGGCAGTGGGGTTCAAGAAGGCTTCGATCAAGCCCATGGAGTTGTCAACGCCGTTGACCAAACCCGTGGTGGCGTCAAAGCCCAGCATGTCCACACTTTCGGTCAGCATGGAGTGGCCAAAGCGGTAAACAGCGTGCGCAAATTCGGCAGTGATGGCCGGGTCAATGGTCACGTCGTAGGCGGCAAAAGCGTTGACGTTGGGGCTCAACTTGCGGGCAAATTCACCAAATACCAAGTGCTGGTATTCCATTTCGGTGACCATTTTGGCCGCTTGGAACAGCATCTCGCCTGTCCAAGTGCCCGCATCGGCACGTGCAACGTGGGTCACACCCGAGCTGTCGGTGCCACCAAACACCAAAGCTTTGATGTCATTGAGCACATTGTTGTGCTCGGAGTGGAACACTTCGTGAATGGCGGTCAAGCCCAAGTTTTCGTTGGCACGGCCGTCACCTGCAATGATGTGCGCGTTCAAGAGTGTGGGGTTAACCAAATCACCAGCATCAGTTTTGGCGCCATCGAGCACACCATGCGCCATGTCGTCCAGGAAGGCGTGGCCCACGGTTTGCAGACGCAAGTTAGCGACGCTGACAGAGGCCACAGTGCCGTCGGCATTGAGGATGTTGTTGCCTGTGTTTGCAGCCATGTAGCTGTCTTTGACATAGAACACATTGCCCGAGACCACATCGCGAGCCACCAACCAGCCACCTGCTTGCAGTGTGCCCGTAGCACCGATAAACACAGAACCATCGGCGTTCAAACGCACCATGGGGGTGTCGGTCACGTTCACGTCGTGCAAGATGATGCCAAGGCGCGCTGCGTTGACCTTGATGGCGAGCCAAGTGGACATGCCTTCGGCACCCACATCACCATTGCCGCTGACCAAACGGCCGGTGACGTTGCGTGCTGTGTCGTATTCGCGCACAAAAGCAGTTTTGCTGGGGTCTGAACCATAAGACTGACTCAAGTCAATGAAAGGAGAAATCGTGTTGATGCTCTCCTTGCCTGCGGGTGGGGTCAAGACCAAGTTGCCCGAACCCGACAGGGAGGCCACGATGCCCGTGGTGCTGGACTTGGCGTTGATCGCATCCAACAAACCTTGTTGTGTGGTGTTGGCGGCCAACTCGATGGCGGTGTTGTTGATCATCAACACACCGCTGAAGCTATTGCCCAACACGGCAGTGCCGGTCACGGCTGTTTGCGAACCAGGGGTGCCGGTGGTTTCGCTGATACCCAGCAAACCCAACAAGGTGTTGGTGGTTTCTTCGCCAATTTGCACATGGATGGTGTTGGTGCGCGAAGCCATCATGAAGTTGGTTTGGCTGGCCGGATCATACAAAGGATCACCAGGCATCAATGGCACCATGACCACACCGTCAGAGCCTTTGTGCACAAAGTCCAGACCGTGGTCAAAGAACTGACCAAACATGGTCATGAAGCCGCTGTAGGGCAGGGGGTTCATGTTGCCTGTCAAAGGCGAAACACGGCCACCGGGGGTGGTCATGGGGTCGTCCAGCACGGCCAGGCGTTGCTGTTCTTGTGTGGTGTAACCAATGGCTGCCAAGGCGGCAGAGCTTTGGTTGGCCACAATGTTGCTGATGATGCGGGGCGTGCTGTCCCACAGGTTCACATCGCGAACTTGGTAAGAAGTCGGGGTGTTATTGGGTTGGAATGATTGGTTCAGCGTGCCTTGAGCGTTGGTCCAGCCCGCAGTGGTCAAGCGGGTAAAGGCTTGGTCTACAGCGCCCCAGCCAGGGTTGTTGACGTTGTTGCCCACACCGCCCACATCACGGATGCCGGATGGGTCCAAAACGGTGCCCAGGCCAGTCAAGGCGCGGCGTGGGTCGTTACCAGGCAAGTTGAGTTGCGCGAGGATGAAATCGATGTCAGTTTGATTGAGCAGCATGATCCGTGTATGTAAGGTTGGGTTGACGGTGTTAACATGATATGAGAAAAATATGAAAATCAATTGAAAATTTTTTTGTTGTGCATTGATTGTGGCGAAATTGTCAAAAAGTTACTTTGAGTAACTTTTGTTGTTTTTTGAATTTGCTGGGGTAACTCCTAATTAATCAGTGAAATCGTTATTTTTTGCACCAATTAAGTGCACCCTTTTCAGGGTATTGAAATTGTTGTTTCATGACGGATTTATCTGACACCGTGTTGGCGTTTCAATCCTTGCCCGCGTCTTGTTTGGCAGGTCTGATGAACGCCAGAGTTGGGCTTAGGCAAATCGTGCTTTTGCTCAGTGGTTTGAAACACTGACTGCGGGTGTTTTGTAGAGCCAGTTGCCCAGTTCGATGACCGAAACGTTAGGTGGTGTGGCGTAAAATCAAATGCTTGAATGGCTTGTTTCGGCCGCATACAACACTCACCCACATGACCGAACCTCACTCGCCAACGCCTTCTCGTTGGTACTTGGCCAGCACCAAACCCCGCCTCGAAAAAGTCGCCCTCTACAACTTAGAGCAGCAGGCGTTCGAGGTGTACCTGCCGCTGTACAAGCAGTACAAAAAAACCGCCAATGGCCCGGTGGAAATGTTCGAGCCCATGTTTCCCCGGTACATCTTTTTCAGACCCCAAAGCCAGAACCAAAGCATTTCGGTGGTGCGCAGCACCAAAGGCATCCACAACCTGGTGCGCTTTGGCTTCGAGCCCGCCTCACTCGACGACGAACTCCTTGACCGCATCCGCCAGGTCGAACACCTGCGCAACAACGCCAGCTTGCTCGAAATCAGCCAACTCAAACCCGGCCAAACCGTGCTCTTTAAACACAGCGCCCTGAGCGGCCTCGAAGGCATCGTGCAAAAAGTGTCCAGCAAACGCGTGGCCGTGCTGCTGCAAATCATGGGCCACCCCACCTTGGTCCAGGTGGACCACCACCAGGTCGAACTGAGCACCTGATCCCCAGCCAGCCATGGCGAGCTCGTCTCCCATGTAAGAGCTAGCCCGTCCCCCATGCTCATCCCGACGTGATAGCTAGCCCATCTCCCATGTTGGAGCTAGCCCTGCTAGCGAAAACCGTTGTGGACCACCACCGCCCCCATCGCCAGCAGGGCTGGCTCCTAGTGCGCCCGTGAAGGCGCGTACACAGCATGGTGAGAGTCCATGTCGGGGTAAGCCAAGGCCCCGTAGTCGAAGGTAACTGCGTCGCTGCGAAGCGGGGTGGAGAGCAACCGGAGGCGAACTGGCGGTGCGCAGTAAAGCGAACTCGATTCGGCAGGGAGTGGCGGCGAGCTGGCTAGGAGAAGGCGAAGCCTGAAACACATCGCATGCGTTGTTTTGGTGGATAAAACGACATGCGGGCCACCCATGTGGTTGGAGGCGCAACGCTAGGAAGTGTGCGTGAGATAAGCGGGGAGAGCTGTGGCCCGAGGTGACGGGCTGCAGCAGTCAGAGCCATCGTAGTAGCGATGGGCTGCCAGAGCAGATATGGCCAAACCGCACCGGAAACGGTGTGGGCAAACGAGAGTTTGCAATGACCGGGGTGCGCCCCTTGAGCCTAAACCGAGCAGACGGCAGCCTGAGAAATGCGGAGTAGGAAAGCCGCACGAGCCAAGGGTGGCAGGAAAGTGGATACGAAAAGGACAGAGATGAACGAGAGCGAAAGCGAAACGGTGGCAGTGCCTCTTAGGGCTAAACAAGCCGAGTCAGACCCTGCCCAATGGGCATGGGTGGACCGTGAAGTCTGGACGGATCGTATGTTGGCGGCGCTGGGCAACGGCGTCAAAGGAAACAAGTGGTCAATACTGGCCAAACGCGTACTTCGCAGAGTTGGGGCTGTTCACCATGACGCAGGCCCGATTGAAAGCGAGCCAATCCCGATGTGGAAACCACTGACTGGAGAGCCGTGTGCGGGAAAACCGCACGCACGGTTCGGAGGGAGGGGAGGCTTCGGCCTTCTCTACCCCTATCAAAAATTCCTCCCGGTCTGAGAGCTAGCCCCTCTCCCATGTTGGAGCTAGCCCTGCTAGCGATAACCGTTGTGGACCACCACCGCCCGCATCGCCAGCAGGGCTGGCTTCTGCATACCCAAAATTACGTCATTTAAATTTTTTGATTCATTTTGCAATTTTTTAATTTTGCCAATTATTTCATCGATTAAATCAATTAATTCATATATTTCATTAAAACATTACAAAAAGCAATTCATTGAATTTATTAAATATAAATATTTACAAATTGTATTTTTATGTCAGTTAAGTATCAGTAATAAACCTACAATCGTCGGTTGTGTTGGCATTTTCATGCTTGAAACACTGCGGTAGCCTGCCTGTTGAAATGGCGCTATTTCTATTAAGACGATACCCCGTATCCGATATTGATTGATCTCATGTCCAGCCTTTTGAAAATCACCTCTTCTGTTTGGTCGGCACAGACTCAAGGCTGGGTCTGGCGTGGACTGGTGTTGACGGCACTGTGTCTGGCGGGGGGCGCTTTGCATGCCCAGGACAGCATGGGCGTCATGCCGACGGCCAACGGTTCTTTGGGCAGCAGCGGTGTCGGTGGTGCAGCCCCTTTGAATGTTCAGGCCCCGGGTGGCTTGCCAAGCCCCCTGCCGTCCATGCGGTCACCACTGGGTGCTGCGGTTTCGGGGGGCGCCAACCCCTTGGGCGCCTATGGCGACATGGGGCAGGGCACAGGCCCTGTGGTTCAAGGGGCAAGCGCTGAACGTCCGGCTTTGGGAACCAACCAATTTCAGCGCTTTGTGCAAAACGCCACTGGCCGCGACTTGTCCTTGCACGGCTACAACCTTTTTAATGGCCAAAAGTACAGCGCACTGGCCAACTTGCCTGTGCCTGCTGGCTACGTCTTGGGCCCCGGTGACGACATTGACCTCAAGCTCTGGGGCTCGGTGGACATGGCCCAGCGCCTGACGGTTGACCGCAACGGGCAAATCAACATCCCCAAAGTTGGCACCGTCACCGTGGCGGGCACTCGCGCCGACCAGCTCGAAAAAACGCTCAAATCGCACATTGGCCGCGTCTTCAACAACTTCGAACTCAACGCCACGTTGGGCCGCCTGCGCAGCATCCAGGTCTATGTGGTGGGCCAAGCCCGTCAGCCCGGTGCCTACACGGTCCCAGGCATGTCCAGTTTGCTCAGCACCTTGTTTGAAAGCGGTGGACCGTCTGCCACCGGCAGCATGCGCCACATTCAGCTGGTCAGGGCGGGCAAAACCGTCACCACGCTCGACCTGTACGCCTTCATTCACAGCGGTCGCACCGAAGGCGACGCCCAGCTCTTGCCCGGTGACGTGATCGTCATCCCCCCGGCTGGCCCGCGTGTGGCGGTGTTGGGGGCTCTGGACGCACCGGCCATTTATGAACTTCGCCAAGCGCAAGAAACGCTGGCCCAACTGCTTCAATACAGCGGCGGCATCAAGGTCATCACCACGCCGCACAAAGCCCTGGTTGAACGCATAGACACCGCCAATAAACAAGCCCCACGCAGCGTGCAAGAGCGCAGCCTGGACGTACAAGGCCTGCAAAGCACGGTGCGCGACGGTGACGTGCTCACCTTGTTCCCTGTGGGCCCCCAGTTTTCCAACGCAGTCACCCTGCGCGGCAACGTGGCCGCCCCCCTTCGCTACAGCTTTCAAGCTGGCATGCGCATTGCCGACCTGATTCCCGAGCCCCAAGCCCTGATTCAAGGCGATTACTACACCCGCAAAAACATCATCGTGCAATACGAGACGGGCAAAAACGTCTCGAGTGACCGCGTCATCAACGACGTCAAAAATCTGCTCGAGGAAATCAACTGGGACTACGCCGCCATCGAGCGCTTGGATGCCCAGCAGGTCAAAACCCGGCTCATCCCCTTCAACCTGAAAAAAGCCATTCAAGACAAAGACCCCGCGCACAACCTGCCGCTGCAAGTGGGCGACGTGGTCACCGTGTTTGGGGTCAAAGACCTGCCCGTGCCCATCGAGCAACGCACCCAGTTTGTGCGCATTGGTGGCGAAGTCAAAGTGCCCGGCATCTATGAAGTCAAACCCGGCGAAACCCTGATGCAACTGCTCGACCGTGTGGGTGGCTTCAGCCGCAACGCCTACGCCTACGGCACCGTCTTCACCCGCGAAAGCACCCGCCGCGAACAGCAAGCCAACCTGGACAAAGCCATTCGCAAGATGGAGCAAGACATCAACAACCAGGCCGCCACCCAGCTGCAAAACGCCATTGATGCCGACAAATCGGCCGCAGCCCAGTCGCAAATCGCTGGCCAGCGCCTGTTGCTCAAGCGGCTTGAGGGCCTCCAAGCCAGCGGCCGTATTGCACTCGAAATGTCAGCCGCCGACACCCAGCTGCCCCACATCGTGCTCGAAGACGGTGACAGCATCACCGTGCCACACAAACCCAGCTTTGTGGGCGTGGTGGGCGCGGTGCAAGCCGAAACCAGCTTCATTCACAAAGTGGGTTACACGGTGGGCGAATACATCGAAAAAGCGGGCCCCAGCGCCACAGCCAACCTTGACGCGGCCTTGCTCATCCGTGCCGATGGCACCGTGCAAGCCAACAAAGCCCAACGCAGCTGGACGGGCCGGGGCAACAGCCAATTCATGAGCACCCTCATGCAGCCCGGCGACACGATTTTTGTGCCCGAAGAACTCGACCGCCGCAGCGCCTACACCCAGTTCATTCAGGGTGCCAAAGACTGGACCGCCATCCTCTACCAATTTGGCATTGGCGCGGCAGCCCTCAAAACCCTCAAGTAAACCCCCAAAGGTGGAGACGCAACGGCGCTCCCGTCACTCGCAACACATGCCACAGCCCACCGTCCAGCAATGGATCGAGTCTGGTGAAACCCAAACGCAGGAATTCAAAACCTCGTTTGACAAAGCCTGCATCGAAACCCTGGTGGCTTTTGCCAACGCCAAGGGCGGGCGCGTGCTGGTGGGCGTGACCGACCGGGGTGCCGTGCAAGGAACCACGCTTGGCAAAGAAAGCCTCAACGAATGGTTGGGCAAAATCAAAGACGCCACCAGCCCGGTCTTGATCCCCGACATCCAGGCCCACAGCCTTGACGGCAAAACCATCGTCGAAATCAGCATTGCCGAATACCCGGTCAAGCCGGTCAACACACGCGGCCGTTATTACAAACGCATCGCCAGCTCCAACCACGCGCTGAACACGGGTGAAATCGCCGACCTTTACATGCAGGCGCTGCAACTCTCGTGGGACGCCTACGAGGCTCAAGGCCACCGGGCAGAGCAACTCTCTGCAGAAAAAATCCGCCGCTTCATTCGGCACGTCAACCAGCACGGACGTTTTGAACTGGACGAAACCAACCCCGACGCCGCACTGGAAAAGCTCAACTACCTCAAAAACGGCCAGCCCACCTGGGCCGCCATGCTGCTGTTTGCGCAAGAGCCCCTGAGGCACAACGTCCACATCGGCCGCTTCAAAACGCCCAGCCTGATCATTGACGACCGCCAATTCACCGACACCTTGTTTGAAGTGGTCGAGCAAGCGATGAAATTCATCGTCTCGCACATCAGCGTGGCGTTTGAGTTTGACGGCAGCATCCAGCGCAAAGAGCGCTTTGCCTACCCACTGCCCGCCCTGCGCGAAGCGCTGCTTAACGCCGTGGTGCACCGCAGCTACACCGACCCCAGCGACATCCAAATCAAAATCTTTGACGACCACATCACCATCTTCAGCCCCGGCACCTTTTATGGTGGGCTGACCGTGGCCGAAGTGCAGGGCGACAGTTACCGCTCCAGCCTGCGCAACAAACTGGTGGCCGAAGGTTTTTACCTCGTCAACGCCATCGAAAAATACGGCAGCGGCTTCATCCGCATCCGCAAAGCCTTGCAGGACTACCCCGAAGTCCATTTCGACATTGCCGAAAAGTTTGGCGGCGTCATGGCCACGTTCTCACTTCAGCCGGAATCATCCCCAGAAGCATTGGGTGTTGGCATGAATGAGGGAGTAAGTGGCGGAGCAAATGTCGGAGTAAATGTCGGAGTAAATGTCGGAGTAAATGTCGGAGTAAACCCCTTGCTTCAGTACATCAAAGACAAGCCCGGGCAACGTGCCGGTGAGATGTCCATCGCATTTTCTGTGACGCGCAGAACCGTCGAACGCTGGCTCAAACAACTCAAAGATCAAGGCCACATCGAATTCCGTGGCGCCCCCAAAACAGGCGGCTACCACCCCACCACCAAAAAATAACGCCCTGTCGCAGCGCAACCCGTGCGCGATGTCACGCAAACCCCAACACCCACCATGACCACCGCCCTCGACCCACACGACCAGCCAGACGACGAAATCAGTCTCCTGGACCTGCTCCAAGTCATCGTCGACAACCTGCGCCTGCTCGTCTTG
The DNA here is from genome assembly GCA_002256145.1 of Comamonadaceae bacterium PBBC1. GTDB lineage: Bacteria > Pseudomonadota > Gammaproteobacteria > Burkholderiales > Burkholderiaceae_C > Limnohabitans_A. Next base: position 30,992 of record NKIP01000014.1, read on the forward strand.
GGCCCCCTGACCGTCGGCATTTTGGCGCTGGGCATCAGCTTCCTTGTCAAACCCACCTTCACAGCCGAAACCAGCTTCTTGCCCCCACAACAACAGCAAGGCATGGCCGCCAGCATGCTCGCCAGCTTGGGCGCTCTCGGCGGCCTGGCTGGCGCGGCCACCGGCCTTAAAAACCCGGCCGACCAATACGTGGCCTTCCTCAAAAGCAACAGCATCGAAGACGCCCTGATTGAGCGCTTCAAGCTCACAGAACGCTACGAAGCCAAATTCAAATCCGAAGCCCGCAAAACACTCGAAAGCAAAGTCAAAATCGCCAGCGGCAAAGTCGGCCTCATCACCGTCAAGGTGGACGACACCGACCCCCAAATGGCAGCCGACATGGCCAACGCCCATGTGCAAGAGCTGACCAAACTCATGGGCCGCCTGGCCGTGACCGAAGCGCAGCAACGCCGCCAATTCTTTGAAAAGCAGCTCCAGCAAACCAAAGACAAACTCACCCAGGCTGACATCGCCCTCAAAGAAACCGGCATCTCAGGCGACGTGCTCAAAGCCAACCCCCAATCGGCCGTGGCCGCCGTGGCCGCACTGCAAGCACAAGTCACCGTGCAAGAAGTCAAGCTCGGGGCCATGCGTGGCTACTTGGCCGAAAGCGCCCCCGACTTCAAACAAGCCCTGACCGAGCTGGCCACCTTGCGTGCCCAACTGGCCAAACAATCACAAGACAGCAGCGGCGCAAGCAAAGGGCAGGGCGGCGCCCAAGGCGACTACGTCACCAAATACCGCGACTACAAATACCAAGAAACCCTGTTCGAACTGTTTGCCAAACAATTCGAAATGGCCAAAATTGACGAATCCCGCGAAGGCGCCAACATCCAAGTGCTGGATGCCGCCCAACCCCCTGAGCTCAAAAGCAAACCCCAAAAAGCCCTGATCGCCATCATCGCCACCCTGGCCACAGGCTTTGCCCTGTTGCTGTTTGTCTTCATCCGCCAGGCCCTGCGCAACGCGGGGCAAGACAGCGAATCCGCCCAAAAAATCCAAGCCCTGAAAGCCTCGTGGCAAAAAGCCATTGGGCGGTAAAAACGGACTGATTAAAACAATCGGGATCTGACCCCAATTTGCAGATCCCCATTTGTCGGGTCAGCACAGGCAAACCGCATAACACTTAAAATGTATCTCATTATTAACAAAATCAGTTAATTGTAAATAATGGGAAACACTATGCCTCAAAAATCACCACCTTTGAGCGAGATCACCGCAGCCAAGCTCAGCAGCCTGGGGGCGCAGCTGGCTGAGCGGCGCAAAGCTCTGGGCGTCAGCGCTACGGTGGCGGCAGAGGCTGCAGGCATGTCACGGGTCACGCTGCACCGCATCGAAAAGGGCGAACCCTCTGTCACCATGGGCGCATGGAGCAACGCGATTGACGCACTGGGCATGCAATGGCAACTGCAACCCCCTGAAGTAGTCCAAGCCACGCCCACCGATCGATCCGGCTGGTGGCCCGTGCGCATTGCGCTGGCCGACTACCCGCAACTCAAGGCACTGGCCTGGCAAGTCCATGGCACAGACCACCTGACCCCGGTCGAAGCATTTGACATTTACGAACGCAACGCACGGCACATGGACATGCCCAGCATGGACACCCAAGAACAAGCGCTGTGGCAAGCCCTGCAACAAGCCTTTGGCAAGCGGGCCGCCCATGTATGAGCGGCCACACCACCAACGCATCGCGCATGTTTTGAGCGCATTGGATGCCAGCGTGTTGGCTCAAAACGCATGCTGGTTTGGTGGCGGAACCTGCATTGCCTTGAAGTTTGGTGAATACCGCGAATCAGTGGACATCGACTTTTTGGTGTCCGACCCTGCAGGCTACCGAGAGCTGCGCCAATTGCTCACGGGCCTTGACGGGCTGGCACCCATCACGCGCCAAGGTGCCATGCCGCTGGAGTTGCTGCGTGAAGTGCGCGCAGACCAATACGGCATTCGTACGCAAGTGCGCATGGACGGGCACGCCATCAAATTTGAAATCGTCCGGGAGGCGCGCATCCTGTTCCAAGAGCCAGAGTCGCAAGACCAAATATGCGGTGTCAGCACCCTGACGCTGCTCGACCTAGCGGCCAGCAAAATGTTGGCCAATTCAGACCGCCAAGCCGATGACGGCGTTTTCAGCCGCGACATCATTGACCTGGCCATGCTGAATTTGAAACTGCCCCAACTGCAAGAGGCTCTTGCAAAAGCCACCGAAGCCTACGGCAGCAGCGTTGCCAGAGATTTGGCAAAAGCCATAGACAGAGTGCAAAACAGGCAAGGCTGGCTGGATCGGTGCATGAAAGCCATGGCCATGGACATGCCCAAGGCAGTACTCTGGCAAAAGATAAGACGCCTCCGACAAGTGTTGCCTGCAGCGACATGACTGAAAACAATCGGGATCTGACCCCAATTAACGTTATCTGACCCCAATTAACGTTTAAAGGTGTCGAATTCGACCCCTTTGAAGTTGGGGTTGTTGAGAAAACCGCCAACCCATGAAATCGCTCAAAGCAAAACTGCCCCCAGGCTTTCGGTTTGACCGCGAAGAAGCCAGCGAGCGCTCCGAGCCCGGCCAACAAAGCGCCCAAGCAAACGCTGAGGCCAGCGCAGCACCCAGCGGCGGACTGGCAATGGCGCTTCGCATCCACCAAAGATTCAAAGGCATGGGCATCGACAAGCTGCCCATCCCCGAACGGACAATTTCACGCCCCGTGCCCTGCTTTGGGCAAAACTGACCATCGCAAAAAGAGAAACAAGCGACCATTTGCGTGACCCCACGAAATTGATCTGGCGAACAAGCCCCCCTATGCAGCCCATCACATCCATTAAAGCCCTTTGGCAAGAAGCTACAACAGACCCTGAATTTGGGTTTGCGCTCAAAGCCCAAGATGTGCGCGTGGATCTGGCTGCAGCAGTGGCTCGTAGCGCGATACCGAAAAACCAATTGGCGGCCCAACTGGGATGGACAAGCGATCGACTTGAAAAAGCCCTGACGGGCAGCAGCGACCTCAGCCTCCAAACCATTTTTGCAATCACCCGTGCGCTGGGACTCGACATCAAGGTCGTGATCACGACACCCGATGCAACAAGCGCAACGGACGGCAAAACAAAAGAAAAAACAGATGCGCCGGAAATTTGCCCAGCTTGTGGCCTGGGGCAATTAACACGCTACATCGAACGCGAAGAGGTCGAGAGCCATGGACGGACTTGGCGGGTACCGCTGCATTTTTCGGAATGCGACGCCTGCGGGGCAGAGTTAACGAACGCTGAGCAGTCCAGAGCCAACGTTGAAGCGATGAAAAAGATCGAACTCAAAGCAAAGCTGCACGCTTCAAACAATCGGGATCTGACCCCAATTAACCCCCAATTAACTGGCCATGTGGACGAACAACTTGCCGCATAGTAGGATTCAATCCTTCTTGATCAACGGGCTGCACCCATGCGAACCACACAACAAATGAGCATCACGCTGCCCAATGACATGGCCGACGCAGTCAAGGCCAGAGTTCGCATGGGCGATTACGCTAGCGAAAGTGAAGTCATTCGCGAAGGTCTTCGGGCGCTAATGGCACGAGAACGCGCTTTAGAAAGTTGGTTGCATCAGCAAGTTGGGCCAGCTTTCGACGCCATTCAGGCAGATCCATCTCGCGGCCTGAGTGCAGACCAAGTTCGTGCGCATCTGGCCACCCGTTTCAACAAGCCAGCGTGACCCACCGAGTCATTTTCAGCCCGGAAGCACTGCAGCAACTGAGTGACTTGCTCGACTACATTGCCCGTCGTGCATCACCGGCCATTGCCATGGCTTACACCGATGGCATCGTCAGTTATTGTGAAAGTTTGTCCACATTTCCGCAGCGGGGTACTCGACGCGATGACGTGCGTCCAGGCTTGCGGATCACAAACTACAAGAAAAGAGCAGTGATCGCATTCGCAGTCACTAACGAAGAGGTCTTTATCCTGGGTGTTTTTTACGGTGGTCAGGATTATGAAAGCCTGCTGCAAGACGAAGCCGACAACAACACCGCCCACTGACAAACGCACACTCCGCTTTTCTTCCCGGGCTAGCCCGGGGACCATCCTTGATACAAACATTGGAAGACTACCCCGAGTTGACCCAAGAGGACGTTTTGGCAGTTCTCTACTATGTAGCGGATCGTGAACATCCGGTCTTTTAAACAATCGGGATCTGACCCCAATTAACAACGCATGATCAACATCAGCTACCAACCCGATCCAGACACTTTGCGTGCATCGCAAGGGTGGGGGCGCTGCATGCTTACCATTGAGCAGCGTGCCTTCTGGCACGACGGCACCGCGCAGACCGCTGCGCCATTGTTGTGGACCTGGGTTGATCTGCTTGACCACCTTGGACGCTACTGGCTCGACATCCACACCGAAGCCGACTGGACCCATGATCGAATGGCCAGCGCCATGCGAGAAGGTAAAGATTTCTGGGCACTGGCGGAAGAAGACTGGGCAAACATGCCAGCACAAGTGGCGGACAAAGAAGAAGACCAGCTGCTGCAATTCATCCGACCGCGCAACTTGGCACACGCCCTGCAAGGACTGAACTTGCCCGCTTTGTACTGTTACCGCCAGGGCACAGACATGCTCATTTGTCCAGAAGGCAAGCCCCCACTGCACATAAAGTGCCACAACTTTGCGCAAATGCTGGAAAAGCTGGGCGATCAAATTGACCAGGGCATCGGCCAAACCACACACTCACGCGCCCAAGATGCTCAGCGCAACTGGCGCAATCGCAACCTAAAAACCAAAAATTGCGACAAACCTAGATCGCTACTGGGCAGAGCGCAAAACAATCGGGATCTGACCCCAATTAATTGTGCAATCGCGCACGACCAACAGCCGCAACAAAGTGCAGGACAAGGCGTGAACCATGAGGCGCGATAAACTCGGGCCTTGGCCAGCCAGCCCTTCCGCCGCTTGGGTCCGCAATGCCAGCAGGAGCACACCATGCAAATAGCCATAGAACTGCCTAACGACTTTGTCTCTTTTCTGGGGGCTAGCCAAGTTCAAAAGGAAATCAGCATTTCCTATGCACTGTGGCTGTATCAGCAAAGCCGCGTCACGTTGGCCAAAGCTGCCCAGATTGCTGGCGTAGACATTTATGAATTCATGAGCGTTTGTAAGGCAAACCACGTTCCAACGCTGGACATCAGCCCGGAAGATTTAGCGCAAGAATTGTCCGAACTTAAAACAGCATGATTCTGGTTGCTGACGCCTCCGCACTCATAGCGCTTGCAACGTGTGATGGGCTTGAATGGCTCGAAAAACTCTTCGGTCAAGTTCTTGTACCCGAAACCGTGTTCTCTGAAGTTGCCATTTCAGACAAACCGCAGTCACTTCGGTTGAAAGCGTACTTACAGGGCAAAGTGCGTCAAGTCGACATGAATGGTTACGTCTATCTTGACGCCTATGCCGACGCTGGTGAGACACAAGCCATGGTGCTTTACAAAGCAGTCAATGCTGACTACCTTTTGATTGACGACAAGCGTGGCCGTAAAGTTGCTCAGATTAACCAAATCAAAGTTGTTGGCTCGTTGGGTGTTCTTATTCAGGCCAAAAAAGCAGGTCTGATTGATCAAGTTAAGCCTCGGTTGGACCAAGTTGCACAAAGTCAAATTTTTATGGCACCAGCCTTAGTCAGCGCCGTACTGGCAATGGCTGGTGAACAGTAAAGCGTTTCCCAACCCCTGAAAAATCGGGATCTGACCCCAATTAACGCAATGACCAAAGCGCAAACACGGGTTTGCTGCCAAAATGGTTTTCTTTAACACACACGGAGCGCACATGGATCGGATTACCTTGGAGCCTGGCAAACGCGGTGGTCGGCCTTGTATCAGAGGGTTACGCATCTCTGTGTACGACGTGCTGGCCATGCTCTCGAGCGGCATGTCGCAACAAGACATATTGGAAGACTTCCCTGAGTTGACCCAAGAGGACGTTCTGGCGGTTCTCTCCTATGCAGCGGATCGTGAACACCAGGTTTTTTCGTTCAAGGTGCAATGAAACTCTTGCTCGACGAAAACCTCTCACGTCGTCTTGTCCCGTTTTTACAGCACGACTTTCTTGGCTCATCCCAGGTGGTTTTGTTGGGCATGGAGTCGGCTTCAGACAAAGAGGTTTGGCAACGTGCCAAAACAGATGGTTTTGTGATCGTGACCCGCGACGCTGATTTCCAAGAGTTATCCCTTGTATGGGGTGCTCCGCCGCAAGTGATTCGTCTGCGAACACCCAACCAATCCCGATCAGGCGTTTTGAAGCTGTTGCTCGACAACAAGTCAACCATTGAGTCCGCATTGGATTCAGAGGGCAAAGCCTCGATAGAGTTGATCGCTTAGCACCAATAGCGAGCAACAAACAAACGGTATCTGCCCCCAACAAGCGTTCCCCCCATTAACGCCCTGCACACCGCGACATAACGCATCACTCAAGCCCACCCCGTGGGCGAAAGGCGTGGCACACGCCCTTTTAAAAAACCAACGCATCCCAAGCCGACGCCTGCCCAGACAGGCGCTGCCGCATTTCCGTTTTTCAAACGCTGTCACACACCATGAGTCCCCAAAACAAAACCATCGCCATCATTGGCCTGGGCTACGTCGGCTTGCCGCTGGCCGTTGAATTTGGCAAACACCGCAGCACCATCGGGTTTGACATCAACCAGGCCCGCATCAACGAGTTGCAGTCTGGCCAAGACCACACCCTCGAATGCAGCCCCGAAGAACTGCACAGCGCCAGGCACCTTCGCTACAGCGCGAACGCGGCCGACCTGCAAGCAGCGCAGATTTACATCGTCACCGTGCCCACTCCGGTGGACCAAGCCAACCGCCCAGACATGACGCCGCTCGTCAAAGCCAGCGAAACCGTGAGCAAAGTGCTCAAGGCGGGTGACATCGTCATTTACGAATCCACCGTCTACCCCGGTGCCACCGAAGAAGTGTGTGTACCCGTTCTCGAAAAGTTCAGCGGCCTCAAGTTCAACCAAGACTTTTTCTGCGGCTACAGCCCCGAGCGCATCAACCCCGGCGACAAAGTCAACACCCTCACCACCATCCAGAAAATCACCAGCGGCAGCACGCCCGCCGTGGCCGAAGAAGTGGACCAGCTCTACCGCCAAATCATCACCGCAGGCACCCACAAAGCCAGCAGCATCAAAGTGGCCGAAGCTGCCAAAGTGATCGAGAACAGCCAGCGCGACCTCAACATCGCTTTTGTCAACGAACTCTCGGTCATCTTCGAGCGCTTGGGCATCGACACCCTCGAAGTGCTCGAGGCCGCAGGCAGCAAATGGAACTTTTTGCCCTTTCGGCCCGGCATGGTCGGCGGCCACTGCATCGGCGTGGACCCTTACTACCTCACCCACAAAGCCGAAGAGGTGGGCTACAACCCCCAAGTCATCCTGGCCGGGCGGCGCATCAACGACAACATGGCCCGCTACGTGGCCCGCAACACCATCAAACTCATGCTCAAAAACGGCATGGACGTACCGCGCTGCCGCATCGGCATCCTGGGCATCACCTTCAAAGAAAACTGCCCCGACATCCGCAACAGCAAAGTTGTGGACATGGTGCGCGAATTCGAAGCCTGGGGCGCCACCGTCGTGGTCGCCGACAGCTGGGCCGACCCGCAAGAAGTGCAACACGAATACGGCTTGACCTTGGGTGAAGTCAGCCCCCAACAACCCGTTGACGCGCTCATTGTGGCCGTGGGCCACCACCAATACCGCAAAGCCACCGCCGCCGAACTGCGCCAGTACTGCCAAGGCACCAAACCCGTGCTGGCCGACGTCAAGAGCCTCTATAACCGCCACGAAGCCGCAGCCCAAGGCTTCACCGTGTTCCGTCTGTAAGCAGCACAACAAAACCACGAGACCGAAACCATGAAAAACTTCGCACTCATCGGCGCAGCAGGCTACATTGCCCCCCGCCACATGCAAGCCATCAAGGCCACAGGCCACAACCTGGTTGCTGCTTTTGACCCCAACGACTCGGTCGGGATTATCGACAGCCACTTTCCGGATGCCGACTTCTTCACAGAATTCGAGCGCTTTGACCGTTACATCGACAAAACCCGCCGTGCCAACCACGCCAAGCAAGTGCACTACATGGCGATCTGCTCGCCAAACTACCTGCACGACTCGCACATGCGCTTTGCTTTGCGCTCAGGGGCCGATGCCATCTGTGAAAAGCCCTTGGTGCTCAACCCCTGGAACATCGACGGTCTCAAAGAAATCGAAAACGACACAGGCCGCAAGATCAACACCATCTTGCAACTGCGCCTGCACCCCGCCATCAACGCACTGCGTGACAAAGTCCGCAACAGCCCGGCCGACACCAAATTCGACGTTGACCTGACCTACATCACCTCACGCGGCAGCTGGTACCTGCAAAGCTGGAAAGGCGAAGACAAGAAATCGGGCGGCATCGCCACCAACATCGGCGTGCATTTTTACGACATGCTGCACTACGTGTTTGGCGCTGTGCAGCAAAACACCGTCCACCTGAGCAGCGCCACCAAAGCCGCTGGCTACCTGGAATACGAACGCGCCCGCGTGCGCTGGTTCCTCTCCATTGACGTCAACGACGTACCCGCCAGCGAACTGGAAAAAGGCAAACGCACCTTCCGCGCCATCACCGCCAACGGCGAAAACGTGGAGTTTTCGGATGGCTTTACCGACCTGCACACCCGCAGCTACGAAGAAATCCTGGCGGGCCGTGGCTTTGGCCTCGAAGAAAACCGCATTGCCATCGAAACCGTTGCCTACATTCGCCAATCTGATGTGGTCACCAGTGGCGAAATCCACCCCTTTGTGAACCGCCAGCGCTAAAGCGCCCTTGCCATCGATATCCCTTCATTGCCAGCCAAGCGAAGCCACCCATGACCACCACCATCCACCCCAGCGCCATCGTTGACGAAGGCGCACAAATCGGCGACGGCTCCCGCGTGTGGCACTTCGTGCACGTCTGCGGCGGCGCAAAAATCGGCCAAGGCGTGTCCCTGGGTCAAAACGTGTTCGTGGGCAACCAAGTCACCATTGGCGACCGCTGCAAAGTGCAAAACAACGTCAGCGTGTACGACAACGTCACGCTGGAAGAGGGCGTCTTCTGCGGCCCCAGCATGGTGTTCACCAACGTGCACAACCCCCGCGCCCTGATTGAGCGCAAAAACGAATACCGCAACACCCTGGTCAAAAAGGGCGCCACCCTCGGTGCCAACTGCACCGTGGTCTGTGGTGTCACCATTGGCGAATATGCCTTTGTGGGCGCAGGCGCCGTGGTCAACAAAGACGTGAAACCCTACGCCCTCATGGTCGGCGTGCCCGCCCGGCAAATCGGCTGGATGAGCGAATTTGGCGAACAAATTCCGCTGCCCCTGCAAGGCGAAGGCCAATACACCTGCCCCCACAGCGGCCAGGTTTATACCCTGCAAGCCAGCGGTCTGCACCCACAAAGCAACCCCGTCTAACGGAGCCAAGCCCATGGACTTCATCGACCTTAAAACCCAATACCAGCGCCTGAAGTCTGAGATTGACGCGGGCATCCAGCGGGTGCTTCAGCATGGCCAATACATCCTCGGCCCCGAAGTGGCAGAGCTGGAAGAAAAGCTGGCCGCCTACACCGGGGCCAAGCATTGCATCACCGTGGCCAACGGCACCGACGCGCTGCAAATTGCCCAAATGGCGCTGGGCATTGGCCCCGGCGACGAAGTCATCACACCCGGCTTTACCTACATCGCCACCGCCGAGACCGTGGCCCTGCTGCGGGCCAAACCGGTGTATGTGGACATCGACCCCTGCACCTACAACCTGGACCCGGCCCTGCTCGAGGCGGCCATCACTCCCCGAACGAAAGCCATCATCCCGGTCAGCCTGTACGGCCAATGCGCCGACTTTGACGCCATCAACGCCATCGCCGCCAAACACGGCATCCCGGTGATTGAAGACGCGGCCCAAAGCTTTGGCGCCACGTACAAAGGTCGCAAAAGCTGCAACCTGACCACGATTGCATGCGCCAGCTTCTTCCCCAGCAAACCCCTGGGCTGCTACGGCGACGGCGGCGCGATTTTTACGAACGAAGACGAACTGGCTAAAGTGATGCGGCAAATTGCACGCCATGGCCAAGACCGTCGTTACCACCACATCCGCGTGGGCGTTAACAGCCGCCTGGACACCCTGCAAGCCGCCATCCTGCTGCCCAAACTGGCCGTGCTGGACGAAGAACTGGCCCAACGCCAGCGCGTGGCCGACACCTACCACACCCTCCTTTGTAGGAGCGCACCCCCGTGCGCGAATGACTCACAAACGAAGGCAGAGCCCATCCTTATCACCCCCTACGTCGAACCTCACAACACCAGCGCCTGGGCCCAATACACCATCCAAGTGCCCAACCGCGAAGCCCTTCAAAACCAACTCCAACAAGCCGGCATCCCCACCGCCGTGCACTACCCCATCCCCCTGAACAAGCAACCCGCCGTAGCCGATGCCAAGGTGCAGTTGCCCGTGGGTGATGCGGTGGCACAGCGGGTGATGAGTTTGCCGATGCATCCTTATCTGGACAAAAGCAGCATCCAGCAAATTAGCTTATCCGTGCAAAGTGCCTAAGGTCTGGTCTGTTCAGTTGGCACCTGGAATCTGTGTTCTATTAATCGGCAATCAGTGTCCCGCCTCCAAAGACTTCTGAGCAGGCTCAAACCGCAAAACGCCCTTTACCGCAGCATCCTCGTGCTTAGTGGAGGGACCGCACTGGCACAGCTGATCGGCATATGCAGCTTGCCCTTGGTTACGCGGCTGTACACACCCGCCGAAATTGGCACGGTCTCTTTATTCCTGTCCTTTTTTGGCTTCTGGGTCACTGGCATTGCACTGCGCTACGAACAAGCATTGATGATCGCTGCTGATGACGCAGAGTCGCATGTGGTGCACCGATTGGCCACGATTTTGGTTTTTCTGATGTCTGTGTTGGGCGTGCCGGTTTTGTGGCTTCTGCAGCAAAACCATGTTTTGGAGTTCCAGCTTTTGCCAGTTTGGGCCCCCCTGATTGCATGGCCCATTTTGTTAGGCTATGGCCTGTTCATGGTTTACCGATCATGGGCACTGAGGGGTGGTTTGGTTTCGCAAATCAGTCAGGCATCGATTGTTCGTGCGGGGGCAATCGCCGGCACCAAGTTGGGGTTGGGCGCATTTGGTGGTGGCGTGGTTGCACTATTTGCAGCCGAATTGGCTGGCGCTTTGACTTCCATGCACAGGCTCATGCAAGCCACAAAGCTGCACTTTGCAGCGAGCAAACCCTTGACCATTGGCTACCTGCAGCTGCATCAAGCCGGACTGAGATATGCCAAATTTCCGATGCTCGATACGCCCTCGGCATGGTTGGATGCACTTGCAGCAACGTTACCCTTGCCCATGGTGGCGAGCTTGTATGGAGCAGAAGCTGCGGGATGGTTTGGGCTGGCACGTTTGGTATTGAGTCTGCCCAACGCACAAATAGGCGCAGCGGTGGCCGATGTTTTTCAGATGTCACTGGCCGAGGCTGTTCGCGACAAAGACCCTCAGCGTGCCCGCAGTGTTTTTTACATGTTGCTCAAAAAACTGGGCCTCATCGGCTTAGTCCCGCTGGTGGTCAGTCTTGCGGTTTTACCTTGGGCATTTCCAATCGTGTTTGGTCAAAGCTGGGCCCCTGCGGGCACAGTTGCGGCCAGTCTTGCGCCCTGGTTGTATGCGGCATTTGTGATCAGCCCCCTGAGCCGAGCATTGCCGGTCTTGCAAGCGCAGGAGTGGAAGCTTTTCTACGATGTCACGGCATTGGTGCTGATGATCGGGTGCTATTTCTTGGCATCCCATCTGGCACTGAGCTTGGTTGAATTTTGTCTGTTGGTCTCGGTGGCCAAAACTTTGGGTTACGTCGTTTACACCTTGGTTCTTTGCGTACTGGTCGAGAGCAGACTGAAAAACTAGAAGTCAATTGTCTGGATTGACGGTTGTAGTGGTGCTTGCTTCGGAGAGCTTGCAAGGCGCTGATGTGATGGATGAAGATGATCTGATTTGGACAGGTAAATCACTTCGACCCACAGACAAAAATTATTAAAAATACTATAAATTAATTCAATAATTTTTACTAATTAGTATATTTTTATAAATTTATCTTATATAAAAATAATTAAATTATTTTAAATATGTATATAAAATTTCATTGAATGCTTAACAAGTATAATTTAGTTTTAAAATGTAGAACTATCAAAGTTAACAATTTTTTCGCCTAAAACTACTAAGTCGAGTCAAAACTTTATTTTGACAAAATAAACGACCAAAATTGCACTTAAAATTACAACAGTGTTTGGGATCACGCCTAAAAACACCGCGGTAGCCTGCGTGTTTAACAATAGTTTTAATATTTAAGATGTCAAATTACAGCGTAAAAAATTTTTCAGTAATCAATAATTTTTCTCATCTTCGGGTTTTGATTGCGTTGTTTTTTGTCCTGTCTTTGAGTGCTGCGCCTCGCCTCTATGCACAGAATGCTGGTGCTTTGAGTACTTCGGGTACTTCGGGTTTCACCGGTACTTCCGTGGGCAATGCCGGCTCGAACCCAACCACTGGCGGTTTTGGTCAAATTCCAGCGCCAATGACCTCAATGCCGCCTAACTCAAGCGTTGGTGCCAATCCAAGATTGACAGCGGCTACAAATCCTTTAGGCGCCTATGCCGACATGGGGCAGGGCACCGGCCCGTTGGCCAACCCAGTTGCGCAGGCAGACCGCCCTGCATTGGGGACCAACCAATTTCAGCGTTTTGTGCAAAGTGCCACTGGCCGCGACTTGCCGCTGTATGGCTACAACCTTTTTAATGGCCAAAAGTACAGCGCACTGGCCAACTTGCCTGTGCCTGCTGGCTACGTCTTGGGCCCCGGTGACGACATCGACCTCAAGCTCTGGGGCTCGGTGGACATGGCCCAGCGCCTGACGGTCGACCGCAACGGGCAAATCAACATCCCCAAAGTTGGCACCGTCACCGTGGCGGGCACCCGCGCCGATCAGCTCGAAAAAACGCTCAAATCGCACATTGGCCGCGTCTTCAACAACTTCGAACTCAACGCCACGCTCGGCCGACTGCGCAGCATCCAGGTTTATGTGGTGGGTCAGGCCCGCCAGCCCGGTGCTTACACCGTGCCCGGCATGTCCAGTTTGCTGAGCACTTTGTTTGAAAGCGGTGGACCGTCTGCCACCGGCAGCATGCGCCACATTCAGCTGGTCAGGGCGGGCAAAACCGTCACCACGCTCGACCTGTACGCCTTCATTCACAGCGGTCGCACCGAAGGCGACGCCCAGCTCTTGCCCGGTGACGTGATCGTCATCCCCCCGGCTGGCCCGCGTGTGGCGGTGTTGGGGGCTCTGGACGCACCGGCCATTTATGAACTTCGCCAAGCGCAAGAAACGCTGGCCCAACTGCTTCAATACAGCGGCGGCATCAAGGTCATCACCACGCCGCACAAAGCCCTGGTTGAACGCATAGACACCGCCAATAAACAAGCCCCACGCAGCGTGCAAGAGCGCAGCCTGGACGTACAAGGCCTGCAAAGCACGGTGCGCGACGGTGACGTGCTCACCTTGTTCCCTGTGGGCCCCCAGTTTTCCAACGCAGTCACCCTGCGCGGCAACGTGGCCGCCCCCCTTCGCTACAGCTTTCAAGCTGGCATGCGCATTGCCGACCTGATTCCCGAGCCCCAAGCCCTGATTCAAGGCGATTACTACACCCGCAAAAACATCATCGTGCAATACGAGACGGGCAAAAACGTCTCGAGTGACCGCGTCATCAACGACGTCAAAAATCTGCTCGAGGAAATCAACTGGGACTACGCCGCCATCGAGCGCTTGGATGCCCAGCAGGTCAAAACCCGGCTCATCCCCTTCAACCTGAAAAAAGCCATTCAAGACAAAGACCCCGCGCACAACCTGCCGCTGCAAGTGGGCGACGTGGTCACCGTGTTTGGGGTCAAAGACCTGCCCGTGCCCATCGAGCAACGCACCCAGTTTGTGCGCATCGGTGGCGAAGTCAAAGTCCCCGGCATCTACGAAGTCAAACCCGGCGAAACCCTGATGCAACTGCTCGACCGTGTGGGTGGCTTCAGCCGCAACGCTTACGCCTACGGCACCGTCTTCACCCGCGAAAGCACCCGCCGCGAGCAACAAGCCAACCTGGACAAAGCCATTCGCAAGATGGAGCAAGACATCAACAACCAGGCCGCCACCCAGCTGCAAAACGCCATCGACTCAGAAAAAACCAACGCCGCCCAATCGCAAATCGCTGGCCAGCGTCTGTTGCTCAAGCGGCTTGAGGGCCTGCAAGCCAGCGGCCGCATTGCACTCGAAATGTCAGCGGCCGACACCCAGCTGCCCCACATCGTGCTCGAAGACGGTGACAGCATCACCGTGCCGCACAAGCCCAGCTTTGTGGGCGTGGTGGGGGCGGTGCAAGCCGAAACCAGCTTCATTCACAAAGTGGGTTACACGGTGGGCGAATACATCGAAAAAGCAGGCCCCAGCGCCACCGCCAATCTCGATGCGGCCTTGCTCATCCGTGCCGACGGCACCGTGCAAGCCAACAAAGCCCAACGCAGCTGGACGGGCCGGGGCAATAGCCAATTCATGAGCACCCTCATGCAGCCCGGCGACACGATTTTTGTGCCCGAAGAACTCGACCGCCGCAGCTCTTACACCCAGTTCATTCAGGGTGCCAAAGACTGGACAGCCATCCTCTACCAATTTGGCATTGGCGTCGCAGCTCTTAAGACCCTCAAGTAAGGCCAAAGGTCGGACTCAAAATCACCGACTTGCAAACCCTGCAGCCTTGTACGTCGGCGGCTAGAGCCCCGACAAGTACCATCCATATTCACATGACCGACACCACCCACGCCCCAGAATCCGAAGACGAAATCAGCCTGCTTGACCTGCTGCACACTGTTGTAAATAACCTGCGTTTGCTGATCATCGGCCCGCTGGTGGTGGGCTTGGCCGCATTGGGCATCAGCTTTGCCGTTCCCCCCAGCTTCACGGCCACAGTGAAATTCCTACCCCCTCAACAGCAGCAAAGCGCTGCCGCCAGCATGCTGGCCAGCCTGGGCGGGCTGGGTGGTTTGGCCGGGGCGGCTGCAGGCCTCAAAAACCCGGCCGACCAATACCTCGCCTTCATGAAAAGCAACAGCGTGCAAGACGAGCTGATCGAACGCTTCAAGCTGCAAGAGCGCTACGAAACCAAGTTTAAAGAAGACACCCGCCTGGCTCTGACCGTGAACACCCGCGCCAGCAGCGGAAAAGATGGCATCATCACGGTGCAGATTGACGACAAAGATCCGAAGATTGCCGCCGACCTGGCCAATGCCCATGTGGACGAACTGCAAAAATTGCTGGCTCGCCTGGCCGTGACCGAAGCGCAGCAACGTCGAGCCTTTTTTGAAAAGCAGCTGACCCAAGTCAAAGAAAAATTCACCGAGGCCGAGCAAGCCTTGCGAGCCACGGGTGTAAGCAGCAGCGTGCTCAAATCCAACCCCACATCTGCATTGGCCGCTGTGGCGGGCCTCAAGGCGCAAGTCACGGTGCAAGAAGTCAAAGTGGGCGCCATGCGCGGCTACTTGGCCGAAACCGCTCCCGACTTCAAACAAGCCATGACCGAGCTGGCCAACCTTCGCGCCCAATTAGTCAAACAAGAAAAAGACGAACCCGCTGCCGCTGCCGGACAGGGAGACTATGTGGCCAAGTTCCGCGAATTCAAATACCAAGAAACCTTGTTTGAACTCTTTGCCCGCCAGTTCGAGATGGCCAAGGTGGACGAATCGCGCGAAGGCGCCGTGATCCAGGTGCTCGACGCCGCCCAGCCGCCCGAGCGCAAGAGCAAACCCAAAAAAGCTCTCATCGCTATTATTGCTACCTTGACTGCTGGTATTGCATTACTCCTCTTCGTCTTCATCCGTCAGGCTTTAAGAAATGGTACAAAAGATGAACAAACTGCAGGCAAGCTCGCTCAAATCAAAAGATCTTGGAATGAAGCCCTTGGTAAGGCCTAAGATTAATTAGAATGCTGTTGAAATCTAATATCAATTGCAAATAAATTTAATTAATAGAGCAAACTAAAAATTATATTAATTAGGAGTAAATGTTGAGTTTAATACAAATAGTGCATTTCCCCCCCCTTGGCGATGAACGTGGCTCTCTCGTGGCACTGGAAGCACACAAAACTGTGCCCTTTGATGTCAAGCGAGTGTATTATATCTTTGGTACCCAAGAGGGCGTTTCACGGGGTTTTCATGCGCACAGAGCCTTACAGCAAGTGGCAGTGTGCGTCACGGGCAAGTGCCGTATTTTGCTCGATGATGGACAGCGAAGCGAGGAGGTTTGGCTGGACTCACCTACAAAGGGCTTGTTAATCGGCGACCTAGTTTGGCGAGAAATGCACGACTTCAGCGTCGATTGCGTTTTACTAGTTTTGGCCAGTGAGCACTACGACGAGACTGACTACATCCGCAGTTACGACGCCTTTAAGCAAGTTTTGAAATCATGAGTTTTATTCACCCCTTAGCCGATGTGGCTGATTGTCAAATTGGGGCAGGTACTCGAGTCTGGCAATTTGTGGTGGTGCTAAAAGGTGCCAAAATTGGAGCGGATTGCAACATATGCGCTCATACCTTGATTGAAAGCGATGTTGTTATTGGTGACCGGGTGACGGTCAAGTCGGGTGTTCAGATTTGGGATGGCTCAGTCATCGGCGACGATGTTTTCATTGGCCCCAATGTCACTTTTTCTAACGACCTGTACCCTAGGTCAAAACAATACCCAACGCAATTCAACGGCGTCACAATACATAAGGGTGCAAGCATCGGTGCCAATTCGACTTTACTGCCGGGCATTACCATCGGCGAAAAAGCCATGGTCGGTGCAGGTGCCGTGGTCACCAAAGACGTGCCAGAGCGAGCGGTAGTCGTTGGCAATCCCGCAATAGTGCTTAAGTATCTTGAAATATAAATATAATGCTTTATAGGAAAGAAATTGATGGATTAAGGGCGATAGCAGTATTACCTGTGATTTTATTTCATGCTGGTTTTGAAGCTTTTAGTGGCGGCTTCGTTGGCGTAGATGTTTTTTTTGTTATAAGCGGGTATTTAATTACAAGTATTATTTTAGTGGAGTATGAGCAAGAGAAATTTTCATTAATAAACTTCTACGAGCGGCGTGCTAGGCGTATTCTTCCTGCTCTTTTTATTGTAATTATTGTGTGTATTCCATTCGCTTGGTTTTGGTTATTGCCGAGCGATATGAGAGATTTTTCGCAAAGCTTAATTGCTGTTTCATTTTTTGCTTCAAATATTTTATTCTGGCGTGAGAGTGGTTACTTTGAAACAAGTGCAGAACTTAAGCCGCTATTGCATACATGGAGTTTGGCAGTTGAAGAGCAATATTATGTTTTTTTTCCAATATTCATTATGATTTTTTGGAGGCTGGGTAGAAAATGGATTATTATTGCGATTGGATTGTTGTTTGTAGTGAGTATAGTTTTTTCAGAGTGGGCGGTTTCAGCTAAACCTGCAGCAGCATTTTATTTATTACCCATGCGTGCGTGGGAAATGCTTATTGGGGCTTTGGCTGCGTTTTATTTATCTCAATGCAATCATAAGCTGATCGGTAAAAGACTAAGTGAAATAGGTGGTTGGATTGGTTTGTCATTAATTTTGTGTGCAATTGTAGTATTTAATAAATCGACGCCATTTCCTGGATTTTACGCTCTCGTTCCCACAATAGGAGCTGTTCTAATTATATTATTCTCAAGCGAGAATACCTCGGTTGGTAAATTTTTGGGTAATAGAGTATTTGTCGCTGTGGGCTTGATTAGCTATAGTGCATACCTGTGGCATCAGCCATTATTTGCTTTTGCTAGACACAGGACTTTGATTGAGCCTAGTTATATTGTATTTTCGGGGCTTATATTTTTAACATTTATACTTGCATACATTAGTTGGAAGTTTGTAGAGACCCCTTTTAGATCCAAATTAATTTTTCAAAGGTCAGCAATATTTGGCCTGGCATTATTAATTACTTTAATAATATCAATTTTTGGATATTATGGGCATCAAACCAATGGATTCCAAGGTAGAATTGATGGCTTGGTATTGGATAATGCGCCTGACATGAAAATATATGAAAAGCAAGTTGAAAAGTGTTGGAACAGTGTAGAGAAAAATCCAAATGTTGATTCTGCATGTGTTTTAGGTGCTGACAATGCACCTGTTGCATTTGGATTGTTGGGTGATAGCCACGCTGGAAGTCTATTGCATGTACTCAACGAAGAGGCGTTGAAACTTAACATACAAGGAAAAAATTATTCTTATCGAAGTTGCCCTCCATTAATCAATGCAAAGCCCATTACACAGGAGAGCGGTGATATTGCTTGCTACGATCTCCGGAAAGATTTTTTTAGAGTTGCTAAATCAACTCCAGCAGAATTACCTGACGTACTTATTGTAAGCGCTCGTTGGGCATTTCTTTTAGAAGAAAAGCCATTTAATAACGGTGAGGGTGGAGTTGAATCTGGTAATTCTTGGTTATGGGAATTGCCGAGAAAAAGTGCAAATTATGCAGATAACATGAGTTTTGAGATTGTTGAATCTATCAATTCAATTCTTAAGTCGGGCAAAATAGTTGTTTTAATTTATCCTGTTCCAGAGATGGGATGGGATGTATCAAGAGTCTTATCAAAGCACTGGTTGTTTTCTAATACACCCTCTTCAACAATGGGTTCTGTATCCTACGATTTATATTTAGAGCGAAACAAGGTTGCAATCGATGTACTTGATTCTATCGAGGGCGGAAAAAACATTATTCGAGTTAGACCAGATAAAATTTTATGTGACACCTTTGTAAAGGAGAGATGTGCAGCTCATATCAATGGTGAAGCACTTTATTATGATAGTAATCATTTGAGCAATCTAGGGGCGAAAATAATTATAGATAATGTTCTTAGTACAGTTAATAAAAATCAATTGCATTGAAAACTAAATTCAAATATATAGATAATTATATGAAAAAAATACAGTTCCTTGATTTAAAAGCCATCAACCAACAACACCGCCAAGCCTTGATCGACGCGGCCACTCGAGTCATTGACTCGGGGTGGTATGTGTTGGGCCAAGAGGTCAAAGCGTTCGAACAAGAATTTGCGGCCTATTGCGGCACCAACCACTGCGTGGGCATGGCCAACGGCCTGGACGCGCTGGTTTTGACCCTGAGGGCTTGGAAAGAAATGGGCAAGCTCCAAGACGGCGATGAGGTCATCGTGCCCGCCAACACCTACATAGCCAGCGTCTTGGCCATCACAGAAAACCGGCTCACGCCCGTGTTGGTGGAGCCCGATGAAGGCAGCTACAACCTGTGTCCTGCCAAGGTCAGTGCGGCCATCACGTCTAAGACCAAAGCCATTGTGGCTGTTCATCTGTACGGTCAACTCGCGCCCATGAAGGCGATCATGGCCATGGCCGATGAACATCGGTTGCTGGTTTTGGAGGACTCCGCACAAGCCCATGGTGCCATGGTGGACGGAAAACGTGCCGGCAACTGGGGCCACGCATCGGGCTTCAGTTTTTACCCTGGCAAGAACCTGGGTGCCTTGGGCGACGCAGGTGCCATGACCACCAACGACACCGAGCTGGCACAGACCGTGCGCGCCTTGGGCAATTATGGCAGCCACAAAAAATACGAAAACCTTTTTCAAGGCGTGAACAGCCGTCTAGACGAGATGCAGGCTGCGCTCTTACGCGTGAAGCTGCAACACCTCGACGCTGAAACCCGCGTTCGTCAAGCCATCGCCGTGGCCTACGCTCAAGATATCCGCAATCCCTTGGTGCGTTTGCCGATTGACAGCCACGCCAGTCTGGACAACTTGGGTCACCATGCGTTTCACCTCTTTGTGGTGCGCGTTCAGCAACGCGCCGCATTCCAAACCCACCTCAATGCCACAGGCATCGACACCTTGATTCATTACCCCATTCCGCCACACCAGCAACAGGCTTACAAAGCCTACAGCAGCTTGCAACTACCTTTGACCGAGTCGATTCACAAAGAGGTGGTGAGCTTGCCCATTGGGCCTACGATGTCGCTGGCTCAGGTTCAAACAGTGATTACCGCTTGCAATGCCTACAGCGGCTGATGATTTGACCCTCATCAAAACCAGCTTGCTCAACGCCATTGCGGTCGGCGTCAAAATGTTGACCCTCTTGGGACTGAACAAAATCCTGGCGGTGTATGTTGGGCCTGCAGGTTATGCTGCCTTGGGGCAGTTCCAAAACGCAATGCAAATGATCAGCACCTTGGCCAGCGGTGCCATCAATACGGGGGTGACCAAATACACCGCCGAATACCACGAAGATGAGGCGCAACAGCGAGCCGTTTGGAAGACGGCGGGGACCATCGCTTTGGTCGGTTCCGTGTTGCTGAGTCTCTTGGTATTTGTCTTTAGGGCCGAATTGGCGCACTGGTTTTTAAGCGATGTGAACTTGGCTCCCGTGTTTGGCTGGTTTGCGGCCACGCTGGTTTTGTTTGTCTTTAACACCTTGTTGCTGGCTATCCTGAACGGCAAAAAAGACATACAACGATATGTGGTGGCCAATATAGCTGGAAGCGTGTTTTCATTACTGGTGACCAGCGCGATGGTGGTCCAGTGGGGGTTGCTGGGGGCTTTGGTTGGCTTTGCAGTTTACCAATCTTTGGCTTTCTTTGTAACCTTAGCCTTGTGTGTCAAAACCCCATGGTTTAGGTTGAGTCATTTGTTCGGGCGCATGGACAAAATGCTGGCCAAGAACTTGGCCAAGTACACCGCGATGGCCTTGACTACTGCAGCAGCAGCACCCTTGTGCCACATTCTGATCCGCAATCATTTGGGCCATAACCTAGGCTGGGAAGCCGCTGGGTATTGGGAAGCGATGTGGCGCCTGAGCGCCGCGTATTTGATGTTAGCGTCAACAACTTTGAGCGTTTATTACCTACCGCGCTTGTCAGAACTTAAAACCAGTGCTGAGATACGTCAAGAAATAATCCAAGGATATAGAATTATTTTACCAGTTGCGATTGTATCCGCCTTAATAGTCTATTTGTTGCGGCATTTCATAATTGAGACATTATTTAGTTTAGCTTTCTTGCCAATGGAGAGCTTATTCGTTTGGCAGTTAGTAGGGGATGTATTAAAAATTGCTGCTTGGTTATTTGCGTTTGTTATGCTTGGCAAATCAATGACTGTAACTTATATAGTCACTGAAATTTCGTTCTCAATAGGATTTTACTTCTTGGTGACTATTTTAGTTGGAAGGCTAGGGTTGGTGGGGGTTTCAATTGCGTATGCAATAAATTATTTGATTTATTTATTGGTAGTTGCTATATTGTTAAATAAATTCATTAAAAATAATTAATTAGGTAAATTCACAAAAATGTCTTTTAGTTCAAAAAAACCTCAGCTGGTAACTATATATTGCGCACTTTACAATCATGAGAGATACGCTTTTAATTCTATTACTAGCATGTTAAATCAGGATTACCCAAACTTACAAATTATTATATCTGACGACTGCTCGACTGATCAAACTTATGAGATTGCTGAAGAGTTAGTGAATGAATACAAAGGGAGCTCTCAAGTTATTTTGAGAAGAAATAGTGTAAATTTAGGAGTGATAAAGCATGTGGAAATTCTTTTAAGTCTCTCAAAGGGTAATTGGATATTTCAAGCGGCAGGTGATGATGTATCATATTTAACCAGAGTTAGTGATGTCATGAATTTTATAGATGAATCACATGTGAATATAAAAGGTGTCTTCACAAACTTATGCGTTATAGATGAAAATGATAATAAGCAAAAACTGTATTTCGAATCAATGCCAAATTGTGCGAAAAACATTAAAGAATATAGATCAGGCTTAAGTTGTTGGGCAATTGGAGCATCTCTTTGTTTCAATCGCATTGTATATGATAAATATGGAGATTTTGTAAAAAATGTAATTGGTGAAGATGGCTGTTTAGCTTTTAGAGTTCTGCTGGAAGGTGATTTGGAATACCTTGATTACCCTACTGTTTATTATCGAATTCACAATAATAATTTATCTCAAAATTTGACGATGAAGCAAAAAATAAATTTTAAAAATAAAGAACAATGGTTGCACATAAATCATTTGAAAGATGCTGAACTTAATCACAAGGATGACGAATTTAAAAATAAAATTAGAAAAAAAATTGTTAAAGCTTTTTTGCTTAATTGGTTGTTGAGCACAAAACTCGTTAAAGTGCTGTTTTGGTGCGAAAAGATAAAATTGAAATTATGATTAAAAAAAATTTGATTATTCTTTTGTTGTTTGCATATTTATCATTATTTTTAATAATTTTAATTTCACCAATAAAATCAGATAAATCAGATTATTTATCGGGGGTAATTTTTTCGATTATCTTGATGTTAATTTTTTTGATTGGAGTGTCTTCATTTCGAGTAAATAAGAAAATAATAATTAGATTGGAAAATATTCCGAGTAGTAATCTGGAATATTTTTCATTAAGTGTTATTGCTTTTTTGTCGTCATTTATTTCAATTAATTTTTATACAGGGAAATCAATTGATGTTGTTTTTGCAAACATATTATTGGGTTATTCTAACTACAATGATTATCAAAATTATTTCGAGCAAAATATTTTAGGTCTACCTATTCACTTAAAGGTAATGGGAATCATTTCGCAGGTTGCTACAAAATCTATATGTTTATATTTCGCCTTTAAGTTTTTTTTGTTTGATAATGAAAAAAACAAATTTAAACTGACGATGGTTTTTTTGATGTTTGTTTCATACGTAATTTTTTCATTGGCTCGGGGCACTTTTTTTGAAATTTTTGAGATTTCAATTATTTTGATCTTCATATTATTTGTGAGGATAAAAAATGTTACAAATTTTTTAATATCAAGGAATAACATTTTGGTCCTTGGTTTTGTAATTATTATATTAAGTATGTATCAACATAATATAAACTTGCGATATGGGGAGGCTGAAGTCGATTTGTGTATTAGTAGATTGATTTGCTACGATGAAGATTTTATTCTACCTGCTATTGGTAAGTTATTCACTAAACTTATGGGGTACTTTGGCTTTCCCTTTCTTTATATGTCTCAATTTTTAGAAGAATACATGTTTTATTCTTTAGTTAATTTTACAACATTAATGTTACCCTTTTCTCCGATAACTGCGGACATTTCACCAAGATTTCTTTGCGATGCTTCATTCGATTGTGGTGCTTCATGGTCACCTTTTATTGAAAAAATAATAATCAACTTTGGCTTGCCCTTTTCTTTGGTAATTATATTTTTAATTGGATTTATTTATTCAATGGTTTTAAGTGTTAACAATTTAAGAATTATTCATTTGATATTTATTTATTATATATTTCTATTTGTATTTTCATTACCTATTAATGATTTCATATATTCAGTCAGTTCAAATGCAATAATTTTTTCTGTATCGGCACTGTATGTCTTATGGTTTAAATTTTATAAAAATGTCAAATTCAATTAAAATAGTATTCATTGGAAGATTGAATGAAAATCGAATCGAGCGGCGTGTTGTAGATAATGCCTGCAAAGAGCTTGCTGATTTTAATATTTTTTCAGTGGATATATTGAGTTCAAAAAACTCAGTATATTATACTATGAAGTCTTTGATGGGAGCCTCTGTTTTAGTAGTTCACTCTCCTTTGGTTTTGAGTTTTCCCTATATCTTATTTGCATACATTCGTGGTTGTAAAATATATGCCTTTATTTGGGATTTTTATCCTGTAAAAATATACAATAAATATTATAAATTTGGTTTAAAAAGATTTTTAAAAGATAAAGTTGAAAACTCTTTGTTATTTCTCATTGATAAACTAATAATTCCATCGGATGATTTTAGTGTTTTTTATCCTTTGTTTGATAAAGTTAAAATGAGAATTTGGCCTAAAATTGGACTTGTGTATGATCGCAAGTCAATTTTGCTTAATGATAGAAGTTCAAAAATTATTAAAATTATTTTTGCTGGTCAAATTAATGAAACACGAGGACTTGCTGAATCTATATCTTTGATTAAAGCAAAAATCAATGATCCTTTTGTTATATACGTTGCTAGTGCTTCAAGTAATTTGGATGAATATTTAATGCAAATTGAGTCAGTGGTTTTTTTGGGTGAGTTGACTAATTGTGAATTAATTCAGCTGTATAAAGAGTGTAATTTTGGATTGGTTAGTTTATCGCTTGGTTTTGATGGTCCAGCATTCCCTTCTAAGACATTTGATTATTTGTCTGCGGGGTTACCTATTTTATATTGTGGCCCTTATCTTCATGATTATTTATCAATGATTTCGGACTCGGGTGTTGGTATTGATATTTCCTCGTTAACTCATATTGATATGAATTTGTTTAATCGTATGATTTGTAATTTTTCGGAAAAAACAAAAAAATTTGAATCTTTTGCATGTTTTGATGCTGAAGATTTTAAAAATTTATTAATCAAGGACGAGAGTAATGAATTTCAAAAATAAAATTTTGTTGATCACTGGTGGAACTGGGTCATTTGGTAACGCTGTACTTCGTCGTTTTTTACATTCAGAACTTCAAGAAATTCGTATTTTTAGTCGTGATGAAAAAAAGCAAGACGACATGCGCAAGAAGTACAACAGCCCCAAGCTGAAATTCTATATCGGTGATGTGCGTGACCAGCAGTCGGTGATGAACGCAGTGCGTGGTGTTGATTACATCTATCACGCAGCCGCCCTCAAACAAGTGCCTTCGTGTGAGTTCCACCCGCTTGAAGCTGTCAAGACCAACGTGTTGGGCACCGAAAACGTGCTGGAGGCAGCTATTCAGTGTGGTGTCAAGCGCGTTGTGGTGCTCAGTACCGATAAGGCTGTCTACCCCATCAACGCCATGGGCATCAGCAAGGCCATGATGGAGAAGGTGGCCGTTGCCAAGTCGCGAAGCAGCACCCAGACGGTGATCAACGTCACCCGCTACGGCAACGTCATGGCCTCTCGGGGCTCGGTGATCCCGCTTTTCATTGAACAAATTCGCGCGGGCAAGCCCATCACCCTGACCGACCCGAGCATGACCCGCTTCATGATGACGCTCGACGATGCCGTGGACCTGGTGCTTTACGCATTTGAGCACGGCCAACCGGGTGAGATCTTTGTTCAAAAGGCCCCAGCCGCCACCATTGGGGTGTTGGCCAAAGCCTTGACTGCTTTGGTTGGCAAATCCGAGCACGAGGTGCGGGTGATCGGTACCCGCCACGGCGAAAAGCTTTATGAAGCCTTGCTCAGCCGCGAAGAGATGGTGGCCGCCGAAGACTTGGGTGGCTACTACCGCGTGCCCCCTGATCTGCGAGACCTTAACTACGGCAAGTTCGTGGAGCAGGGCGAAACTAAAATTTCCGAAGCCATCGACTACAACTCTCACAACACCGAGCGACTAGACGTCGCCGGCATGCGGGCTTTGTTGTTGAAGTTGCGCTTCATGCAAGCCATTGCTCGGGGTGAACATGTGGAGCCAGAGGAGTAAGCCATGAAAGTGCTGGTCACCGGTGCCAACGGTTTTATTGGCAAAAATTTGGTTTTGCGCTTGCGTGAGCACGTCGACACCGAAGTCTTGACGCTCATGCGTGAGGATGGCGACAGCGCTTGGCAATCGGCGCTAGCCCAAGCCGACGCGGTGGTACACCTGGCTGGAGAAAACCGGCCAACCGACCCCGCCGCGTTTGACGCGGTCAACACTGGCCTGACCCAGCGCCTGTGCCAAATCCTGCAAAGCATGGGCAAGCGCATCCCGGTGTTGTTCAGCTCATCGGCGCAAGCCGAACAAGACAATCCCTATGGCCGAAGCAAACGGGCCGCCGAAGAAGCCTTGGCTCAATTGGCCAAAAACAACGGAAACCCCGTGGCCATTTACCGTTTGCCCGGCGTGTTTGGCAAATGGTGCCGCCCCAACTACAACTCGGTCGTGGCCACTTTCTGTCACAACAAGGCGCACGACCTGTCGGTGCAAATCAACGATGCCCAGGCCAGGGTGCGCTTGGTCTACGTGGACGACGTGGTGAATGCATTTTTGCAAGCGCTGGAAGAACCGAGTACGTCCTTGAGTCACCCTGCGGTGGTCCCCGAATACACCATCACCTTAGGTGAGTTGTCAGACCAGATCGACGCCTTCAAAAATTGCCGCAGCACCTTGGTGTCTGAGCGCGTGGGTACGGGCTTGACCCGCGCCTTGTACGCTACCTACGTGAGTTATTTGCCGGTTGAGAAATTCGCCTATGGCGTGCCAGCCTACGGTGACGCCCGAGGGGTGTTTGTGGAGATGCTCAAAACGCCCGATGCGGGCCAGTTCAGCTTTTTCACGGCACACCCCGGCATCACCCGGGGCGGGCATTACCACCACACCAAAACCGAAAAGTTTTTGGTCATCAAGGGCCACGCCCGTTTTGGTTTTCGACACATGCTCACCGACGAGGTGCACCACTTGGAAACCCACGGTGACAAACCACAAATCGTGGAAACGGTGCCCGGTTGGACGCATGACATCACCAACATCGGCACCGAAGAAATGGTGGTGATGTTGTGGGCCAATGAAATTTTTGACCGTGCCAACCCCGACACGATCGCCAGCCAAGTTTGAAACTATGAAAAAACTCAAAATCATGTCGGTCGTGGGCACGCGTCCCGAGATCATTCGGTTGTCGCGGGTGTTGGCGGCACTGGATGCGCATTGCGACCATGTGCTGGTGCACACCGGACAAAACTACGACTACGAACTGAACCAGGTGTTTTTTGACGACCTGGGCGTGCGCAAGCCGGACTACTTCTTGAACAGCGCAGATGGCAGCACGGGCGCTGCCAACACCATTGGCAACCTGATCACCGGGGTAGACGGTGTGCTGGCCCAGGTGCAGCCCGAGGCGATGCTGGTGCTGGGCGACACGAACAGTTGTTTGTCTGTGATTCCGGCCAAGCGACGCAAGGTGCCGATTTTTCACATGGAGGCTGGCAACCGCTGCTTTGACATGCGGGTTCCCGAAGAGACCAACCGCCGCATCGTGGACCACACGGCCGACATCAATCTGACCTACAGCACGATTGCCCGCGATTACCTGCTGCGCGAGGGATTGCCACCGGACCAGGTCATCAAAACAGGCAGCCCGATGTACGAGGTGCTGCACCACTATTTGCCGCAGATCAAGGCGTCTGACGCGGTGGCGCGTTTGGGCCTGACGGCGGGGCAGTACTTTGTGGTGAGTGCGCACCGCGAAGAAAACATCGAGTCTGAAAAGTCGTTCACCAAATTGGTGGCCGTGCTCAACAGCGTGGCCGAAGAGCATAGTCTGCCTGTGGTGGTGTCGACCCACCCGCGCACGCAAAAGCGTGTGGACGCCACGGGCGCACAGTTTCACCCCAATGTGCGCCTGATGAAACCGCTGGGCTTTCATGATTATGTGAATCTGCAGATGAACGCTAAGGCGGTCTTGTCAGACAGCGGCACGATCAACGAAGAGTCTTCCATCTTGAACTTTCCGGCACTCAACCTGCGTGAGGCACACGAGCGGCCCGAGGGCATGGAAGAGGCCGCCGTGATGATGGTGGGCCTGGAAGTGGACCGCGTGCGCCAAGGCCTGGCCATATTGGCTACGCAGGCGCGGGGCGAACAGCGTGACTTGCGTTTGGTGTCTGACTACAGTATGCCCAACGTGAGTGGCAAGGTGCTGCGTATTGTTCATAGTTACACCGATTATGTGAATCGTGTGGTTTGGAAGAAATATTGAGGCCCGTCACAAAAAAACGTGTGCTGCTGCTGACGCAGTGGTTTGATCCTGAGCCGACATTTAAGGGCCTCGTTTTTGCTCGAGAGTTGGTGAGGCAGGGCTTTGATGTGGAGGTGGTGACGGGCTTCCCCAACTACCCGGGCGGTCGGGTGTATGCGGGTTACAAGATCAAGTTGATCCAGCGCGAATGCATTGACGGCGTGCAGATCACACGGCTGCCGCTGTACCCTAATCATGACCAGTCGGCCATCAAGCGGGTGTTGAATTACGCCAGTTTTGCGGCTTCGGCCTTGGTGTATGGCTTGTTCATGGCCAAACGTGCGGATGTGATGTACGCGTATCACCCGCCACTGACGGTGGGTGTTGCTGCCAGTTTGATCCGTTGGCTGCGGGGTATTCCGCTGGTGTATGACATTCAAGACATGTGGCCCGACACCTTACGGGCAACGGGCATGCTCAACAACCATCGGGCATTGGCCTTGGTGGGGCGTGTGTGTGGATGGGTCTACAAACGGGTGGACCAGCTGGTGGTGTTGTCGCCAGGGTTCAAGCGTTTGCTGGTTCAGCGGGGAGTGCCCGAGAGCAAGATTGAAGTGATTTACAACTGGGCCGATGAGTCGGCTTTGATGTCGCAAATGGGGACGGTGCCAGCGGCATTTCCAGCTGCAGATCGCTTCAGGGTGGTGTTTGCGGGCAACATGGGCAAAGCCCAGGCGCTTGACGCTGTGCTTGATGCGGCTGCGATTTTGCAGAGGCGTGGCTCCCAAGCCAGTTTTGTGATGTTGGGTGGGGGTGTGGAGGTCAGCCGCCTGAAAACCCATGCGCTGGAGATGAAGCTGGGCAACGTGGTGTTTTTACCCCCTGTGCCCATGTCCGAAGTGGGGAGTGTGTTGGCGGCGGCCGATGTGTTGCTGGTGCATTTGCGCAAAGATCCGTTGTTTGAAATAACCATCCCCTCCAAAACGCAGGCCTACATGGCCGTGGGCAAGCCCTTGTTGATGGCTGTCAACGGCGATGCTGCCGACTTGGTTAGTCACGCAGGTTGCGGATTAACAGCAGAATCTGAAAACCCGCAGGCACTGGCTGATGCCGTTGATGCTTTGGCGGCGATGCCAGACAACAATTTGAAAACGATGGGTGAAAACGCAAGCCGCTACTACCGCGATGCCTTGGGCCTGAAGGTGGGGGTTGGCAAATTCGCTGTGGTGTTTGAGCGCTTGAGTCGTAAGGCGCATGGGGCAGAGAAATGAAGCGTTTGTTTGATTTAATGGCTTCGGCCCTGGGATTGTTGCTGTTGGCTTTACCTTTGGCTGTGTTAGCTTGGCAGGTGCGCCGCAAGTTGGGTAGCCCGGTCTTGTTTACCCAAGTGCGCCCAGGTTTGCATGGCAAGCCGTTTCGCATGGTCAAGTTCCGCACCATGACGGATGAACGAGACGCCAGTGGTGCTTTGCTGCCCGATGCGCAGCGGCTCACGCCATTTGGTCGCTTTTTGCGTTCTAGCAGCTTGGATGAGTTGCCCGAGCTGTGGAATGTCTTGCGCGGCGAGATGAGCCTAGTGGGGCCACGCCCTTTGCTGATGGAATATTTGCCGCTTTATTCGCCCGAGCAGGCCCGCCGCCACGAGGTACGCCCGGGCATCACGGGATGGGCGCAGATCAATGGCCGCAACGCGATCAGCTGGGCCGACAAGTTTGCGCTGGACGTTTGGTATGTGGACCACCGTAGCCTGTTTTTGGATATCCGGATCTTGTGGTTGACCGTGCGCAAGGTGTTGGTGCGCGATGGCATCAGCGCAGCGGGGGAGGCGACGATGCCTAAGTTTGAGGGAGACAAGGCTTGAAGCGTTTTGCCATTTTTGGAGCAAGCGGTTGTGGCCGTGGCGTGTTGCCTTTGGTGCGCCTGCAGTTGCAGGCCGCTTTGGCGGCGGGTGATGCCGATTTGGTGTTTGTGGACGACCACCCGCCAGCGCCCATGGTCAACGGGCAGCGGGTGCTGACTTATGCGCAGTGGCTGAGCGAGCCTGCCAGCAGTCGGCACATGAATGTGGCCATTGCCAACAGCCGCGTGCGCGAGCAATTGGTGCAGCGCTGCGCGGCCGATGGGGTGCAGTTTTTTGAGGCGCGGGCAGCCAATGTGGTGCAGCTCGACGATGTGCAGCTGGGCGAGGGCGCGGTGTTGTGCCCCTTTGTCACGCTGACCAGCAACATCCGCATTGGCCAGCATTTCCACGCCAACATTTACAGCTACGTCGAACACGATTGTGTGGTGGGCGACTTTGTGACTTTTGCCCCGGGCGTGATGTGCAACGGCAATGTGCACGTTGAGGACCATGCCTACATTGGCGCGGGTGCCGTCATCAAGCAGGGCCTACCCGGTGCACCTTTGGTCGTTGGCCGTGGCGCAGTGGTGGGCATGGGCGCGGTGGTGACCAAGAGCGTGCCACCGGGGGTGACGGTGGTGGGCAATCCGGCGCGGCCTTTGATCAAAAACTGAAGAGACAACATGCTGAACACTCCCTTTTCCCCCTGGCCCAGTTTCACCCCCGAAGAGGCCGACGCGGTGCACCGCGTGGTGATGTCCAACAAGGTCAACTATTGGACGGGCACCGAGACCCGCGAGTTTGAAAAAGAGTTTGCCGCTTGGTGCGGCACGGCGCATGCCGTGGCGCTGGCCAATGGCACGTTGGCACTCGATGTGGCGTTGAAGGCTTTGGGCATTGGCCCAGGGGACGAGGTGGTGGTAACGCCGCGCACTTTCATTGCGTCGATTTCGTGTGTGGTCAATGCCGGCGCAGTACCTGTGTTTGCCGATGTGGAGGCCGACAGCGGCAATGTGTCGGCCAGCACGATTGCGGCGGTGTTGTCGCCCCGTACCAAGGCGGTGGTGTGTGTGCATTTGGCAGGTTGGCCGTGCGACATGGACCCGATCATGGCGCTGGCGGCTGAGCGTGGCTTGATGGTGATTGAGGATTGCGCCCAGGCGCATGGCGCACGTTACAAGGGGCGGCCTGTGGGCAGCATTGGTCATGTGGGGGCTTGGAGTTTTTGCCAGGACAAGATCATGACCACGGGCGGCGAGGGTGGCATGGTCACAACCAATGACGAGGCGCTGTGGCGGGCAATGTGGTCGTTCAAGGACCATGGCAAGAGTTATGAGGCGGTCTACGAGCGCCAGCACGCGCCGGGGTTCAGGTGGTTGCACGAGAGTTTTGGCACCAATTGGCGCATGCTCGAGATGCAGGCGGTGATTGGGCGCATTCAGTTGCGGCGGATGATGGCTTGGTCTGAGGCCCGTCAACGCAATGCACAAGCTATTTGGGCCACGTGTGCTGAGTTTGCGGCTTTACGGGTGCCACAGCTGCCGATGGTGGGGTGTGGCAGTTGCCCGGGAGGTGCGGGTGGTGCGGGTGGTGTGGGTGCTTGCACTGCGTCAGGCACGGCTTGCGAGCATGCGCATTACAAGTGTTATGCCTATGTGCGTCCCGAGCGTCTGGCCCCGGGCTGGACGCGAGACAGGATCGTAGAGGCGATCAACACAGAGGGAGTGCCTTGCTTTCAAGGTTCTTGTTCTGAAGTTTATCTAGAGAAAGCCTTTGATGGCACGGGTTGGCGCCCTGAGACGCGTCTGCCGGTGGCCAAAGAGTTGGGTGAGACATCGGTGATGTTTTTGGTTCACCCTACCTTGACCGCAGATGAGATTCAAAAGACCTGTGCAGCCATACAGAAGGTCATGGCTTTGGCAAGTCAATGAGTTCAGAAAACACCTGTGAACGACATCAGCCCGGCAGTTTTGGGCTTCAATAAAAAAAACTGATCTCATGATTCGAATTCCCTTTTGGTTTTTGACTTGGCCTCGTCGGTACAAGCAAGCGGCAGTTGTGTGCGTCGATGCGGTTTTGTGCGCATTGGCTTTGTGGGGCGCAGTGTGTTTGCGACTGGATGAATGGGTGCCTTGGTCTTGGTCACTGTTGGCCTTGGCTCTTGGTTCGGTGGTTTTGGCCTTGCCTTGGTTTGTTGGCTTTGGTCTTTACCGCGCGATTTTTCGGTATTCGGGCATGAGTGCTTTCATGGCCATCGGCAAAGCAATCGGCATCTACACCATCTCGTTTGTGGTTTTGGTGGGGGTGTTGGGCGTGCACGGTGTGCCCCGTTCTGTGGCATTGATTCAACCCTTGTTGTTTTTGTGTTTGGTGGGGGGCAGCCGTGCTTGGGTGCGGCATTGGTTGGGGGGCTTAAGTCCGGAGGATCGGCGTCGCTTGGCTTTTGATCGTGTGCTGATTTTTGGGGCGGGATCTGCAGGTCGTCAATTGGCGGCAGTCTTGTCCAGCAGTGCACAACTGCGTGTTGTGGGTTATGTGGATGACGATGAAAGGTTGCATGGGCATGTGCTCAATGGGGTGCGCATTTATGCCCCAAATGAGTTGTCAGAGTTGGCCGAGTCTGGTTATGTGTCTTTGGTTTTAATGGCCATACCCTCGGTGTCAAGGACGCGGCGCAACGAGATTTTGGAACAATTGCGATCACTCAAAATCAAGGTGCGTACCTTGCCGGGTCTGGAGGACTTGGCACGCGGCTGTGTCGATGCTGCTGATGTGCGCGAGCTCGATGTCGAAGATTTGTTGGGCCGTGAACCCGTGCCGCCAAACCCTTTGATGTTGGCCAAAAAAATTCAGGGCAAGGTGGTGATGGTGACAGGGGCTGGGGGCTCAATTGGCTCAGAGCTGTGTCGCCAAATCATCAAATCATCGCCTTCTGTGTTGCTGTTGGTGGAGTTGACAGAGTTTGCGCTTTATTCCATTCATGCTGAACTAGAGCGTTTGCTCAAAGAGAAGGCTGACCATGGCATTGTGGTGGTGCCATTGCTTGGCAATGTGCGTGATGCCGTTCGGATGGGAGAAATTTTGGCGACCTGGAAGCCGCACACGCTGTACCATGCTGCGGCTTATAAGCATGTGCCTTTGGTAGAGCACAACCCGGCTGAAGGAGTCAAAAACAATGTGCACGGCACTTTGATGACGGCATTGCAGGCGGTTGTGCATGGGGTGAGTGATTTTGTTTTGGTGAGCACCGATAAAGCAGTTAGGCCCACCAACATCATGGGCACCAGCAAGCGTTTGGCCGAAATGGTGTTGCAAGCTCAGGCTCAAGTGATGGCAGAGCGTCAAGGTCAGACACGTTTTAGCATGGTGCGTTTTGGCAATGTGTTGGGGTCTTCGGGGTCGGTGGTGCCTTTGTTTCGCAGGCAGATTGAAGAGGGTGGGCCAATCACTTTGACGGATGAGCGCATCACTCGTTATTTCATGACCATTCCGGAGGCCGCGCAGTTGGTGATTCAGGCTGGGGCCATGGCCAAGGGTGGCGATGTCTTTGTGCTGGACATGGGAGAGCCTGTCAAGATCATGGATTTGGCGAGTCGGATGGTGGCTTTGTCTGGCATGACGGTCAAGGACGAAGAAAATCCTGATGGTGACATTGAGATTCAAATTACCGGTTTGCGTCCTGGCGAAAAACTCTACGAAGAACTGTTGATTGGCGACAACCCTTTGCCGACGCTTCATCCTTTGATCATGAAGGCGCATGAAGATTTTTTACCGTGGGATCAACTCTTGAGCAAGTTGAATCTGTTGAACGATGCATTGGATTTAAACGATGTGCCACGGATTAGAGGCTTGCTGCAAAAGCTGGTGCCTGGGTATCAGCCGGATGGTGAAGTGGTGGATTGGGTTTGGAGAGAAAACGAACGACAAGCTGCATGAGTGGCTTAAGTGATGAACCATTGATGGATTCAAAGTACAAATTGAAAAATTATTGTGTGTGGGCTTGTATTGCGTTGGGGTCTGCCAGTCCGCTGCAGGCTCAAACACAAGCCAGTGTCCCTTACTCCCCAAGTTGGCAAGTTCGGCACCATCTGCAATGGTTGTCTGATCACGCGGGTTTACAGCTAACGACAAGCCATTGGCCTTTGCCAATGGCTGCTGTGGAACAGGCTATGTCGCATTTGTCGCGATCGCAACCGGATCAGATTGCCCAGCAGGTGGCGTGGTCCCGTTCAGAGGTGCTGCGTGAGTTGAATGATCGTCAAGAGGCCTGGCGTTTGCGTGCGCAGGTGCGTTCGCGTTCAGATGCGCTCAATGGTTTTGATGACAACTACACGCCCGGAAGCAGTGTGCAAGTGGAGTCTGAAGCGTGGCGATTTGGAAGCCCAACTCAGAAGCTGACAGGGGCCCTGCGCCTGGGGGGGCGGGCTGAGGTGAGCCCTAATTCGCTGCAAACACAATTCAGTGGTCATGGTGCGGAGGGGCTTGTACAGTTTCGCCCCGACGGCAGTGCTGCGGTCTTGGGTTTTGACGGCTGGAATGTGCAGGCTTTCAGTCAGCGTTATTGGTGGGGACCTGGCTGGCAGAGCAGTTTGATCAATGGTCACAATAACCCTTCATGGACGGGTGTCGGTTTGCAGCGCGGCATTGGCAGTGAGTCTGAAAGTGCTTGGTTGAGCTGGATGGGGCCTTGGAATCTGGATGTTTTTTTTGCAAAGGCACAAGACCCTCAAGTGGTTACACAGCAGCCGAGCGGTTTTTTGTTTTCGGGCATGCGCTTGACCATGAAGCCCAAGCCTTGGCTGGAGCTGGGTTTTAGTCGAGGGGTTCAAACAGCTGGAGCTGGACGACCCAGTGGTGCAGCCAATTTGGTCAAGGCGATCTTGGGCCAACAGTTAAACAAAAGGGTTCAAGACACGTTTGTCGACAGCAGCAGCCAAATTGCAGGTTATGACGCTCGTTTGACATGTCCCGAATCCTGGGGTGGTTGGTTGGGCAGTTGTGCTGCATACACGCAATGGATGGGCGAAGACGCAGTTGGCAAGGTGCCTTTGCCTTACAAGTTCATGAGCATGTGGGGTTTTGAAAGTACTTTGCGTGAGGGCCGACACCGGGTGTTTGTAGAGTGGACCAATACCAATGATTACAGCTTGCCATGGGACACCAAGCAGTCCTATCCGGGGTATTTGAATTCTGTGTATTTGCAGGGGTATACCCAAGGTGCACGCTGGGTGGGCAGCGCACAGGGTTCGGGCTCAAAGGTCATGACTTTGGGCTGGATGGATGCCGAGAATTTGCGTGTATTCAAGTTGCATACGGGGCAAATTCAAACCAGCTTGGGCGCATACGACCCCCGTGTGACTGCGCCGCATGGTCGTTTATTCAGCATGAGTGCTGCGCAAACCTTGGATTTCAAGTCCATGAATTTGACCCCTGAAGTGGCCTACACACGGTTGTCTCAAGGCATTGATCAAGGTGCCAATTTGCGCAAAGACTTGCGGATCAGCGTCATGATGGATGTGAAGTTTTGAGCCGCTGAGCCCCTCACACCCCACCCTGTGGATGTGTCGGGTCAATCCACAAAACAGTTTCGGGCTTTTCGACGGGCTCGATGTCCATGTTGACGGCCACGGCTTGGCCGTCGCTGCGGCACAAGACGCACTCCAGCGTTTCGTCGGCGCTGGCGTTGATCTCTTGGTGGGGCACGTAGGGCGGCACATAAATGAAGTCGCCGGGGCCGGCTTCGGCTGTGAATTCCAGCGCATCGCCCCAACGCATGCGGGCGCGGCCTTTGACCACATAGATCACGCTTTCCAGTGGCCCGTGGTGGTGCGCGCCGGTTTTGGCATTGGGGTGGATGTGCACGGTGCCGGCCCAAAGTTTTTGCGCGCCCACGCGTGCAAAGTTGATGGCCGCTTTGCGGTCCATGCCCGGCGTGGAGGGCACGTTGCCATCCAACTGGTCACCTGGCACCACGCGCACGCCGTCGTGTTTCCAGTTGGTGCGGGTGGCCTCAGGGGGGGCTGAGTGATCATGGGGTTCGTGGGTTTGTGACATGGACAGTGCCTTTGCAAAAAATGTTGAATTGACTTGAGCAGGGGGTTGGCCAGCCGGTCACGGCCTCAGCCCTGCAGGGCGCGGACCACTTGCACCGCCGACCCGGCAGCCAATGTGAAGCCCAGGCCCCCGTGGCCTGTGTTGAGGTAGAGGTTGGCTGGGCCGTTTTTTTGCCGGCCGAGCACGGGCAGACCGGTGGGGGTGGCCGGGCGCATGCCGGTCCAGGGGTGCAGGTCGGCAAAGCGCGAACAGTCGCCAAACAGGTCCCGGGTGTCGGCCAGCAGGCTGTTGATGCGTTCTGGGGGAATCTGCGTGTTGCGTCCGACCAACTCGACCATGCCGGCCACGCGCAGGCGTTCGCCCAAACGCGCAAACACCACTTTGCGGGCGCTGTCCGTTATGCTGACGTGGGGGGCCATGCCGGGGCCGTCCGTGTCCACCGTGATGCTGTACCCCTTGAGCGGGTAAATCGGCAAATGAATGCCCACTTGGGCGGCCAGGGCAGGGGCGGTGTGGCCCGTGCACAGCACAAAGGCATCGGCGTGGATGTCTTGCCCCGAGGCCAATAACACGGCCTGCACTTGTTGGCCATGCACCAACAAGCGTTCAATGCGCTGACCCATGCACCATTGCACATCACGGGTCGACAAAATGCGCACCCATTCCTCACACAATTTTTTGCAGTCTGCGGCGCATTCGCTGGGCGTGTAAATGCCGCCCGCAAACAGCTCGCGCCGGGGAGCCAAGGCGGGTTCGATGGCGCAGGCTTCGCTGGCCGACACCGCATGTTGGGGCGATCCGCCCAGCTGCTGCTGCAAAGCCAGTTGTTGGCGTGCCGCTTCAAAGGCAGTTGCTGATCGAAACATCACCAGTTTGCCGCTGCTGGAAAAATCAAAATTCAGTGTTTCTTGCTCGCGCCAGCCGTCCAGAGCGGCGCGGCTTTGGGCGGCCAGGCGCAGCAGTTGCGCTGTGGTGCTGTGCGACTGCGCGGTGTTGCAGGCCCTGAGAAAGCGCAGCAACCAGGCCCACTGCGCCGGGTCCCACTGGGGGCGGATCTTGAGGGCGGAGTCTGGGGACAGCATGAGCTTGGGCAGTTGTGCCCAGATGCCGGGGTCTGCCATGGGTTGCACGTAGTCGTAGCTCAGCTGAGCCCCATTGCCGCTGCTGGCCCCTGAGGCCGCTGCAGCTTGGTCCACCACGGTGACGCGGTGACCTTGTTGCGTGAGTTCGAAAGCGGTGCTCAGGCCGATGATTCCAGCACCCAGAACGCACACATGCATGAGACACCTTTGACAAAAACAGCCAGTTTAGCGCCTGCCTTATCAGGGTCATCGATATCAGCGTCAACCCTGATGTGGGCCTGTTTGGACTCCAAATGGGCACAAGTTGTGCTACACCCTAGGCTGTTGGTTTTTAACCTTCTTTCGTAATTCACACTCCAAGGAATGTCATGAAGCGTCGTCAACTGGTTTTGGTTTTGGGTCTGGCAGCGGCCATCGCTGCGCCTGTGCAAGCACAACAATTTTTCCGCATCGGCACGGGCGGCACGGCCGGCACCTATTACCCGGTGGGCGGCATGATCGCCAACGCGGTCAGCCAGCCCGGCAAGATCGTGGCCACAGCCCAGGCCACCAACGGCTCGGTGGCCAACGTCAACGGCGTGGCCGGTGGCGCTTTGGAGTCGGGTTTCTCTCAGTCGGACGTGGCCACCTGGGCCTACACCGGCACCGGCGTGTACGAAGGCAAGCCCAAGGTCACCGACCTGCGCATGATTGCCAACCTGTATCCCGAGAGCATCCACCTGGTGGTCAAAAAGGGTTCGGGCATCAAGTCGGTGGCTGACCTCAAGGGCAAGCGCGTGGCGCTGGACGAGCCAGGTTCTGGCACCTTGGTCAACGCCCGCATTGTGCTGGCCGCTTATGGCGTGAAGGAAAGCGACATCAAGCCCGAGTACATCAAGCCCAACCAGGCCGGTGACAAGCTCAAAGATGGCGCACTCGATGCCTTCTTCTTTGTGGGCGGTGCACCTGCGGGCGCGATTGCCGAATTGGCATCGAGCGGCACCGGCATCGAGTTGGTGCCTTTGGCCGGCCCCCAGGCCGATGCTTTGCGCAAGACTAACCCTTATCTGGCGGTGGACACCATCGCTGCAGGCACTTACAAAGATGTGCCCGCCGTGCAGACCATGGCCATGGGCGCCCAGTGGGTGACCAGTGCCAAGGCCGATACCGAAACCGTGTACCAGATCACCAAGGCCCTGTACGGCAAAGCCGCTCAGGACGCTTTGGCTGCGGGTCACGCCAAAGGCAAGTTCATCACCAAAGAGAACGCAGTCAAGGGTGTGGGCATTCCTTTCCACCCTGGTGCAGAGAAGTTCTACAAAGAGGCCGGGTTGCTGAAGTGATGCAGGGCGCATCAACTTTCTTGTAAGAGCCCACCCCGTGGGCGATGATGTTTGAACAGGGCGCCACGGCGCCCTGTGTTGTGAAGGATAGGTATGACGGAAGCCCGCGAGCGCGACATGCGCGATTTGCAGGAACTTGAAGAAAAGTTTGATCCCGAGATGCGTTTTCGGCCCACGCTGCCCCCGGCGTCGGTGATCGTGAAATGGCTGCTCATCATCCTGTCGGTCTTTCATTACTACACAGCGGGCTTTGGTTTGTTGCGCGAAACCACCCACCGGGGTGTGCACCTGGCCTTTGTGTTGGGGCTGATTTTTTTGGTGTTTGCGGCGTTCAAGTCCGACGCGGATACCACTGTGTCCAGGAGCCGCTTGAGCATTGGCGGCGTCCCGCTGGTGGACTGGCTGCTGGGCCTGGCTTGTGCTGCCAGTGTCATGTACATCCCCTATGTGTTTGAAGACCTGGCCTTCAGGGTGGGCAACCCGGACACCCTCGATGTGGTCATGGGCTCGATCCTGTTCATCACCTTGCTCGAAGCCACCCGCCGCTCCATGGGTTGGCCTTTGCCCTTGATTGCGCTGGGCTTCACGGCCTATGCATTGGCGGGGCCGTATTTTCCGGGTTTGCTCAAGCACGCGGGCGCGAGCTGGAGTCAGATGATCAACCACCAGTACCTGACCAGCCAGGGCATTTACGGTGTGGCGGTGGGCGTGGTGGCCACCTATGTGTTTCATTTTGTGCTGTTTGGTGTGCTGGCCACGCGCATTGGTTTGGGGCAGTTGTTTTTGGACATCGCCTCCACCGTGGCCGGGCGCTACGCCGGTGGTCCGGCCAAGGTCAGTGTGTTTGGCTCGGCCATGTTCGGCATGCTCAGCGGTTCGTCGGTGGCCAATGCGGTCACGGTGGGCTCGCTGACCATCCCGGCCATGATCCGGGTAGGTTACCGCCGCGAGTTTGCGGGCGCGGTGGAAGCCGCGTCATCGACCGGCGGGCAGATCACGCCGCCGGTGTTGGGCGCTGCCGCTTTCTTGATGGTCGAGTTTTTGAATGTGTCGTACCAGACCATTGTGGCAGCGGCCGTTGTACCGGCCTTCATGCACTTTTTTGGCGTGTTCATGCAGGTGCACTTCGAGGCCAAGCGTTACGGCTTGCGGGGCTTGACCGAAGAAGAAATGCCCAAGCTGCGCGAGTCCTTTCAGCAGCGCTGGCCAACGCTGATTCCACTGGTTTTGTTGATCGCCATTTTGGTGTCGGGCCGCACGCCGTATTTGGCCGCATTCACCGGCATCACCTCGTGCATGATCGTGGGCCTGAGCACTTCGGTGCGCGGCAACCGAGGGGCCAATTGGGTGCTGTTGGTGGCGCTGCATGTGTTGCTGGCGCTGATCGCTTTTGTCGATTGGGG
This sequence comes from Comamonadaceae bacterium PBBC1, assembly GCA_002256145.1. Lineage (GTDB taxonomy): Bacteria > Pseudomonadota > Gammaproteobacteria > Burkholderiales > Burkholderiaceae_C > Limnohabitans_A. Next base: position 70,563 of record NKIP01000014.1, read on the forward strand.
TGGTGAGGGCGAGGCCATCAAGCTGGGCTTTTTGGCCCTGGGCATCGCCCTGATTTGGGCGGGACAAAAGTGGATGGGGGTGATCGGCCGCATTGACAACGCCGTGCTGCTCGAAGCGTTTGAGACCGGTGCCAAATACGCGCTGGCTGTGGGGGCTGCGGCGGCCACCGTGGGCATTGTGATTGGCGTGGTCACGCTCACCGGCGTGGGCTTCAAGATCAGTTTCATCATCACCGGTTGGGCGCAAATCATCGCGGCCTTCATGATGGATTGGCTGCCGGCTTTTATGGCCGATGCCAAATCACTGACGCTGCTGGCGGCCTTGTTCATGACCGGCATTGTTTGCATTTTGATGGGCTGCGGCATCCCGACCACGGCCAACTACATCATCATGGTCACGGTGGCGGCACCCACCTTGGTGCAGCTGGGTGTGGAGCCTCTGGTGGCGCACTTTTTTGTGTTTTATTACGGGGTGCTGGCCGACATCACACCGCCTGTGGCGCTGGCCGCTTATGCGGCGGCGGGCATGGCGGGCAGTGACCCGTTCAAGACCGGCAACATGGCCTTCCGCTTGGGGCTGGCCAAAGCCCTGGTGCCCTTTGTGTTTGTGTTTTCGCCCTCGTTGCTGTTGGTGGCCAAGGGCTTCACCTGGGCTGACTTTGCCATCACCTTCACGGGCTGCGTGTTGGGCATTGTGGCTTTGGCGGCAGCGCTCAGTGGTTACCTGATGGCCGAGATGAAGCGCTGGGAACGCGCATTGTGCACCGTGGGGGCGCTGTGCCTGATTGCACCGGGCCTGAAAATCAGTTTGCTGGGTATGGCGTTGATGATGCCGGTGCTGATCCACCAGTGGGTGCACCGGGACCGTTGACGCCAGGCCTGATTCTTGGCACGCGGGGTCAGGTGCCGATCACGCCGCCGTCTTTTTTACGGATGGCCACCGTGGACGAGCGTGGCCGCCCGCCCGGGGTGTAGTCGGGCCAGTTGGAGTATTTGGTGGGATCGGCCGGGTCACTGCGGTCGGTGGGGGTTTCACCCGGGTGTTGGATGCTCACGAACATGCTGGTGCCGTCCGGCGTGATGGCGATGCCCGTCACTTCGCAGTTGGTGGGGCCGGTTAAAAAGCGGCGGGTTTCGCCGGTGACCGGATCGCAGGCCAGCATCTGGTTGTTGCCCACGCCCGCGAGCTCGCCTTTGTACATTTGGGTGGCATGGGCGTCGGTTTGAATCCACAGCACACCGCGTTGGTCAAAGGTGATGCCGTCGGGGCAGGCGTAAATGTCGCCCCGGATGTTGCCCTTGGCTTCGGTGCGTTCGTTGGCGGGGTCGCCCGCCAGCACCAGGTGGTTCCATTCGAACCGGCGGCCGTCAAAATCGCCTTCGTCTTTCCAGCGGATGATCTGTCCCATGACGTTGTTGGTGCGCGGGTTGGCTGCATCCACGCCCGGTTTGCCAGTTTCGCCGCGTTGGCTGTTGTTGGTCAGGGTGCAATAGACCCAGCCGCTTTCCGGGTCGATGGTCAGCCATTCGGGGCGGTCCATCTTGGTGCCGCCCAGCAGGTCACTGGCCTGTCGGGCCTTGATGACGACTTCACCCTGGTCTGCAAAGCCGTTGGCCGTTGTCAGTGGCCCCTGGCCGTGCACCAGAGGCAGCCATTGGCCCCGGCCATCGGCGTCAAAACGGGCCACGTACAAGGTGCCGTGGTCCAGCAGTTCGCGGTTGGCTTGGGCTTGTGTCAAGCCGTTGCCAGCGGGCGCGATTTTGTCGCGGCTGACAAATTTGTAGATGTATTCAAAGCGGGCGTCTTCGCCCGAATAGACCACGGCGCGGCCATCGCGCGTCACCCCCACCCAGGCGCCTTCGTGCGCCGCGCGGCCCAAGGCTGTGCGCTTGATCGGGGTGCTGGTGGGGTCCATGGGGTCGAGTTCAACCACCCAGCCAAAGCGGTGGTATTCGTTGGGGTTTTGTTTCAGGTCAAAACGGGCATCGTGTTTGTCCCAGGCGTAAAACCCGTCTTTGCGGGCACCCCAGCGGCTTTGGTCGGATGTGGGCTTGTCGGCCCCACCAAAGTAAAAGGCAAAGTTTTCTTCGCCCGACAGGTAAGTGCCCCATGGCGTTTTGCTGCTGGCGCAATTGTTCAGGGTGCCCAGTACGGTGCGCCCTTGCGGGTCGGCGGCGGTGCGCATCAGCGCATGGCCAGCGGCAGGGCCGCCCACGCTGAAAGGCGTGCTCAAGTGCAGGCGGCGGGCGTAGCGCGAGGGGCGCACCATCTGCCACTGCTGGTTTTTCAGCTCGACTTCGATGACCGACAGGCCGTGCGCATTTTGTGATTTGCGCACTTTCTCGGGGTTCATGGCGTTGAAGCCGCCCACATGCAGCAAGCCGTCGTCGGTGTATTCGTGGTTGATGGCGATCAGTCCGCGGCGCGAACCGTCCAGCGGGAAATAGGCCAGGCCGTCGTGGTGCATGCCCATTTGCACCGCTTGCTCGTCGGCGGTGTTGGAGCCGTCCAATTTGAATGCGGGCATGTTGCCTGGAATACCCACGGCCTCACCCCACGGTGCCAAAGGCGTGGCCACATAACCTTCGGGTACCACCAGTTTGTCACCCATGCCCACCGGAATGCCCTTGAAGCCGAGTTTGGGCTGCGCTGCTCCCAAGCTGGCACAACCCGTCAACGGGGCCATCACCGAGGCCAGCGACAAGGTCACGCCACTTTTGAGAAAGCTGCGTCGGGACTTGGCCAGCACTTCATGAATGCTGGGGTTGGACGAACGGTTGCTGTCTTCCATGGTGCTGAAGTCTTTGGCCATGATGGGTTCACTCCGTGGTTTGAAATTGATCGGCGTTTTTGCCTTTGAAAGGCGCGTAAAAGCTTTTGATGGCGGCCATGTCGGCATCCACATCGCCCGTGGGTGTAAAAACCGGACCCAGGCCGCTGCGGCGGGTGCTGTAGTCCATGTAGGCCAGCACGATGGGCACTTGCGCTTGCAGGGCAATGTAATAAAAGCCAGTTTTCCAATAGCGCGTTTTGCTGCGTGTTCCCTCGGGGGGCACGATCAGTTGCACCGGGCCTTGTGCTTGCACCAAGGCTTGTGCAGAGGCCGCGACCAAGTTGGTCGATTGTTCGCGGTTGACCGCAATGCCGCCCAGCCAGCGCATGAGGGGTCCAAAGGGGAAGCTGAAAATGCTTTTCTTGCCCATCCAGTAAGGGGTCAAGCGCAGGGCAAAGGCCACCATCAGGGTGTAGGGCAGGTCCCAGTTGCTGGTGTGCGGCGCGGCAATCAGCACGCTTTTGTGGCCGGCAGGTGGCAAGGCCCCTTCGACACGCCAGCCTTTGAGGCGCAAGAAAGCGATGGAAAACCAGCGCAGCAAGGTGTTGACGACCGGGGTGGTGAAGATGGTGCGGTGCATGAAATGAGAGTATGGCGCAAGCATCAGGATGTCTGCAGATCTGACAAGGTACACAGCCGATTTTGTGCCGAAGGGTGGCAGGTCTCGGCGCTGTGGGTGACACCTTGTCGTGCCAGGGGTGCCGATAATTCACATTCAAACCACGAGGGAGAATCGCATGGCGGGTGCGTTGAATGGATTGCGTGTGCTGGACTTGACCAGTGTGTTGATGGGTCCTTATGCCACCCAACTCATGGCCGACATGGGGGCGGACGTGGTCAAGATCGAGTCGCCGGCAGGGGACACGGTGCGCGGCATTGGCCCCATGCGCAATCCGGGCATGGGTTCGGGTTTTTTGCACGTCAACCGAAACAAACGCAGCTTGGTGCTGGACCTCAAAAAGCCCGAGGGACTGGCGGCATTTTTCAAGCTGGTCGAGACGGCCGATGTGGTGGTCTACAACATCCGTCCACAAGCCATGCAGCGCTTGGGCATCGATTACGAGCGGCTCCAAGCCATCAACCCGCGCATCATTTATGCGGGTCTGTATGGCTACAGCGAGAAGGGGCCTTACGCGGGCAAGCCGGCTTACGACGACTTGATTCAAGGCGCTGCGGCCGTGCCCAGCCTGATGAGCCGTGCCAGTGGCGGCGAGCCGCGTTATGTGCCCCTGACCTTGGCTGACCGCACGGTGGGCTTGATGGCCTGCAATGCCATTTTGGCGGCGGTGTTGTCGCGCCACCAAACGGGTCAGGGCCAGGCCGTGGAGGTGCCCATGTTCGAGACCATGGCCCAGTACGTGCTGGGCGAGCACATGGCCGGTGCCACGTTCGAGCCGCCCATGGGGCCCACGGGTTACCCCCGACTGCTGGTGCAAGAGCGCAGGCCTTATCCGACCACAGATGGGCATTTGTGCGTGTTGATTTACACCGACCGGCATTGGAAAAAGTTTCTGGGCCTGATGGGCCAGGGGCAGTTGTTTGAACAGGACCCGCGTTTTGCCAGCATTGGTGCGCGGACGCGGCACATCAACGAGCTGTACCGCATGGTGGCCGATGCCATGGCCACACAAAGCACCGAGCACTGGATGGCACGCCTGAACGAAGCCGATATTCCGTGCATCCCCATGCACGATGTAGAAACCTTGCTGCAGGACCCCCATTTGTTGGCGGTGGGCATGCTGCAAGAAGTGGATCACCCCACCGAAGGTCGGGTGCATGAAATCGGTGTGCCTGTGAGTTTTTCTGGCACACCGGGTTTGCGTGTGCAAAAACCAGCCCCACGTCTGGGCCAGCACAGCGCCGAGGTGCTGCGTGAGGCGGGTCTGAGCGAAGAAGCGGTGCAAGCGCTGTTGGCGATGGGACCCACCGCTTTATAGGAGCCAGCCCTGCTGGCGATGGGGACGGTGGTGGTCCCTAACGGTCTATCGCCAGCAGGGCTGTCTCCCACAGGGGATCGGGTGCGAGTGGATTGCCTGAAGTTGGGATCTGGCGGTTTTGTAGGAGCCAGCCCTGCTGGCGATGGGGACGGTGGTGGTCCCTAACGGTCTATCGCCAGCAGGGCTGTCTCCCACAAGGGATTGCGTGCTGGCGATTTGTCAGGTGTTTTCTTAAGGCCAGCCAGGCTGGCCACAGAAACTCACTCGGCTTTGGCGCCTGAGTCTTTCACGGCCTTGGCCCAGCGTGGCATTTCGGTGCGCAGGTGGGCGGCGTACTCGGCGGGAGTGCCGCCCAAAATCTCAGCGCCTTGTGCGGCCAGGCGTGAGCGCAGGTCGGGGTGGGCCAGGGCCTTGTTGACTTCGGTGTTGAGCTTTTGAACGATGTCAGCCGGGGTGCCGGTGGGCACCACAATGCCTTGCCAGGCGGCGGCATCAAAGCCGGGCATGCCCGATTCGGCCAGCGTGGGCAGGTCGGGCAACAAGCTCGAACGTTTGCTGCTGGTCACGGCCAGACCGCGCAGGCGGTTGTCACGCACATAAGGCAAGACCGTGTTGATGGTGTCGATCATGAATTGCGTTTGGCCCGCAGCCAGATCCACCAGTCCTGGGGCGCTGCCTTTGTAGGGGATGTGCTGGGTCTGCACGCCGGTTTGTGTGGACATCATGGCGCTGGCCAAATGCGTGATGGTGCCGGTGCCCGAAGAGCTGTAATTCAGCGCACCGGGGCGCGACTTGGCCAAGTCCAGAAATTCCTTGACGCTGCGTGCGGGCAGCTGCGGGTTGACCACCAGCACCATGGGCACGCTGGCCGTCAGGGCCACGGGCGCAAAGTCTTTCAGGGTGTCGTAGTTCACCTTGCCGTAAAGCGCCGGGCCAATCACGATGGCCGATGTGTTGTAGAAAATCGTGTAGCCATCGGGCGTGGCTCTGGCGGCCAGTTCGGCCGCCAGGTTGCCACCCGCGCCGGGTTTGTTGTCGACGATGACTTGTTGACCCAACTGCTCTGACAGGCGCTGCGCCAAGACACGAGAGACCAGGTCGGTGGGGCCGCCGGGCGGGAAGGCGATGATCATGCGAACCGGGCGCGTGGGCCAGCTTTGCGCCCACACGCTGGTGGCCATCAAGGCCAGCAAAAGGCCGGTCAAAATACGACGTTGGATGAACATGAACACACTCCTTATGAATTGAATTGGTCGAGCACTTGGCCGGGTCCGTGTGGATGGTCCACATAGTCCTGACCGTCGTGCACTTTCACGCCATTGACCCACACGCCATGCACGCCTGTGGCTTCGCGCACCATGCGTGTGCCGCCACCCGGCAAGTCCTGGCGGGGCAAGGGTTTGGAGATGCCCACCGTGGCCGGGTCGAACAGCAGCAAGTCGGCGGGCAGGCCCACTTGCAGGCGGCCACGGTCGGGAATGCGAAAGCGGTCAGCGGGCTCGCTGGTCAGGCGACGAACGCCTTCGGCCAGGCTGAAGTGCCCGGTGTCGCGCACCCAGTGCGCCAGAAAGTACAAGCCAAAGCCTGCGTCGCACATGTAGGTGAGGTGCGCGCCCGCGTCCGACAGCGTGATAACGCTGGCCGGGTGCTTGAGCGAGGGGGCCACACCGTCGTCGTTGTTGTTGAAAAACTTGCCCACAAAATGCGTGCCCAGGTTTTCGGCCAAGGCCAGGTCAAAGAACACGTCCACCGGGTCCAGGCCACGCTGATCGGCCAGGGCCTGAATGCTCACGCCTTCGAGCGCCTGGTTGTCCGGATGCACAGTGGCACCCACCTCGATGTGCCGCCAGTTGCCCAGAAACAAAATGCCCGCCTTGGGCTGGCGCAGGTTCTGGCGGAAGGCTTCGCGAAATTCGGGCGATCGGTACAGCGCTGGCAATTGGTCTGGCGTCGCGGTCTTCACCGCATCAAAGGCTGCATGGCTCAGCAGCACATAGGGGTCGGTCAAGGTGAAGTCAAACGACAGCGGCTGGCAGCTCGTCAGCACATACAGCTCGTGGCCGCGCGCCAGGGCTTGGGCGCAGCGCTCGTAATAGGTGGCCCCCAGGTCTGGGTTGCCCTCGTTGTACATGGTGAGCACGGTCGAGATGTAGCCGGGGCGGCCCGTGTCCTGCACGATGGACTCCATCACATCGGGGCTGGCACGGGTGCCAGTGGCCATCATGAACACGCCCTTGTTTTTTTCGCCCAACACACCGGCCAAAGCCCGCAGCTCATTTTCGGAAGCGATGGTGGACGGCATGGGGATGCCGCCGAAGCCGCTGTGGTTGGGCGAAAACGAAGACGCAAACCCAATGGCACCGTGGTCCATGGCGTCGCGCACCAGGGCCTGCATGGTTTGCAGTTGCTCGGGTGTGGGGTCGACTTGGGCAGAGCCGTCTGCGCCCATCACGGCGGTGCGGATGACCGAGTGGCCTGCGAACACGGCGGTGTTGACATAGGGGCCGATGCGGCGCAGCTGGTCCATGTATTGGCCAAAGGACTCAAACTGCCAGTCCACGCCGGTGAGCAAGGATTGCAAGTCCATGCCCTCGACCACCGACAGGTTTTTCAGCATGGTCTCGCGCAGCGGCGCAGGGCAGGGCGCAATGCCAAAACCGCAATTGCCAATCACCGCCGTGGTCACGCCCAAAGCGGGTGAGGGTGACATGGTGCGGTCCCAGGTGACTTGCGCGTCGTAGTGGGTGTGCAGGTCCACGATGCCGGGCATGAGGGCCAGGCCTTGGGCATCGATGCTGTCGCGGGCAGGGCCATCCACCTGGCCGATGTGGGTGATGCGGCCTTGCGAGACGGCTACATCGGCCTGTCTTGCGGGCTGGCCCGTGCCGTCAAAAACCTGCGCATTGCGGATGATCAAATCGTGCATCTGTCGGAAACCTTGCGTGTTTATAAAGTGAGAGGTGTGAGCGATGTCATCACTTTTTTCACTATAAACAGTTGCCTTCATCCACCTGTCGCGAACTGGATATCAGGGTTTTCCTCAGGCGCGGCAGGGGCTGCAGCAACAAAAGTGGCCGACATTTCAGCCCACGGCGTGGGCTGGTTGTGCATGAGGGGTGGCCCTCAGTGGAGCACGTTTTCCAGAGTCACCAGCGTCTGCCTGAACCTGCGTGCCGCAGGCGTTTCCGTGTCGGGTCGCCACAGCAGGGCAATGCCTATTTCGGTGTTGGCACCTGGTCCGTGCACTTGCCGAAACACCACACGCGGCATGGCGTGGCGTGTGGCCACAGAAGGCACCAAGGCGACGCCCAGTCCGCTTTCAACCAGGCTGACCACGGTCTGCACCTGCACGGCTTCTTGCTGCACCTTGGGCACAAAGCCCGCCTGCTGGCAAGCCAGCAGGGCCATGGCGTGCAGCCCCGGCACCGCTTGGGCGCTGTACATCACAAAGGGCTCTGCCGCGAGGTCGGAGAGTTTGAGTTTGGGTTTGGCCAGCAAGGTGTGGCCTTCGGGCAGTGCTGCTACAAACACGTCGCGCTCAACGGGGGTCATTTGTGCCTGGCTTGCCCGCACCATCGGAAAGCGCAGCAGTCCCGCATCTACATCGCCTTGCTCCACCTGCTCGATCAAGCGGCTGGTGGTGGACTCGGTCAACACCAGTTCGACGTCCGGGTAACGCGCACGGAACAGCGGCATGAGCCTGGGCATGAGCGAATAAGTGGCCGAGCCGATGAAGCCGATGCGCAGCGTGCCGGCTTCACCACGCGCCGTGGCCGTGGCCATGCGACCAAATTGCTCGGTGTGGAACAAGGCGCGTCGCGCATCGTCCAGCGCCGCCTGGCCTGCGGGTGTGAGGCTGGTGCCCCGCCGCGTGCGCTCAAACAGGCGCACGCCCAAGTCTTCTTCGAGCTTGCGGATTGACGCCGACAGCGGCGGCTGTGAGATGTGCAGCCGCTCGGCAGCGCGGTGGTAGTTCAGGGTTTCAGCAAGGGCCACAAAGTGGCGCAGTTGTCGGGTGTCCATTGATATCCAATAGCTATCACAGAAGTGAAAACAAATATTAGACGAAAACAAGTTCGGCAGAAATAATGGCGCTCCTAAACCCTCAGTCTTTATGCAGCCACTTCAAGGAATCCGGGTCCTGGACCTGTCGAGCGTGATCTTTGGCCCTCTGGCCAGTCAGGTGCTGGCCGACTACGGCGCAGAGGTCATCAAGGTCGAGCCGCCCGAAGGCGACTCGACGCGCCACACGGGCCCGGGCCTGGAGCCGGGCATGGCCGCCATGTTCATGGGGGCCAACCGCAGCAAAAAGAGTTTGGTGCTCGACCTCAAGCAGGCCGCAGCCCAGCAGGCTTTGCAGGCGCTGGTGGATTCGGCCGACGTGTTCATGCACAGCATGCGGCCCCAAAAACTGGCCGCGCTGGGCATCGACCCCGAGACGCTGCGCCAACGCCATCCCCGGCTGGTGTACGCCAGCTTGCTCGGGTTTTTGCCGGGGCCTTATGCGGGCCGACCCGCCTACGACGATGTGATCCAGGGCATGTCGGGCCTGGCCGATCTGATGGAGCGCCAGACGGGCGAGGCGCGTTACCTGCCCACCATCGCCGCCGACAAGACCTGCGGCCATGTGGCGGCGCACGCCATCTTGGCCGCCCTGATGCAGCGCGAGCGCACGGGTGAGGGGGCGCTGGTCGAGATCCCGATGTTCGAGTCCATGGTGGGCTTCAATCTGGTGGAGCACTTTTACGGTCAGCACTTTGTGCCGCCTCTGTCGGGTGCGGGTTACCCGCGTGTGCTGGCGCCCTGGCGCAGGCCTTACCGCACGGCCGATGGCCATGTGGCCATGATGCCCTACACCACCACCCACTGGCAGCGTTTCTTTGCCGAAGTGGGTCGCCCGGACTTGGCAGCGGACCCGCGCTTTGCCGACATCGCGCAGCGCACAAAGCACATTGCCGAGTTGCTCGAACTCGCGTCCGGTTTTGTGGAAAAGCACGACACGGCCTATTGGATCGCCACCTGCGAGCGGCTCGAAATCCCGGCAGCGCCCGTGGGGCGTCTCGACGATTTGCCGCAAGACCCGCATTTGTTGGCCACCGGATTTTTCGAGTCGGTGCAAGACCCGGCCATGGGCGAGGTGCGTTTTCCGGGGGTGCCCGTGCGCTTCAACGGCCAGCGCCCGCCCGTGGCGCTGCCGCCGCGCTTGGGCGAACACACGCGCACCCTGCTGTCCGCTGCGGGCTTGTCTGCCGCGCAGATCGACGCCATGCTGGGCAGCGGCGCGGCCGTGGCCCCCAACCTTTCCAACGATTCCGGAGTTTCACAACCATGAGCAGCGCAGCGTTTTCGACAGCGGCGGTGGACCGCACTTTGCCTCAGCTGGGGCGTGGCTTTGTCTGGCAAGACCTCACGGTCGGTCAGCGCATGCGCACCTTTCGGCGCACCATCACCGAGACCGATTTGGTCAACTTCATTTCGGTCACGGGCATGCTCGAAGCCATCTTCATCGAAGAAGGCTACGAAGGCGGCGCGATGGCCGGGCGACCTGTGCCGGGCGCACTCACCTACACCCTGATCGAAGGCTTCATCTTGCAGACCATGATCCAGGGCACGGGCCTGGCCATGCTGGAGCTGCACCAGAAAATTTTGGCACCCGTGGTGGTGGGCGACACCATCGAGGCCGTGATCGAGGTGACCGACATCCGCCCCACCTCACGCAGCGGCCGCGCCGTGGTCACGTCGCGCATCGACGTGTTCAACCAGCACGACATCCCGGTCATGACTTACACCGCTACACGGTTGCTGGCAGGTCGCCCAGCCGATTGAGCGTTTTCAAAATATCCGATTCATAACAGGAGACACCACCATGAACATCCCCCACACTTTGCGCAGAACCTTGTTGGGCTTGGCCGCCGCGGCTTGCTTGCCCCTGAGCGCTTGGGCGCAGGCCTACCCGAGCAAGCCCATCACCTTGCTCGTGCCCTTTCCGCCGGGCGGCCCCACCGATCTGGTGGCGCGTGTGCTGGCCAAAAAAATGTCGGAGCAAATGGGCCAGTCCATCGTGATCGACAACAAGCCCGGTGCCAACGGCAACATTGCGGCCGTGGCCGCCGCCAAGGCTCCAGCCGACGGCTACACCGTGCTCTACAACACCTCGTCCATCACCTTGAGCCCCGCGCTCTACAAGAGCCTGACCTATGACGTGATGCGCGATTTGGCACCTGTGGCGCTCACGGCTGTGGTGCCTTTGGCGCTGGTGGTCAATCCTGCCGTACCGGTCAACAATGTGCGTGAATTCATCGCTTACGCCAAAGCCAATCCGGCCAAGCTGTCTTATGGTTCGGCAGGCAACGGCAACGTGACGCACCTGGCGGCCTTTCAATTGGTCAAGCACCATGACCTGGATGCCACCCATGTCCCTTACCGGGGCAGTGCGCCGGCCGACGTGGACCTGGTCGCAGGGCAGATCCAGTTCATGACCGACACCATCAACTCGGTCATGCCTTTTGTGAAGGACAAACGCTTGAAATTGCTGGCAGTGACCACCAGCCAGCGCATGTCGCTCTTCCCCGATGTGCCCACTTTGGGTGAGACCGTGATGCCCGGATTTGAAGCGGGTGCGTGGCAAGGCATCATGGTGCCCGCCAACACGCCCAAGGCGGTGGTGCAGCGCCTGAACGCTGAAATCAACAAGGCCCTGCAAAGCGCCGAGGTCAAGGAAAAGCTGGCGCTGCAAGGCGCGGAGCCCCTGGGCTCGACGTCTGAAGAATACGGTGCCTACGTGAAGAAAGAACTGGCCCGCTGGGCCGCCGTGGTCAAAGCCACAGGCGTCACGCTCGAATAAAACCCATTGGAGACAAAACATGACCTCACGCAGACACATCCTCAAGACACTCACTTCGCTCTGCCTGCTGGCTGCGGCCATCGGCGGCACCGCCGTTCAAGCGCAGACGGCGGCCTTCCCGTCCAAGCCCTTGCGCTTTGTGGTGCCCTTCCCGCCGGGCAGCGGCACCGACACCTCGGCGCGTTACTTCGCCAAAAAGCTGACCGAGATGACGGGCCAGACCGTGGTGGTGGACAACAAGCCCGGTGCCAACGGCTTCATTGCCGTGCGTGCCGTGCAAAGCGCCCCCGCCGACGGCTACACCGTCTTTGTGGGCAGCAACTCCACCTTGGCGGTGAATGCGGCGCTGTTCAAGTCTTTGCCCTATGACCCGGTGGCCGATTTTGCGCCGCTGACCATGATGATGCGCGCGGCCGCTTTGTTGATCGTGCCGGGCCAGTCGGACTACAAAACGGTGGCCGACCTGGTCGCTGCCGCCAAGGCCAAACCCGGCCAACTCAATTACGGCGCGGGCTCGGCCGGTTACCAGCTGATGGCCGAGGCCTTCAACGATGCCACCCGCATCCAGGCGGTGCATGTGCCGTTCAAGGGGGCCAGTGAAGTCGTGTCGGCGGTGACGGCAGGCACGGTGCAGTTTGCGTTTGCCGAGATGACGAGCGCCCAAGAGATGGTCAAGGCGGGCAAGCTGCGCGCTCTGGCTTTTGCGTCCGAGCAGCGCTCGCCCACACTGCCCGCCGTGCCCACAGCCAACGAGGCGGGCTTGCCAGGTTTCACGGCTTATACCTGGGTGGGTGCCATGGTGTCGTCCAAGACACCCAAGGCCGAAACCGACAAACTCGCGAGCTTGTTCACCGCCATTGAGCGCTTGCCCGAAACCCGCGAGTTTTATGAGCGTCTGGGTGCTGAGGTCATGAACGGTGGCCCCGAAGAAATGCGCGCTTTTCAGGCAGCCGAGATCAAGCTTTGGAAGCGCATCGCCACCAGCGCCAAGGTGGAGCTGCAATGAGCCAAGTCAGCCTGGGGGCAAGCGGCGAGCAGCTTGGCGCGCTCTCGCACATCCGTGTGCTGGATTTGTCGCGTGTGTTGGCGGGGCCCTGGGCGGCGCAGACCCTGGGTGACTTGGGGGCCGAGATCATCAAGGTCGAACGCCCTGAGGCGGGCGACGACACCCGCACCTGGGGGCCGCCGTATTTGAAGGATGCGCAAGGGCAGCCCACCCGGGATGCCGCTTATTTTTTGTGCACCAACCGCAATAAAAAATCGATCGCCATTGACCTGAGTACGGCCGAGGGTCAAAAACTGGTGCGTGACTTGGCACTTCAATGCGATGTGCTGATCGAAAATTTCAAAGTGGGCAGCCTGCAGCAATATGGGCTGGACTACGACACGCTGCACGCCATCCACCCTCGGCTGGTGTACTGCTCGGTGACTGGCTTTGGCCAGACCGGACCCTATGCCCAGCGCGCAGGGTATGACTTTTTGATCCAGGGCATGGGCGGGCTGATGAGCATCAGCGGCCAGCCCGACGGCACGCCCGGCGCAGGCCCCATGAAGGTGGGCGTGGCACTCACCGACATCCTCACGGGCCTGTACGCCAGCACCAGCATCCTGGCGGCCTTGCAGGCCCGCGAGGTGACGGGGCGCGGTCAGCACATCGACTTGGCATTGCTCGATGTGGGTGTGGCGTGCCTGGCCAACCAGTCGATGAACTACCTGCACAGCGGTGTGGCCCCCCAGCGCATGGGCAATGCCCACCCGAACACGGTGCCTTACCAGGACTTTCCGACAGCCGACGGCCACATGATTTTGGCGGTGGGCAACGATGGCCAGTTCGCCCGATTTTGCAAAACCGCCGGGCGGCCTGAATGGGCAGACGATGCGCGCTTTGTGACCAACGCCGGGCGTGTGCAAAACCGTGTGGCCTTGATCGAGTTGATGCGCGAGCTGACCGTCACCCGCAGCACACGCGAGTGGGTGGCCTTGCTCGAATCGGCAGGCGTGCCCTGCGGTCCGATCAACACCATTGCCGATGTGTTTGAAGACCCGCAGGTCAAGGCGCGTGGCATGCAGATCCACATGGACCACGCCGCCAGGGACGATGTGGCCTTGGTGGCCAGCCCGATCCGCCTGTCGGACACGCCTGTGCAGTACCGCCACGCCCCGCCACTCTTGGGGCAGCACACCCGCGAGGTGCTGGGCGATATGCTGGCGTTGGATGAAGAGACCATGACAACTTTGTTTGAAAAAGGGGTGTTGGCATGAGCCAGCTTGATTCGTTGAACCCGTCGGCCATTCCTGCGCAAGACGAAGCGCTGCGTCAGGAGGTGCGGGCCTTTTTGGTCGAGGCCATGCAAGGTGTACCCGCTCATGTGCGCGCCCGCTCCTGGTCGGGCTACGACCCCGAGTTCAGCCGCGAGCTGGGCCGCCGGGGTTGGCTGGGCATCACCTTCCCGCCAGCCTACGGTGGCGCGGGGCGCAGCGCGTTCGCCCGCTATGTGCTGGTCGAGGAATTTTTGAACTTTGGTGCGCCCGTCGGCTCGCACTGGATTGCCGATCGACAAAGTGGCCCCTTGCTGATCAAGTACGGCACCGAAACGCAAAAGCAGCGCTACCTGCCCGCCATCTGCCGGGGTGAGGCCTTCTTTTGCATCGGCATGAGCGAGCCCGGCTCGGGTTCTGACCTGGCCAGTGTGCGTACCCGTGCGGTGCCCCATGAATCCGGCTGGTTGTTGAATGGCCAAAAGATTTGGACCACCAACGCCCACAATTGCCACTTCATGATCGCGCTGGTGCGAACCAGCGGCGAGACGACCGACCGCCACAAGGGCTTGTCGCAGGTGATCGTGGACTTGTCTTTGCCCGGCGTGACGGTGCGGCCCATCGTCGACCAATCGGGTGACAGCCATTTTTGCGAAGTGTTTTTTGACAACGTGCAGCTGGGCCCAGATGCCTTGGTGGGTGACGAAGGCGGTGGTTGGGAGCAGGTCACGGCCGAGCTGGCTTTTGAGCGCAGCGGGCCGGAGCGTTTGTTCTCCAGTATCGCCTTGTTTGACGAGTGGCTGGCCTTTGTGCGCACGCCGCAAGGCCGCACACCGCAGGCCCAGCGCCTGGCGGGCAAAATTTTGAGCCAACTGGCACCGCTTCGCGCCATGTCGGTGGCCATCACCGAAAAACTCACGCGGGGTGAAAGCCCGGTGGTCGAGGCGGCCCTGGTCAAAGACCTGGGCACAGGCGTGGAGCAGCTGATCCCGGCAGCGATTGCCGATGATTTGTTCTCGCGCGACGCGGCCGATGTGCCGGCCGAATTGCTCAACACGCTCAACTACATCACGCAAGTGGCGCCCAGCTACTCGCTGCGTGGCGGCACGCGCGACATTCTGCGCGGCATGATCGCCCGTGGCCTCGGCTTGCGCTGAAAAGGAAACAACATGGACGATCTTTTGACCGATGCCGTTAAGGCGCTGCTCACCGACCACTGCACACCAGCGTTGGTGCGCGCCATCGAAGCTGGCCAGTCGCGCGCGGCTTTATGGCAATTGCTGGAAGCCTCGGGCTTTGCCGATGCGCTGGTGCCCGAATCTGCCGGGGGCGCAGGGCTGGCTTTGGCCGATGTGTACCCGGTGCTGGAGTTGTGCGGCAGCTTTGCCGTGCCTGTGCCTTTGGGCGAGACCTTGCTGGCGCGTGGTTTGTTGGCCCATGCTGGCGTGTCCGCACCAAAGGGTTCGGTGGTGTTTGGCACGGCTCAGTTGGCCAGCGATGGCCGCCTGCACTGCGCGCAGGTGCGCTGCGGCACACAAGCCGACTGGGTGCTGGTGTCATGGGGTGGCGTTTGCCGTCTCCTGTCTGCGGCCGATGCCCAAGTGCAGGTGGCTGGGTTTTGTCTGGACGCGCAGATGAGCTGGCCTCAAGCGGCTTGGGACGCTGCCCAGGCGGTACCCGGAACGCACGACCTTGTGACCTTTCAAGCGGCGCTTTACGCCGCCCAGTTGGCCGGGGCGCTGATGGCCGTGTTCAGCCGCACGCTGCAATACGCCAACGACCGCCAGCAGTTTGGCAAACCGATTGGCAAGTTCCAGGCCATCCAGCACCAACTGAGCCTCATGTCTGAGCACGCCTTTGCTGCCCGCATGGCCGCCCAGTTGGGGCTGTGCGCAGCGGTCCAAGTGCCCGACCGTTTGCGCGTGGCCATGGCCAAGGCGCGCACCAGCGAGGCGGCGCTCGAAGTGGCGGGCCTGAGCCATTCCATCCATGGTGCGATCGGCTTCACACGCGAATTTGACTTGCAGCTGTACACCCGCAGGCTTCACGCTTGGCGGCAGGCGGGCGGGTCAGAGTCTTACTGGCACGACGTGCTGGGCCAGGTCCTGCTGGACAGCCCTGAGACTCTGAGTTTGGACCTTATGCGTACACTCACCGACGTTGTTGTCTGATGATGGATACGGCACGTTGAAGTTTGAATTTTTTACCACGTCAACCTATTGATACGGCTCGCTGAAGTTTAAATTTTCTTGCACCGTCACCACGTAGGTCGGTGGCTTTAGCCCCGACATTGCGAGCTTCGGCATAGGCTACATGTCGGGGCTAAAGCCACCGACCTACAACGGACAAACACAGGCGCAATTTAATCTTCATGGGCTGGATCAATATTTATTTCAGGAATTGCCATGAGTTCATTTCTCAAAATCACCCGTGAGGGTAGCATCGCCATCCTGACCATGAGCCAGCCCGAGACCCGCAACGCGCTCACAGGCAACACGGCGGTCGAAGAATTTGTCCAGGCATGTGCCGACATCACCAAGGACACCAGCATCCGTGCGGTGATCCTGACGGCCGAAGGTCCGGTCTTCAGCTCGGGCGGCAACGTCAAGGACATGCTGCGCTACCAAACGCAGCAGCTGATGCCCGACGTGATCCGCGAGGAATACCGCAACGGTATCCAGCGCCTGCCCAAGGCGCTTTACAACCTGGACGTGCCCGTGATCGCCGCCATCAACGGCCCGGCCATTGGCGCAGGGCTTGACTTGACCTGCATGTGCGACATCCGCATCGCCTCCGACAAAGCCACTTTTGCCGAGAGTTTTGTGAAAGTGGGCATCGTGCCGGGAGACGGCGGCGCTTGGCTGCTGCCGCGCGCGGTGGGCGCGTCCAAAGCCGCCGAAATGGCGTTCACGGGCGAGGCCTTGTCGGCTGAGCAAGCACTGGCCTGCGGTTTGGTTTCGCGTGTTGTGGCCCCTGAACAGTTGCTGCCCGAAGCCATGGCGCTGGCCCGCAAGATCGCGGCCAACCCGGGCGCGGTGTTGCGCATGACCAAGCGCCTGCTGCGCGAAGGTGAGCGCAGTTCATTGGAGTCGTTGCTGGAATTGTCAGCGGGCTACCAAGCCATCGCCCACATGACCACCGACCATCACGAGGCGGTGAACGCCTTCATCGAAAAGCGCCCGCCCAAATTTTCGGTCTGAAGGCGTGTGCCACGCCCATCACCCACGGGGTAGGCTCCTGCAAATTCCTCGAACGGCTTGGGATGACGCTTATGGGTCCGGCGCGCTGAAATTTGAATTTTGTTCACCGGTATCCCGTAGGTCGGAGGCTTTAGCCCCGACATTGCAGGCTTCGGCGTGGGCTGCATGTCGGGGCTGAAGCCACCGACCTACAACTTCTTTGACCATTAAAAACTTCTCCGGGCCGGATCAATAGGAAAGAATGCCGCAACAAGTCAAATTCCGCCGGGCCGTTTGAGTGCCGTTGTGCGGTCGGTGCTGAGCAATTCCACCTCGCGGCTTTGGCCCTCGCTGCGCACCGTGAGGGTCAAGGGGCTGCCCGCAGGCCCCAGGGCCCGCAGGCGGCGGTAAAAGTCCGGCAGGTCTTGCAGCGTTTGGCCTTGCAGGGCGAGCAAGGTGTCGCCCACGGCGATGCCTGCCTGCGCTGCGGGGCTGCCCGGCGATACACGCAACACACCCAAGCCACCACTGGGCAGGCGCTGGCTGGTGATGCCCAGCCAGGGCGTGGCCGGGCCAGAGCGTTTGCCTGTGCGCACCAAGTCGGGCAGAGGTTCTTTGAGCAGGTTCACAGGCACAAACAAATTGCCCGGCAGTGGGATTTGGTCGCCGTACACGTCTTGCACCAGCAAGGATCCGATGCCCACCAGCTGGCCTTGGGCGTCAAACAGCCCCGAGCCGCTCCAGTTGTTCACGGCTGGCAGCGTCATCAAGGGCGCTTCCAGCAGGTATTCCCAGCCGCCCGCGAAGACCTTTCTGGAGACCAATTCCAGCGCAGTGGGCGCAGTTTCGTTCTGGCCTAAGGTCCAAAGTTTGCCGGGTGTGGGCAGGGTGTCCGAGTCGCCCAGTGGCACGGCATCCAGGCGCAAGGGGATCAAGGTACGGATCAGTCCCAGGCCAGTCAAGTTGTCCACAGCCCGCACTTGGCCAGGAATGCGTCGGCCTTGGTGGTCGATCAGGTCCACGCTTTCGGCTTCGAGCAGCAGGTAGCCGATGGTCAGCACCAGGTCGGGGCCAATGACCACCCCCGAGCCTTCGCGGCGCTGGCCCAGTGTGCGGCTGGTGCTGGCTTGCGCGTCGCTGCGGCTTTGCACCGTGACCACCGATTGCAGCAGCCGCTGCAGCGGCTCGGGCGGCAAGGCGTGAGTGGCTTCTTGCGTGGTGACTAGCGGGCTGACTTGGGGGCTGTCTTTTGCTGTGCCGGACTCGCCGACAGCTTGCCCCCAGGCCAGGCTGCAAGACAAAAGGCCCGCGTACAAAGCCAATACAAACGGGTGGCACATGGTCATCCCCTTGAAAAAAGTGGCGCTCAAACAGCGCCACCTGATTGTGGGCTGTGCCCCTTAACCCCATGCCCTGAGAGCCTACTGGCGTCAGGGGCTGTGCACAGCGCTGTCGGTCGTCTCAGGCCGGAAAACGCTCGCGCAGTTTGAGCTTGTAGAACTTGCCCGTGGAGGTGCGCGGCACGGCGTCGATGAACTCGTAGCGGTCGGGCACTTGCCATTTGGCAAAGCCATGCTGCAGCAAGTGCGCGGCAAAGTTTTCTGGCTGTGGCAGCTTGCCAGGTTTGAGCACGATGCAAGCCAGCGGCCGCTCGCTCCACTTGGGGTCGGGGATGGCAATGACGGCCGCTTCGGCCACGTCGGGGTGGGCCATCAGGGCGTTTTCGAGATCGACCGAGCTGATCCACTCGCCGCCCGACTTGATCAGGTCTTTGGTGCGGTCGGTGATGCGCACAAACCCCATCGCGTCCAGGCTGGCCACATCGCCCGTGCGCAGCCAGCCGTCGGCGCTGAACTTGTCTTCGCTCACGGGCACCTGGTGGTAGCTGCCGGTGATGAAGGGGCCGCGCACCTGGATTTCACCGACATGTTGGCCGTCCCAAGGGGCGTCCCGGCCGTCTTCGCCCCGGATGCGCAATTCGGTCAGCGGCACGGGCACGCCCGCCATGGCCGCGCGGCGGTAACGCTCGTCCATGGGCGCGTTTTTCAGCTCCGACTTGGGGTAAGACACGGTGCACAAAGGCGAGGTTTCGGTCATGCCCCAGCCTTGCAAAATCCAGATGCCGTGCCGGTCAAAGGCGCGAATCAGCGCCTCGGGTACGGCCGCACCACCCACCAAAGAGCGCATGCCAGCGGGCAGTTTCCAGCGGCCTGGCTGGGTGGTTTGTGCGGCCTCAAAAGCCTGGATCAGGCCCATCCAGATGGTGGGCACGCCCAGCGAGAGTGTGGGGGGCTCGGCCGTCATCAGGTCCAGCAAATCCTCTGGGTGCAGGTGCGGCCCGGGGAAGACGAGCTTGACGCCCATCATCACCGCCCCATAAGGAATGCCCCAGCTGTTGGCGTGGAACATGGGGGTGACGGGCAAGATGACGTCGCTGCCTTTCAAGCCCCAAAAGTCGCCCAGGCAGCCCACCAGCGTGTGCAAGATGGTGGAGCGGTGCGAGTACACCACGCCTTTGGGGCGGCCCGTGGTGCCCGAGGTGTAGCACATGGACACCGCATCGTCTTCGGCGTGTGGTGCGTATTGAAAGCCCTGTGTATCGGTGCTGGCCAGCAGCTGCTCGTAGTCGGTGAAGGGCGCGGGCACGGCGGCACCGGAAAACGGGAAAACGATCACGCGCTCGAAGCGGTACAGGTGCGCAAACTGCTGGTACAGCGGCAGCAACACGTCGTCGATGATCAGCACCTTGTCTTGTGCGTCGTTGGCGATCCAGGCGATCTCTTCGGGCGACAGGCGCAGGTTGAGTGTGTGCATGACGCCACCTGCGGCCGGGATGCCGAAATAGCACTCCAGGTGCGCATGGTGGTTCCAGCACAGCGTGGCCACGCGCTCGCCTTTTTGCAGGCCCATGTTTTGCAAAGCCTGCGCCAGTTGCCGCGTGCGCTGGTAAAACGCGCCGTAGCTGTGCCGCACGAGCGACTTGTCGGGCAGGCGCGAGACGATCTCGTTGCTGGCAAACAAAGTGCCCGCCCGTTCAAGCAAGTGGTTCAGCGACAGGGGCATCTGCATCATGGTGCTGCAGATGGGGGGCTGGGCGGGGGATGCAGAAGAAGGTGTGGACATGACGGGCTGGGGTTGAACTGGTGTGCCCAAATCATGCGGCCCACGATGCCCCGCTTGGGCTAGGGAAAACCCAAGGCCCGTGTCACATGCGCACGTTCAACGGGGCAACTCACGGCGTTCAAGTCACTTGGGCAGATCGCGTGCGCCGCTTTCAGGACGGTACATCTTGAACAGCTGCTCGGGGCCGATGCTGAAGTAATCGGCTGGGCCACCCCCGCGCAAAATGTGCCCGGCGTTGGCCGTGTCGTAGACCCCGTTGGCAATCAGGCGCTCGTCAATGTGCACCCCAATCACCTGACCAAACACCATCCAGGTGTCCACTTTCTCGCCTTGCAGGTTTTGCATTTGCAAAATCTGGGTGCAACGGCATTCAAAGCTGACCGGGCTCTCGGCCACCCGGGGCACGCTCAGCAAGCGGGATGGGGCGGGGGTCAGACCGGCCAGGGCAAATTCGTCCACTTCGGGGGGCACGGCTTCGCAGGTTTGGTTCATGGCTTCAGCCAGGGGGCGCGTGACCAGGTTCCAGACAAATTCGCCATTGGCTTCGATGTTGTTGAGCGAGTCCTTGCGCCCGATGCTGGAAAAACCAATCAGCGGGGGCACGTAGTTGAAGGCATTGAAAAAACTGTAAGGCGCCAGATTGAGCACGCCGCTGGCACTGCGGGTCGACACCCAACCAATGGGGCGCGGACCGACGATGGCGTTGAAGGGGTCGTGCTTGAGGCCGTGGCCCAAGTGGGGTTCGTAAAAATGAGTCATCGGCAAACTATAAGCAAGCCATTCAAGCCGCACTGTCTTGCGCCGGACAAGGCCCCAAGAGGCCAGTCGGCAAGGGCCAAGTTGAAAGGGTGAAATGATCAGCGCCTTGGCCTGCCGCCCTTTTGGGGGGGCAAGTATTTGGGGCCAAGTTCAGTTGCGCTTGGGCGTCTCCAGGCCGCCGGTGTAAAACCGGTTGAAAGTAGGCGAGATGACGAGTTCGTTGATGCAGGTGCGGGCGGGCATTTGGGCCAGGAACAAGATGGCCTGCCCCATGTCTTCGGCTTGCACCATGAGATCGCGCTGCGCTTGTGACGGGGGCACGGGGCGTTTGTCCAGGATGGGGGTGGCCACCTCGCCGGGCAGCAGCGAACTGGCCCTGATGCCGTGGGTGCACTCTTCCATGTTGATGGATTCGGTCAGGGCCAAAACCGCGCGTTTGGTGGCGTTGTAGGCTGGCCCCGTGAGCTTGGAGGCGTACAAGCCCGCCCACGACGACACGTTGATGATCAAGCCGCCTTGCTGTTGGCGCATGGCGGGCAGGACCGCGTGCACGCAATAAAAAAGGCCTGACAAATTGATGGCCACCACATCGTCCCAAGCCTCGGGCGTGACGACGTCGAAATTGCGCTGCGTGGCATTGGTGCCCGCGCTGGTCACCAAGATGTCGATGCGACCATGCCGGGCCAAAATGTCTTGCGCTGCTGCCTTGACCGCATGCTTGTCGGCCACGTCGAGCAAAATCGCCTCGGCACTCCCCAAGGCTTGCAGCGTGGCCAAAGCGCTGGCGTTGGTGCTGGCCGTGCGGCCAGAAATCACCACATGGGCCCCGGCCTTGACGAGTGCGATGGCACCCGCCAAACCAATGCCGCTGCCCCCGCCGGTGATCCAGGCAATCTGGCCTTGGAGTGAAGAGGTCATGGAGGGCTCCTGTGTGGGGGGTTGAGGGTGCAGGCTTTCAAAGCGGCCTGTTGAGGGTGGGTCGAATTTAAGCAGTCTTGTGCTGCTGGCCTGCTGCTCAGGTGACAGGCGGGTCCACATCGCCCCAGGGTGTGCCTCTTGCATAGGGAGCTCTGGGGCTTGACCCAAGGGCTAGCCCTTATTGCCCGTGGTCTGGCCTGTGTTCACAATGAAAATTCATTTGGAGCAACTCTATGGACTGGTTAGACCAATCGATCATGCGCTTGCGCGGCGTGGCCCAAGGCCGCACGCCCGAAACCCATTCACTCACGGAAGCCCTGCAGGGCAAATACCACTACACCATCGGCCCTTATTCAGACCCGGTGCTGAAGGTGCGGCCCGGCGACTGCATTGTGGTGGAAACCCGAGACGCTTTTGAGGGAGCCATCAAGTCCGAGCAAGACCTGCCTTCCCGGGTGTTGACCATGCCCTTCGTCAACCCGCAAAACGGCCCCATCATGGTCGAAGGGGCAGAAAAAGGCGATGTCATCGCGGTGCACATCAAGTCCATCCGCCCACGCGGCCCCAACCCCCGAGGCACCTGCTGCATGATTCCGCAGTTTGGTGCCCTCAGCGGCACCTCATTGACCGCTTTGCTGTCCGATTCATTGCCCGAAATTGTCCGCAAAATCGATGTCGATGAAGACGGTGTTTACTGGAGCCGACGCGTCACGCTGCCTTACAAACCCCACATTGGCACCTTGAGTTGCTCGCCCGAGATCGACTCCATCAACACCCTCACGCCCGATGCCCATGGCGGCAACATGGACCTGCCCGACATGGGGCCGGGCAGCATCACTTATTTGCCGGTGCAAACGGCAGGCGGCAGGCTTTTTATTGGCGATGCCCATGCTTGTCAGGGCGATGGTGAGGTATGTGGCACGGCCGTGGAGTTTGCCAGCACCACCACCATCGAGGTGGACCTGATCAAGGGCTGGCAAATCGACTGGCCCCGGCTGGAAAACGAAGCCGTCATCATGGCCATTGGCAGTGCACGCCCACTTGAAGACGCCACCCGCATCGCTTACCGCGAGTTGGTGTTGTGGATGGAGGCTGAATATGGCTACGACCGCTGGGATGCCTACATGATGCTCAGCCAATGCGGCCAAGTTCGGTTGGGCAATTTTGTCGATCCCAAATACACCGTGGGTGCGGCCATCACCAAAAAATACCTCGCGCCTGAGGGCGTTTGAGCGCCATCAAAACAGCGCCTTGCACTGCCAATTTTTTCAACTGAAAGGGGAACCCCATGGATTTAGGACTCAAAGGCCGCACCGCGTTGATCACGGGCGGCACCAAAGGCATTGGCAAAGCCATTGCACAAACTTTGGCCGCCGATGGTGCGCATGTGGCCATTTGTGCCCGCAATGCGGCCGAGGTTGAGCAAAGCGTTCAAGAGCTGGCCCGTCATGGCGTCAAGGCCTTTGGCCGCGCTGTGGACGTGGGTGATGGCGCGGCTTTGCAAGCCTGGGTGACCGATGCGGCGGCCGCTTTGGGCGGCATCGACATTGTGGTGGCCAACGTCAGTGCCCTGGCCATCAGCAACGATGAGAACGGTTGGCAACAAGGCTTTCAGGTGGACATGATGGGCACCGTGCGCTTGGTCAATGCCGCCATGCCTTTTTTGGAGCAAAGCAGCCACGCCTCCATCGTCACCATCTCCAGTGTTTCAGGTCGGGAGATCGATTTTGCGGCGGGTCCTTATGGCGCTTTCAAGGCCGCCATCGTGCACTACACCCAAGGCCTGGCTTACCACTTGGCGGGCAAGCACATCCGCGCCAACAGCGTATCGCCAGGCAACACCTATTTCGCGGGCGGTGTGTGGAACCAAATCGAGGTGGGCAACCCTGAGCTGTACAAACAAGCTTTGGCCATGAACCCGACAGGCCGCATGGCCACGCCCCAAGAAATCGCCAACGCCGTGGCTTTCCTGGCCAGCCCAGCGGCCAGCTTTGTGACGGGCACCAACTTGGTGGTGGACGGGGCCTTGACGAAAGGCGTTCAGTTGTAAAGGCGGGCTTGGGCCGCTGGGCGGCCCAAGCCTTTCAGCGGGACGATCAACGCGCAAAAAAAAGCCCACCTTGTGAGTGGGCTTTTTAAAAAGTTTGGCTCCTCGACCTGGGCTCGAACCAGGGACCTACGGATTAACAGTCCGGCGCTCTACCGACTGAGCTATCGAGGAACAGCTTTCAATTATAGAGTGCTTTTGGGCAGGTTTTGTGCCTGTGGTGCAGTTTTTTGAAAAAAGTGAAGCCTCTGTTTAAAAACTGGTTTTCAGGGCCACACGCAGCGTCCGGGGGGCACCTGCGTACAGGTAATAGTGGCCAAACTGTTTGGGCGATTCGCGCCAATACTGGCGATTGGCCAGGTTGTCGACGGCCAAAGTCCATTGGGTGCGGGTGCCTTTGATGCGCGTGTCGTGGTGCACGGCCCAGTCCAGCGTGGTCCATGCGGGCAATTGAACGCTACCGTCTTCGGTGGCTTGGCGCTCTGCCTCGTGGCTCAGGCGCAAGCTGGTGCGCAGGCCGGGTACGGCCGCAAAGCGGTATTGGGCTTGGGCGCGAAGCGTCATGCGGGGCACGTTCAGGGCGCGTTGGCCGTTGGCGCTGGGGTCGATCACGGCGTTTTGGCGCAGGGCTTGTATCCAGGCGGCACCCATGTCCAAGGTCCACTGGGCATGCGTCATGCCAGCCGACAAGTCCAGTCCCCGGTGACGGGCTTGGCCGTCGATTTTTCGGGTGCAGGTGTTGTCTTCGTCGCAGGTGCCTTCGTCGCCCGCCACGGGACGCGTGATGTCAAACCCACTCGCTTGCCAGCGCGTTTGGGCCCATTGGCCTTTGACACCGATCTCCGTTTGATGGCTGCGCAGCGCTGGCAGGGCCTGTCCAGCGTTGGTGTAACGGCTGCGGTTGGGTGCGACATCGGTTTCAATGCCTTCGCCGTAACTGCCATACACCGAATAAGCCGGTGTGATCTGGTGCGTCACAGCCAGCCACGGGGTGTTAAAGCTGCGCTGGTCCTGCACGGCTCGGCTGCCGTCGGTGCGTTGGCTGGCGCGGTTGAGCTGTGTGTGGCGCATGCCCAGCCACAGCGCGGTTTGTGTGTTGAGTTCAATGCGGTTGCGCAGAGCCACTTCGGTGGTGTACTCGCTGCGCTCGGTGTTCAGCTCGCTTGGGGTGGGCTGGGCCACGGGGCTGTCAGATGTGCCGTCAATGTTGCCGGTGCCGGCCCAGTTGTAGGCCTGCATGAAAGAGGGGCGGTCGAGCAATCGGCTGCGCTGCACACTCAGACTCAGGTTGTGACGCAGGCCTGCCCAAGTCTGCTGGCCACTGAGTTCGGTGTGCAGCGCATCGCTGCTGCGGCGCTCGTTGTCGCTGCGGTAGTCATACAGGTCAAAGCCGCCGTTGCTGCAGTACTTGTTGCCGATCCAGTCGCCGTTGGGCATGGTGCAGCCAAAGGCAAAGGTCAAACGGTCGTCGGTGCGCAAGCGCTGTGCGCCGTATTGCGTGGTCCAAAGCCAGCCGCCGTCGAGGTTTTGCTTGAAGCGCAAGGTGCCCGTGGTGCCCGCAAAAACGCCGGGCACCGACCAGGCTTGGCGCGTGATGTTGCGTGTGCCGTCCACGGTGGGTGGCAGGGTGGGCACGCCGTTCAGGGGATCGGTGGCGTTGGCCAGCAGGCTGTAGGCGTTCACGCCCATTTGCTGGCGCTCGCTGCGCTCGATTTCCCACTCCAGGCGGCTGTCGGGCGTGAGGCGCCAGTCCATGGCCAGTGCAAACAGTTTGCGGTGGCCTTCGGTGTTCTTGATGTACGGGTTCAGGTCTTCGTAGGCGGCATTGAAGCGGTAGCCCAAAGCCTGATCTTGGCCAAAGCGGCCACCCAGGTCCAGCCCGATGCTGCTGTTTTTGCCCGGGCCATAGCTGGTGCTGACCGAGCGGATGCTCTCGTCCTTGGCTGTGGGCGGACGTTTGACCACGTAATTGACCAAACCGCCCGGGGCGCTGGTGCCGGCCTGAATGCCGCTGGTGCCTTTGAACAGCTCGATGCGCTCCTTGTTGTCCATGCCGATCATGGTTTCGGCCGAAATGGGCAGGCCTTCGCGGCGGTAGTTGTAGCGGTTGTCCAAGGTGTAGCCGCGCACGCTCAGACTGTCCCAATAGGCAGGCGAGTTGTAGCTGTCGGCCACGCTGGCGTCCAGGCGCAAGGCGTCGGACACACGCTGTGCGCCAATGTCTTGCAGGGTCTGCTGGTCGATGGTCACCGCGCTGAAAGGCGCTTTGCGCAAGGGCACATCGCCAAAGCCGCTGACCTGCGAGGGGGCCGAGCCGGTGATGGTGATTTCACTCACCGCTGGCGTTTGAGCTTGAGCTTGGGCACAGCCCCAAGCCAGACAAGCCACTGCGCTGGCGATGTGGGTGACGCGGCAAGTCAAACGCTCAGAAGAGCGGAGCGAACTGGACGAAAAAAATGGCGAAAAAAGTGCCATGACGTTTTTCCTTCAACGTAATGGCAGGTCGGCTGGCTGGGAACAGGATGCGTCCAGACTTGGACGCCGTTCTTTTGACAAGCTTCCCTGCGCGAGGATTACCTCAATCAGGTTCAAAGGGACTTTCTCAGTCGAAGGCCTCACGGCTTTCAACACCCCTAGCGAATGCGCCGCAGAATTGCGGCGCGAGGTGGATTCTATGTCAGGGCGCTGACCACTGCGTGGGCAGGGGGTTTGCCTGTGCTTGGGGTCCCACAAAATGCAGGGCACCCACAAAGGGCGGGCATCTCGTTGTAGGAGCGGCGCCCTCGCCGCGAAGGATGCATTGGCGCATTGGCTCCAGCAGGGTTTGCAGCTCGGCCACACTGAGCCAGCACTCGTAAAACGACTTTTGCTCGCCCAGCGCGTGGTGCTGCACATCGCGCGGTGCGCGGCGGCGAATGGGGTTTTGGCGCAAACGCGGTATTTGGCAAGCTGGCCGATGGGCAGGTTTTGCACAGTTGAAATTTAAATCAGCTAATATGAATGTTTAAATTTATTAAAAGCTTATAAAATACTTTTTATGAATGGAACCGATACGCTCCCTTTACCCGTCACGCGCAGCCTTGCGCGTTTGGGGCAGGCCATGTCGCTGGCGCGGCGGCGCAGGCATTTTTCTCAACAAGACTTGGCCGAGCGCATAGGTGCGTCGGTGACCACGGTCAGGCGCATGGAGGCGGGCCACCCCGGCACGGCGCTGGTGCATTTCGCCCGGGCGATGCAGGTTTTTGGCGAACTGGGCCAGCTGGACCAGTTGCTCGATACGCCCCAAGACACCATTGGCTTGGCCTTGATGGACGAGCAGTTGCCCCAAAGGGTGCGCAAGTCGCGCAAAACACCAGAGTCTGGGGCGTTTTGATGGCAACACCCAGTGCTTTCAAATCGGGGCCTGTGCGCAAGACCTTGGATGTTTTTTTGGGGCAGGCAGAGAGCCCGTTGGGACGGCTCATTTTTGTCAAGGACGGGCAACGTGAGTTTTCACAGTTTGCGTACAGCCCTGCGTGGTTGACGCACCCACGCTGTTTTGATGTGTCGCCCGATCTCAGCCGCACCATGGGTTATCAATTGCACAAGCCACCCACTCAAAACGACAGCTGTTTTTGGGGGGCGCTGGCCGACACCGAGCCTGACGCCTGGGGCCGCCGTGTGATTGCGCGTGCGCACGCCAAGGCCCGGGCCAAAGATGCGGCTCTGGCACCACTGACCGAACTGGATTATTTGGCTGCGGTGGATGATTTCAGCCGCGTTGGGGCGCTGCGTTTGCGCCACGAACAAGGTCAATACCTGCGCAGCGTGGCCGATGGTGAGCGCACCACACCCGCGTTTTTGGAGTTGGAAAAAATCCTGAGCGCATCGCGTGCCGTGGAGCTGAGCCAAGAGACGAGTGCAGACTTGGCGTATCTGCAGGGCAAGGGCACATCTTTGGGTGGCATGCGTCCCAAATGCACGCTGCAAGACACGGACGGCTCCTTGTGTTTGGCCAAGTTCCCCAGTGTGGGTGACGCGCGCGCCGTCACCCGTGGCGAGGTGTTGGCCTTGCACTTGGCCCGCTCGGCGGGCATCGACACCGCTGCGGCGCGGGTGGTGATGGTGCAGGGTGCCCCGGTAGCGGTTGTCAAACGCTTTGACCGAACGCCTGAGCATCAGCGCATTCCCTACATGTCGGGGGCCACCTTGCTCCAAGCGCGTCGTGATGACGAGCATTCGTATACCGAAATTCTGGATGTGATGCGGGCTAAATGTGACGATTACACCCGCGATGCGCGGCAGTTGTGGCGCAGATTGGTGTTCAACCACCTGATCACCAATGTGGATGACCACCTGCAAAACATCGGCTTTTTGTACAGCGGCCAGAACCTGTGGCGCTTGTCGCCTGCGTTTGATTTGAATCCGTTCCCTGACAAGACGCCAGAGTCGAAAACCTGGTTGAGCGAGGACACGGGGCCGATCACCTCGGTGCAACAGTTGATGGCACAGGCGTTTCGATTTGAGTTGACGCCTGGGCAGGCTCAAACGGTGCTGACTGAGGTGCTGGCGGCTGTTGTGCGGTGGAAAGAGGTGGCCACGTCAGCCGATGTGGGTTTGCAAGCCGCTGAAGTTGCAGATTTCAGGCCTGCGTTTGAACATGCAGCACGGCAAGAAGCACAAACCCTTTTGGCTTAAGCGCCGAATCGGTAGCGCCCCAAGCCCATAGCTTGGTTGGTGGTCACGTCCATGAGGATGCTTTCGTGCGCGGCACAAGTTGTGCTCGTCGGGCAGGGGTACTTTATGCGCGTTGGCTGTCTGGGCGTATTTGTTCTACGCCAATGTCTGCCCATCCAAGGCGGGACCAAGCTTGGTCGGCCGTCAATGCAGTGGCGTTGCGTGATTGCGCCAGTGCCAGGCAGCAGCGATCGCCCAGTGACAAACCTTGTGCGCGGGTGCCGCTTCGCAGTGCAGCGCTGGTCAGGGCCAATGCGGTGTCAAAAGCAGAGATTTCGAGCGGCAAGGCAGCACAAAGGGCGGCTTGGTCGGCGCTGCTCATGCCCTGGTCTGCGCATTTGCTGAGCACTTCGGCCAAATTGACGCTGCTCATGATGGCTTGTCCTTGCTCAATGCACTGTTGGACACGCTGTGCACCTGGCTCTCCATTCAAGTAGGCGAGCAATGCGGAGGCGTCCAGTACGAAGCAGGGGGTGTGCTCGTGATCATTGGCGGTGAGGACCGTGGCTTGGGTATGCAGGGTTTTTTGGCGGGTCATGCGGATTCATCGCGCTCGGTCTCGCTGCGTCGTTCATTCAAAAAATCTTGTACCAGTTGCGGTTGGGTGCCCGGTGGGGTGCTTTTTTGAAACAAAGCGCGGGCTTTTTCGAGTTGTTTTTTTCGGGTGCTGAGGTGGACTTCGCCGTTGAGGATGTCCCACACCACGGTGTCGCCCTCGTTCAGGTCAAGGCTGCGGCGGATGGGGGCGGGTATGACCACGCGCCCGCCTTCGGATATTTTCATTTCGTACATAAGGTGCTCCTTTTTGTCTAAAAATGCCATATTTTTAAAAGTATGACATTTTTAATGAAGTATGTCATTTTCTGATTTTAATGTGTATACGTGAGCCAATGACTTGGCGACAGGCTTTGCCCCGCAGCACGGCGAGCTTGAGCTTTTTGCGCTCATCTTTCATGTCCACTTCCACGACCTGGGGCAGCCATTCAAAATGACAAAGAGAAAATTCAAACTTCATCGTGTCGAATCAATAGGGTGGGGCTCCTACGAAATGCGGGGCATCTCGCTGTAGGAGCGGCGCCCTCGCCGCGATTGAGCCTCGCAGACCACCAAGAATCGCCCCGAGGGCGGGGCTCCCACAAAATGCAGGGCATCCACAAAATGCAGGGCACCGCACAAAATGCCGGACATCCACAAAATGCGGGGCATCTCGCTGTAGGAGCGGCGCCCTCGCCGCGATCAAGCCTCGCAGACCACTGCCTGACATCTGCGCGAGCCGTAGCCAATGTGCGTTATGAAAAACTGAGCTTTTTGCTGTCGGCTGGCGTGCTGGGCTCAACGCCGTGCTCAAGCGCTCTGAGCTTGTCCATGAACGCATCGCACAGCGTGTTGCCTCCGTCATTGAATTGCGTGCCCAAGCCCCAGATGCGGGTGTTTTCGGTCAGGGGGTAGATGCGCACATCGTCTGCGTCTTCGTCAATCAGCTCCCACAGTCGGTCGATGATGTTCTCGACGTGCTGGCGTGTGCCTGCCAGCAGGTACACCGAATATTGCAGGCGCACTCCCTCTTTCCGCAAAAAACGCCAAACGCGTTGCAGCCGTTTGGGGTCGCGAATGTCGTGTGCCAGCAGCCAGCGCTGCGCGTGGCTGTGGGGAATGGACTGTATGCGGTGTGTTTTGGGGGCCATGGTGTGGGTCAAGGTGCAAATGCTTCACAGCCAGTGGCTGCGCAGGAATTGTTCAAACGCGTACATGAGCTGCCCAATACGTTGCTGCCAGTGGGCGGCGTGGCGTTCGTAATGGCGAATGGCCCAGGGCGTGAGCTTGTCGGCTTCGGGCAACAGAGGCGCATGGTGCAGGTCGGTGTGGGCATGCAGGCCAATGACTTGCCCCAAGTCTTCGATCAGGTTGAGCCCCGGGCGGTGCCAGGCCAGCAGCTCGGGGGCGTTGGTGGCTTGGGTCAGTTGGGCGGCCAGCTCGTGTTGGGCCAGCAGGGCCAGGGCATCCACTTGTTGGGCACAGCCTTGGCTGTGTTTCACAAAGTGGGCGTTGCACAGCGCCGTTCTGGGGTTGTGGCGGGCGGCGGCGGTGGTGGGCACGCCGCACAAAAGCAATGTTTGCGCGGCGGTGGCGGCGTGTTGCTGAGCCAGCCATTCGGTGTAGTGGGTGGGCCAGGCTTGGTCGTCCAGGGCGTGGGTCAGCAGCTGGCGCAAGCTGGTTTCTTTGCGGCGTGCGCCCAAGCACCAGCCCAGGGTTTCACCGTTGGTGTCTACCACAGCCAGGGGAATGCCGCTTTTCATGCAAGCCATGAGGGCGCGGGCGCTGATGTCCAGCGTGCTGCTGCACACGAT
The DNA here is from genome assembly GCA_002256145.1 of Comamonadaceae bacterium PBBC1. Classification (GTDB taxonomy): domain Bacteria; phylum Pseudomonadota; class Gammaproteobacteria; order Burkholderiales; family Burkholderiaceae_C; genus Limnohabitans_A. The sequence goes on from NKIP01000014.1 coordinate 101,527, forward strand.
GCGCGAGACGTGGTGCAGCGGAATGCGCCGCTCGGGCAAATCTTTGCGCTCAATGCGCAGGCGTTGCGCAGCGTCCAGGTCCAAGCGCTGGGCGCTGCCGTTGTGCAGGTAAAGGGGCAGGGCGTTCATGGCGCGGGTGTGCAGGGCGTGGCGTTGCATGGTTCAGTCCAATCCGTTGGGCTGGGTGGCTTGTGTGGCGGTGTCGGCGGCGTGGTCAACAGGGTTGTCCAACAGGTGTGACCAAGCCGCTTGGGGGCTGCCGTTTTGCAGGGCCTTGTCCATGGCGCGGGCATAGCGCAGCAAGCTGCGTTGGTGGTGGTGGGCTTGTTGTTCCCAAGCGGGGTAAAAGTGCCCCCGGCCTGCTTTGCTCAGCAGGCAAGCGCCCGCGCCGTCGTGGCCAAAGTGCTCGGGGCGCAAGTGGCCTTGGCGAAACTGGTGCCAGACCCACAGGTCAATCAGCGGGCGGTAGGGCTCCATCAGGTCGCAGGCCAGCGCGGCCCGGCCGTGGCTCAGGGTGTGCAGTGCGCCCAACGCAGGGTCTAGCCCGGCGGCCCAGCAGGCGGCGGTGGCTTGGGCGTAAAGCATGGTGTAGCTGAGCGACAGCACGGCGTTGACCGGGTCACGCGGTGGGCGGCGGTTGCGGCCCGTGGCCCCCAAGGCCGGGGCAAAGCCGCTGAAATAAGCCTCGAAATACATGGCTGCAGCGGCACCTTCGAGCCCACGCAGCTGGTCCAGCGAGTGGGTGTCTGTGTCTGCGCTTTGCAGTGTGGCCAAGATGCCCGCCAGGCGCTGCTGTCCGTCAAACAGAGGTTTTCGGATGTCGGGCCTGAGCGCTGCCATGTGTTGCAAGGTGGCGCGTTGGCGCTTGACTTTGCTGTGGATGATGCCGTGCGCCAACTGGGCGCAGGCCTGCGGCTGGCTGAGGGTGAGCACCTGCTGCCAGCGGCGGCGGGCGTCGTTGTGCGGCGTGCCGGTGATTTGGGCAATTTTTTGGCCACCGCGCCCACCCAAGGCAATGAGGTTGACCCCGCTGTCGGCCAAGGCGCACAGCACTTTGCTGCTGAGCTGCGTGTCGGTGCGCAAAACAATGCGGTCCAGGTATTTGAGGGGCAGGCGGCGATTGGCCTCGCCATCGGGCGTGGTGATGTGCAGCACGCCGGTCTGCACGGTGAGTTGGCTGCCTTGGCGGTCGATGTAGAGGGTGCTCATGCGGGGCTTTCGGTGTGTGGGCTTGTGATGTTGGGCTTGTGGTGCTGGAGTTCAGGCGATGTGGAAGTAATCGGCGCTGTCGATCGGCTCGGCCTGGCCCAGTTGCAGGCTCTGGCTGCGGCCGTCCAGGCGAATGAAGACCACGCGGTCGGTGTCGTTGTGGATGCGTTGGCGCATTTGCTCCAGCAGGGTTTGCAGCTCGGCCACGCTGAGCCAGCATTCATAAAACGACTTTTGCCCACCCAGCGCGTGGTGCTGCACATCGCGCAGGGCGCGGCGGCGAATGGGGTTTTCTCGGATGTCGTAACCAACCAGAAACAGGTGACGTGTGTTCATGTTGGTCAGTGTCTGGCGTTTTGGCGCAAACGCTGCATTTGGCAAGCTTGCCGATGGATGCCCGTCTGGGTGGGTCACCCCTCAATCAGAAGTCGCACTTCAGGTTCGACAGTCGCGCCCTCAAAAGATTGAGTTGTAGCCAGCGCTGATAAAAACATTCGGTCACAAGGGAACGCGGCATCAAAGTCGAGGTGTGGAGTTCGTATTTTTGATTTCTAAACTTGAACACCTGCAGCCACATGTCGCCACCACTGCGGTGGTAAGTTTGAAGATCAGCATAAGCCGATGACTGTGATGCTATGAAAATAGGCGCACCAAAAATTTGAGACAAAGCACGCCATTTTCCCTTTTTGGTTTCTGTCATCAGCAGAAAATTTCTACCACCGGAACCGCTGACTGAGCTGGCAATCAAAATCTCTTGCGTTTTGCTGTTGTCATCCACATTGATTTCAGAAAAACACAAGATGGGTGCATCCAAAATTTTTATCCATTGTTGGTAGTCACTTGATTTTTTAATGCCATCGGGTAACTGCGCAGGATCTGCCCACTTTAAATCGGAAACCGTTATTTCAACCGAGCTGGGGCTGTGAAATGGTTCAGGCAGTAAAGCTGCAAATGCTTGACCGGCAGTCAAGAAGAGGAGTGATACAAATGTAAATTTAACAAAAAATGACATTTTAAATAATTTTTAATTGATTTTCTAGGATTGAGTTTGGAGTTCGCAGGGTAGGCTCTCCGAACGTGCGTACATGTCTTAATCCCCTGATTTGCGGGGCTTAGGTTTGGCCTATTTACGACATCCTGAAGGCCAAAGAAGACGCGTCTTAATCCCCTGATTTACGGGGCTTGGGTTTGGCGAGGATGCTGGGCTGGTGGCCGGACAACTCAGTCTTAATCCCCTGATTTACG
>NKIP01000015.1 GCA_002256145.1 Comamonadaceae bacterium PBBC1
AATCTCTCGAACGGTGAACTTCTGGAAATGGAGACTGGCCAGGGTCACACGCTCTTCGGGTTGGATCTGTTTGTAGTGCTTGAGTGGAGTGATTTGCATCTGCGGACCTTACAGGGTTGGCAGGTGTTGCACTTCGCTTTTGAATCCGCCGAGTACTGATCATGAGGGTCAGACTTATTTCCTGATTCGAGCTTACTCAAGTCAAGCAGATTTGAAACTGAAGCAGGATGTTTTCTACAGCTCCTTGGCTTGGCGCGATGGGCCGCGCGAACCACTGGTTCAATGTATCGATACATATCTCAACACCATCGTTGAAATGTCTGAACAATCGGTGGATGAACTTCGAAGTCAAGACGGGAAGGGCCTCAATGCAAGCTAACATTTCGCTTGGTTCGGACACGCAGCAGCAAATTGCCGAATCTTGAGGGAGGGTTCACTTGACCACTTTCATGCCAATGCTTTGGCTCACAAGTCCTCAACCTTGTACTCGCTGTAGCCTTCGTAGTAGTAGCTCACGTCGATGCCCTTCATGTACAGCGCGCGGTCGTGGATTTGGTCGGTCAATGCGCCCTTGAGCAGGTGTTTGATTTCCAGGTCTTTCACCACGCTGCGCTCCATGGCCGACAAATACTCGGCTTTGTCCACCAAGTTCCAGTCAATAACTTGCCGGATTTCTTTTTTCAGCATCAGGTCGAGCCAGATGCGGGTGACACGCCCGTTGCCTTCCCGAAACGGGTGGGCTACGTTCATTTCCACATACTTTTCAACGATTTGCTCAAAGCTTTGCTGTGGCATGGCGCTGATGTGTGTAAGCGATGGCTGTAAATACATGACGGGTGCAAACCTGAAGTTGCCCTTGGCCAAGTTAACGTCGCGCACTTGGCCGGCAAAGGGATACACCTCGTCAAACAAATAAGCATGGATGTTGGCAAGGCCCGCAAAGGTGCCCATTTCCACTTTGTCGATGTCGCCGCTTTCTAACAGCTGTTTGGCTTTTTGTTTGCTGAGCTTTTCTTCCACCCGGTGGAGTTCAACCTGGCTGCTGATATCAAGTTTGTTGCCAAAGACCATGGTGCGTCCCTTGTTATTTTTCAACCCACGAAATGGATCAGTTGCGTGACCAAATCAGCTTGCCCAGAAAGTTGATGGCGCTTGTTTTGGGTGTTCTGGCTCCAAATCTGCAGCGTTTCGGCATTGAGCGCAGGCCATTCACCCGCTTCCATTCCATTCCAAATCCGGTACGCCTTGCGTAAGCTCTGCGGCGCCTGCATCCAATCCAGAAAAGCCTCCAGCTTGTCGTGGTGGGCGTTGTCGTCTTGTGGGTAGATGTGCCAGATGAAGGGCTGGCCCGCCCACAGGGCGCGCACCAGCGAGTCTTCGCCGCGTACAAAATTCAAGTCGCAGGCCCAGAGCATCTCGTCAAAGCCATTTTGGTCGGTGTAGGTCAGGGCGCTCCAGCTCGGTGGCTCGGCCATGCCCGCCAGTGCTTGCTGCACCGCCGCCAGCGGGCGGCCCGGGGTGACGAGCAGGTGGTGGGGGGTGCCCACCCCTTGTGCCAGCAGCTGGGGCAGGGCGGCGGGTTCGTAGCAGAACAGGCTGATCAGCAGGCCATTCGGGGCCAGGTTGGGGGCGTGTTGTTGGCGCCATGCTGAACGTTTGACAAGGTCAAAGTTTTGCTGGCGCTCCAGCAGGTCGGTTTCGCGCAGCAGGCCGCCCGTGTCTGGCGTGAAGCCGGGGTAAAAGAAGGTCTTGGTCCAGCCCTTGGCCGGGCCGCTCATGATGGGTGAGGGCAGCTGGTGCATGCGGGGCACCCAGTCTTCGGCGCTCAGGTATTCGAGGTTGATCCAGGTGGGCTGTTGTGCGTGTGTGGCCACGCCGTGCGCGACAAAGGCTTCGGGGATGTGGCAGCCAAAGGCCTCGACCCACACATCGGCCGGGGGCAGCGCTTGCAGGGTGCTGGCTTGGCTGGCATCGGCCCACGGGCGCACTTCAATGCCAGGCTCTTGGTGGGCGGTGGGGGCCATCCAGGTGAGGGCTGAGGCGTCGTCCACCCACAGGCGCACGCGCTGGCCCGCGTCGCGTAACTGGCGCGTCAGGCGCCAGCACACGCCGAGGTCGCCGTGGTTGTCGATGACGGTGCAGAAGATGTCCCAGAGTTGGCCGGTTTGCATGCGGCGATTGTCGCTGGAGATTTCACACACAGGTTTTCACAGACAATAGCCGCCATGTCGAACACCCATGATGAAGCCCTGCTCGCGCAAGTTGCCGCGCTGCCCGCCTTGCCGGGGGTTTACCGCTACTTTGATGCGCAGGAGCAGCTGCTCTATGTGGGCAAGGCGCTGAACCTGAAGCGCCGGGTGTCGAGTTACTTTCAGAAGGACCACGGCGGCACCCGCATTGGCCACATGGTCAGCAAGATCACGCGCATGGAGACCACCGTGGTGCGCTCCGAGGCCGAGGCACTGCTGCTGGAAAACAACCTCATCAAGACGCTGCACCCGCGCTTCAACATCCTGTTTCGGGACGACAAGAGTTACCCCTACCTCAAGCTCACGGGCAATGGCCGCGTGGCGCTGCCCGCGCTGGTCAAGACGCCCGAGGCGCAGCATTACCCGCGTGTGGCCTATTACCGGGGGGCGGTGGAAAAGAAGCACCGTTACTTCGGGCCGTTCCCCAGTGCCTGGGCGGTCAAGGAGTCGATCCAGCTGATCCAGAAGGTGTTCAGGCTGCGCACCTGTGAGGACACGGTGTTTGCCAACCGCACCCGGCCTTGCCTGTTGTTTCAGATCAAGCGTTGCTCTGGCCCGTGTGTGAACCTGATCAGCCCCGAGGACTACAAAGCCGATGTGCAGCACGCCGAGCAGTTTTTGCGCGGCGAGACCCAAGTGCTGATGCGCGAGATGGAAGCGCGGATGATGCAGCATGCCGACAAGCTCGAATTCGAGCTGGCGGCTGAGGTGCGCAACCAGCTCACGGCGCTGTCGCGGGTCTTGCACCAGCAGTCGGTGGACACGGCGGTGGACACCGATGCCGACATTTTGGTGGCCAAAGTGCAGGGTGGCCGCGCCTGCGTGAACCTGGCCATGGTGCGCGGCGGACGGCACCTGGGTGACCGGCCTTATTTTCCGGTGCATGTTCAGGATGCGCAGGACTTGCTGGGTCTGGAGGAGGGCGAAGCGCCGCTCCCGGTCGAGGTGCAGGTGCTCGAAGCCTTTTTGGCGCAGCACTACATCGGCGTGCCCGTGCCGCCGCTGCTGATCTTGAGCGCGGCGGTGGATAAAGCGCTGATCGCGGCTTTGTCGGCGCAGTCGGGCGTGAAGATCAGCACGGTGACGAATCCGCGCGAGCACCGCCGCGTGTGGCTGGAGATGGCCGAGAAAAACGCCGAGCTGCAACTGGCCCGCTTGCTGGCCGAAGAAGGCTCGCAGCAGGCCCGCACCCGGGCGCTGGCCGAGGCGCTGGATCTGGCTCCGGATGATTTGGACCAACTGCACATCGAGTGCTTTGACATTTCGCACACGGCAGGCGAGAACACACAGGCCTCTTGCGTTGTTTTCCGACAGCACAAGATGCAAAGCAGCGACTACCGCCGCTACAACATCGAGGGCATCACGCCCGGCGACGATTACGCGGCCATGCGCCAGGTGCTGATGCGCCGCTACGGCAAGCTGGCCGAGGCCTTGCGCTCGGGCGAGGGCACTGCACGCCTGCCGGACTTGGTGCTGATCGACGGTGGCAAAGGCCAGGTGAGCATGGCGCGTGAGGTGTTCACCGACCTGGGGCTGGACCTGTCGCGCATCGTGGGTGTGGAAAAAGGCGAGGGCCGCAAGGTGGGCCTGGAAGAGTTGGTGTTTGCCGATGGCCGCGAAAAGGTCTACCTGGGCAAGGATTCGGCAGCACTCATGCTGGTGGCGCAAATCCGCGACGAGGCGCACCGCTTTGCCATCACCGGCATGCGGGCCCAGCGGGCCAAGGTGCGCATGGGCGGCAGCAAGATCGAAGAAATTCCGGGCATCGGTCCCCGCAAACGGGCCAAACTGCTGCAGCGCTTTGGCGGTGTGCGGGGTGTGGAAAGCGCCAGCGTGGAGGACTTGCTGGGCGTAGAGGGCATTTCCCGCGAATTGGCCGAAACCATTTACAACGCCTTGCATTGAGCGCATGCCACAATCAAGCCCATGTTTTTCACCATTCCCACCATCATGACCTGGACGCGCATTGTCGCGATCCCTTTGATCATTGGCGTGTACTACCTCGACAGCCTGAAGATAGAGACACAAAACCTGATCGCCACGGTCATGTTTGTGTTGTTTGCTTTCACCGATTGGCTGGATGGTTTTCTGGCTCGCAAGCTCAACCAAACCTCTGCCTTCGGGGCCTTTTTGGACCCGGTGGCCGACAAGTTTTTGGTTTGCGCCGCCTTGTTGATGCTGGTGCAGATGGACCGGGTGAATGTGCTGGTGGCGCTCATCATCATTGGCCGCGAGATCGCCATCTCGTCTCTGCGTGAATGGATGGCGCAGATTGGGGCCAGCAAAAGCGTGGCCGTGCACATGGTGGGCAAGCTCAAGACCACGGTGCAAATGGTGGCGATACCCTTCTTGCTTTACAACGACACCCTGTTCGGGCTCATCGACACCCGTGCCTGGGGTGCCGTGTTGATTGTGGTGGCCGCTGTTTTGACGGTGTGGTCCATGGTTTATTACATGCAAAAAGCCTTGCCTGAAATCCGAGCCCGCGTGAAATGAGCGGGGAGTCTGCGTCTGATGCCTGGGTCAGGGCAACGCCTGTGGCGTTCGTCTTGATCTGGGCCACGGGCTTCATCGTTGCCCGTTTCGGCATGCCCCATGCCCCCCCGCTGTCTTTTTTATCCGTGCGATACGCCTTGTCCATCGCCTGCTTCTTGCCTTGGATTGTTTGGGCCAAAGTCGCTTGGCCCCAAAATCGCGCCCAATTCTTTCACCTGTCGGTGACCGGTATCTTGATGCATGGTGGCTATTTGGGTGGCGTGTGGGTAGCGGTCAAGGCCGGTATGGGTTCGGGGCTGTCTTCATTGGTGGTGGGCTTTCAACCGATCTTGACGGCCATTTGGCTGGCTTACAGCATGAGAGGCCATGATCAGCCAGGCGTGTCGCAGCGGCAATGGCTGGGTTTGTCTTTGGGGTTCGTGGGTTTGATGATGGTGGTTTGGCGCAAATTGACCTTGGGCACACCCTTGGACCATGTGACCCCCACCAACATGGCTTTTGCATTGACCGCTTTGCTCAGCATCACGGTTGGAACGTTGTATCAAAAGCGCTATGTCCAACCGTGCGACGTGCGTTCGGCCAACACGGTGCAGCTCATGGCCGCTTTGGTGGTCACTTTGCCTTTGGCACTCATGGAAACCGAAACCATGCGTTGGAACGGCGAATTGGCAGGGGCCATGGCTTGGTCGGTGTTGGGTTTGACTTTGGGCGGCAGTTCGCTTTTGTACATGCTGATTCAAAAAGGGGCGGCCGCATCGGTCACCAGCCTCATGTACTTGGTGCCCCCCACGACGGCCATCATGGCTTGGCTGCTGTTTGGTGAAGCCATCACGTTGACCACTTTGCTCGGCACAGCCTTGACGGCTCTGGGGGTGAGTTGGGTGGTGAGGCCGTCTCGTAAGTGAAACCCCGCTTGGCACTTTGTTGCTAAGCTTGCGCATTTGAATTTACGCCCATTTTTTGTTTCAGAAAGTCCCCCATATGAGCAAACACCGCATCGCTGTCATTCCTGGAGATGGCATTGGCAAAGAAGTCATGCCCGAAGGCTTGCGCGTGATGGACGCCGCAGCCCGCAAATTCGGCATCGATTTGCACTTTGACCATTTCGATTTTTCCAGCTGGGATTACTGCGAAAAGCACGGAAAAATGTTGCCCGACAACTGGAAAGACCAGATCGGTGGCCACGATGCCTTGTATTTCGGCGCTGTGGGTTGGCCCGAAAAAATTGCCGACCACGTCTCCTTGTGGGGCTCGCTGCTGTTGTTTCGCCGTGAATTTGACCAATACATCAACCTGCGCCCAGCCCGCTTGATGCCGGGCATCATTGCGCCGGTGGTGCGCCGCGACGGCAGCCCCCGCCAGCCTGGTGAGATTGACATGTACATCGTGCGTGAAAACACCGAAGGTGAATACTCCAGCGTAGGAGGACGCATGTTCCCCGGGACTGAGCGCGAGATCGTAATGCAAGAGTCGATCATGACGCGCATTGGGGTTGATCGGGTGTTGAAGTTCGCATTTGAACTGGCCCAAACCCGTCCCAAAAAGCACTTGACCAGCGCCACCAAGTCCAACGGCATCGCCATCACCATGCCCTATTGGGATGAACGTGTGGCCGAAATGGCCAAGGCGTATCCGGGCATCCATGTGGACAAATTCCACATTGACATTCTGACCGCCCACTTTGTGCAGCGCCCTGATTTCTTTGACGTGGTGGTGGCCAGCAACTTGTTTGGTGACATTTTGAGCGACCTGGGGCCTGCCTGCACAGGCACCATTGGCATTGCGCCCAGCGCCAACTTGAACCCGGATCGTTTGTTCCCCTCATTGTTTGAACCCGTGCACGGCTCTGCACCCGATATCGCGGGCAAAGCCATTGCCAACCCGATTGGACAAATTTGGTGCGGGGCCATGATGCTGGAGTTTCTGGGCTACAAAGCGGCGCACGACGCTGTTTTGGCGGCCATTGAAAAGGTGCTTGCACCGGGCAGTGGTGCGCCACGCACGCCTGATTTAGGGGGCACTGCCAGCACATCCGACTTGGGGCGTGCCATTGAACAAGTGCTTTGATGTGAACTGATGTGAAGCGGGTTTCTGACACGCACAAAAAATACCGAAAGCGGCCTCAGAACGTTGAATTTCAACGCTAGAATTCACTCCGAATTGCTTTCATTTGCACTCGTTAGGGTGCATCTCAGGGTCATGTGACCATCCGAATTCAGGGTGATGATGCGAACATTGCATTCATGGTTGTTGCCATGAATGTTCAATGCTATTTCATAAGCTGGTACGCCCGGCATTTAACTCTCAGAGGTTTTTGTGAACAAAACAGAATTGATCGAACACATTGCCAAAGATGCGGACCTCTCCAAAGCAGCGGCTGGCCGTGCGCTGGAGGCCGTGATCGGCGCAGTCCGTACAACCTTGAAAAAAGGCGGTACAGTCTCGTTGGTGGGTTTTGGAACTTTTGCGGTGGGCAAACGTGCTGCACGCACCGGCCGTAACCCACGCACTGGCGCTGCGATTAAAATCAAAAAAGCCAACGTTCCAAAGTTCCGTCCAGGCAAGGGTCTGAAGGACGCTTTGAATTGATTTGAATTTGAGAGGGTGCTTAGCTCAGTTGGTAGAGCGGCTCCTTTACACGGAGTAGGTCGGCGGTTCGAGACCGTCAGCACCCACCACCTCTCACTCAAAGGCGAACTCCATGTTCGCCTTTTTTGTTGATAACCCGAGACCTAGATCATGTTTGACACCATCCGCAACAACTCAAAAATCCTGATGGGGCTGTTGTTTTTGTTGATCATTCCTTCTTTCGTTTTATTTGGTGTAGACGGTTATCGACAATTTGAGGAAAAAGGGGCGGTTGTCGCCAAAATTGATGGCCAAAAAATCACACAAGCGGAGTGGGATGCGGCTCATCAGCGCGAAGTGGATCGCATTCGTGCGTCTGTGCCTAATTTGGACGCCAAAATGCTTGGTTCCGATGATGCGCGTTATGCCACTCTCGAGCGCTTGGTCAATGACCGATTGATTGCCCTGGCATCTGAAAAGCAATTGTTGGTGACGAGCAATCAGCGTTTGGCCAACTATTTGCAACAAGACCCATCCATTGCAGGTCTTCGTGGTGCCGACGGTAAACTGGATATGGATAAATATCGCCAGTTGGCTGCGAGTCAAGGCATGACTCCAGAAATGCTTGAAGCTCAAGTTCGGCGCGACCTGTCACAAAAACAAGTTCTTTCTTCGCTGCAAAGTTCTGTGATGTCCTCTCAGCGACAAAGCGAAGGGGCTTTGCAAGCATTTTTGCAGCGTCGCGAAATCCAAATCCAACGTTTCGAGCCAGCAACTTTTTCAAGCAAGGTCCAAGTGACCGAACCTGAGCTTGAAAAGTTTTATCAGGCCCAATCGGATCGATTCCGTTCCAAGGAGTCCGCGGACATCGAGTTTCTGGTTTTGGATGCCGCAGCGCTTGAGAAAAGCATTACTTTGCCCGAGCAAGACATCAAAACTTACTACGAACAAAACCTGCAACGGCTTGCAGGTCAAGAGCAACGTCGTGCGAGCCACATTCTGATCAACGCAGCCAAGGATGCGCCTGCTGCGGATCGCGAGAAGGCCAAGTTAAAAGCAGAGGCATTGCTGTCTGATTTGCGCAAAGACCCCAAAAACTTTCCCGAATTTGCCCGGAAAAACTCTCAAGACACGGGCTCCGCCAGCAAAGGGGGAGACCTCGACTTTTTTGCCAAAGGGGCCATGGTCAAAGCCTTTGAAGATGCCGCTTTCTCTTTGAAAAAAGGCGACATCAGCTCGGTTGTTGAGTCTGAGTTCGGCTACCACATCATTTTGCTCACCGACATCAAAGCCGCTGCTGCCCCCAGCCTTGAGGCGATGCGCCCCCAGCTTGAAGCAGATCTGCGCAAGCAACAAGCCAAACGCCAGTTTGCAGAGTTCGCCGAGACCTTCAGCAACAGTGTTTACGAGCAAGCCGATACCTTCAAGCCTGTGGCTGAAAAGCTCAAGCTGAGCATCCAAACGGCCAAGGACCTGACCCGTTCACCTTCACCTGCTTCCCAGGGCATTTTGGCCAATCCAAAATTGTTGGAGGCCGTGTTTGCAGAGGATTCCGTGAGCAAGCGTCGAAACACGGCTGCCATGGAGGTGGGCAGCAACACCTTGGTTTCAGCGCGAATCATCAACCACCGCCCCTCAGCCTTGAGGCCTTTTGCTGAAGTCAAAGATGAGGTGCGTGTTCAATACATCCAGCAAGAGGCTCTGAAATTGGCCAAGGCCGAAGGGCAGGCCAAATTGCTGGAGTGGAAGAGCAAACCTGATCTTGCGCAACTTGGCGCACCATTGATCGTTTCCCGTGATCAAACGCAAGGCCAGCCACAAGCATTGATTGACGCCGCTTTGCGTGCAGACCCCGCGAATGTGCCATCGTTCTTGGGCGTGGATTTGGGCATGCAAGGTTTTGCTTTGGTTCGCATGAACAAGTTGGTCCCAAGAGAACCCTTGAATGCACAGCAGCAAGATCAAAGTCGTCAGCAGTTTGCTCGTCTTTTGGCAAACGCCGAAGCCAATGCCTATTTGGTCTATTTGCGTGCACAGTTCAAGGCTGAAATTCTTGTTCCTCAGCCCAAATCATCAACAGGCTCATAAAACTTTCGCAAGGTCATTTTTTTGAAGAACTTGAGGCTATAATATCGTTCTACGGTGGCTGTAGCTCAGTTGGTAGAGTCCAGGATTGTGATTCCTGTTGTCGTGGGTTCGAGCCCCATCAGCCACCCCAGTTAAACCAACAATTTAGCCCACTCCTCACCGAGTGGGCTTTCTTGTTTCTGGGCATTTACAGACCAGGTTCATCGTTTTTTCTGTGTTCTTTGTTCGATCTGCAGCTCAGGAGTTATCAGCATTCAGGTGGCGACATTAGGGATGGTCTGCATAAACCCGCACCAGATCGCGAGTAAAAATTCGACAGCGTAAACATCACCAGCAACTGCCGGGTGTTCTTGACCATGCCCCGTTGATGCATCTTGCGGTGTCCGAACTGGCCTTGATCACCCGAAACGGGTGCTCTGCCTTGGCCCGAATGCTGGCCTTGAGCTTTTCCAGTTTGTCACGCAGCTCGTGGCTGGGTTTGTTTATTTTCAACGTTTTGTGTTTGCTCGGCATCATGGTTATTTGCCAATACACATCCGGGTGCTGCTCTTGCATCTCTTCGCGTTTTTCAAAGTCCCGGTAACCCGAGTCGGTAAACACATGCTCTTCCTCACAATGCGGCAGCGCATATTTTTGCGTCACGTCGTGAGCATTGGCTGCTATAGTTGTGACAGTGCGCACTAAGCCCGATTGAGCATTCACGCCAATATGGGCTTTCGCGCCAAAGTGTCACTGGTTCACCTTATTGGTTTGATGCATCTCTGGGTCTCGCTTGCACTTGTCGTACTTGGTCGAACTGGGCGCGGCAATCTGTGTGGCGTCCACCACGGTCCTGTCTTGAGCATCACGGCACAATCAATCATTTTGGCGTTGACTGTGGCACCAGTATCTGCTGACCCAGCCCGTGCGCTCCGAGCATGTGGCGAAACTGCAAGATGGTGCTCTCGTCGGTCAAGCGGGTCATGCCTGCATCCTGCGGGCAAATTTTTGGTACAGCGGGATGTCGTGCAGCGCCTCACCTATGGCGGTGTCGGAGTGACCAAAGAACTGCTGAAGCAGGAGAATTCGTTACATCCCTTCTGTGCCAAACGGTGGCCGACCGGTTTTGCCCGCAGGCGCGTGAGTTGCGATCAGCGACCTGCAGTGGCAAGGCTCATTTGTTTTATAGCTAGAGTGTGTCAGATCAGGGCGTTACGGAACTCATTTTTACAGACCTTCTGATAAAGGTTCTAGACCAATCCGTTACCCCAATTTAAAAACCCTTCCGTGGTCGGAAGGGTTTTTTGTAAAAAAACTTCAATTGACCATGACCAATTTGCCCTTCACACTGCGCGAGCCCATCAGTGTGTAAGCTGCTTTGAGTTCGCTCATGGGCAAGGTGCGATCTAAGACAGGTTTGATTTTTCCTTGGGCGTACCATTGACTCAATTCGGCCATCATTGCCGCATTTGCCTGTGGTTCGCGACGGGCGAAATCACCCCAAAAAACACCAACCAGTGATGCGCCTTTGAGCAAAGGCAGATTCAAGGGCAATGATGGGATGGGCCCCCCCGCAAACCCTACAACCAGATAACGACCACGCCACGCAATTGAGCGAAAAGCGGGTTCTGCCAGTTCTCCCCCGACAGGGTCGTAAATCACATCTGGCCCGCGTCCTTGAGTGAGTTCTTTCAAGGCTTCACGCAAGTTTTGTTGGCTGTAATTGATGGTCTCGTCTGCCCCTAATGAGGTGCACAAAGCGCATTTTTCATCGGTGGACGCCGCCGCAATGACTTTGGCCCCCATGGCTTTTGCAATCTGAATGGCCGCTGTGCCAACGCCACCTGCAGCACCCAAAATCAAAACGGTTTCGCCTGCTTTCAGCTGCGCACGGTCGACCAAGGCGTGGTGCGAGGTGGCATAGGTCATGATGAATGCAGCCCCATCCGTGGCCGAAAACCCATCCGGTAAGGGCAGGCATAACTTTGCGGGTGCCAATGTGTGTGTTGCAAACCCTCCGGTGCCTGATAAACAGGCAACCGACTGCCCTACAACAAGATGCTTGACCCCTTCACCCACAGCCTCAACGGTGCCCGCATACTCCGAACCCGGCACAAACGGAAGTTCGGGCTTCATTTGGTATTTGTTCTGCACAATCAAGAGGTCTGGAAAATTCAGGCTTGCAGCTTGAATTTGAATCAGCACCTGGCCTGGGCCCGGTTGCGGTGTGGGCAGCTCTTTCCAGTTCAGGGCATCGACTCCCACAGGGTTTTCACAAAGCCATGCTTGCATTCAATCTCTCCAGATCATCAAGTTCAACAAAGCGTTTGATCTTAGGGAATGGAGCGTATCGTTTCGTGTCCCCCGAGCGACCCCGAGGTGAAGCACCCTGTCAAACGCCAATTGGCGACCGATGGCTGTAGCGGGCCTACAATGGTTCAACCTCAAAAAATTCACATGAAAATTCTGATTTCAAACGACGATGGTTTCCGTGCCGAAGGCATTGTGGCTTTGTACGAATCCTTGAAAAAAATAGCCGATGTTGAGGTTGTTGCACCTGAACACAACAACAGTGCCAAATCAAATGCTTTGACTTTGCACACACCTCTCTACGTGAACCGCGCTGAAAATGGCTTCAGATACGTCAATGGCACACCTGCAGACTGTGTGCACATTGCTTTGACGGGCCTGTTGGGTTACAAACCTGATCTGGTGATCTCGGGCATCAACAATGGTGCAAATATGGGGGACGACACGATTTATTCCGGAACGGTGGGCGCTGCCATGGAGGCTTACCTTTTTGGTATTCCAGCGATGGCTGTTTCGCAAATCAACAAAGGCTGGGAGCATTTGAGTGCGGCCGCTCAGACTGTTCAAAACATGGTCCAGAAAATGATGGTGGGGCCGCTGCTTGACCAGCAGCCTTGGCTCTTGAATGTGAACATTCCCAACTTGCCATTTGAGCAAATCAAGCCTCCCATTGTTTGCCGATTGGGGCGACGGCATGCAGCCGAGCCCGTGATCACACAAGTTGATCCTCGTGGTCAAACAATGTATTGGATTGGCAATGCCGGTCCGGCCATGGATGACAGTGAAGGAACGGATTTCCATTCAGCTCAATTGGGCCATGTGGTCGTCACGCCCCTGAAAGTGGACCTGAGTGACCATGACAACTTGTCTTCTTGGTCGCAATCGTGCAAAGACATTTTTCACCGGACATCCGCATGAAAGAGCGCCCGGGTTTCCCCGCCAAGTGGCGATCTTCGGGTGGCGCAGAGCCAGATCATGGGCGTTCAGTGCAGTCCAAGTTGGGTGCAGGCCAGCCGGAGCGCAATCTGAGTTCATGGACGGGGGCAATGACCCCGAATGTTCGCACTCAGTCGATGACTTACGCCCCCCATGGACTGCCCGTGACGACGGGTCTAGGGCTGGATTCAAGCGCAGTGCGCGCGCGGATGGTGAGTAAATTGGCAGAGCAGGGCCTGCAAGACCCTTGGGTATTGCAGGCCATGGGGCGGGTTGATCGCCATCTATTTGTGGCGTCAGCATTGGCCAACCAAGCCTACGAAGACACCAGTTTGCCCATTGGTTTTGGGCAAACGATTTCCAAGCCCAATGTGGTTGCACGCATGATTGAGTTGTTGCGTCATGGTGCAAACGGACGTCTGGGTCGTGTGCTGGAAATTGGAACGGGTTGTGGTTATCAGGCCGCAGTCCTGAGCCACACGGCCAGCGAGGTTTACAGCATCGAGCGTGTCCGAGGTTTGCATGAACAAGCCAAAGAGCATTTACGGCCCTTTCGCCTGCCCAATGTTCACTTGATCTTCGGTGATGGCATGCAAGGGTATCCCAAGGGGGCTCCCTATGCGGGGATTATTTCTGCGGCAGGTGGTGACCAAGTGCCTGCGGCATGGCTGGATCAGTTGGCTGTTGGCGCTCGATTGGTGGCCCCAACCATGACGCCCGCGGGTCACCAGGCATTGCTGGTCGTTGAGAAAACGGCTTCAGGCTACGAACGGCAGGTTTTGGAAGCTGTTCACTTTGTTCCTCTAAAATCAGGGGTCGAATAAATGATTGAGCTCGGATGATATTCAACGCCTTACCCCGTCGATTTTGGACTTGTCTGACCGCTTTGATTTTGGTCGGATGCTCTGCTTCACCACGCGCACCCGCGCCAGTGGAAGACCGCATGCAGGGTGTCACTGTCAGGAGTGCACCCGTTCCTGCGCTTATTGCGTCGACTTTGCCCGGTGCTGAAAATGCGGGTAAACCGGGGTATTACACCGTACAGAAAGGGGACACCCTGACGCGGGTTGCCTTGGATCATGGTCAGTCATGGCGCGATTTGGTGCGTTGGAACAATCTGCCCAATGCTCACTTGATCGAGGTTGGTCAGGTGTTGCGTGTCGTGCCACCAGGGTCTTCAGTCGAGGTCAAAGGTGTTGTGGTTCAACCGATTGGCGGCAGCGCCGAGCTTGTAGCCGGTAAGCCTGCGGCCTCTGTCCCAATACCTGCGGCAGGCTCCACTACATCAATCGGAAATGACGATGGACTGGGGTTCATCTGGCCCGCCAATGGAAGTTTACTGGCCGGTTTTGATGAGGTGAAAAACAAGGGTCTAGACATTGGCGGAAAAGCGGGCGATCCGGTCTTGGCAGCTGCAGACGGCCATGTTGTGTATGCCGGTGCGGGTTTGCGCGGTTACGGCAACTTGATCATCTTGAAGCACAACAACACCTTTTTGAGTGCATACGCTCACAACCAAGCCTTGTTGGTTAAGGAGGACCAAAAGGTCAGCAAGGGGCAAAAAATCGCAGAAATGGGCAAAACCGATGCTGAGCGCGTCAAACTCCATTTCGAGATTCGTCGTCAAGGAAAACCTGTCGATCCAGCCAAATATTTACCGAGTCGCTGAAACTTTCCAAGTATTGACCGCCAACAAGCTTTAGATCATCACAGTGACAGCGAAGTCCCTGTTGATCCATCGGCTTCTTTTCTTTTTTGGGTACAGCTGTATTCCATCAAAAGTATCGTTCAGCCCCATCAAGTGGGCACCACATCCTGAGACAATCAGGGCATGAGCGAACCAGACATTTCCCTATCCCAAGCCCACGCCGACGAACCCAGCCACTCCAGTGCCGACCTGCCCGAGGGCTGGTTGCGTGTCGGCTCCTTGGATATGGACGCCCAAGGCATCGCCCGCCGACCTGACGGCAAAGTCGTTTTCATCGAAGGTGCTTTGCCTTTTGAGTTGGTGTCGGTCAACGTGCACCGCAAAAAGAACAACTGGGAGCAGGGCACCGTCACCCAGATCCACCACGAGTCATCCCAGCGTGTTCGGCCCGGGTGCCCGCACTTTGGCCTGCATGCGGGGGCCTGCGGTGGCTGCAAGATGCAGCACCTCGAGGCCTCGGCCCAAGTGGCCATCAAGCAACGCGTGCTCGAAGACAACCTGTGGCACTTGGGCAAAGTCAAAGCCGAAACCATGCTGCGCCCCATTGAGGGGCCGACTTGGGGCTACCGCTACCGCGCCCGCCTGTCGGTGCGCTACGTGATCAAAAAAGGCGAAGTGCTGATTGGTTTCCACGAGCGCAAAAGCCGCTACATCGCCGACATGAAGGTGTGCCCGGTTCTGCCGCCCCACGTCAGCCGCATGTTGCTGCCTTTGCGTGCGCTGATCGGCCAGATGGAATCCCGCGAAACCCTGCCCCAATTGGAGCTGGCCTGTGGCGACGAGGTCACGGCCTTGGTGCTGCGCCACCTGGAGCCCTTGAGTGAAGGCGACAAAGCCCTATTGCGGGCATTTGCCGCCGAGCACCAGGTTCAGTGGTGGTTGCAGCCCAAAGGCCCGGACACGGTGCATTTGCTGGACGAGGGTGGGGCGCAGCTCAGTTACGGTCTGCCCGACTTTGGCATCACCATGCCATTTCGGCCCACCGATTTCACCCAAGTCAACCCCTTCATCAACCGTGTGCTGGTGGCCCGTGCGCTGCGCCTGCTGCAAGCGCAAAAGACCGAGCGGGTGATTGACTGGTTCTGCGGCTTGGGCAACTTCACCTTGCCGCTTGCCACTCAAGCGGGGAAGGTGCTGGGTATTGAAGGGGCCGAGACCCTGGTCGCGCGTTCACGCGACAACTACGCCCGCAACCAAACCACACGGCCCGAAGGTCAGACTTTGGCCCCCACGCAGTTTGTGGCGCGCAATTTGTTCGAGATGACGCCCGAGATGTTGGTGGCCGATGGTGCCGCCGACAAATGGCTGGTGGACCCGCCGCGCGAAGGTGCCTTTGCCCTGAGCAAAGCGCTGGCCGAGCTGCACGAAAACCAGGACCTGCGCCAAGGCTGGACACCGCCCCAGCGGATTGTGTATGTGAGCTGCAACCCTGCCACACTGGCCCGGGACGCAGGCATTTTGGTGCACCGCGCCGGTTACCGCTGCGTGGCCGCAGGGGTGATCAACATGTTCGCGCACACGGCCCATGTGGAGAGCATGGCGGTGTTTGAGTTGGCCTGAAGACTCTTTGACGGCAGCGACCCACTTGCCGGCCGATCGGCATAGGGGGGCCGCGATTTTCGCAGCCGCCCCTGCCACACCACCCGGCATGCGGGTCCGCACCGGGCGGTTCGAGAGCTTGAGGTCATGACAGCCTTGGCACTCCCAACCTATCAAAGTACGCAATCGTCAGCACCGTCTTGAGCAGCCGGTCACTGTTGCGCCACCAGCGACGGCTATTCACCGCCACTTGCCGCGCCACGTTCTCCTTCGCCCCCAGCGCCTTGAGTTCCCGGTAAATCGTCCGCGGCCGCTTCCACTGCTTGAGTTGAATCGCTCGTAATCGGTGGCGCAGCCACTCGTCCAGCTCTCGCCAGACTTTGGGCGTTTGCGCCATCCAGAAGTAAGCCTTCCAACCTAGCAGGTAGGGGTGCAGCTTCTCTACCACTTGTGCCATGCTGCTCCCGCCCGAGCGACGTGTCAGTTGCCGGATGCGCGCCTTGAAGTTGGCCTGTGCCTTGTAGGCCACCGCACATTTGACTTCTTTGCCCTTGGCTATCCACAACTCGTAACCCAGAAACTTGCGCCCTAAGGCGCTGACCACCGCGCTCTTGGCTTCGTTGATTTGAAGCTTCAAGCCTGTGTAAAGTTTTCTGAGATACGCCATCACCCGTTAGCCTGCCTTCTTGCTGCCCACGTAGACGTTGCAGTCGTCGGCGTAGCGCGCGAAGCAGCAGCTGCGCGCCTCCAACGCCTTGTCCACCTCGTCCAGCAGCACATTGGCCAGCAGCGGACTGAGTGGCCCGCCTTGCGGCGTGCCCAAGTGGCGATCGACCACCATCCCGCCGTCCATGATCCCGGCGTTCAGGTACGCCCGAATCAGCCGGATCACGCCAGCGTCATCGATGCGTTTTCTGAGCCTATCGATCAGGATGTCGTGATTGACCCGATCAAAGAACTTGGCCAAGTCCACGTCCACCACCACGCGCTTGCCCGATTGGACGTACGCCCGAGCGGCCTTGACCGCATCGTGTGCACGCCTACCCGGTCGAAACCCGTGGCTGTGTTCGCTGAAAGTGGGGTCGATCAGCGGTTGCAGCACTTGCAACAGTGCTTGTTGGATCAATCGATCTATGACCGTCGGAATGCCCAGCTCTCGCTGGCTGCCGTCCGGTTTGGGAATCAATACCTTGCGTACCGGACTGGGCCGGTAGCTTCCCGCCAGCAGCGCTTGGCGAATGTCCGGCCAGCTCGTTTGCAAGATCAGGGCGGTTTGCTCGATATTGAGCCCGTCCACCCCGGCTGCACCTTTGTTGGCCTTGACCCGCTTCCATGCCGCCTGCAGGTTCTGCCCTTGTCAGCGCCGCCTCTAGCAAGCCACCTGTGCCTGCCAGTTGCTTTGCCGACCCTGTATCCGGGTGCTCATGCAACGTACCTCGGGTTTCGTCGCTGGCAGTGTCTGGCCCGGCTTCACCGTGCCGCCTTCCTGCCCGCCCGGATCGCTCCGGCATCTGACGCATGACCTTGTGGCTTTGCATGTCCTCGGTTACTCACTCTCGTTCGGTCCTTCGCTCTTGCCTTGTGGCCTCAGCGGCCCCGGCTCCAACTACTACGACCTCTGCTGACTTCTCGCTCCGGCAATGCCGTCTTCCTTTCAGAAACAAGGCGAGATCTCCCCAGGTAAGGGTCGCACACCTTCATCGCACAACCGCCGCATCTACGCCGCCTCGCCTTGGTCACAAGAGCTTCGTGGGGTGTTGCCCACTCGCCCTGCTTGGTAGCGCCTTCTATGCGGTTCTTGTTCATCGGCTCGCGATTTACGCTCCACGCTTCCTTCCCACGCTCGGTCGCCCTCACGCAGTTGCGCAACACTCAAGCTCACTGTGACCAGCTCGCAGCGGGACTTGCACCCGCAGGTGTGCGCCCATGCTGGGCGCACAACAACAAAAGAGCCCGAAGGCTCTTTTGTTGCAAATCCATTGGCATCCGACTCAAATTGATGATTGGAGCAACATCGGCAGCATATTACGGACGTCACCATGCAGAGATGTCAAGGTGCTTTCGAACGGAAGGTGTGGCATTTCATCAATGACAAGTTTTGCTACCGACCTTGCTTGCGCCAAGTCTCGAGGTTTTTTAAGGGGCTCACGATCAAGCAGACCGGAAAGCCAAGCCTTGTGCAATGCAAAAGCTCGCGGATCAGGCACACGCATGGGCACCGGCCATCCATCCTCATCAATGGCAACGGCATCCAATTTCGGGGAGTTCAATAACCACTGCAGGCCAGGCACCTCGGTCGCCACAAGATCATCCTTCGCGAACGTGACACTCGCTGCGTCCTGCATCCCACGAGGCGCAATCACCAAGTCGATCATGAACTGACCCGCGTTGGCAGCGCGATAACCATTTTCTCGAACACATTCAAATGTTTTATCCGCTTTTTTAAGCAAGCCCAGCAAGCCCTCGCCATCAAGCTTTTCCGAGACTACAGTCATTTTTTGACGCGCGTCGTAGAGCAGATCCACATCGCCTGAGGCCAGCAATTCCAACAAGAAATGTGCGCCTGCGACAGCCTCGTAAGCGTACAAAGCTTGGGTGCCAATCACCGTAAAACTGTCATGAAGACCGGCCTGATCGAGTTCTCGCAGCACGCGAGCCACAACACGTGGCACGCGATTCAAGCGCAATGCCTTGTTCAGCCTCGCTTGCTCTTGAATTTTTTCGGTGATGAGCCGCAAACGCTCTTGCGCCACATTGCGGCCCGCAGTAAAAGCCGCCAACAATGCATCCGTCTCAGCCGATCGCGGTCCGAGTGACTTGCCATTACCGCGACGGTCTTTGTCCCGGAAAAGATATTCCGTGCTGCGAACCGTTTTCCAGCGCATGCCATATTGATAGGACGCAGCATGACTCAGCGAGGATCGATAGTTTTCGAAAAGCTGTTCGGTGTTGACTTGGTGAAGTCGTTGTTGCTGCGACAGCGATTTCATAATGTTTCCGGCAAAAAAATAATTTAAGTATTTTGCCGGAAACGGGCTGCAGAATCAAAACATATTTCCGCTGGGTCAATACAGCTGGCCATCGCCACTTTGCCCGGTTAGCAACTAGGCTAAAGCACAAGCAAAAAAAATGAACCCCAAGGCTCATTTTTTGATCTGAAAAGAATCGGGATCTGACCCACTACTGTCCGGAGATTTTCCAGGCCCCGCCGCTAACCTCATGATTTGTATAGATTTTTTTGATTTCAAGTCGAAATCTATTTGAATAGTCCATTGCCTGGCAGCACACTTTGCTTTTTTGCGAGGTGCGCCCATGCACAAAGGCAAGCTTGGTTTCGCAGCCAGGTTGCTCGCTCCACTTTGGCCGATGCCAACGAGCGACGAGACTGCAGGATCTTTGAAGACTTTGCCATGCACCTCATCGGTGTTGCTCGCAGCCTTTACGGCCAAGATGCTTTTGGGCTGGACCTGGATCAGAGTGTGTATGCCATCGACTCCACCACCATCGATTTGTGCCTGAGCTTGTTTGACTGGGCCCCTGCAACCAAGGGCCGTGGGGGTGTCAAAGTGCACACGCTGCTCGACCTTCGCGGCAACATTCCAGCCTTCATTCAAATCACAGGTTCGCGCGTGCACGATGCAACCTTTTTAGACCATCTTCGCCTGGAGGCTGGCAGTTTTTACATCATGGACAGAGGCTACGTTCACATGGCACGACTCGTGCGCTTTTGTCATGCGGGTGCCTTCTTTGTCGTGCGCTCCAAGTACCCATTGAAATACCGCGTCGTTAACTCCGTACCGACTCCGCCTGCAACCCCGAGCCTTGTGATCCTCACAGATGAGTCCATCGAGCTGACCGGGCAACAAACGCATAAAACCTATACATGGCCATTGCGCAGAATCGAGTTCTACCTTGTCGAGCAAGCCCGCCACATCACGCTTTTGACCAACCATTTTGATTTGCCAGCGAGCCACGTTGCCGAGCTTTATAAAAGCCGCTGGCAGGTCGAATTGTTCTTCAAGTGGATCAAACAAAACTTGCGTATCAAGGCATTTGTAGGCACCAGCGCCAACGCCGTCAAAACCCAAATTTGGTGCGCTGTATGCACCTACGTGGTGGTGGCCATTGTCAAAAAAAGACTCGCGTTGGAGGGGTCAATGCACGCCATCTTGCAGGTCCTCAGCTTGTCCTTGTTCGAGGTCAAGCCGCTGGCCGAACTGCTCGGTGAGCAGTTGCTAAACGATGAAACCGGGGAGCCTGAAGCCCAGTTTTGTCTTTTCCCAGAAATCTCCGGACAGTAGTGGGTCAGATCCCAATTCTTTTGCTAGTTCAAGGAGCCTTTAGGCTCCTTGATTGTTTATGGGGTTTGTCAGTGCGGACAACTATCGTGACAGGGGGCGTTTAGACCCAAATGGATATAATTCAACGATGTCTGA
Organism: Comamonadaceae bacterium PBBC1; assembly: GCA_002256145.1. Taxonomy (GTDB): domain Bacteria; phylum Pseudomonadota; class Gammaproteobacteria; order Burkholderiales; family Burkholderiaceae_C; genus Limnohabitans_A. Next base: position 20,310 of record NKIP01000015.1, read on the forward strand.
TCATCTGAAGTCACTGCATTGGGTGGGGTCCTCTAAGAAGGATCTTCTTGCCATGCCAAGCGACCTCGTCGATGTCTTCGGCTTTGCTTTGCATTTGGCGCAGTCAGGCAAAAAGCATGACCAGGCCAAGCCGTTGAAGGGATTTGGTGGTGCCAGTGTTCTGGAGGTTGTTGAAGACCACATGGGGGACACATACCGTGCTGTTTACACGGTCAAGATCGCCGAGAGGGTCTACGTTTTGCACTGTTTTCAGAAGAAATCCACCAAAGGCATCGAAACCCCAAAGCAAGATATGGACTTAATTCGCGAACGTTTAAAGGCAGCGCAAGCGCATGCCAAAGGAGCCTGAAATGATCGAGATTGAAAAGGGATCTGCCAATATCTACGAAGACCTTGGTTTGCCCGATGCTGCCGAGATGCAAGTCAAGGCGACCTTGGCCGCCAAAATTGGTGAAATCATCAAACACCGTCACCTGACCCAAACTCAGGCTGCTGAGATTCTGTGTATGCCCCAGCCCAAACTCTCGGGCATGCTGCGTGGTCAATTTCGGGGCATCAGCGAGGCCAAGATGTTGGAGTGCATGAATCGGCTAGGCCGGGATGTTCAAATTGTGGTGCGCAAGCCATCACGTTCTCGCGCCACTGGACGAACCAGTGTCGTTTTTGCCTGATAGGGAATTCAAGAAAAAATCGGGGTCAGATCCTGATTGTTTTGGATTATCAAGGGGCCTGCGGGCTCTTTGGTCGTTTTTGTGGGGGTGTTTTGCTAATCACCGGACAACTATCGTGACCGAAGCCGAAACTGCGGAAAATTCCGCCACCACGAATCGGTTGCATGTAACGAAGTTGCTTCGTATAGTGTTGCATGTAACTTATTAGGAGGCTCACATGGGAACCCCGCACGTCAATGCACGAGTTCAAAAGCACCGCGACGCGCTGCGCATGGCGGGACTGCGCCCGGTGCAAATCTGGGTGCCGGACACGCGCCGACCGGACTTCGCGGACGAATGCCGTCGCCAATGTCTTCTCGTGGCTCAAGCCGACAGCGCCGATACGGCCATGCAGCAGTTCATGGATGAAGCCTTAGCAAACGTGGACGGCTGGACGGGATGATGCGTGGCGACCTTGTGACCATCGCCATGCAGGGCGATTTTGGAAGGCCACGGCTCGCGTTGGTGATTCAAGCCAACCAGTTCAGCGAACACGCGAGCGCAACGGTTCTGCCAATCACCAGCACGCTTGTTGCCGCGCCATTGCTGCGCGTGACTGTTCAGCCGAGCACTGAGAATGGTTTGCAGAAGCCTTCTCAGGTGATGGTGGACAAGGCTATGACTGTGAAGCGCGACAAGGTAGGACCAGCCTTCGGGCACATCGACTCGGATGCACTGGTGGAGGTCGAACGTTGCTTGGCGGTGTTCTTGGGCATCGCCAAGTGACAAAAAACTTTGTTATCCGGCATCAACCCGCCGCAGGCGGAAACACGCAGCTTCTACGGCCAAAAAATGCACGGCAAACCGTATCTGATACCTAAGGACAGGTTCGTTGCGGCGATCAAGATTTAATTGGGGTCAGATCCCGATTCTTTTCTGATCAAAAAAATGAGCCTTGGGGCTCATTTTTTGGGTTGTGCTTTAGCCTAGTTGCTCACCGGGAGTATTGAATGTTTTGGATGCGAGCAGCTTGGTTTTTGGCCATGGCAGCGGTGACCGTGCTGGCTTTGTTGCCCGTGCAGCATTTGCAGCTGCCCGTGTTGGATTGGTGGGACAAGGCGCAGCATGCTGTGGCTTTTGCCGTGTTGACGTTCTGGGCATTGTGGGTGTGGCCACGTCAAAGGATGCGCGTGTTGCTGGGCATGCTGGCTTATGGCGCAGGCATTGAGTTGGCCCAGTGGGCCGTTGGATGGCGTTTTGGTGAATGGGCCGATTGGGCAGCCGATGCGGTGGGGGTGGGTTGTGCTTGCTTGTTGTGGCGAGTGCTTGGTCGTCACTTTAGGCCTGTTTTGGACAAATAGAGCACGACCCATCGCCGCTGTTTTTTTGTAGGAGCCAGCCCTGCTGGCGATAGACCTTCGTGCACCAGGACCGTCGCCATCGCCTGCAGGGCAAGCTCCAACAGGGGAATAGCGCCCAGACCATCGCCGCTGGTTTTTTGTAGGAGCCAGCCCTGCTGGCGATAGACCTTCGTGCACCAGGACCGTCGCCATCGCCTGCAGGGCAAGCTCCAACAGAGGAATAGCGCCCAGACCATCACCGCTGTTTTTTTGTAGGAGCCAGCCCTGCTGGCGATAAAAAACGTTTGAGCGTTGGCGAGGCGCCATCGCTTGCAGGGCAAGCTCCAACAGGGGAATAGCGCCCAGACCATCGCCGCTGGTTTTTTGTAGGAGCCAGCCCTGCTGGCGATAGACCTTCGTGCACCAGGACCGTCGCCATCGTCGGCGGAGCTGTCTGCTGCAAAAAAACCGACAGCACCATGAATTGAAAGGTTGACTGAAATCAAGTAAAAATGTAAATATCGATTCATATTTATTTAAATACAGATCAAGTTTCAATCAATGTTGACCAAGTTTTAAAAAAGCAGTGTCTGTTTCATCTGAGTGCAAGGCCTTCGCTGCGAAAATCTTTGCACGCTGCAAACCCCCATTGAATCGATTTGCCTGTGCTCTTGCTCAACTCATTCATCACTTTTTTGATCGCCCCGCTGGGCACGGCCTTGTTGGCTTGGGCGTTGGCTGCGGTTTTGAGCCTGAAAGGGCGCAAGCGCTCAGCGCGGGTGCTGGCTGTAGGGGCGTTTGTGTGGTTGTGGTGCTGGTCTACACCGCTGGCCAGCCACTGGGTTCGCGGTCAGCTCGAAGCCCTGTATCCCCCGATGCCCATGGCCGGTTTGCCCACAGCGCAGGCTGTGGTGGTGCTGGGTGGCACCATGGATCCATCGGATGCCCTGCGCCCTTGGCCCAATTTGGGTCAAGCTGCAGACCGGGTGTGGCATGCTTCGCGCCTTTTTGCATCGGGCAAAGCCCCTGTGGTGATGCTGAGCGGCGGCAGTGACTTGACCGAAGCCTCCGAGCTCGAAGCCCTGAGCATGCGGCAGTTCATGCTTGATTTGGGCGTGCCCGCTGCCGCTTTGCTCACCGAAGAACTCAGCCGCAACACACGACAAAACGCTGAGATGTCGGCCAAGTTGTTGCGCGAGCGTGGCATTCACAAGATTTTGTTGGTCACGTCGGCCTTGCACATGCGACGTGCCGTGAAGTTGTTTGAGCAGCAAGGCCTTGAAGTGCACGCCGTGGCCACCGACCATGAGGTCGGCACCAGCAACGGCCGCTGGCCCTGGTTGCCTGACGCCAACAGCTTGGACGGCAGCGCCCGTGCATTCAAAGAAATTGTGGCTCATTGGACCTTGGCCAATCAACCATCGTCTTCATCAAGCCGTTAAGCCGTTGAGCCAGTTAACTGCAAAATTAGCAACAAAATCAGGGGCAGATTTTGATTGGTTTTTTTCAAATGGCTGATATTGGCCTTTATGCTCGAAGACTATGAAACTTTTACCCGTCATCATGGCCGGTGGTTCCGGCACCCGTTTGTGGCCTTTGTCGCGCGAACTTTTTCCCAAGCAGTTCTTGGCTTTGGGCGAAAAACAGTCGATGTTGCAGGCCACGGTCAGCCGTTTGCAGGGTTTGCCTGTGGCGCATCCGATGGTCATTTGCAATGAGAACCACCGCTTTTTGGTGGCCGAGCAGTTGCGACAAATTGGGGCATTGCAGGGCAACATTGTTTTGGAGCCTGCCGGACGCAACACAGCGCCTGCGGTGGCTTTGGCCGCTTTGCAGGCCACCGCATCGGGGGCAGATCCTTTGATGTTGGTGTTGGCGGCCGACCACATGATTCAGGACACGCCTGCATTTCAGGCGGCTGTGCAAACCGCTTTGCCCTTGGCCGAGGCGGGCGCTTTGGTGACCTTTGGCATTGTGGCGCACCGGGCCGAGACGGGTTATGGCTATATCAAGCGCGGGGCGGCGGTGGGCGAGGGCGCGTTCAAGGTGGCCGCGTTTGTCGAAAAGCCCAATGCATCTGTGGCCGAGGGTTACGTGGCCAGCGGTGACTATGACTGGAACAGCGGCATGTTTTTGTTCCGCGCCAGCCAATACCTGGCCGAGCTTCAGACGCATCGGCCGGACATTTTGGCCGCGTGCCAAAAGGCGATGCTGGCACCCCAGGCCGACATGGATTTTGTGCGGGTCGACGCCGAGGCGTTCAAGGCGTGTGCGGACGAGTCGATTGATTACGCCGTCATGGAAAAAACCGATGCTGCGGTGGTCGTGCCCATGGATGCCGGCTGGAGCGATGTGGGGGCGTTTGCCGCTTTGTGGGAGGTGCTGCCGCACGACGCTCAAGGCAATGTGCACCGCGGCGATGTGCTGTCGCACGACAGCCACAACAACCTGATTTTTGCGGAGAACGCATTGGTGGCCACGGTGGGTTTGCAAGACCATGTGGTGGTACAGACCAAAGACGCGGTGTTGGTGGCTCCCCGCGAGCGCGTGAACGAAGTCAAACAGATCGTGGCGCAGATCAAGGCGAATCGGCGCACCGAGCATCAAATTCACCGAGAGGTGTACCGTCCTTGGGGCAAATACGATTCGGTGGATGCCGGTGGGCGTTATCAGGTCAAGCGCATCACGGTGTTGCCAGGGGCCAAGTTGTCGGTGCAAATGCACCACCACCGCGCCGAGCATTGGATTGTGGTGTCGGGCACAGCCCGCGTGACGCTGGATGGTCAAGAGCATTTGTTGACCGAAAACCAGTCCATTTACTTGCCCTTGGGTTCGGTGCATGCCTTGGAAAACCCCGGCAAGATCCCCTTGGAACTGATTGAAGTGCAAGTGGGCAGCTACCTCGGCGAAGACGACATCGTCCGCTTCGAAGACCGCTACGGCCGCTCTTAATCCTGACCCAATGACATTTAATTGGGGTCATTTAATTGGGGTCAGATCCCAATTAAATGAGTTGGAGCCAGCCCTGCCAGCGATAGCATGCCTTTGTTGGAGCCAGCCCTGCTGGCGATAGCGAGGGTTGATGATTATTGGGGTCAGATCCCAATTAAATGAGTTGGCGCCAGCCATGTCGGCGATAGCATGCCTTTGTTGGAGCCAGCCCTGCTGGCGATAGCGAGGGTTGATGATGGAGTTGGCATGCACATTGAGCGATTCATGCACTCTCAATGCTCTACGACGCCGGCTTTGCGCAGTGCACCACGCAGCAAACCTTCAAGCTCCAGTGCACCCAATGCGTTCAAATGGTCCAAGTCCTGATAAAACGAATATTCGCTTGTCCCTAATGCACAACGTCCGTCGTGACAATAAGCAGCATCTGGGTTAACGAAGGTCAAGCGACTGCGCTGTTGAATCGAGTAAAAGAATTCCCTGTTAAAAGCTTGTAATTTCAAATGATCTGACTCCATCACTGAATAGTCCAGTATGGCGTCTTGTGTTTTTTTGTTGTCAGGCTCATTCAGCATCAAGATTTTTGAATAGATCTTTCTGGGCTCCGATTTTTGCTGTGGCACTTGAAGCAAGACTATGACCTGTGCACCCAATTTTTCATAAGACTCAACAGTTCGTAAAAATTCATTTTTAAAAACAGAACGGGATTTTTCGCGGCCAATATCATCCAGGCTATCAGAACTGAGGAAATAACCCTTCATGTCCTTTTCATATTCACCCTGCGTGTAATAACTCCATCGAGCTACCAAGATCACTGTTTTAATTTTATTTTTCTTGACGTATTCGTATTGGCTTTCTGAAACTTTTTTACAAACACCACGATCCCAGTTTCCTTTGAGCACATCAACGTTGATCAATGGAATACAACCCCCCAATCCATGATGAGCAAAAGTGAATCCTTGTTCATGGGCCAATTTCTCAAAAACCGGATGAATGGCAGCAGAATGACTGTCACCAAATATCACCATATTTGGTTTGCTATTATTTTCTGAGCCATAGGTACAAAAAGGAACATCTCCGGACTGATGGCCTTGACCATTGTCACAATTTTTTCGATGGTCTTGCAATTTAAATTGAGCCTCGAATTTTTCAGGATAGTTGAATCTAGTTTTAAATCCTTTGTAAGCAATGCCTGCCAGACCCAATCCCATAAAGAATAAAGAACCCATCAATACAAAAAGAAATAACTTTTTTCTGGATATCCATGTTTTATTTCTAAATGGAGTTTCTATAAATCGCCAACTTAAATAAGCCAAGCCGATTGATAACGCACTCAAAATTAATAAAATATATTGATCTGGATTGTTGATGCTTTGATGGCGTGCGAATGCAAACAGGGGTTGATGCCACAAATAAGCACTGTAACTTACAAGACCCATGTTCACGATGAGTTTTTGTCCCAATAACTGGCCGACAATCGTATCATGTGTTCCGTATAAAATAATTAAAACAGCACCCACTGTAGGTATCAAAGCGTAAAATCCGGGAAATGGCGTGGCCTTGCTGAAATAAAAGACAGAAAATAATACACAACACATTCCTAATGCACTGGCAATCTCTGATAAAAAATGACTCTTTGCTTGATAGTGTTCAGACAAGACATAAAATGCGGCCAAGCCCCCAAGAAGCAACTCCCAGCTGCGGGATGGTAACAAATAAAATGCAACGGCAGGTTTGGCCAGTGATGCCCACTCGGCGTAAGCTAAACCAGCAATGACCATACCTCCCATCAACAACAGCACCCATCTGAGACCAAATCGCCAAATGGACATTAAAAACAGTGGAAAGCATAAATAATACTGCTCCTCTACTGCCAAACTCCATGTATGCAAAAGAGGCTTGAGTTCGGCTGTCGTATCAAAATATCCACTTTCGGTCCAGAATAAAATATTTGATATATATAAAGGTACAGCAAGCAAACTGTCTGAAAAATCTTTCAAATCATGTGGCAGTAGCAAAAACCAAGAAAATGGCAAGCACACAAGCATGACCAAAAACAAGGCAGGAAGAATTCTTCGAGCGCGTCTTTCGTAAAAATTGATGAGTGAGAAATTGCCTTTTGCGAGTTCTGAAATAATGATTCCAGTGATCAGATATCCACTGATCACAAAAAACACATCCACGCCTACAAACCCACCACTAAAAGCATCCACTCCCGCGTGAAACAAAATCACAGGTAAAACAGCAAGCGCCCGCAAGCCGTCGATTTCTCGTCTGTATGTCATTTTTTAAGGGGGAGTTTGTAGGTGCATGACTTGCAATTGATGGACCTTTGCGGGTCCGCAAGTGTTGCTATCGCCAGCAGGGCTGGCTCCTACAAGAGAAGACGGAAGGACCTTTGCGGGTCTGCAAGTGTTGTTATCGCCAGCAGGGCTGGCTCCTACAAGAGAAGACGGAAGGACCTTAGCGGGTGCGCAAGTGTTGTGATCGCCAGCAGGGCTGGCTCCTACAAGAGAAGACGGAAGGACCTTTGCGGGTCTGCAAGTGTTGTGATCGCCAGCAGGGCTGGCTCCTACAAGAGAAGACGGAAGGACCTTTGCGGGTGCGCAAGTGTTGCTATCGCTAGCAGGGCTGGCTCTTACAAGAGAGAACCGATTGACCTGCGGGTCCACAGAGGTTGCTGTTGTCAGCAGGGCTAGATCAGTGAATGTAGAAGTTCAGGCCGATGGCGGCGTTGTTGTTGGTGCGTTTGACGCCGTCCTTGTTGATGACGTCGTAGGTCAGGATGCCGCTGACGGTCATGTCTCTGTCCAGGCGGTGTTCAAGACCCACGCCCACTTGGGGGCGGTAGCTGGGCATGTCGCCTTTAACGCCAGCGCGTGCATAAACCAGGGTGTGGTTGATGATTTTGCCGGCTTTGAAGGTCACACCAGCCACGATGCCGGTCGACGATTTCTTGTGGTAGTCGGCAAAACCTTCGATGCCCACCAACATGTTGTTGTGCATGATGTTGTAACCCAAGACGATGGCCGGGTAGATGGACTTGGTGGTGGTGTCCAAGGATGGGCCCGTCACGGTGGCACTGTTGCTGCCCAATTGCACGCCTTCGTAATAGCCCAAAAAGTCTTTGGGGTTGCTTTGCGCGAATGCGGTGCCTGTGGTCAAGGCCACCAAGGCCAGAAGTGCAGTGATTTTCATGTGGACGCCTGGATGGGTTGTGCGTTTAAAAAAATATGGAAATCAAGATCAGTCAGATCATGATTCATAATTTCCCAAATTTATCATAAAAACAAAGAAAACAACGATTTTTGAGGTTTGCTTTCATGCCTTGCTTGACCAGCAGCTGCCTTGAGTTCGTACCTTGTCCAGGAGATGCCCATGAACAAAATTCAAGAACCCCAATCCAGGCGTCACCGTCGGCGAGCTTCCGGGCGTAAAGGCGGAAAAATAGATGCGGCTTCGTTGGTTTATTTTTTCCGCAAACACGGCACCGTGACCTTGCTGGTTTGCATTGCTTTGGTGAGTGTGGTGACGGCTTACGTGGCGATTGAGTTGGGCGCTTAGGGCGGCACGTGGGCTGTGGGCAAAGTGTTTTGGAAGTGAGCTGACACGATTGCTTGCAATTTTTGTGTGCCAAGTCACAGGTCAGCAATTTGCGCCGGGTTAAATTCAGGTGCATTCATTGACTTCAAGGACTTTTTTATGTTCACACCAAAATCTGCTTTGACCCACATGGGCGTTTTGGCCAGCGCCGTGGCTGTTTTGTTGACCGGTTGCGCGACGGCAACACAAGAGCAAAAGGGGGCGGGCACCGGTGCCGTGATCGGCGCGGTGGCGGGTCAAATTTTGGGGCGTGACAGCAAGTCCACCGCCATTGGCGCGGGTTTGGGGGCTTTGGGCGGTTACATCTGGTCCAAAAACATGGAAGACAAAAAACGCGCCATGGAGCAAGCCACGGCTGGCACGGGCACGGTGGTCACACAAACGGCAGACAACCAGCTCAAGCTGAGCATTCCCAACGACATTTCATTTGACACAGGCCGTGCCGACATCAAGGCCAATTTGCGCCCGATTCTGGACCAGTTTGCCCAAGGTCTGAGCCAACAGCCGAGCATGGAAGTGCGCATTGTGGGTCACACCGACAACACCGGCAGCGATGCCATCAACAACCCCTTGTCGGTCAACCGTGCGCAAAGTGCTCGTGATTACTTGGTGGCCCGTGGGGTGAGCAGTGCACGCATCGCCATTGATGGCCGGGGTTCGCGTGAACCGATTGCCGACAACGGCAGCGCCGATGGCCGGGCCCGCAACCGCCGCATTGACATCTTTTTGGCCGAGCGCGGTCAGAAGTAAATTTTTTGCAGCAGCGCCACGAGCGTCTTGCGCTCGGCGGGCGTGAGCCTGGCGGTTTTTTCGGTTTCGAGCTCGGTGGCCGTTTGTTCGGCTTGCACCATCAAGGCCTGGCCTTTGGGTGTGGCGTGCAGGCCGACGGCGCGACCGTCGTGCGGGTGGGGCTTGCGCTCGATCAAGCCCCGAGCTTCGAGTGACTGAATCAGCCCCACCAAGTTGGGGGGCAACAAATTCAGGGCCGTGCACAGCTGGCGCGAGGTCACACCGGGGTTGTGGCCAATGGTAGACATGACCGAAAAGTCCACGGGCTTGAGGCCATAGGGCGCGAGCCGCTCCAAAAACAACTCAATGATGCTCAGTGCTGCACGCCGTGCGTTGTAGCCCATCAGGCTTTGCAGGTAGCGGGTGTCCACTTGCTCTGCGCTGGTCGCCGCAGACTTGACCACTTTCGCTACTTTCGCCACCTTGGCCACCTTGGCAATGGGGCGCAGCGCTTTGGCCGAGGGGGTGCACGGGGTTTTGGGGGCCAATGCCATGGTGGCTGGAGTGGCCCCTTTTTCTGCCACTTTGCCAGCTTGTGGGGTGATGGGCATGTCGTCGCTCATGCGGCGGCCATGCATTGCTGCACGATGATGAAGGTGCGCATTTGAAATTCGGGCAGAACCCAGCTGCGCAGGGCTTTGGCCGGTGTCAGCCAACGGGCTTGGGCATGGGGTGTGTCGGCGTCCACACCCGACTCGATGCGCAGCCAGGCCCAGTCCATGAGCACCAGCGCCACAGCACGCAAATAATCGTCGGCCACGCGGTAGGGCAGGGCGGTGTCTTGTGCCGCGGCCTTGACGATTTGCGCGGTCACGGCACGCAGGGTCTGGAGACGGGCTGCTGCTGGCGTGCTGGCTTTGTGGTGGGGTGGCAAGTCGGCAGCCAGGGTGTCCAGCAAGGCGTTCATGCCGGTGCCGCCATCGGCCAGCACTTTGCGCACCAGCAGGTCAATCGCCTGGATTTCGTTGGTGCCTTCGTAAATCATGGCCACACGGGCGTCACGCACGATCTGCTCGATGCCCCATTCGCGCACATAGCCGTGCCCGCCAAACACCTGCAGGCAGTCGCTGCCGCCATGGAAGGCTTGGTGGGTGAACACCGATTTCATGACCGGCGTGACCAGGGCGCACCAGCGCTGGGCGGCGGCTTGGGCAGCAGCGTCGGGGCTGTGTTTGATCAGGTCGAGTTCGAGCGCGGTGCGGTAGGCCAGCACCCGACCGGCGTCAACCCAGGCGCGTTGTGTGTCCAAAATGCGGCGCATGGCGGGGTGCTCGCCAATCAAATCCGCTTCGCCCGCCGACTTGCCTTTGCCCGGCGCACGCATTTGGCGGCGCTCTTGTGCATAGGCGTCGGCCTTTTGCCAGGCGGCATCCAGCAGGCCAATGCCTTGCAGGGCCACATGCAATCGGGCGGCGTTCATCATCACAAACATGGCGCCCAAGCCTTTGCCGGGTTCGCCCACTATCGAAGAGACCGCTTCGTCAAAACGCATCACGCAGGTGGGGCTGCCGTGCAGGCCCATTTTTTCTTCGATGCGGTCGCAGTGCACGCGGCTGCGCGAACCATCGGGGTAAAACTTGGGCACCAGGAACAGCGACAGGCCTTTGGGTCCAGGGGGCGCGTCGGGCAGGCGGGCCAGCACCAGGTGCACGATGTTGTCGGTCAGGTCGTGTTCGCCGCCCGAGATGAAAATTTTGGTGCCGCTGACGGCGTACTGGCCATCAGGCAGGGGCACGGCTTTGGTTCGGGCCAGTCCCAGGTCTGAGCCCGCATGGGGCTCGGTCAGGCACATGGTGGCCAGCCATTCGCCAGTCGCCACTTTCTCCAGGTACAGCGCTTTGAGCTCGTCACTCGCGTGGTGCTTGATGCATTCATAAGCGCCGTGCAGCAGGCCGGGGGCCATGGTCCAGCCGTGGTTGGCGGCGCTCAGCATTTCGTAGAGCATGGCTTCGAGCACGCTGGGCAGGCCTTGGCCGCCGTCTTCGGCACTGGAGGCCAGGGCAGGCCAGCCCGCTTGCCAAAACGCCTGGTAAGCGTCTTTGAAGCCCGGCGGCATGGTGACGGTGCCGTCTTTCCACTGCGCACCGATTTCATCCCCGTCGCGGTTGAGCGGGGCGATCACCTCGCCCACGAACTTGCCTGCTTCTTCGAGCACTTGCTGCACGAGGGGAGGGTCGACCTCGGCAAAGGCGGGCAGGGCTTGCAGCTGGGCGGGCGCGTTCAAAACACGGGACAGCACAAACTGCATGTCGTCGGTGCGGGGTTGGTAGGCGTTCATGGGTTTTGGGGGCTCGATAGAAAAAGGCCGGCGCTGCCATCAAGCAGCGCCGGACTACACGATATCAGTCTTCTGAATCAGGAATCGATGCTGAAGCCGATGCGCTTGATCAGGGGACCCCAGCGCTCGAGTTCCACTTGTGAGCTCTTGAGCTGGTCTGCCGCAGTGCCGCCAAACGGAATCAGGCCCACCACGGTCAATGCGTCCAACACGCCTTTGTCTTTGAGGGCGGCATTGATGGCTGCATTGGCCGCTTGCACCACGTTGGCCGGGGTTTTGGCGGGAGCGTAAAAGCCAAACCACTCTTCCACGGTCAATTCAGGAAAGCCTTGCTCGGCAAAGGTGGCGACATCGGGCACAAAGGGTGAACGGGTTTTGCCCGAGGTGGCCAAAATGCGCATCTTGCCGGCTTTGTGGTTGGCAATGAAGTCGCCGTGTGGGGTGAACATGCAAGCGATCTGGCCGCCGACCACATCGGTCACGCCGGGCACCGAGCCACGGTAAGGCACATGCTTGAACTCGAAGTTCTGGTTCAGACCCAGCAACGCGCCAATGAAGTGCGGTGTGGAGCCTGCAGCAGGTGAGCCGTAGCTCGCTTGCGCGGGGTTGGCTTTGGCCCAAGCCACAAAGTCTTTCACGTTTTTGACGCTGGCGGGCACCATGGGGCCCACGGCAAAACCGTGGTGGATCATGGAGGCGGTGCCCACAGGGATGAAGTCTTCAAACGGCTTGTATTGCAGGTTTTTGAAGATGTGGGGGTAAAGCGAGATGGCCGAGAACGGGGTCATGGCCAGCACCGAGCCGTCGGCTGGGGCGCTTTTGAGCAGGTTCAGGGCAATCTGGCCGCCCGCGCCGGGTCGGCTGTCGATGATGCCGGCGTTTTTGCTGTAAGGCGTGCCGCCAAATTTTTCGGCCACGCGGCGGGCGCAGATGTCGCCCGAGCTGCCGGGTGGGAAGCCGTAGAGCACTTTGACTTGCTCAATGGGCAGGCCACTTTGCGCCCAGGCTTGCTGGAATGCGGTGCTGCCCAAAATGGCGGCACCAAGGGTGGATTGGATGAATTCTCGACGGTTGCTCATGCTTGTCTCCTGGAGGCGTGGTTGTGAAAAGGGTGGACGAATGGGGGTGAAAAAAAGTGGGCGTTGGAGTGTTCAGATCAGGACTTGGCCGCTTTGTCGGCCGAGCCTTCCAGCCCGGCCAGCAGGGCTTGGCTGTTGCCCGGAATCACCATTTGAAATTGCTGGTCGACAAAGGTGTAGTCGTAGTAGCCCATGCGAGCGAGTGGCTGGATTTTGAGCACGTCGATCAGGCCTTGGCCATTGATGATCTCGTCGTCGATGTGGATGGCCACCACACGGCCAAACACCACGTCGGCGCTGCCCATGGGCGGCTTGCCGGGAAAGCGCAGGCTGTTGAGGTACACACATTCAAACTGGATGGGCGAGCCTTGGACCCGCATGGGCTTGACCCGGCGGCTGGGCAGTTTGGTGAGGCCTGCACGCTCGAATTCGTCCACGCCGTGGGGCACTTCTTCGGCCGAGATGTTGACCGCATCGCGCAGCGCGTAGGTGGCCATGTTCCAGACGAACTCACCGGTTTGTTCGGCGTTGCGCACCGAGTCTTTGCGCTCGCCTTGGGTGGTTTGGTTGGCGCTGAACATGACGATGGGCGGGTCAAACGTCACGTTTTGAAATTGGCTGTAGGGGGCCAGGTTGTGGCGGCCTTGGGCATCCACCGTCGAGATCCAGCCGATGGGGCGCGGGATGACGCACGACTTGAAGGGGTCGTGCGGTAAACCGTGGGGGGTGACGCCGGGTTCGTAGTACATGGCTCAAGTCGGTGTATCAAGTGCACAAAGCGCGGATGTCTTCAGGCACAGGGATGGCTTTGATGCGGTCCGGGTCCTCGGGGTGCTTGATGCAAAAGGCACGCACTTCGGTGCCTTCGCACAGCACGGTTTCGCCGCGCATCACCACGTGTTTGTGCACAAACACTTTGTCGCGCCACTCTTGCACGCTGGTGTGCACCTGCAGGGTTTCGCCGTAGGTGGCGGGTCGGATGAATTTGGTGTTGATTTCCAAGAGCGGCGTGCCAATGATGCCGCGCGTCTTGACCAATTCACGCCAAGGCAGCACGCCGCACTTCACAAAGAAGTTCAGCGACGAGGCGTCCATCCATTTGGAAAAATTGGGGAAAAAAACGATGCCTGCGGGGTCGCAGTCACCGAACATCACTTGCACTTCGTAGACAACAGTTTTCATGGCTTGTTTCTTCGTTGGACGATGAAGCTCACCTCAGCGAGGTGCCATGCGCAAGGCGCCGTCCAAGCGAATGGTTTCGCCGTTCAGGTGGTCGTTGCTGACGATGTGGCAGGCCAGTTCGGCAAATTCGCTGGGCTTTCCCAGGCGTGCCGGGAAGGGGATGCTGGCGGCCAGCGAAGCTTGCACCGGCTCGGGCAAGCTGGCCAGCAGCGGTGTTTTGAACAGGCCGGGGGCGATGGTGCACACGCGGATGCCGTGTTGCGCCAGGTCACGCGCCATGGGCAGCGTCATGCCGGCCACGCCAGCCTTGGAGGCGCTGTAGGCCTGCTGGCCGACTTGGCCGTCAAAGGCGGCGACCGATGCGGTGAAGACCATCACGCCACGGGCGTTGTCCTCCATGGGGTCGAGCTTGGCGCAAGCGGCGGCAAACAGACGGGCGGCGTTGTAGGTGCCGATCAGGTTGACGTTGATCACCTTGGCAAACTCTTCCAGCGGCGCGGCGTTGCCGTCTTTGCCGACCACGCGCTTGGCGGTGCCGATGCCCGCAATTTGCATCAGGATGCGGGCGGGGCCGTGGGCTGCTGCAGCGGTCTCGATGGCTTTGGCCATGCTGTCTGGGTCACTCACATTGCAGTGCACGGCAAGGCCGCCGATGTCGGCTGCCACGCGCTCGGCGTTGTCCATGTTCAGATCGAGCACGGCGACTTTTGCGCCCAATCGGGCCAATTCGCGGGCAGTGGCTTCGCCCAAACCGGAGCCACCGCCGGTGACCAGTGCTGCTTGTCCTTGGATGTTCATGTCGAGACCTTTCTGTTGTAGGTCGGACCTTCTGGTCCGACGTTTCGGATGCATGTCGGGGCTGAAGCCGCCGACCTACGGGTTCTTGCACTTTGTATTTTTGTAGGTCGGTGGCTTTAGCCCCGACAAATGCTTGCAGACCACAAACATGTCGGACCTGAAGGTGCCGACCTACGGGTTCTTGTACTTTGTATTTTTGTAGGTCGGTGGCTTCAGCCCCGACAAATGCCCGCAGACCGCGAACATGTCGGGGCTAAAGCCGCCGACCTACGCGTTCATTTCATGCGCCTTCAGGGTTTTCGATCAACAGCGCAATGCCTTGCCCGCCGCCCACGCAGGCACTGGAGATGCCGTAGCGCAAACCGCTGCGTTTCAATTCGCGAGCCAGCGTGATGGTCAAGCGCACGCCGGTGGCGGCCAAGGGGTGGCCGAGCGCAATTGCGCCGCCGTTCACGTTGAGCTTGGACACATCCAGGCCCAGCTCTTTCGCCACGGCCAGGGTTTGTGCACCCTGCGCTTCGTTGATCTCAAAGCGACCGATGTCTGACAGCTTGAGGCTTGTGCGCTCGAGCAGCAAGCGAATGGCTGGCGCTGGGCCAATGCCCATGATCTCGGGCGGCACGCCCACAGCGGCTGCCGCCACCACGCGGGCCAGCGGTTTTTTGCCGTTCGCCTTGGCATACGCGCCAGAAGTCACCACACAAGCGGCGGCGGCATCGACCAGGGCCGAGCTGTTGCCGCCGGTTTGCACGCCGCCTTCGTAGACGGACTTGAGCTTGGCCAGCACTTCGGGGGGCGAGATGCGGGGGTGCGTGTCGGTGGCCACTTCGGTGACCTTGCCTTGCAGCTTGATGCCACGGGCTTTGTAGCCTTCGAGTTCAAACTTTTCAGTGACCACAGACACGATTTCACCGGCATGAAAACCGGCGGCTTGCGCGGCCACAGCCTTGGCAAACGAGTCGGACGCGAACTGGTCCACCTCTTCGCGGGTGATGTTGTACTTTTTGGCCAAGTTCTCGGCCGTTTGGATCATGTTGATGCCTGCGGCCGGGTCTTTCAGCGCTTCCCACATGTAGTCTTTGAAGCCCACGGGTGCACCCAGTTTGAAACCCGTGCGGTGGTCAAAGGCGGCAATCGGGTTGCGCGTCATGCTTTCGGTGCCGACCACCAGCGCAGCGTCGCACACGCCCGCTTCGATCTGCTCGCCGGCCTGGCGGAACAGTTCAAAGCCGGTGCCGCAAATGCGCTGGGTCATGATGGCGGGCACTTCTTGCGGCACGCCGGCATACAAACCAATGTGGCGGGGCAAGAAGAATTGGTCAAAGTCGCCAGGGGCCATGTTGCCGGTGATGACCGAGCCAATCTCGGTGGGGGCAATGCCTGCACGCTTGAGCGCTTCACGCGCGGCCTTGATGCCCAGGTCCGTGGGCGAGATGTGGCCCAGTGCGCCGCAGTAATCGACCATGGGCGTGCGCACGCCTTCGTGCATCCACACATCGGCAAACGCGTTGAAAAATCCTTTGGAAGCCATGTTTTTTCCTTGTGATTCGAATCTTTAAATCCGATTTGGGGGCTGTTCCGTAGGTCGGCACCTTCAGGTCCGACATGGCTGGTTTTGGACAGCTTCATGTCGGGGCTGAAGCCGCCGACCTACAGGTCAAATTTGGGGTTTGACGATGTAGTGCAGCGTGTCGGCATGCAGTGCCGCCACGGTGTCGGCGCGGTGGGTGAGCACCGAGCGCTGGTTGATCGAGCCCTTGTCGGTGATCTCGCCTTTGTCGATGGTGGGCGGCTCGCTGAGCAAACACAGGCGTGCGATGCGGTTGGCGCTGCCGGTGCCGGTTTTGGCCAATTCATTGACGATCTCCTGGAACTTGGCCAGCACCGGGGCTGAGGCCAAAACTTCAGACAAAGGCACATCGGCCGCCAAGCCACTCAAAGCACGCACCGCAGGTGTCGGGAAAATCATCGCACCGACTTCTTTCATGTTGATGCCCGTCAGCACTGCGTCTTGGATGTAGGGGGCACCGGCCGCGATGATCTTGCCGCGCAATGGCCCCACGCTCACAAAGGTGCCCGTGGCCAACTTGAAGTCTTCGGCAATGCGTCCGTCAAACTTCAGGCCCAAATGCACATCGGTCTCGTCGATCCACTTGACCGCGTCGCCCGTTTTGAAGAAGCCTTCTTCGTCAAACGCGCCAGCGGTTTCTTCCGGGTTGCGCCAGTAGCCGGGGGTGATGTTGGGGCCGCGGTAACGCACCTCGGTTTTGCCCTGCATGTCCACCAGCTTGAGTTCCAGGCCGGGGGTGGGCACGCCCAAATCACCGGCTTGCACAAAGGGGTTGGTCACAAAAATGCCAAACGGACCGGACTCGGTCATGCCCAGGCCGGTGCCCATGACGATGCGCTCGCCTACTTCACGCTCTTGCGATTCGTATAGGCTGTCCCAGATCGGCTGTGCCAATGCGGCACCGGCATAAAAGAACATCTGCAAGCGTGACAGCAAGGTCTTGCGCAGCAGATCGTCGGTTTTCATGGCGTGGGCGATCGCTTCAAAGCCGGTGGGCACGTTGAAGTACACCGTGGGCGCGATCTCGCGCAGGTTGCGCAGGGTCTCGCCAATCAGTGCGGGGGTGGGCTTGCCATCGTCAATGTAGAGCGTGCCGCCGTGGTAAATGGTCATGCCCACGTTATGGTTGCCACCGAAGGTGTGGTTCCACGGCAGCCAGTCCACCAAGACCAGTTCTTTTTCGGCCAGCACCGGCATGGACTGCGCCATTTGCTGTTGGTTGGCGCACCACAGGCGCTGGGTGTTGATGACGGCCTTGGGCAACTTGGTCGAGCCGCTGGTGAACAAAAACTTCACGATGGTGTCGGGGCCGGTGGCGGCAATGGCCGCGTCCACGGCTGGCGTGGCGGTGGTGGCGCACAGGCTCTCGAACGTTGTGACTTGCCGGCCCTCTACAGCGCCTTCACACATCACCACTTCCATGTCCTCACTCACCGTGGCGGCAATGGCTTTGGCGTAGCGGGCATCTGTTGCGAACACCATGCCGGGCGTGACGGTTTTAAGTACATGTTTGAGCTTGTCGTAGTCGACGCTGACCAGCGAGTAGGGTGGCGAGGTGGGCACAAAGGGCACGCCTGCGACCATGGCCCCCAAGGCCAGCAGGGCGTGTTCCAGGCTGTTCTCGCTCAAGATGACCACGGGACGCTCGGCGTTCAGACCCCGGTCGATCAAGCCTTGCGCAATGCTGCGTGCGGCCTGCCAGGCTTGTGCGTAGCTGATGTGTTTCCAGTCGCCAGTGCTGCCGTCGGCTTGTTTGACACGGCGGGCCATGAACGTGTGGTCTGGCTGGGTTTGGGCCCAGTGCTGCAGGCGGTCGGTCATGCGCTCGGCAAAGGGCTGCAGTTCCTGATCGGCTTTGAGGTAGTGTGTGCCAGGTGCACCATCGCGCAGCGTGACGCGGGTCACGCCGAACTTCAGTGGGCGGAATTGGGGGGCGTTCATGCTTGTCTCCGTTGTTCTTCTTTGAGTGTTGACTCAGCTCTTTTGCACTTTGGCCGCCTTGCCTTCGAGGAAGGCGCGCACACGGGCTTTGGCTTCGGGCGCGGACTGGGCGATGGAGGCCATCAGCGCTTCGGTGAACAAGCCGTGGTCTGCAGGCTGTTCGGCAATGCGGGGCAGGGCGTGCGTCAAAGCAAAGTTGGTCAGGGGGGCGTTGGTGGCGATGCGGGTGGCCAGCTCGATGGCTTTGGTCAAGGCCGTGCCGGTGGGCACCAGGTACTGCGCCAGACCCACGCGCTCGCCGTCTTGTGCGTTGTACACGCGGCCCGTGAGCATCATGTCGGTCATGCGGGCTGCGCCAATCAGTTTGGGCACACGCACCGAGCCACCGCCGCCCACAAAAATGCCGCGTGTGCCTTCGGGCAGGGCGTAAAAAGTGCTTTCATCGGCCACGCGAATGTGGCTGGCGCTGGCCAGCTCCAAGCCTCCGCCCACCACCGCGCCATGCAAAGCGGCCACCACAGGCACACGGCCTTGCTCGACCGCGTTCAAGGCCACATGCCAGCTGCGCGAGTGGTGAATGCCTTCACCGGCATCGCGCTCTTTCAATTCAGACAAATCCAGACCGGCACAAAAGTGGTCGCCTTCGCCATGGATCACGGCGGCACCCGCTTCAGGCGGCAGGTTCTGAAACACATCGCGCAGTGCTTCAATCAGGGCGTCATTCAGTGCATTGCGCTTGGCCGGACGGCAAAGGCGCACCACTGCGACGGCCCCTTGCATGTCCAAAGCCACGCCGTTGGCGGCTGCGCGTTCGAGGATGGGGTGATGGGTGTGGGTCATGGCAAGGGCTTTCTTCAGACTTGGCCAAGACGCCAAGAAAGTTATTATTGATAACCATATTGTGACCAGTGATCGGCACTTTTGTGCTTGGTGTTTTCCCTAGGTTTGACATGTCCTGTCACAGGGAATGCCTTGCATTTTGTGCGAGCCCCGCCCTCGGGGCGATCGAGGGTGCGGTCTTGCTTGTGACCTTGGCCTTGCGCGTGATCGGCTATTGTTCACCCCTATTTGCTGCGAAGGAGCCCCATGAACCACCAAGACCTGATTGCCATCGACATCCACACCCATGCTGAGGTGAGCTGCTGGAATCCGTTTGACAACTACGGCGAGGAATACGACCGCGCCGCTGACAAGTTCTTTGGCAGTGACCGCCGCCCGACCATCGAAGAAACCGTGGCCTATTACCGCGAGCGCAAGATCGGACTGGTCATGTTCACCGTGGACAGCGAATCGCAGCTGGGCCGCCGCCGCATCCCCAACGAAGAAATTGCCAAGGCAGCGCGCGACAACAGCGACATGATGATTGCCTTTGCCAGCATCGACCCACACAAGGGCAAGATGGGCGCACGCGAGGCCGAGCGCCTGATCAAGGAAGAGGGCATCAAGGGCTTCAAGTTCCACCCCACGGTGCAGGGCTTTTTGCCCTATGACCGCATGGCATGGCCGATTTACGAGGTGATCAACCACTACAAATTGCCCGCCATCTTTCACACCGGACACAGCGGCATCGGCTCGGGCATGCGTTGCGGCGGCGGCCTGCGCTTGCAAAACAGCAACCCCATGCTGCTCGAAGATGTGGCCATTGACTGGCCCGACATGCAGATCGTCATGGCGCACCCCAGCTTTCCGTGGCAAGACGAGGCCCTGAGCTTGGCCACGCACAAGCCCAATGTGTGGATCGACCTGTCGGGCTGGAGCCCCAAGTACTTTCCCAAGCAATTGATCCAGTACGCCAACACCTTGCTCAAAGACCGTGTCCTGTTTGGCAGCGACTACCCGCTGATCACGCCCGAGCGCTGGATGAAGGACTTTGAGGTGGCAGGCTTCAAGCCCGAGGTGATGCCCGGCATTTTGAAAGGCAATGCGATCCGTTTGCTGGGCCTGGACAAGGTGGCCTGAACCGTGATGGTCACGCCGATCGTGCGTTCCTGTCGGCGATGAAGCTTTCGACCTGAAGGCGCTATTTGTAGGTCGGTGGCTTCAGCCCCGACAGGACCCCGCGCACGGAAAACTGGTGATGGGGGCATCACCCTTTTTTCTTGAGCCCCCATGGCGTGAGCTTGACGGCGGCGGCCGTCACCACGCCATAGAGCACCATGGCCACGGCCACCAGTTGGTAAAAACGATCAGCCGTGCCTTGGTGTTGTGACAGCCAGTAGCCTGCACCCGCCACCAAAACCAAACGCACCGTGCCCGCCAGCACCGGGCCGATGACCTGCCCGGCACCTTGGGATGCAAAGTACAGCGTCAGGCCCAAACCAAAAAACGCAAAGGCCGGGCCTGCCGTCACCAAGTACTGCCGTGCATGGCTCAGCACTGCTTCGTCTTGCGTGAACAAGCGTGCCCACAGGTCGGGAGCCAGTGTGACCACCGCCCCAATCAGGGCCAGGTTGATGGCCGATACGCCGCCCGCCACCCAAGCCACTTGGCGTGCGCGGGTGATGTTGCCTGCGCCCATGGCCATGCCCACCATGGGCACCGATGCCACACCAATGCCAAAGGAAATCGGGATCAATAAAAATTCAAGCCGCTGACCAATGCCATAACCGGCCAAGGCCTCGGTGCCCAGTTGTGCCAGCAATCCGGTGAAGATCAAGATGGCCAGCACCGACTGTACGGGCGACAGGCAGGCCGTGGCACCGACTTTGAGGATGTCGCTGAACTGGCTCCACTGCATCTGAAACCCTTGCCACTTGAGCGTCAAGCGACCTTGCCCGCTGACCAGGTACCACAGAAAAAACACCACGCCTGCTGCAGTGGCCACGATGTGGCCCAGCGCCACACCCACCATGCCCAGGGCTGGCACCGGTCCTGCGCCCAGCGACAGCAGGCCCCCCAGCGCAATTTGCAAGCCCGCAGTGGCCACCAGAGCCACCGAGGGCGCACGCATATTGCCGGTGCCGCGCAAGACCGAGGCCAGCGTGTTCAAAAGCCACACCAGTGCCGCACCTGCAAACAGCACCTGGCCATAACGCACGGCTTCGGCCAGCACGGCATCTCGGCCACCCAGAAGCGCATAAAAAACAGGGCCCCACAGCACGAAGATGGCGCTGTAGATCAGCCCCGCGCCCAAGCCGATCAGCAGGGCGTGCAGCAGCAAACTTTGCGCACGCGCCAGGTCTGACGCCCCCAAGGCACGGCTGATGGCGGCTGACACACCGCCGCCCATGGCTCCGGCCGACATCATTTGTGTGAGCATGGCAAAGGGGAACACCAGGGCCATGGCCGCCAGTGGGGCAGTGCCCAGGCGGCCCACGTAATAAGTCTCGGCAATGCCCACCAGCACGGTCATGACCATGGCCAACACATTGGGCGCGGCCAAGCGCAACAAGGTGGTCAAGATGGGGGCCGATAACAGCCGCTGCAAATCGGGATGGGGTGAAGTCATGGGGCGATCTTGGCAGCAGGAGCGGCCCAATCGGTGGACTTAGGCGACAGGATCAGGCCCCAAGGTCTGGTGTTGCGGGGCTGTGCAGCAGTTGGTCCATGGGCCAGTTGAGCAGCTCGGCCAAGCGGCACACCACCCAGCGGGCTTCGGCGGGCGAGACCACTGCAGGCTCGGCCAACAGGCCCAGCTCGCATTGCGTCAGCACCAGTTCTTCGGTAATGCCCAGCGTGAACTGCATGTTGGCCGCTTTTTCGGTCAGCAAGTTGGCGAGGTCTTCGCACAGCTCGTAGCGCTCGGCCATCTCGCGGTGGCCGATGCTGGGTTTGATTTTGCCGGGTGGCACAAACAGCGCCGTGAAGCTCTCGGGCAGGTAAAGCTGGTTGTCGTTGCTCATGCCGGCTCAGGCTTTTTTAACGAATTCGGTTTTCAGCTGCATGGGGCCAAAGCCTTCGATCTTGCAGTCGATGTCGTGGTCGCCCTCGATCAGGCGGATGTTCTTGACCTTGGTGCCGACTTTGACCACCGAAGACGAGCCTTTGATCTTGAGGTCCTTGACCAGGGTGACGCTGTCGCCGTCTTGCAGCACGTTGCCGTGGGCGTCTTTCCAGACCTTGGCCACCTCAGCGGCAGCAGCTTCGGCGAGGCTCCATTCGTGCCCGCAGCTGGGGCAGATCAACAGGCTGCCATCTTCGTAGGTGTATTCATCGTGACATTGGGGGCAGGCGGGCAGTGTGGTCATGTTCAACAAATCAAAAATCAAGCATTGTCGTCTGCAAATGATGGCCATCGCGACGATGGCTTCGCTCCTGCAAAAAAACATCATGAGGCCGGATCCATGAGTTCATGGCTGTGTCTCTTTGTCCAATGATTCGCGGTTTTGCGCTTCTTGTTGTGCTTTTTCCTGTGCCCGTTGCTGCCGGGTCTTTTCCTGTGCCTTGCGCACGTCGTGCATTTGCCAAAAGGCAAACACGAACACCAGTCCAAAAATGCCCAGCTCCAACCAAATGCCCATGACCCTGCTCCCCATGTGTGACTGACATCCTAGCCGGGAATGAGTGGGTCATCGGCTGCACCCGCACTGGACTGCAGCACGAAGGCCGGATGGGCTTGTTTTTCACTCGCCCAAGCTCCTGTTGGGTGTCAACACGGGTTGACATACTCAAAAATCAATATATATTGACACTCAAGTCTGTCAGCTTGAGTTGACAGATCTTCCCTCCGGAGGTCCCATGAGTCTGTTGACACGCGCCGAGCAAGCCCTGAGCACACATTTTGAGCAAGCCGCCGGTGTGGGCGCACCGCCTCGTTTGGTCGCCGCCATGCGGCATGCCGTGTTTTCGGGCGGGGCCCGCATACGCCCGCAGTTGTGCATGGCCGTGGCCACCGCCTGTGGTGATGACACGCCCGAGTTGACCAATGCCGCCGCTGTGGCCCTTGAATTGATGCATTGCGCTTCGCTGGTGCACGACGACATGCCGGCCTTTGACAATGCCGACACCCGGCGCGGCCTGCCCACGGTGCACAAGGCTTTCAGCGAACCGCTGGCATTGTTGGCCGGTGACGGTTTGATCGTCATGGCTTACCGCGTGTTGCTGCAAGCCGGTGCACAGCGCCCCGAGCGTTTGATCGCGCTCATGGACAACATGACATCTGGCGTGGGCCTGCCCCACGGTATCGTGGCCGGGCAAGCTTGGGAGTGCGAGAGCAGCGCTGACCTGGGCCAATACCAGCGTGCCAAGACCGGGGCTTTGTTTGTGTCGGCCACCTGCGCTGGGGCCCTCAGCTGTGGTGTGGCCCCCGAGCCTTGGGCGCACTTGGGCCACTATTTGGGCGAGGCCTACCAAGTGGCCGACGACATCCGCGACGTGATCGCCGACGCCGCCACCTTGGGCAAACCTGCTGGACAAGACGCATTGCATGCCCGTCCCAGCTCAGCCCAAGCGCTCGGCCTGACCGGGGCGATTGCCCATTTTGACCACCTGATCGACCAAGCTGCGGGGTCGATTCCGGCCTGTTCTTGCCGCGACATGTTGCGCCAGTTGGTGCAGGTGGAGGCCGAGCGCTTGGTGCCCAAAGCCCTGTGCGACGGCTATTTCAAGACCCACCCCGAAGTGGCCGCTGCCCGCATCAGCGCTCCCCATTGAGCGCCCGGACGGCCTCACACCAAGGAAAAATCATGTCCCAACCTCTGGATTTGGCGGCCGTGCAGGCCCACACCGCAGGCACCTCGCTCAAAGATGCCTGGCAAGCCCGTCTGGAGCGCTGGTACGCCCACCCCGGCTTGTACCGCTGGTCCCTCAGCAACCCGCTCACCCGCTGGTTGACCCGCAGGCGCACCCGCAAGTTGTTCGATTTGATGGCCGGGTTTGTGCACAGCCAGGTCTTGCTCGCTTGCGTGCGGCTGGACTTGTTTCGGGCCTTGCATCACGCCCCCGCTCATTTGAACGATTTGGCCCATCGCACCGGTCTGGCCCCCGCTGTGCTGCAGCGCTTGGTGCTGTCGGCGGTGGCGCTGGGACTGCTGGAGCACCGCAGCCAGGGCCGTTTTGGTCTGGGTCCTTTGGGTGTGCCGCTGGCGCAGCACGAGGGCATTGCCCAAATGATCGAGCACAACCACTTGCTCTACCAAGACATGCAGGACCCGGTGCAGTTTTTGAACAATGCGTGGAGCGGTGGCATGGCCGAGTACTGGCCCTATGCCCATCAGCAAGCCGCACCCGTGGCATCGCCCCAAGCCGAGGTGGACAAGTTCACCCGCTACTCGCAGCTCATGGCGGCTTCGCAGGGCTTTGTGGTGCAAGAGATTTTGTCGTCCTACTTTTTTGACGAACACCGTTGTGTGCTGGACGTGGGCGCGGGCAAGGGCCGGTTTGTCAGCGAGTTGGCCGCACACGCACCGCACCTCAAATTCAAGATGTTCGACCTGCCGCCCGTTCTGGCGCTGGCCCGTGAAGGCTTGCAAGCCAAAGGTTTGACGGAGCGTGTGGCCCTGCACCCGGGCAGTTTTCTGGACGATCCCTTGCCCGAGGGGGCTGACCTGATCACTTTGGTGCGTGTGGCGCACGACCACCCCGATGTGGTGGTGCGGCAGATCTTGCACAAAGCCTTTGCGGCCTTGCCGGTGGGCGGGGTGTTGTTGTTGGCCGAGCCCATGGCGCAACCTGAAGACGAGGCTGGACAGCCCAGTGCTTCGGCCGATGCCTACTTTCACTTTTATTTGTTGGCCATGGGGGCAGGGCGCTTGCGCACCCCTCAAGAGCTGCAAACCATGATGCAAGAGGCCGGTTTCACGCATGTCGAGCAAGTGCCCAACGCCATGCCCATCCATGCCCGCATTCTTTTGGGACGTAAATCTCAGTGTTTACCCTCGGTTTCCTCGAAAAGTGTCAATTAACTTTGACATATGATGATGTAAAGCAAAGAATACAACCATGAGATCCCAAGCCGTCGTCTTCAACAGCCCCAGACACCTGTCCCTGCAGGCCCTGGACTTGCCCGAATTGCAAACCGGCCAGATTGAAGTGGCGGTCGAGTTCAGCGGCATCAGCACCGGCACCGAGCGCATGCTCTGGGACGGCAGCATGCCCCCCTTCCCGGGCATGGGTTACCCCTTGGTTCCGGGCTATGAGACGGTGGGCCGCGTGGTCCGCAGCGCCTCAGACTCGGGACTCCAAGCCGGACAGCGCGTGTTTGTGCCAGGTGCCAATTGCTTCACGGGTGTCAAGAGCCTGTTTGGCGGCGCGGCTTCGCGCTTGGTGGTGACCGAGCAAAAAGTGGTGCCTGTGGCCGATCACCTGGGGGCGCAATCGGTGCTGCTGGCCTTGGCTGCCACGGCGTACCACTCAGTGTCGGGCGGTGGTCAGCAAGACCCGTTTGAAGCCCCCGAACTCATCGTCGGCCACGGTGTCATGGGTCGCCTGTTGGCCCGACTGACTGTTGCTGCCGGCCTGCCTGCCCCCACCGTGTGGGAAACCCAAGCCCAGCGTTCTTCAGGGGCCGAGGGCTACACGGTGGTTCAGCCGCAAGACGACCCACGCCGCGACTACCGCACCATTTACGACGTGAGCGGCGATGGCAGCCTGCTCAACAGCCTGATTCAGCGCCTGCGCCCCGGTGGCGAGCTGGTCTTGGCTGGCTTTTACAAACAAGACCTCACCTTTGCCTACGCCCCGGCCTTCATGCGTGAAGCCCGCATGCGCATCGCCGCCGAGTGGAAGCGCCCCGATTTGCTGGCCGTCAACGAACTGGTCAACACCGGTCGCTTGTCACTGGACGGCCTGATTACCCATACCCAGCCATCGACGCAAGCTGGTTCTGCCTACGAGACCGCCTTCGGAGATGCGAGCTGTCTCAAGATGATCCTTGATTGGAGTGCCACTGCATGAACACCCCCACCACCACAGACGCCACCACCCAGCCCATCAAATTTGTTGAAGTGCTGCGCCGCGAGGCCGACGTCGAACCCGACGCCGTCAGCACCACCGAAGTGACCAAAGAGACACAAATCATTGCCATTTATGGCAAAGGCGGCATCGGCAAAAGCTTCACGCTCGCCAACCTGTCTTACATGATGGCGCAGCAGGGCAAAAAGGTGCTGCTGATCGGCTGCGACCCCAAGAGCGATACCACCAGTTTGTTGTTCGGCGGCAAAGCCTGCCCCACCATCATCGAAACGTCATCACGCCTCAAACTCTCCGGCCAGGCCGTGAGCATTGGCGACGTGTGCTTCAAGCGCGATGGCGTGTTTGCCATGGAATTGGGTGGCCCCGAAGTCGGTCGCGGCTGCGGCGGTCGCGGCATCATCCACGGTTTTGAAACACTCGAAAAACTCGGTTTCCACGACTGGGGTTTTGACTACGTCTTGCTCGACTTTTTGGGCGATGTGGTCTGCGGTGGCTTTGGTCTGCCCATTGCCCGCGACATGTGCCAAAAAGTGATCGTGGTGGCCAGCAACGACTTGCAGTCGCTGTATGTGGCCAACAACGTGTGCTCGGCGGTGGAGTATTTCCGCAAGCTCGGCGGCAACGTGGGCGTGGCCGGCATGGTCATCAACAAAGACGACGGCACGGGCGAAGCCCAGAGCTTTGCAGCCAATGCGGGCATCCCGGTGCTGGCGGCCATTCCGGCCAACGAAGACATTCGCCGCAAGAGCGCCAGCTACGAAATCATCGGCCGCCCCGACGGCGAGTGGGGCCCACTGTTTGCCGAGTTGGCCAAGAACGTGGCCGAAGCCCCGCCCATGCGTCCGAAGCCCCAAACACAAGACCAATTGCTGGGTTTGTTCAGTGCTGACGTGGTGGGCCGCAATGTGGTGCTCGAGCCCGCCACCGTGTTCGACATGGTCGGCAAGCACGAAGACATCAAGCCTTCGCTGGAAGTCGTCTACGACGCGGCCTGAGTTGCCAAGTCACACCCACAGGACACGGCCATGACACGCACCATTCCGATTCACCCCAGCACCGACGCTCCCAACCCCGCAGGGTTGCAAGGCGACGGCATGGGTTGCCACGCCGGCACCGAAGCCATGGTGGCCGCCGCCAAAGAGGCGGGCAAGTCCGAGGTGCTGGACCAGTACGCCCGCGACTATCCGCGCCAACCCGATGCCGGCCCACACGATCAACCGCAAAGTATGTGCCCGGCCTTTGGTTCGCTGCGTGTGGGTTTGCGCATGAAGCGCACCGCCACCATCTTGTCAGGCTCGGCCTGCTGCGTGTACGGCCTGACGTTCACCTCACATTTTTACGGCGCACGCCGCAGCGTGGGCTACGTGCCCTTCAACTCCGAGTCGCTGGTCACCGGCAAGCTGTTTGAAGACATCCGCGAAGCGGTGCACGCCGAAGCCGACCCGAACCAGGTCGACACCATCATCATCATCAACCTGTGTGTGCCCACCGCCAGCGGTGTGCCGCTGCAGCTGCTGCCCAAAGAGATCAATGGTGTGCGCATCATCGGCATCGACGTGCCCGGTTTTGGTGTGCCCACCCATGCCGAGGCCAAAGACGTGCTGGCCGGGGCGATGCTGAAATACGCTCGCGAAGAAATCATCAGTGGCCCCGTGGCCGCGCCCCGTGCCGGTCGTGGCGATCTGCCCACAGTGGCTTTGCTGGGCGAGATGTTCCCGGCCGACCCGGTCATCATTGGCCAGATGCTGGCGCCCATGGGCCTGGCCGCTGGCCCGGTGGTGCCCACACGCGAGTGGCGCGAGTTGTACGCCGCACTCGACTGCTCGGTGGCTGCCGCCATCCACCCGTTCTACACCGCCAGCGTGCGCGAATTCAAAGCCGCCGGTCGTCCTGTCGTGGGCTCGGCCCCGGTGGGCCTCGAGGGCACACAAGACTGGTTGCAAAACATCGGCCAGGCCGCTGGCATCGCTCAGGCGCAGATCGACGTGGCCCGCAACCACGCACTCACGCAAATGCGCGGCCTCTTGATGCAAAAACCGATCAAGGGACGCATCACCCTGAGCGGCTACGAAGGCTCCGAGTTGTTGGTGGGCCGTTTGCTCGTCGAGTGTGGTGCCGATTTGCGTTATGTGGGCTCAGCCTGCCCGGCCACCGAATGGAATGCGCAAGACATCGCCTGGCTGCAAGCCAAGGGTGTGCAGGTGCAAATGCGCGCATCGCTCGAGCAAGACCTCAACGCCATGTACGAATACCGGCCACAGCTGGCCATTGGCACCACGCCGGTGGTGCAGATCGCCAAGCAAAACAGCGTGCCATCGCTCTACTTCACCAACCTGATTTCGGCCCGTCCCTTGATGGGGGTGGCCGGTGCCGGATCACTAGTGCAGGTGGTGCAAGCAGCCATGGGCAACCAGGCCCGCTTTGACGCCATGAAGTCCTTCTTTGGTGATGTGGGCGCAGGCCACGCCGCAGGGGTGTGGGAGTCGGTGCCCAAAGACCGGCCCGAGTTCAAAGCTGAAACCCGCCGACAGATTGAAAAGCTCTTGAAAAAGCGCAAAGCCGAGGAGATGGGTTCATGAACCAGATCACTTCTCCAGACAGCACAGTGGCCAAACCCAAGTCGCCACTCATCCTTGACCACGACCGCGCAGGCGGTTACTGGGGCGCGGTGTATGTGTTCACCGCCATCAAGGGTTTGCAGGTGGTGATCGACGGCCCGGTGGGCTGCGAGAACCTGCCGGTGACTTCGGTGCTGCATTACACCGACGCTTTGCCCCCGCATGAGTTGCCGATTGTGGTGACGGGCCTGGCGGAAGAGCAACTGGGCCGCGAAGGCACCGAAGGCGCGATGAAACGCGCCCACGCCACACTCGACCCCGAACTGCCCGCCGTGGTGGTGACCGGCTCAATCGCCGAGATGATCGGCGGCGGCGTGACACCCGAAGGCACCAACATCGCACGCTTTTTGCCGCGCACCATCGACGAAGACCAGTGGCAATGCGCCAACCGCGCCATGTACTGGTTGTGGAGTGAGTACGGCCTGCGCAAAGTGCCTGCCCGCAAACCTTTTGAAGACCGCCCTGTGGGTGAAAAGCCCCGCGTCAACATCATTGGCCCCTGCTACGGCACCTTCAACAGTGCGAGTGACCTGGCCGAAATCCGCCGCTTGGTGCAGGGCATTGGTGCCGATGTCAACATGGTCTTCCCGCTGGGCAGTCACTTGGCCGATGTGTCGCGTCTGGTCGAAGCCGATGTGAACATCTGCATGTACCGCGAGTTCGGGCGCATGCTGTGCGAGGCGCTGGAGCGCCCCTATTTGCAAGCGCCCATCGGGCTGCACAGCACCACCAATTTCCTGCGCAAACTCGGTCAGTTGCTGCACCTGGACCCCGAGCCCTTCATTGAGCGCGAAAAGCACACCACCTTGAAGCCCATGTGGGACCTGTGGCGCTCGGTGACCCAAGACTTTTTTGCCACGGCCAGTTTTGCGGTGGTGGCCGGTGAAACGTATTCACGGGGGTTGAAAAACTTCCTCGAAAACGAGATGGGTTTGCCTTGCCGCTTCAGCATCTCGCGCACGGCAGGCACCAAGACCGACAACGTGGCTGTGCGCGAATTGGTCAAAACGCAAACGCCTTTGATCATGTTCGGCAGCTACAACGAGCGCATGTACCTGAGCGAAATCTCAGGCGGCAGCCCCATGCGTGCGGCCTTCATTCCCGCCTCTTTTCCTGGGGCCATCATTCGCCGCCACACCGGCACGCCTTTCATGGGCTACAGCGGTGCCAGCTATGTGATCCAGGAAGTGTGCAACGCGCTGTTTGACGCGCTGTTCCACATCCTGCCCCTGGGCACCGACATGGACAAGGCCCCCGCCACCCATGCGCGTGGGGTGGTTGCCCCGAACGCCAGCTGGCAAGACCAGGCCCAGCAGCGCCTGCGCGATGTGGTGCAAAGCCAGCCGGTGCTGGTGCAAATTTCAGCGGCCAAGCGCTTGCGTGACCAAGCCGAACAACTCTCGCAGGCCCAGGGCCACAGCGAGGTGACAGAAGCCCATGTGGTCGCGGCCAGCCGCGAACTGGGTCTGGGGGTGGCGGCATGAAGCACACCCCTCTCAACACAACAGCAGGTGCCGCCCCATGCGGCACGGCTTATCCCATGTCGTGGCCTTTGGCTGCGGATGCCCATCTGCGCGGGCTGTGCGCAACCCGGGTCGCAAGGCCTCTTTAAAAGGAGCAAAACATGTCCACCAAGACATCAATTTCCGGACTCACCGATGAGGAAGCCCAGGAGTTCCACCATTACTGGATGCAAGGCACCGTAGGCTTTACAGCAGTTGCTGTTCTGGCCCACATCCTGGTCTGGGCGTGGCGTCCCTGGTTCTGATTCAGAGCCTGTTTTTTCATCCATAGATTGATGGAGTCACTGTCATGCCCAACACAACCCACCTCAACGAGGACCATTCGCGTGCGGATGAATCCCCGGCATATTGGTCTATTTTCATCATCGGTTTCGGATGTCTGTTTGTGGTCGTCGTTCTGGCCAAACTGGTCGGCGTTCACTGGCGGGATTTGTTGCCCGGTGCAGAAGATGCCAAGAGCATGAGCCAAGGCGTGAAAGCTGCGGTGTACACCTTCATGTCCCACATCATTTAGGAGATTCACCATGTGGAGAATTTGGCGACTTTACGACCCTTTGCGTGCCATGGTACTGCAGGGCATTTTCTTGTTTGGCCTGGCCGCGATGATTCACCTCATCTTGCTCAGCACCAACAAATTCAACTGGCTCGACGGCGCGAAAAAACCCGTGGCAGCATCGGCGCAAAACTCGCCGCTGCCCACGGCTGTGGCTTCGCTGGCCGCGCCCAAGTCCTGATCCAGGACTTGCCGTTCAGGTGCCGCCATTGAACCCGTGTCAATGCGGCATCTGTTTATCCACTGAAGGCAGGAGGACCCAACCATGGCCATGCTGAGTTTTGAGAAAAAGTACCGCGTTCGCGGTGGTACCCTGCTGGGTGGTGACTTGTTTGACTTTTGGGTCGGACCCTTTTACGTCGGCTTCTTCGGCGTCACAACCCTGTTCTTTTCGTTCCTGGGCACGGCGCTCATTTTGTGGGGAGCCTCACAAGGCCCGACCTGGAACATTTGGCAAATCAGCATCGCACCGCCTGATTTGTCTTACGGCCTGCGCTTTGCGCCCTTGATGGAAGGCGGCCTGTGGCAGCTCATCACGGTGTGTGCATTGGGCGCTTTTGGCTCGTGGATGATGCGCGAGGTTGAAATCTGCCGCAAGCTGGGCATGGGCTTTCATGTGCCCGTGGCCTTTGGGGTGGCCATCTCGGCGTATTTCACCTTGGTGGTGATTCGCCCTGTGCTCATGGGCGCTTGGGGCCACGGCTTTCCGTATGGCATCTACAGCCACCTCGACTGGGTGTCCAACGTGGGTTACCAGTACCTGCACTTTCACTACAACCCGGCGCACATGATCGCTGTGAGTTTCTTCTTTGCCAGTGTGTTTGCCTTGTCGCTGCACGGCGGTCTGATCTTGTCTTCCACCAACCCCACACCGGGCACCGTGGTCAAGACCCCCGAGCACGAAGACACGTTCTTCCGCGACATCATTGGCTACTCGATCGGCACCTTGGGCATCCACCGCCTGGGTTTGTTCATGGCCTTGGCGGCCGTGTTGTTCAGCGCCCTGTGCATCGTGCTCAGCGGTCCCTTCTGGAGCCGTGGCTGGCCCGAGTGGTGGAGCTGGTGGCTGAACATGCCCATCTGGTCCCAGTGGCCCGTCTGATTCGGACTGCACGCAGCACGAACCCCAAGAATTGAGGAGTACCGCAAATGGCCGACTATCAAAACCTGTTCACCACGGTGCAAGCCGTGGGTCCAGTCCACCACGGGGTGGAACTCGGACACGGCAACAGCCCACGCACCGGGCAACCCCTGATCAACTACTGGATCGGTAAATTGGGCAATGCCCAGCTCGGTCCCATCTACCTGGGGGGCCTGGGCCTGGCCTCACTCGTGTTCGGCATGATCGCCTTCACCCTGATCGGCATGAACATGCTGGCCTCGGTCAACTACGACCCGATCCAGTTCGTGCGGCAGTTGTTTTGGCTGTCATTGGAGCCGCCACCACCGAGCTACGGCCTGAGTTTGCCCCCGCTCAACCAGGGCGGCTGGTTCCTCATCGTGGGTTTGTTCCTCACCGCATCGGTGATGTTCTGGTGGGCTCGCACTTACCGCCGCGCGGTGGAGCTGGGCATGGGCACACACATCGCTTGGGCCTTTGCAGCCGCCATTTGGTTGTTCCTGGTATTGGGTTTGTTCCGCCCCATCTTGATGGGATCTTGGGGTGAGGCTGTGCCTTATGGCATCTTCTCCCACCTGGACTGGACGGCGGCCTTCTCGCTGCGCTACGGCAACCTGTTCTACAACCCCTTCCACGCGCTGTCCATCGTGTTCCTCTATGGCTCGGCCCTGTTGTTTGCCATGCACGGTGCGACCATTTTGGCGGTGACACGCTTCGGAGGCGAACGCGAGATCGAGCAGATCACCGACCGGGGCACAGCCTCTGAGCGTGCCGCCTTGTTCTGGCGCTGGACCATGGGTTTCAACGCGACCATGGAATCGATTCACCGTTGGGCCTGGTGGTTCGCCGTCCTGTGCCCCATCACGGGCGGTATCGGCATCTTGCTGACCGGCACCGTGGTGGACAACTGGTACCTCTGGGCCATCAAGCATGGCGTGGCGCCACCGTACCCCGAAATCTTCCCAGCGATGGTTGACCCCGCACTGAGCATTGGAGCCAAGCCATGAACTTCAACACCTTCTCTCACTCCAGTTGGACGGGCCGCATGGCCAAAGTCCTGGGCCTGGCGCTGGTCGGCGTGGCCTTGGCTGGCTGCGAACGGCCCAGCCCGGAGACCGTGCAAACCGGCTACCGCGGCACCGGCATGGTCCAGGTTTACAACGCACGTTTGCTTGAAGTCAAAACCGAAAAGAACCAGCCCCCTGTGGCGATTCCTTCGGCCGGGTCTGACGGGCCCAAAGCTTCACAGGTGTACAAAAACGTCAAAGTTTTGGGTGACCTCAGTGTGGGCGACTTCAACCGCCTGATGGTCTCCATGACCAGTTGGGTCGCACCCCAAGAAGGCTGCGCTTATTGCCACGCCTTGCCCAACTTTCAAGACGACACCAAGTACACCAAGGTGGTGGCGCGGCGCATGGTCGAGATGACCCAACACATCAACGCCGACTGGCAGCCACATGTGGCCAAAACCGGGGTGACTTGCTACACCTGCCATCGCGGTGAACCCGTGCCCAACGCGATCTGGTTCAAAGCCGATCCACAGCCTTATGGTTCGAATTTCATCGGCGACAAGACCGGACAAAACAGCCCCTCACCGGTGGTCAATTTGTCTTCCTTGCCCAACGACCCCTTCACCCCGTTCTTGTTGGGCGACCAGAAGATCCGTGTCAATGGCCCCACGGCTTTGCCATCGGGCAACCGCCAGTCGATCAAACAAGCCGAATGGACTTATGGGCTGATGACACACATGTCGACCTCGCTGGGTGTGAACTGCACTTATTGCCACAACACGCAGTCTTTCCAGAATTGGGAAAACAGCCCGCCCCAGCGTGTGACGGCCTGGCACGGCATCCGCATGGCACGTGACTTGAACCTGACCTACATGGAGTCTTTGACCGAAGTCTTTCCAGAGCACCGCAAGGGCCCCATGGGAGATGTGGCCAAGCTCAACTGTGCCACTTGCCACCAGGGTGCCTACAAGCCTTTGAACGGTGCGCCCATGGCCAAAGACTTCCCCGAGTTGCTCAAACCCGCTTTGGCTGCTGCCAAAGTCGCGTCCAAGTAGTCGCGCCGCATCACCGTCTTTACTCTGGACAGCTGTCATGGACACCAACACCCCACTTCATGACCCGCTGTCAGGCGTGGTGGTGGTGTTGCTCGCCGACTTTTGTCGCAAGCACCAGGGTTGGGGCTGGCTGCGTCTGGTGGCTGGTGCCACGCCTTACAAAGATGTGCCCGGCCTGACCATGATCAAAGTCATGGGCAGCGGCCATGGCGGCGGCTTCAGCTTGCGGCCCAGTGCCACACACCAAGGCCTGATTTGCACCTTCAGTCATCTGGATTTGGCCTTGCGTTTTCTGGACAGCCCCTTTGTCCAGGCCTACCAAAGCCGTGCCCGTGAGTGCTGGTCGGGTGTGTTGACGGTGCAGTCGGCACGCGGGCAATGGGACAAGCAAGCTTGGCAAGCCAGCAGCGCAGAAGCTTTGGGTGAGCAGTGGGATCAACAAGCCCAGGCCAAAGGCCCCTTTGCGGTGCTCACACGAGCCAGCATTGTGCCCACCAAGGCCATGGCCTTTTGGCGTTATGCCCCAGCGGCGCAGGCCGACCTGGGTCATGCACCAGGATGTTTGTTGGCCATGGGTTTGGGCGAGGCTCCTTTGGTCAGGCAGTGCACATTCAGCTTGTGGCGGGACACAGCCGCCATGCTGGACTACGCACACCAAGGGGCGCATCAGGTGGCCAGTGCTGCGGCCTACAAGCACCAGTTTTTTTCAGAGTCGCTGTTTGTTCGCATGCAGGTCTTGCAAATGGCCGGGGTTTGGCAGGGCCAAGCCTACGACTTAAAAACCCCTGTGTTCAGCACGAACCAAGTCGTTCCAGTGGCCCAGCCGGCCTTGGATGTCCACACCTTGGAGCCCAGCCATGTCTGAGCACAAAGTGGTCATCATCGGCGCGGGCATGGGCGGTTTGTGCAGTGCCATTGCACTGGCGCACCGCGGGCTGGATGTCACCGTGGTCGAGTCAGCCCAGGCACCCGGTGGCAAGGTCCACAGCCGCGAGGTCAACGGCGCACACATCGACAGCGGCCCCACCGTGTTCACCATGCGCTGGGTGTTTGATGCCTTGCTGGGCAGCGTGGGCACCAGTGTCGAGGCCGAGATGCGCATCACACCGCTGCAAGTGTTGGCGCGGCACTTTTGGCCCGATGGCAGCCAGCTCGATTTGTCGGCCAACCCCCAGGAAAGCGAAGCGGCCATTGCCGCTTGGTCTGGCGGTGACGAAGCCCGGCGTTTTGCTGATTTTTGCAAAACCACCCGTCAGCTGTATGCCTCGCTCGAAGGCCCCATGATCCGGGCCCAGCGTCCGAGCATGGGCGGTTTCATGGGGGACTTGGGTTTCAAAGGTTTGGGCGTGTTGGCCCAACTCGGTCCCATGCGCAGCCTGTGGCAGCAACTGGGCCACCAATTCACGGACCCGCGTTTGCGTCAACTCTTTGCCCGCTACGCCACCTATTGTGGTTCATCGCCATGGCAGTCACCGGCCACCCTGATGCTGATCGCACAAGTCGAGATGGACGGTGTCTGGTCGGTCGAAGGCGGCATGGTCGGCATGGCCCAATCGCTGGCCCGGGTGGCCCGTCGACAAGGGGCGGTGTTCCGTTACCAAAGCACCTGCCAGCGCATCGAAAAGCGCCAGGGCCGCGTGTGTGGTGTGCACCTGCAGTCGGGCGAATTTTTAGCGGCCGACCGCATCATCTTCAATGGCGACGCGTCCGCTTTGCGCCAGGGTTTGCTGGGCGATGAGGTGCGCAGTGCCGTGCCCAAGGCGGCACCTCCGCGATCTTTGTCGGCCTTGACCTGGTCGATGCATGCCCCCGCCGATGGTGTGGCTCTGGACCGGCACAACGTGTTTTTTCAAAGCACCTACGCCAGCGAATTTGAAGACATTTTTGAGCGCCAGCGCCTGCCGCAGCAGCCCACGGTTTATGTCTGTGCACAAGACCGACCTGCGGACCTTTTGCCTGGCCAGTCAGAACGCATTTTTTGTTTGGTCAACGCACCCGCCAGCGGTGATGGCAACGCAATCACCGAGGAGGCTTTAGAACAATGCCAAACGAAAACCTTTCAGCACCTGTCTCGCCTGGGTCTGCAGCTGCACCCCACAGCGGCCAACAGCTTGCGCACGACACCGCAGGACTTTCATCGGCGTTTTCCGGCCAGCGCGGGAGCCCTGTACGGGCAGGCCACACACGGCTGGACCAGCATCTTCAGCAGACCTGGCTCCACCACACCCCTGCAGGGCCTGTATCTGGCGGGGGGCAGCGTGCATCCTGGGCCGGGGGTTCCGATGGCGGCGCTGTCCGGGCAGCGGGCGGCCGAGGCCGTGATGGCGAGCCTCGCTTCGACCAGCACGTCCCCGATGGAGGCTACCTTTGGTGGTATGTCGACGCCATGAGTGATTGCGGCCAACACGGCATCACCCTCATTGCCTTTGTGGGCAGTGTGTTCTCGCCTTATTACGCTTGGGCGCGGCGCAGTGGCCGCGCCAGTCCAGAAAATCATTGCGCCCTGAACGTGGCCATTTACAGCAAAGGCCAAGGCCGCTGGGCCATGACCGAGCGGGGCCAGCGCCACTGCCATCGCAGCGAACGCCAATTCACCATTGGACCGAGTCAACTGAGCTGGGACGGTGACTGTCTGAGCATCGACATCAACGAAGTGTGTGTGCCTTTTCCGCACCGCATTCGGGGTCGCATCAAACTGTGGCCACAGCAATTGTTTGGTTACTCCACCCCCTTGGATGTGGCAGGCCAACACCGTTGGGGACCTTTGGCACCGGCCTCGCGCATCGAGGTGGACCTGAGCGCCCCAGACCTGAAATGGCAAGGCCACGCCTACCTCGATTCCAACGAAGGCGACGAGCCGGTAGACCGGGGTTTTCACACCTGGGACTGGTCACGCGCCCGCACCCGCGATGGCTCTACCGTGGTGTTTTACGACATGCAAGCACCTGGCACCGAAGACCGTGTGCTGTCGCTGCGCTTCACACCCAAGGGCACGGTCGAGCCCATCGCCACGCCCCCGGCGCAGCGCCTGTCCAAAACGGCTTGGCGCATTGCCCGGCGCATGCGCAGCGCACACCCTGTGCGGGTGCACGAACAACTCGAAGACACGCCGTTTTACCAGCGTGCCTTGCTGCAATTTGACTACGCAGGCGAGCCCTTGCTCGCCTTCCACGAAACCCTGTCGGTGCCACGCTTGGTGTCACCGGTGGTTCAAGCCATGCTGCCCTGGCGCATGCCAAGGCGGGCTTGAGATGAACAACCTTGAACTTGTCCAGCCCGGCCCAATGTGCCGACGTGCGAGCGCGTTCAAGGCAACCCCATTTGTGGCCATGGTGGCCATGAATAGCCCTCGTGCGGGCCTTGCACGTTTTCTTCAAGGAGAAAAACTATGTCGAACTCAGACAAAGTCTGGCCAACGGGACTGACCGAGGCCGAATCGGAAGAGATTCACCGCAATCTCATCCAGGGTACGCAAATCTTCGGCATGATTGCCGCATTTGCCCACCTGTTGGCCTTCATCTATTCACCTTGGCTCAAATAAAAGAGGTACTACCATGATCTATTCGAAAATGTGGTGTGTGGTGAAACCTTCGGTCGGTATTCCAGTGTTCATCGCTGCTGTGGCCATTGCGTCCTTCAGCGTGCACCTGGCCCTGACCCTGAACACCTCTTGGGTGAAAAACTTCCTCAACGGTGGCACCAAAGTGGTGGCTGCTGCACCTGCGGCCGATGCTGCGGTGAAGAAGTAACGGGTGAACCCCGCCGAACGGCCAAGCGCGAAAGCGCTTGGTCTTTCCTCCATGACCAAAACCAAAAAACCATCTTCTTTGGCGTACACGCTGGCCAGCTTGGGCCCCCGTTTTTTGCCATTCGCCGACGCCGCCAGCGAGGATCTGCCGCTGTCCCGTCTGCTGCGCTTGTCGCTGTTTCAAATTTCTGTCGGCATGGCCATGGTCATGCTGGTGGGCACCCTGAATCGCGTGATGATTGTGGAGCTGCAAGTTCCCGCCACGCTGGTGTCTTTGATGGTGGCCCTGCCTTTGCTGGTGGCCCCTTTTCGTGCCCTGATCGGTTTTCGCTCGGACAACCACCGCTCCCAGCTGGGCTGGCGGCGGGTGCCCTACATCTGGATGGGCAGCCTGCTGCAATTTGGCGGTTTTTCCATCATGCCTTTTGCGCTCTTGGTGCTGGCCGGGGCAGGGCAGTCCAGCCAAGCGCCGGCGTGGGTAGGTTTGTTGGGCGCGGCCGGTGCCTTTGTGTTGGTGGGCATTGGCATGCACACCGTGCAAACGGCAGGCTTGGCCCTGGCCACCGACCTGGCCCCGCCCGAGAGTCAACCCAAAGTCGTGGGCCTCATGTACGTGATGCAACTGGTCGGCATGATCGGCAGTGCTTTGATGCTGGGCCATTTGCTGCGCGACTACAGTCCGGGTCAGCTCATTCGTGTGGTGCAAGCGGTGGCCGTGATGACCTTGGTGCTCAACGTGGTGGCCTTGTGGAAACAAGAGCCGCGCAGCCGTCTGCGCAAACCGGGCACCCCGGTTGACCACACTTTCGCACAAGCCTGGCAGCTGTTTTGCCAAGGGCCCAACACCTTGCGTCGTTTGCTCGCGGTGGGGCTGGGCACCATGGCCTTCACCATGGAAGATGTATTGTTGGAACCTTTTGGTGGTGAGATTTTGAATCTGAGTGTTTCCACCACCACCATGCTCACCGCCACATTGGCATTGGGCGGTTTGATCGGTTTTGCCTGGGCCTCCAAGGTGCTCGGGCGGGGTGGGGACGCTTACCGCATGGCCAGTTGGGGCTCATGGGTGGGTGTGCCTGCTTTTGTGGCCGTGATGGCCTCCGCCCCCTTGGCATCTCCCGTTCTGTTTGCGACGGGCATCTTCTTGATTGGTTTGGGCGGGGGGTTGTTTGCGCACGGCACACTGACCGCCACCATGCAATTGGCCCCTCCTGAGCAAATTGGCTTGGCCATGGGCGCATGGGGCGCAGTGCAGGCCACCGCAGCCGGTGTGGGCATGGCTGCTGGCGGTTTGATTCGCGACGGCGTAGCCTTGTTCAGCAGTTCAGTGCTGGGCTATTCGGCTGTGTACGGACTCGAAATTGTGCTGCTGCTGCTGACCCTTTGGGCTATGGGACCTTTGATGCGGCCTGTACGGCAAGCAGCCAAGTTTGCATAATCTGTTTGTTTTTCAATCCATTTCACCTTTTAAAAAGGAATCGCCATGCAAACCCATCACGTTCTCATCATCATGTTTGTTGTCTTTGGCTTGTTCATGCTGGCCAACTGGTTCAACCGTCCAAAAGGCCCACGCAAGTGAGGTGGACGGGGTCATATCGAATAAAAGTTTGACCCCCGTTCGCAATCTTCCACAAGCTTGGCTGCCTTTGTGGAGCTTGCCCTGCAAGCGATCAACCGTCGAACCGCCGCAACCGCAGCCATCGCCAGCAGGGCTGTCTCCTGCAAAAAAACCAATTGACCGTGCCTGCCTTTGTAGGAGCTTGCCCTGCAAGCGATCAACCTTCGACCCCCCACAACCGCAGCCATCGCCAGCAGGGCTGTCTCCTGCAAAAAAACCAATTGACCGTGGCTGCCTTTGTAGGAGCTTGCCCTGCAAGCGATCATCGCGAATCATTTGATCTGGTTCGACAGGCCAGCCCAGACATGGCGCACCAGCAAGGCCGACAGCACCCACATGGTCACGCCGATCAGCGCATCCAGCACCTGCCAGGCGCGGGGCCTGGCAAACCAGGGCGCTAACCACCGTGCCCCAAAGCCCAAGGCGCTGAACCACAACAAACTGGCTGTGCTGGCCCCAGCCGCAAACCAGCCCTGCAAGGGGGTTGGCTGCTGCGCGCCAATGCTGCCCACCAAGAGCACCGTGTCCAGATACACATGCGGGTTGAGCAAGGTGAAGGCCGCCGCTTGGGCCAGCGCCGCCCCCAGACTCAGGCCCACTCCCGTGCTGGTCACGTCCAGCTTGCTGGCCTGACGCGCTCGCTGCAGTGCCCGCCAGCCATACACGGCCAAAAACACCGCCCCGCCCAAAGCCAGTGCTCTTGCAAACGCTGGCCGCTCACCCAGCGCTTGCGCCATGCCCAGAACGCCCGCCGTGATCAGCAGCGCATCGGCCACCGCACAAAACGCCACCACGCTGCCCACATGCTCGCTGCGTAGACCTTGGCGCAACACAAAAGCGTTTTGCGCCCCAATGGCAACGATCAGGCCCAGCCCCAAAACCATGCCCTGCACAAAAACAGGCCATCCCCAATTCAGTGTGTGATTCCAATTCATAGGGCATGAGCTTGTCAGGATTGATTGATTAAGACAAACTGTCTTTGATTAACTGGCTTTAGAAAAACTCATTTCATGCTCGACTATTTTTCTCTGACCGCACTGGTCTCTGTGGTTCGTGAAGGCAGTTTTGAGCGTGCGGCTCGCGCATTGCACGTCACGCCGTCGGCCGTGTCGCAACGCATTCGGCTGCTGGAAGAGCGGGTGGGTTGTGCCTTGGTGGTGCGCAGTCAGCCCTGCCAGGCCACCGAGACCGGCCGACGTTTGTGCCAGCACATGGACCGTGTGCGTCTGCTGGAGCAGGAATTGCAAGGCGCATTGCCCGGTCTGGCCCCCGAGGGCGTGGCGCGTGTCACGCTGCCCATTGCGGTGAATGCCGACAGCCTGGCCACCTGGTTTGCCCCGGCCCTGACCGCCTTTGCGGCCGATGCACCGGTGTTGATGGCCGTGTCGGTGGACAACGAGGACCACACCACCGAGTGGTTGCGCAGTGGCGCTGTGCTGGCTGCCGTCACAGCCACAGCCCGCCCGGCCACCGGTTGCAACAGCCGCGCCCTGGGCGCCATGCGTTATGTGGCAGCGGCCAGTCCCGATTTTGTGCAGCGCCATTTGGCGCAGGGCGTGACGGCCGGAAGCCTGGCCCATGCACCCAGTTTGATCTTTAATACCCAAGACGAATTGCAGGCCCGCTGGGTGCGGCGTTTGTGCCACCGGCATGTGGAATTGCCCCGGCACACCTTGCCCTCCACGCAGGCTTTTGTGCAGGCCTCACTGGCCAGCATGGGCTGGGGCCTGCATCCTTTGACCTTGATTGCGCCGCACCTGCAAAGCGGCGCGTTGCTGGAACTGGTGCCGGGCACACCCCTGGATGTGCCCTTGTACTGGCAGGAAACCCGCGCCGCATCCGCCTTGCTCGATGGCTTGAGCCGTGCGGTGCTCAAGGCCGCTCAGGGCAGTTTGATGCCTTGAAGGACGGGCCGTGTTCAGCCGCGTGTGGGGACGCCCATGAAATCTGCCGGCAAGCCCACCCAGGGCGCATAAAAACCATCGTGCTTGGACGGTGCAGCAGGCGCCTGTTGTTGCAGCAAGACTTCCCAGCCGGCCTGGGCGCTGTCGATCAGGGGCAGGTCGCAGTGGGCTTGCAGCAACCGGGCGTAACCGGCCAGGCCGGCACCGCCCAAAATGATGCTGGCCACGCCGCTTTGGGCGGCGTTTTGACAAGCTTGACTCAGGCATTCAATGGCCATCTTGGGGTCGGCCTGCAGCGCCGCACCCGTGGGGGCCACCGTCTCGATGTGGCGCAGTTGTGCGCCGTAACCCAAGCTGGTGGCCAGGCGCTGCAGCATGGGTTTCCATCGCTCGCCCCCCGTGACGATGGCAAAGGGCCCGTGTGCTGCGGCCTGAATGAACGAGGCTTCGGCCAGTCCCGTCACCGGGCAGCCACTGGCTTCGCGCAAGGCAAACAAACCCGGGTCGCCAAAGCAGCCAATCAACACCCCGTGCAGGGCTTGTTCCGGCGTGCCTCGGTGCGAGGTCCATACGTCCAGGCAGGCGTGGGCGGCCACGGCATGGCTGGCTTCGCAGGCGAT
This sequence comes from Comamonadaceae bacterium PBBC1, assembly GCA_002256145.1. Taxonomy (GTDB): domain Bacteria; phylum Pseudomonadota; class Gammaproteobacteria; order Burkholderiales; family Burkholderiaceae_C; genus Limnohabitans_A. The sequence goes on from NKIP01000015.1 coordinate 62,109, forward strand.
GTAAGGCGCTCCAAATCGGGCGGTCTGCACATCGAGTTGCACGCCCGGCGGCAACTGGGGCAGCAACACGTCACGCAGGCGTTGTGTGGTCAAGGCGTTGGTGTTGGGGTTGATCAACAAATAACGGCGCATTGCGGGGGGGTTCATGCGATGGGTTCCTTTTTTCAGTGGGGCAAGGGCCGACTTTCTTTCCCGGTTGCAGGCATTCATCGTGCCGGAATGTCGGTGTCAATGTCCGAGGTGACAAGTTGTTTATTGCATACAAAAAAATCGCCAAATTGGGGCATGAGTCGCCATGTGATGACCAGAATGGTGCCAGTAAACATCATTTTTGTGCCTGATTCTGCAGAGTAAATGGACCTTTTTCAAGATTCGCTTCGGTGTGCTGATGACGCCGGTCCTGTGTCCAAGCGGGCACGGTGATTGCATACAAAAAAACTTGCCAGACTCATTTGACGTATGTTAATTTTCAAACCTGATCTGTCAGTACTCAAGGTCTGTTGCTCATTTTTCAATCCACTTTTAATGGAGTTTTGATGAAGCGGTCTATCCTTTCCCCACGTTCTTTGCCCGCATCCTGGGCGTTCACCATGGCTGTCGGGATGGGGCTCAGCGCCATCTCCATGGCGGTACAGGCGCAAGAAAAAGTCTTGCGCATTGCCATGACGGCGGCTGACATTCCCCGCACCCTGGGTCAGCCTGACCAAGGCTTTGAGGGCAACCGGTTCACCGGCATCCCGATGTACGACGCCTTGACTCACTGGGACTTGTCCAAAGCCGATGCCCCCAGTGTGGTGGGTCCTGGATTGGCCACTTCATGGACGGTGGGGGCGAGCGACAAAACCAAATGGACTTTCAAGCTGCGCCCTGGCATCAAGTTCCATGACGGATCGGCCGTGAACGCTGATGCCATTGTCTGGAACGTGCGCAAGGTGCTCGACAAAGACGCAGTGCACTTCGACGCCAGCCAGGTGGGCGTGACCGCCTCTCGCATGCCCACACTGCGCAGTGCCCGAAAAATCGACGACCTGACCGTGGAGCTGACCACCAGCGAGCCCGATGCGTTTTTGCCCATCAACCTGACCAATTTGTTCATTGCCTCGCCCGTGCATTGGCAAAAGAAATTTGACGCCGCTGCAGGCGCCACGCCCGCAGACAAATCCAAGGCCGCCTGGACCGCCTTTGCCGCAGACGCCTCCGGCTCTGGCCCCTTCAAAATGGCCCGTTTTGTGCCGCGTGAGCGCCTGGAAATGGTGGCCAACAAAACCTATTGGGACGCCAAGCGCATGCCCAAGGTCGACCGTGTGGTGCTGGTCCCCATGCCTGAGGCCAATGCCCGCACCGCAGCTTTGCTCGGTGGCCAGGTCGACTGGATCGAGGCCCCCGCGCCCGACGCCATGCCGCAAATTCGCCAGCGCGGCTTCAAGATCGAAAGCAATGCCCAGCCCCATGTCTGGCCTTGGCAGTTGTCGTTTGCCGAAGGCTCGCCCTGGCTGGACAAGCGGGTGCGCCATGCGGCCAACTTGTGCGTGGACCGTGAGGGCCTGAAAACCCTGCTGGGCGGCATGATGGCGGCCCCCAAAGGCACGGTGCCTCCAGGTCACCCCTGGTGGGGCAACCCCAAATTCGACATCAAGTACGACGTGAATGCGGCCAAGGCCTTGATGACCCAAGCGGGCCACAGCGCGGCCAAACCCCTCAAGGTCAAGGTGCAAATCTCGGCATCGGGTTCAGGCCAGATGCAGCCCTTGCCCATGAACGAGTTTGTTCAGCAGTCGCTCAAGCAGTGCTTCTTTGATGTGCAGTTTGACGTGATCGAGTGGAACACCTTGTTCACCAACTGGCGTCGTGGGGCCAAAGACCCCTCGGCCAACGGTGCACACGCCATCAACGTGAGCTACTCCGCCATGGACCCCTTCTTTGGCATGGTGCGCTTCACCAGCATGGGCACCTTCCCACCGGTGTCCAACAACTGGGGTTACTTTGGCAACCCCGAGTTTGAAAAGCTCAATGCCGAAGCACGCACGCAGTTTGATGACAAAAAACGCGACGAAGCGCTGGCCAAGTTGCACGCCCGCATTGTCGAAGAAGCACCTTTTGTCTGGATTGCCCACGACGTGGGCCCCCGCGCCATGAGCGCGAAGGTCAAGGGCTTTGTGCAGCCGCGCAGCTGGTTTGTCGATCTGGCTCCGGTGTCGATGGACTGATGGTTCAGGTGTGGGCCTGGGGGCCCACACCCCTGGGTGTGCAGTCAAGTTGTTCATGACCTGACAGCACACTTTTTAAATTGCAGTTTTGGAGTGATGGCATGCTCGGCTTTTTGTTGCGGCGTCTGATTTATTCCCTGCCCATCATGCTGGGGGTGGCGCTGGTTTGTTTTGGCTTGGTGCACCTGGCACCGGGCGATCCTCTCGTGTCGATTTTGCCGCCCGACGCCTCGGCCGACTTGCAAGCGCAGTTGATCGAGTTGTACGGCTTCAACCGCTCGTATCCCGAGCAATTTGTGACCTGGGTCTGGCGTGCCTTGCAGGGCGATTTGGGCACCTCCATTGCCAGCAACCGCCCCGTGGCGGCCGAGGTCATGACCGCCGTGGGCAACACCTTGCGACTGGCCATGCTGGCCACCCTGATCGGCTTTGTGCTGGGCAGTTTGTTTGGTTTTGTGGCCGGGTATTTCCAAAACTCCTGGCTGGACAAGTTCGCTTCTTTGCTGTCTGTGCTGGGCGTCAGCGTCCCGCACTACTGGCTGGGCATGGTCCTGGTGATTGTGTTTTCGTCCATCCTCATGTGGCTGCCGCCCGGTGGCGCAGGGCCTGGGGGGTCCAGCCAGTGGGTTTGGGATTGGGAGCACGTCAAACACATGCTCTTGCCGGCCATCACCATGAGCGTGATCCCGATGGGCATCATCTCGCGCACGGTGCGGGCCTTGGTGGCCGACATCCTGGCGCAAGAGTTCATCGTCGGTTTGCGTGCCAAGGGACTCACCAATTTGGGTATTTTTTGGCATGTCGTCAAAAACGCCGCCCCCACGGCCTTGGCGGTGATGGGCTTGCAGCTGGGTTACTTGCTCGGAGGCTCCATCCTGATCGAGACGGTTTTCTCCTGGCCTGGCACCGGCTTCTTGCTCAACTCGGCCATCTTCCAGCGCGACTTGCCTTTGCTGCAAGGCACGATCTTGGTGCTGGCCATGTTTTTTGTGGTGCTCAACCTCATCGTGGATGTGATCCAGACCTTGCTGGACCCTCGCATTGCACGCGCTTGATCCCGACCTCAAGGAATTGACATGACTTCATTGAATGCGGCCGCCAGCCCGGTGCTACCGCTGGTGTATGAGCGCTCTGCCGGTTATTGGGAAACCGTGGGGCGACGTTTTTTGCGCGACAAAGTGGCTGTGGGTGCTGCGTTGGTGGTGCTGTTTTTGATGGTGCTGGCTGTTTTTGGGCCTTGGTTGGCACCCATGGACCCTTACCAGTCGTCCATGCTCAAACGCCTCAAGCCCATTGGCTTTGAAGGGCACCCTTTGGGCACCGACGAACTGGGCCGCGACATGCTCACCCGATTGATGGTGGGGGCCAAGCTGTCTTTGTTCATGGGCATCACCCCGGTGATTTGCGCCTTTGTCATTGGCTCGCTGATCGGCATCACCGCCGGTTACACCGGTGGCTGGGTCAACAGCGTGATGATGCGCACCATCGACGTTTTTTACGCCTTTCCCTCGGTCTTGCTGGCCATTGCCTTGTCGGGCGCTTTGGGGGCGGGCATTACCAACTCCCTGATTTCCTTGACGATTGTGTTCATCCCGCCGCTGGCGCGTGTGGCCGAAAGCGTGACCACACAAATTCGGGGGCGTGATTTTGTCGAGGCGGCCCGGGCCTCGGGTGCATCGGCTTTCACCATCGTGCGGGTGCATGTGCTGGGCAATGTGCTGGGGCCGATTTTTGTGTACGCCACGAGTTTGATCGCGGTGTCCATGATCCTGGCCTCGGGTCTGAGCTTTTTGGGCCTGGGCGTCAAACCCCCCGAGCCGGAATGGGGCCTGATGCTCAACACCTTGCGCACCGCCATTTACACCCAACCCTGGATTGCCGCTTTGCCCGGGGCGATGATTTTCATGACATCGATTGCTTTTAACCTTCTGGCCGACGGCTTGCGCTCGGCCATGGAAATCAAACAGTGAGGTCCGAATGACATTGGCCAATGATGAGGCGGGCGCAAACGGCCAGCCGATGCTCTCGGTGCGTGGCTTGGTCAAGCACTTCCCGCTCAAGAAAGACCTGTTGGGGCGCGGCGCAGGTGTGGTTCGCGCCGTCGATGGGGTGAGCTTTGACGTGTTCAAGGGCGAGACCTTGGGCGTGGTGGGCGAGTCCGGTTGCGGCAAATCCACCACCGCACGTTTGCTCATGCAGCTGATCACGCCCGACCAAGGCGAGCTGGTGTTTGACGGCCAAACGGTGGGCAGCAAGTCGCTGCCCCTGAAAGACTATCGCCGTCAGGCCCAAATGGTGTTTCAAGACAGCTACGCTTCTTTGAACCCACGCTTGACCATGGAAGACTCGATCGCATTTGCCCCCATGGTGCACGGACTGCCCGAGCGCGAGGCCATCGACCGGGCGCGTGACTTGCTCGAACGGGTGGGCTTGGCCCCGCAGCGCTTTGCCGAGCGTTACCCGCATGAGTTGTCGGGTGGGCAAAGGCAGCGTGTCAACATTGCCCGGGCTTTGGCTCTGCAGTCACGTTTGATCATTTTGGACGAGGCGGTCTCTGCCTTGGACAAGTCGGTGGAAGCGCAGGTGCTCAACCTTTTGCTGGACTTGAAAGAGTCCTTTGGCCTGACCTATATTTTCATCAGCCACGACCTGAATGTGGTGCGCTACATGAGCGACCGGGTCATGGTGATGTACCTGGGCCAAGTGGTGGAAGTGGGCGACAGTGAAACGCTGTTCAAGCATGCCGCCCACCCCTACACCCAAGCCTTGCTCTCGTCCATTCCGACGCTGGACCCGGATCGGCGCACCGAAACTCCCCCCTTGGCGGGCGACCCGCCCAACCCCATCAACCCGCCCAGCGGCTGCCGTTTTCACACCCGTTGTGTGCACGCCCAAGCCATTTGCAGCGAAAAGATGCCGGTGCTGGCCCAAGCCCAGCACGGCCAGCAAGTGGCCTGCTGGATGCACGTCGCTGGCGCAGCGCACACCGGCGCACCCGCAGTGCAAAGCACGGTCAAACCTTCGGAGGTTGCGGCATGAAACCGGATACTTCAACACCCGCCTATGTGGACATCCGCCAGCTGCACGTCACCTTCACCGGTGGCAAAAAACCCGTTCAGGCCGTCTCGGGCGTGGACTTGCGCGTGCAGCGCGGCGAAGTGGTCGCCCTGATTGGCGAGTCAGGCTCTGGCAAGAGCGTCACCTTGCGCACCATCCTGCGTCTGCATGCCGAGAAGAAAACCCAAATCACGGGGCAAATCCGGGTGGGCGATCAGGATGTGCTCACGCTGTCGCAGGACCAGCTCAGCCGCTTCCGTGGGCGCGTGGCGTCCATGATTTTTCAAGAGCCCTTGCTGGCGCTGGACCCGGTTTACAGCGTGGGCCAGCAAATCATTGAAACCATTCGCCGTCACGAAAATGTGAGCGAGGACGAGGCCAAGCAGCGTGCCTTGGCCCTGTTTGAGCGGGTGCGCATTCCCAGCCCCGAGCGTCGTTTGCAGGCTTATCCCCATGAAATGTCGGGCGGCATGCGCCAACGCGCCATGATTGCCTTGTCTCTGGCTTGCCGCCCGCAGCTCTTGCTGGCCGACGAGCCCACCACCGCGCTCGACGCGACCGTGCAAATCCAGATCTTGCTGCTCCTGCGCGAGTTGCAAAAAGAAATGGGCTTGTCGGTGATTTTTGTCACCCACGACATCGGTGCTGCGGTCGAGGTGGCCGACCGGATTGCCGTGATGTATGCCGGCCGCATTGTGGAGGAGGGGCCTGCCCGCACCCTGATGCGCGAGCCCCGTCACCCCTACACTCGCGCCTTGCTGCAAAGCCGCGCCGACGGCGCTTTGGCCAAAGGTCAGCGCCTGGAAACCATTGCCGGCTCACCGCCAGACTTGACCGACTTGCCCAAGGGCTGTGCCTTTGCCAGCCGGTGCAAGATGGCCGTGCCCGAATGCTCGTCCACACGCCCAGATGTCACCTGGCTGGCCGACAGCCACAGTGTGCGTTGCCTGCTGGTCCAGCCCCCATCTCATCCCAATTCTCAGCAAGTGGCCTGAACACAGGGTCTGAACATTTTTTCATTGTGAGGTGAACATGAGTCAACACACCGATGCCCTGTGGGACAAAGCCCACGCCTTCATGCCTTACCCCGCCAGCCCCGTGGCCCACGCGGCCACAGGCCCTTTGTCGGGCCTGAGCTTTGCGGCCAAAGACATCTACCACGTCAAGGGCTACCCCACCAGCGGCGGCCAACCCATGCTCATGGCCTTGTGGGGCGTGCAGGACCGATCAGCCCCGGTGGTGCAAAGCTTGCTCGACGCGGGTGCCCGCTTTGTGGGCAAAACCGTCACTGACGAGTTGGCGTTCTCCATGAACGGTCAAAACGCCCATTACGGTGCGCCCATCAACGGCGCGGTGGCCGAGCGCATCAGCGGCGGGTCGTCGTCGGGCTCGGCGTCTGCCGTGTCCAACCGCCTGTGCGATTTCGCTTTGGGCTCGGACACGGGCGGCTCGGTGCGTGCCCCCGCCAACCATTGCGGTTTGGTCGGCATGCGGCCCAGCCAGGGCCGCATCAGCTTGCAAGACACCATGGCCTTGTCGCCCAGCCTGGACACCTGCGGCTGGTTTGCCCGCGATGTGCCCACCTTTGCCCGCGTGGCCGATGTTTTGTTGGGCCAGGATGCGCAGCCCTTGCCCGATCACATCCGCTTGCTGGCCCCGTCTGACATGTGGGCACTGGCCACACCCGGGGCCCTCAAAGCCCTCAAGCCGGTGCGTCAAAAAATAGAGCAGTGTTTGGGCAAGGCCAAACCGGTTCGTGTCATGAACACAGACCTGGACACCATGTATTGGCATTTCCGCGCCATTCAGGGGCGCGAGGCTTGGGATGTGCATGGGGGCTTTCTTCAGCGGTTTCAGCCAGTGCTGGGGGCCGCAGTGGCCCAGCGTTTTGACTGGTCGTCCAAAGTCACCGACGAGCAAGTGGCCAAGGCGCGGGCTTTTCGCGAGGTCTGGCGCACGCACATGCAGCAGATCCTGGGCACCGACGGCGTGCTCTTGATGCCCACCATGCCCGATGTGGCCCCCTTGATTCGCCAGACCGATGCCGAGCTGGAAACCTACCGCAACCGGGCCACCAGCTTGCTGTGTGTGGCCGGCATGGCGGGTTTGCCGCAGGTGAGCTTGCCTCTGGCCAGCCATCAGGGCGCACCCTTGGGCATCTCTTTGGTGGGGCCAGAAGGCTCAGACCGCAGTCTGGTCCAACTGGCCGAACAGATCCACCGCGCCTGGTCCTGAAACCCGCACGGTCATCCCGTGCGAGCGGCTTCAAAGGGGACTCAGGCGCACGCTCAAAGGCAGTGAATGAATCTCGCAATCTTCGGTCGGGCCTTGGCGCTCCAGCACCAAAAAGGCCCCCTTGTCCAAGGCCATCAGGGGGTGGTGCCAGGTGCCTTTGTGCAGCGTGAAGCCCTGCTGACCCGAGACCTCAAAGCACTTGAGCGTGCGCAGGTCGGGCTGTTCTTGGCCCAAGGCCACCAGCAAGCGACAGCGTGCACCCGTCAAAGGCACAAAAGTCTGGCTGCCCCGTTGGTGCCGCTCCAGCATGTGGCAAGGGCCCTCGGGGTTTTGCGCCTGCGCATGAAACACCGCCAACACCGCTTGGCCCTGATCGCCCGTCAAGTCCAGGCCGCCAGGCAAATTGAGCCGCCCGCTGGTGCCTTGGTTGATGGTCTGCTGGGCCGGTGCAAACAAATTCAACACCTCGCCATAGGGCGAGAAAGCGTCTGCGCTCAATGGCTGACAAGCCAGAATGCCCGAAGGCTGATCGGTGTTCATGGAATGACGGAGTTGCATGGGGGTCCATCATGATAGATGAAGGTTGGCACGGTCCCCAAGACGCTGCAGGCGTGCAAATCACAGGCGCAGACCGCGTCTACGAAGCCATTTACCAGGCCGTTCTGGAGCGCCGACTGTCCCCGGGTGAACGCCTGCGCGAGCAAGAGCTGGCCGAGCAGTTCAATGTGTCCCGCACCTTGGTGCGCCAAGCGCTGCAACGCCTGGCCCAAGAGCAGGTCATCGAGTTGCTGCACAACCGGGGCGCACGCGTGCCCATTCCCAGTCTGGAAGATGCGGGCAGTGTTTTTGATGCCCGCAGGGTCGTGGAGTGCGAAGTGGCCCGGCAACTGGCCGGGCGGCTGAGCGAGGAACAACTGCAGACCTTGCAGGCATTGGCCACCTCTGAAGCCGAGGCCGATCGCCAGGGCGAGCATGCGCTGGCGATTCGACTCTCGGGTGAGTTCCACCAAGCCATGGCCCGCATGCATGGCAACCCGGTCTTGGCCCGTTGGCTCAACGGCCTGCTACCCACCACCTCCTTGCTCATGTCGCACTTCAAACGCCAAGGCGGGCAAGTGTGTGTGGCCCACCGCCATGTGGACCTGATTGCAGCACTGCAAAAAAGTCCCGCATCGGCAGGCGCAGAAATGCGCAAACACCTCAACGAACTCGAACAGTCCCTCACGGCCACCGCAGCACCTCGCCGACAATTGCGCGATGTCTTTCAAGCCTACCGAGACAGCCCTGAATGAACAACTTTGGAGATCCCATGAAGCTGAGTCCCGACACCTTGCCCGCCCTGCGCATCGACGCCAACCGTTTGTGGCAATCGCTCATGACGCTGGCCCAAATCGGTGGCACTGACAAAGGCGGCGTCTGCCGCCTGGCCTTGACCGAGCTGGACCGCCAAGGCCGTGACCTGGTCACGTCCTGGGCACGCGAAGCGGGCATGACGGTCACGGTCGATCAAATCGGCAACGTCTTCATGCGCAGGGCAGGGCGACAGCCCGATTTGCCACCCATCATGACCGGCAGCCACATCGACACCCAGCCCACAGGGGGCAAGTTCGACGGCAACTACGGCGTGCTGGCCGGACTGGAGGTGGTGCGCTGCCTGAACGAGCACGGCATCGAAACCGAGGCCCCCATCGAGGTGGCTTTTTGGACCAATGAAGAAGGCTCGCGCTTTGTGCCGGTGATGATGGGCTCGGGCGTTTTTGCGGGCGCGTTTTCGCTGGAACACGCCTACAAAGCCCAAGACCAAGAGGGCAAAACCGTGCTGGAGGAGTTGCAGCGCATTGGCTATGTCGGCACCGAAGTGCCGGGGCAGCACCCCATCGGGGCGTACTTTGAAACCCACATCGAACAAGGCCCTGTGCTCGAAGACGCCGATGTGACCATCGGTGTGGTCAGCGGTTCTTTGGGTATTCGTTGGTTTGACTGCATCGTCACCGGCATGGAAGCCCACGCTGGCCCCACCCCCATGCCCCTGCGCCAAGATGCCCTGCAAGTGGCCACGCACCTGATGCAAGCCGTGGTGAGCATCGCCCACCAGCACGCCCCGCACGCCCGTGGCACGGTGGGCATGGTGCATGTGCACCCCAACAGCCGCAACGTGATTCCGGGGCGGGTCAAGTTCAGCATCGACCTGCGCAACAACACCGACGCCGGGGTGGAAGCCATGGCCGATGAAATCAAAGCCCTGGCGCAAAGTTTGCAGAGCAGCACAGGCCTGCGCATCGAGTTGACGCTGGTGTCGAGTTTCCCGGCGCAACCCTTCCATCCGGCGTGTGTGGAGGCGGTGTCTGCCGCTGCGGCGCAGCTCGGTTACAGCCAAATGCCGGTGGTCTCGGGTGCCGGGCACGACGCCATCTACACCGCGCGACTGGCCCCGAGCGGCATGATTTTTATTCCCTGCAAAGACGGCATCAGCCACAACGAAATCGAAGACGCCAAGCCCGAGCACATCGAAGCGGGCTGCAACGTGCTGCTGCACGCCATGCTGGGCCAAGCCAAGGTCGTGTTCTCTTAACAACCCCCTGCCTGCACCGGGGGCGTGCATGGGGCATCCCGTCCAAAACGGTGCGCCCTGCGCACCAAAACAGATGAGGCTGGCTTCTGCAACCCCCCGGATTCAACGACCATGTTGTTGGATGCCATGCCCACATTGGGTGCCATTCCCATGTAGGAGCCAGCCCTGCTGGCGATCAACCTCAGCACTGTTGACCGTTGCTGCCTTTGTAGGAGCTTGCCCTGCAAGCGATCATCCGCAGCAATGTTGACCGTTGCTGTCTTTGTAGGAGCTTGCCCTGCAAGCGATCAGCCGTCGCATCCCCGCAACCGTCGCCATCGCCAGCAGGGCTGTCTCCTGCAAAAAACATGTTGACCGTTGCTGTCTTTGTAGGAGCTTGCCCTGCAAGCGATCAACCGTCGCACACCAACAACCATCGCCATCGCCAGCAGGGCTGTCTCCTACAAAAAACATGTTGACCGTTGCTGTCTTTGTAGGAGCTTGCCCTGCAAGCGATCAACCGTCGCATCCCCACAACCGTCGCCATCGCCAGCAGGGCTGTCTCCTACAAAAAACATGTTGACCGTTGCTGTCTTTGTAGGAGCTTGCCCTGCAAGCGATCAGCCGTCGCATCCCCACAACCGTCGCCATCGCCAGCAGGGCTGTCTCCTGCAAAAAACATGTTGACCGTTGCTGTCTTTGTAGGAGCTTGCCCTGCAAGCGATCAGCCGTCGCATCCCCACAACCGTCGCCATCGCCAGCAAGCTGGCTCTTGCAAAAACTCATGGGCATTGTCCAGAGGGCGGGCACCTGCTTGGCCCGGCCTGAAAAAAAAACGGGCACATCTCCTGCTAGTGAGACTCGGAACAAAAAAGGCACCCCGTGCCCTTTGTTTGTTTTTGAACCCCTCCACTCAAGGAAATCCCATGAAACGTCGTGAATTATTGGCAGCGGGTGCCGCCACATTGGCTGCCCCGTGGGTCCACGCCCAATCTTCTGCTTGGCCCAACAAAGGCCCCATTCGCTTGATCTGCCAATACCCGCCCGGTGGCCTGGTGGACACCGTGGCCCGCATGATGGCGCCGCACCTGTCGAGTGCCTTGTCGCAAACCGTGGTGGTCGACAACCGCGCAGGCGCTGGCGGTTTGATCGGCACCGAATACGCGTCGCGCCAAGCTGCCGACGGCTACACCTTGTTGGTCAGCCACGCCTCGGTGCACATTTACGCCACCGCCACACGCCGCACCATGCCCTTTGATCCGGTCAACGACTTCACCCACATGGGCATGTTGGTCGAAGCGCCCATGCTGCTGCTGGTGCGGGCCCAGTCGCCCTACCAAACGCTGGCGCAGTATGTGAACGCCGCCAAGACCAAACCCACACGCTTTGGCACCTCGGGCATCGGCTCGGCCAACCACCTGTATGGCGAGCTGCTCAAAATCGAAGGCCAGGCCAACGAGCACGACCATGTGCCCTACCAAGGCAGCGCCCCGGCCATGCAAGACCTGCTGGGTGGCCAGATCGACAGCGTGTTTGACCCCGTCACCACCAACGTCAACCAGCTCAAAGCCGGCTCGCTGCGCGCCTTGGCCGTGTCCACGCCCAACCGCATGGCGGCCTTTCCGAACATCCCCACCTTTGCCGAGTTGGGCTATGGCTCGCTGACCGGCTCTCAGTGGCTGGGCCTGTCTGCGCCCAAAAACTTGCCTGCCCCGATTGCGCAGCGCCTGACCGCGCTCATCCCTGAAATCTTGGCCAAACCCGATGTTGTGGCGCGGCTCGAAGAGGTGCAAACCCTGGCCCGCAAGACCCCCGTGGTGGGTGACGATTTCGTCAAGCTCATCCAGTCACAAATCACCACCTGGAGCGCGGTGGCCAAACGTGCCAAGGTCGAAGTGATCGCCTGAGCGCCAGCCAAGGCTTTCACGCCACCGTTTGGCGGCAGCATCCAGCGAGGGCTAGACTGGGTGCTGCCGTTTTTTTCATGCCCCATCCTCAACCCGCACCTAGTGAAATCCGCCATGACCGAAGTCGACTTTGACCAGATCAGCAGCTACCAGCGCTACAAACTCATGGCCAGCCTGATCGTGCCCCGGCCCATTGCCCTGGTGACCACCCTCGGGGCCAACGGGGTGATCAATGCCGCGCCGTTTTCGATGTTCAACATGATTGGCGAAGACCCGCCCATCCTGATGATCAGCATCAACCGCCTGCAAGACGGCCGCCTCAAGGACACGGCCGCCAACATTCTGCACAACGGCCAGTTTGTGGTGCACATGTCCGACGAGCCCATGGCGCAAAAAATGCACAACTGTGGCGAGTCCATGCCTTCGGACGTGAGCGAGCTGACCGCCGTGGGCCTGACGCCCGTGCCCTCGCACACCGTGGCCCCCCCGCGCATCCAGGAAGCGCCCATTGCGTTTGAGTGCGTGCTGCACGAAAAGCTCGAAACCCCGAGCCGCTATGTGTTCATTGGCCGCATCCAATGGCTGGCCGCCCGCGATGGCCTGATCGACACCGAAGCCTGGCGCGTCAACCTGCGCGATTACAAACCCGTGGCCCGCTTTGGCGCAAGTTTTTACACCCGCACCGAAGACCGGTTTTCGCTGTCGGACAAGCCGGGTGAAGCGCCAGTGGTGAACACGGCGATTGACCAAATGTGAGGACCTCGGCCAGCTATCCAATCATCACACCCTGCGATGAAGGCGCATGAAGTTGATGAAGTGCATTAAAAATTTGGTGGCGTAAATCACGATCAAAGTTCCCGTCAAATCGCCAATGGCCATGACCACGGTGCTCTTTAAAAAATGCTCCGTAACGCCTCGGTAGGTGAACCAAAGCTGGTGCATCACCGGGCTCAGCAACGCAAATAAAACCATCACTCTGAGCAAGGTGGACGATTCCAGTGGACGCAGGTCCATGTCCAAATGGAACCACTGATGACTCCATTGTCTGGCCAACAAGGGTGAAAACCCCGAAATCAATGCAGCCCCAGTGGCAGTCAACAGGTCGCCATTGAAATAAGGGGCCATCCCCATCGCCACGGCTGACAGCATGATGCCGACCGTGCCCAGCACGATGCCAACAGCACCCCACACTCCAAAAACCAAAATAAATGCCAAGCGCAAACCACTGGGCAAGAAAACCCAATTTGTGACTGATGAAAACGAAAGCGAAGAAAAAAGCAAGACGTTCAACTCGAACAAAGTGGCGTAAGCGATTGCAGTGCCTGCAATCGTGAACGAAATGTATTTTGCTGAACCCATATTGTTTTTATTGATCCATTGTTTTCTAAATAACTAAATTATTGGAAACGGCAGTTCACTCAAAAGAAACGTCAATCCACGATGCACAAGCGATGAACTTGAACGGATCCAGTCAACACAACGATATAAATTTATATATTTTAGATGTTCACAATTTGCCATTGTGGGCACATCCGAGTGCCAGTCATGGGTATCCATGCCGCGCATTTGCACAGATGTGTAGCATGTGTTTTGAAAATTTCAGACCCCGTCGCACCGATGGGGGGCTGCGTGCCAAGTTCGCGCCAGAGGCGCCGCTCCAACCCAAAAGCGTTCTTGAAAGCAACATCGGTCATCGTTGTTGGCACAGCAGGGCTGAAGATTCGGCCCTGTAAAGTCTGAGCCGTGTGTTGCCCGTTGGGAGAATCCTGTGGGAGCTTCCAGCCTAGTGAAAAGCCAGTGGTCCGCAAGCGTCTGATCAGGCCTTTGCAAAAGGCAGCGCTCAAAACTGGATCCCGGGTCCTCGCCCGGGATGACAAAGGGAGGACAACAACACGGGCCATTCAGACTTCATCGTGCCGGATCAATAGCCGGCACAGCCGTGTAAAAGCCTGGGCACCCATGACGATTTTCAGCACATGGTATTTAAATTTTTATAAACAAAAATTGAAAATAAATAATATTTTAGATATCTAATTTGTCATTTGAATATTACGATATGAATCTTTTGGTTCATATCCAAGGCCAGTGGCCACACCGTCTTGCTGCTCACCCCACACCAAGCCAAATACATCGCGCACGACTTGACCCTGCAGCACGCAGGCGGCGGGCTCGAGCGTTTGAGCCAGGCGCTTTTTAATGCCAGCGTGGACCTGAGTCCGCTCAAAACCTTGTGCGAGCACAAGGCCCATGCCGCAGCGCTGGACACGCTGATTCGAAAGAAGCCAGGAGGGCTGGTCTGTGCGTTCTGAGTTGCAAACTCCCCACCCCGATTACCGCCAGTGGCTGGCAGACATCAAAGGCCGTTACCGCCAAGTGCAGCTCAAGGCGGCCATGGTCGTCAATACCGCTGTGATCGAGTTTTATTGGGAATTGGGTGCAGACATCGTGGCCCGCCAAAGCAACACGTCTTGGGGTCAGGGCTTTTTGACCCAGCTCAACGCCGATTTGATGAACGAATTTCCAGGTGTGTCGGGTTTCTCAAAGCGCACCCTGGAACAGATGCGCCGCTGGGTGACGTTTTGGAGCCAACTGCCCCCAATTGCGAAGCAGCCTGCTTCGCAATGGATGGATTGGGCTGGAACGGAGATTAGGATTCGCCAAAAACTGGGGGGCCAGGGCCATGAATTTTGACCGTTCATGGTCTGTGATTGGGCGCGGCTTGGCTGCAACTGGTGTCTTTTAATCTTGCCGCACAGCCGATTCATGCTTCTGACGCCCCACCAAGCCAAATACATCGCGCACGACCTGACCCTGCAGCACGCAAGCGGCGGGCTTGAGCGTTTGAGCCAGGCGCTGTTCAACGCCAGCGTGGACCTCAACCCGCACCAGATCGAGGCGGCCGTGTTTACGCTGCGCTCGCCGCTGATTAAAGGGGTGCTGCTGACCGACGAAGTGGGCTTGGGCAAAACCATCGAAGCCGGCAACGTGTTGTGCCAGTACTTTGCCGAGCGCAAGCGGTAGTTGCTGGTCATTTGCCCGGCGTCGCTGCGCAAGCGATTGGCGCTGGAGCTGCAAGATAAATGCAACCTGCCCGCTGTGGTGCTTGACGCCAAATCCTGACGCGAAACCCGGCCCCTGCTGCCAGCTGAACTGACCGATGGCTCAGCAGCTTTGGCAAACAAATTCGCAACATCCGCTAGACGCATGAGCCTTCTGCCCCCGTAAAATCTCGCGCAACAACACCCCCCACGCCTCTCCACGATGCGCACCAGGGGGGTTACTTTTTATGGGGTGGAAAAGCATCAAGGCTTTTGACAAACCCGCATTGAGCACGGCCGAGCAAGTGGATTTGCTACTGAGCCGAGGCATGCAAGTTGTGCAGCCGCAGCGTGCTGCAAAAGTGCTTCAGCACATCAACAGGTAACAACAACACGGGCCATTCAGACTTCATCGGGCCGGATCAATAGTCGGCACAGCCGTGTAAAAGCCATGGAACCAATGACGATTTTCAGCACAGTCTATTTGATTTTTTTGTAATCAAAAATTTCAAATAAAGAGCATCTTAGGCCTCTAATCAGGCCTTAAAACATTACGATATGAATCTTTTAGTTCATATCCACGGCCAGTGGCCACATCGTCTTGCTGCTCACCCCCCACCAAGCCAAACACATCGCACACGACCTGACCCTGCAGCACGCAGGCGGCGGGCTTGAGCGTTTGAGCCAGGCGCTTTTTAACGCCAGCGTGGACCTGAACCCGCACCAGATCGAGGCGGCGGTGTTTGCGCTGCGCTCGCCGCTGAGCAAGGGCGTTTTGCTGGCCGACGAGGTGGGCTTGGGCAAAACCATCGAGGCCGGCATCGTGCTCTGCCAATACTGGGCCGAGCGCAAGCGGCAGTTGCTGGTGGTGTGCCCCGCGTCGCTGCGCAAGCAATGGGCGCTGGAGCTGCAAGACAAGTTCAACCTGCCCGCTGTGGTGCTTGACGCCAAATCCTGGCGCGAAACCCAGCCCCTGCTGCCTGCTGAACTGATCGATGGCTCAGCAGCTTTGGCGAGCAGATTCGCAACATCCGCAAGACGCCGGTAGACGCATGACCACCCCCCACCTCAGCAAATCCCTGCTCAACAACTACCGCCAATGCCCGCGCAGGCTGTGGCTGGAGATGCAAGACCGGGCTGCCCGCAAAAAGGGCCTTGCACCTGTGGCGCAAGCGGTTTACAGCGCTGACACGACCAAGCGATTTCTGGACGGGCATGTGATTGGGCGCATTGCCCAAGCCTGCTGGTCTGAAGGCGTGGACATCGAAAAAGCCAGCTGGATCACCGACGAAGACACCGGCCAACGCCAGCGCGACCTGAACTACGCCACGCACCTCACATACCAATGGATGCAAGACCAGCGCCGCCCCCTGTTTGAAGCCACCTTCCAGCACCAAAACCTGCTGGTCATGGCCGACGTCATGGTGCCCCGGCGGCACGGCCACCGCGTCTATTGGCAAATGATCGAAGTCAAGTCGAGCACCACCCCCAAGGACTACCACATCACCGACTTGGCCACCCAAGCTTGGGTGGCCGAACAAAGCGGCGTGGACCTTGACAGCGTGGCGCTGCTGCTGGTGAACAAAGGCT
This sequence comes from Comamonadaceae bacterium PBBC1, assembly GCA_002256145.1. Taxonomy (GTDB): domain Bacteria; phylum Pseudomonadota; class Gammaproteobacteria; order Burkholderiales; family Burkholderiaceae_C; genus Limnohabitans_A. The sequence continues at coordinate 78,694 of NKIP01000015.1, forward strand.
TTGAACTGCACACCGCTGGCGACTACACCGGCCTGCTGGGCCTGCACGACGACCCCGACCTGCAAGCCCAAGTGCGCCAGGCACAGCAACAAATGCCCACCACCCTGCGCGGTGCGGCCCAAACCCTGGCGCTGCGCCAAGAACCCCGCAAACACCAGCCCGGCGACCAATGCACCAGCCCCTTTGAGTGCCCCTACATCGGCCACTGCACCGAAAAAACCACCGGACAAACCACCGGAAAAACTGCGAAACAAACCACCCCGCAGCCCGTGCCCATCCGCTTTTACAACGACCGGGGCGGTGCCAAAGCGCAAACACTCATCGACGCCGGCCACACCGACCTGCGCCAAGTGCCGCCCGCCACCATCGCCCGCTTGTGGAACGGCAGCACCGACACCCACGGCGTGAACCAACGCCTGGCCCAAGCGGTGCGCACGGGGCGAGTCGTGATGGACCGGGCCGGTGCCCAAGCCGCACTGCAAACCCTGAGCTGGCCGGTGCAACACCTCGACTTTGAAACCATCAGCTTCATCGCGCCCGTGTGGCCCGGCACGCAAAGCGGGCAACACATCCCGTTTCAATACAGCCTGCACCGGCAAGCCCAAAGCGGCCAAGTGCTCGGGCATGCCGAATTTTTGGACACCACCGGCCAAGACCCGCGCCGCGCACTGGCAGAGCAACTCGTCAAAGACATCGACCCCCGCTGCACCGTGCTGGCCTGGAACGACTCATTTGAACGCGCCGTCATCCGCGACCTGGCTGAGCAATTTGCCGAGCTGCGCAAACCGCTCATGCGCATCCACGACCAAGTGCAAGACCTGCTGCCCATCGTGCGGCGGCACTACTTTCACCCCAACATGGCCCAAGCCGAAGGCAGCACCTTCAGCATCAAAACCGTGCTGCCGTGCATGGCGGCGCACCTGCAATACAGCCAACTGGGCACCGTGCAAAACGGCGGCGAAGCCCAACTGGCCTACCTGCTGGCCGCCGCGCCCCCAGGCGCAGAAAAAGAACCCGGCCAAACCATCACCCCAGCCGAACGCCAACAAGCCCGAAAAGACTTGCTGGCGTATTGCGGGTTGGATACGGAGGCGATGGTGGAAATCGTCAAGTCTTTGAAATGAATTCTGATCAACAACAGGCTTCACTGGCCCCAAATGGCTACACCGACTTCCTGATGGAAGTCAAAACCCAGATACGCCAGCGGCAGTTCCAGGCCCTGCGAGCTGTCAACAACGAACTGTTGGCGCTCTACTGGTGGCTGGGCGAAAACATCAGCCAAAGACAAGAGGCACTCGGCTGGGGCAAGGCCGTGGTCGAAAACCTGGCGCGAGACCTGCAAACAGAGTTCCCGGGGCGCAACGGGTTTTCAGCCCCAAACCTGTGGTTCATGCGCCAGTTTTACAACGAATACCGTGACAAGCCAAAACTCCAACCACTGGTTAGAGAAATCAGCTGGTCTAAAAACTTGCTCATCATGGCCCGTTGCAAAGACGATCTGGAGCGCGAGTTTTACCTGCGGGCAACAGCCCGTTTCGGCTGGTCCAAAAGCGTGTTGCAGCACCAATTGGACAACCACAGTTACCGCCAATACCTGCTGGGGCAAACCAACTTTGACGCGGTGGTGCCCGACAGCATCAAGGCCCAGGCGATGCTGGCCGTCAAAGACCACTACACCTTTGATTTTGTGGGCCTGGCCGAACAGCACTCCGAACGCGAGCTGGAGCAAGCCCTGGTGCGTAACCTGCGCGGTTTTTTGATTGAAATGGGTGGCGCGTTCACCTTTGTGGGCAACCAGTACCGGCTGGAGGTGGATGGCAAAGACTATTTCATTGACCTGCTGCTGTTTCACCGCCGCTTGCGTTGCCTGGTGGCCATTGAGTTGAAGATTGGCGACTTCAAGCCCGAGCACAAAGGCCAGATCGAGTTTTATTTGGACACGCTGGACCGACAACACCGCTTGGAAGGTGAAAACCCGCCGATTGGCATCGTCATTTGCCGCAGCAAAACCAAAACCATGGTCGAGTACGCCCTGCGCACGGCCAGCCATGCACTGGGCATTGCCACCTACACCGTCACCCCACAACTGCCCGCCAGCTACCAGGCCGACCTGCCCAGCCCTGAGCAAATTGCAGCGCGACTGCAAGGCTGGACGGGGCGTGATGGTTTGGCGTTGGATGTGAATGACGGTGATTTGGACGAGGTGGAAACATGAGTCTCAACCGAGACAAGCACACCAAGGCCAAAGAAGAGCGCCAACAACACCGCGCTGTGGCCCTGCAGCGCGACCACAGCGCCAAGGCCAGCACGCTCACCTTCGAGCGCCCCGACTTTGACTTGGCCCGCTACGACGACGAGGATGGCTACCACATCACCGCCACCGTGGTGCAGACCCTGCTGCTCGACCGCTGGATCAATAGCTTTGGTGGGCAGATCCGTAACATCCGCAAGACGGCGGTGAAAGCATGAGCAGGGCGAATGCCTACCTCTATACGTGGAATCCTCAGCGCTGGAGCTGGGTTGATCTTTCCGATGCAATCTACCGGGTCAATAACGGCAAGCCATACCCGATGCATTGGAGCTGTGGCAACACCAAAAAAATCCAGATCGGTGATGTTTTTTTCTTGATGAGGTTGGGCGAAGATCCCAAAGGCATCATCGCTTGTGGGTACGTGGGATCTGCGCCCCTGGCACTGCCACATTGGGATGCAGAAAAACAGGCTGCAGGCCTGACTGCATTGCGAACAGACATGCAGTTCAGAATCCTAGCCGAGAGGCCAATGCTGAGCCTTGCCCTACTGGAGCGCGAATTTCCGAATGTCCGTTGGACGCCGCAGGCCAGTGCGATGAGCTTGCCACACGACGTTGCGCAATCGCTGATGGAGCGACTTCAGGAACTTCAGCAATTTGATTTTTCTGAGCCTGCAGCAGAAGTGTTGTGTCGCGAAGGTGCGCCCAAAGAAATCACACTGACCACGTACGACCGCAGTCCACTGGCCAGACAGCTCTGCATAGCGCAGCATGGCTACAAATGCACGGTATGTGGGTTCAGTTTCAAAGAGGTCTACGGTGATTTGGGTGCCACTTATGTAGAAGTGCACCATCTGAAACCTATCTCGGAATTTGCCCATGAACATTTGATTGATCCAGTCAATGACTTGCGTCCTGTTTGCGCCAACTGTCATCGCATGTTGCACCGAGATCGTCCTGTGCTTTCCATCGAAGAGCTCCAAAAGAAGATCAGATCGGTGAGTCGGTTTCCTGAAAAATCATGAGCAATACATCCAAAGAACTTGTCACTGTGCAAGGGCCGGTTGTTGCGCTCATCACCAGAGCGGGACGCTGCAAGCACAAGCCTGCAATAAATGCCTGACTCATGACTCCCTACCTCAGCAAATCCCTGCTCAACAACTACCGCCAATGCCCGCGCCGCTTGTGGCTGGAGATGCAAGACCGGGCGGCGCGCAAGCAAGGGCTGCCGCCGCTGGCGCAGGCCGTCTACAGCGCCGAAACCCTGCGCCGCTTTGTGGACGGGCACGTCATTGGCCGCATTGCCAAAGCCTGCTGGCCCGACGGCATCGACATCGAAGCGCAAAGCTGGGTGCAAGACGAAAAGACCGGCGAACGCCGACGCGACCTGAGCTACGCCCAGCGCCTCACGCAAATGTCGCTCGCACACCGCAAGCCCCTGTTTGAAACCACCTTCAGCCACCGCAACTTGCTCATCATGGCCGACGTCATGCGTCCGCTTGGCCCTCGCCAGGGCGACGGCTGGCAAATGATCGAAGTCAAATCAAGCACCGAGCCCAAGGACTACCACCTCACCGACCTGGCCACACAAGCCTGGGCGGCCGAGCAATGCGGCGTGTCCATCACCCGCGTGGCGCTGCTGCTGGTCAACAAAGGCTTTGAACTGCAGACCGAGGGCGACTACACCCAGCTGCTGGGCCTGCACGACGACCCCGAACTGCAAGCCCAGGTGCGCGAAGCCCAGGCCCAGATGCCCGCCACCCTGCGTGGTGCCGCCCAAACCCTGGCCCTGCGCCACGAACCCCTGCAGCACCAGCCCGGCGAACACTGCACCACCCCGTTTGAATGCCCCTACCAGGCCCATTGCACAGGCAACCCCACCCAAAACAGCCAAGCCAGTCCGGCCGACCCCACCGCCCCCGTGCCCATCCGCTTATACAACGACCGGGGCCAGGCCAGAGCGCGGCAACTGCTGCAAGCCGACCACACCGACCTGCGCCAGGTGCCCGCCCAAACCATCGCCCAAGTCTGGAACGGTCACAACGAAACCCACCAGATCAACCGCCGCTTGGCCCAGGCCGTGCGCAACGGCCAGCCCGTGATCGACGCGCCCGGCGTGCGGCAGGCGCTGGCCACCTACACCTGGCCCGTGCAACACCTCGACTTTGAAACCATCAGCTTCACCGCCCCCGTGTGGCCCGGCACCCGCAGCGGCGAACAAATCCCCTTTCAATACAGCGTGCATTTCCAAGTGGCCAATGGCCTCGTGCAAGCCCACGGCGAATTTCTGGACACCAGCGGACAAGACCCTCGCCGCGCCCTGGCCGAAAAACTGGTGCAAGACCTCAGACCCGACAGCACCATCCTGGCCTGGAACGCCAGCTTTGAACGCCAGGTCATCCAAAGCCTGGCCGAACAATTTGCCGACCTGGCCCCGGCCCTGATGCGCCTGCACGCCCAGATAAAAGACCTGCTGCCCGTGGTGCGCCTGCACTACGCCCACCCCGCCATGGTGCACAGACCAGGCGGCATGTTCAGCATCAAAACCGTGCTGCCCCTGCTGATGCCCCGCCTGAACCACAACCAGCTGGAGGGCGTGCAAAACGGCACCGAAGCCCAACTGGCCTACCTGCGCGTTGCAGCGCCAGAGGCGGTGCGGCGGGAGGAGGGCTATACCGAAGCGCAACGCGAGCGCGAAATCAGAAATTTGCTGCTGTATTGCAAGATGGATACGGCGGCGATGGTGAGTATTTTGTTTGTTTTTTAAAAGGAGATTGAAAATGAAACCAATCAGTGCCAGGCCTCAGTCAATATCTGAATTCTTCTCAGGTTCTTCGTATGAAATACCCGGCTATCAAAGACGCTATCAATGGGAAATTGAACAATGCGAACAAATGTGGGATGACTTTGCTGATTTTAATGAAACGAAAAAAATTGGGGATAAATATTTCCTAGGTGCAATTGTTATTGAAAAAACAAGAGATGAAAAAGTGTTCAACATTGTGGATGGTCAACAACGAGCAACCACAATAATGCTGCTATTAGCAGCTATTTTCTCCAAAGCCAATACACACAAAAGGCTTGAAAAGGTCATTAAAAAAGTTGACTCAAGATCAACTGAAGTCACCAACGAGTTAAGATTAAAAACAAATGTTATTGAGGAGGATGCCAAGTCATTAACTGACGTCATATTCGGTCGCAACAAAAAACTGCCTAAAGACAATAAATTCAATGCAAATTATAAGTTTTTTGAAGCAAAAGCTTCTGACTGGATTGAAAACAACGGCAACACCGATCGCGTTGATGAATTCATAGAAAACATTCTTGATCATGTTTTGCTACTACCCATCGAATGTGAATCAACGGACGATGCTCTAGTCCTATTCAATACCTTAAACAACAGAGGGCTTCAGTTGTCAGACGCAGATATTTTTAAAGCCAAAATATATGCACTCATAAAGGACAAAAAAGGCAAGGAAATATTCCTCAGCAGATGGAATGAAATCTTGAACTCATATGATGATCACCATGGGGAAATGACCGATTTGTTCAGAATACACATGCATGTAGATCGAGCAAAGCGCGGCATTATCTCTAAAGAGATAGCTCTTCGAACCTACTACGAAGAAACCAAATCACTCACCTACCCTGGAACCATCGATTCGATAGAGCTGTATTCAGCATTCAACACATGGGAAGGCACTTCAGCAATAAATATAATTTACTCAATTCTTCAGGCTCATAATAATCACTACTGGAAATACCCTATTTATACATATCTTGCAATCAAGTCAAAAAGCGTTTCGATGATAGATATTGACGCAAAAGAAGTAAATGATTACGAGAGGCTAATGGAAGAAGTTCTTAAGTTCATTTTAATTAAAGGTGTAGTTTGGAATTCTGTTAATAAAGTCAAGGATTTTATCTTCAAATTATGTGCGGATATTGCCAAAGAAATGGATATGACGAAAATCATTAAGAAAATTCAAAAGGAGTACAAAACAGATGTGGAGGAATTCATTCAAAATTTAAACAACCCTCTCGAAAAGCGTTATGCACGCACTATCGTCATGACATTGGCTTATCTCGATGCCAAATCAAAAGAAGAAAGCTTAAATAAATTATCCGAGTTTATTTTGACATCCAAATTTGATGTGGAGCACATTCTTCCTAAAAAATGGAATGATTATGATGGATGGACAAATGAATCACACGCTGAATATTTAAACAATGTAGGCAACCTGGTCCTTCTTGATAAACCCTTAAATATTGCAGCCAAATGCGAATTTTTTACTCGTAAAAAAGACAAATATAAAAAATCAGAAATTTCAGCTGCAATCAAGTTGGCAAGACACAAAAGTGATAACTGGACAGAAGAGGAGGTGATTCAAAGGAATAGAGAAATGATTAAATTGTTTGAGGATTTTATTTCATAACTCAAAAATTTCATCTATCCAGAATCAGGTCTCATCGCAAAATTACGGCGCTGCCAGGCCTGGACTTGCCAAACTGGCATCTGATGCTGTTTGTGGGGGCCCACCAGCTCAAGGTGCCGTTGGCGCTGGCCCATGGCCATGGCCATGCAGCGCATGGGCGATAGGGCAATAGGGCGCAGTACGTCCAAATTGCTGTGGTGCGTTCCGCCAGCCCGCCAAACCCGATAGTCACGGACCTTCAAATGGCGAGTGATTCACTGGCTGGCCCTGTCAACCGTGCAAACTTTGACTGAGGCGTCAGCCAGCCGTTGCTATTGGGCTTGCCCCTGTGGTCGGTCAGCCAAGCCTCATCAATTGCGACACAACTTGTCGCACCTCTGCCGAAACTGAACATCAGTCCAGCGCATGGTGCGCTGGCGAATGTTCAAGGAAATCAGCATGAGTGAAGATTTGACGGAGCGTGTGGACGGTTTTGTAGAGATGGCCTGGCTGGGGGAGACACCTTGGCATGGGCTGGGTCAAGAGATGCAGCCCGGTGATTCGCTGGCGCAGTGGCAGCGACAGGCGGGCATGGACTGGACGATCGAGCGTGCCGAAGTGGAGTTTCGCGCCCACGGCCAGTTGTATGGGATGGCTGATGCGGCCAGTTCGCAGTCATCTTATGCGCGTGGCAGGTCGTGGATGTTTCCGCGTCGGCAAGTGCTTTACCGCAGTGACAACTGTGTGGGCCTGGGCGTGGTGTCGAATCGGTACAAAGAGGTTCAGCCTGCGCAAGTGCTGGACTTTTTTGCCCGTTATTTGGAGCAAAACCGTTGGCAAATGTCGGCCGCAGGCACCCTGCGCAATGGGGCGGTGCTGTGGGCCACGGCACGCACAGGGCGCGGGGCAGAGGTGGTGGCGGGCGATGTGGTGGAGCAGTATGTGTTGCTGTCCACCAGCTGCGATGGCACCAGCAGCACCGAAGCGCGGCTGACCAACGTACGGGTGGTGTGCGCCAATACGCTGGCAGAGGCACGCGGCGTCAAAGCAAGCGTCAAGGTGCGGCACAACAACAAGTTTGATCAGGAGCAGGTTCAGCAAGAATTACAGCTTGGGCATTTGGGCGAGCTGGCCATGCCTTTTGATGTGTTTATGCACGCAGCCCGCAGTTTGGCAGCACGGCCTGTGTCCCGCTCGATGGCTGAAGACTATGTGTTGGCGGTGGCGCATCGGGTGCGATCCGGGTTCTTGCAACCGGCTTGGGATGCACGGCAGGCCTTGACCGATTTGCCCCAGGGTCAGCTGCGCCAGTCGCTGCAGCGGGGTGATGCTTACAAAAAAATGATGGCGCTGTTTGATGGCGAGGGCCGCGGGGCCAATATGCCCGGCACGCAGGGTACGGCCTGGGGCTTGATCAATGCCGTGACGGAGTACGTGGACCACCAGCCCAAAGGCACGCGCCAGTCTGCCGCTGACCGTTATTTCAGTGCATGGCTGGGCCGTGGGCAAGCCCTCAAGCAAGAGGCCTTGACCATGGCGCGTTTGCTCTGATGCAGAGGGCTGCGCGTGCCGTTCACCAAATGAGTTTTTGGAGTGTCCCGATGGTTCATACCAAACCCGTTCGCCGCAAGTTGTCCGATCTCAAGGCTGATGATGTGCAGTGGGCTGCGCTGCAAGACGCCGTGGCGCAGGCGCAGGTCATGCACGATGCCTGGTGGCGTGTGAACGACGCGCTGCGACTGTGGTGCGCGCAAAGCCCCGATGCGCCCGCTGGTGCCAAAGCCTTGGCGCAGGTGCAGGATTTGCGCGTCCCGATCAAGCTCTTGAAGCAATCACTGCGGCACATGGCGCAGCAAGCGGGCAAAGCGCGTGATGCTTCGGCCATGACCGCCATGACGGCCACACCCGAGGGCGAGGCTTTGGTGCGTGAGCGCTTGAAGCAAGCCGACTTGAACTTGAGTGCGCTGTACCAGCAGCTGCAGGCACTGTGTGCGTACAGCGCTGCACCTTTGGTGCGCGAGGTGGCTCACCCCGCCGAGCAGGGGCGGCCGCCTTTGAGTGATGCCGAGGTGGAGGTCCGGCTGGAATACATGCTGGACGAGTCCAACGCTTTGTATGACGACATGAGCAACAACCTGTTGGCCAGCCAAGAGGCGATGGGCGGGCGTGTGGGTCCCGAGGGTCTGAACATGCAGGTGATGGACGATGACCCGGCCGTGCACAACTTGCTGGATGAAAAGCACCCCTGGATGGATCGTCAAGGCTGGCTGACGCACGATCTGCTGGCGCACAACCGTGGCCACCATCCGCGCTTTGGCGTGGCGGCTTTGTTGCAGACAGACACCGTGTGGGTGGAGGTGCATACGGTGCGTTCGTATGCGTTTGATTTGCGTGCGGGTGCGTTCATATCGCCCGAGAGCAAGTGAAGTCTGCCACCGGTTCACGCGCCGCGCAATGCGCTGTGGTTGGTCTTTCCATTTTTGGGCGACGGCAGGCATTCGCGCCGATGAGGATGTGGTGATCCCCATTGATGTGGCTGAGCATGCCTTCGAGGGCGACTGGCGGCCAGAGGCTGGGCAGTACGTGACGGACTCGCTTGGGTTGCAGGCGTATGCCTTGGGCTTGGAGAAGTCGCCCACATGAGCCGTGCTGTCCCTGGTGTCTTTGCTGCCCCCCCTCATGACCGCCATTTTTTGATAACTCTTCCATTGGAAACCCCATGAAATCCATCCCTCTTTTGATCATCCCTTTTGCGGTCTACAACTTCTTGGTGTTTGCGGGCATTGACTTCATTGACGTGAAGTTTTTTGACTTGTCCAGCACCGCTGCTTTGACGGGCGGCGGTGTGCTGCTGTTGGTGGGCGTGTTGCTGCTGTGCATCGACATCATCAAAACCGCTTTGTTCGCACGCGGCTCGGTGACCGAACAATTGCTGTCCATCGTGTTACTGCTGGCGTGCAGCATTCAGGTGGTCATTTGGCCCGAGGTGCGGACCCAGTGGTATGTGCTGCTGCTGGCCTTGCAAGCCGCCGATGTGGTGGCCTCGCTGGTGGTGTCTTTGCAGGCCAATGGCAAAGATGTTTATGTGAGTCGGTGATGTGGTTCGGTTTTATGCCGTTTGCAGCTGGAGGTGCCATCGCACCACGAGTATCACAGGGCTGCAGTTTTGCCCAAGTCGGCGAAGTTGCTGATCTTCACCGAGCCGTCCGGAAAGCGGGCGACGATATCCAACTCTCCACCCATGGCCTCGATGTGGCTGCGCAAGGTTGAGAGGTACATATCGGTACGCTTCTCGATTTTGGCAATGGAGGGCTGCTGGACATGCAGAACTTCGGCCAGCATCTTTTGTGACAAGCCTCGGGCCTGACGCAGTTCGTTCAAGGGCATTTCGGCCAACAGGGTCTTTGCCTCAGCATCGGCTCGTTGAAGCGCCTCAGGCTTCATCTGTGCGCGAAGATCAGAAAATTTCTTAGCCATGGGTCTTTCCTTCCTTTTGAAGTTGTTCGATGTGTTCGTCATAGAGACGATCCGCCAGCGGGACATTCACGACGTACCAGCGGCCATCACCTGTTTTGTCTCCACCCAATCCGGCTCACCAATGGCCAAACCCGTCTGTGTATTCAACTTCCCATTTCATGGTGGCAATATAACTTTCATGGAATATTCCGTCAGGGGAATTGACTTAAAAAATTTAACCCAATAAGGTTAACTTTTGTCACGCTTGTCGCGACGTTGAAGTGACAATTAATTTGCCCCATTTTGAAAGAACAGACCCATGCAAACTCCCCCCACCCCCCTGGCCACTCTGATCCAAGCCGTAGACTTTGCCGCCGACAAGCACCGCAACCAAAGGCGCAAAGACGCCGAGGCTTCGCCTTACATCAACCACCCGATTGCGCTGGCGAATGTGCTGGCCAACGAGGGCGGCGTGCAGGATGTGACGGTGTTGTGCGCCGCCGTGCTGCACGACACCATCGAAGACACCGAGACCACGGCCGAGGAGCTGCGGGCCTTGTTTGGCGATCAGGTGGCGTCTGTGGTGCTGGAGGTGACCGACGACAAGTTGCTCGACAAGGCGGTGCGCAAGCAGCTGCAGATCGTGCACGCGCCACACATCTCGCTCCAGGCCAAGTTGGTCAAGCTGGCCGACAAGATCAGCAATCTGCGCGACATCCTGGCCTCGCCACCCGCCGACTGGTCTGCTGAGCGCAAACAGGCTTACTTTGACTGGGCTGCCGCCGTGGTTGCGGGCTTGCGCGGTGTGCACCCGGGGCTGGAGGCGGTGTTTGATGGGCTGTATGCGCGTAGGTTGGGCTTGGGGTGAAGCGACGGATTCGTCACGAGGTTCGTGACAAATTGGGCTTTTTGGCATGGATGTCGGATCAATGGCCTGCAGCATTCAGGTGGTGGTGTGGCTGGCCGTGCGCACCGAGTGGTATGTGCTGCTGGCCTTGCAGGCCACCGATGTGGTGGCGTCGCTGGTGGTGTCTTTGCAGGCCAATGGCCAAGATGTGTATGTGAATCGGTGAGGCGATTGTCGCGACACTGTGGCAACAATTGAAGAAGCAATCAAGGGGATGGAGATTGCGAACAGCGGATTAACTGTTGTTTAGATTAAGACTTGACGACAGGTGTGAAGTCTGACCATTGTTCAATTCTGAAGGCACGAATATCACGCACAGACTTCGGGAACCAAGGACGGGCACGCAAAGATTGAATTGCAAGAAACAGATTAGCCATGTCTTCGGTGTCAGCAACCACCAGATCGAAAGCTACTGCGTACATCAGTGCGCCTCCGGATCATCGGACAGGTGTGTCAGACGGTATTCGGCCTTTTCGCCTGTTTCCACCATGGTGACTTCAATCATCCAGTCGCCATCATCCAAAGGATGTAGCGCTTGGCCAACCTCATACTTGGGCCCGAAAGGCCCGAAGCTCTTGATCTTGCCAACCGGAATGGATGGTGGCGCGGCAGCTACTTGCATAACAGTTCTCCCTCAAATAAACCCAATTGAATGATAGTCTAACCATGATCAACACCCCCACCCCCTGGCCACTCTGATCCAAGCCGTGGCCTTTGCCGCCGACAAGCACCGCAACCAAAGGCGCAAAGACGCCGAGGCTTCGCCCTACATCAACCACCCGATTGCGCTGGCCAATGTGTTGGCCAACGAGGGCGGTGTGCAGGATGTGACGGTGCTGTGCGCCGCCGTGCTGCACGACACCATCGAGGACACCGAGACCACGGCCGATGAGTTGCGTGCCTTGTTTGGCGATCAGGTGGCGTCTGTGGTGCTGGAGGTGACCGACGACAAGTTGCTCGAAAAATCGGTGCGCAAGCAGCTGCAGATCGAGCACGCGCCACACATCTCGCTCCAGGCCAAGTTGGTCAAGCTGGCCGACAAGATCAGCAATCTGCGCGACATCCTGGCCTCGCCACCCGCCGACTGGTCTGCTGAGCGCAAACAGGCTTACTTTGACTGGGCTGCCGCCGTGGTTGCGGGCTTGCGCGGTGTGCACCCGGGGCTGGAGGCGGTGTTTGATGGGCTGTATGCGCGGAGGTTGGGCTTGGGGTGATGATGTGAATTCGCCACGAGCTTCGTGACGAATTGGGCTTTTTGACCTGGACGTCGGATCAATGGCGTGCAGCATTCAGGTGGTCATCTGGCCTGCGGTGCGCACCGAGTGGTATGTGCTGCTGCTGGCCTTGCAAGCCACCGATGTGGTGGCCTCGCTGGTGGTGTCTTTGCAGGCCAATGGCAAAGATGTTTATGTGAATCGGTGAGGCGAATCGGTTTTATGCCATGAGCAGCTAGAGGCCCAATCTGTAGATGATGGTTTGGATTCTGAGGCAAAGGCAAGGTTCATGCAGCTTTGAGAAACATGTCGATGTGCATGGACGAGTAAGGACAGACCACCCCGCCAGACTCGGTGCGCTCCAGCAGCCCCAAATCAGCCAGCACCACCACGTCTTCGTGCACGCGCTTGACGTCGCGGCCCACCAAGCGGGCCAATTCGCGCACCGACAGCTCGCCCTTGCCTTGCGCGGTGCGCACCAGTGCCCAGCGCTTTTCGGTCAGCTGGCCAAAGAAATGGCCGGGGCTTTCAAAGTTGAGCACTTCGCCTTGGTAGGTGCTTTGCAGCGCCGCTTGGGCGGCTGCACGCACACCGGCTTGCCAGTCGGGTTGTAAAGTGATGGTCAAAAAACGTTCGGTCATGTTGTTCTCCTGGCCGCTACGGCGGCAATGAAGTCTTCCACCAGTTGGTCCACGCCTGTGAACGTGTAAGGCATCTCTTGCCCGTCCAAATGGCAGTGGTCGCCTTTGCCCCGCTCGTTGTCAAAACCGACGATGCGAACGCCACCTTTGGCATAGACCGCACGGTATTTGAAACCGTGCTCCGTGGGTGGGACCGGTGTGGGCACCCGCCAGACCACCAGCTCAATCACGCCACCATCGGGCGTGATGTTTTTGAATCGGGTGATCAGTTCAGCTGGCATGTTGGCGATTGTGCCAACATGACATGGGTGTTGTCAATGATGACAACACTTGTGAGGAAAGGCTAAAACCACGCCCCCGGCTGATCAAACAGGACCACCGCTTGCAAGGCTTTCAGAAAAGAAAGTCACTGGGGGCTCACGCCGGGTGCAGTCAATCCAGCAAGTGCGGCAAGCCTTGCGCGTTCGAGGTGGCGGTGCGCACCAAGTGGTATGTGCTGCTGCTGGCCTTGCAGGCCACCGATGTGCTGGCGTCGCTGGTGGTGTCTTTGCAGGCCAATGGCAAAGATGTGTATGTGAATCGGTGAGGCGATTGTCGCGACACTGTGGCGACAATCGCAGGATGTCAGGCGTGCAGTGTCTTAAGCGCTATCACAAGCGAGATCAGACGCTCTTTGCATTGAGCTGATATTCGAACTGACGAATGGTTTCCGTGATAGCCGCCCACTCGGGCACTTCACCAAAAATCATGCCCGCCATGGCGGTGTAGTCTCGGCGCAGGCGGGTGTCCATTTCAGGTCATGGTGGTGCAATGCGGGTCAAGTGCTGACTTGGCACCCGCTTCAATTTTGACGGTCGGCGGGTTGTAATCACCTGGCGCAGCGTTGACGGTGGGATAGGCCATCAACAGTGTTACAAGTCGCGGCGGTCCGCCTCTGCTGCAGCCAAGATGTCATTGAATCCGGGAGTCATGGTTTGTTGCCTTATGCCTTGGTTTTCCCAATGTCAAATGTCGATGAGATGGGTGATGTGAAATCAACGCTGCCGCTCGCAGCGTTGCTGTCGGTATCGATCTCTTTCAGGACGTTACGCAGCAAATTCTGCATCCATGCCGGCAAGGTGGGCAACCCTTGGCGCAGGTCATCTCGCAGCACAGCGCTTGCGTCAGTGGCAAGTAAGACCTTGAGCCGGTCCCTGATGGCTTCTCGTTGCTCGGAAAGGGTATCGCGCAGCCAGTGCAGCGCCTGAACGATCAGCATGGCCGGACGACCCGCCCAGTAAAGCTTGCTGGCGGCCGTCAAGCGGAATTCGATGATCAGTTGGCCCAGTTGAATGGGGCGCAGACGCCCGTCGGTGTGCACCACCACTTTGGCGGGCACTGCGTTGGTCAAACCCAAGGCATTGGCTGCCGTCATGCCATCGACCAGCACACGCACTTGGTCACGGCGGCTGACCGCGTTAATGACGCTGCGGTAGTCGGGTGCAGCCAACAAAATTTAGATGATGACGGTTTTTGGCTGAAAAATGACTGCACATTTCAGACAAATTCACCGGCACGGTGGCAGCACCCAGACCTCCCAATAGGCCACCGTGAAGGCAGTTGAGGACTGCTTTGCGGGTCAGGCATTAGCGCTGGAAGACGCGCCTGCCGTGCCCGACACCAGGTTGCTGCGGTCGTTTCGCAGCACCGTCGAACAAGACCGCCGCCAAGCCGAAAACCTGAAGATCGCCTGCGGCCGGAAACACTTTGAGCTGTCCAAGGACGTGGTGTTCAAGGATGTGACGGAGTTGGAAGGGCTGGTGGCTTGAAATCATTGCATGCCACACATCTTCCGCCCTGCCGTAAACTCTCAGTCCTAACGAAGCAGGGTCAATCATGAGCATGATGCTGGTTAAGTGCTTGATTTGAAAAGAGAAAAAGATGTATGTCATGGAATGCAAAGACACGTCCACGACGGGCGAAGAGGCTGTGGGCTGGTCGCACCAGATTAACCAGACCCAGTCCGAGTTTCTGGGGCGCATGCGCTTGGTGGAGGATGTTTAAATGACTGAAGCACACACCACGAGTAAGACCAGCCGAATTCGGTCGGTCACGATTGAGGGTTTTCGCAGTCTGAAGAATATTCAGAATCTGGAACTTCCTCAATTGACCGTTTTGATAGGTGCGAACGGCGCAGGTAAATCCACTTTGATTCGGTTTTTTGAAATGTTGAGCTGGATGCTCAAGTCCAAAAACTTACAGGAATTTGTGGTGCGCCACGGTGGAGGCGATGACCAGTTTTTTATGGGGGCACGCAAGACACCACGTATCCATGCTGAGTTGTGTCTGGATACCGAAAAGGGGCAAAACGACTATCGATTTGATCTGACCCATCTCTCGGCAGGCGATGCGGTGATGGTCATGAATGAGGCCTTCCGCTTTGCTCCGCGCCATATCCAAGACGAGGCGACATGGACAGAAATTGACGCAGTAGGCAAAGAATCTAGCCTATTAGAGAGTAATGACAAGACGGCAAAGACCATCATTAACCTTCTGCGACAGTGTCAGACTTTTCAGTTTCATGACACCTCCATCAACGCGGCCATCCATAACCGCTGGGATGTGACGGAGTCGTTCCGTTTGCGCTCTGATGGCGGCAACTTGGCGGCGGTGCTGTTGAACTTGCGCAACACGGACGCCAAACGGTACGAGCTGATCGTTAAGCAGATTGGCCGTGTGTTGCCCGCGTTCAAGGACTTTGTCTTAGAGGAAGAGTCCGGGAAGGTGCTGCTGCGCTGGGTAGGGCGGCAAAGCGACAAGGTCTTTGGCTCACACCTCACGTCAGATGGTTCGCTGCGCCTGTTCTGCCTATTGACGCTGTTGAACCTGCCGCCTGATCAGCTGCCCGATGTGATGTTTTTCGATGAGCCAGAGCTGGGGCTGCATCCCCATGCCATCACCCTGGTTGCAGAGATGTTTAAACGCTTGTCCAAGCGTCGGCAAGTCTTCATTGCGACTCAGTCGCCTTACTTGGTGGATTGTTTCGAGCTGGAAAACATCATCGTGGCCAGCGCCAACAACGGCGAGACCGTGTTGCGCAACCTGCCCAGAGAGCAGTACCAAGAATGGCTTGACGATGAATATCAGCTTTCTGACATCTGGTTGAAACAGGCGGTTGGAGGCATGGAATGATCCGGGTCTGCATTGTTTGCGAGGGGCAGACGGTCGAAGCCGTGCTCAGTTGGAGGCCGACATTCTTGCAGGCGTTGCTGGTGCCACCACTGGCTATGACGCGCGCTTCGTGTTGCCCTATGTGCAGATGTACGAGTTTGAGGGGCTGTTGTTCACTGATCCAACGGCATTTGAGTGGGTGGAGGATGGCTGGAGTGACAACACCAAACAGGCGTTAGAAGCTGTGGTTAAAAAATTTGCAACGCCGGAAGAGATCAACAACAGCCGTGAGACGGCACCATCCAAACGCATCTTGCAGATATTCCCGGAAGGGACTTATTCCAAGACGGAGCATGGTCCATTGATTGCGGAGTCGATTGGTATAGATGCCATCCGTGCGAAGTGCCCCGCGTTCAGTGAATGGGTTGGCAGGTTGCAGGCCTGGGGGGCCTAGCAGGGGCGATTTGAACAGGGCGAGCAAAAAGCAAGCAGGGCCAAAAGCACTCCAAAAAGGCCCAAGGCAGTTTTACGGGCAACAGGGTCTTTGCCATAGCATCGACGCGTTGAAGTGCCTCAGGCTTCATCTTTGCGCGAAGATCAGAAAATTTCTTAGCAAGCGACGTTATCAAGTGGCCCGGCAAGCACGCCGCCAATGTCGCTACATGTTCAAGCCGATCAGGCTTACACGCGCAACGCGCTGTCATTCAAATATCGGTTCCTACCCCATCAACCTTGATCAATGCACAGGAAAAAAATCCCAAAAATACCCATTAAGTATCCATAAAATCACGGGCAAACATCAAGGAAAGCCAATGTTAGACCCCGACGACATGAACGAACTGAAAGCCCTGGTCGCGCAACTGGCCGACATCCAAGCCCAAGTCAAGGCCCAAGGCGGCTTTGTGGCAGACCGCGATCTGCACCAATGCCCCGCCTGCGGCCTGATGGAGGATGTGCTCTATGGCGGCAAGCTGGTGACTTATTGGCGGCAATCGGCCCAGCCCGTGGACACGGGTTTGCGTTTCAAAGAAGTCGGGGCCGATCAACTGGCTTGCCCGTGTTGTGGGTGTGTGTCGTATGCCGAGGGTGTTTGATGCACAAGCCCGGTGCTCCCTACAGTTTGTGTCGATGGCGTCGACACCATTTGATTGAAAGCCGCTGCATGACCAACAAACCCCTCACACCTGCCTTGCCTGTCTCGGTGGTAATTCGCGCCGATGAGGATGTGGTCATCCTGATGGATGTGGCCGAGCATGCCTTTGAGGGCGTCTGGCGGCCAGAGCCTGGGCAGTACGTGATGGGCTCGCTTGGGTTGCAGGCGTATGCCTTGGGCTTGGAGAAGTCGCCCACATGAGCCGTGCTGTCCCTGGTGTCTTTGATGCCCCCCATGACCGCCATTTTTTGATAACTCTTCCATTGGAAACCCCATGAAATCCATCCCTCTTTTGATCATCCCTTTTGCGATCTACAACTTTTTCGTGTTTGCGGGCATTGACTTCATTGACGTGAAGTTTTTTGACTTGTCCAGCACCGCTGCTTTGACGGGCGGCGGTGTGCTGCTGTTGGTGGGTGTGCTGCTGCTGTGCATCGACATCATCAAAACCGCTTTGTTCGCACGCGGCTCGGTGACCGAACAATTGCTGTCCATCGTGTTGCTGCTGGCGTGCAGCATCCAGGTGGTCATTTGGCCCGAGGTGCGGACCCAGTGGTATGTGCTGCTGCTGGCCTTGCAAGCCGCCGATGTGGTGGCCTCGCTGGTGGTGTCTTTGCAGGCCAATGGCAAAGATGTGTATGTGAGTCGGTGAGGCGGTTCGGTTCAATGCGATGGGTGGTGGTCTGCGGGGCTGATCGCAACGAGGGCGTCGCTCCTGCAAATACCCAGTAACGGATGGTTTTTTGCCTTTGTAGGAGCCCCGCCCTCGGGGCGATGGGTGGTGGTCTGCGAGGCATGCTTGTTGCCGGGTTTGATGGGCGGATCAGTCGGCCTCGATTCCAGTGTTTCTCGTAAGATGCTGACCATTCAAAGGATGTTCCAAGATCAAAAATCGCCAATATTTTTGGCGTTTTTTTGTTTCCTTTAAAACTGGCGGATTCAAAAGCGAAGTGCAACACCTGCCAACCCTGTAAGGTCCGCAGATGCAAATCACTCCACTCAAGCACTACAAACAGATCCAACCCGAAGAGCGTGTGACCCTGGCCAGTCTCCATTTCCAGAAGTTCACCGTTCGAGAGATT
>NKIP01000016.1 GCA_002256145.1 Comamonadaceae bacterium PBBC1
AGATTTCGCGGGCTTTTTTCTCGCCGACCACACGCGCCAAAAAGGCGGTGCCGTAGCCGGGATCGACCGAACCCATCTTGGGGCCGACCTGGCCGAAGATGGCTTTTTCAGAACAGATGGTCAGGTCACAGATCGTGCACAGCACGTTGCCGCCACCGATGGCAAAGCCTTGCACACGGGCGATCACGGGCTTGGGTACATCGCGGATGGCGGTGTGCAACTCTTCCATGGGCAAGCCGATGGTGCCGCGGCCGTCGTAGTTGCCGTCGTGGGCCGACTGGTCGCCGCCAGTGCAAAAAGCACGCTCGCCCGCACCGGCCAACACGATGCAGCCGATGTCGCGGTCGTAACCGGCCTTGTTCAGGGCCTTGATGATTTCGTCGCAGGTGGTGCCGCGAAAGGCGTTCATCTTCTCGGGGCGGTTGATCGTGATCCAAGCCACGCCGTTGCGGTTTTCGTACAGGATGTCTTCGAATTGCATGGGGTTCTCCAAAAGGGTTGAGGTCGGCCGATCAGCCGTGCATGGTCAAGCCGCCCGACACGCTGATGACCTGGCCGGTGATGAATGCGGCGTCGCCGCTGCTCAGGAAGACGATGGTGCCGGCCAAGTCGTCGGGCTGGCCAATGCGGCCCAGCGGGATGGCCTTTTTGAAGGCGTCCATCAACTTGTCGGGGTTGGCTGCGCCTTCGGCAAAACCGGCCAGCAAGGCGGTGTCGGTCGGGCCGGGGCAGACCACGTTGACGGTGATCTGGTGACGGGCGTGCTCGCGTGCCAGTGTTTTGGACAGAGCGACCAGGCCGCCCTTGCAAGCAGCGTAAACGGCTTCTCCAGACGAGCCGCCACGGGCCGCGTCAGACGCGATGTTGACAATGCGGCCACCGCCACGCGCCACCATGCCGGGCAGCACCGCGTGGTGCATGTGCAGGGCGCCTGTGAGGTTAATGGCGATCAGTTTGTCCCACTCGGCGGGCACAGTCTTGGTGAAGGGCTTGAAGATGTCCCAGCCGGCGTTGTTGACCAACACGTCAATGGGGCCCAGCTGGCTTTCAGCGGCGGCCACGGCGGCGTCGACTTGGCCTCGGTCGGTGATGTCGCATTGGAATGCCTCGGCTTTACCGCCGCTGGCGGTGATGCCATCCGCCACTTTTTGGGCGGCCTCAAGGTTCATGTCGAACACCGCGACTTGAGCGCCTTCCTCGGCAAAGCGCCGACTTGTGGCTCCGCCAATACCGCCACCGCCACCGGTCACAATCGCTGTTTTGCCTTTGAGGTCTTTCATGTTTTCTCCGTGATTTGAACTGTGTTTGAGAATTTGGAATGCTGAACATATGACAACATGTTGACGTATTCTAGGGTTTCCCCAGATTCCTTTTCAAGTCTTATTCGTGTTCAATAACCTATCGTTTACCCTATGAATCAAACAAAAGACGCCCGCATGGAAATGGCCAATCGAATTTTTTTCAAGCTCTACCAATGTGCCAATATGTTGCATAAAACGGGCAGTCGTGCGGTGCAAGACGAAGGCCTGACCACGCAGCAATGGGCGGTGTTGGGGGCACTGTCTCGGCCCGAAGCGGCGCAGGGCATGGGCGTGGGTGAGTTGGCGCGATACCTCATGGTCAGCCGCCAGAACTTGTCGGGTTTGATCACCCGCATGACGCGTGACGGCCACATCGAGATGAGCACCGACGGGCGTGACCGACGCTCGCGACTGGTGGTGATGACTGCTTCTGGTCGCCACGTCTGGATGGACCTGGCGCAGCCCAAGATCAAGGCCTATTACGAGCAGGCACTGCAGGACTTCTCGATGGGCGACATGGCGCACACGCTGCACTACTTTTTGAAGCTGCTGGACAACATGGAAAAAATTGACCTGGCAGTGCCCGATGAGGATGTGCACGCGCAGGAATAGCGTTGCTTGCTGCCCGGCCTTGGCCCATTTTCAGATGGGGTGGTGCCGCGTTCTATACTTGATCAGATGAACCAACCGGTACATTCCTCAGAGACACCAGCGTCCACGACCACGGGCACCAGCCGCACCAACGACCCGGTCCGCACCATGGCCGAGATCCTGGCCGTGGCCACGCACGAGTTTGCCGACAAAGGCCTCACCGGTGCCCGCATCGATTCCATTGCCGCTGCCACGCGCACCAGCAAGCGCATGATCTATTACTACTTCGGCAGCAAGGACGGCTTGTACTTGGCGGTGCTGGAAGAGGCTTATCGTCGCATGCGTGCCATCGAGTCGGATTTGCATCTGGACGATTTACCGCCTGTGCAGGCCTTGCAGCGGCTGGTGGAATTCACCTATGACCACCACCGCGACAACGAAGACTTCATTCGCCTGGTGATGAACGAAAACATCCAGCGCGGGGACTACCTGCGCCAAAGCCAAAGTATTCAGGCGCTCAACTCCAATGCCATCCAGTCAGTACAGGCGGTGTACGACCGGGGTGTGGCGCAGGGCGTGTTCAGGGCAGGGCTGGACCCGGTGGACATCCACTCGGCGATTTCAGCGTTTACATTTTTCAATGTGTCGAACCGCCACACCTTTGGCGTCATTTTTCAAGACAGAGCCAGCATTGACAAGGCCGACACGCTCAAGCGTGAGCATGTGGTGGAATTGATCTTGCGGTTTGTAAGCCATTCAATTTCGGCATAACAGCTAGGGTTTTGGTGAGTTTGGTCATAAGGGTAACCACTGATAATTAAAAACTAACCAGTTCGTACATTATTGCTAACCCCTTTCAGGAGATATAAGTGGTCAAAAAATTCATCGATGGCTATTGCTACTTGCTCAATTGGGTGATTGCTATAAGCCTGGCCGTGATGGTGGTGCTGGTGTTTGGCAATGTGGTCATGCGCTACGCCTTCAACTCGGGCATCACCTTGTCTGAGGAGTTGTCGCGCTGGTTGTTTGTGTGGATGACCTTCATGGGCGCAATCGTTGCCTTGAAGGAGCGTGGCCACCTGGGCACGGACATGTTGGTGGGCAAGCTGGGGCCCGGCGGCAAAAAGTTTTGCTTGGCGCTGTCTTATGCCTTGATGCTTTACATCTGCTGGTTGTTGTTCAGCGGTGCCTACCAGCAAACCCTGATCAATTGGGACAGCACCAGTGCAGTGATGGAGGTGTCCATGGCCTGGATTTATGCACCTGGTGTGGTGTTTGCGGTGCTGGGTGGCTTGATTTTGCTCACCGAGTTGTGGCGTTTGCTCTCCGGGCAAATGCGCGATGAAGACTTGGTCATGATCCAAGAGTCCGAAGAGTCGCCCCACGGCGCAGACAAAGCTTAAGCGACAGGAGCAACGACATGACGATCGCTATCTTTGTATTTTCTTTGCTCGGGGCCATGGCCATTGGCATCCCGATTGCGTTTTCATTGCTGCTTTGTGGTGTGGCTTTGATGTGGCACATGGACATGTTCGACGCGCAAATTTTGGCGCAGAACCTGCTCGAAGGATCGAACAGTTTTCCTTTGTTGGCCGTGCCGTTTTTCATGTTGGCCGGTGAGGTCATGAATGCGGGCGGCTTGTCACGCCGCATCGTGAACTTTGCCATGGCTTGCGTGGGGCACATCAAAGGCGGTTTGGGCTATGTGACCATCATGGCAGCGGTGATCATGGCGGCCCTGTCGGGCTCGGCCGTGGCCGATGCGGCGGCCTTGTCGGCTTTGCTCTTGCCCATGATGGTGGCAGCAGGCCATGACCGGGCCCGTTCGGCCGGCTTGATCGCCTCGGCTGGCATCATCGCCCCGGTGATTCCGCCCAGCATTGGTTTTGTGATCTTTGGCGTGGCCGGCAATGTATCCATTTCCAAACTCTTCATGGCCGGCATCGTACCGGGCATCCTGTTGGGCGCTTCGCTCTGGATCACCTGGTGGTGGTTGGCCAGACGCGAAGTGGTGCAGGTGCCGCCGCGCAAATCCATGGGTGAAATCATGGTGGCCATGCGCCAAGCGACTTGGGCACTGGTGTTGCCCCTGATTGTCGTGTTCGGCCTGAAGTTTGGGGTCTTCACCCCGACCGAAGCGGCGGTGGTGGCAGCGGTCTATGCCTTGTTCATTTCGACCTTCATTTACCGAGAGCTGGGGCTTAAAGACCTGTACCCGCTGTTTGTGAGTTCAGCCAAAACCAGCGCCATCGTGATGTTCTTGGTGGCTGCGGCCATGGTTTCAGCCTGGCTCATCACGGTGGCCAATTTGCCCGCGCAGTTGATCGAGCTGTTGCAGCCTTTGCTCGACAGCCCACGCCTGCTGATGCTGACCATCATGGTGATCACCATGGTGGTGGGCACCGCGCTGGACATGACGCCGACCATTTTGCTGTTGACACCCGTGCTGATGCCCGTGGTCAAGGCAGCGGGCATTGACCCGGTTTACTTTGGCGTGCTGTTCATCATCAACAACGCCATCGGCCTGATCACCCCGCCTGTGGGTACGGTGCTCAATGCGGTGGCAGGGGTGGGCAAAATCAGCATGGACGAAGTCACGCGCGGCGTGATGCCTTTCATGGTGGCCCAGTTCACCATCATGTTTGCCATGGTGGCGTTTCCGGCTTTGGTCATGGTGCCGGCGCGTTGGTTTTATTGAAATTGATTTGTGGGTGTGGCTGTCTGATCGGGTACGCCTGACAGCCCCCTTTTGATGCACAGCGTACGTCCTTCTTTTTTCTGGAGACAACTCATGAAACGTGTATTCATCCAATCCCTGATCGCCACCGTGGCGCTGGCCGCCATGGGTGTGGCTTCGGCCCAAGACAAAACCATCAAGTTCGCCAACCAGAACGCAGCGGGTCACCCCATCGTGCTGGGCATGGAAAAATTCAAGGAAATCGTCGAGAAAAACTCCGGCGGAAAAATCAAGGTCAACGTGTTCCCCGGTGGTGCCTTGGGCAGCGACCAAGCCAACGTGTCGGCCATTCAGGGCGGTACTTTGGAAATGGCGTCGATGAACTCGGGCATCTTTGCTGCGCAGGTCAAGGAATTCGCGATTTTTGACTTCCCCTTCATGTTCGGCACAGGCAAAGAAGCCGACGCGGCTGTGGACGGTGCTTTCGGTAAAAAGCTGCACGCCAAACTGGAAGAAAAGGGCATGATCGGTCTGGCTTATTACGAGCTGGGTTTTCGCAACATCACCAACAGCAAGCGCGCCATCAACAAAGTGGAAGACCTGGAAGGCCTGAAGTTGCGCGTGATCCCCAACCCGATCAACGTGGACTGGGTCAAGGCTTTGGGTGCCAACCCCACACCGCTGCCATTCCCTGAGCTGTACGCCGCGCTGGAACAAAAAGCCGTGGACGGCCAGGAAAACCCCGTGGCCACCATCAACGGTGCCAAGTTGTACGAAGTGCAAAAACACTTGGCTTTGACTGGCCACCAGTACAACCCCCAGTCGGTCATCATCAGCAAAAAGTTCTGGGACAAGTTGTCGTCTGCCGAGAAGAAAATCGTGGCCGACGCCGCGACCGAATCGGCCAAGTTCCAACGTGAAAAGGCCCGTGCTCTGGAAGCCAGCATCACCGACAATTTGAAGAAGAACGGCATGCAAGTGACCCAGTTGCCAGAAGCCGAAATGGCCAAGTTGCGCGACAAAATGCGCCCTGTGACCGCCAAGTACGGCGTCACGGTGGGTCAGGACCTGGTCAAGGAACTGCAAGCTGAAATCGACAAGGTGCGCACTGCAGCGGCAGCGCCTGCCAAGAAGTCGGGCAAGTAATTGCACCGTTAAAGGCTTGACCGCGTGTGCGGTCAAGCCTGGCCCGCAGCTTTGAGCCTTGACGCGGTCTGAGTTACTTTCAATCCTCTCCCATTCCATGATCAACGGCCACACCGAAATCATCGCCCACATTGGCTACCCGACCCATACCTTCAAGTCGCCGATGATTTACAACCCGTATTTCGAATCTGCGGGCATCAATGCGGTGGTGGTGCCCATGGGCTGCAAACCCGAAAACTACCCCCTGTTCCTCAAGTCGGTGTTCACGCTGGAAAACATCCGGGGCGCCTTGATCACCATGCCGCACAAAGTCACCACAGTGGGATTGCTCGATGAAGTCACGGCCACCGTGCGCGTGGCCGGGGCTTGTAATGCGGTCAAGCGTTTGGCCGATGGACGCTTGGTGGGTGACATGTTTGACGGCGCTGGTTTTGTGCGCGGTGTGCAGCGCAAGGGCTTTGATGTGACCGGCAAACGCGTGTTGGTCGTGGGCACGGGCGGCGTGGGCTGTGCGATTGCCGCTTCTTTGGCGGGCGCAGGCATCGCTGCCATCAGCTTGTTTGATGTGAACACGTCAGGCTGCCTGGCACTGGCCAAGCGTTTGAAAGACCACTACCCCCAAATTGACGTGCGCACTGGCTCGAATGACCCGGCTGAACATGACCTGGTGGTCAATGCCACGCCCATGGGCATGAACGAGGGCGACCCGCTGCCCATGGATGTGTCGCGCTTGTCACCACACACCTTTGTGGGCGAAGTGGTGATGAAAACCGAAACCACCGCTTTTTTGGCCGCAGCCCAGGCACGCGGCTGCCGCACCCAGGTGGGCACCGACATGCTGTATGAACAGATTCCGGCCTATCTGGAATATTTTGGTTTGCCCACCACCACCGCCGATGTGCTGCGAAGTGGTGCCAAGCTGAGTTACTGAATTTGTTTTGCTCACCGCCATGGCGAATGAACTGAACCTCTTTTTGTAGGAGCCCACCCCGTGGGCGATGGGTGTGGCACACGCCCAAAAAACCATCGCCCACAGGGGTGTCTACAAATTGAAACTGGAGCGACGAGATGACCTTGAACAAAGTTGACCGCGAAGCCGTGCCCGACATGCCCAACCGTTTGGGCATTGCAGGCATTGAATTCATCGAATACGCCACCAGCCGACCACAGGCACTGGGTCAGGTGCTCGAAAACATGGGCTTTCGCCCAGTGGCCAGGCACCGCTCGCGTGAGGTGACGCTCTACCGCCAAGGCACGATGAACCTGGTGGTGAATGCCAGCCTCGACGATGCCCGTGTGAGCAGCACGGTGGACGGTCAGCCCGTGATTTCGGCCGTCGCCTTTCGGGTCCAGGACGCCTTGAAGGCGCACACCCGGTGTCTGGATTTGGGGGCTTGGAGCGTGGGCAGCCATGCGCAGGCCATGGAGTTGCACATTCCGGCCATCCATGGCCCGGGTGGCAGCCGCTTTTACTTTGTGGACCGTTGGCAAGAGTTCTCGATTTACGACATCGATTTCAAACCCATTCCCACAGTGGACCCGAACCCACCTGCTTTGTCGGGCATGCGTTACTTTGGGGTGGTGCAGTACATCGGTGCAGCTCGCAGCGCCGACTGGCAGACTTATTACGAACACATGTTTGACTTCAGCGGCATTCCCGATGAAGAGCGCTTTGGCATCCTGCCCAAGGGCAAGCTCATGAAAAGCCCCTGCGGCACTTTCTTGTGGCAACTCATTGAGCCTGAGCCCTGGATGGATGCCGACGACAGCCCTGAGCGTTTGCAGCGCATTGGTTTGGGTGTCCCCGATGTGGGTCAAGCCGTGGCCGCGCTCAAGGCCCGTGGTATGGAATTTGTCGAGTCCACCCGATTGCACCCGGAAGACCGTGGTGCGCTCACCCGTGCCACTTTGGGCTCGGTGGCTTTTGAACTTGTTGGCCAGTGAGGCAGCGCATGAACTTGCTCGACGGCTACGGCATGGACACCATCACCATGGCAGGCACGCTGGAGGCCAAGCTGGCGGCCATGAAAGGTGCAGGCTTTTCTCAGGTGATGCTCATGGCGCGCGATCTGGTCACGCACCCGGGTGGTGTGCAGGCTGCCGTGGCTGCCGTGCGCCAAAGCGGCATGCGGCCCACCGGTTTTCAGGTGCTGCGCGACTTTGAAGGGTTGTCAGGCCACCTGCACAGCTACAAACTCGACATTGCCAAGGCCATGCTTGAGATGTGCGCTGCTACCGGCAGCAAAGTTTTGCTGGCCTGCTCATCGACCTCGCGCCACGCCACGCAAGACCTGGACCAGATTGCCGCCGACCTGAAAAAGCTGGCCATGCTGGCTGTGCCTTTGGGCATCAAGATCGCTTACGAAGCGCTGTCGTGGGGCCGCACTGTCAACGAATTTTCGACCAGCTGGGACGTGGTCTGCCGCGCCGATTGTCCCAACCTCGGTATTGGCCTGGACTCCTTCCACATCTTTGCAGCCAAAACATCGCTCGACGCGATTGAAGAGCTGGACCCGTCCAAAATCTTTTTGGTGCAATTGTCAGACTTCATGTGGCAAGAAACACCCACCTTTGAAGAGCGCATGACCACAGCCCGCACATTCCGTGTGTTCCCGGGCGAGGGCGTGCACAGTGAACAATTAGCCGATTTGGTGCTGCGGCTGGACCGCATTGCATACCGGGGCGACTACAGCTTTGAAGTGTTCAACGACGATTACCAGCAACTGCCGCTGCAAATGGTGGCCGAACGTGCACGCAGGAGTGCACTTTGGCTGCACCAAGACGTGTTGCACAAGTCAGCACCTTTGCCGACATGGGTTCGCAGCTGAGTCTGAATCAATCGTTGACAGGCGCTGCGTTGGCTTGAGCCTTGTTTTCGGTGTGCCGATGTAAAAGTGCCACCAATTGGTCGAGCATGAAGGGCTTGCCAATGTGGTCTTTCATGCCCGCATCCAGGCAGGCTTGGCGGTCAGAGGCCATGGCATTGGCGGTCATGGCGATGATGGGCGGCTGCTTGTGGCCCATGTGCAGGCCGATGGCTTTGGCCGCTTCGTAGCCGTCCATCACCGGCATTTGCACATCCATCAGCACCGCGTCAAAGCCAGGCTCGGCGGTGATGGCGGCCCGCATGCCCAACTCGCCGTTGTCGGCCAAAGTGACCTCGGCACCTTCTTGCGAGAGCAGTTTTTGAGCCACCATCTGGTTGATCAAATTGTCTTCGACCACCAACAAGCGCATGCCCTGAAGTCGTTGGGTTTTGACGGCCCCGGTGGGGGGCACCTTGGTGTTGACCGGGGTGCTTGGCACAGCCGTCAGTGGGATGGTGAAGGAAAACTCGCTGCCTTGCCCCAGTGTGCTGTTCACGCACAATTCACCGCCCATCATCTTCACCAATTGCTTGCAGATGGACAGCCCCAGTCCTGTGCCACCAAAGCGCCGTGTGGTGCTGGCCTCGGCTTGCGAAAAACCTTCAAAAATGCGCGACAGGTGCTCTGGCGCAATGCCAATGCCGGTGTCCGTCACAGAAAACCTGAGGGTCACATCGTTTTGCTGGCGCTGTACTTGGGCCACACGAATGATCACCTGGCCTTGTGCGGTGAATTTGATCGCGTTGCTGCCCAAGTTGATCAAAATTTGCCTGAGTCGCATGTCATCACCCAGCAGGGTGTCTGGCAAATTCGGGTCCACTTCGACTTTGAGTTGAACTGGCTTTGGACCCAGGTTGTGCGTCAGGATCACGCTCAATTCACGCACCCAATCTTGCAGGCCAAAGGCTTGCAGATCCAGTTGCATTTGACCGGCTTCTACTTTTGAAAAATCCAGAATGTCATTGAGCAGGCCCAGCAGTGCCCGCGCCGAGTTTTCTGTCTGAGTCACGTAGGCTTTTTGCACCCCATCCATCTCGGTGCGCTGCAGCAGTTGCAGCAGACCCAAGATCGCATTCATGGGTGTGCGAATCTCGTGGCTCATGTTGGCCAAAAACTGGCTTTTGGCTCCAGTAGCCTGTTCGGCCGTTTCTTTGGCGATTTGCAACGATCTTTCGGCCTGCTTTCGATCGGTGATGTCGGTGCTGATGGAGATGTATTGCTGCACCCGTCCATCCACATCCAGAAAGGGCACGATCGTGGCATTGACCCAAAACACCTCGCCATTTTTCTTGCGGCAGCACATCTCGTTGTGCCAGACCCTGCTTTGTGCAATCGTGCTCCACAGGGTCTCGAAAAACTCTTCCGGGTGCACGCCCGCATTGATGAGGCGATGCGACTGCCCCAGCAACTCTTGCTGCGTGTAGCCGCTGATGTGGCAAAAGCGGTCGTTGGCATAAGTGATGTGCCCCTGCAGGTCGGACACGCTGACGATGGCATGCTGGTCGAGTGCGTATTTTTGGTTGTTCAGGTCTTTGATCCAGTTCTCGCGCTCAGAGGCCCATTGCCTTGATCGGGCCACATACACCCCGCTGCCGATCAAGGCAATGGCCATCAGCGTGCCCACCAAGATCAAACTCATCCAGGCTTCGCTGCGCCACACGCTGAGCAGTTTGTCCCGGTCCAGGTGAACCACCACCGTGGCGGGAAAACTGCGAGAAGCCCGGTAAGCCGTCAACCACGGGGTCCCCATGTGCTTGTCATCGGGCATTTGGCCCGATTCAGACACTTGCAGCTGCTGTGTCACGCGCAGGTTGTGTTGGCTGTTGGGCTCAAACGATGGGGCCGTGCTCAGCAACAAACCGCCATCGGGACGCAGCAACTCGATGGTGCTGTCATCCGGTCCCATTTGTCGGTCGTAATAATTGAGAAAGTAGTCGGGGTTGATGACCGCCAGCACTTTTTTCATGTGCCCATTGGCCCCTGACAATTGCCTTTGAACCAAGATGAACGTTTGGGCAGGCGCGGCTTGTCCCGACTTGATGGCCTGGGCGTTAAAAAGGTCTCGCCCACCCGTGAGTGGGCCGATGCGCAAAATGGACAAAGGCTCAGGGCCCTGCGGCAACAATGCCGAATCCTCGACCCTGAGTCCGAGGTTACGAGCTTCCGAGCTGTGCACAACCACGCCTTGTGCGTCGGTGAAAGAAATCGACCGGATGTAGCGTGCATGCTGCATCAAAGCCGCCATGGCGCTGTCGGGCTTGTCGAGTTCGGCCAGATTCACCAAATTGACATCCACCAGACTGAGTGTCTGGCTCAGATGCTCTTCGAAGGCGTTGGCAAATTGGGCCGCAGTAACCAAGCCGTTGTCCAGCGCCACCGTGCGCAAACGCCACAGGTTAAACGCCGTCAAACCCAACACCAAGGTCAGCAACAAAGCTGCCGCCGCCCAAAACGAGGCGGCCCCCCATTTGAGCCCCCAAGGGTTTCGTGGTTGAGGCGTCATCGCTCGCTGGAGACAATCGATTCAAGGCGATGCCGCTTGGCCGCCGCCATCAGGCGACCATCTTGTTGGGTGTCCCGCACAAACTGGTTCATCCGCGCCAACCAGCGCTCGTCACCGGGGGCCACTGCATAGGCATAAGGCGTCAGGTGGTAAGTGCTTGGCGGGCTGACCAGCCTCGCCCAATCGGTTTGCTCCAACATGCGGCGGCTGAACGGGTAATCGGTCATGAACACATCGGCCCGCCCGGACTCGACATCTTGCTCGCGCCCCTGCGCCGTGGGGTTGACCTTGAGGGTGGCGGCTTTGAGTTTGTCGCGCATCACGGCCTCGTGCACCGTGCCCTTGGCGACCGAGACCTCGACACCCGCTTGGTCAATGTCGGCCCACGATTTGATGCGGCGGTTGCTTTTGGTGGTGATGGCAAACATGTCGCTGACCAGGTGTGGCTGGGTAAAGCGGAGTTTTTCTGAGCGCGCAGGCGTGATGCCAATGGCAAACATGGCCACATCGCAACGGTCTTGGGTCAGGTCATCGATCAGGGTGGCGAATGAGCTGTTGACAAATTTCAGGGCCACCTTCAAGTCTTTGGCCAAGTGCTGCGCCATGTCCACATCAATGCCTTGCAGCTGTTGGGTTCGGGGGTCGCGGTAAGAAATGCCGTAGTAATCAGGCCAAATGCACACCCTCAGGCTTTGACTGGCTGAGATGCGTTCTATGCGCCCTACTTGGGCCTGCGCCAGGGCACAGCCCAGGCTCATCACGACCATGCCAATGGCTTTGCAGGTGTTCATCATCGGACTCTTTCTGAATGAATGGTGAAGTTGGGGGGGCAGCTTCATTGTATTTTTTGAAATTACAAAATACTGAAATTGAACTAACAGGTATTCATTTTAGGGTTTTGATGCGCTCGGATGTGAGGCACCGCAGACTTTGAAGCGCGAGCCTGGACGGCAGATGGGGTGCTGGACTTGGGGGATGCTGCCGGTGGCGGTGATTGTTCATCCGTGTCGAACGGCAAACACATGGATCAAGTGGGGGTTCTCAGTGAGCCCCCAAGCTCGGAGTTGGCTGGCTGAGGCAGCAATAGCCCATACCTTCAAGGCCTGAGTCAAGGTGCGTGACTTTTGCCCATCAACGGTATTTTGGGCAGTCCTGATGGCAAAAGAGTATGAGATACAAAAAACGAATAACGGTCAGGAAAATCCACTTCACAGGGCAGTATTTTTCAAATGCCAACGAGTTGGACCCAGAGGACAAGGGTGATTGGGGGATCAGGCACCAGCCGTTTTAGAAAACTGATGCGACAGCGTGACCACCACGGGTCCGAGCAAGACGGTCAATAAGGATGGGAAAACGCAGAAGATGAGTGGGATGAGCAATTTGACAGGCAGTTTGGCTGCGGCTTCTTCGGCCCGCAGTCGTCGCTGTGATCGCAAGGCATCTGAGTGGACCAGCAGGGCGTCTGAGACGCTGGAGCCAAAACGGTCTGCCTGAATCAAGACCGAGACCAAAGCGTCAATGTCTTTCAAGCCCACACGCAAAGACAGTCCGCGCAGTGCCTCTGCCCGTGAGGAGCCTGCTCTCAGGGCCAGTCCTGTGAGTGCAAATTCTTCAGACAGTTCGGGTCTGGCGTAACGCATTTCACGGCCAACGCGCTCCATGGCCGCATCCAGACCCAAACCGGCCTGAACACAAACGCGCAGCAAATCCAGGGCATCTGCAAAAGCGTGCAGCAAAGCCAATTGCCGACGCTGCACACACCATTTGACAAACATGTTGGGCAAGTAATAACCGGCCGTTGCACACACAATCAGCACACTGGTTTGAACCATGGGGTGCAAGGTCCATGAATTGCCCGTGATCACGAGCCAGGCCACTGCGGGCAGCAGCAAGGTCAGCATGGTTTTGCTGGTGAAATACATTTGCAGCGCGGCAAAAGAGCGCCAACCGGCATGCGCAAATTGCTGTTTTAAAGCCGAGGGGGCTTCGTTTGGTGCATCAGATGAACCGCCAGAAAAACTCGCAGCCCAAGGGCTGAACCACAACAAGGCTGACTGCAATCGATTTTTGGATCGCCCCCATGCATGAGGAGGACTGGGCTGGTTGGCGCTCATCAGCCGCGCCAGCCGCTCGTGTCCGGGTTTGGGCATCCAAAGGCTCAACAGGACCAAACTCACACTCAGTGTCAGCGCAAAAACGAGGGCCACAAACACAAAGGAAAAAGAGCTCATTGCATGCCTTCCAAACCAGAAATCAGACGCGTATCTTGATGAGTTTCCACATCCACAAGATGCCCAAGAGCATCAGGCACAAGGAGGTGTAGACCATTTTCAGGCCGATGGGGTCGGTCCACAGTTTGGAGATGAATCCCGGGCTGAGCAGGCTCATCAATGCGGCCAAGGCAAAAGGCATGACCGACAAAATGACGGCAGAGATGCGACCTTCGGCGGACAAGACTCGAACAAGTCCCGCGATGTTTTGACGTTTGCGAATCAGCATGGCGGTGTTTTTGAGCACTTCGGCCAGATTGCCGCCCGTCTCGCTTTGGATGATGACAGCGACCACAAAATAACGAATGTCTTCACTGGCCACCCGGTTGGACAAAGACTGCAAGGCTTGCGAGCTGCTGACCCCAAAATTGATTTCATCAAACACGGCACGCAGCTCTGTGGACAGGGGCGCTGGACTGTCTTTGGCCGCGATTTGCAGGGCGCTGATGAAGGCATGTCCTGCTTGCATGGAGCGTGCAATCAAATCCAGGGCATTGGGCAAGGCGTTGCCGATGTGGTCCATGCGCTGTGTCCGGTGGTGGTTCAAAAAAGTCCACAGCAGCGCCACCCCGGCGGGCGAACAAAACCACACGAGCCAAGCAGGCCAGTTCAGCATCAGCCCCACCAACAGACTGCCCAACACCAGCGCCATGACCCCGGCCGTGATTTGACCCACACTCAGCTTCAGGCCCGTTTGGAGTAAAAAAATGTCCAGCTGCGATATGCCCGGCAGGGTTTGCAAGATGTTTTCTGCCCAAGCCCACTGACTGAGTTGTCGCCGGGGCCGCAAACTCAGTGAAAGTGATTGCAGCCTTGCCGGGTCAGAAGTGGTCAAGCGCCGTGCCAGGGCTTTGTAGCGGGGGTCAAACATTTGCTGCCAAATGCCTCGCAGGCCCCAAGCCAGCAAAGCCATGCTCATCGCGGTCAGCGATAAAAAAGTGAGGTAGGCGGTGCTCATGCTCAAGACCAACGCTGGGTTGGCTCAAACAGCGTGTCCTTCAGGACGATGCCGCGTGTGGACAGGCGCTGGGCAAATTGGGGCCGAATGCCAGTGGCCATGAATTGGCCCTGTACAGCCCCGGTTGGGTTGAGACCGGTTTGCTCAAATTTGAAAATTTCTTGCATGGTGATCACATCGCCTTCGATGCCGGTGATCTCCTGGATGCTGGTGATCTTGCGCTGGCCATCCGACAGCCTGGACACTTGAATCACCACCGAAAAAGCGGCACTGATTTGCTGACGCATGGCCCTGGATTCGGCCTTCAGACCTGCGATGCCCAGCATGTGTTCCAGGCGGGTCAATGCATCTCTTGCCGAGTTGGCATGAATGGTCGTCATGGAGCCGTCGTGCCCGGTGTTCATGGCCTGCAGCATGTCCAGCACCTCGGCAACCCGCACCTCGCCCATGATGATGCGGTCAGGCCGCATGCGCAAACTGTTGCGCAGCAAGTCGCGTTGTGTGATCTCGCCTTTGCCTTCGATGTTGGGTGGGCGCGATTCCATGCGAATGACGTGGGGTTGCTGCAGCTGCAGTTCGGCCGCGTCTTCGATGGTGATGATCCGCTCGTCGGCAGGAATGCTCGACGACATGACGTTGAGCAGTGTGGTTTTTCCGCTGCCAGTGCCGCCTGAGACCAGCATGTTCAATTTGGCTTTGACCAGTCCTTGTAAAAATTCGGCCATCCCTTCGGTCAGCGTGCCCCTTCGGATCAGGTCTTGCATGGTGAAGGGGATCACGGAAAACCTGCGAATGGACAACAAAGGGCCGTCCAGCGCCAAGGGCGCAATGACGGCGTTGACCCTTGAGCCGTCAGGCAAACGTGCATCCACCATGGGGCTCATTTCGTCCACACGGCGGCCTATGCGGGAAACGATGCGGTCAATGACCCTGAGCAGATGGGCATCGTCGTCAAATTGGATGTTGGTGGCCACGATCTTGCCGTGTCGCTCGGCATACACCTGGTGGGGGCCATTGACCAAAATGTCAGAGACGCTGGGGTCTGATAAAAGCGACTCGATCGGCCCCAGGCCCAGCATCTCGTCTTGTATGGCTTGGACAACCACCCGGCGTTCAGTCTCGTTCAGGGCCATTTTGTGTTTGACCATGAGCTCTTCGGTCAGGGTTTGGAGTTCGGTTCTCAAACGCTCTGGGGGCATGCTCTCAAGGCGTTGCCAATCCATGCGCGACAAAATCTCCTGATGGATGCGGGTTTTGCATTCATCCAGTTGCATATCCGAGGCCTGGGGGCTGGGAGCCAGCAAGGCCGGGGCGCTTGGCGCTGTGCTGGCTGACGACAGATTTTCAAACTGGGATCGAAGATTGGGTTTCACAAATCAGCCTTGTCAGATCAATGCCATGGAGTCGTGTTCGGGATGGGCTCAAGCCCGTCGGCCAATCCAGCGTTGCAACCAATGGCGGTTTTTGGAAGGTGTGGTGTCCAGCAGTGCGCCAGCCATTTCACGCAAGCCGTGCATCACGCCGTTGTGGTCATGCACCGAGGCCAGTGGCTTTCCGGTGTGCAGTGCTTCATTGACCCACTGTGGGAGGCTGGGAAGGGTGTGTGTGACGTTCAGCCCCACCGCTTTTTCCAGCTCAGGCAGGCTGACCCAAGCCCCCGAGGTGTGCTGGTTGACCAAAAGACGCAATTTGTTGTCTTTGTAGCCCAATGCCCGCAGCGTGCTGACCAAACGCTGGGCATCGCGGACATCGGGTGTGTTGCATTGGGTCACGATGAAGATCACATCGGCCATGTCCAGCGCCTTCAAGGACAGGACGTTCAGTGTGCGGGGAAGATCCACCAAGACCACCTCGTGTTGGTTTTGAACCATGTTCAGCACCTTTTCGATGTCGTGCGCCGAAATCGTCAGAGCACTTTCCATGTCATGGGGTGCGGCCAGCAAGCCCAAGCGAGGCGTCACCGCATGCATGCAACTGGCCAGCAGCTGCACATCCAGGCGATCAATTTGGCGGGTCAAGTCGAACAATGAATTGGTCTGGGTGCCACTGCTCAGGTAAAAAGAGGCATCACCGCACTGAAGATCCATGTCCACGAATGCACAGGAGCGGTCAAACTCATCGGCCAAGACATGGGCGATATTGGCCGCAATGAAACTGCTGCCATTGCCCCCTTTGCTGCTCATGAATGTCAGCAATTTTCCGCGAGGTGGTGATGCCAAAGAGGTGTCTGGGCTTGCGGTGTTGGGGGCCAAGCGAATGGTTTGAGCGGATGCCCGTGTCGCTGCGCGTTGAAGGCCTTCAAGGAGTTCTTGGGGATCCAGGGGCAGGGCCAGGATCTCGCGAACGCCTGCCCGCATGGCTTGCATCAAAAAGGATGGGCCGCTGTTCTCACACAGCGCCATGACGTGCAAATCCGGCCGAGTGCTCAGCCAGGTTTCGAGTGCAGTCAAGTCGTCCGAGCGTGTGGCCAAGGGCATGTCGATCAGCAAGACATCGCCCATTCCAGCTTCGTGCAGGGTGTGTTCCAGCAAAGGCAGCAAGCGGTGATCGGCACCCCTGACCCTGCATTGGCTCAAGCTGAAATGGTGTTGAAGCAGGGTCTCTTGCAAGGCTTTTTGCAGCTCTTCACCCGAGGCGATGGCATGAATGAACATGGGTGGCTTTCAGGGTGCTAGGGTTGAGCCGAGGCCGCTGCCGATGTGGGTGGCTGATGGGCGACTGGCAGGCTTTTGAAAACTTTGCTGGTATTGCTCAATGGCGGATTGGGCTGCGATGCCATCGCTGTCGCTGCGTTCGCTTGGATGGCAAGTCATTTTGGGTGCGATGTCGCCATGACGGGCGCTGTGCTGCGACAGGGGGTGATGAGGGCAGGTCTGGGGTGTGGCTTGAGGTGTTGGCTGGTTTTGTGCAGCTTTCACGGCGTGACCGAAATGTTGGTCCAGCAGCGTTGGAGGCGCTTGGCAAGCCACGAGCACAAAGCACAGGCAAGCCATGGCGATCCATGTGGGCAATGGGGCGGATGAGTGTGAGTTCATGGTGCGCAAGCTCATGGCGTGACGGTCTGGACGTTGCGGGGTTCGATGGGCGGCGTGGGCGTCGGCACGGGGATGGCAATGGGGGCAGGGCCCTCCATTTGTCCATTCAAAAAATACTCATGCCGCGTGGGTTGGATGTAGGCATCTGTGGGCAAGGCGTAGTTGGGCGGCAATATTTTGGCCAAACGGGGGGTGATGACAAACAGCAATTCAGACTTTTCTGTCTGAAAAGCGGTGCTTCGAAACAGCGCCCCCAAAATGGGCAGTTCCCCCAATATGGGAAATGCCTTGATGGTTTGTGTGACATTGCTTTTGACCAAGCCACCAATGGCAAAACTTTCACCGTCGCGCAATTGCACCGTGGTGGAAGCGCGGCGTGTGGTGATGGACGGCAACAAGCTGCTTTGGTTGCCTATGCCTTTGACCAGTGTTCCGACTTGTGAAAGTTCAGACACTTCGGGGGTCACGCGCAGATGGATCAGGCCGTCTTCGAGCACGGTGGGCAAAAAGCGCAAACCCACACCAAATTCTTTTTCTTCCAGTGTGATGGTGGTGCTGCCGTTGGAATTGGCTTGCGGCACAGGAATGTAGATTTTTCCACCGGCCAAAAACGAACCTTCTTGCCCGCTGATGGCGGTGATCGTGGGTTCGGCCAGCACTTTGACCAAACCTTTTTTCATCTCTGCGGTCAATGTCACGGTGCTCATGCCGTTTGCGCGGCTGGTGGTCAAAGCGGTGGATCCCGCACTGAGCAGTTGTGACAAAAGGTTGACCGATGTCGAGCCGAAAGTGCGGGTGAGGTTGACATCGACCCCCAATTCATCAAGAAGGGTCTTGGACACCTCGGCCACTTTGACTTCGAGCATGACTTGCTGTGTGCCATGCACCCGCAGCAAGTTGATGACCTTTTTGTTGCCATTGAAGGCTTCGGTCAAAGCCATCAAACGCTGCACCTTCATGCCATCGCTCACACGTCCACTCAGGATGAGGCTATCGGCCACGCTGTCCACACGCAAGTT
Source organism: Comamonadaceae bacterium PBBC1 (assembly GCA_002256145.1). Taxonomy (GTDB): domain Bacteria; phylum Pseudomonadota; class Gammaproteobacteria; order Burkholderiales; family Burkholderiaceae_C; genus Limnohabitans_A. The sequence goes on from NKIP01000016.1 coordinate 18,368, forward strand.
TTCGACACCGGGCACGTATTCCGATAACTTGGCAAACAGGGCGTCGGTGTCGGTGCCCACGCTGATGTCGCGCAAGGTGGTGTTGCCCTTGGCAGTCCAAACCAACAAATTGGTATGGCCTGGTTTTTTGCCGAGCAGGTAAATTTCACGTTGGTTGATCAACACCACATCGGCCACATCGGGGTTGCCCACTGACAAGCGTGCAGCGCTCTCAGACAGTTGCAGTAACAGAGACTTGCCTGCGGTCAGTCGCAAGGCTGGGGCCATTTGGACAGAGCCCAGGGTTTGAATGTCTGGTTGACTCGATGCTTTGCTGCTGGGTGCCGGGTTAGGCAAAGTCTTGCGCAGCGCATCTGTGCTCAGGGTGGCTGCGGTTCGCAGATCGGGGGGGGGTGGGGCAAGGTGGCAGAGCTGACCCATTTCGGTGTCATCCAAAGCAACAGGCCAAGAGATGCGGTGAGTAGGGTGGTCTTCAAGCCATTCAATGGGCAGGGCGTGGGTCTTGTCATGGTGTTTTCTTTTTCAAAGCAATCAATCAACAATGCACGGTCAAGGGTTGAATTCACGCACTTACTCCCTGGTCAATTGCAGACCGCGTATGACTTCCAGACGCGGTGGCTCAGCCTCATTGGGGGATGGAGCAGCTTGGGGTGGGTGGGTGCTTTTGCTGATCTTTGTGTTGCTGGCCACCCGAGGCGCAGCAACGGCCTTGATAGGCACTTGGGCCAGCGCTGTGCCTTGCAACAGGTCTATTTTTCGGGCACCTTGTGTGGACACGGACGACTGATCGCTTTGACTGCGCAGCACCAGTGACAGAGTGCCAATGCTGCGGGCCAAGTCAATTTGCTCGGCCTGTATGGGGGTGACTTGCAAAGTGACCGCATTGACCACCCGGGGTTTGTTTTCGGTGCTGGCCACATCTTGCGCAACGGCCAGCACCTGAATGCGTTCCAGCACGATTTTGGACACCGGTTGATTCAATTGGTCTGGGGTGTTGACCATGACATCGACATAGTTGCCTGGCAAGGCAAAACCGGCCACACCTACGATTTCATTGACCTTGACGGTCACTGCACGTTGACCTTCGCTCAGCACAGAAGACAGTCCGCCTTTGTCACCAATGGGGGCGAGTTTGTTCATCAAAAAGGGTTCGCCACGCAGCACAGGAATGCGAATCACGCGTCCAACGGCTTGGTCCATGCGGATCAAGGGGTCTTTGAGCGAGGCGGCTTTGGGCCATGCCAAAGTGGTCATCATGTCGGGCATCAAGCGTGTGCCCATTTGCAAGTCCCGTGCCGCCACCAGCACCTGCAGGGTGGAGCCCTCATTTTGCTGTTGCAGCCATTTGGCCGCATAACCTGCGGCGGCCAGGCCAAGGATCAGCGCGATCATCAATACACCAAAGGGGCGAAGGTTTCTCATGTGTCATCTTTGTTGGGTGATCGTCACAGGGGCCAAGCCATCCAGCTGCTCAAAACATGCACAGCGGTGCCCGCACCAATGGCCAAGGCGTATGGCAAACGCGCAGAACCGATGCGCAAAATGAATCGTGGCTTGGCTGGTGCTTGGGGTCTTGGCGATGTGAATGACGCAGCGCTGTGCAGGTTTTGCAATGACTGGTAGAGTGTTCCAGTGCACCAGGCCCAAGTGACCGACAAGATGCCACCCGCCAAAAAAATCAACAAGACGACCTGAAACATGTCGGGATACCCCAGGAAAAAACCTGTTGCTCCGACCAGTTTCACGTCGCCTGCTCCGACCATGCCAAATCGGTAAAGCACCCCAAAAACCAAGAAGCCGACCATGCCACCGGCCAATGCCGAATTCAACCCAATGCCCAGTGTTGACAGGGACAGACCGATCGCGGTCAGGCTGCCCCACAACACCAGCATGTTTGGAATTCGGCGGTGGCCTGCGTCGTGCCACATGGCCGCCACAAGCATGGCAGCCAAGGCCAGCAGATGCACATGGTCGAAAGCAGAGTGGGTCATGGCGGCTTCGGTTTTTGAGGGGCTTGCCTTTATGTCAGCGAGGTGGTGAGGGTTTCAAACACATCTTTCAAGGCTCCCCCCACAGCTGTCACGGGCACGATGATGGCGACGGCAATCAGCGATGCAAGCAAGCCATATTCGATGGCGGTCGCACCGCTTTCATCGGCGCAAAAAGACTGAAATGCTGCGAAGATTTTTTTCATGATGGGTAACTCCAGAGTTGATGGATCGAGCTGAACTTGGTGCCAATGACTTGCTGGTTTGGGGCCTTGTGGGGGCCTTGGCTTTGCAGGTTTTTGGCATTGCACCGGTGTTGAATGAACCCCGCCGATCACCCACTTTAAAAATAAATTCAATGTCGGACTGTGTTTCAAAGCACACAAGTTGAGGGATGTGTGCGAGTTCACATGCCGTGTCTTGCAGCGCACAGAACTCTTTATTTCGTGTGTTTAGGCTGTGCAAAGTGCAGCGTGTCTTGCATGCACGATCACAAGGAGTTTCGACATGTGCAGGGTATTGGGCTTGAGGGTGGGGCGAGCCACTGGGGACCCGCAGCAGATGCAAGTCGATGCTGCAGCGGGCCGCGTTCACGCGCATCGCACGCAGCGCGGCATGGCGGTGGTCGAATTCGCTTTGATCTTGCCCCTGCTTTTGCTGGTGTTGTTGGGCACGATTGACATCAGTTTGGCCTTGCTCGACAAATCGCTCCTCACCAATGCCAGTCGTGAAGGTGCCCGGGCGGGTGTCGTGGCTCGCAACACCAAGTTGAGCGATGCTGATATTGAGAAAGTGGTCTTGTCCTACACCCGAGGATCGCTCATGCAGTGGGGTGCCAATGCCCAGGACCCCAAGGTTCAAATTGTTCGTGCCAATTGGAAGGATGATCAGCAAAGCTTGGAGGTGACTGTGTCCTTCACCTTTCAAGGGGTGGGTTTGGGTCAGTTGTTCAGCGTGTTGGGGCAACCCTGGAAGCTCACGGCCAGCACGGTCATGCTTCAGGAGTGATCACAGATGACCGCCCAACAGTCTCCCACTTTGATGCCACAGCGTGGTGCAGTCACCTTGTTGGTTGCCTTGACCTTGCCGCTGTTGGTGGGCTTGGCGGCTTTGGCCATTGATTTGGCCCACTTGCATGTGGTTCGAAATGAATTGCAAAACGACGCTGATGCGGCAGCTTTGGCAGGTGCCATGGTGTTGTACAAAAACAAGGGCAAAACGCTCGACTGGGATGCGGCTGCCGCACAAGCTCAAGACGCGATTGCATTGAACCATGCCGATGGGCAGCCTTTGCTCAGTGCTCGGGTGGACATGGGTTATTGGGACATGGGTCAGGATGTGCTGGGCTTGCAAGTTTTGCCGACAGAACCGACCTCACAGGATGCCCCCGCGCTGCAGGTGCGGGTGTCCAAAATCAAGGGTGAAAACGATGGGCCTGTTCGAACATTTTTGACGGGTATTTGGAACATGGTCTCCAAGCCCGTCAGTGCCACGGCTGTGGCCGGTGTGGCTTCACCGGGTCGGATCTATTCGGGCGGTGTTTTTCCCTTTGCCATTTCCGAATGCATGTACCAAAACTTCTGGAATTCTTCGAGTTCACCTGCAGGCCCGCGCAAAGACGCTGGGGGTCAAGCCCTGGTGTTCAGGGTCGGTTCACTTTATGCCTATGACAGCTGTGACTCAGGCGAGTGGAGTTCCTTGGCCGTGAAAGCCTCGGGGGTCCATGTGATTGCGCAATTGATCGAAGACGGAAGCCCTTCGACTTTGTCCTTGGACGAGGACATCTGGGTTCAAACCGGCGTCAAAAATAGCCTGTTTCAAGCGGTTCAAGATTGCAGTGCGGCGGGTACCCAAAAGTGTGAGTTTGTCGTGATGCCAGTGCTCACCCGAGTGACACCTGGCAGTTTTTCAAAGATTCGTGGGTTTGCTTGTATGCACATTTTGAACGCCGAGGGTGGCAACGGTAAATACATCGAGCTGCAGATGAGCACCCTGTGTCAAGCGCCCAATTCCAGCGGTGTGGGTCCCAATTACGGGGTCATGACGCCACCGCGTTTGTTTCGATGATGTGGGCCCATGCTGCACGATTTTTATGGCTTGCCCAGTAAGGGTGAATTGAGCATGGTGCTCATGCGGTATAGACCCTAAGGTCTATTCAAATTGACCCTGTGCTCAATCGACGTGCTGGCGGCCATGGTCGAACATGGGTCCATGGCCTTGTTGCAATGTATGCAGCACCATCTTGAAATGGAGATCAGCATGTGGACACAGTTGCACAGTAAACATCACGCTCCTACAGACCAGGCAATCGATGAGGGTTCAGATATTTTGATGGACGGTGGTGCGCGACAGACCCCGGTCAAGCAGGGTCAGGATTTGGCCGTGTTGCGTGACATTTTGGGCTCAAACCCACGGCGCAATCTGATTTTGGGGGCGCTGAGCGAGCACAACTTGGCCATGATTTTGCCCAGCCTGGAGGTGGTGAGTTTGGCCTCGGGACAAGTCATTTACCAAGGCGGTGAGGCCTTGCACCATGTCTACTTTCCAACCACATGCACCGCATCACTGTTGTCCACCACAGTGGAAGGTGAGACCGCTGAATTGGCCTTGACTGGACGCCACGGCATCATTGGTGTGCCCTTGGTTTTGGGGGCTGTGTCCATGTCGCACAGTGTGCAAATTCAGTCCAGCGGACAGGCTCTGCGCATGAGTGCCGAGCACTTTTTGCATGGCTTGCAACTGTGTGAGCAACTCAATCAATTGGCCTTGTCTTACGTGCAGTCATTGATGACACAAATGGCCCAGAGCATTGTGTGCAGCCGTCACCATTCGGTGAGTGAACGACTCAGTCAGTGGATGCTTTTGAACGCAGATGGTTTGGAGGCCAGTGAGCTGTCGGTCACCCATGAAACCATTGGCCACATGTTGGGGGTGCGCCGAGAATCGGTGACACAAGCGGCTGGCAAGTTGCAAGCGGCCGGCGCGATTCGCAACAGCAGAGGCAAAATCTTGATTGAAAACCGCGAGCGATTGCTGCAATCGGTCTGTGAGTGTTACGCCAGAGTCAAGCTCGATGCGGCTCAGTACACCAAACGCCTGGCACAACTGTCTGATTCAGCGTCCCGCAGCAAAACACAGTATGTGGTGGCCGTGCAGACCTCTGAGCCTGAAACTGTGCAAGGCGCAGATTTGCAAAAATATGTCGATGCTTATGATTTTGCGCCGGTGGGATTTGCCACCTTGGACATGCGTGGGCATGTGATGCAAACCAATTTGTCCGGTGCCATCATGTTGGACATTCAGCGCTCACAGTGTCAGCACACCCCCTTTGTTGATTTTTTGGATGAAAAATCCAAAATGCCATTTTTGATTTTTCATGAAGAAGTGTTGCGGGGGCAATGTCGGCGATTTTGTGTGGTGGACTTGACACCGACAGCGCACCGTGCAGCCATGACCCTTCGCATTGATGCCACTTCGGATGAATCGGGTGAAGAAAATCGCATGGTGATGATCGATTGGGGGACAGTTGCTGGCCGTTCTCTTGAAGCGCCTGCTGTTGTGCCTGTGCCAGACAAAGCCATGGCCTCTGCGTGGCGATTTCAAACCGTGGCGTCTGCGCACTCGGGGGTCTACGGGCGGTGACCCCGTTGGCCTGGGTGAGGGGCTGCAACTGGGTGATTTAGAGGCTAAGATAAGGTGATGAAACCTCGTCAAATTGCCTCTTTTTCGGTCAGCCCTTTGGGGCTGGGTTGCATGAACCTCAGCCATGCCTATGGTGCGCCGGTCTCGGCCGAGCAGGGTGAGCGTGTTTTGCTCACGGCCCTGGACCGGGGTGTGACTTTTTTTGACACGGCTGCACTGTATGGTTTTGGCAACAACGAAACCTTGGTGGGCAAAGTCTTGAAGCCCCACCGCCAAAAATTCACCTTGGCCAGCAAATGCGGCATGCAAGGTGTGGAGCAAAGTGATGGCAGCAAAGTGCGTGTGATCGATGGTCGGCCCGAGACGATCAAAAAAACCTGCGAAGACTCGCTGCGCCGTCTGCAAACCGATGTGATCGATTTGTATTACCTGCACCGCTGGGACAAGAAGGTGCCCATCGAAGACAGTGTGGGCGCTTTGAGCGATTTGGTGCGTCAAGGGAAAATTCAAGCGATTGGCTTGTCAGAGGTGTCGGCCAACACCTTGCGCAAAGCCCATGCGGTGCACCCGATTGCAGCGGTTCAAACCGAATACTCACTGTGGACCCGCAACCCCGAAATCGCGGTCTTGCAAGCCTGTCGCGAACTGGGTACCCGCTTTGTGGCGTTCAGCCCTGTCGCTCGTGGTTTTTTATGTGGCGCAGCGTTGGACATTGCCGCATTCGATGCCAAAGACATCCGCCGCAGCATGCCGCGTTTCAGCCCTGAAAACCACGCAGCCAACCTGAAGCTCTTGCCTGCATACCATGCGCTGGCGCAAGAGGCCGAGTGCAGCCCGGCTCAGCTGGCCTTGGCTTGGTTGCTTCACCAGGGGGACGACATCATTCCCATTCCGGGGACAACCTCGGTGAATCACTTGCTCGATGATCTGGGGGCCGTGGACGTGAGGCTCGATCCGGATTTGATGAGCAGCTTGCAAGCGTTGATCAACCACAGCACTGTGGCGGGCAACCGCTACAACGCGCAGGCCAACAGCGAAGTCGATACCGAGGTGTTTGGCGTTGAGGGTTGAGAGTTGATGCATGTGGTTGGGGGCGCACTAAGCTGCAGGCCGAACGCCGAACGCTGCACTTTCAACACTCAACCATTCAGGCGTCAGGCTGGGCCATCGGCGCGGCTTGTTTGAAGGCCTCCAGTTCGCAGCAGGCCCGGTCGATGGCGCTGATCAACGGCCAACGGCTCATGTCCACGTTGAAACGGCGGGCGCTTTCTACTTGTGGGATCAAATACACATCGGCCAGAGTGGGTGTGTCGCCATAGCTGAAACGTCCGCGTGACTTGTCCGCCCCAATCAAAGCTTCGTAGGCGTCAAACCCCTCGCTGATCCAGGTGCCGCACCAAGTGTTGATGGCGGCTTCGTTGGCACCAAACTGCTTGCGCAGGGTTTGCAAAATGCGGCGGTTGTTGATCGGGTGGATGTCGCATCCCACCATCGCCGCCAGTGCGCGCACATGCGCCCGAGCCTCAGCGCCCTCAGGCAACAGCGCTGGTGTGGGGTACTTTTCTTCCAGCCATTCAATGATGGCCGGTGACTGAATCAAGACTTGATCGCCCGTGTCCAGTGCGGGCACCAGGCCTTGGGGGTTGATGGCCTTGAAAGCTTCGTTTTGCTGCTCGTCCACCCGCAGGTCGATCGCCACATAGTCGGTGGCAATGCCTTTGAGATTGAGCGCAATGCGCAGACGGTGGGAGGTGCCGCTTCTGAAAAAACTGTAGAGCTTCATGGTCTTACTCCGCAGCGCCAATGGTCAGAGCCACTTCGGCCACGCCCTCGACGCGTCCGGTGATCTGGTCGCCTGTGACCACTGCGCCCACGCCTTCGGGCGTGCCGGTGTAGATCAGGTCACCGGGCTGCAGGTGGTAGTAGGTGGACAGGTCGGCGATGATTTCGCGGATGTTCCAGATCAGCTTGTCCACGTTGGACGACTGTTTGGTGACGCCATTGACTTCGAGGGCAATGGCGCCGTTCTCAATCACCACACCGGGCATGGGCACGATTTCTGAGCAGACCGAGCCTTGCTCGATGTCCTTGCCCGTGTCCCAAGGGCGGCCTTTGTCGCGTGCCACCAATTGCAGGTCGCGCCGCGTCATGTCCAGTCCTGCGGCGTAACCGTAAACCAGCTCATGCGCCTGGGCTTCGCTCACGCGAAAGCCCTCTTTGCCAATCGCCAGCACCAGCTCCATCTCGAAATGGTAGTTGTGGGTAGCGGGTGGGTAATCTACCGTGGCACCAGTTTCGACCAAGGTTTGTGGTGACTTGGTGAAGTAAAAGGCTTGCTCGACGCTCTTGTCAACGGGGCGCCCCATTTCAACGGCGTGCGCATGGTAGTTGCGGCCCACGCAGAAGATGCGGTTGATCGGGAAGCGTTCCTGCTGGCCACGGATGGGCAGGGATTGGATCGCCGGGGGATTGAAGAGGTAAGTGGTCATGGGGGTCATTCAGAGGGTGAAAGGTTTTTGTAGGAGCCAGCCTGCTGGCGATTCAGGCGATTGCGGTCCGCAGACCATCGCTTGCAGGCAAGCTCCTACAAATGCGGGGCATCAGCCGCGGTTCTCGTACACACCCAGTTTGCGGTGCAGTGGCGATTCGTCGGCGATGAAGATGAAGGCGGGTTGGTCGGCTTGCAAGTTGGTCAGCGTCACGGCTTCATAGCCGGGTGCGCAGCAGGTGTCGGCCTCAAGCAGGGTGAAGGTGCTGGCCACGATCTGCGCTTGCACAGCACCTTCGATGACGTGAAACACCTGCGCAGGCGAGCGGGCGCTCAAGCGCAAGGTCTGGCCGGGGCGCAGCATCAGGGCGTAAAAGCCCAAGATGTTTTCGGCGTCACCACCGGTTTCGGGGTTGGTGTAAGTCACTTGCACCTGTTCCAAACCGGCATCGTCAGAGGCCAGTGATTCGAGCGCGGCCTTGGCGTCTTTCCAAGCGTAGCGCAGCATGGGGTAGGCTTTTTTGCTGCGCTCAAACACATGCGAGGGCACCACGCCGCCACGGGCGTATTGCTTGTCGCCCTGGCCGGGCACCACGGTCTGGCGGTCGCCGTTGATGTGGTAGCTGGCCTCCATGTAATAGACCAGGGGCAGGTCCAGCACATCGAGCCAGATGACGGGGTCTGTGCCGTCGTGGCCATGTTCGTGCCACAGGCCTGTGGGTGTGAGGATCAAGTCGCCCCGGCTCATGGGGCATTTTTCGCCGTCCACCGTGGTCCAGGCACCTTCCCCTTCCACCACCATGCGCACCGCGTTGGGCGTGTGGCGGTGGCTGGGGGCCCACTCGCCGGGCATGAGCAGTTGCATGCCCAAGTACATGGCGGCGGATGCCTGCATTTTGTCGAGGCCGTGCCCCGGGTTGGCCAGCACCAGCACGCGGCGCTCGGCTTTTTCAATCGGGGTCAGCTCACCCGCTTTGAGCAGCAGCGGCTTGATGTCTTTGTAAGCCCAGCAGGTGGGCTGGGTCTGGCGCGTGGGCACTTTGGGGGGCAGCACGCCGCGCAGGCTGGGCCACAGGGGAACCAGGTTCACATTGCGCATGTCCTGTACATAGTCGGCGGGCAGGTCTTCGATGCGTCCGAGGTCGTTCATTTTTTGTCTCCGTGCAATCAGGTGTTTTGGGCGGCGTCGAGGCAGTTGCTGACGTTCCATCCATAGAGCCATTCCATGGCATCATAAAAGCGCTCGGGGCTGCGACCGCGCCAAAGGTCATTACGCACCAAACGCTCCACGCCTTTGGCGTGGTAAATACGCCCCATTTCTCGGCTCGACAGCACAATGCGGGCGGTGCGGGCTACGCGGGCACGTTGGTACATGTCCAGCGCTTGGTGCCAGTTGTTGTTGTGCGTGCGCAGGGCTTCACCCAAAGTGACGGCATCTTCCATGGCCATGCAGGCGCCTTGGGCCATGTATTGTGTTGTGGGGTGAGCAGCGTCGCCCAGCAGGGTTACACGACCATAGGTCCATTGGCCAATCGGCTCGCGGTCGGCCGTGGCCCAGCGCTTCCAGGTTTTGGGCAGATCGATCAGCTGGCGTGCTTTGGGGCAAATGCCCTGAAAGTAGCTTTGCACTTCTTCTTTGCTGCCGTCCTTGACGCCCCATTCTTCTTGCTCGCGGCTGTGGAAGGTCACGACCACGTTGTATTGCTCACCGCCACGCAGGGGGTAGTGCACCAGATGGCAGTTGGGGCCGACCCAGATGGCGGCGGCGTTCCATTGCAAGTCTTCGGGAAAGTCTTTTTTGTCCACCACTGCGCGGTAGACCACATGGCCGGTCACGCGGGCCGGGTCGCCCACAAATTGCTCGCGCACCACCGACTTCACGCCATCGGCGCCGATCAGGGCGCATCCTTGGAAGGCTTTGCCGTTCTGGTCCCATACGGTCACGCTGCTTTCGTCTTGCTCGATGCGCACCACGCGGGTGTGGGTGTGGAATTCGACTTTGCCTGTTTCCTGCGCTCCTTCGAGCAAGGACAAATGCACATCGGCGCGGTGAATGACGGCGTAGGGGTTACCAAAGCGTTGGCGGAACTTCTCGTCCGTCGGGATTTGGCCCACCTGGTATTCGTCGATGGCGTCGTGCATCACCATGAAGTCGGTGTAGACGGCGCGGCCACGTGCTTTGTCACCGATACCCAAAGCGTCAAAGGCGTGAAAGGCGTTGGGGCCGAGCTGGATACCGGCTCCAATCTCGCCGATCTGGGGGGCTTGTTCCAGCACGATGACTCGAAAGCCTTGGCGCACCAGCGCGAGGGCGGCGGCCAGTCCGCCAATGCCGCCACCCGCGATGATGACGGGAAGTTGAGGTGATGCGAGGGTCATTTTGTCTCCAGTTAGCAACAGGGATGAAGTTGATTAATTATAAGTGTACATATTAATTTTACCAAGTCTTGTATTCAACAAGGCTTTGAGTGAAAACCCTAGGGTCCATGGCGTGAAATGATCCGACGCAAACCGACTAAAATTAACCGACTGATCGGTTGGTTAATTTGGTCTGACCCGGTACGAACATCTTAGAAAGAGCACCCATGTCGAAAGTCCTGCAAAGTTTCATCGGTGGCCAATGGATCGGCCAGCAAGGCGCACAAAATCTGAGAAGCGCCCTCAATGGCCAGACGGTTTACCAAACCCATGCCGAAGCCATTGACTTTGGCGACGCGGTGCACCATGCCCGCACTGTCGGCCTGCCCAATTTGCTCAAGCTGGACTTTCAAGAACGCGCCCAGCGCCTGAAGGCCTTGGCCAAGTACTTGGGTGAGCACAAAGAGCAGCTCTACGCCATCTCGGCCCACACGGGTGCCACCCGCGCCGACAGCTGGGTCGACATCGAAGGCGGCGCAGGCACATTGTTTGCCTATTCCAGCATGGGCAGCAACGAACTGCCCAGCGGCAACCTGATCCACGAAGGTCCGGCTTTTCCTTTGGGAAAAAAAGGCGGCTTTGCGGGCACACACATCCTGGTGCCGCGTGGCGGCATCGCGGTGCACATCAACGCCTTCAACTTCCCCATCTGGGGTCTGCTCGAAAAGTTTGCGCCCAGCTTTTTGGCGGGCATGCCTTGCATCGGCAAACCCGCCTCGTCCACCAGTTACCTGACCGAAGCCATGGTGCGCTTGGTCGAGCAATCGGGCATCTTGCCTGCCGGTTCGCTCCAGTTGGTGATCGGCTCCACGGGTGACCTGCTGGACCGCCTGAACGGCCAGGACGTGGTCACCTTCACCGGCTCGGCCGACACCGCCGCCATGCTGCGTGTGCACCCCAATGTGGTCAAACACAGCATTCCTTTCAACGCCGAGGCCGACTCGCTCAACTGCGCCATCCTCGCGCCCGATGTGACGCCCGACGACGAAGAGTTTGATTTGTTCGTGAAAGAAGTCGCCCGCGAGATGACCGTGAAAGCGGGCCAAAAATGCACCGCAATCCGCCGCGCCATCGTGCCGCGCCAGCATCTGGACGCCGTCGCTGAAAAGCTCAAGGCCCGCCTGGCCAAAGTGGTGGTGGGTGACCCATCGGTCGAGGGCGTGAAGATGGGGGCCTTGGCCTCGCATGCTCAGCAGGCTGACGTGGCCGAGCGTGTGGCCCTGCTGCGCCAAAGCGCCGAGCTGGTGTTTGGCGGCGGTGCTGGTTTCAGCCCAGTGGGGCAGGGCGTCGAGGGCGGTGCTTTCTTCCAGCCTACGTTGCTGCTGTGCCAAAAGCCCTTGCAAACCGACAGCGTGCACGACGTGGAAGCCTTTGGCCCCGTGAGCACGCTCATGGCGTATGACGGCATCGACGAAGCCCTGCAACTGGCCGCTCGCGGCCAAGGCAGCCTGGTCGGCACGCTGGTCACCAAAGACCCGCAAATCGCTGCGCGGATGATTCCGGTGGCAGCCGCCTTGCATGGCCGCTTGCACATCCTGGACCGCGAATCGGCGGTGGAATCGACTGGCCACGGCTCGCCCCTGCCGCCACTCAAGCATGGTGGCCCTGGCCGCGCAGGCGGCGGTGAAGAACTCGGCGGCATCCGCGCCGTCAAACACCTGATGCAACGCACCGCCTTGCAGGGCTCACCCACCATGATCGCCGCCGTCACGGGCGAGTACATGCGCGGCGCCAAGTTGATTGAGACCGAGGTGCACCCCTTCCGCCGCCACTTTGAAGACCTGCAGATTGGCGAGAGTCTGCTCACCCACCGCCGCACCGTCGGCGAAGCCGACATCGTGGCCTTTGGCGGCCTGTCGGGCGACTATTTCTACATGCACTTCGACGAGATCGCGGCCAAGGATTCGCCTTTTGGCAAACGCATCGCGCACGGTTACTTTGTGTTGTCGGCTGCAGCGGGTTTGTTTGTCTCGCCTGCGCCCGGACCGGTGTTGGCCAACTACGGCTTGGACACCCTGCGCTTCGTCAAGCCCGTGGGCATTGGCGACACCATCCAGGCCCGCCTGACCGCCAAGCGTAAGATCGATCGCAACAAAAAAGATGCCAACGGCGTGGGCCAAGGCGTGGTGGCTTGGGATGTGGAAGTGACCAACCAGCTCGGAGAAGTGGTGGCCAGCTACGACATCTTGACGTTGGTGGCCAAGAAGGGTTGACGCTATGCCGGTTGCGCTTGCATGAGCCCCAGCTTTTGTTGATCGCCCGGAGGCGCACAGGTTTTTCGCCCACGGGGTGTGCTCCTACAAAATACAAGGCTCCGATTTTGTAGGAGCGCACCCCGTGCGCGATGGGCGTGGCACACGCTCTAAAAACTTTGCTCATGGTGTTAAATGAGCACGGCAGGAGTTTGTTTCCATGAATGTTTATGACCGCTACGTCTTGCCTTACCTGATTGACTTCGCCTGCGGCCTGCCCATGGTGCAGGCGCAGCGTCGCCAGCTGGTGCCCCAAGCGCAAGGCCGTGTGCTGGAGATTGGCATGGGTACCGGCCGTAACCTGCCGTTTTACGACCGCAGCCGCGTGACGCGCTTGGTGGGTGTGGACCCGGCCATGCAGATGCACCGCTTGGCCCAAAAGCGCAGCCAAAAGGCGGGTATCGCAGTCGAGCTGATGGGCCTGTCGGCCGAGCAATTGCCCACGGCCGATGCCAGCTTCGACACCGTGGTCTGCACCTACACCCTGTGCAGCATCCCGGATGCGGCACAAGCCCTGCGCGAGATGCGCCGGGTGCTGGTGCCGGGCGGCAAGCTCTTGTTTTGCGAACACGGCCGGGCACCTGACGAAGCTGTGCGCCGATGGCAGGACCGCCTGCAACCGCTGTGGGGTCCGCTGGCTGGGGGCTGCCAGCTGGGGCGTGACATACCTGTTTTGTTGGAAGAAACAGGCTTTGCATCCAGCATCCAGTCGGGCTACCTGGCGGGTCCGCGCCCGATGACATTTCATTACTGGGGTCAAGCGCAAGCGGCGTGAGTTGGCGCATCCGGGATAATCCCGCCCATGAGATCCCCCATTGCCGTCGTTGACGTTGACCGTTGCGAAACCTGGACCCGTTACAAAAACGGTTTGTGTGACACCTGTGCGGCCAACTGCTGCACCATGCCGGTCGAGGTCAAGTTGGCCGATCTGGTGCGGCTGGAGCTGGTGGACCCCTTTGAGGCCGAGCACGAAGACCCCAAACAAATTGCCAAGCGCCTGAGCAAAGCCGGCTTGATCGAGCATTTCAACTTCAAGAACAGCATCTTCAGCTTGGCACGCCGTGCCAGCGGCGACTGCCAGTTTCTGGATGCCAAAACCCGCCGCTGCACGGTGTACGACAAACGGCCCAACACTTGCCGCTTGCACCCGCAGGTGGGGCCACGTCCCAACCATTGTCCTTACGGCAACAAAGCGCAGTCGCGCTGAGGGTGTTGCTCAAGCGATGAGCAAGTGACTCGGCAACAACAATAGCGCAGCCAGTGGCATGGGTTTGCTGTAAAAGAAGCCCTGTGCTTGCCTGCACCCCAAACGCAGCAAGGTGTCACGTTGGAAACGGGTTTCAACCCCTTCCGATGTGACTTCAAGCTCCATGGACTTGGCCAAAGCCAAAATGCCCAGAACAATTTTTTCGTTTTCTTTTCGATCGAGCCCAGCCGTGAAGGACATGTCGATTTTCAGTTTCTGAATGGGCAGAGTTGACAGACGTGACAGCGATGAATAGGACTTGCCAAAGTCGTCGATGGCAATGCGAAGCCCCAAGCCCATGATGGACTGCAGTTGAATGGACAGCTCTTGGGGACTCAAACCAAAATCCGACTCCGTGATTTCAAGCACAAAGGCGTCCAGGCCATTTTCCAAATCGGCCGCCAGCGCTGAGAGGATGGTGAAGAGCCGTTTTCCCGCCAGCAATTGGGGCGAGGAGTTGAAAGAAATCACGGCTTTGGGAAATTTCAGGCGGATGGCCAGGCTGTCATGCACCACCTGTTGGAACATGCTTTGGGTCAAGGGGTCAATCAGGCCCGATTGTTCGGCCAGGTCAATGAATTCAGCCGGACTGATGGCGCCCAGTTCCTCATCATGCCAACGCGCCAAGGCCTCAAATCCCACGATTTCTCCGGTCAGCATGTCCACTTCAGGCTGGTAGTGCGGTGTGATTTTGCCTTCGCGAATGGCCCCGGCCAATTTGCTGTCCACTTTGGCTTTGCGCAGGGTGGTCGACATCATTTGGGCGTTGAGCCATTGAATTTGATTGCGGCCTGATGCCTTGGCAAAAAGCAGGGCGGTGTCTGCAAAAACCAGCAGTTCATGGATGCTGCTGGAATGGTCAGGATAGACGGCTGCGCCTGCGCTGAAGGTGGCTTTGACTTGCACTGCGCCAAGGTGGTTGAGGGTCAAGAGTGCGGGTTCAAAAATCCGTTTCAAGGTGTCTTGAAACGCGGGCCATGGCGTCTTGACGTCCAGGACGGCGATGAACTCGTCGCCGGATCTGCGACACAAAAAGTTACCCTCTGGCAGGGTTGATTTCAGATGTTGTGCGGTTTGCCTGAGCACTTCGTCGCCTTGTTCATGACCAAACGTGTCGTTGATGTTTTTGAAATGATCAAGGTCAATGAACAGCAAGACAAACCCATCGTCGCCATTTTTTTGATGGATGTATTCAAGAAATCCTCTGTAGTTGGGCAAACCCGTGAGGACGTCCTCGCACAGCAGATTTTTGAGTTTTTTCTCGGCATCGCGAATGGCGCGAATGTCCGAAAACACAGACACATGGCCTTGGCTTTCGCCTTGCTCTCCCAGCAAGGCAGACACAGACAGCAGCACTGGCAACTGCGATTGTTGCTTGCTCAAGAAATAGGTTTCTCCTCGCCAAGCGCCCAAGCGTCGGACCGTGTCGGCAATGATCTTGGCATCCAGGTCCTTGTGATCCTGGATGTACAGCCGTCCTGCGGGTTGGTTGATCAGCTCTTGTCGGCTGTAACCGGTCATGTCGGTCAAGGCGGTGTTGACATCCATGATCAAACCCTGCGGATTGGTGATCAAAATCGCTTCGGCAGCGGTCTCAAAAATTCTTGAAAAAACCTGTAATTTTTGGGTGGCCAATTGTTGCTTTTGCAACATTTTTTGCAAGGCACCGGACACTTTGGAAATTTCATCACCTGAGTGGGCATCAATGCTTTTGATGCCATGGCCTTGCACAATGTCCGAGGCCAGTTGAACCAGGTTTTCCAAACGCAGCGTGGTGCGTTCAGAAAACAGCCTTGTCCACCGCTTGAGCCCGAGCAACAGCAAACCCGCACTGCTCAAGGAGAGCAGCAAGCCAGCCACGACAAACTTGAAGGCAGACCAATACGTTTGTTGCATTTGAATGTGCAGGGCAAAATTTCTGCCCCCATCGCGCCACTCAAACACGAAAGCTTCGGTGTGCTCGGTGAGCTCCGGCGCTTTGTCAAAAGGCCTGAGTTGGTAGTTCACTTTCAGGTCTTCCGGAAAATTCAACACCGACATGATGTTGCTCAGCTCCAGATCAAGCAAAACAAGCCCGATGGGGCTGTCTGAAAAATCTGCAGTGATCGGCCTGCTGACGCTCAAATGATCTTGTTGCCCCAGTTGGATGAGTTGCAGATGGGTCTGGCTGTCTTGAATGGTTTTTTGAATGTTGGTCTGTGATTTCAGAGCCAAGCTCGTTGCATGTTGACCTTGCACGAAAGGTCTGCCCAGGTAATCGAGCAGTTCAAATTGGCTGTTGGGGTTTTGATTGGCCTGGGTCAACAGGGGCACCAGGTACTGGCCGCGTCCGCTGGAGTCGGTCAAACCCGTCCAAACTTGGGTGGACTGGGCCAGGTCGGCAGATTGTTTGACCGCAGAATTGATTTCAAACGACAGCCTGGTCGACATCAAGGCTTTGTAGTGCTTGAAGTCCTCTTGTTGAAAAGCATAAATGCCGTAGCTGGCCAACAAGATGCTCAGGCTGGTGACCCCAATGAGGTAAGTGCCAAACAAGCCAAAAACATCGCGGCTGATCTGGGCCTTGATGGATGCCGCTTCACCCATATCAATCCAGCGCTGTCAATTGGCCCGTGGGTGTCAGTTTGACAAACAGGACTTGCGATTTGTCCAGGGCATCATGCCGTTGCGGGGTGAAGGCTTGGGCATAGTTCTTGACCGCGCCGCTGAAGGGGGGGAGTGTTTCCAGGGCTTGTCTGATTTTGGGTGGTGACGTGGTTTGCGCGATTTGCACAGCGCTGGCAATCAGGTGCACGGTGTCGTAGGCATGCGCCGCCCCCACGGGGCTGGGGATGTCTTGTGGGCTTTTGATGCCTTTGTTTTTCAAGATCCAGTTGGCCAGATAAACAGCTCGGGGTCGTTTGTTCTGATGGAAAGTGAAGGTCTGTATGAAATCGACTTGCACCAAGTTCAGCTCGTCTTTGACCATGTCGTGCAAGGTGCCGCCTACGGCGCCCCAATGGGAGACCACGGGCAATCGCATGGCGCTGGGGTGCGTGGCCATTTCCTTGATCAAAATGGCAGCTTCTTTTTCGTTACCGACAAAGAGCAAGCCCTGGGTTTGCGCATCCAGGCAGTTTTGGTAGTGGGTCTTGAGGGACAGATCTCCCCAGTTGTACCAGCGGATCACGGTGAAGCTGACTTTGTCGTGGTCCGTTTTTTTCTGAATCACTTTTTCTGCCGATCTTCCCCAAGCGGTATTGGGCAAGATGGCGCAGGCGCGTTGTGCGCCATATCGGGTGGCCAGGCGCTTGACCATGGCCTCGACGCCCCAGGCGTCCTTGAGTGAGACGCGAAACGAATAGGACGGTTTGAATTCGTGGTCCGTGATGGGGTCGGCCGATCCCCAAACGCTGATCAGCGGCACCTGCAATCGATGGGCCTCTGGCAACATTTCGACGCTGATGGGGCTGTATTTTCCGGTCAGCACCGCCACCAAATTCTGGGTTTTGGCCAAGGTGACGAAATTGTCCTTGCCGCGTGCAGACAGGCCTTTGTTGTCGGTGCTGATCAGTTTCAGGGGGCGGCCACCCAAGACGCCGCCACCGCTGTTGATTTCTTCCATGGCGGCCTGAATGCCCCATTCAATGGCCATGGCCGAGGTGTTGGTCTTGAGGCTGTAGGCATCGTCAAACCCGATCCACACGGGGGCGAGATGGGGGTTGACACCGTTTTGTGCACCAACTGTGAAGGCCCCTGCACCTGCAGCCAAGCCCACAAGGCGGAACAGCCATTTTTGAGCCCATTTGCGCAAAGGTCCAGGGCATGGGGTCATGAGTGACGTCTCGCGGGTGGCTTGCCCATCAATGCGCGTTGGCCGGATTCATGAATCGGTAGCAATCACACGCACGCGATTGCAACAGTGGCCGATCGAGCACCCGCAACTGGCCTCGGGTGACTTCGATCAAACCTTCTTGGCTCAATTTGCCGGCCGCCAATGTGACCGATTCGCGGCGTATGCCCAGAATGTCTGCGATTTCCTGGTGGGTGATTTGGAGACTTTGCCCTTCGGTTTTGTCCAGCGTGTTCATGATCCAGCGCACAATTTGCTGCTCGTTGCTGTGCTTGCTGCTGCACACAGTGGGCATGGCAATTTGCAAAATCATTTGCCGTGTGGTGGCCATCCAGATTTTGAGAAAGTCGTTGTTTTGTCCCAGCTCTGACTGGAACAAGCCCAAGGGAAGTTTGTAGGCAAACCCGGCAAAGCGCACCTTGGCGCGGCTGAAATTTTGGTTGCCCCCCATGACACCACTGCCCACCATGCCTTCTTTACCAATCAACACGATGTCTGCACTGGCACCGTTGGCCATGTCAATTTGCATGGCGATGATGGCGCTGACGGGGAAAAAAACAAATTGGATGTTTTCGTGCGGTCTGAAAATCAGTTGGTCAGCTTCCAAGCACACCAGCTGAAAGTGGGGCAGGAGTCGCAGGTATTTTTCCTGGATCAAATGTTTGAGCATCAAATTTTTTGATGGATTGAGCATTGATTGACTATTTATTGTTTCGATTGTTTTTATTATTTTATTTATAAATCAATGTTTATATGTGCGGCACCGGACGCATGGCGCTCTTCAGATGAAAGCCGTGCTGGCATGGAGGCCCGTTTGGGTGAAGTCGGGTCAGCTCGGGTGATCTGCGCCGGTTTTTGGGCGCAAAAAAAAGCCTCCAGACGGGGCGGTCTGGAGGCTTTGCGCTTTTGAGGGCCGAGTGTTTTACATCGTGTCGATGAAACTGCGCAGTTTGTCGCTGCGGCTGGGGTGCTTGAGCTTGCGCAGCGCCTTGGCTTCGATTTGGCGGATACGTTCGCGCGTCACGTCAAACTGCTTGCCCACTTCTTCTAGCGTGTGGTCGGTGGACATCTCGATGCCAAAACGCATGCGCAGCACTTTGGCTTCGCGGGGCGTGAGGCTGTCCAGGATGTCCTTGACCACGTCGCGCAGACCGGCTTGCAAGGCCGCGTCGATGGGCGCGGTGTGCGTGCTGTCTTCGATGAAGTCGCCCAAATGGCTGTCGTCGTCGTCACCGATGGGGGTTTCCATGGAGATCGGCTCTTTGGCGATCTTCATGATCTTGCGGATCTTGTCTTCCGGGATTTCCATCTTTTCGGCCAGGATGGAAGCGTCGGGCTCAAAACCAAACTCTTGCAAGTGCTGACGCGAGATGCGGTTCATCTTGTTGATGGTCTCGATCATGTGCACCGGGATGCGGATCGTGCGGGCCTGGTCCGCAATCGAGCGGGTGATGGCCTGACGGATCCACCAAGTGGCATAGGTCGAGAATTTGTAGCCCCGGCGGTATTCGAACTTGTCCACCGCCTTCATCAAGCCGATGTTGCCTTCTTGGATCAAGTCGAGGAACTGCAGACCGCGGTTGGTGTACTTTTTGGCGATCGAGATCACCAAGCGCAAGTTGGCCTCGATCATCTCTTTCTTGGCGTCACGGCTGGCGCGTTCGCCTGCGTTCATGCGCTTGTTGATGTCTTTGAGCTCATCGAGTGGCACGACCACTTGCGTTTGCAGGTCAATCAGCTTTTGCTGCAAGTCTTGCACGGGCGGGATGTTGCGGCCCATGACGGCGCTCCAGCTCTTGCCCGCTGCCGCCTGCTTTTCAATCCACTTGAGGTTGAGCAGCTGAGAGTCGACACGCTTGCCGTTCTTGTCACGCCCACTGAAGTCGGCGATGAATTGCTCTTGCGGGTAGCCGCATTTGTCCACAATGATGCGGCGCAGTTCGCGCTCTTTTTTGCGCACGTCGTCGACTTGGCCGCGCACCATGTCGCACAATTTTTCAATGGTTTTGGCCGTGAAGCGGATGTTCATCAGCTCTTCAGACAAGGCCGCCTGGACCTTGTTGTAAGCGGGCGTGCCCCAGCCTTCTTTGTCGTACACCTTGTGCACTTTTTCAAAGTACTCGGTGATGCGGTCAAAGCGTTCCAGGGCCTGGTTTTTCAGCTCTTCGAGTTTCTTGGTCAGGGCCTTGGAGCCGCCTTTGCCATCGTCGTCATCGGCTTCGTCAAATTCGTCGAAATCTTCTTCGGCCACGTAGTCATCGGCTTCGTTGAGCTTGGCAAAACCGTCGACCACGGTGGAGATGACGACCTTGCCTTCGCGGATTTCGTTGGCCATGCGCAGGATTTCGGCGATGGTGGCGGGCGATGCGCTGATCGCGGCCATCATGTCCATCAAGCCGCCTTCGATGCGCTTGGCGATTTCGATTTCGCCTTCGCGGGTCAGCAGTTCCACGGTGCCCATTTCGCGCATGTACATGCGCACAGGGTCAGTCGTGCGACCGAATTCGCTGTCCACGGTAGACAAGGCGGCTTCAGCGGCTTCTTCGGCTTCTTCTTCGGTCGAGCCCGTGGGCGCGTTGTCGGTGATGATCAGGCTCTCGGCGTCGGGCGTTTGCTCGTACACCGCCACACCCAGGTCGTTCAGGGTGGCGATCACCACTTCCAGGGTTTCAGCATCGACCAGCTTGTCGGGCAAGTGGTCGCTGATTTCGCCGTTGGTGAGGTAGCCGCGTGTCTTGCCCAGTTTGATCAGGGCTTTCAGACGGTCGCGGCGCTGCTTCATTTCGGCTTCGGTCAGGACGGTTTCGTCCAAGCCGAATTCCTTCATCAAGGCCCGTTCTTTGGCCTTGCTGATTTTCATGCGAAGGGGTTTGACCTTCTCGGCCGTGTCAGAGCCGGATTCAACAACAGGTTCGCCTTCGAGGTCGGCTTCGATGTCCAATTCGTCTTCGAGGCTGGGCTCGGCAATGCTGCCTTTTTTCTTGGGGCCGCGTTTGGCACCGGTCACCACTTTTTTGGCAGCGGGTTTTTTGTCTTCTGCGGGAGCAGCAGCTTTGGCCGCTTTGGTGGTTTTTTTGGCTGTGGCGTCGGCCACGGGTTCGCTGGCTTTGGCGGTGGATTTTTTTTCGGTCACTTCAGATTTCTTGGCAGGCACAGGTGCGGCTTTCTTGACGGGCTTGGCAGATGGGGCAGGGTCGCTCGCGGCCAGGACTTGTGTTCCTGCTGCCTTGGCGCTTGCTTTGACCGCAGTTTTTGCGGGCAGGGGAGCAGACGATGGGGCGGACACCGGGTCAGGTGCTTGGGCAGGCGTTTTGACTGATGCCTTGGTTTTCACAGCAGCAGAGGTCTTGGCAGCGGACGTGGATTGGGCGGGGGCCTGGGCAGGATTCTTCGGCTTTTGAGCGGGCATGGCGAACCTCGAAACACAAAAAGGGACAAGGAAACAGACACAGTCAGCGCCTAATACATCCCGGCGCGGGCGTGGGTTAAGGCACAGATCAAATCCTCAGGTGGGATTCAAATCTGCAATGGCAAGGGGGTGGGCGAACATTTGGTGTGCAGTCCTTGCGGAACGGTGACCTGCCCACATGGGGGCGTCGCTTGGATGGCGGTGGTCTGGCCGGAGGTGCTGCTGTCGCGCTTGCCGAAAAACGTGGATTATACCCAAATATGCCACGGCAGCGCCATGTTTGGGGTGCCCCTGAGGTCGGTGGCTTCAGCCTTGACCTGAGGGGCAGGCCTCAGCGGTCAGGTCACCTGAGGGGCAGGCCTCAGCGGTCAGGTCGTATGGCAGTTTTGGGTCGGAAAGCTTTGCAGACTTCATCGCGGGTTTCCATATAAGGCCCGCCAATCAAATCCACGCAGTAGGGCACGGCCGCAAAAATGCCGTGCACCACGGCTTTGCCGTCGGCGTCCTTCAGGCCTTCGAGTGTTTCGGCAATCGATTTGGGCTGGCCGGGCAGGTTGATGATCAGGCTCTGGCCCCGAATGACGGCGACTTGGCGCGACAAGATGGCCGTGGGCACAAACTTCAGACTGATCTGGCGCATCTGCTCGCCAAAGCCAGGCATTTCCTTGTCGGCCACGGCCAGTGTGGCCTCGGGGGTCACGTCGCGCAGGGCAGGGCCGGTGCCGCCGGTGGTCAGCACCAAGCTGCAGCCGGCATCGACCAACTCGATCAAGGTGGCGCTGATGCGGTCTTTTTCGTCGGGAATCAGGCGCGGCTCAAAGGTGATGGGGTTGTGCAGTGCACGGCTCAGCCAGTCTTGCAGCGCGGGCAGGCCTTTGTCTTCGTACACGCCGGTGCTGGCGCGGTCGCTGATGGACACGATGCCGATCTTGACCGGGTCAAAAGGGATCGTGACGTTGGATTCACTCATCTTCGGCTTCCTCGTCGGGGGTCTCATCGCTCTGGCCGCCAGTCAGCACGCTGCGCACCAGCTTGAACAACTCGCGGTAAGCGCGGCCTTGGCGCGGGGCCAGGCCTTGCGAGACAGCGGCATTGGTCACCGGCACGGCGTCCTTGCGGGCCTGGCGCACCAGCGCGCGCAGCTGCTGGATGTCGGTTTGTGGGTGGTGTTCGATCCATTCGCCCACGGCGGCATCGTCGGCGATCAGGCGGTCACGCCAGGCTTCGGCCAGGTGCAGGGCTTGGGTGTCTTTGGCGCTGCCCAGGCGTTGGATGTCGAGGGCCTCGCGCACGGCTTGCAGGGTTTCGGGGCTGAGCAGGCGCATTTGTTTGCCAATGAACTGCATTTGGCGGCGCTTGCCTTCGAAGTTGGTGATGCGCTTGGCTTCGGCCAGGCCATCGACCAGTTTGTCGGGCAAGGTCAGGCCTTCCATCAGGTCGCGGCGCAGGGTGAGCAAGTCGGTGCCGAGGTCTTGCAGTTCGGTGCTTTCTCGCTTGAGTTCGGTGCGGCTGGGGCCATCGAAGCCGCCTTTGAGCTCGCGCTTGTACTCCAGGTCGAGCTCGCTGCCTTCGGCAACAAACTGACCCCGGACGAAATAGCCTTTTTTGGGTTTACGGGACATGACTGGGGGAACTCGTTTTCAGATGCAGCGCTGGGGCTGGGTGGCAAGTATCATAGCGGCCACTGCGGGCCTGGTGCCCGCCATTTTTTTCGAGACCCTCTTGGTGAAAATTTCCGTGAAAAAAAACGCCCCTGTCCAAGCCACTGCTTCACAACCCCACGACGGCTTCAGCTACTCGCGTGACCATTTTGAAGAGCTGGTCGACATCGCCTTGCACCACGCCAAAAAGCTGGGTGCCACCAATGCGGGTGCCGAAGCGTCCGAAGGTTGTGGCCTGTCGGTCAGCGTGCGCAAGGGCGAGTTGGAAAACGTGGAGCGCAACCGCGACAAGTCGCTGGGCGTGACGGTGTACGTGGACCACCGCCGTGGCAATGCCAGCACGTCGGACTTTTCCAAGGCGGCGATTGAGCGCACGGTGCAAGCAGCGTACGACATCGCCCGCTTCACCGCCGAAGACCCCACCGCCGGGTTGCCCGACGAAGCCGACATCGAAACGAACCACCGCGATCTGGATTTGTTTCACCCTTGGAGCATCAACAGCGAAGAAGCGGCCAAGCTGGCCTTGCAGTGCGAGGCTGCTGCGCTCAAAACCAGCCGCCGCATCACCAACAGCGACGGCGCGGCCGTGTCGGCCCAGCAAAGCCATTTTTTCAGCGCCCACACACACGGCTTTCGCGGCGGCTATGCCAGCTCGCGCCACAGCATTTCGGTGGCCCCCATCGCCAAGCTGCCAGGCCGCAACGCTGAGATGCAGCGTGACGCCTGGTACACCTCGATGCGCTCGGCCGACGAGATGGCCTCGCCCGAAGCGGTGGGGCGTTATGCCGCCGAACGTGCTTTGTCCCGTCTGGGGGCCCGCAAAATCGCCACGACCGAGTGCCCAGTGCTGTTTGAGTCGCCGGTGGCGGCAGGCCTGCTGGGCGGTTTTGTGCAGGCCGTGAGCGGCGGGGCGCTGTACCGCAAGAGCAGCTTCTTGCTCGACTCGCTGGGCAAAAAAGTCTTCCCCAAGCACATCGACATCGAAGAAGACCCTCACTTGCTGCGCGGCAAGGGCAGCTCGCCGTTTGACGACGAAGGCGTGCGCTCCGTTCGCCGCAAGGTGGTCAAGGGTGGGCGCGTGGAGGGCTACTTCCTCTCCAGCTATTCGGCCCGCAAACTGGGCATGAAGACCACGGGCAACTCGGGTGGTTCGCACAACCTGACACTCACTTCGCGCCTGACGCAGTCCACCGACGACCTGGACGCCATGCTGCAAAAGCTGGGCACGGGCCTGTTCGTGATCGAGCTGATGGGCCAAGGCGTGAACTACGTCACGGGTGACTATTCACGCGGGGCCAGCGGGTTTTGGGTGGAAAACGGCCAGATCGCTTACCCGGTGCACGAGATCACCATCGCGGGCAACCTCAAGGACATGCTCATGGGCATCGAGGCTGTGGGCGCGGACACCTACAACATGGGGGCCAAAACGACTGGCTCGATTTTGGTCAACCGCATGAAACTGGCGGGCAGTTAAGGTCGGCTGCGCTGTGCAGGCTGAACTTTTGGCGGCGCTGGCCGCCTTGTCGTGGGCGGTGGGCAGTTTGTTTTCTGCCGCAGCTTCGAGCCGCATGGGCGCGTTTGCGTTCACCCGCTGGCGCTTGTTTTTTGCGCTCACCCTGCTGTGGGCGTTGGCGCTCTTCACAGGTCAGTGGCGCAGCTTGGACGGATCGAACATCGCCTTGCTGGCCCTGTCGGGCTTCATTGGCATCTTCATCGGCGACACGGCGCTGTTTGCCTGCATGAACCGGCTGGGGCCGCGCCGCAGCGGTGTGCTGTTTGCCACACACGCCATTTTTTCCACATTGCTGGCCTGGTTGTTTCTGGGTGAAACCCTCTGGGGCTGGACCTTGGTGGGCGGCAGTTTGCTGGTTTCGGGCGTGATGGTGGCCATTGTGTGGGGCCGCCGCGAAAGTGAAACCCACGCTTGGGAAAACACCCACGGCACTTTGATGACAGGGGTTTTGCTGGGGTTGCTGGCGGCGGTATGTCAGTCGGTGGCCACCTTGATGATCAAGCCCTTGATGGCTTCTGGGGTGGACGCGGTGGCAGCGTCTGCCGTGCGCACCAGCGCCAGTTTTTTGGCGCATTTGGGGCTGCTGTGGGCTGGGGCGCAGGTGGCGCGGGTGCAAAACCCATTGACTGCCAAAACCCTGTTCAACACCTGGGCCAGTGCGGCCGTGGCCATGGCGCTGGGCATGACCTTGATCTTGCAGGCCCTGCACACCGGGCAAGCCAATTTGGTGGGTATTTTTTCGTCGCTCACCCCCATCTTGCTGCTGCCGCTGCTGTGGGGGGTGTACCGCCGCCGCCCGGCCTGGGGGGCTTGGGGTGGGGCGGTCTTGGCGGTGCTCGGGGCTGCCTTGATATTGCAGCGCTGAACAGGACTCAGCCTGGGGCCGCGGTGCATTGGCTCGGCACCCGGCCTGCCTTCAGGCCCAGTGCTTTTGCCGGATGTCCTCAAAATACCCGGCCAAGGATTGCACCAGGCGGGCCTGTTCGGTTTGCAGTTTTTGCGCGGGCATCTGGTCGTGTTGCCCGGTGAAGGGGCAAACCACCTCGGTCTTCAAACCGCTCATCTGTTCCAGCACCGACATGCCCCAAAACGGCACCGATACCGGGCAATAACCACCTTCGTGCGTCATGACCACGCGGCCTTGGGCGTGCTTGCGGGCCATGTCCAGCACCGCATCGGTCATCCAGCGAAAGGCCACGCCGTCGAGCATCATGCGGCCCAGGGGGTCAAAACGCCCGGCGTCGTAGCCGCAGGCCACGATGATCAGCTGGGGCTTGTAAGCGTCCAGGGCGGGCAGGATGACTTTCTCAAACGACTCGCGGTAAGCCCCAAAGCCGCAGCCGGGTGGCAGCGGCACGTTGAGGTTGTAACCTGCGCCCGCGCCTTGGCCCAGTTCGTCGGCCTCGCCCTTGACAAACAGATAGCCCGCTTGCTGGTGCACCGAAATCGTCAGCACATCGCTGCGTTGCTCAAAACACTTTTGGGTCCCGTTGCCAAAATGCACGTCCCAGTCCACGATGGCCACGCGCTCCAGCCCATGTACTTCAATGGCGTGGGCAGCGGCCAGTGCGGCATTGGCGAACACGCAAAAGCCCATGCCTTGCTCAGGTTCGGCATGGTGGCCAGGTGGGCGGGTCAGGGCATAGGCCGTTTGGGCTTGGCCTTGCATGACCGCGTCCACGGCGGTCAGGGCGCAACCGGCCGAGCGGCGGGCAGCGGCCCAGCCATTGGACGAGATGGGCGCACCGATGCCGGTGTCGCCCCCACCGGCCAGGGCGATTTGCTCGACCTTGGCCACATAGCTGGCGCTGTGCAGGCGGGTG
The DNA here is from genome assembly GCA_002256145.1 of Comamonadaceae bacterium PBBC1. Classification (GTDB taxonomy): domain Bacteria; phylum Pseudomonadota; class Gammaproteobacteria; order Burkholderiales; family Burkholderiaceae_C; genus Limnohabitans_A. Next base: position 44,640 of record NKIP01000016.1, read on the forward strand.
AGTTCGTGCACCTGAGCGTCGCGTGCCGGGATCACCTGCAGGCTGTGCATCAGGCCCGATTGCTGGATCAGGTTGTGCAGACGCCGCTTGGGGTCGGCGTTTTCGATGTGGCGGTTGTAGGGCTCGACAAAGCCACCGGGCTTGAGCATCAGGGCGTAGTTGCCCGGGTCATGCCAAAAGCAGATTTCATCGGTGATGTAAGCGGTGGGTGAGGACATGATGGGTCAGGCTTTGCGGGAAGAGACAAGTCGGGACAGCCAAGGCCAGATCAGCATCAGAACCATGACGGCCAAAATCGTGGCCGAGATGGGACGGGTGACAAAGGGCATCAAGGAGCCGTCGCTGCGGCCCAGCGCCTGCCGCAAGGCCGACTCCAGCGTGTCGCCCATGACCATGCCCAAAATAAGTGGAATGGTCGGAATATTGGCCCGTGCACAGACCAGCCCGAAGACGCCGAACACCGTGGCAATGAGCACGTAATACATCGAATTGGCCGCCGAGTAGGCGCCCACAAAACACAGCGCCAAAATCGCCAGGCCCAGGATGCGCGGGTTCACATAGGCCAGGCGGGCCAAAGGTTTGACGCACACCACCAGCATGGCCAGGATGACCACGTTGATGACCAGCAGGGCCGACAGCACGCCGTTGATGATTTCGGGGCGGTCCATGAACAGCGAGGGGCCGGGCACGATGCCGTGCACCACAAACACGCCCATGATGATGGCGGTGATGGCGTCACCCGGTATGCCCAGGGTCAGCACCGTGATCATGGCACCGCCCGAGTTGGAGTTGTTGGCGCTCTCAGCCGCCACAATGCCTTCGGGGTTGCCCTCGCCAAAAGGCGTGGGGTCTTTGGCACCGCGTTGCGCCCAAAAGTAAGCCAGCGAGGTGGACAGGGCCGCACCCACAGCGGGCAAGACACCGATGGCCGATCCCAGAAACAAGCCTTTGCCCAAAGTTTTGGGGTATTTGAAGGGCTCCAAAAATGCCCGCCAGGACACGCCGGCACGGCCAATCAGCGAAGAGTCAAACGTGGGCACGGGCGAGCTGACCATGACCAAAGCCTGCGCCATGCCGAACATGCCCACCGCCACGGGCACCAGCGGAATGCCGCTGAGCAGGCCTTGCAGGCCCAGGGTGTAGCGCTGTTCATTCGAGTTGGGGTCGATGCCCACGGTGGCCAGAAAAAAGCCCAGGCACATCATCATCATGGCCGAGGCAAATTGGCGTTGGTAGGCCTTGCCCACACACAGGCTGGCCAGCAAGATGGCCATCACGCTTTCCGGGGCGCCAAATTTGGCCGCAAAACCGGCCAGTGGGCGTGCGGCCAGGCCCAGCAGCAAGGCGCTCACGATGCCGCCAATGAAGGCCGACATGAAGGCCAATGACAAAGCCCTTTGTGCCTGACCCTTCTGGGCCATGGGGTAGCCGTCGAACATGGTCATGATGGACGAGGCCTCGCCCGGCGTGCGAATCAGGATCGACGTGACCGCGCCGCCGTAAAAGGCCCCGCAGTACACCCCCAGCAGCAAACAAATGCCCGCCAGCGGGGCCATGCCGTAAGTGAAGGGCAGCAGCACGGCAATCGTCACCCCCGGACCCACACCGGGCAGCACGCCCACCACAATGCCCAGGGCCGAGCCCACCAACAGGGACAGCACGATTGGCCAGGTGCCCAGCGCCGCAAAACCCTGCGACAAGCTTTCAAAAAATTCCATGCTCAGATCAACCAGCCGTATCCAAAGTGGACTTTGAGAAGTTTCACAAACACCCACCACATGGCCAAGGCCAGCGGCAGGCTCAGTGCCCAAGTGGTGCGCCAGGCAAAGCCCAACACTCGGCTGCTGACCACCAAAAAGAGCAAAGTGCTGCTCAGATAACCCATCCAGGGCACGGCCAGCATGTAGAGGCCAAACAAGGCCAACATGCCCCAGGCCAGACCCATGCGGGCCTGGCTGGAATCGAGCTCTTCAGAGTCTTTGAGTTCTATGGCGTGGCGGCGATGGAACACTTCCACCAGGCCAGCCAAGGCCATCAGCCCCAGAGCCAGCAGCGGAAAAAAAGCCGCCGATTCGTACCAAACGGCTGTTTCAGGATAGGGCACGATGAGCTCACGACTGGCCATCACCAAGTTGCCCGCCATCAGGGCCAAGACCAGCAGCAGCACCCGGTCCCAGGACCATCCGCGAGGGCTTGATTCGGTCTTCATCGTCACTTTTTGGTCATGCCCAGTTCGGCCATCAGATCGCCAATCCATTTGGCGTCTTCCGTCACGCGCTTGCTCATCTGGTCAGCCGTCATGGGGAAGGCGGGAATACCGGCTTTCTTGAACTGGTCCTGCACGGCCTTGTCGTTGAGCGAATCCATCATCACGCTGGAAAGCTTGTTGATGATGTCCTTGGGCACGCCTGCCGGCGCGGCCATGCCGCCCCAGGTGTACAAGTCGCCGTAGCCTTCTTCGGTCGGCGTGGCGGCATTGGGGAACACAGGGTTGCGGTGCGGGCCCCAGGCCGACAGGATCTTGATTTGCCCGGCCTTGGCGTATGAGATGGCGCCTTCGGCCCCTGCCGTGGTCACGTCGGCATCACCCGCCACGAGTTCTTTGGCGCTGGGGTTGGGAAAGGCCACGACCTTGTAGGCCCAGCCGTCTTTTTTGGCAATCTTGGCGGCAATCAGCGCAGGCACGGCGGCGGGCGCATAGCTGCCAATCACCACGGGCTTGCCGCTTTTCTTGGCCCAGGCGGCAAATTCCTTGAGGTTGTTGGCCGGGATGTCGCCACGCGCAGCCAGCACGAAGTCGTTGATCAACATGCCGCCCACCGACTGGTAGTCAGTCATTTTGTAGGGCGTGTTGCCCGCCACGATCTGCGAGATGCCAGGGCCAGGCGTCCAGGTGCCGATGGTGTAGCCATCGGGTTTGGCGCGGGTCATCTCGGCAAAGCCCACCACGCCGCCGCCGCCGGGCTTGTTGATCACTTGCACCGGCACGCCCAGGCGCTTGCTCATGCCTTCGGCCAGCAAGCGGGTCACCACGTCCATGTCGTTGCCCGGTGGGTAGGGGTAGATGATTTCGATGGGCTTGCTGGGCCATTTGTCTTGCGCCATGGCCGGCAGGGCAGCGGCAACGGCCAGTGCGGCGAGGGTGAACAGTCGGATGCGGTGTGTCATGTTTGTCTCCAGAAAAGTGAGGGATGGGGGATTAAACTTTTTCGGCCGCTGTGAACGCAAGGTGTAAAACCCTGAGGGCTTCGTCCACGTTCTCACGGGTAAAGACCAAGGGCGGTGACAGAATCAGCCGGTTGCCTTGCACGCGGATGATGGCCCCTGCGTCTCGGGCGGTACCCACCAGTGTTTGGATGTAGGCCGAAGGCGGCACCATCATGGCTTTGCTGGCCTTGTCGGTCACCAGTTCAATGGCGGCCATCATGCCTTTGCCGCGCACTTCGCCCACATGGGCGTAGTGCATCAGCTCTTGCAGCTTGTCTTGCATGTAGGCCCCCACGCGGCTGGCGTTGCCGGGCAGGTCTTCGCTGGCCACGATGTCCAGGTTGGCATTGGCCGCAGCGCAGGCCAGTGCATGGCCCGAGTAGGTGTAGCCATGCATCAGGGCGGCTGGCACGCCGGGCTGGTTCCAGGCGCTGGCCACGCGTTCGTTGATGAGCGTGGCACCCAGGGGCACATAGCCCGAATTGATGCCCTTGGCCATGGCCATGATGTCGGGGGCCACGCCCCAGGCACGGGCACCGCACATGGCGCCGATGCGGCCAAAGCCAGTCACGATTTCGTCACTGATGAGCAAAATGCCGTGCTGGTCCAGCAGTTGGCGCAGGCCCGGCCAGTAGCTGTCGTGCGGCACGATCACGCCGCCTGCGCCTTGCACCGGCTCGGCCACCAAGGCGGCGATGTGGTGCGCCCCGACTTGCTCGATCAGCTGGGCCAACTGGTCCAGGCAGAGCTGGGCCAGCTGGGCCGGGTCGGTTTCGTTCCAGGGGTTGCGGTAGGTGTAAGGCGTTTCGGCCAGGTGGCAGCCGGGCAGCAGAGGCTCGTAGGCGCTGCGGAACATCGGGTTGCCGTTGATGGACGCGCCACCAAAATGCACCCCGTGGTAGCCCCATTTGAGCGAGATGAACTGGTGGCGCTCGGGTTGGCCATTGAGCTTCCAGTATTGGCGCGCCAGCTTGAGCGCGGTCTCCACCGCGTCCGAGCCGCCCGAAGAAAAGAACACCTTGTTCATCATCTCAGGCGCAAACATGCGCATCAGGCGAGCCGACAGCTCGATGGCGGGCGGGTTGGAGGTGTTTTGAAAGGTGGAGTAGTAAGCCAGCTTGTCCAGCTGCGCCTTGATGGCGTTGATGACCTCGGGTCGGTTGTGCCCGATGTTGACGTTCCACAAGGAGGCGACCGTGTCCAAGTAGCGCTTGCCGTCGATGTCGTAAACGTGAACGCCTTCGCCCCGGTCAATGATCAAGGGCGGCGCAGCTTGCACTGCCTTGGGGTCGATCATGGGGTGGTACATGTGCTGCGCATTGGCGCTGCGGATGTCGATGGGGGAATCAAGGGACATGTTGTTCATGCTTTCAAGCATAGACAGCAAGCGTGTGATGGAAAAAATCCATTATCCTCAGGTCTTTCCCTTAGATTGGCCGCATTGAATATGGGCTTTCCCAAAGCATCATTGGCCGCACAAAGCCAATTGCCAGAATTTGACAAGCCGCAATCGATTTTCGATTTGCTCAATTTTCGCTTGTCCGAGCTTTTGGGCATCAGCGGTTCGCTGGTCACGCGCATCTGTGAAAACGAATACGGCATCACCCGCGAAGAGTGGCAGTTTGTGGCCATGTTGGCCGAGCTGAAGGCCATGTCGCCTTCGGACTTGGCCGCGCGTACCACGGTGGACCGGTCACAAGCTTCCAAGACTTTGCGCGGCCTGATGGCCAAAGGCCTGGTGGAGCGCCAAAGCGTGCCCGGCGATGGCCGCCGTGCCTTGGTGTTGTTGTCCCAAGCCGGCTCGAATTTGTTTGCGCAGTTGTTTCCGCGTGTTGTGCAGGTACACCATGAACTGTTGCAGGATTTGGAGCCTGCCCAGCGGCAGGCCTTGGCGCACAGCATGAGTGTCATGCAAGCCAGGGCCTTGGCTGTGGCACAAGAGCACAAGCCCGATGGGGCTGCAGGGCGCAGGCAAGGCGGCAGTCGTGCCATTTGGAAAACCTCCTCCTTGGTGGTTTAAGTCCGCAGGTCTTGTCGGATCAGGTCAGCGGCTTTTTCGGCCAGCATGATGATGGGCGCGTTGGTGTTGCCCGACACGATGAAAGGCATGACCGAACCATCCACCACCCTGAGGCCTTGTGCACCATGCACACGCAGCCTGGCATCGACCACCGCCAAGCCATTGGAGGCGGGGCCCATGGCGCATGTGCCGACCGGGTGAAAAATGCTGCCCGCACGGCGGCACACCCAGTCGAGGATGTCGGCATCGCTTTGAATCTGTGTGCTGGGTTCGTGCTCTTGTGCCACGAAGTTTGACAGCGGTGCTTGGCGGGCAATGTCACGCATTTTTCGCACCATCTTGACGGCCAGTTGTTGGTCGTTGTCGCAGCTCAGGTAGTTTGCGTGAATGTGGGGGGGCGTCAAGGGATCGGCGCTGTGAATTTGCACGCGGCCACGGCTTTCAGGGCGCAGCATGCAGGCCGACAGCGTGATGCCCGGAAAAGGGTGTGGAGGCTGATGGGGTCTGTCAAAACTGACCAGCCCAAAGTGGATCTGCACATTGGGCCAATCAGGCTGCGCGTCATTGTCGAGCGACAAAAAAGCGCCTGCGCGGTAGACCCCTGTGGCCAAAGGTCCTGTGCGGGTGAGTTGGTAGCGCAAAAAATCACGCGCACTGCGCCAAGGGCTGTTGGCCACATCGTTGAGCGTTTCTATGCCCTGGCAGCGAAAGGAGGGGCGCACTTGCAAATGGTCTTGCAGGTTTTCTCCCACGCCAGGCAAATCGATCAGCGGGTCAATGTGGTGCTGTTTCAGCAGATCGGCAGGCCCAATGCCTGACAGCTGCAACAGTTGAGGCGACTGGATGGCACCGGCACACAACACCACTTCATGCCGTGCGTGCAGGCTGTGGTGTTGCCCGTCTTGGACCCAGCTCACGCCATGTGCCCTTTGCTTGTTCATCAGCACGCGGGTGACCTGTGCACCGCTGATGACCTTGAGGTTGGGGCGCGTGAGTGCGCGTTGCAGGTAGGCCCGCTCGGTGCTCATGCGCTGGCCATGGCGGGTGTTCATGCGAAAGTAGGCTGCGCCAGCATTGTTGCCGCCATTGAAGTCATCGGTGGGCGCAATGCCACATTGCCCGGCAGCGGCAATGAAGGCATCTGACAAAGGGTCATGTGGCAATTCAGATACCCACAAAGGTCCATCAAGCCCGTCGTTGGCGTGCGTGCTTTGGCTGCCCATGGCCTTTTGGAAATAGGGCAACACATCGTCCCATGACCAGCCCGGGTTGCCCAGTGCTTGCCAGCGTTCGTAATCCTGGCGGTGGCCCCGCAAATACAGCATTCCGTTGATCAGGCTGGAGCCGCCCAGGCCCTTGCCGCGAGGCCATGGCAGACGCCGGTCGGCCATGGCGGCTTCGGGCTGGGTTTCAAATTGCCAATCGTGCGCCGGGTTGCCCACCGTTTTGAAGTAACCGATCGGAATGTTCAGCCAAGGGTCGCGTGACGGGTTGCCCGCTTCGATCAGGGTGACGTGCAGCCGGGGGTCTTCACTCAAGCGGGCGGCCAGCGTACAGCCTGCCGAGCCGGCACCGACAACGATGACATCGGTTTCAGTGGGGTGTGCTGACATTCAATCGGCCCGAATCTGTGCTGCGCGGCCAATTTTTTGCCATTTGTCGGTTTCGCTGGCAATCACCGAGCCAAACTGCGCACTGCCCATGGGCTCAGGCTCCAGGGCCAGGTTGGCCAGACGCTCTCGCACATCGGGCATGTTCAAGGCTTTGTTCAGTTCGCTGTTGAGCCGTTCAATGACCTCTTTGGGGGTGCCTGTTTTGACCATCATGCCGTCAAAAGAACGCAGGACAAAATCACCAAAACCTTGCTCACTCATGGTGGGCACGTCTTTCAGGGCGGGCAAGCGTTTGGCACCGGTCACGGCCATGGCTTTGAGTTTGCCGCCGTTGATTTGCGGCAAGGCGGCCGAGGCGGTCAAAAACATGAAGTGGGTGCGGTCGGCAATCAGGTCGCCAATGGCCAAGCCAAATTGGTTGTATGGCACATGCGTGGTCACCGTGTTGGTTTGTTGTTTGAACAGCTCGCCCGCCAGATGCGCCGGTGTGCCGTTGCCGCCTGAGGCGAAACTCAAACTGCCGGGTTTTGCCTTGGCCGTTTGGACAATGTCGGCAGGTCCCTTGAGGGTGCTGGTGACGGGGGCGACCAGCACGTTGTAGCTCCAGGCCATGTGCCCGACCGACTCCAATTGGTTGAAGTGGATGGTTTGCGCGGGAAAGAGCAAAGGGGCCACCAAGGATGCCGATGACAGCAGGTAAAGGGTGTAACCATCGGCCGGTTGGCGCAGGGCGTCTGCCATGCCGATCGTGCCTGCCGCCCCGGGTTTGTTGTCCACCACAATGGCTTGCCCCAGGCTGGCGCTCATCTTTTCTGCCACGATGCGCCCGGTCACATCTGCGGGTGTGCCCGGAGGCCATGGCACCACCATGCGAATGGCTTTGTTGGGGTAATTTTGTGCGCTTGCCACCCAGCTCAGCAACAGCAAACTGGCCATCACCGGCAGCGTTCGACGGCGCGAAAAAAATGACTTGGACATGGTGATGGGTCTCCTCAATGGGTGAATGTGTGGGGTCATTATTCAAAGCCGTGAAGGTCCTGACAAATGAAAAAGTTCGATTCATTCATATCCAAATTGATATGATGGACCATGACTTTGAATTTGCAACGTGACCTGACGCTCAAACAACTTCGGTTGGTCAGTTTGCTGGGACGAACGCTCAACCTGAGCCGCTGTGCCGAGTTGTTGCATACCTCGCAACCCGCCGCTTCGAGGGCGTTGGCCCATTTAGAGACACAGTTGCAGCGGGTCTTGTTCCAAAGGACCACCAAGCAGATCTTGCCCACAGTGGCGGGCCTGAGCTTGATTCAGCATGCCAATCGAATATTGGCCGAGATTGATGTGGCCCAAGAAGAGTTGTTGGGCCTGTCTGCGGGAATCAGTGCGGAGATGCGCTTGGGGGTGCTGGCCGCCTTTTCACCCGATGTGCTGGCGGGGGCCTTGGCCAGGTCGCGTCAATTGCTGCCTGAGGTCTTGCTCTCGACACAGATGCAGCCGCTGGAGGTGCTTTATGAGCAATTGCTGGATGGGCGCATTGACCTGATGCTGGCCCATGCTGAGTTCAGGGTCGACCTGAATTTGGTGGAGGTGACGCCCTTGTACGAGGAGCACAGCACCATTTTGGCGGGCCAGTCGCATCGTTTGCACAAGAAAAAGAAACCCAGCTGGTCGGACTTGGCTCAGGAAGCCTGGATCTTGCCCCCGGTCAATACCCCGTTGCGTCCCAAAATTGACCGCATGTTGTCGGTATACCGCAGTGGCCAGCGCTCGGGTCTGGGGCCGGATGTGCAAACGGACTCGTCATTGTTGGCACTCCGCTTGCTCTCTCAAACCCCGATGCTGTGGGCCATCGCGCACCAGCAAGCCAGGCAGTTTGAGTCCACCGCCCAAGTGCGGGCCATTGCGGCCCCTGTGGAGCTGCTGCGAGGCCCCATGTGTTGTTTCAGGCTGCGCCAAGAGCGCATGAAGACGCCCCAAAGCATCTTCATGGGCTGCCTCAAGGACAGTGCAAGCCAACTTCGGGTGCCGTACCCACAAAATGCTGACGGCCCCTGAGTCCTTGTCAGCCGGCCAAAGCGGCCTTGACCGCGGCAGACACCTGGCCCATGTCGGCCTTGCCTGCCAACTGGGCTTTGACCGCGCCCATGACTTTGCCCATGTCGCCGGGACCTTTGGCACCCAGTTCGGTCACGATGGCCTGCACCGCAGCGCTGACCTCTTCAGCCGACATGCGTGCGGGCAGGTAAGCCAGCAAAACGGCCATTTCGGCTTTTTCCTTGTCGGCCAAATCCTGGCGGGCGGCTTGTTCAAAGGCGGCAATGGAGTCTTTGCGCTGCTTGATCAGTTTGTCCACGATGGCCACCACGGCCACATCATCCAGTTCAATGCGCTCATCCACTTCTTTTTGTTTCATGGCGGACAGCAGCAAGCGGATGGTGCCCAGACGTTCACTGTCTTTGGCCCGCATCGCGGTTTTCATGTCTTCGGTGATCTGTTCTTTCAGGCTCATGAGAGGCTCCAGGGTGAGGTGTTGAAAAAGGGGCAGTCAGAAACAACAAAGCCCGCCTGAGCGTCCTCCAGCGGGCTTGTTTTGCAGACCTTTGCAGGTCATACAAAAAGGAAGATCAATACATCTTCTTGGGCAATTGCATGCTGCGAACGCGTTTGTAGTGACGCTTGACAGCGGCCGACTTCTTGCGCTTGCGCTCAGTGGTGGGCTTTTCGTAGAACTCGCGGGCACGCAGATCGGTCAGCAGGCCGAGTTTTTCTATGGTGCGCTTGAAGCGACGCAGGGCAACGTCAAACGGCTCGTTTTCTTTCACGCGGATGGTGGTCATTGAATCAAAGTTTCCAAAAATGTGCCGGCTGCAGAACCAAGGGAGATCGGGCCCTTGAATCCCAGTTACGGCGGTTCCCCGTCACGAACTAGTATTTGGCAGACGGGGGTTTGCCAGCAAAGCCTGAGATTATAGCCTTAAGTTTGGAGGGTTCTGTCCTTCACTCATCCAAGGATGGCGTGGGTGAGAAACTGCAAAAATTTGTAACCTGTTCAATTGTATGAAGCAAATAATTTACATTATTGACTCTTTTAACTTCATTTAAAGTACAAAATGACTAAATTCAAAAAAATCGTCGGTTTGACCCTGGTGTTGGCCGCTGCCGCTTCTGTTCAAGCTCAACAAAAGGGCCAGGGTTCGGGTTTGTACGGCGAGTTGGCCATTTCTCCAATCAAGCTGGACCTGGATGACGGTGCTCAATCGAAAGCCGGTTACAACCTGAACGGCATGCGCGTGATTCTCGGTCAAAAAATCCACCCCAATTTGTCGGTTGAAGGCATGTTGGGCATGGGTTTGGGCGATGACACCAAGACCGTGGTCAGCAACAACGGCACGGCCAAGGCGACTGCGAAAGTGAACAACTTCACGGGCGCTTATCTGCGTGCGCACACCCTCCTGACGCCCGAGCTCGAAGTGTTTGGCCGTGCCGGTTTTGCCCGCATGAAGTTGAGTGTCACCGAGGTTGTTGGCGGTAAGACTGAAAAAAACAGTTCCACAGACAATTCGTTTTCTTACGGTTTGGGCATGAACTACAACCTGAACAAGACCACCTATGTGGGTTTGGACGTCACACGTTACAACACCGAAGGCAAGAGCAAGGTCCAGGGCGTGTCCCTGACAGCTGGATACCGTTTCTGATCACGATGCAGGCTCTGCATGGGCCTGCTTGTTATGGGGGCCCGCATTGCAAGATGCGGGCCTTTTTCGTGGGTGTTGGTGACAGCTGCGCTGGTTAAAATAATTATTTTTACTTCTTGGTTTGAACGCCAAACCCACTCAAATGCAAGCTCAATATTGGCTGTTGGTGTCCCTGCTGGCGGGGCATTTGTGGGCTCCGGGCTTGTTGCAAGCCCAAGGGGTGGATCAGCGCCCTGCCTCTGCATCTGTCTCTGCTCGGGCCCCGGCCCCTTCGGTCGTGGTGGTGTTGGCCGGTGGTGGGGCCAAAGGCTTTGCGCATCTGGCGCTGCTGCGCAAGTTGGAACAGGACCGAATTCCGATTGCCCGGATTGTGGGCACCAGCATGGGGGCCGTGATTGGTGGCTTGTATGCCAGCGGCTTGTCCACCGACGACATTGAACGCGTGGTCGGGGGCTTGGACCCGTCCAAAGTGGCCCTAGACCAACTCAACCGTTTGGAGTTGCCATCGCGCACCCGGGCTTACCAGCAAAAGTACCCAGTGGAGTTGGAGTTTGGCATCAAAAACGGCGGTCCCAGTTTTGCCCGAGGGGTCAGCGATGGTCAGCGGTTTTTGGCTTTGTTGCAGGATTTGACGGCCCATGTTCCGCCGAACGTCGATTTCAACGATTTGAAGATTCCTTTTCGTGCGGTGGCCACCCGCTACCGAGATGGCGAGATGAAGGTGTTTGACCGGGGGGCCTTGCATTTGGCCATCCGGGCCAGCATGGCCGCACCTGCTGTTTTTGCACCGGTCGAGGTCGATGGTGAAACCTACGTCGATGGTGGGTTGGTGGCCAATTTGCCGATTGAGGTGGCTTTGCGCGAGGGCGCCGATGTGGTGGTCGCTTCGTATTTGGCTGGGGGCATCGACGAAGCGAAATCCGATGCGCCCAACCATGCCTTGGTGGTGGCCAACCGCATGCTGGACATTTTGATTCGCCAAAATGAGAAAAGAAATTTGGCTTTGCTGCGCCCCCAGGATGTGTTGGTTGCACCGGCCTTGGCTGACATTGGTTTTGCAGATTTCAACCGCGCCCGAGAGATTGTCCAGCGAGGCCAGATGGCCCTGGGCACTGTGCAGGCACGTTTGACCCAATTGAAAGCCGATGCAGGCGGGGTGGAAAGCCTGAGCAAGACAGAGCTGTCGTTTGACCAAAGGGAAAAACGCATTGTGGCCATTGAGGCGCAAGGCCATCAAGATGTCTCAGCCCAGTTCATTCAAGAGGCTTTGGCCGGGTTGTTGGGGCAGGAATTCAAGCCCAAAGAGGCTGAACGCCACATCGATGCGCTCTACACCAGCGGTTACTTTGAATTGGTCAGCTACAGCTTGGCGCAAGTTCAGGGCGATCAATATAAATTGGTGGTCCATGTACGCGAGAAGCCTTACAGCCCCCATTTCATGAAAAGCACGCTGGGTTTTTCGACGGAATCGGGCGGCGTGACCCAATTCACAGCGGGTTTTGGTTACCGCCGACCCTGGTTGACCCCTTCAGGTTTGGAGTTTTCACTCGATGCCCGAGTGGGCACGCAGTCTGAGTTGGCTGCTCGCCTTTACCAGCCTCTGGGTGCAGGGTGGAGTGCCGAAACCGGACTTTCATGGGATCGCAACTACTTGCCGCTGTACAAGTCTGTCATCGACAAAGACGACCGAAGCAACATCAAACTGGCCTATTACAACCAGACCACCCGGAGCCTGGATGCCCGTGTGGTGTATGACTTTGAGCGCAAGGCCAACATCAAACTGGGGGTGACTTCGAGCAGCATTCAGCAAACCTTGGACACCGCTTCCGAGTTGGCCGACACGGGCTCGCGAACGGACACGCTGCGCTTCAACGGTCTGAGAGCACAGGTGCAGATCGACCAACTTGATTCGCTGAGCTTTCCTACTCGGGGCTTTTACTTGAATGCCATTTACGAACAGGGCATTTCAGGGGCGGATTATTTTGGTGGGCGTTTGAGCGCCAAGTGGGCCACTGCGCTGGGACCGCATATTTTTAACTTCGGCTTCAACTGGGCGCAGGACCAAGTGTCATTGAATTGTGTCAAGTGCAAAAGCCCTTCCCAGTTGATCTTGGGAGGGTTTCAGTCCATGGGGGCGTATCGCATGGGGCAGTTGGTGGGGGACCAGTTGGCTCACTTGCATGCCACCTACATGTACCGATTGACCGATGGTGGTTTGTTGAACCAAAAAACCTTTGTGGGCACTGTGCTTGAAGCAGGGGATGTCTGGAACGCTGGCGATACCCTGCATGCCCGTTACAGCGGCACTTTGTTTGTGGCTGTGGACAGCAAGATCGGTGACATTTATTTGGGTGCGGCCAGAGGGTCCGGTCGGGCGTACAACCTGTTCCTTCAGTTGGGTCGGCGCTTCAGTTTCTGAGTGGAAAGGTCCGAATCATGGGTCTGAGCTTCATGCGCATCGATCAAGTCGTGATGAGCGGCGATGGCTTTTACCAATCCATGGCCTACCACGCTTATGGCCAACTGTCGCTCAGCAGTTTTGTGTTGCAGTGCGCACTGTGCCTGGCCTCCATTGCACTGGCTTATGGGATGCGCCATTGGGCCCTTGTCCGTCTGTGTTGGCAGGGCCGTGGGCTGCGGCATGTTCGGTCGGGCATCCAAACCATGGGCGCGGCTGTGTTGACCGTCTTGTTTTTGTCCACCCTGTTTTGGGGAGGACAGGTACTGGGCTTGAGCGCTCACGACTTGTTGGTGCTGTGGAAAGTTCTGGCCTTGACCCTCTGGGTTTTGGCCATTCGGGCGGGCGGTTGGTTTTTCAGGCATGTGCTGCATCCTCACGAGGTTCTGCGGATTTTTTTGCACCTATTTGAATGGGCAGCCGTGGCCGTTGTGGTGCTGACGTTTTTGGGTCTGTTTCAACCCATCACGGCCTACATTCAGGCCATCGAGTTTTCCATTGGTGAGCAGGTGTTCAAAGGTGCCAACATCGTCACCGGGGTGCTCATGGGCGTGGTGGCGCTGACGGTGGCCGGGCAAATTGCCGACGTGGTGGACCGCTTGCTTCAGCGCTATGCGCGGCAAGAAACCATTCAGGGCAACGACGCCTTGATTTTGACGCGCCTGTTCAGCATGAGCATCTTTGTATTGACTTTGGTCGGTGTACTGGTCAGCTCGGGCATTGACCTGACCACCTTGGCCGCTTTTGCCGGTGCCATGGGCATTGGCTTGGGTTTTGGTTTGCAGGAGTTCGTGGTCAACTATGTCAGTGGCCTGTACGTGCTGCTGGAGCGGGCGCTCAAGGTGGGCGATTACGTGACCATCGACAAGATCACTGGGCGTGTGGTGCAAATGAGCAGCCGCGCCCTGGTGGTGCGCGATGCGGTGGGCACCGAAAGCCTGATTCCCAACAGCAGCGTGATCAAGGGTGTGTTGCAAAACCACACCCTGAGCAACGACGATTTTCGGGTGTCTTTTTTGTTGAAAATCGCCGATGTGGCCGACTATCCCCGGGCGCGTGAATTGATTTTGCAGTCGCTCAAGACCTCCCCTCGCGTGCTGGTCGATCCACCTGGTGATGTGTTGATCACCGTGGTGGCTGCGAGCGAGGTGACGCTGGAGACCAGTTTCTGGATCAACGATTTGCACAACGGCCACAAAGGCCTGATTTCTGATTTGATGTTTGACATTTGCATGCGCTTTCGCAGCGAAGGCGTGCTGCTGGCCTCCGAAGGGGCCGAGCCCCTGGCACCTGCCAAAGCCCTTGGACACAAGTCTGCTGCGGTGTTGGCCTGAGCGGCGGCTTTCAGGGCTGCGGTCTTGTCAAGCAGCGTGCTTGTCGGCCAAAGCCAGCGCACAAGCGTGGGCGCTGGCCCAGGCCCACTGAAAGTTGTAGCCGCCCAGCCAACCGGTGACGTCGATCACCTCGCCAATGAAGTACAGCCCGGGCTGTTTGGACTCCATGGTTTGTGATGACACATCGCGTGTGTCCACCCCGCCCAGCGTGACCTCGGCTTTTTTGTAGCCTTCGCTGCCCGTGGGGGTGATGCGCCAGCTGGACAATGCCTCGGCCAGTTTGTTCAGGGCCTTGTCGGGCACTTCGGCGGCGGTGCGCTGCAAGGCGGGGTCTTGGCTGACCCAGGCTTCGGCCAATCGGTTGGGTACCAACGTGGCCAGCTCGTTGCCCAGCAGTTTTTTCGAGCGCAGCTTGGCCTCTTGCAGGCGCTCGGGCAGGTTCACCTCGGGGGCCAGGTTCAGGCGAATGGGGGTGCCTTCTTGCCAGTAGCTGGAAGTTTGCAGCACGCCCGGACCCGACAAGCCCCGGTGTGTGAACAGCAGGTCTTCGTCAAAGTGCATGCGACCTTTTTTCTCGCCCGTCTCGATGCCTACGGGCAAAGCCAGACCGGCCAACTGCGCATAAGGGGCCCAGGCTTCGCCGTCAAAGGTCAAGGGCACCAGGCCCGGGCGACGCTCCACCAGACGCAGACCAAACTGGCTGGCGATGCGGTAACCCCAATCGCTCGCCCCGATTTTGGGGATGGACAGGCCGCCTGTGGCCACCACCAGTGCGGTGGTTTGAATTGGGCCATCAGAGGTGTCGAGGGTGTAGTGGGTCTTGTCTTCGGTGGGGGCATGCACCGACTTGACGCTGCAGCCCGTGCGGATGTCCACGCCGCCCGCCGTGCATTCGGCCAGCAGCATGCGGATGATGTCTTCGGCCGAATGGTCGCAAAACAGTTGGCCTTTGTGCTTTTCGTGAAAAGCGATGTCGTGCTTTTGCACCAAATCGATGAAGTCTTGTGGGGTGTAACGCGACAGGGCCGAGCGGCAAAAGTGCGGGTTTTGGCTGATGAAGTGCTTTTGCGGGGCCGAGGCGTCGAGCAGCCGGTTGGTGAAGTTGCAGCGCCCACCGCCGGAGATGCGGATTTTTTCGGCGATTTTGTCGCTGTGGTCGATGACCAGCACCTTCAAGCCGCGCTGGCCCGCCACGCCTGCGCAAAACAAACCGGCAGCCCCGGCACCCACGATCACCACATCCCATGTCTTCATGGCGTGAAGTGTAAAGGGCTGGCGCTTGAAGGCCTGTTCAACGCCGTGCAAAACGCCCCTGCGGGCGTTCACCGCTTCAAATTCAGGACTTCATGAAGCCTTTGAGCATGCCCAGGCCTTGCGCCATCAGGTCGCCACTGGGCAGTTTGCCCTCAGGGGTGAGTTGGTCGACCAGTCCGGGCAAGTGTTCGGACAGATTGGCGGCCACTTCGTTCGTGGACAAGCCGGTTTTGGCGGCCAGATCCTGCAAAGGGCCTTGGCCCAGTACCGACTGAATTTGTGCGGCGGAAATGGGCAAGTTGGTGTTGTTCGAGATCCACGAAGCCACGACCTCACCCAAGCCGTTTTTCTGAAAAGCATTGACCAAGCCGCTGATGCCGCCGAGCTCGGGGTTGTTGAGCAAGCCCATCACCATTTGCACCATTTTGTCCCCACCCGCACCGCCTTGGCCCGACAGGGCGGCTGTGGCTTGTTGGGCGACTTGGCCTGCGATTGAATCAAAAAGTCCCATGAATTTCTCCCTTGCACGCGGCGAAAAGTGCCGCGCGGCAAAGTCTAGTGGCTCCATGCGCTGGATGCGTTTTGCGCAGTCGCAAGATGTTTGAATTTGTAATGGCCTGGGGCGTTTCAGGCTTGCAAGGCGGAGCGCGGGGGCTGGTGCTGCTCGCCCCAGGCGCGAGCCCCTTGCACCACATCACCCACCACGATGATGCTGGGGCTTTGCAGGCCTTCTCGGGCCATGGTGTCTGCCAAATCGCCCAGTGTGGTCAAGGCTTGGCGCTGCACGGGCAAGCTGGCGTGCTGCACGATGGCCACAGGCGTTGTGGCGGGCAGCCCTTGCAGCAAGCCTTGGCGAATGCTGTCCAAGCTGCTCACGCCCATGTAGATCACCAGCGTCAACTTGGCTTGTCGGGCGGTGTGGGCCAGCAAAGGCCAGTCGGTGCCGCTGTCACCGGGTTTGGCGTGGCCTGTGACAAACACCACGCCGTGCGCGTGCTCGCGGTGGGTCAGGGGCGCACCCAAGCTGCTCATGCCCGCCAGGCCCGAGGTGATGCCGTTGACCACCTCCACGTCAATGCCCGCTGCACGAAGATGTTCGACTTCTTCGCCGCCCCGCCCAAAGATGAAGGGGTCGCCACCTTTGAGGCGCACCACATGCTCGCCTTCTTGCACGGAGGTGATCATCAGCTTGTCGATGAAGGCCTGTGGCGTGCTTTTGCAGCCGCCGCGTTTGCCCACATGCACGATGCGGGCCGTGGGCGATGCGTGTTCGAGCACGGCTTCGTTGACCAGATCGTCGACCAGCAGCACGGTGGCGCGGGCAATGGCTCGGGCGGCTTTGAGTGTCAGCAGCTCCGGGTCACCCGGGCCTGCACCGACCAGCGTGCATGTTCCTTGGATCACAGAGGGGGTATGGCTGACTCCGCGTGGCGATGGTGCGATCGGGTGGCGGCGGCTTGCGGACAAGTCGGAAAACGGTGTGGGAGTGCTCATGCTTGAACTTCACGCAGGATGTGTTGAACTTGCCGTGCCATGGGTTCGGGCACCGGCAGCAGGTTTTGCAAAACGTGTTCGATGTAGAGTGCCGTGGCCGCCGCATCGGTGCCAGGCAATTCGGGCATTTTGGCGAGCGAGCCTTCTTGTTGTTCCTGCACGCGCCAAGTTTGGTGGTGTTTGAACACATCCATGGCCGGTGTGCGCCGGGCATCGGCCACGCTCTCGCCTTCGGTGCCGCGCAGCAGCAGGGCGTGCTGGCCGGTCAGGGCAAAGGTGGCGGACATGGACTGCAAATATTCGGGGTGGGTGTAGCTGCCCACCACCAATGCGGGGCCGTCGCAGGGGTTCATCAGCTTGACCAAGCTGTGCCCGGGGTTGCGCAGGCCCACCACACGGCGCACGGCCAGCAGGTTTTGCAGCCCCGCATTCAGCACCTCTGTGGGCACAAACACCACTTCACCGGCTTTCACATGGGGCGAGGTGGTGGACGCCGAAATGCCCAATTCGGCCAACACCGCTTGACTGCCCACGCGTTTGTCTTCGGTGGCTGTGCCGTGCATCACCACCGCCACGCCTTGGCGTGCCAGCAGCAGGGCCAGCAGCGGCGTGAGCACGGGCAGTTTGCGGGCACCGTTGTAGCTGGGCAGCACCACGGTGGGGGCATGGCCCGAGCGAACCTGGTTCAGCCGAGCGTGTGTGGCGTCCAGAAAACCGGCCATCTCTTCGGGGGTTTCGCCCTTGATGCGCATGGCGATGCAAAAAGCGCCCAACTCCAGGTCACTCACCTGTTGGTCAAGGATTTGACCCATCAGGTCGGCGGCTTGCTCGCGACCGAGTGCGCGCGCGCCGTCTTTGCCGCGTCCGATGTCTTTGATGTAGTGGCTGATACCCATGAGATGAATTGTGAAGGAAGTCAGATAACTGTTGGTTATATGGGTATGCGCACTTCATGTGGGCTGAGGCACGAGTCGGATGATTTGGCGCAACTCGGGCACGCAGGAGCCGCATTGGGTGCCGCAGCGCAGATGGCCTTGCAGCACGGCCAAGCGTTGGTCTTCGCTGCCGCTTTGGTTTTGCAGGCAGGTGGCAATGGCGTTTTCGCGCACGTTGAGGCAGCTGCAAACTTGGCGGCTGACCGGCGCTGCACCTTCGGGGGGGGCGTCGGACGCCATCAGCCACTGTCGGGCGGGCCATTGGAGTGGCGTGGCTTCTTGCAACAAGGTCTTGAGCCAGCGGCCTGAGCGGCTGTCGCCTGCCACCAAAAAGCCTTGCAGGCTGCGCAGGCCTTGGGTGTTGGGCGTGCTCAGATGCACCGAGCGGCGTTGCATGCGCACCGCGTCTTGGTAGTGCAGGGTGGCGGAGTGGTTCAGGCCCAGTGCCTCGGCCACGGTGTGCAGCAGCGTGGCATGGGCAGGCTGCCTGCAGGCCGCACGCAGGAGCAAACCGGTGCGCGGTGTCTGCTCGCTCAGGGCGGCGTGGGCATCGGTGAAGGGCACCAGGTAAGCAAAATCGAATTGCGGCAGCAGCTTTTGCAATTGCTGGCGCACCGTCCAGACGGTGTCGCTCGGCAGCCATGCCATGGCCACCACTTGCCAGCTGGCATCGGCCGACAGGGCGGCGCGGGTGATTTGCACCGCCGCGTGTTTCAGTTCCGGCTGCTTGGAGGTGGCGCAGTAGCTCGATGTGGTGAGTACGTTCACACCCAGCCCCGCTTCGCCTTGGGCATTGCGCCCACTGAGCACCTCTGGGCCCCAGTGCATGGCGATGAAGGCCTGCGAGGCTGCCACTTGCGAGCTGGACTGCACCGGCAGCACCAGGCTGCCGCGTTTGCTGCGCACTTGCACCAGATCACCGTCTTGCAGGCCCAGGCGCTGGGCGTCTTGCGGGTTCATTTGCACACAAGGCTCTGGGCTGTGGGCAAACAGGCGGCCTGCGGTGCCGGTGCGGGTCATGCCGTGCCACTGGTCGCGCAGGCGGCCGGTGGTCAGCGAAAACGGGAACTGCGACACGCGTTCTTCGGCCACGGGCTGCCAGCTGACGGCGGCAAAGCGGGCGCGGCCGTCGGCTGTCGGGAATCTCCCGTCGGCATACAAGCGGGCTTGCCCGGTGCTGGCACCTTTGGGCAGCGGCCATTGGGCAGGGCCTGTGGTCTCGAGTTGGGCGTAGCTCAGACCCGTGATGTCGAGGTCGCGGCCTCGGGTGCTTTCGCGATGCTCGTTCCAAACCGACTCGGGCGCGGGGTAGTGCATCAAACGAGCGTCTTGCGGACGGCCCAGCGCCAGGGCCAGGCGCTGGCCCAGGTCTGCTGCAATGGCCCAATCGGCACGGGCTTGCCCAGGCGCTGCGACGGCGGCACGCACCCGGCTGATGCGCCGCTCGCTGTTGGTCACTGTGCCTTCTTTTTCGCCCCAGGTGGTGGCGGGCAAGAGCAGGTCGGCGTAGTCGCATGTCGCAGCCGTGGCAAAGGCCTCTTGCACCACCACGAATTCGGCGCGTTGCAGTGCGCGGCGCACGGTGGTCTGGTCGGGCATGGACTGCGCGGGGTTGGTGCAAGCGATCCACAGGGCTTTGATTTGCCCGTCGGCCGCAGCTTCGAACATCTCCACGGCCGTGAGGCCGGGCTTGGCGGGCACGTCGGCCACACCCCAAAGCGAGGCCACTTCGGCGCGGTGCTGCGGGTTGGCCAGGTCGCGGTGGGCCGACATCAGGTTGGCCATGCCACCCACTTCGCGCCCGCCCATGGCGTTGGGCTGGCCGGTGAGCGACAGGGGGCCTGCGCCGGGGCGGCCGATTTGCTGTGTGGCCAGGTGCAGGTTGATGAGCGCCGCGTTTTTGGCGGTGCCGTTGCTCGACTGGTTCAGGCCCTGGCAATACAGGCTGAGGGTGGGGGTGCGGTCAGCGCTTCCCTCTTGCACACCCGCAAACCAGCGGGCGGCGGTGTAAAGATCAGCTTCGGGCACACCGCAAATCTGCGCCACATGCTGTGGCGTGTGGTCGGCCACCAGGGCTTGCAGGGCTTCAAAACCTTGGGTGTGGGCGGCGATGTAGGTGGCTTGCGTCCAGCCTTGGGCCAGCATGATGTGCAGCAGGCCGTGGAACAACATCACATCGGTGCCGGGCTGGATGGCCAGGTGCAAATCGGCCATGTCGGCGGTGTCGGTACGGCGCGGATCGACCACCACCATCTTGAGCGCCGGGTTGGCGCGTTTGGCGTCTTCGATGCGGCGAAACAAAATCGGGTGCGCCCAAGCCGCGTTGCTGCCCGCGATGAACAGGCACTGCGCGTGCGCGATGTCCTCGTAGCAAGCGGGAGGGGCGTCGGCCCCCAGTGTCATCTTGTAGCCTGCCACGGCGCTGCTCATGCACAGGCGCGAGTTGCTGTCGATGTTGTTGGTGCCTAAAAGGCCTTTGGCCAGTTTGTTGAAGACGTAATAGTCCTCGGTGAGCAGCTGGCCCGAGATGTAAAAGCCCAAAGCGTCAGGGCCGTGGTTGTGCACGATGGCGGCCAGGCGTTGGCTGGCCATGTCCATGGCGGCGCTCCAGCCCAGGGCTTGCAGCGTCTGGCCACGCACGGGCCGCCACTGGGGCGTGAGCAAACGGGTTTGCGCCGTGACCTGCGGTGCGGCCGTCAGGTGCAGCGACTGGCCCTTGGTGCACAAACGGCCGAAGTTGGCCGGGTGATCCGGGTCACCGCGCACGCCGGTGATTTGAGCGCCGAGTGACTCGATGATCACGCCACAGCCCACGCCGCAATAGGGGCAGGTGGATTTGGTTTCGTGGGTGATGGGGATCATGGGCAACAGGGTAGTGGTGGGGTGGGGCTTTGGGATTTTGTAGGTCGGTGGCTTCAGCCCCGACATGACCGGTTCATCGAAGGCTCCTGTCGGGGCTAAAGCCACCGACCTACGAGGTCTTTGCGGATTTGCGCGATACCGGCCCCGCGACGGGCCGTGTCAGCTCTGTCGCATGCCCCACCAACTCGTCGGCGTTCAAAAACACCACCCCTGTTTCCACCTTGACTTCAAAGCGCGGCGTGCAGCCCTCGTCGGGTGCTTGCGCCTGGCCGTCGCACAGGCCAATCGTCCAGTTGTGCAGCGGGCAGGCCACGCTGGTGCCAAACACAATCCCTTGCGACAAGGGGCCGCCCTTGTGCGGGCAGCGGTCGAGCAGGGCAAACACTTCGTCAGCGTCGTTGCGGAACACGGCCACGTCGAGTCCCTGGTCACGCGCCACGCGGCGCGAGCCCAGCACCGGGATGTCTTCCACCCGGCAGATTTCTTTCCATGCGGTCATTTTTCAATCCTTGGTTAGCATTTGTAGGAGCCCACCCCTGTGGGCGATGGCGTGCCTTGGTGGTGTGCGTGCAATCGCCCACGGGGGGGGCTCCTACAACAGAGCTCAGGCGGTGGTCA
The DNA here is from genome assembly GCA_002256145.1 of Comamonadaceae bacterium PBBC1. Taxonomy (GTDB): domain Bacteria; phylum Pseudomonadota; class Gammaproteobacteria; order Burkholderiales; family Burkholderiaceae_C; genus Limnohabitans_A. The sequence continues at coordinate 66,130 of NKIP01000016.1, forward strand.
GGGGCTCGAACTGGCGGGTGTCCACTTTGGCTTCTTGCAACTCAAACCACGGGTCGGGTTCGCCGTCGAGCGCCGCTTGCAGCTTGGCCCACAGGGCTTGGCGCAAAGCGGCGTCGTCCAGGATTTTTTTCTTCACGTAGTCCAGACCCACCCGGTTGATGTAGTGCACCGTGCGCTCCAGGTACCAGCCCTCTTCGCGGTAAAGCTGCATGAAGGCGCCGGTGTATTCCAGCACCTCTTCGGCGGTTTTGAGTTTGGTGAAAAAGTGCGCCACCTCGGTTTTGATGCCACCGTTGCCGCCCACATACATCTCCCAGCCCGAGTCCACGCCGATGATGCCCACGTCCTTGATGCCGGCTTCGGCGCAGTTGCGCGGGCAGCCGGACACGGCGAACTTGACCTTGTGCGGCGCGTACATGCGCCACATGGCTTTCTCCAGGTCTTTGCCCATTTGCGTGCTGTCTTGCGTGCCCATGCGGCACCACTCGCTGCCCACGCAGGTTTTGACCGTGCGCAGGGCCTTGGCGTAGGCGTGGCCGCAAGGCATGCCGATGTCTTTCCACACACCCACCAGGTCTTCTTTTTTCACACCCAGCAAGTCGATGCGCTGACCGCCCGTGACCTTCACCGTGGGGATTTGGTATTTGTCCACCACATCGGCGATGCGGCGCAGCTCGGCGGCGGTGGTCTCGCCCGCCCACATGCGAGGGATCACGCTGTAGGTGCCGTCTTTCTGGATGTTGGCGTGGCTGCGTTCATTGATGAAGCGGCTTTGCGGGTCGTCTTGCGCCTCTTTGGGCCAGGTGCTGATCAGGTAATAGTTGACGGCCGGGCGGCAGCTCGCGCAGCCGTTGGGCGTGCGCCAGCCCATGAACTTGAACACGCCACCCACGGTGAGCAGTTTGTTGTCGCGCACCGCATCTCGCACCGCCTGGTGGCCATGTTCGGTGCAGCCGCACATGGGCTTGAGCTTGGGTGTAGCCGAGTAGTCGCCACCGGCGGTGAACATCAAAATCTGCTCAACCAGCCCGGTGCACGAGCCGCAGCTGGCGCTGGCCTTGGTTTGCTTGCGCACTTCGTCCAGCGTGAACAGGCCCTTGTCCTTGATGGCCTTGCAGATCGCGCCCTTGGTCACGCCGTTGCAGCCGCACACTTCGTCGGTGTCGGCCATGGCAGCGGCTTTGCTTTGGCCCTGGTGGCCCACGTCGCCGATGTTGGATTCGCCAAACATCAGCTTGTCGCGGATGTCGGCCACGCTGCGGCCATCACGCAGCAGCTTGAAATACCAGCTGCCGTCCACCGTGTCGCCATACAGGCAAGCACCCACCAGTTGCTCACCCTTGAGCACCAGTTTTTTGTACACGCCGCCGGCGGGGTCGCTCATGACGATTTCTTCGCAGTCGGGGCCACCCATGAAGTCGCCCGCGCTGAACAAGTCGATGCCGGTGACCTTGAGTTTGGTCGAGGTCAGAGACCCGGTGTAGCGGCCAATGCCGAACTCGGCCAGGTGATTGGCCAGCACTTTGCCTTGTTCAAACAGCGGAGCCACCAGACCGTAGGCAATGCCTCTGTGCGCGGCGCATTCGCCCACCGCCCAGATGCGTGGGTCGGTCACGGTTTGCAGGGTGTCGCTCACCACGATGCCGCAGTTCACATGCAAGCCCATGCTTTCGGCCAGCGCGGTGTTGGGCCGGATGCCCACGGCCATGACCACCAAATCGGCAAGCACATGGGTGCCGTCCTTGAATTCCACTTTGCAAACGCGGCCGGTGTCATTGCCCACCAGCGCGGCGGTTTGTGCGCTCATGCGGAACTGCATGCCGCGTGCTTCGAGAGAAGCCTGCAGCATCTGCGCAGCCACCTTGTTGAGTTGGCGCTCCATCAGCCATTCGCAGGCGTGGATCACCGTGACTTGCATGCCCCGTTTCATCAGGCCGTTGGCCGCTTCCAGTCCCAGCAGGCCACCGCCGATGACCACTGCGTGTGGGTATTGAGTGGCGGCGTCGATCATGGCCTGCGTGTCGGCGATGTCGCGGTAGGCCAGCACGCCTTGCAAGTCTTTGCCGGGCAAAGGCAAGATGAAGGGGTTCGAGCCGGTGGCGATCACCAGGCGATCGTAGGGCGTGGTCAGCGTTTCGCCAGTGGCGTTTTCTGCGCTCACGGTGCGTTTGACCCGGTCCACCGCAGTGACTTTCCAGCCCGCGTGCAGCGTGATGCCGTTGCCTTTGTACCAGGCCCAGTCGTTGAGAACGATCTCGTCCAGCGTCTGCTCACCGGCCAGCACGGGCGACAGCAAGATGCGGTTGTAGTTGGGGTGCGGCTCGGCACCGAACACGGTGATGTCGTACAGGTCGGGGGCGAGCTTGAGCAGCTCTTCGATGGCCCGAACCCCGGCCATGCCGTTGCCGACCATGACCAGTTTCATTTTCTCTTTGGTGTTGACACGCATGTCCATGGTCTTCTCCTTAAGCGGTTTTTTCCACATGCGCCTGGCGCGTGTAGAGGAAGTCGATCACCGCTTTGCGGTAGCGCTGGTACTCGGCGCTTTCGGCCAGTTCCACGCGTTGGCGGGGGCGTGGCAAGTCCACGCTAAGCACCTCGCCAATCGTGGCGGCAGGGCCGTTGGTCATCATCACGATCTTGTCGGACAGCAGCACGGCCTCGTCCACATCGTGCGTGACCATGACCACGGTGCTTTGGGTGCGGGCCACGATCTCGAGCAACTCGTCTTGCAGCTTGGCGCGGGTCAGCGCGTCCAGAGCGCCAAAGGGCTCGTCCATCAAGAGCACTTTGGGCTCCATGGCCAGGGCACGGGCAATGCCCACGCGTTGCTTCATGCCGCCCGAGATTTCGCCGGGGCGTTTTTGCGCGGCGTGACTCAGGCCCACCATGGCCAGCGCCGCGTCGGTGCGGGCTCGCAACTGGGCTTTGCTTTCGGCTTTGCCAAACACCCGCTCAATGCCCAAGTGCACGTTGTCAAAGCAGGTGAGCCAGGGCAGCAGTGAATGGTTCTGGAACACCACCGCACGCTCGGGTCCGGGGCCTGCAATCTCGCGGTTGGCACACAGCAGCACACCGGCCGTGGGGGTGGTCAGCCCGGCGATCAGGTTGAGCAAGGTGGACTTGCCGCAGCCCGAGTGGCCGATCAGGGCCACGAACTGGCCCTTGGCGATGTCCAGGTGGATGTCTCGCAGCGCCGGAAACAAACCCTTGTTGGTTTTGAAGGTCTGCTCCACGCTTTGAATTTGGATGTACTTGCTGTCGCTGTTCATGATTTGACATCCTCAAAAGTGAAGGCCGTGGCGATGCGGATCAGGGCGTATTCCAGGATCAAGCCCACGCCGCCGATCACAAAAATCGCGATGATGATGTTCTTGACGTTGAGGTTGTTCCACTCGTCCCAGACCCAAAAGCCAATGCCCACGCCGCCCGTGAGCATCTCGGCCGCCACGATGACCAGCCATGCGGTGCCCACGGCCAGGCGCACACCGGTCAGCATGTAAGGCAGCACAGCGGGGAACAAGATGGTGGTGGCGATCTTCCATTCCGACAGGTTGAGCACCCGGGCCACGTTCAGGTAGTCCTGCGGCACGCGCTGCACCCCCACGGCGGTGTTGATGATCATGGGCCAGATGGAGCAGATGAAAATCGTCCAGATGGCGGCTGGGTTGGCCCCTTTGAACACCAGCAAACCGATGGGCAGCCAAGCCAGTGGCGAGACCGGACGCAGCAAGCTGATGAGCGGGTTGAACATGCGCGAGAGGAAGGTGAAGCGCCCAATCACAAAGCCCGCCGGAATGCCGACCAGCGCCGCCAGACCAAAGCCCACGGCCACGCGCTCGAGCGACATCAGCACGTTCCAGCCCACGCCCTGGTCATTGGGGCCTTTGCGGTAAAACGGGTCGCTGAAGATCTCGATCGCCTGCACGCCGGTTTCGTAAGGGCTGGGGATGCTGCCCTTGGTGGTGATGGACACCAGCGCCCATAGCCCGATCAAGAGGCCCAGACCCATGAGCGGCGGCAACACCGCCATCCAGAAGTTGTGCCACTGGCGGGCGCGTTGCATTTGCACGGCGGCTGCAGCGGTGGCGGCGGCGACCTCTGCAGGGGTCGGGGGCACCAGCTTTTCAGGGGCAGATTGCCCCCTGGTCGGTGAATGGAAAACGGCGCTGACCATGGTGTTGTCCTTCAGGCTTTGACTTTGAAACCGTCGGCGTACTTTTTCGGGTCCTTGGCGTCCCAGATCACGCCATCGATGCCTTTGTGGCTGCGCATCTCGCTCTTGGGCACAGGCGCCTTGGCAGCGGTGGCGGCGTCTTTGTAGAGTGCGATCTGGTTGATCTGCTTGGCCACGCCCAGGTAGTCGGGGTGGTCTTTGAGCAAGCCCCAGCGCTTGTGTTGGGTCAGGAACCACATGCCGTCGGACAGGTAAGGGAAATTCACAGTGCCCTCGTTATAGAACTTCATGTGGTTGGGGTCGTCCCAAGTCTTGCCCATGCCGTTTTGGTAGCGGCCCAAAATGCGCTGGTTGATGGCGTCCACGCTGGTGTTCACATACGATTTGTCGGCCACGGTTTCGGCCATCTTGAGCTTGTTTTGCAAGCTGGCGTCGATCCACTGGCCGGCCTCGATGATGGCGGCCGTCACCGCGCGGGCGGTGTTGGGGTATTTTTTGACGAACTCAGCGGTGGTGCCCAGCACTTTTTCAGGGTGGTCTTTCCAGATGTCCTGCGTGGTGGCGGCTGTGACCCCGATGCCGTCCATGATGGCGCGGTGGTTCCAGGGTTCGCCCACACAAAAGCCGTCCATATTGCCCACGCGCATATTGGCCACCATTTGGGGCGGCGGCACGGTGATGACCTTGGCGTCTTTCATGGGGTTGATACCGTAGCTGGCCAGCCAGTAATACAACCACATGGAGTGGGTGCCGGTGGGGAAGGTCTGCGCAAAGGTGTACTCGCGTTTGTCGCTTTGCATCAGCTTGGCCAGCCCTGCGCCATCCACAGCACCCTTGTCGGCCAGCTTTTTGGACAGCGTGATGGCCTGGCCGTTGTGGTTCAGGTTCATCAGCACGGCCATGTCTTTTTTGGGGCCCGACAGACCGAGGTGCACGCCATAGACCAAGCCGTACAGCACATGGGCAAAGTCGAGTTCGCCGTTGACCAGCTTGTCGCGCACCCCGGCCCAGCTGGCTTCTTTGCTCAGCACAAACTTGACGCCGTGCTTGACGTCCAGGCCCAGCACCGAGGCCATGACAACGCTGGCGCAATCGGTCAGGGGTATGAAGCCAATCTTGACTTCCTTTTTCTCGGGGGCGTCAGACCCCGCGGCATGGACCATGGAGCGCAGGGCCGGCGACACGCCTGCCGCGCCCACGGCGGCGGCCTGCAACACAGTGCGGCGGTTGAAGCTGGTTTTCAGAATGTCGGTCATGGCGAAACTCCTAAGAGGTTTTGAGAAAACAAAAAAGGCGTCCTCATGTCGTTCACGCCTGCAGTGCAGTGCGTGAACGCATGGGGACGCCTTTGTCCGGTGTGACTTCACCCGCCATTGGGTGTTGTCACGGTTGACCTTCGTTGGTCTTGCTTCAGCTCATGCAAGCTGCGTGCCAGGGTTTTCCTGGGGCTTTGGGGCTTTTTTTGCACCTGTCGGGTGCAAATGCACTGAGCCGGTGCCCCTGCAAGGTGCGCTTAGCCCAGCAGTTCAGCCATCTCAATCATCTGCTGCGCGATGTCGGCCAGCTTCACGCCCTTGTTCATGGCCGCCTTGCGCAAACGGGCATAGGCCTCTGGTTCGCTTAAGGCCTGGCGCTGCATCAGCAAGCCCTTGGCGCGGTCGATCAACTTGCGGTCTTGCAACTCGCCACGGGCGTTGTCCAGCTCGGCCAGCAAAGCCTGCTCATGCTTGAAGCGGGCCATGGCCACTGTCAGGATCGGGTGAATGCGCTCGGGTGCCAGCCCGGCCACGATGTAGGCCGTCACGCCTGCGGCCACGGCCTCGTTCATGGGCCGGGTGTCGCTGTCATTGGTGAACATCACGATGGGGCGACGCTCGTCGCGCGTGGCCATGACCACATGCTCCAGCGCATCGCGGGCATCGCTTTCGGCATCCACAATGACCATGTCGGCTTGCAACTGGGCCAGGCGCTCGGTCAAAAACACATCGGCGGGCAAAGTGGCCACCAGGTTGTAACCCGCTTGCAGCAGTCCGATGCGCAGCAGCCGCGAGCGCTCTTCAATGGCCTGTGCCTGCTCATCCCCCTCGGCCACCAGGGCCGGGTCTGAAATGATGACGACGATTCTCAAGGCTTCCTGCATGGGCAGACCTGAGCAAGAAACGCGCCGGATTGTTGAAATGGGGTACCCATGCCGTGCTTGGGTGCCACCAACGATGGAACAGGCCGCTTCAGGCCGCCACCATCCCGTGCCGCACCTTGGTGTCGGCACAAGCGGGCGAGGCCCAAAACGCCAGCATGGCCTGCACCGCCTGTGCTTGCACACTGGTCGCGGCCACGCTGCCTGAAAACGTGGTGATGATCTCCACCCCCGGTGGCAGGCCGCCCACGATGGTGATGCCGGGCACGCCCTGCATTTCGCACAGTTGCTGAAAGCCCAGCGCCACTTCGCCTTGCGCGATCAGCTGCCCCACGGGCACGCCAGGTTGGGCTTGCACCATGCGGTCTTTGATCTGGTCGGCAATGCCCCAAACCTCGAACTGCTTGGCCAGTTGCACACCGCTGGGCCCGGTGGAATAGCCCAGCGTGCGGGCCGAGAGGATGGCCGCCTTGAGTGCGGCTTCGTTGGAGATGTCGGGTGCTGGAGCCCCTGCTGGCACCGCCACGGCCACACTCGATTGCACCAGGTCCACCCGGCTGCCCGCCTGCACATGGCCGCTGGCGACCAATTTGTCGATGGCATCGCTGGCCAGCATGACGCAGTCAAAGGCTTCGCCAGCCTGCACGCGTTGGGCCGCAGCCACACCGCCCACCGACTCGACCAACACCTGAACGTCAGGCGCTTGCGCGGTGTACAGCGCCACCAGGTCGGCCAGCAAGGCCTTGGTGGCCATGGAAGAAATCAGTCGGATTGTGGTCATGGTGAGATGTTGGAGTCGGGTGAATTTGTGGGAGCGACGCCCCCGTCGCGATGGATTCGCGTCGAATGGCGTATGCCAAGGCACCCTCGCGACGAGGGCGTCGCTCCCACAAGGATTATCGCCAAGCCCCCTGCGGTGATCCATGCCCCGCTTAAACTCGCTGCTATGCAAATTTTGGGTATCGAATCTTCTTGCGACGAAACCGGTGTGGCCTTGGTGGAAACCACGGGCAGCGACATGCCGCGTTTGTTGTCCCACGCGCTTTACAGCCAGATAGAGATGCACCAGGCCTATGGCGGCGTGGTGCCCGAGCTGGCCAGCCGTGACCACATTCGGCGGGTCTTGCCGCTCACGCGCCAAGTGCTGGCCGAGTCGGGGGCCACTTTGGCCGACATCGACGTGGTGGCCTACACCCGGGGGCCGGGCTTGGCCGGGGCGCTCTTGGTGGGCTCGGGCGTGGCCTGTGCGTTGGCCGCGTCTTTGGGCAAGCCGGTGCTGGGCGTGCACCATTTGGAGGGGCATTTGCTCTCGCCTTTTTTGAGTGCCGACCCGCCCGAGTTTCCCTTCATCGCTTTGCTGGTGTCGGGCGGCCACACGCAGCTGATGCGGGTGGACGCCGTAGGCCGCTACGAGCTGCTGGGCGAGACGATTGACGACGCCGCAGGCGAAGCCTTTGACAAGTCGGCCAAGCTCATGGGCCTGCCTTACCCCGGTGGCCCGGGCCTGTCGCGCCTGGCCGAGCAGGGCAATCCTGCGGCCTACAAGTTGCCGCGCCCACTGCTGCACAGCGGTGATCTGGACTTTTCTTTTGCAGGCCTGAAAACCGCGGTGCTCACGCAGAGCCAAAAAATCGGTCCCGCCGCCCACACCGAAGGCGCACCCGAGCGGGCCGACCTGGCCGCATCGACCCAAGCCGCGATTGTGGAGGTGCTGGTGAAAAAGTCGATGACGGCCCTCAAAACCAGCGGCATGAAGCGCCTGGTCGTGGCCGGTGGCGTGGGGGCCAACCGCGAACTGCGTGCGCAACTGAATGCCGCCTGCGCCAAGGCCCAGGTGCGCGTGCACTACCCCGAGCTGCACTTGTGCACCGACAACGGCGCCATGATCGCCATGGCCGCTGCCATGCGCTTGCAAGCCGGGGCGCAAACGGCCGAGGCGCGTTACAGCTTCGATGTGAAACCGCGTTGGCCTTTGCACGAGCTGGCCGGTTCTTGAAACACCCCTAAATTTGCCGAAACAAGCCCTGCTGGAATGCGGGTTAACCCCATGGCCTGTGCGCTGACTGGTTAAACTCCCGCCCTTTGCTTGCCAGGGCCGGGTCACTGTCCTGCGCCCCTGTTGCCATGTATTCATTGCCTTTTTTCTCGCGCCGCGCATTGCTGGCCTGTGTGGTCTCTCTGTGTGGGGTCGGTGCCCATGCCCAGTCGCCCGCACCCATTCGTTTGGCTTTGATCGAAGGCCTGAGCGGCCCCTTTGCCAACACGGGCGAGGCCGTGGTGCGCAACATTGCCTGGGCGGTGGAGCGTGTTAACGCGCGCGGCGGTGTCAAGACATCGCAGGGCCTGCGGCCCATGGTGCTGGAGCGCTATGACAGCAAGGGCCAAAGCGAAGAGGCTTTGTCGGCGCTCAAATCGGCCATCGACGATGGCGCGCAGGTGGTCTTGCAAGGCAACTCCTCGGCCAATGCTGCGGCCTTGATCGATGCCATCAACAAACACAATGAGCGTGAACCGTCCAAACGTGTGTTGTTTTTGAACTATTCGGCGGTGGACCCGGCGCTGACCAACGAAAAATGCAGCTTTTGGCACTTTCGCTTTGATGCGCATGCCGACATGCGCATGGCTGCGTTGATGCAAGTGCTGCGCGAAGACCAACAAGTCCAGTCGGCCTACCTGATCGGTCAAGACTACAGCTTTGGCCAAGCTGTGCTGCGTGAGGCCAAGCGCCAGTTGGCCGAACAGCGACCCGATGTGAAGATCGTGGGGGACGAGTTGCACCCCATGGGGCGGGTCAAAGACTTTTTGCCTTATGCGGCCAAGATCAAGGCCAGCGGGGCGCAAGCGGTCATCACCGGCAATTGGGGCAATGACTTGACGCTCTTGGTCAAGGCGGCCCGTGAGGCGGGCTACGAAGGCAAGTTCTACACCTTTTATGGCAATGCCTTGGGTGCGCCTGCGGCCATTGGCGAGGCCGGTGTGGGCCGGGTGATTGCGGTGGCCGATTGGCTGCCCAATGTGCCGGGCAAGGCCAGTGAGGCTTTTTACCAAGCCTTTCGCCAGCGCTTTCCCAAACCGGCCGAAGACTATGTGCATGTGCGCATGCAATTGATGGTGGAGGCTTTGGCCCAATCCATTGAAAAAGCCGGCCACACCGATCCCCTGGCCGTGGCCTTGCAGCTTGAAAAATCCCTTGTCAGCACCGCGGGGCAAACGGGCCAAATGCGTGCGCAAGACCACCAATTTCAGCAAGGCCTGGTGGTCGGCCTCATGCAACGCCAGGGCACACCGGGCGTGCCTTTTGATGTGGAGGGCTCGGGTTATGGTTTCAAAGTGGTGCGCCAAATTCCAGCGGAGCAGGCCCGTTTGCCCACCACTTGCAAGATGCAGCGCCCAGCGGGTGCTTGATGGGGCGAACCCCTTCAGGCCCACCCGGAGGGCGTTTTTGGCCAATTGAAACAGGATGTAATAAGTCGTCCAACGGTCTTTTTGAATTCAAAATTGATTATTAAGATGTAAAAAACTTTGAAATCAGTGTTTAAGTGACTTTCCAAAAAAGTCGATATATCTGGTTTTCATCCGCCCCCCATGCGCTGGGCACATCTTTTTGAACCTGTTTGAACCCCTCAAAGGCCCAAGTCATGACACTCGAAAATTACTTCAACAGCAGTTTTCAATCCGACGTTGCCAAGTTGCAATTTCGCTGGGTCCCTCAAGTGCTCAAAGACATTCTTCAAGACCAGGAGCTGGTGCTGTTTGGGGGCAAAAATTGGTCAACGGTTGAAGAAGACCTTGCCCTCATCGATCCAGAAAATCGGCCTCAGTTCATACTTTGCCTTTTTGCGCTGGTGGCCACAGACCAGTGCATGCAGTCTTATTTCAAAGCCCACTACGCTCACTGGCGCAGCCAGACGGGTTACCCCAAATTTGGCTGGACGCGATTTGGCCTTTACAACGAAAACCCATTGAAGCTTCTTTCGGTGCCCGATGTGGCCGGGCTGGTGGATGTCGGACTCAGCACCGCCTTGTTGCCGGAATTCACGGCCTTTTACCGCCAGCAAATCCAGGATTACGTCCGTCAACACTGCCCCGAACTGACGGCCGAGCATTTCTTTGGCAAGTTGTGCCGAGACGCCATTTTTGAGCTGCACGATGGCACGCTGGTGCCCGCATTCAAGCAGGCCATGTACACCCTGATGCAGGCCGATGCATGTCCAAGCGATGCCGGTGATGGCTACCTGATGGCGGCTTGATGGCCGCCTGAGGCCGATACGTCTGCGTTCAAGCCTGTCCTGGCTCAAAGGGGGTGCGGGCCTTGGACTCCAGACCTTGGCAGAGTTTTTCCAGCAAGCCGGTCAGCACTTGCTGCTCGTCTGGGCTCAGCGGTGACAAAAGCCGATCTGAAGCTTGCTGCGCCAAATGTTGCGCTTGGGCAAACGCCTCCTGCCCTGAGGCCGAGACCTTGATCGTCCATTTGCGCCGGTCGGTGGTGCTGGCCTGACGGGTCAACCAGCCGCGTGTTTCCAACCCGCGCACCACATGCAAGACCGTCACTTTGTCCAGACCCAAGGCCCGCGCCAAGCGGGCTTGGTCCATGGCTTGGCTGTGCATGAGCATGTGCAACACGCCGAACTGCGGCGGGGTCAGTTTCAGGCTTTGGCATTCGTTTTCAAACAAACCCACCGACAGTTGGTGGGCCCGTCTGAGCAAAAAGCCAGGGCGACGGTACAAGGGGGTCACGGCAGGGCCTCTTCAAGCTTTCAGGGTTTGACCCAATAGGCGGCATCGGATCGAGGGGTAGCATCTACACGGTTGATATCGTTAGCATGCTAACCAATAACAGCACGATTGGCCTCCCCGAAAACCCTTGCCTGGGTGTCTGAAGCTGTCCTGCCACAGGGCGCTTGTTGAACCCCTTGTTCATCGAAATGCCTTCCACCATGCCCATCGCACAAAACTACATCTTTGGCCAATGGGTCAAGGACCATGCCCCCGCTCAGCGCGGCGATTCGATCAACCCCGCCACGGGCGAAAAAGCCGCCCAATTTGTGGCCGCCAGCGTGCAAGAGGTGGACGCCGCCATCGCCTGCGCCCGCACCGCCTTTGAAACCACTACCTGGTCGCAGCAGCCCAAACTGCGCTCGGACGTGCTGCGCCTGTTTGCCGACCGTCTGGAGCACAACAAAGCCCAAGTGGTGCAGACCCTGGTGCAGCTCAACGGCAAGTTGCAGCGCGAGGCCGAAGGCGAGGTCATGGCCGGCATTTCCGAGCTGCGTTATTACGCCGGGCTGGCCCGCAACCTGTTTGGCCGCGTCATCGAGATGGAGCCCGAGGTGTACTCGCACATCGAGCGCGAAGCCATTGGCGTGGCGGCGATCATCGTGCCCTGGAACGCGCCCGTGACTTTGCTGGTGCGCTCTTTGGCCCCCGCGCTGGCGGCAGGCTGCACCGTGGTGATCAAGGCCGCGCACCAGACCGCGCTGGTGCACACCCAGGTCATGGCCTGTTTGGTGGCCGACGAGCGCATTCCGGCCGGCGTCATCAACTCTTTCATCGAGCAAGACATCGTGGCCACGCAGCACCTGTGCGCGCACCCCGAGGTCGATGTCATCAGCTTCACCGGTTCGACCCATGTGGGCAAGCAAATCGCCTTGTCCACTGCCAAGAACCTGACCCGCTTGTCGCTGGAGCTGGGGGGCAAGGCACCGGCCATCGTGCGATCGGACGCCGACCTGAGCGCCGCTGTGCGCGGCATTGTGGGTGGCGCTTGTGTCATGGCCGGTCAAATGTGCACCGCCATCAGCCGGGTGCTGGTGCACGAATCGGTGGCCGCAGATTTTTCGGTGCAACTGGCCCAAGCTTTGGCGCAGGTCAAAGTGGGACCGGGTGACCAGCCCAGCTCGGGCATGGGGCCGCTGATCGATCAGCGCAACCAAGCCCGCTTGCTCGACGAAATCAGGGCTGCCGCGCCAGACTGCCGCGTGCTGCTGGCCGGTCGTGTGCCCGATGACACGCCCCGTGGCGGCGCGTTCATCACGCCATCGCTCGTGGCCACGCAAGACCTGAACAGCCATTTTGTGCAGGACGAAATCTTCGGCCCCTTGCTCACGCTGGAAACCTTTGCCACCGACACCGAAGCGGTCGATCGGGCCAACGCCACGCGTTACGGCCTGGCCGCATCGGTCTGGACCCCGGACCACCGCGCCGCCCGCAAGATCGCGCGGCACATCAAGTTTGGCAATGTGTGGGTCAACGCCCACAACCGCTTGTTTGCCGAGATCGAAACCGGGGGCTACCGCCAAAGCGGTTTTGGTCGTTTGCACGGCGTGGAAGGCCTGAACGACTTCATGGAAACCAAGCATGTGTTCATGCCCTGCAACGATTGACCCCCACCGATGACCGATTCGACCACCCCTGAGACACAGCACACCACCGCCCGTTACTTTTTGGAGGGCCTGCAAGAAACGGGCATCCGCTACCTGTTTTCCAATTTGGGCACCGACCATGTGACCCTGATCGACGAGATGGCCCGCCTGCAAGCCGAGGGCCAGGCCATGCCCGAGGTGGTGCTGTGCCCGCATGAAAACGTGGCCATCCACATGGCCGGGGGTTACGCTGCCGTCACGGGGCAAGGGCAGGGCGTCATGGTGCATGTGGACGCAGGCACCGCCAACGCGGCCATGGGCATGCACAACCTGATGCGGGCGCGTTTGCCGGTGCTGCTCATGGCGGGCAAAGCCCCGTATGCCCTGCATGGCGAGGTGCCCGGTGCCCGCGACAACTATGTGCACTATGTGCAAGACCCGTTTGACATCGCCTCGTTGGTGCGCCCCTACGTCAAGTGGGACTACAACCTGCCTTCGGGTGTGGTGGCCAAAGAGGTGGTGCGCCGCGCCCACAGCGTCATGCACACCGAGCCTGCGGGTCCGGTGTACATGACGCTGCCACGCGAAACCCTGGCCGAGTCATGGCCCCGTGAACAGGTCAAGTCGTATCCCGCAGCCCGTTATGGTGCCGTGTCCATGGGGACCTTGCCCTTTGAGGCCACGCTGCAAATCGCCCGTGAGTTGATGGCCGCCGACAACCCGCTGGTCATCACTTCCTATTTGGGACGCAAGCCCGAGGCGGTGCAGGCGCTGGAAGCGCTGGCCGAGCTGTGCGGCATCCGGGTGGTGGAGTTCAGCCCCACTTGGCTGTGCATCTCGCGCGAATCGCCTTGCTTTTTTGGGTTTGACCCGACCCCGCTCTTGCCTGAGACCGATTGGGGTTTGCTGCTGGACATCGATGTGCCCTGGCTGCCGCACCAGACCCGCCCCCGCGAAGACACCCGCTGGGTGCACATCGACGTCGACCCGATCAAGAAAGATTTTCCGGCCTGGGGCTTTGCCACCGACGTGCGCTGGCCGGCCGACTGTGCGCAGGCCTTGCGCGATTTGCACCAGGCCGTCACGGACTTGGCCGACGAGGCCTTTCACCAACGCGTGTCCGAGCGCATGGCCCGCTGGCCCGCACAGCGCCAGCAGCGGCTGGCGCGTGTGGCCGCCGCTGCACAAAACCCGGGCACAGAGGACGCCCTGAACCCGGCTTGGGTGTGCGCGCAAATTGGTTTGCAGCTTCGCCCTGACGATGTGGTCATCAACGAAGCCATTCGCAATTCACCCGCCGTGCTGCAGCAAATACCGCGTACCCGCCCCATGAGTTTCCTCGGGGGCGCTGGCGGTGGGCTGGGCTACAGCGGCGGCATGGCGCTGGGTGTCAAATTGGCCCGACCCAACGATCGGGTGGTGCACATCGAAGGCGATGGCGGTTTTCATTTTTCAACCCCCACCTCGGTTTATGCGGTGGCGCAAGCCCAAGGCCTGCCCATCCTCACCGTGGTGCTGGACAACGGCGGCTGGCAGGCTGTCAAAGAAGCCGTGCTGCGTGTGCACCCCGATGGCCCTGCCGCCCAAACGGGTGAGTTTCAGGCCCGCCTGAAGGGCGAGCAGCGCCGCTTTGAACAAGTGGCCCAGGCCTTTGGTGCCCACGGCGAGCGGGTCACCCGCGCCGAAGATTTGCCTGTGGCCATCGCCCGGTGTTTGCAGGCCCTGGACGAAGGCCGTGCCGCTTTGCTGGTGGCTTCGGTCGCCAAGATTTGATTTTTACCCCCGATAAAACAGGAGACACACCATGACCACTCGCCTCACATCCCCGGCACGCCGCAAGCTGGTGGCCGCTGCCGCCTTGTCTTTGGGCGCTTCTTTGGCCACTTTGGTCCCGGCCTTGTCTTGGGCGCAAGCGGCTTGGCCTGCCAAGCCCGTGCGCATCGTGGTGCCCTATGCCCCGGGTGGTGCCAACGACATCCTGGCCCGCGTGGTCGCCGAAAAACTCGCGCCCGCCTTGGGCCAGCCGGTGCTGGTCGAAAACAAGCCCGGCGCAGGTGCCGCCGTGGGCACCGAATTCGTGGTCAAAGCTGCGCCCGATGGCTACACCTTGCTCATGGCGGCCAGTGGCCCCATCGTGTTCAACCCGGCCCTCGTGGCCAAGCTGTCTTACAACCCGATCACCGACCTGGTGCCCATCTCGCTGGCGGGTTCTTTCCCGATGATCCTGGCCGTCAACGAGGCCTCGCCCGCCAAGAACTTCAATGACTTGGTGGCCTTGTCCAAAGCCAACGCGGACAAGACCAACTACTCCTACCCTTCGGCTTCTTTTCAATTGGTGATGGAGCTGGTCAAGGCCAAGTCCGGCCTGAAGGCTTTGAACGTGCCCTACCAAGGCAGCGCCCCGTCCATCAACGCGGTGCTCACGCAAGAAGTGCAAATGACCCTGATCGACTCTGGCCCCATCGCTGCGCTGGTCAAGTCGGGCAAGCTGCGTGCCTTGGCCGTCACCTCTGAGCAGCGCCTGGCCAGCTACCCGCAGGTGCCCACACTCAAGGAGCAGGGTATTGATTTGGCGGTGAACTTCTGGAGCGGTTTGTTGGCTCCGGCCGGCACGCCTGCGCCCATCGTCAAGCGCTTGCAAGAAGAAATGGCCCGCATCATGGCCCTGCCGGATGTGGCCGAACGCATGGCCAAGCTGGACATCCGTCCCGTGGGCGGCAGCAGTGCTGACTTTGCCAAAACCATTGCCACCGAAATCCCTCTGTGGACCCAGGTGGCCAAAGACAACAACATCAAAGCGCAATGACGGCACCGAAACGCATCGCCATTGCCGGGGCGGGAATTGCCGGTCTGACCACGGCGCTGGCTTTGTTGCAACAGGGCTTCCAGGTCGATGTGTTCGAGCAAGCCTCGCAGCTGGGCGAGTTGGGTGCGGGTTTGCAGATTTCACCCAACGGTTCGCGCGTCTTGCTGGCGCTGGGCTTGGGCGAGGCTTTGCAAGCCTGTGTCTGCCAAGCCCGGGGCAAAGAAATCCGCATGTGGAACACCGGCCAGCGCTGGAAGTTGTTTGACCTGGGCGACGATTGCCTGGCGCGGTTTGGTGCGCCTTACTGGATGGTGCACCGGGGCGATTTGCACCGGGTGTTGTTGGACGCCTTTGAGGCGCGATCAGACCGACCTGTGCGCCTGAACGCCCGGGTGGTCAACGCACAAAGCACTGTTTCGGGCGTGACGTTCGAACTGAACGACGGCTCGCAACACAGCGCTGCAGCTTTGCTGGCGGCCGATGGGGTGCACTCGGTGCTGCGTGAACAGTTGTTGGGCGAAGACAAGGCGCACTTCACCGGCTTGCTGGCCTGGCGCGGCTTGGTGCCTGTGGAGCGCGTGTCGGCGCATTTGCGGGCGCAGGTTGGCACCAATTGGGTCGGGCCAGGGGCGCACGTCATCACCTACCCGGTGCGCGGTGGGGCTTTGATGAACGTGGTGGGCATCATCGAGCGCGAAGGCTGGCGCAGCGAGTCCTGGACCGAGCGCGGCACCCACGCCGAGCTGCTGCAAGACTTTGGCCACTGGCATGCCGATGTGTGTGAGTTGATGTCGGCCATCGAGCAACCCTTCAAATGGGCTTTGCTCGGCCGTGCCCCACAAACCGGCTGGGCGAAGGGCAATATCTGCCTGCTCGGCGACGCCGCGCACCCCACCTTGCCGTTTTTGGCGCAGGGGGCCAACATGGCGCTCGAAGACGCTGCCGTCATGGCGCGTTGCCTGGCCTTGGATGAGCCGACCGAACACGCCTTGGCCCGTTTTGAAAAACTGCGCTGGCAGCGCACGGCCGACATCGTCAACCGGTCGCGCGACAACGCCCAGCGCTTTCACAACCCCCAGCTGTCGGACCCCGCCAAAGCGGTGGACTACGTCAGCAGCGAGTGGGAGCCTGAAAAAGTCCGCCGCCGCTACGACTGGCTGTTTGAATACGACCCCTTGAAAGCACCGCTATGAGCCTGAATGCCCCTGTGCTGGTGGTGGGCGCAGGCCCCGTAGGCATGACCCTGGCCTTGTGCCTGGCGCGTCGCGGCATCGCCTGCACCTTGGTCGAGATGCGGCCGGCCGATGCGCTGCCCGACGTCAAATGCAACCACATCTCGGCCCGCAGCATGGAGCTGTTTCGCGCCTTGGGTGTGGCCCAAGACCTGCGTGCAGGCGGTCTGCCGGACGACTACCCGCACGACGTGTCGTACCGCACCAGCACGGTGGGCCAAGAAATTGCCCGCATCCACATTCCCGGGCGCAACACCCGCCTGACGGACCACAGCGGCCCCGACGGCGATTGGCCCACCCCGGAGCCACCGCACCGCATCAACCAGCGCTACATCGAGCCGATTTTGGCAAGGCATGTGGCCCAACAAGGCTTGATCACCACCCTTTACCGGCACCAGGTGCTGGACTTTGCGCAGACCGACAGCCAGGTGAACGTGCGCATTCAAAACCTGGACACGCCCGATGCGCCGCCCCTGCAGCTGCAAGCGGCTTATCTGGTGGGCTGCGACGGCGGCCGATCGGCGGTGCGCAAGGCCATTGGCGCCAAACTGGTGGGCGACGAGGTGGTGCAACGCGTGCAAAGCACCTGCATCCGTGCGCCGGGTTTGATGGCCCGCCTGAAGGCCCCGGCGGCCTGGGCCATGTTCACCGTCAACCCCCGGCGCAGCGGCAACATCTACGCCATCGACGGCCAAGAAGTCTGGCTCATCCACAATTACCTGCGCGACCACGAGGCCGACTTTGACGCGGTGGACCGCGATTGGGCCATCCGCACCATCCTCGGCGTGGGTGAGGATTTTGAATACGAACAGATGAGCCGCGAAGACTGGATTGGCCGGCGCTTGGTCAGCGACAAGCTGCGCGAAGGCCGCGTGTTTTTGGCCGGAGACGCCGCGCACCTGTGGGTGCCGTATGCCGGTTACGGCATGAACGCGGGGCTGGCCGATGCGGCCAACCTGGCTTGGCACCTGTCGGCGCAAATCGAGGGTTGGGCCGCACCCGAAGCCTTGTCGGCCTACGAAAAAGAACGCCACCCGATCACCGAGCAGGTCTCGCGCTTTGCCATGAACCATGCACACGCCATGAGCCAGCGTCGGCGCGAGATTCCGCTGAATCTGGAAGAAGACAGTCCGGCAGGGCAGGCCGCCCGCGAGGCTTTTGGCCAAAACTTGTACGACCTGAACGTGCAGCAATACTGCTGCGCGGGCTTGAACTTTGGTTACTACTACGACCAGTCGCCGGTGATGGTGTACGACGGCGACAAAGCGCCCGAGTACAGCATGGGCAGCTTCACCGCATCCACGGTGCCCGGCTGCCGTGCGCCGCATTTCTGGCTGGGTGAGGGTCAATCGGTCTACGACGCGCTGGGGCCTGCCTACACCTTGCTGTGCCTGAAGCCGGGGTTGGACGATGCGCTGCAGGCCCTGCAAGCCGCG
Organism: Comamonadaceae bacterium PBBC1; assembly: GCA_002256145.1. Lineage (GTDB taxonomy): Bacteria > Pseudomonadota > Gammaproteobacteria > Burkholderiales > Burkholderiaceae_C > Limnohabitans_A. Next base: position 84,280 of record NKIP01000016.1, read on the forward strand.
GCCGAGCACCAAGGCATGCCATTGCGGGTGCTCGATGTGTCGGGCGTGCAAGACCTGCCGCCCGAATACCAACACCCCTTGCTCATGGTGCGTGCCGACGCCCACACGGTGTGGCGTGGGCACAGCCTGGACGATGGCTCGGCTCAGGCCTTGGTGGCCACTTTGTGCGGCCGCAAAGCCATGGCTTGAGCGCAAGTCCTTGTGTCTGCCGGTATCTGCAGGAGCCCACCCTGTGGGCGATAGCCGGTGGACCACCACCTTCATTTGTAAGAGCCCATCCCCGTGGGCGATGGCCGGTGGACCTCTACCTTCATTTGTAGGAGCCCACCCCGTGGGCGATGGCCGCAGGCCCACCCACCGCATCGTTCGCTGTCAGGTTTTCAGTGGCCAGCCCTTGACCAAGCCACCCCTGCATCCAGCGGGTAAATCGGCCGACGCAGTTTTTTGAACTGCAGTTCGCGGTAGTCTGAAGTGCAGGCCCCGGCCCCGGCGCATTCCACCGTGGCACCGGCAAGATGCCCCAGGCCAGCACGCCAATGCACCCGGCTTTTGAGCACCACAAAATGCTTTTGTGTCGGGTCGATGCCCAGGCACAGCAGGGCGTTCACGTCAAAGGGCTCGACATGGCGCGAGATCAGCGCCACCTCCACATCGCCCGTGTCGATCACCACCGCTTGGCCCATGTTCTGCCGCGCACCTTGGCTCATGGGGCCTTTGTTGCGGTACTTGCCGTTCGAGATCAGCTTGACCACGCCGTTCAATTCAACAGGTTCGCTTCGGTGCGGCATGAGTGGCATGGCCATCTTGCCACCCACTTGCAATCGCACCTGCGCCCCGATGCCTGCGGCGATGGCTTCTTGCACCGCCTGCGGGTCAAAAATCGCAAACACCGCCACGTTGCGCAAGCCTTGGCGCAGCACCTCGGCCAGCACGGCGGTGGTGTCCATGGTGCCGCCTGAAGCCGCGTTGTCGTAATGGTCCAGCAGCATCACCGGATACTCGGTCAGCGTTTTGGCGCGGGCCACCGACGCAGCCAGTGGCTCCAGCTCGTACACCCATTGGGCACGGCTGTCCCAAGCCATTTGCATCAGCTCGTCGCGCAGGCGCTGGGCCAATGCCGGGTCGTTGTCGGTCACCACCACCACCGACATGCCGGCGTTTTCGATGTCGGCATGCGGAAAACCGGTGAACACGCTGGCGCACAAAGCACCTTCTTTTTCCATTTGCCGGGCGCGGGCCTGGATGGACCGGTTGGGCTCGTCCAGCGAACTTTGCCGCATGATGTGCGGGATCATGGGCAAGCGCCCCCAAGCCGTGGTGGGCTTGGCCTGCCCCTGGAGCAGCTTGATCAAGGCCGAGCCCGCCCGCACCCCGGTGCCATACATGTCCACATGCGGGTAGGTCTGGTAGCCCGCCACGGTTTGTGCCAGTTCGACCATGTCGGCATACACGTTGGCGTGCATGTCGTAGGCCACGCCAATCGGCGTTTTGGGGTTGATGGCGCGGATGCGGCGCAGCAACTCGCCTTCGCCGTCTTCGTGGCTTTCGCTCACCATCGCGCCGTGCAGGTCCAGCAAAATGCCGTCAAAACCGCCCCGCGCCACGGCCTGCAAAATGGCCTGGCTCATGGACTCGTAGGCATCGTCAAACACCAGCCCGCTGGGCGCGGCGTGCGCACCCAGGGCCAGCTCGAACTCTGCGCCCGCTTGCTCGGCCAAGTCAATGAAGGCCCCGGTGGCCGTTCCCGTGCCACGAAACGCCGCAATGGCCGCCTCGCCTCGTGGCGGCGCTTCGCCCGGGCCCAGCGCAAAGCGCTGCAGGTCGGTGGGCACCGGCGAGAAAGTGTTGGTTTCGTGCATCATCATCGCGATCAGCAAGCGCATAGGGTCTCCAATTCAACAGACTTTCATGATGAACCCATTGGCTTGCCGCCCACAGTCACCGAGGTGCCAAAGGGTGCGCTGGGCAACTTGGTTCGATCGTGTGTTGGGGTTTTGCAGGGTGCTGTGGGGGCGTATTTTTAATGTATAAAATGCGCAGGATCAACGTTAATTGTTCCATCATGCTCACCCTGACCCAAACCCAATTTCAAGCCGCATTGGCGCACGGTGCCATCGAGTCGGTGGCGCTGGTGCCTCAAGGCCCCCGTTTTTGTGTGAAGTTGGTGACCCGCACAGGCGAGGCCTTGTTGGTGCAGGCGCGCAGCGCGGTGCCGCGCCTGTTTGGCACCACCGACAGTGCTTTGAAATTGCTGCACAAGCTGGGTGTGCAACGCATCGTGCTGGACCATTTGGAGGAGTGGCAGCCCGAACAAGCGGCTTTGCAAAAGCGCTCCCGGCCTGACAGGGCGCAGGCCTTGACCCGCGCTGCCGAATACGACCGCTGGGTCGCTGCCAAAGTCAAGGCCAGCCGTGATGACCCGCGCCCTGACGTGTCGCACGAAGAATGGCAAGCCGTTCGTGCCGCCAAGCTCGCCCAACGGCAAGCCCTGCACCAGCCATGAGCTGTGAACATTGGCAAATCATCCGTCGTCCGGAATACCAAGCAGATCTGGACGCGATACAAGCCTGGGTTGCCAAAGACAACCCCCTTGCAGCGCTCGATTTGTGGCTCTGGATCGACACCCAAGTCGATGGCCTCAGCGATCCCAATTTCCCGCGCAGGGCCAGCCAGCGTGTCGCCGATGCGCATGAATTGGTGGCCCATGAAAACTACATTGTCTACTTCGATCAGGACCCGGTCCGTTGCACCGCCACTGTGCGCGCGGTGGTGCATGTGGCCCGGCAGTTTCCGGCCATTGTTTCGGGTCTTGATGCCGAGTAATTTCTGAGGATGCCCATCTGGCACTGCAACCCAATTTCTGGAGACCTTCCCATGTTCCCTTGCATCGACACCCTGGGCGCCGCTTCGGCCCATGAACGCGGCCAGATTTATGGCCGCGAGGCCCAGGACCGCATCCAGCACAGCGTGGTCACTTATGCCCGTTTGTTTGCCGCCTGCGGCATCGACTGGGCCAGCGCTTGTGAGCGGGCCATGCGTTTTGAGCCGGTGATTGCGCAGGTGGATGCGGATCTGATGGCCGAGCTGCGCGGCATGGCCGAAGGCAGCGGCCAAAGCCTGGGCAGCCTGATGGCGCTGAACTGCCGCACCGAAATTTTGCCGCCCACATTTTTGGCGGATGCGCCGCACCTGAAAGACGCTGCAGCAGCGGCCCTGGCTGCCAACCGCGCCGCAGGCCTGCCCGACTGGCTGGAGCAAGCCGCTTGGGACAGCGCCTTGCGCGACGGCGAATGCACCGCCATGGGCGTCACCGCCGCCGCCAGCCGCACAGGCCAAGCCTGGCTCGCGCAAAACTGGGACTGGATGGGCCGCCAGCGCGAAGCCCTGGTCGTGCTGCACACCCAAGGCCCCAGCGGCCAAAGCATCACCACCCTGACCGAGGCCGGCATGTTGGCCAAGATCGGCATCAACCAATCGGGCTTTGCGCTGGGCCTGAACATCTTGCGCTCGGTGCGCGACGGCAGCCGCCTGGGTGTGCCGGTGCATGTGTTGCTGCGCCACCTGCTCGACTGCCGTTCGGTGGCGCACGCCCGCGAGCGTTTGCAGGCTTTGCAGACGGATCTGGGCTTGGGCTTTGGGGCGGCCTCCAACGTGCCTTGCGCCGACGCCCAGGGCCAGGTTGCTTGTTTTGAGGTCTCGCCCGCAGGCTGGGCCGAGGTTGCGCCCACCGATGGCGTGGTGGTCCACACCAACCATTTTGTGTGCGAGTCCTTGTTGGCCGAGCAAGCCCCTATGGGCCCAGGCTTGTCAAGTCAAAGCCGCTTGGGCACCGCCGGGCAACACGCTTTGAAAACCCCCATCGGTCAGGCTGATTTGGAGCGCTTCTTGCGCGACGAATCGGACGGCTTTTTGTCCATCTGCCGCAGCCCTGACCCCAGCGTGCCGCCCGAAAGCCGCGTTGAAAGCGTGGCCGGCATCGTCATGCACACCCAGCCGCCCGCCATGTGGGTGGCCTGCGATGTGCCCAGCCGTGTGGCGTTTGAGGCTGTGCCTTTGGCCAAGCCAGCGCAGCATTGAAACAGGCCAGGCGAAACGTCGTTTTGCAGGAGCCCACCCCGTGGGCGATGCCCGGCGCAGGTGCTTGACGTTAAATCGCCCACAGGGCGGCGTGTCCAGGGCGCTGTTGGTTTTTGTGGGAGCCCACCCTGTGGGCGATGGTTTGCAGGATTAGGCCCCCAAATGCCGCACGGCGTCTGACACCCGCATGCCCAGCTGCAGGCCCTGCGCCAAGGCCAGAGCGTTCAGGCCATTGACCACGCCGTTGTCCAGCCCGTCTTGCGCCTCGCCAATGCGGGCCGAGGTGTGCGCGTACAACATGGCCAGCACCCCCACGGCTTGCAACTCGTGCAGCGCCACGCGGCCTGCATCGTCTTTGCCGCCCCCCGCATCGTTGTAGGCCACCGCAAAAGGTTTGTGTGTTTGTGCTGTGACGAAATGCGAGGCCGACAAGCCCCCGTGCGAGCCGGACACGATCACGGTGCCTGCATGGCTGGCGTTGACCAGCGCAATCGAGTCCAACAAAACCAGTGTGCGTTGCATCAACGCGTTTCCTTCTCCACGTCTTGCGCAAAACTGGCGTTTTGCAGCGGGTCGTTCTCGGCCATCCAGCCTCGGTAAACGGTTTTGAAGTCGGCCACGATCTGCGTCAGCGGCATGTCGTCAAAGGTGCCGCGCTGGTTCACGTACTCCATGTGCCGGTTGCCCGATTTGTCGAACGGGTGATAAATCGAGTCGTTTCGCCCATCAAACTCCAGCGGCAGCAAGCCGAATTTGTCGCACAGTTCGATGTTGAAGGCCGGTGTGGCCTTGACCCATTGGCCGTCCAGCCAGATGTCGGCATAGCCGTGCCAGATGAACACATCGGTCTGCATGGTCTGGCGCAAGCGCTCGGTGCTCAGGTGGTTGCGCACATCGGCATAGCCCAGGCGGGCGTGAAGGCCTGCGGCGCGGCAGGCGGCGGCCATCAGCGCCGCTTTGGGCACACACCAGCCCGAGCCTTGGGCAATCACCGAGCTGGCCCGCATGCCTTGGGGCGACAGGTCGATGCGGTAGGGGTCGTAGCGAAAGCGGTCGCGCACCGCCAGGTACAGCGCCACGGCGCGTTCGCGGTCGGTAGCGCCTTGCGCGTGCTGGCGCGCCAAGGCGATCACATCGGGGTGGTCGCTGTCGATCAAGGCCGTGGCGGCCAGGGTGGCGGGGGAGGGCAGGTCGGTCATGCGGTTCACTGTAGCGCGCGCGGCAGCATTGGGGTGTCACGATGGCTATAGTGGCCTGTCGCGCCCTGGATGGGGCGCAGTTCAGTAAAGGAAGCCATGGCCTCGGTGTTGAATTTTGGAGCGGTGCGGGTGCACCTGGGCGAGAAGTCGGGCAAGTACCCCGATGGCAACCAGCTCATCGTGCAGGGGGCGGACATGCGTGTGGCCTTTGACACGCCCGAGGTGGCCAACCGCATCGGCCCCGAGCTGGACACGGTGGAACTGGTCATCCTGGGCCATGTGCACGAAGACCACATGGCCGGGCTGCACCGCCTGCCGCACACCCGTGTGCAGGTGCACGAGGCCGACTTGGCCGCTGCCCAGTCGTGGGACGGCATGTGCCAACACTATGGTTACCCCGCCGAGGTGCTGGACGCCATGCACGCCATCGTGCAAAAGGATTTTCATTACCAGCCCCGGCCCGACGCTACTGGCTACAGCGACGGCGCGGTGTGGGACTTGGGCGGCGGCGTGCGTGTGCGGGCGCACCACCTGCCGGGCCACACCGCAGGCCACTGCGCTCTGGTGGTCGAGAGCGAAGGCCTGGCCTTCATTGGCGACATCGACCTGAGCGGCTTTGGTCCGTATTACGGCGACGCCACCTCCAGCCTGAGCGACTTCCGGCAGACCCTGAAAAAAGTCGCCGAGCTGGACGCCCGCATCTGGGCCACCTCGCACCACAAAGCGGTGGTGACCGACCGGGCGCAATTTGTGACCGATTTGGCCCGCTTTGCCAGCAAAATTGACGAGCGAAGCGAGCAGCTGCTGGCTTATTTGCAAGCCCCGCACAGCTTGGACGAGCTGGTGGACCGCCGCCTGCTGTACCCCCAAGGCTACGACGTGCCCTTTGTGCCCTGTGCAGAGCGCAACACCATTGGGATGCATCTGGATGAACTGCTGGCGCAGGGGCAAATTGCCCGTCAAGGCGATGGCCGTTATGTGGCCCTGTGAGTCCACACGCAGCCACGGCGATGTGGCCTGGGTCTGCCAAGCTTTTTGCAGCGCTGCCGCAGCACGCGCTTGGCCCGTCAGCCTCGGACTATTTCACTTTTCATCAGGAGACACCCCATGACCCCCGAACAACTCTTGCAACACCACGACCAAGCTCTTTTGTGGGGCCAGGCCCCCGGTGTGGTGGGCGGACCCGACACCGCAGCGGCCTACCAACAAGCCCTGGCCGTGCGCCAGTTGCGCCAGCAGCGCGGCGAAGTGGCCAAGGGCTACAAAATTGGTTTTACCAACCGCACGCTGTGGCAGCGCTACGAGGTGTTTGGTCCCATGTGGGGCACAGTCTGGGACACGGGTCTGGGCTTTGCCGAGTCGGCCGCATCGGGATCGGCCGAGGGCAGCATCGACCTGACCCCCACCTGCCAGCCCCGGTTGGAGCCCGAGATCGTCTTCGGCATGAAGGCCACGCCAGAGGCCAACGCCAGCATGCAGCAGTTGTTCGAAGCCATCGACTGGATCGCACCGGGTTTTGAGGTTGTGCAGTCGCACTGCCTGGACTGGAAGTTCACCGCCACCGACACCATGGCCGACAGCGGCTTGCACGCCCGCCTGCTGGTGGGCCAGCGCCAGCCTGTTGAGCACTTGGCCGCCGATGCACAGGCTTTGCACACCCTGCTGGCGCAGGCCCAAGTCACGCTGTTCAAAAATGGCCAGGCGGTGGAGCAGGGCAGCGGCACCAACGTGCTCGACAGCCCGCTCAATGCCTTGCACCACTTTTTGAAAGAACTGCGCCAATGCCCCGGCGCGGTGGACCTGCAGGCAGGCGACGTGATCACCACCGGCACCTGGACCGACGCCTGGCCTTTGCTGGCGGGCGAAAACTGGCGCGCCGAGTTTTCTGCGCCGCTGGGCAGCCTGAGCGCCCAAATGCGCTGAACGCCGCCACCGGGTCAGCGGTTCGGCGGCCTGAACTTGATGGGGATTTGTGCCGCTGAGGCAGAGGTCCTGCAGCTCAGTGCTTTCTGTTATGACACGCTTGGTTTGGGTGCCGTGCCCCCAAAAATACCCCGGGTCGCAAAGCCCGGGGCGTAAATCAACAAAAGTGCCAGGCAACTGCAAGAAGCGTGACGAGGTCAGTATACTGTAAATATAAAAGGGGTATCCACTTAGCTCCAGCAACTCCATAATGCTGGATGAATCCCCAGTACACGCATTCTACGGCCGCCCCCAAACATTCAAGCCTTTCCCACCACATCGCGGTAGGTCACTGGTGCCGTGACCACGGCTTGTTGCAGCAACCGGTAGAACAACA
>NKIP01000042.1 GCA_002256145.1 Comamonadaceae bacterium PBBC1
GTCTGATCCAGTCGGCCAAACTCAACGGTCACGACCCGTACGCGTACTTGAAGGACGTGATGGAGAAGCTGCCAACCTGGCCCAACAGGCGGATTCAAGAGTTGCTGCCACACCGCTGGCAGCTGACTGGGCAAAGAATCGGCTGAAACTTGTGGGTGGGCAGGGGTTCGCCGTACGCTTACATAAGAGCGGACATGTGTCGGCTGCTGGCGGCTACAGCGCAACGCTGAGAGACTGGGGGAGATTAGCGATTCATTCGCTTCAAATACTCGATGGCCAGGACGGCGAATGCCCCAAAAACTTCATGAAAGAGGCGACCTCCGCACAAGTTAAGAATGCAGCTTACGGTTATGACTATGGTTATCAGACTTGGGTTCATCAGCGAGGACCTGTCTTCATTTGGTTAGGGGCTTATGGGCAAAGAGCATTTTTGGACAAGACAAATCAGAAGGTCTTGATACTCTTGCGTAGCGCTGAGAGTGATGAATTTGTGACACAGGTTACTCGTACGTACTGGGCACCTTAAAACCCAACGCAAAGACTGTTTGAAACTTAAAAAGGTTGAAGTTCTTATTGGGTCGGAAGCACCCCAAGACCCAGGTCGCAAGCAGTCTTTCCCCGTAGCCATTTCAAGCTATCCTTTGAGCTGTGACTGCTGTGGGCTGTAGACCGGTCACTGGATGCACTGCATAGCGAACGACCGGTTATGGCTGGCGCAAAACATCAGCCTCTGCCTCGGGATGTCCGCTACCAGCCTAAACCTGCCGATCGATCTAGGCCTTCTGCAGCTTCTCACTAAGACCATTTAAATTCAGTCCGGCACCACCGCCGTCACCTCAATCTCCACCAGCGCCCGGTCTTCCACCAGATCAGCCACTTGCACCAGTGTCATGGCCGGGTAGTTTTTGCCGATGACTTCCTGATAGACCTTGCCCAGCTCCCTGCCACGGGCCAGGTATTCCTTCTTGTCCTTGACGTACCAGGTCATGCGGGCCATGTGCTGTGGGCCTGCGCCTGCGCAGGCCAATGTGTCGACGATGTTCTGAAGGGCCTGGCGGCACTGGGCCACAAAGTCGTCGGTCTCGAACTGGGCCTGGCCGTTCCAGCCGATCATGCCCGCGACGAACACCATGCGGCCACGCGCTTCGATGCCGTTGGCATAGCCTTTGGCGGGTGCCCAGCCTTCGGGTTGCAAGACGTTGAACATATCGGGCTCCTTAAGAAATTTGACGCAGCTTGAAGCGCTGCAGTTTGCCGGTTTCGGTGCGGGGCAATGCGTCTAAAAAGACCACTTTGCGCGGGTACTTGAATGGGGCGATGGTTTGCTTGACGTGTTCTTGCAAGGCTTTTTCCATGGCCGCATCGCCTGTGTGGCCGGGCTTGAGCACCACATAGGCCTGCACGATGTGGCCACGGTCTTCGTCGGGCATGCCGACCACGCCGCATTCGGCCACGGCCGGGTGTTGCAGCAAAGCGCCTTCCACCTCGGGGCCGGCGATGTTGTAGCCCGCCGAGATGATCATGTCGTCGTTGCGCGCCTGGTAGCTGAAGTAGCCGTCGGCGTCCATGACGAAGGTGTCGCCGGGCAGGTTCCAGCCGTCTTTCACATAGTCTTGCTGGCGCGGGTCGGCCAGGTATTTGCAGCCTGTGGGGCCGCGCACAGCGAGCCGCCCCACGGTGCCGGGAGGCACGGGCTGCATGTCGTCGCCCACGATCTGCGCCACATAGCCGGGCACCACCTGACCGATGCTGCCGGGGCGCACTTGCGCGCCCGCGCTCGAGATGTAGATGTGGATCACTTCGGTGCCGCCAATGCCATCGGTCATCTCGATGCCCGTGGCCTGCTTCCACAGCTGGCGGGTGGCGTTGGGCAAAGCCTCGCCTGCCGAGACGGGGTGCTTGAGGCTCGACAAGTCAACGCCTTTGGCCAGTGTCGCCATCTGGCGGTACATGGTGGGCGCGGTGTAGCACTGTGTGGCGCGGTACTTGGCAATGGTCTGCATCAAGGTCTCGGGCGTGTGCTTTTCGAGCAGCACAGTGCTCGCGCCATAACGCAGCGGGAACGCCAGCAGACCACCCAGCCCGAAGGTGAAGGCGATGGGCGGCGTGCCGCAGACCACATCGTTCTCATTCATCTGCAAGATGTGGCGCGGGAACAAATCGCACATGGCCAGCACATCGCGGTGGAAGTGCATGGTGCCCTTGGGCTTGCCCGTGGTGCCGCTGGTAAACGCAATCAGACACACGTCGTCGCGGCTGGTGGGGTGCGCGGTGTACGCGCCACTTTGCTGCGCCATGCGCTGCTCCAGGCCATCGGGGGCATCGCTGCGGAACTGCACCAGCTGCTGCAAGCTGGCCATGTGGCTGGCGTGACCGGGCGTCATGCAGTGCTGCAGTTCGTCGGCCAGCAGGCTGTCGCACAGGGCGGCGCTGACCTGCGCTTTGTCGATGATCTGTGCCAACTCACCCGCACGCAGCAGCGGCATGGTGGGCACCGCCACCAGTCCCGCCTTGAGCGCACCCAGCAAACAAGCCGCCATCATGGGGCTGTTGCCGCCGCGCAGCAAAATGCGGTTGCCGGGCACGAGGCCCATGTCTTGGGTCAGCACCTGGGCGATGCGGTTGCTTTTATCTTGCAACTGCGCATAGGTCCAGCTGAAGTCGCCGCCACCCTTGTTGAAATAGCTCACGCCATGCAGCGCGATGCGATCGCCTCGGCCTTCACGCACATGGCGGTCCACCAATTCCACTGCGCAGTTCAGCACATCCGGGTAGTCCAGCTCAGGCCGGTCCGCCAGAAACACAGGCCATAGGTCCTTCGGCGGCAGCCGGTCACGCGCAAAGGTGTCGGTGTGGCTGCTGGGCAGCAGTTGGTTCCAGTCGCTCATGTCAACCTTTCAGCAAGTCTTTGCCGATGATCAGCTGCTGCACTTCGGTCGCACCTTCGTAAATTCGCAGCGCACGGATCTCGCGGTACAGCGACTCGACCATCACGCCCTTTTTGACGCCCATGCCGCCGTGCATCTGCACCGCCATATCGATGATCTGCTGGGCGTTTTCGGTGGCGGTCATCTTGGCCATGGCCGCCTCGCGGGTGATGCGGCCGCCTTGGTCGCGCAACCACGCAGCGCGGTAGGTCAAGAGCGTCGCCGCGTCCAGCATGGTGGCCATCTGGGCGATCTTGGTTTGGGTGATCTGGAAGTCGCCCAAGGTTTGTCCAAACATCTTGCGCGAACGCGCCCAGCTGATGGACTCGTGCAGCGCACGCCGCCCAAAACCCAAAGCGGCCGCAGCCACCGAGGTGCGGAACACATCGAGCGTGGCCATGGCGACCTTGAAGCCTTGGCCCGCTTCGCCAATGCGCTGGTTCGCAGCGACCTTGCAATTGTCAAACTTGAGCGTTGCCAACGGGTGGGGTGCCACCACGTCGATGCGTTCTTCGATGGACATACCCGGCGTGTCCGCATCGACAATGAAAGCTGTGATGCCGCGTGCGCCGGGCGCTTCGCCCGTGCGGGCGAACACCACATAAAAGTCGGCGATGCCGCCGTTGCTGATCCAGGTCTTGCGGCCGTTCAGCAAATAACCGTCTGTCGTGGCCGTGGCGCTGCACTGCATGGCGGCCACATCCGAGCCCGCATCGGGTTCGCTCAAGGCAAATGCGCTCAAGGCCTGGCCCGATGCCACACGCGCCAGGTAGCGCTGCTTTTGATCGGCTGTGCCCATGAGGCTGATGGCGCCTGTGCCCAAGCCCTGCATGGCAAACGCGAAGTCAGACAAGCCGTTGTGAAAAGCCAGTGTTTCGCGCAGCAGGCAGAGCTGGCGGGTGTCGATCACATCCGACGCTGCGCCATAGGCCGTGCCAGACACCGCATGCTTGAGCCAGCCGCCGCTGCCCAGCAGGCGCACCAGACGGATGCATTCGGCGTCTACGGCATCTCGGCTTTCGTCGTGATGGGCGTGGGCCAGGTGCTCTTGACACCAAGTGTCCAAGCGCACTTTGAAGTCGCGGTGGCTGTCGTCAAAGAAAGGCCAGTCGAGTTCTGGCGGGTGAGTGGCTGTGTGATTTGACATGGCTCAGTCCCCTTCAAACACGGGCGTTTGCTTGGCCACAAAGGCGTGGTACGCCCGGTGGAAGTCGTTGGTGGCCATGCAGATGGCTTGGGCCTGGGCTTCGGCCTCGATGGCTTCGTCCACGCCCATGTTCCATTCTTGTTGCAGCATCTTTTTGGTGATGCCGTTGGCAAAGGTGGGGCCTGCCACCAGCTGGGCGGCGATGGCTTGCGCATCGGCCAGCACTGTGCCTGCCTCGCACACGCGGTTGTAAAAACCCCAGCGCTCGGCTTCCAGCGCGCCCAGGCCCCGCCCGGTGAAGAGCAACTCGCTCGCTCGCCCTTGGCCGATGATGCGCGGCAAAAGTGCACACGCGCCCATGTCGCAACCGGCCAAGCCGACCTTGTTGAACAGGAAATAGGTCTTGCTGCGCTCGGTGCCGTAACGCAGGTCCGAGGCCATGGCCAGGATCGCGCCTGCGCCCGCGCACACGCCGTCGATCGCCGCGATGATGGGCTGCGGACAGGCGCGCATGGCCTTGACCAAGTCGCCCGTCATGCGGGTGAAGGCCAAGAGGCCGGGCATGTCGAGTTGGGTGAGCGGGCCGATGATCTCGTGCACGTCACCACCCGAGCAGAAGTTGCCGCCCTCACCCGTGATGACCACGGCGTGGATGTCAGGTGCATAGGGCAAGGCGCGGAAAAAGTCACGCAGCTCGGCGTACGAATCAAACGACAACGGGTTCTTGCGCTCGGGGCGGTTCAGACTCACGGTGGCCACACCGTCTTTGACGGACAGCAAAAAATGCTCGGGCTGGTAGCCCGCCATGGGCTGGTTGTGGCGGGGCAGCTGGTGCGGCTGGCCGGGCAGGTAGCGTTGGCTCATTTTGTCTCCTTCGATTGTGTGGGGGTGCCGGACTTCAAGGTGCCCAGCAATTGATGCAGTTGTGATTGTTCGCTTTCGGCCAAAGGGCCTAACAACTCGACCACCCAGCCCTCGTGCGCCAGGGCCATGGCCGCAAATGCGCTGCGCCCGGCCTCGGTCAGGCTGACGGTGTAGGAGCGGCGATCGCTGGCCTGCATTTGCCGCTGCACCAGTTGTTCTTTTTCGAGCTGGTCAACTATGGATGTGACGTTGCCACCCGTAACCATCATGCGGCGCGACAACTCGCTCATCGACAAGCCTTGTGGCTCACGCTCGAGTTGTGCCATCAGGTCAAAGCGCGGCAACGTGATGCCAAACTGCTCCCGCAGCCGCTGGCGGATCGTGTCTTCGATGCGGGTGGTGGCGGATAACAATCGCAGCCACAGGCGCAGTGAAGCGTGGTGGTCGGCGTGCGCGCGCACTTCCATGTCAGTCATGTTGTTCATCCTGCCAACTCCCCGCCGTCGATGGCAATCGATTGACCGTTGATCGCATCACTGCCCGCCGCGCACAGCCACAAGACACTTTGCGCCACTTCTTGCGGCTGGACCAGACGCTGCTGCGGGTTGCTCGCGGCCAAGGCTTGGCGCGCTTCGGCTTCGCTCTTGCCGGTTTTGCTCACGATGTTTTGCACCGCATCGCGCACGATGTCGGTCTCGGTGTAGCCGGGGCAAATCGCGTTCACGGTCACGCCTTTGCGGGCCAATTCGAGGGCCAGCGCTTTGGTGAGCCCCACCACGCCGTGCTTGGCGGCCACATAGGCGCTCACATAGGCATAACCTTTGAGGCCTGCTGTGCTGGCGATGTTGACGATGCGCCCGGGTGTGCCTGCCTTCGCGGCTTCGAGCATGCCCGGCAGCACGGCTTGGATGCAGTGGTAGGTGCCCGTCAGGTTGACGTTCAGCATCTGCTGCCACAGCGCAGCATCGGTCTTGGCAAAGGGCGCGCTGTGCGCCTGGCCGGCGTTGTTGACCAAGATGTTCACCGGGCCAAAGCGGGCCTGCGCTTGCTGCACTGCCGCTTGCACGGCGTGTTCATCGGCCACGTCCATGGGCGCGATCAGCACCGCCACGTCGGGTACTTGAGCACGCAGCGCCTCGGCTTGCGCCTGCAGCGTGTCTTGCGAGCGACCACACAGGGTCAAGCGGCAACCCGCTTGCGCGAGCTGCAGTGCGATGGCCGCGCCAATGCCAGCGCCCGCGCCTGTGATGAGGGCGTGGCGGTTGTTCAACATGCTTTCACCTCTGTAGGAGCTGCACCCTCGCCGTGATTGAAAATTATTGGAGCCACCTCGCCTTGATTTTTTTCTGTGGGAGCGGCGCCCTCGCCGCGATGGACGCCCATTCGCGACGAGGGCGTCGCTTCCATAAATTCAAATTGCAAGGAATTTGAAGTCCACCCATGTGAATGCGACATCTCAGTCCCCCTTGCTCGCAGTCTGCATTGACCGCTCACGGGCAAAGCCCGCTTCGAGCTGGGGTTTGCCCGATTCGTAAGCACGCGGCCAAGCGATGTCTTTGAAGCCAATGCGTGCGGCTTCGGTCAGCGTCCATGCCGGGTTGGCCAAGTGCGGGCGAGCCACAGCACACAGGTCGGCACGACCTGCGGCCAAGATGCTGTTGACATGGTCAGCTTCACTGATGGCGCCTACGGCGATCGTGGCGATGCCCGCTTCCTGGCGGATGCGGTCGGCAAAGGGGGTTTGGTACATGCGGCCGTAGGTCGGCTTTTGCTGCGCACTCACCTGGCCTGACGAGCAGTCGATCATGTCGGCGCCTGCAGCCTTGAAGGCGCGGGCGATATCGACCGCATCGGTGGGCGTGATACCGCCTTCGACCCAGTCGTGCGCCGAGATGCGCACTGACATGGGCAAATCCTTGGGCCAGGCCGCACGCACAGCCTCAAACACTTCAAGCGGGTAGCGCAGGCGGTTGGCGAGCGAGCCGCCGTATTCGTCGGTGCGCTGATTGGTGAGCGGGCTGATGAAGCTCGACAACAAGTAGCCGTGAGCGCAGTGCAGCTCCAGCCAGTCAAACCCGGCTTGGGCAGCACGCTGGGTGCTGGCCACGAAGTCGGCCGTGACGCGGTCCATGTCGGCACGGGTCATGGCACGGGGCACATCGCCATGGGGCAAATAGGGCATGGGCGACGCCGCGATCAGCGGCCAGTTGCCTTCCGCATCGTCAACGGGCACAGGCTGGTCCATCCCCGCGCCTTGCCAAGGTCGGCAGGTCGAACCTTTGGGTCCGGCGTGGCCAATCTGCAGGCCGATCTTTGCGTCAGACTTGGCGTGCACCCAGTCCACGATCTTGCCAAAGTCGCCGGTCTGCTGCTCGTTCCACAGCCCCGGGCAACCGTGCGTGATGCGGCCGTCGGCGCTGGGCGCGGTCATCTCGACCATCACCAGAGCAGCGCCGCCCATGGCGCGTGCGCCCAGGTGCACGAGGTGGTCGTCGCCCACGCGGCCGTCCACGGCCATGTATTGGGCCATGGGCGAGACCACCACACGGTTCTTGAGCGTGACCGTGCGCTGCGTGTAAGGCGTGAACATCGGTGGACGAATACCCGGCGTCGCTGTGCGGCCTGCAAACCAGGCCTCGTAGTCTTCCAGCCAGGCTTTGTCACGCAAACGCAAGTTCTCGTGGCTGATGCGCTGGCTGCGGGTGAGCATGGAGTACATGAACTGCTCGGGTTCGAGCTGGTCGCAGTAGCGTTCGCCGCAAACTTCGAACCATTCCATCGCATTCCAGGCAGCGTTTTGGAGGCGGATGACGTCGATCTCGCGCACGGCCTGGTAGTGCTGGAGCACTTCGGGGATGTGGTCTGCGGTGTCGCCCAGCGCCTTGAATTGGCGCACCAGCTCGATGGCATCTTCGAGCGCGAGCTTGGTGCCCGAGCCAATCGCAAAGTGCGCGGTGTGCACCGCGTCGCCCATCAGCACCACATGGCTGTTGCCGTTGAAGGTGGACCAGTTGGCGCACTTGATGCGCTGGAAGTTGAGCCACGCTGAGCCACGCAGGTGGCGGGCATTGGTCATTAGCTTTTCGCCTTGCAGGTTCTTGGCAAAGAGCTTTTCACAGAAGGCGATCGACTCGTCTTGGTCGGCCATGTCCAGGCCATGCGCTAACCAGACGTGCTCGGGGCACTCGACGATGAAGGTGGATGTTTGGTTGTCGAATTTGTATACATGCGCCTGAAACCAGCCATGCTCGGTCTTTTCGAACAAAAAGGTGAAGGCGTCGTATTGGCGGTTGGTGCCCAGCCAGATGAAACGGTTGGGTCGGGTGACGATGTCGGGTTTGAAAATTTCTGGTGTGCGGCTGCGCACACGCGAGTTGACGCCATCGCTGGCGATGATGAGATCGGCATCAGGAAAGTCCAGATCCGAATTCACGTCTTGCTCGAACATGAGTTTGACACCAACTTGCTCGCATCGGTCTTGCAAAATGTTGAGTAACTTTTTACGGCCGATGCCCACGAAGCCGTGGCCGCCTGATCGAATCACACTATCCTTGAAATGCAGCTCTATGTCATCCCAATGGTTAAAGGCCTGCTCAACCTCGGCTGCGGTCTCGATGTCCCACTGGCGCATGTTTTCTAGCGTTTGATCCGAGAAAACCACTCCCCAACCAAAGGTGTCGTAAGGCTTGTTGCGCTCCACCACGGTGATGTCGTGGTGGGGGCCGAGTTTTTTCATCAGCAACGCAAAGTACAGGCCCGATGGCCCCCCGCCAATGCACACAATTTTCATATTCGTTCTCTTTGATATAGACCCTACAGGCCATTGATTAAGGCCTATATATTTCAAACCTCAAGTATTGAGGCAAATGAAGGGATGGTCAATTAGGGAGTAACCCGTAGAAATCGAAAGAAAGAGGTAAGCGTCCGGTGAACCCATCTTGAGATTCAAATGCCATCCCGGCAACATCCTGGCCACACAACAACAACGTGGACACGATGATGAATCAAGACACTCCTACCCCTTCAACGCCTTCGCGCACG
>NKIP01000043.1 GCA_002256145.1 Comamonadaceae bacterium PBBC1
TCTTCTGTGCCAAACCAGTCGAGGAATTCGTTCCAGGTCTGCGGGTAGTCTTTTTCGGGCATTGGCGCTAAAGTCTGGATATCCATCCAGCTATTCTGCCCTCACTGGAGCTAAGTGGATACCCCTTAAATATAAACAGTATTTGAGTGAATCACGCCATTGCCAGACCCTGACCATGCATGCCCCCGACACCCCCCAAGCCTTACCCCCCGGACACTGGTGGGTTCAGGCCTTGCCCGCCAGCATTGCCGCAGGTTTCCCCTCGCCCGCCGAAGACCATCAGGTCGAGTGCATCGACCTGATGCAGCAGTTGGTCAGGCACCCTCAGGCCACGTTTTACATTCGGGTGCGCGGCGAAAGCATGCGCGATGCGGGCATTTTGGATGGCTCGGTGGTGTTGGTGGACCGCGCCATTGAGCCTGCCGATGGGCACATCGTGCTGGCCGTGATTGACGGTGATTTCACCTGCAAAACCCTGCGTTTGCTCGATACGGGTTTGCGTTTGCAAGCATCCCACCCCGATTACCCCGACATCGTGCCCAAAGAAGGCCAAAGCGTGGACATCTGGGGCGTGGTGATCGCTACCATTCACCAGCACCCCACTTGACATGATTTCCTCTGTTTGACATGGCCACCATTTCCCCCCGCCACCGCCGCGATGACTTTGAAGAAAGCCGGGTCTACGAATACCCGCAGCACCTGCGCGAAGCCATCGAAGACGCACCCACCGGTGCGGGCGTCTACACCTTCCATGGCCAAGAGGGCGATTTGCCGCTGTACATCGGTAAAAGCATCAACATCCGCTCGCGACTGCTGTCGCACCTGCGCACGCCCGACGAGGCCCGCATGCTGCGCCAAACCCAACGCATCAGCCACATCCGCACGGCCGGCGAAATTGGCGCGTTGCTGCTGGAGGCCCAAATGATCAAGGCCCAGCACCCCTTGTTCAACCAAAAACTGCGCCGCAACCAACAGCTGTGCAGCTTGCAACTGACGGGCGAAGTGCCGCAAGTGGTCTATGCCCGTGACATCGACTTTGCCAAGCAGCCCGAGCTGTATGGCCTTTACGCCAGCCGCCACGCGGCGCTGGATGCGCTGCGCGCCATCGCCGACCAAAACAAGCTGTGCTACGGCCCGCTGGGCCTGGAAAAACTGCCGCCCGGCAAAGCCTGCTTCAGGGCTGCCATTCGCCAATGCGCCGGTGTGTGCCGGGGCGACGAAACCCCCGAGGCCCACCGCGAACGATTGTTCAGCAGTTTGCTGGCGCTGCGTGTGGAGTGCTGGCCTTACCCGGGCGCGGTGGGTTTGGTGGAACGCGATGCCGAACTCACGCAAATCCACGTCGTCAAGCACTGGTGCTATTTGGGCAGCGTCCCCACCCCCGAAGCGGCCCGCCAACTGAGCCAAACGGCCCAGCAAATAGCCGCTAACTTTGACGCCGATGGCTACAAGATTTTGTGCCGCCCGGTGCTCACGGGGAGTGTGGAGATTGTGTTGTTGTGAGCCCGCACGACACGTCAGCCCATTCGGTTGAAGCTCCCACCCAAAACAACCCAACCCCATCATCATGAAAATCCACCTGCAAACGCCCGAAGAAATTCGCCCGCAAATTTGGAAAGAGCTGGGCCGGGCCAGTCTGGACCGGCACCACGAATGGCGCACGCCGGTGCTGGCCTCCGCCGACGCAGACGGCTTGCCCGATGCACGCACCGTGGTGCTGCGGCAGGTGGACGCGGGAGCTGGGCTGCTGACTTTTTACACCGACAGCCGCAGTCCTAAGGTGGCTCAACTGCAAGCGAAAGCGCCAGCGATGCTGGTGTTTTGGAGTGCGCGTTTGAGCTGGCAATTGCGGGTGCGGGTGACTTGCTCGGTCATCACCTCAGGCCCAGAGGTTGAGGCGCTTTGGCAAGGGGTCAAACAGTCGGCGGCTGCGGGTGATTATTTGTCACCACTGCCGCCGGGTGCTGTGTTGCCACCAAGCAGTGGCATGGCCGATGCACCCAAGGCCAACGCCCCCGCGCCAATACACGGCTTTGCCTTGCTGCGTGCGCAGGTGCTTCAGATGGACTGGCTCGAGCTGTCGCGTGACGGGCACCGCCGGGCGCAGCTGAGCGCCAACACCTGGGATTGGCTCACGCCCTGAATGCTTTCAGCTCAGGCCGTCTCGCATGCGCTGCAGTCGCGCCCCGTCCACCACCAAACGCACGCCCAAAGAGCCGCTGCCCGCACGCACCGGAAATTTGCGCAAAACCATCTCAAGCGCCTCAATAACCGGGTAAGCCGCACAGGCCTGCACGATGCGCGTCATCAACCGCTCTTGGGTCTCGTACAGCCCGTCGGCCGCCAGCCGTTCGATCTCGAGCACCAGCGGGTCGTAGTCGAACACATGCGCCATGCCGTCTTGGGCAATCAGCACCAGATCAGAGTCGACCCAGAGGGTCAAGTCCAGCGCGTGGTACTCGGGCACGGTGTCACTGGGCGCATAGGTGCCGATGCGGGTGGCCAGGTGAAAGTCTTTCAGTTCGATCTGGCTGGCGGTCGAGGTTGGCATGGTCATGGGTGTTCAGGGGCAAGTTCGTGGGTTGGAATTCTGGGGCTCAGCGCTTGCTTTTGAGCCGTTGGCTCTTGCGGCTTTTTTCAAAAAATGCGTCGGGTTTGGTTTGCACCCAACGGATGAAGCGGGCCATCTCTTCGGGCTGCTTCAAGGCTTCGACCGTGGCATAGGTTCGGGCCAATTCGGTCTCGGTGAACAGCGCATGGACCTGGCGATGGCAAATGCGGTGCAGTACCACCGTGTGTGCGCCCCCGTGGGACTTGGGCACCAAATGGTGCGCGTCTTGTTGGCTGGGCGGAATGGGACGCTCGCACAGCGGGCACAGCACGTCGCCACTGCGCGGTGCGGGCAAGGCTTCAAGCTGGGCTTGAATGAGTTTTTTGTGAATGCGCCCCGTCACGGCAGCAAGACTGTTTGGACCATCGCCCAAGGCTACAACAGACCGACAACGGCACAGGCTGTAACGGGCGATTGATCCCAGCCGGGTTCAGGGCATCAGGTCATGTTGAATGGCCGTGGCTTGGCTCAATGTCCAGCTTCAGCCGACGGGGAATGCGTGCGCAGCCAATCTTTGAGCGCTGCATCAATGCGGGTTTGCCAACCATGACCGGTGGCACGAAAAGCCGATGAGACCTCGGGCGACAAACGGATGGTGGTGGGCACTTTGCGGTCTGGCTTGACGCTGCCCACGGGGCGGCCTGCACCACGCGCCCGAATCGCTTGAGGCGTGTGGCTTGCGGCCAGTTCACCCTTGAGCGCTTGATCGACCGAGCGCAGCAAAGCCGCTTCAAATTCGAGCATTTCGGGGTCCACAGGGGCCGCTTGAGTGGTTTTGGATTTAGGCATCGAATCGCTCCTTCAGTTGACGACGTTCGGGGTTGCATGAGCCGTGAACGTGAATTAACTGTACGGGCAAAAAATCAGTTGACTGAATGACTTGTGCGGCATTATTGATCTGACCCTGTGAAGTTTGAAGTGAAAGATTTGTCTTGGTTACAGAGATCAGCGATGCCATCCGTGTGGGAGCCCCACCCTCGGGGCGATGGGGTGTGGTCTGCGAGGCTTTTCGCGACGGGGGAATCGCTCCTGCAGGGGAGAATGCCTGGCTTTTGTGGGAGCCCCGCCCTCGGGGCGATGGGGTGGTGGTCTGCAAGGCTCCATCGCGGCGTGGGCCAAGCCTCAAGGCAGCAAGTCAATCAAGATCTCATTGCGCCGGTGCCACGGCAAGATTTTGTAGTTGCAAGGTGCTGTGCGCCATCTGCAAACGCCATGCCGATCTGGTTGCCTTATCGCTGGTTGACCAAATGACCGTTCACATATTTGTGCAACAAGCTGGCCGCCAGCGTTTGGTAGGGAATCCCTTCCTCCAGGGCGCGCGCCTGAAGGTTTTTGAGGTCTTTGCTTGAAATGCGGATATTCAGGCGTTGGTCTTTTTTAAGCGTGGTTTCTGCCGCAGCCTTGTGCGCCTCCATGCGTGTAGGCGCATCTTTCACTGACTTGAGCCCGCCCGATTCCAGCGCCTGCAAGATGCCTGCTTCTTCTTCATCGTGCATCGTTTTTTTGGTCATGACTTGCTCCTGTATTGCTTGGTGGCCTTGCGACTGGGGATGATGGTTTTCAGAAAAATCTCAGATTCGGTTTCAATAAAAGGGACAGCACACACGTAACCGTCGACTTGGACCATCGAAATCAGTTGCCCGGGGTATTTCTCTTGGTTGGGATGCAATACGACATCCAGCTCATTGCCAAGGCTGATTTCAAAAACGATGCGCTCAAAGGAAATGCCGCGCTCTTTCAGCAGCAACTGGTTTTTTTCGGCATTCCAGTTGTAAATTTTGGCGTTTGGCATGTGTGCATTTTATGCACACAGACGTGAAGGGTCAATGCAGCCGAGGATTTTCGAGGTTTTGGCGCTGTAGGGCGTTGTGCGCTCCTCAAGGCATCAGGTCAATCAAGATCTCGTTGCGCCGGTTCCACGGCAGGGTGAACGGGTCGTCGTAGCGGGCGATTTGGGCCGTGGGGCTGAGCTTGAGTTGTCGGGCCTGCGCCCAAACCCGCAGGCGTTCGGTCTGCTCCTGGATGCTCGCTTGTGTGGTGAAGCCGCTGAAGCGCACCGCCACCGTCTCGTGCTCGGGCACGGGGCGCAGCTGGATTTGCGGGTTGAGCGGCTGGGGCAGGGTCTGCACGCTCTCGGCGGATGGCATCACAAAATGCACGCGCCAGCCCTCATCTTCGGGCACCACGGTCACGGGCGCGGTCATGGAAATTTTGCGCTGCGCACCCAGCCCGGCTTGCAGGTTGTCGCCAAAGATGTAAGAAGCAATGCGCCGAAAGCCGCTGCGGCTGGCGGCGTCAAAGTCGCCCTGGATTTGCGTTTGCGCCACCGTGAAGGCGGCGTAGCGGCGCACCTCAAAAGGCGGGTCTGAAACGAGCACGGTGTAACGCGGTTCTTCAACGGCCATGGCGGCTCCACAAAAAAGGAACAGGACGGGAAATAAGAGGGGTGACAAAAGGGGCGATAAGAGGGAAAAAAGCCAGCGCATCGGAGTCTTTCATTTGGCGAGTAGGGTCATTACAGCAAATTCAGGCGTGCACCTCGGTCCGCTGGCGCACGCCTGAGGACGCTTGATCAGCCCCTGACCATGCGCATCACCTCGCCCGCATCCAGGGTGGACGCCCGGGCCTGGATGTCGCCCAAGTGCTGCTGTTGCAGGGTTTTGCCGCTGCTCAACAGGCCTTGGTAGGTTTGGCGCAGCAAGTCGCAGCGGCAATGAACTCCTTGATGTGGCCTTGGTCGAGCGACACGCCATGGGCCAGGCCCACGCGGTAGACCATTTTGATTGGCAGCGCAATGATGGCCATCGACGCCCAGGACTGGGGCAGCAACGCCAGTGCGCCGTTCAAGATGGCGTAGTTGAGGATGGAGCGGTCGATGGCGGCGCTGTCCACGGCGTGCTTGCGCGGGCGCTGCGCATTTGGCCAAGTTGGGATTGAGGTGATTCGGCGGATTCGTGTCGGGTGTGTGCGAAATATCACTTGCCCCAAAGTGTCGACAACGGGGCCGCCCAGATGTTGTCGCCCAGCGGCAGGGTTTCGTCGCCGTCATAAAGCAGCACGCCCATTTTGAAATCAGCCCCCGCCAGTCCGGCGAGTTTTCGCAGGCCACGCAGGTCGCTTTCTTTGACGGTGGCCGATGACTTGATTTCAACCCCGACCACCTGGCCTGCGGCGTTTTCAATCACCACATCGACTTCCACCTGGTCGGCATCCCGGTAGTACAGCAGTTGGTAGTCGCCCTCGGCGGTGCTGGCGTGCTTGAGCAATTCTGCATAGACAAAGGTTTCCAGCACATGGCCAAAGCGTGTTTTGTCTTTTTGGGTTTCTTCAGCGGTCAAGTCCAAAAGGGTGGCCAGCAGACCTGCATCGATGAATTGAAGTTTGGGCATTTTGACCATGCGCTTGAGGCGATTGCGCGCCCATACATCCACGCGTTTGAGCAAATACATTTGCTCAAAGATGCCGAGATATTTGGCGGCTGTCTTGTTGTCGATGCCCACTTGGCCGCCGAGTTGAGAGTAGTTGCACATTTGCCCGGCCATCTGAGCCAGGGCGCGCAAAAACCGCGGCAGTTGATCCAACTTGTCAATGTTGGCGATGTCGCGAACATCGCGCTCCACGATGGCCGCGAGGTATTGACGCGCCCAAGTTGTGCGACGCCTGTCGGTGGATCGCGTCAACGCCTCTGGGTAGCCGCCGCGCAGCACACGGCCAATCAGGTCATCGTCTCGGGCAGATGAGCCCGCTTGAGGCAGGTGGTCAGCAAACACACGGTCTAACCAGTTGGCAGACTGCCCTGCGATTTCGCTTTGTGACAAAGGCAGGAGTGACAAAGTCTCCATGCGCCCCGCCAAAGAATCGGCCACCGTGGGCAGGGCCATCAAGTTGGCTGAGCCTGTGAGTAGAAAACGCCCTGGACGACGGTCTTCGTCCACGCTTTTTTTGATCGCCAGCAACAAACCTGGGGCGCGTTGAATCTCGTCGATCACCGCACGGTCCAAGCTGCGTATCATGCCCACCGGGTCTTCTTGGGCCGACAAAAGGGTGAGCGCGTCATCCAGGGTCAGATAACGAAATTCGCCGCTGTTGCCAGCGATCTCCTTGACCAGTGTCGTCTTGCCTGCCTGTCGTGGACCAGCCAAAAGAACCACTGGCGTGTCGCGCATGGCTTCAAGGAGGTGCGGCGCGATAAGTCGCGGGAAAATTTCAAGGTTAGCCATGGCCTGATGCTATCGTAATTTTGGGATTATTTGTGCAAATATTTGGGAATCTCATTTCGTAAATTTGGGAAATTCTTGCCGTCAATTTGGGCGAAATTGATTAAGCGCGTGGTATGCCGCAGATCGCAAAAGACGCTGGTATTGGCCGCGAAGCCTTGTACAAGGCGCTTCGCCCGGACGCCAGCCCTCGTTTTGACACCGTGGCCCGAGTTAGCAAGCCCTTGGGCGTGAAGCTGGTGGCACAACGGGTGGTGGTTTAAACCGCTAACCAAGTACCCGATTGCAGGCCCATATTTTGGTCAACATGGCCACAAGCGCGGTCATGCATGTGGGCCTGAGCATTCGGCTTCAAACATTCGTCAAGGTTCGGACTGCAGCACCGCCTCGGCCGCATATCTTGGAAGTGCGCCGGGACCGAGATGCCCGGGATTGGGCAAGCGGCGGCCCGTTGGGTTTTGAACTTGGGAGCCGTGCCATGCCCAGTGACGACGAAATCAGGCAAATCCTCAGCGGGCCAGGCAACCAGCCACTGGTTGAAAAACGCACTCACGTCGGCGCTCGATCGCGATCCGGTCGATGCCTGCAACGACGCGGAACTGCTGGCCATGGTGCTCGGGCACCGGGCCGACCAAATCACGGCCACGGCCACGGCCACGGCGCGGGCGGCGCTCGATGCCCGGGACGTGATCAAGCGGGCGCAAAACAACGGCGGCTAACCGCCAGGTCGAAAAACAAAACAGGGAACACCCATGAACTTCCACGCCAAAGCCTTGCTGGCCTTCATCGCTTTTCACGTCATCGTGACGGGCGGCGGGCTGATGTTTGACCAAGTACCGCAGGTGCTTGGCCAAGGCGCGAACGACAACGACGCCCAGCTGGTGGGCGCGGTGCTTTGGGCGGTGTGGTGTTTGACGCTGTCGATGGGGCGTGCTGGGGATGGCCTACTCTGGGCGGGCGGCTTGGAAGCTGGGGCGGGGGAGTTGGCCGCATATAGAGCAGCGTCGGGATGACTTGAAGTAGAAGCGAACCCATCAAGCATGATGGTTATCGTGTTGCCTGAACGGATGAGAGTGGGGCTTTTTTGATGGCTTGGCCAGCGGAGCAAATGGTGGCTGTGGCGAACCGGAGGCTGGAGGGGTAAGGTCATCGCACTAGCACTACTAACAGCAACACTAATGTGATGAGGTACTGAATAAATTCTTGAAACGGCATAAGAAAACTCCTTAAAAAAATGGAGTCTGCTTGCAATTGTTGAACCCAGAGAAACGAGGGAATTCCTTTTACGTCACCTAAGCTAGGAAGTAAAAATGGTCAAGCTAAGGACGTCATCCGGAGCCCTTATTTATCTGGTGATGTCATTATAAAATAATAAGCTATTGATGAAAAAGTTATTGCTAAACTGATCGATATCAAAATTATTAGACGAAAACTGATCTCCTCGTACTTTAAATTTCCGTCTAAGCTTAGATACCAATCAGTAAATATAATATTCTCGCGTACGGCCTGGAAGCAGCGATCCCCTAATGCATCAGTACAACGCCAAACTGTTGTTTCCAAAAATGGCAATGAAAATATAATTAAAAGTGAAGAAATTAGAATTCCAATAATTAATATTTTTCTTGGTGTATTTAAAAAATTATAATCTGAAATTTTACTCATTAAAAATCCTCGCATTCTGATTTTAAAATACTTTAGTGAATTTCTTATCCTAACTAATGAACAGTGCCACTAATTAAAAAAGTAATTTTTGAAATACCACCGCTGCACATGTAAAGCAAATTTTAGTACTAGTCCAGGTGCCAGCCTCGTGCAGAGGGGCGCTATCAGACAACAGCAATCCATCGATATCGCCCGCTATACTGTTCATCCATAAGGGGTATCCACTTAGCTCCAGTGAGGGCAGAATAGCTGGATGGATATCCAGACTTTAGCGCCAATGCCCGAAAAAGACTACCCGCAGACCTGGAACGAATTCCTCGACTGGTTTGGCACAGAAGA
>NKIP01000017.1 GCA_002256145.1 Comamonadaceae bacterium PBBC1
CCCGCGCAAAGGTTTGGGGGTACGATCACCGCTGTCTGTTTACAGGGAACTGCTCCTGAACAGTCCGCAACACTCCACTCTCATCCACTGAAAAAAGGGTGTTGCACTTCACTTTTGAATCCGCCCTTCAAATGAAAAGAGCCGCTATGCAGCGGCTCTTTCTCTTGACAGAAGCACCGAAGTGCTCAGGCATAGCAATTAGGCACTTACATGCCCATGCCGCCCATACCACCCATGCCGCCCATGTCAGGCATGCCGCCGCCGCCAGCGCCGGACTCGTCCTTCGGGGCTTCGGAAACCATGCACTCGGTTGTGAGCATCAAAGAAGCCACAGAAGCGGCGTTCTGCAAAGCAGTACGGGTCACTTTGGTAGGATCCAGAATACCCATTTCGATCATGTCGCCGTAGGTGTCGTTGGCGGCGTTGAAGCCGTAGTTGCCTGTACCAGCCAACACCGCGTTGACCACCACCGATGGCTCGCCGCCGGCGTTGTACACGATCTCGCGCAGAGGCGCTTCGATGGCTTTCAACACCAGTTTGATACCGGCGTCTTGGTCAGCGTTGTCGCCTTTGATGGCGCCAGCGGTTTGACGTGCACGCAGCAATGCCACGCCGCCGCCAGCCACGATGCCTTCTTCCACAGCAGCGCGGGTGGCGTGCAGGGCGTCTTCCACGCGGGCTTTCTTTTCTTTCATTTCGACTTCGGTGGCAGCGCCGACCTTGATCACGGCCACACCGCCAGCCAACTTGGCCACGCGCTCTTGCAGCTTCTCGCGGTCGTAGTCAGAAGTGGCTTCTTCGATTTGCACACGCACTTGCTTGACGCGGGCTTCGATGTCACCAGCAGCGCCAGCGCCGTCGATGATGATGGTGTTTTCCTTGCCCACTTCGATGCGCTTGGCTTGGCCCAGATCGGCCAAAGTCACTTTTTCGAGGGTCAGGCCGACTTCTTCAGCGATCACTTTGCCGCCGGTCAAGATGGCGATGTCTTCCAACATGGCCTTGCGACGGTCACCAAAGCCAGGGGCCTTGACTGCGACAACCTTCAAGATGCCACGGATGGTGTTCACCACCAAAGTTGCCAAGGCTTCGCCTTCAACTTCTTCGGCAATGATCAACAAAGGACGGCCCGCTTTGGCAACGGCTTCCAGTGTGGGCAGCAGATCGCGGATGTTGCTGATCTTCTTGTCGAACAACAACACAAAGGGGTTGTCCAACAAAGCAGCTTGCTTTTCGGGGTTGTTGATGAAGTAGGGCGACAGGTAGCCGCGGTCAAACTGCATGCCTTCAACGACGTCGAGTTCGTTGTTCAAAGACTTGCCGTCTTCCACAGTGATCACGCCTTCTTTGCCCACTTTGTCCATGGCGTTGGCGATGATTTCGCCGATGCTGGTGTCAGAGTTGGCAGAAATCGAGCCGACTTGGGCGATTTCTTTGCTGGTGGTGGTGGCTTTGGTGGCCTTCTTCAGCTCTTCGATCAAAGCAGTCACTGCTTTGTCGATGCCGCGCTTCAGGTCCATCGGGTTCATGCCAGCGGCCACGTACTTCATGCCTTCGCGCACGATGGCTTGGGCCAACACGGTGGCAGTGGTGGTGCCGTCACCCGCGTTGTCAGAAGTTTTGGAAGCGACTTCCTTGACCATCTGCGCGCCCATGTTTTGCAGCTTGTCTTTGAGTTCGATTTCCTTGGCCACGGACACACCGTCCTTGGTCACGGTGGGGGCGCCGAAAGAACGCTCCAGCACCACGTTGCGGCCCTTAGGGCCCAAAGTCACTTTGACCGCGTTGGCCAAAATGTTCACGCCTTCAACCATGCGTGCGCGGGCTTCGCCGCCGAAAATTACGTCTTTTGCTGCCATTTTTAAGCTCCTAAATTCAGATTAATCAGTTGAGGACAGAGCGAACGGGCGCTTCGCGCGTCGTTCGGTCTGTCCCGCAAATCACTCGACCACTGCGAACAGGTCTTCTTCTTTCATGACCAGCAGCTCGTCGCCAGCCACCTTGACGGTCTGGCCGCTGTACTTGCCGAACAACACGCGGTCGCCGACTTTGACGCTCAGGGCTTTGGTCTCGCCTTTGTCGTTGGTCTTGCCTGGGCCGACGGCCAAGACTTCACCTTGATCGGGCTTTTCAGCAGCCGAGTCGGGGATCACGATGCCCGAGGCTGTTTTGGTTTCGCTTTCGATACGCTTGACGATCACGCGATCGCCCAAAGGACGCAGTTTCATGGAATCTCCTGGATTTGAAACAAGGGTTGAAAAACAAAAGCACCAAAGGGGTGCAGCTGAAATCTGGGGAGAGGGGTGTTGTTAGCACTCATCCCCTTCGAGTGCTAATGATAAGGCCATTTCGGTGCATTTCAAGAGGCAGGGTTTTCCGGTAGGCGTCAATGGGTTGGCTTTCGGCTCTCGTGTGCATGGTGGGGGCTGAGCAAATACCCGTCGACCAGATCGGTGCTGATGTCGCCTTCAAACAAGCTCAGGTGTGGCGCTTGGTGCAAGGTGCTGCTGTCGGGCAGGCAGGTGCAGTTGTAAATGACGATGTGTGCTTGCTGCATGCGGGCGTTTTGCAGATGCATGGCCGAGGTGTGCAGCCAGGGAATTCGGGCGTCCATGAAGAAGGCGTCCACATTTTGTGTGATGTCGATCAGGTCCAGTGGGTGGGTCATGACCTTGATGTGGGGCCAGTGCGCCAAGGTGTCCAAGGCCTGTGAGAGGTGTTCACCGTCGTGCAAAACGCACACCAGCGAGCGGCCCGGGTGCGCCTCGGGCAGGGGGTAGAGCAGGTTGAAGCCTTGGCCTTTGCAATAGTCCATGACCGATTCGGACAGGATGCGGCGATGGCCACCGTGGGTGATAAATGCTTTGAAAACGCCGCTTTGCACCATGCGCTGAACCGTGCCCACCGACAAGCCCAGGGTTTTGGCCGCTTGGCTGGTGCTGACATAAATTTGTGGATTTTGGGGGTTGTGTGAATTTTTCATCGTGGGGTGCTCGCTTGGATAGGCTTGGGTGTCTTGGGCTTTTTGAGGGTCTTGGCATGGTAGAACGCGCTCGAAGTCTCAGGGTTTCCCAGAACAGGTAGTGCCCATCACACAAACCGGTAAGCGCCTGGCCGGTGTTGCGGTGGCACTGTGGGTTTTGGAGTTCAAGGCAAAATCAGGGTCTTATGCTTCGTTGGTTCAGATTTTTTTCACATTGGCCGTTGTGGGCTTTGCATGTCCTGGGTGCGGCCGGCGGTTGGCTGGCCTGGCTTTTTTCGCCCACTTACCGCCGTCGCATGGGGGCCAATGCCCGTCAAGCGGGGCTGGGTTGGCGCACCTTGGTGGGGGCGGTGGGGCAGGCCGGGCGCATGTCGGCCGAGTTGCCGCGTTTGTGGCTGGGCCAAACGCCTTTGGTGGTTTGGGCCGATGCGCAGGCTGCGGCCGATGCTTATGCTTTGGGGCAAGGGGTGTTGTTTCTCACGCCTCACATGGGCTGTTTTGAAATCACGGCCCAGGCCTTGGCCGCGCGGTTTGGTGCGCAATATGGGCCTTTGACGGTGCTCTACCGCCCGGCCAGGCAAGCGGCTTTAGGCGAAGTGATGGCCTTGGCCCGAAACCGTCCCGGTTTGCAGGCGGTGCCCACCAATTTGTCGGGGGTGCGCCAAATGATCAAAGCATTGCGGGCTGGGCAAGCGGTGGGCTTGTTGCCCGACCAAGTACCTCCCGAGGGCATGGGCGTTTGGGCGCCGTTTTTTGGCAAACCCGCTTACACCATGACTTTGGCAGCCCGTCTGGCTTTGCAAACCGGGGCCAAAGTGGTGTTGATTTGGGGGGAGCGTTTGTCGTGGGGGCGGGGTTATCGGCTGCACACACAGGCCCTGGACCAGGCCTTGTCAAATGATCTGGAGGCGGCTGTGGTGCAGATCAACCAAGCCATGGAGACGATGATTTTGGCTTGCCCTCAGCAGTATTTGTGGGGCTATGCCCGCTACAAAACCCCTCGCCAGGAGGCTTGATGTCGCAGCTGCTGTTGGTGTTCATGCGCCTTCTTGCGCCTTTGCCCTTGTCTTGGGTCCGAGCCTTGGGGTGGGTCTTGGGCCATGCGCTGTATGCCTTGGCGCACGAAAGAAGACACATTGTTCAGGTCAATTTGGGCCTGTGTTTTCCGCATTTGAGCGGTGCAAAGCGCACCCGCATGGCTCGCCACCATGTGGTTCGGGTCATGCAGGCCTTGCTGGACCGGTCTTGGTTGTGGCATGGCTCGATGGCGCAGTTGCGTCGGCGTTTGACGGTGTTGGGCGACGTGTCGCCGCTGCAAGGGGATTCGGCGGTGGTCATGCTGGCGCCGCATTTTGTGGGGCTGGATGCAGGTGGTACGGCGCTCACCATGCTGGGGGGCGTGCGAATGGCCAGCATTTATGTGCCCCAAAGCGCTTTGGCTTTGGACGATTGGGTGCGCGATGGGCGCAACCGTTCGGGGGCTGTGGCTTTGTATTTCAGGCACGGGGGCGTCAAGCCCATCGTGTCTGGCTTGCGCCAGGGCGACAAGCTGTATTTGTTGCCCGACATGGATTTTGGGCGTCAAGAGTCCTTGTTTGTGCCCTTTTTTGGCGTGCAAACGGCCACTGTGCCTTCGTTGTCGCGCTTTGCCCGCTTGGGCCGGGCGCAGGTGCTGTCGGTGGTCACGCGCATGACGGCTTCGGGCTACATCACCGAGATCGGACCGGTTTGGGCTGATTTTCCCAGCAGCGATGTGCAGGCTGACACCTTGCGCATGAACCAGGCGTTGGAGTCATTGATCCGCACCATGCCCGAGCAGTATTACTGGGTGCACAAACGGTTCAAAACCCGGCCCGAGGGCGAGCCTGGGGTTTATGACGGTGTCGGCGTCAAAAAGGCCTGAATTTCGCCGATCACGCGTGCGGTTTGCTCATGCACCACCCAGTGGGTGGCGTGCTCGATGGGCACCAGCTTCAAGTCGTTGATGTGCTCGTTCAGACCTTCCGTCAGGCAGGGCAGAAGGGCCACGTCGTTTTGTGCCCACAGCACCAAGGTGGGCACTGTAATGCGCATGGCTTCGGGCGGTATTTGAACGGCCGAGGCCCCCGGGTCGGTGGCCGTGGGCGGGCGCAGGGGCGAGGCGCAGTAGTAATTGAGCCCGCCCTGCAGGCCGTGCTGCCAAACGGATCGGTATTTCTCCCGAACCTGTGAATTGAGCCAGTGGGGCTGATCGGGTGGACTGGGCCGGGCGGTGAGGGATTGGAGGCTGTGGTCTTGTCCGTCCAAGAAGCCAAACAGGCGCTCAAAATCATGGGCCGCCAACTGTTCGGAGGCATCGTCCTGCACCAAAAAGTTCATGTAAGCACTGGCGGCTTGCTGCTCTGGGTTGTCTTGCAAGGCCTTGAGCAATGGGCCAGGGTGGGGCGAGTTGATGATGACCAGCTGGCGCAGTCGCTCGGCTTGTTGGTTGGCCAGGTTCCAGGCCACGGCTCCGCCCCAGTCGTGGGCGATCAGGGCGGCCAGTGGGGCGGAGCCGCATTCGTGCGCGATCAAGGCCAAGATGTCCTGCACCAGGTGTTTGGCGCGGTAAGCCTTGACGTCTTGTGGTGCGCTGGAGCGTTCATAGCCCCGCAAATTGGGGGCCACGCAGCGGTAGCCCCCGTTTTCGGGCTGAGCAAAGAAGGCCATCAAGGGGTCCCAAACCCAGGCACCTTCGGGAAAGCCGTGCAAAAACATCAGCACGGGACGACCCGATTCGCCAAAAGCGCGACAACTGAGCGTGATGCCATGGGGCAGCTCATGCTGCCAAGTTTGTAAATCGGGGGGCACTGCGGGTCACTCCTTGATGGACGGTGATGCAGAGCTGTCACCAGCGCCGCCTCACTCGTCCAGGGCTTCGGGTTCTTCTTCGATGGGCGCAGGGGGCTGGGGGGCGAGCACTTCGCCTTGGGCGGGATGCGTCCAGTCCCACAGCAGCTTGGCCACATCGTCCACGCCTTGTTTTTTCAAGGCAGAAAAGAGTTTCACTTCCCCGCCACCGGCTTGCAGTCGCGCAATCGACAGGGCCTTGGCTTGCTCGGCGCGGGTCAGTTTGTCGGCTTTGGTCAGGATGATCAAAAACTTCAAGCCCTCTTCGACACGGGGCCGGATCACTTCGAGCAAGATGTCATCGAGTTCGGTCAGTCCGTGGCGCGGGTCGCACATCATGACGATGCCTTTGAGGTTCTCGCGGCTGACCAGGTAATTGGCCATGACTTGTTGCCAGCGCAGCTTGTCCATTTTGGCGACGGCCGCATAGCCGTAACCCGGTAAATCCGCCAGCACCGCATCGGTGACGCCCTGTTTGCCCAGTGCAAACAGGTTGATGTGCTGGGTACGCCCTGGCTTTTTGGAGGCAAAAGCCAGCTGTTTTTTTTGCGTCAAGGTGTTGATGCAAGTGCTTTTGCCCGCATTGGAGCGGCCCACAAAAGCAATTTCAGGGGTGTCCATGGCGGGCAGGTGGTGCAGCTGTGCGGCGGTGGTCAAAAACCGGGCGGTGTGCATCCAGCCCATGGGGGTGACCTGGTGGGGTGCGGCAGGCGACGTGGCGTCGGTGCTCGCTGCAGCCTCGCTGACCGAGGGGGCTGTGGGACGGGTGGTCCGGGCGGCCGGCCGCTTGGCTGGGGTGCTGGCGGGGGCGCGAACGTGGGGGCGGGAGCTCATAAATCAGGGATACCTCGGGTCGTCAGGAAACTGACGCGGACCTCATTGTAGAATCCTTGAGTTTTGCGCCAACTCTTGGATCACGCCATGAAGTCGATTTCCTCTTTCTTGATCACCGTTTTGTCGGCCTCTTTGATGGCCGGTTCTGTTTTGGCGGCCGACCCGGCGCCCAAAGCCGCCAAGCCCGATTTGGCCAAAGGCGAAGCCATTTTCACGGCTGCTTGCGTGGCCTGCCATGCTGCCGACGGCAACTCTGGCACACCGGTCAACCCCAAGCTGGCCCAGCAGCACCCCGAATACCTGATGAAGCAATTGGCCGAATTCAAATCCGGCAAACGCGCTAACGCTGTCATGAGCGGCATGGTGGCGGGCTTGAGCGACGACGACATGCGCAACATCAGTTATTGGCTGGCCTCCAAACAAGCCAAACCTGGCTTTGCCAAAGAAAAAGACACGGTGGCATGGGGTGAGCGCATCTACCGTGGCGGCATTCCTGACCGTCAGATCGCCGCTTGCGCCAGCTGCCATTCGCCCAACGGGGCAGGTATGCCATCGCAATACCCCCGTTTGTCGGGTCAGCATGCCGAATACACCGCTTCGCAGTTGGTGCAGTTCCGTGAAGGCGTTCGCAAGAACAATCTGCAAATGACCCAGGTGGCGGCCAAGATGAACGACCGCGAAATCAAGGCGGTGTCCGACTACATTGCCGGTTTGCGCTGAGGTTCTTGCCGGGAGATGACCCGGGTGTGTGTCGCTTTTGCCCTGTGGACTTCAGGGGGTTTTAGGGCCTGAATCACATCATTGGGGCACAATTAAGAACCGGCTGATATGACATGCACCAAGGCCGGTTTTCCGGCCTTGATCGTTTTTGGCGGGCTCAGTCCCGCCATTTCCTTGTCTGCTTCATTTTGATACACCCCATGACGACTGTTGCACCCCGCCTTGAATCCGAGCGCGGCTCGCCCCGAGGGCAGGCCGTGATCGAGTTGCTGTCGTCCATGCGGTTTGCCATTTCCTTGTTGACGATCATCTGCATTGCTTCCGTGATTGGCACGGTGCTCAAACAAAACGAGCCCAGCAACAACTACGTCAACCAGTTCGGCCCCTTTTGGGCCGAAGTGTTCACCACGCTCAAGCTCAACACGGTTTACAGCGCTTGGTGGTTTTTGCTGATTCTGGGCTTTTTGGTCATCAGCACCAGCCTGTGCATTGCCCGCAACACGCCCAAAATCCTGGTAGACCTTAAAAACTACAAGGAAAACATCCGCGAACAAAGCCTCAAGGCGTTTCACAACAAGGCCGAAGGCTCGCTCAACGAGTTGCCCCAAGCTGCCGCCCATCGTTTAGGAGCCTTGCTGGCCACGGG
Source organism: Comamonadaceae bacterium PBBC1 (assembly GCA_002256145.1). GTDB lineage: Bacteria > Pseudomonadota > Gammaproteobacteria > Burkholderiales > Burkholderiaceae_C > Limnohabitans_A. The sequence goes on from NKIP01000017.1 coordinate 8,052, forward strand.
GGGCTGGAAAGTCAAACTGCAAGAGCGAGACACCCCGGCAGGCAAGGGGTGGATGTTGGCGGCCAAGGCCGGTGCAGCCAACAAAATCGGCTACATCGCGGCGCATTCGGCCATTGTGTTGGTGTGTGTCGGGGGCTTGCTGGACGGCGACCTGATGGTCCGTGCCCAGATGTGGTTTGGTGGCAAGGAAATTTACAACGGCGGCGGCCTGATTGCCGATGTGCCCGCGCAGCACCGACTGTCTGAACGCAATCCGGCTTTTCGGGGCAATTTGCTGGTGGCTGAAGACACGGCCTCGGGTACGGCCATCCTGAACCAGTCCAATGGCATTTTGTTGCAGGATTTGCCCTTTGTGATTGAGCTCAAAAAGTTCATTGTGGAGTATTACTCGACCGGCATGCCCAAGTTGTTTGCCAGCGACATCATCATCCACGACAAAGCCACGGGCGAAAAACAAGAAGCGCGTGTCGAGGTCAATCACCCGGCCAGCTTCAAGGGCATCAACATTTACCAGTCCAGTTTTGACGATGGGGGCTCCACGGTCAAATTGCAAGCCGTGCCCATGTCAGCAGCGACCCGCCCCTTTGAGGTGGAAGGCACCATTGGCAGCAGCACCGATCTGAGCAACGGGACTGAAAAATTGAGCCTGGAGTTCACCGGCTTGCGTGTCATCAACGTGGAAAACCTGTCGGGCGGTCAAGGCCCCAATGGCCAAGTGGTGGATGTGCGCAAAGTCGACTTGGGCAGTGCAATTGAGCAACGACTGGGGGCTGGTCACAAAACCACCCAAACCAAGTCCTTGCACAACGTGGGTCCCAGCGTGAGTTACAAGCTGCGTGACGCCGCTGGCCAAGCTCGGGAGTACAACAACTACATGTTGCCGGTGGATGCGGGCGATGGTGTGCCCGTGTTTTTGCTGGGCATGCGTGAAGTGCCCAGCGAGCCCTACCGCTATTTGCGCCCACCCGCCGATGAGAATGGCGAATTGCTGGGCTTTATTCGCTTGCGGGCGGCTTTGGACACCCCCGATTTGCGCAATCGCGCGGTGCAGCGTTATGCACGCAAAGCCGTGGACCCTCAACGCCCTGAGCTGACGCAGCAACTGGCCGATTCGGCTGCGCGTGCCTTGGGCCTGTTTGCCGGTTTGGAGAAAGTCAACGGCAAGTCGTCTTCGGGTTTGCAGGCCTTGGCCGATTTCCTCGAAAGCAATGTGCCGCAAGACGAGCGTGCCCGGGCGGGTGAGATGTTTGTGCGCATCCTGAACGGGGCCTTGTTTGAGCTCGATGCCGTGGCACGCGAACAAGCGGGAGCCAAGCTGATGCCTGAAGACAAGGTCCAAGGATTCATGTCGCAGGCCGTGCTGGCTTTGTCCGATGCACCTTTTTATCCTGCACCCATGACCTTTTTGCTCAAAGATTTCAAGCAAGTCCAAGCCAGCGTTTTTCAGGTGGCCAGAGCCCCAGGCCAGTCGATCGTTTACTTGGGCTGTGCCCTTTTGATTTTGGGTATTTTTGCAATGTTGTATGTTCGTGACCGACGCTTGTGGGTGTGGCTGTCGCCCCAAGGTGATGGCACCCATGCGACGATGGCTTTGTCATCCAACCGCAAGACGATGGATGTTGACCGCGAATTTGACCAATTGACCACCCGCTTGTTGGGTCGTTCCGAGAAAAAATCATGACCACTGTCACCTTGAATCCCGGTTATTTTTCCACGCGCTCTGCCCTGGACTGGGGTTTTGCGCTGTTGGCCTTGTTAGGCGCGGTCTTTGCTTTTGTGCGCTACCAGTCGTCGATGGATGTGTATGAGCAAGCCATTTTGTTGTTCAGCTGGCCTGCCGTGGTGTGGCTGGCCTGGTTTTGGCGACCCTTGCGCACGCTGATGCTGGTGGTGACTGGCCTGTCCTTGTTTGCCATTTACCTGTACCAAGGCGATTTGGCTCGGGCTGAGCAGGTGTTCTTTTTGAAATACTTTTTGTCCAGCCAGTCGGCCATCTTGTGGATGAGCATGGTGTTTTTCATCAGCACCGTTTTTTACTGGGCTGGGGTCTTTGTCCGCGGTCAAAGTGACTCCTTGGAGTCCTTGGGGTCGCGTATGGCTTGGGTGGCCGTGACATTGGCCTTGATTGGCACCTTGGTGCGTTGGTATGAAAGCCATCAGTTGGGCCCAGACATTGGCCACATTCCTGTCAGCAACTTGTACGAAGTGTTCGTGATGTTTTGCTGGATGACAGCTGCTTTTTACCTGTACTACGAAGCCCAATACAAAACACGCGCATTGGGGGCTTTTGTCATGCTGGTGGTCAGCGCCGCCGTAGGCTTTTTGCTCTGGTACACCCTGGTGCGTGAGGCGCACGCCATTCAACCTTTGGTGCCTGCCCTCAAAAGCTGGTGGATGAAGCTGCATGTGCCCGCCAACTTCATTGGTTACGGCACTTTTGCTTTGGCGGCGATGGTGGCTTTTGCGTACTTGATCAAACAACAAGCCAGCGAAACCCGGTGGTACAAGCTGGCACCGCTGTGGCTGTTGGGCATTGTGTTGTGCTTTGAGCCTGTGGTGTTTCGCAAGGCTCCGACCGATGAGGGCAGCAGTTATTGGATGGTGTATTTCGGCATTTCGGCCTTGATCGTGGCGGGTATTTTGGCTGGGCGTCGTCGCATTGCCGAGCGTTTGCCGTCTTTTGAAATCTTGGACGATGTGATGTACAAGTCCATTGCCGTGGGTTTTGCTTTTTTCACCATTGCCACTGTGCTGGGGGCTTTGTGGGCCGCAGAGGCTTGGGGTGGCTACTGGAGCTGGGACCCCAAAGAAACCTGGGCATTGATCGTTTGGTTGAACTACGCGGCTTGGCTGCACATGCGCCTCATGAAAGGCCTGCGCGGTACCGTAGCCGCATGGTGGGCCCTGACTGGCCTGGGCATCACAACCTTCGCCTTTTTGGGCGTCAACATGTTCCTGAGCGGATTGCACAGCTACGGCACCCTCTGACGCTGGCGCAGTTTGGATTCAACTCGTTTGGGAGCTTGACTGACCTTGCGCTTGGAGACCTGCTTCAATGGCTTGCAGCAGTTGAGTGGTGTGGAACGGCTTGGACAGAAAGGCGATCGCGTCAGAGCGTTGCGCTGCCAGCGTTTCATGGGGCAAGCTTTCACCGCTCATGAAAATCACGGGAATGTCATCGCCCGTTTCTCTCAAGCGAATTTGCAGCTCAATGCCTGACATGTCGGGCATTCGCACATCGAGCAGCATGACACGTGGGGCGCTGGCCCTAGGGGCTTTCAAATACGAGATGCCCCCGTTGTGGGTTCGGACCTTGAAGCCGTGTGACTCCAAAACCATCACCATCATTCGGCGCACGTCTTCGTCGTCATCGACAACTTCAATGAGGGCTGGAGTGGACATAGGAAGTAAAAAAAACTAAAAATCAATTTTAGCGAAATAAAGATTCAATTTTTTTGACTTGTTGGTTTTTGATTGTTCGTTTTTGACGCATGTGATGGACTGGAACAGCCAGAGCCGAAGGCTTTTGAAGCGGTTGGCTGCACAACTGAACGATAAGGTCCAAAATCAAAATTTGGTTTCATTTCTTTGGCAAGATCATGATCATAAATTCAGATAACGGTTTCCAACACCCTGTAGCCAGTGAGATCACGCCGCTTGATGTTTACCGCTCGCGCCGCGAGATCGTACGCCACATGGCCCTGGGCACAGCGGGGCTGGCCCTGGCCGGTTGGGGACTGCGCGATGCCCATGCGCAAACGGCGCGGCCTGGCAAGTTGCCGGTCTTGGCCGCAGGCAAGTCCGCAGTGCTGGGGGCCAACACCATGGAAAAACCCACTCCGTATGAGGATGCCAGCACCTACAACAACTTTTACGAATTTGGCACCGACAAGGCCGATCCAGCCAAGCGTGCCCATACCCTCATCACCGACCCGTGGAGTGTGGACATCGAGGGCCTGGTCAAGAAGCCGGGTCGTGTTTCGCTGGAAGATCTTATGAAGTGGGGAGCCATGGAAGAGCGCATTTACCGATTGCGTTGCGTGGAAGGCTGGTCGATGGTGATTCCATGGGTGGGCTATTCACTGGCCGACCTGATTCGGCGTGTGGAGCCCTTGCCAGGGGCCAAATTTGTGGAATTTGTCACACAGGCCGACCCCAAAACCATGCCGGGTTTGCGCTCTAGCGTGCTGGATTGGCCCTATGTGGAAGGCCTGCGCTTGGACGAGGCCATGCACCCGCTGACCTTGCTGGCCTTTGGCATGTATGGCGAAGTCTTGCCCAAGCAAAACGGCGCACCGCTGCGCCTGGTCGTGCCTTGGAAATACGGTTTCAAGAGCGGCAAGAGCCTGGTCAAAATCCGATTCACCGACAAACAACCCGTGTCTTCGTGGGAAAAGGCAGCGCGTCAAGAGTATGGCTTTTATTCCAATGTGAACCCGCTGGTGGACCACCCCCGTTGGAGCCAGGCCACCGAACGCCGCATTGGCGAAGACGGCCTGTTGGCCAAAAAACGCAAAACACTCATGTTCAATGGCTATGAGCCACAGGTCGGTCAGCTCTACGCCGGCATGGATTTGAAGAAATTTTTCTGATGACCATCAGGGCCGCATTGCGCCACCCTGCGGCCTGGTGGGCGCTGCTGTGGATGGGGCTGGTGCCCCTGGCCTGGCTGGTGTTCCAGACGCTGCAAGACCAGTTGGGCCCCAACCCCGCCGAAGCCTTGATCCGCGCCACGGGCGATTGGACGCTGCGCAGCCTCTGTGTGGTGCTGGCCGTGAGCCCTTTGCGCACCTGGCTGGGCTGGCCAGAACTCCTGCGTTTTCGGCGCATGCTGGGTTTGCTGGTGTTTGCTTATGCCAGCCTGCATCTGCTGTGCTACGCCTGGTTTGACATGGGATTTGACCTGGCCGATACCTTACAAGACCTCTTCAAGCGCCCCTTCATCTGGTTGGGTTTCAGTGCCTTTGTGATCATGCTGGCGCTGGCCGCCACCTCTTTCAACCGGGCCGTGCGTTGGCTAGGCGGCAGGCGTTGGCAGTTGCTGCATCGGGGCGTTTATGCGGTGGCCGTGCTGGCCGTGCTGCACTTTTGGTGGATGCGCGCGGGCAAACAGGACTTTGATGAGGTGCTGGTCTACGCGGGCATCTTGTCGATTTTGCTGGGCTGGCGCGTGCTGCGTTTTGCACGGCGAGCCTGAGCGCGCCATCGGACGCTGTGCAGCCGGTTCAGGCTGCACAGGGCATTTCAGACCAGCTGCTCCAGCGCAAAGGTGTCAAACGCCGATTCGCGCTGGCGAATCAGGTGGGCCTGTGTGCCATCGACCAGGATTTCGGCAGCGCGGCCCCGCGTGTTGTAGTTGCTGGCCATGCTCATGCAGTACGCGCCTGCCGACAGCACGGCGAGCACATCACCCGCTTGCACCAGCAATTGGCGGTCGCGGCCAATCCAGTCGCCGCTTTCGCACACAGGGCCAACCACGTCATACACCACACCATCACCTGAGCGTGGCGTCACCGGCACGATCTGGTGGAAGGCCTGGTACATGGCTGGGCGAGGCAGGTCGTTCATGGCCGCGTCGACGATGCAAAAGTTCTTTTGCTCGCCAGGCTTGAGGTACAGCACTTCGGTCAGGCAAACGCCCGCATTGCCCACCAGTGAGCGGCCGGGTTCGATCATGAGCTGGCGCTGGCCGTAGCCGCGGGCGTCGAGCTTGGCCAGCAGTTGCGCCCACAGCGCATCGGCCTCGGGCGGGGTGTCGCCGTTGTAGTTGATGCCCAGTCCACCACCAAAGTCGATGTGGTGGATAGGGATGCCCGCCGCTTCAACCTCGGCCACCAGGTCCAGCACGCGGTCCATGGCGTCCAGATAGGGCGTGCTGTCGGTGATTTGCGAGCCGATGTGGCAGTCGATGCCCACCACCTTCAGACCCGGCAGGCTGGCCGCGTGGCGGTAGGCCCGCAGCGCGTCTTCGTGGGCGATGCCGAATTTGTTGCCTTTGAGGCCGGTCGAGATGTAGGGGTGGGTTTTGGGGTCCACATTGGGGTTGACGCGCAGACTGACCGGCGCCACTTTGCCCAGGCCCACAGCCACCTCGCTCAGCACATCGAGTTCGGCCTCGCTTTCCACATTAAAGCAGCCAATGCCCACTTGCAGGGCCTGCTTCATCTCTGTGCGGGTTTTGCCCACCCCCGAAAATATCACCTTGGCCGGGTCGCCACCTGCTGCCAGCACCCGAGCCAGCTCGCCGCCCGAGACGATGTCAAAGCCGCAACCGGCATCGGCAAACACCTGCAAGATGGCCAGGCTGGAGTTGGCCTTCATGGCGTAGCAAATTTGCGCCTGGCGTCCGGCAAAGCCGCGCTGGTAGGCGGCCAAGGCCGAGAGCATGGCGGCTTTGGAGTACACAAACAAGGGCGTGCCGTGTTCGCGGGCCAGCTCAGACAGGCGTACGCCTTCGACATGCAGCTGTTCGCCCAGAAAAGCGATGTAGGGTTGGCCGGGCAAAGTAGCGTTGATGGGGGTGTTCATGGCGCAGGCGTGGGGCAGTGTGAAGATGGACGGGGTGGTGGCCGGTCAGCGTTTGATTCAGCGCACAGGTGAGGCAGGTGTTGGCAAGGCTGGGGCCGGGGTAGAGGCGGGTGGCAGTGATGACGCAGGTGCTTGCCCAGAGGGTGCTGGTGTGACGGTGTGCCAGGGGTTCAAGCTTTGGGGCAAGCTTGCACGCCCCGCCGACTCCGGTGCAGTGGGCAAAAACAAAGGGCCTTTTTGCCCACAGGCGCTCAGCACAGCCGCACCGCCAACAAGGACATGCAGCATGACTAGAATCTTCATTACCTTCAACATCCTGCGATTGTAATGACCGACCTTGAATTCATGGACCAAGCCGAGCGCCTTTTGAGTGGCATAGAGCAATCTTGCGATCGGCTGAACGACGACACGGATGCCGATGTGGACAACCAGCGCGTGGGCGGCATGGTCACCCTCACTTTTCCAAACCGCAGCCAGATCGTGGTCAACCTGCAAAAGCCGCTGCATGAGGTGTGGTTGGCCGCGCGTTGCGGCGGTTTTCATTACCGCTTTGATGGCGCTCAGTGGATGGACACCAAGGGACAAGGGGAGTTTTGGGACAGCTTGTCACGCTACGCCAGTGAGCAAGCGGGGCTGCCTTTGAGATTTGCCGCTTGAGGGCTGTCTAAGCCCTTTGGCGGTGTCTGATGTCGGGCCATGGCAGGCCTGACGGCTTGCCGTGGCCTGGGGTCAGTTTCTGAAGAGGTCGAGAATCCGGTTTCTTTCTTCAGCGGGTGGCAAGGATGCAGGTGTTTTGGGGGTCGATTCCGTGTTGGTGCCCAGTGAGTTGACGCCACCACCCCGTGCGTATTCATCGTAAAGCCATTCGCCGCCGATGTTCACCAGGCCCTCGGGAGCCATGGGTTCAGCTTGGGGCAAAGTGCGCAGGGCTGTCTCCATGAAATTGATCCACACAGGCAGACTCAAGCCACCACCGGTTTCACGGTCTCCCAGCTTTCTGGGGGTGTCGTACCCAATCCAGACCACAGCAGCCAATTGTGGATGGTAGCCCGCGAACCACGCGTCCATGGCATCGTTGGTGGTGCCTGTTTTGCCGTAAATGTCGCTGCGATGGAGGGTGGCTTGTGCTTTGGCCGCCGTTCCTGAGCGGGTAACTTCCTGCAGCAAACTGGTCATCACGTAAGCGTTGCGTGACGAGATGGCGTGGGGCGTGTCAGGCGTGATGGCTTGTGGTGGGCTGTCCACCAAAATACGGTCTTTGTAATCGGTGATGCGGGTGATCAGGTGGGGTTGTACGCGGTAACCGCCGTTGGCAAACACAGAGTAACCCGTGGCCATTTGCATCACCGTGACCGAGCCTGCGCCCAAGGCCATGGTGAGGTAAGGGGGGTGCTTTTCGGCATCGAAGCCAAAACGACTGATCCATTCCTGTGCATTGCGCGCGCCCACCGACTGCAGCACGCGGATGGAAATCATGTTTTTCGATTTGGCCAAGCCTCGACGCAAGGTCATGGGGCCATCAAAGGTGCCGTCGTAGTTTTTAGGCTCCCAAGGTTGGCCACCGGTGACGCCACCATCAAAAAACAAGGGCGCATCGTTGACAACCGTGGCTGGCGTGAACCCTTTTTCGAGGGCCGCAGAGTAAATGAAGGGCTTGAAACTGGAGCCCGGTTGACGCCAAGCTTGGGTGACGTGGTTGAACTTGTTTTTGGTGAAGTCAAAGCCACCCACCAGCGCCCGAATGGAGCCGTTTTGTGGGGTCACGGCCACAAAAGCGCCTTCGACTTCAGGCAACTGCGTGATCTCCCAGCCCCCTTTGGCCATTTGCACAATGCGGATGACCGCACCTTTGCGGATTTGTTTGGCCGCTGGGGCTTTGTCGGCCAAACCCGATTGAACAGGTTTGAGTCCATCGCCCGTGATGGTGATCTGTTCACCGTTTTGGCGGATGACCACCACTTTTTTGGCCGACGCTTCCAGCACCACCGCAGACATGACGTCACCGTTGTCTGGATGGTCGTCCAACACATCGTCGATGGCCTCTTCGGCCTTTTTAGGGTCGCTGGGCAGATCGATGAATTTTTCCGGGCCCCGGTAGATCTGACGTCGCTCAAAGTCCATGAGGCCTTGGCGCAGGGCCCTGTAGGCGGCCATTTGCTCACCCGATTGGATGGTGGTGTAAACGTTCAAGCCCCGGGTGTAGGTATCTTGTCCGTATTGGGCAAAAACCATTTGGCGCACGGTTTCTGCAACATGTTCGGCGTGCAAAATTTTCTTGTCACCCGAGGACCGCAATTTCAGGGGTTCGGCTTTGGCTCGCAAGGCTTGCGAAGCCGTGATGAAGCCGTTTTCTTCCATGCGCTCAATGATGTAGAGCTGCCGAGAGCGTGCGCGTTTGGGGTTGTTGATCGGGTTGAGTGCAGAGGGCGCTTTGGGCAAACCCGCCAGCATGGCCGCTTCGGCAATGGTGATGTCCTTGAGGGGCTTGCCGAAATAAGTTTCGCTGGCGGACGCAAATCCATAGGCCCGATGGCCCAGGAAAATCTGGTTCATGTAGATTTCCAGAATTTGGTCTTTGCTCAGCAGGTGTTCGAGTTTGTAGGTCAGCAAAATTTCGTAAATTTTGCGGGTGAAGGTTTTTTCGGATGACAGGTACACGTTGCGTGCGACCTGCATGGTGATGGTGGATGCGCCCTGACTTTTGGCGCGTCCAATGTTGGCGATGCCCGCTCGCAAAATGCCCAGATAGTCCACGCCCCCGTGCTCATAAAACCGGCTGTCTTCAATGGCCAAGACGGCGTCTTTCATGACGCGGGGTATGTCCTTGATGGGGGTCAGGTTGCGGCGTTCTTCGCCAAATTCGCCAATCAGTTGACCGTCCGCGGTCAGCACGCGAAGCGGCAACTTGGGTTTGTATTCGGCCAGATCGGAAATGTCCGGCAAATTCGGGTAGGCCACCACCATGGCCACCCCCACGACCATCATCAAGCAAAACAACGCCGCTGCGGCCAGGCAAGCAGCCCAAATGGCCAATTGAGCAAACCAGGCACCCAAACTCTTGGGGCCTTTGGGTTGGACGTCCTTGGTGGGGGGCTTGTGGGAGTTGGTGGTGGGCATGAAAGATTGGAGGCTTGCCCAGCGGGTTGCCGAACTGAATGCATTATAAAAATCTCTGGTCCATGGCGTGGACTGAATAGTTAATTGGTGAGTACTTTTATTTTAAATAAATGAGTTTTAACTTGTGATTCATGTTACAAAAGCTTCATTGACGCAACTTTTGAGGCATTGAGCCGAGGAAATTCATGCAAGCCTGGTCCAGGTTTTGGCGAAGGATTTCGGTCAGACCCGTACGGCAGGCCTGGGGTTTGGCCAGCCATGGGCCGTCTTGGAGCTTGGTGGGTCTGAACTTGCTCACGCCTGAGTTGATCAGTGTTCACACCAGTATTCAATGGTCTCCCTCGCAAGAAGAGACTGTCTGGCCGGGTTTGGGCAAGTGTTTGCGTGAAGCCGGAGTACTGCGTGGGCGGCAACAGCACCGGGTGAGCATGGCGCTGTCGAGTGAGCAGTGTGTTTCAGGGGTGTTGGAGTTACCCGCTCATCTGGCCGCCGACGAATGGGCCACCGAAGTGCAGTTGGAGGTCTCGCAATTGCTGGGCAAGCCCGCCGATGAAGTCCATTTTGATTTTTATCCTGAAATCCAAACCCACGAAGTTGTCCAGCGAGTCCATTGGGTGGGCTGCACGCAAACGCAAATAGACGACTACAAAATTTGCACACGAGCGGCCGGGTGGCAGCTCGAGAGTGTCGAGCCTGCTGTGTTGGCCGCACAAAGGGCGGTTGCCGCTTTGCAAGGTGGCATGGGCAGTTTGTTGACCCAGTCCACACAAGATTGGCAATTTCGCGTGCAATCCGTCAAAGATTTGGCGGCACAGATGCAGGGGCATCCGCTGGATTTGATGGCCGAACCAGGACTGCATCAAGCCATGAAATCAGAGGCAGGGGCGCGAATGGTGGCGGCGGGTCTGGCCTTGAGGGTGTGGTTGTGATGGCCGCCTTGAATTTGCTCAATTACCCCGGGTTGGACCGGCAACGCAGACGATTTCATCGTCGATGGACCTTGGCTGCGGGCGTTGCAACAGGGAGCTTGGTGGGCTTTTTGCTGCTGCATTGGAGTGATCCATACAGGCTGTTTTTGCAGCAAGAGCAGCAGCGCCTCAATGCCCAGGTCAGCGCACAAAAACTGCAACAGCAAGCGGCCAATCAATCGAAACTTCAGCAAGGCCAAGGGCAACTGCAGTTGCAGCACTTGCAACAGGTGGCAAAGCAGCACAAGGCATGGGAGGCCTTGAATCGCGCCTTGCAACAAGAGGCTGCCCAGGGTGGATTGCAATTGTTGAGTTTGCAGTTGACCTCCGATCGTCTGGAGTTGCAGGGCCGAGCCAAAGACCTCAACAGCATGAACCAATCCAGAGAGCGGCTGTCGCAACAATTGCCTTGGGTCTTGAGCTTGACCCGTGCCCAGTTTGTCGCCGATGGGCTTGGCTCCAACCCGAGTCCAGTGCTGCCCGACCGTTCGGCTGCCGTGGAGTTTGTCTGGCACGCCGATGGGCTGGGGCTGGGTGCCCGGTATGAAAAACCCGGTGCTGCTTCGCCCTCAGGCTCCTCGGAAAAGGCTTCGCCATGAGGGCCATGGCGCAGCATCCCGGCTCATTGCAAAGTATCCGGTCTCAGTCATGGGCAGAGCTTTGGCAACTTTGGCGATCTGAAGGCCCCAGTTGGCTGCAAAGACAAGCTCGGCGCATCTACCGGCGGTGGGTGTATGCCTGTACGGCTTTTTTTGCGGTGCTGTTGGTGATGGGGCTTTGGCAAGCCGAAACTTTGGAAGAACTCTGGCAAGCCCAGGGTGTGTTGGCCGATTTGCGTGTTCAAGTGGCGACGCAGCCCCGTGACTTGCCTGGAGCGTCAGATTCGGCAAATGGGGAGGCGGCCCAGGCGCTGTCACAGAGCTTGTCCCATTTGCCGGGCGTGTCGTCGCGGTCACTGCTTTGGCCTGCTTTGCAACAAAGCTTTGAGCGCCATCGCTTGGAGCTGTTGTCCCTGCAGCCTGTGAGTGACAAAGTGGCCGCACCCTTGCCCAGTCAGGCCGTGGCCTTGCGTTTGAGGGGGCGCTTTGACGATTGGGGACGTGCCTGGACCGCCTTGAGTGAAGGCATGCCCGTGTGGACGATGGAGCGTTTGCGCATCACCCCACAAGCCCATGCGCCTTGGGTCGACATCGACGTGCTCTTGCGTGTTTGGTTGCGTGCAGACCAGGATGGGGACAAGGCATGGCGAGGACAAACCGTATCCAACACGGTGAGCACTCAGGGACCGGCCCTGTTTTTTCATGGTGCGCCCGCGGGTTATGAGATGGTCATGGCGCTTGCGCCTGCAGGACTCGACGGTGCATTGGCAGCGCCACAAACCGCAGCGGTGGATTCGCCTGATCCCAAGCACTGGCCCATGGCAGGGGTGCGATTGTTGGGCGTATGGCATGGGCCGCAGACCGTCCACGCGATATTGGCGTTCGGGCCGCATTGGGTCAGCGCTCAGGTGGGGCATCGCGTGAGCCAGGAGGGTCACCGCTTGGTGGCCATTGGCGATCAGGCGGTGAGCTTGCGTGCAGGTCTGGAACCCGTCAGGGTGTTGACTTTTGAAAAGGCCTTCAAATGAAACAGATGGTTCAGCGTTTGACGGTGTCTGCCATTTTTTTGTGCACGGTGGGGACGATGGGGGCTTGGGGGGCGGAAGTCAGACCCGATGCTGAGCTATCAGCGTCTTCCGGCGGTGTGGCGTCCCCAATGCAAACGATCAGTTTGAATTTTCAGAACATCGACATCAAGACCTTGCTCCAGGTGTTTGCCGATTTCACAGGCCTGAATTTGATTGCCACCGACAGCGTCAGTGGCCAAGTGACCGTGCGCTTGACGGAAGTCCCCTGGCCTCAAGCCTTGCAAATTGTGCTGCAGTCCAAGGGTCTGGCTTCGCGGCAAGAGGGCCGAGTGCTGTGGGTCGCACCGCAAGAAGAATGGGCCTTGCGCGAGAAAAAACAACTCGAAGCACAAGCCGCCCTGGAGGCCGTCAGCCCCCTTCAATTGATGACCGTGCGTTTGCAATATGCCCGCGCCAGCGAGGTGGCCCAGCGTTTGCAAGGAGGGGGACTTGCACCGGGCGGCAGTGGGGGGCGTTGGCTCAGCAGTCGGGGCAGCGTCTTGTCGGAGCCTCGCACCAATCAGTTGTTTGTGTCTGATTTGCCAGCCCGTTTGGCCGATGTGCAAACGCTGCTGGCGCAGTTGGATGTGCCGGTCAGGCAAGTCCTGATCGAGGCCCGAATTGTCGAGGCGGATGACCAGTTTGGTCAGTCATTGGGCGTCAGGTTGGGTGCCGGTCTGGCGGTGCCTTTGCGCATGAACAACCGCAGCAACACCTTGGCCCTGGGGGCCACCAACTCGGCCACCGGGGCGGGGGTGGTGACCGGGAATCAGGTGAATTTTCCGGCCGGGTCGGCTGGGCAGACCCTGAACACGCCCGCCAATTTTGCCGTGTCACTTTTTAACGCAGCGGCAGACCGTTTCATCAATGTGGAAATTTCAGCTTTGGAAGCCGATGGCCGTGGCAAGGTGGTCTCGCGCCCCAGGGTCGTGACGGCCGATCAAACCAAGGCGCTGATTGAGCAAGGCACTGAATTGCCCTACCAAACAGCCTCGGCCAGTGGGGCCACATCGATCACCTTTCGCAAGGCCAATTTGAAGCTCGAGGTCACGCCGCAAATCACCCCTGACGGGTCTGTGGTGCTGGATGTCGACGTCAACCGAGACAGTGTGGGGCAAATCACGCCCGCTGGGTATGCGATCAACACCAAGCACGTCAAAACTCAGGTGCGGGTAGAGGATGGCGGTACCGTGGTGCTGGGGGGCATTTACGAAGAAACAGACCGCAACAATGAGTCCAAAGTGCCCGGTTTGGGCGATGTGCCCGGCTTGGGTTGGTTGTTCAAGAACCGAGATCAGGCACAGCGCAAAAGCGAGTTGCTGATTTTCTTGACGCCTCGGGTCATGGCCGATGACCCGGCGCTGACCCCACCATGAGGCGCACATTGCGCACAGACGTTCAGGCGTCTCAGTGTGGGCAATCGTTGGAATACACTTCAGGTTTATTCAAGAGGCGCTGGCTGGAGACCCTTGGTCAGCCCTGACTATCCTGTGCGAGATTTCATTGAGCATCATCTTTGTGGGCCTTCCGGGCTCGGGTAAAACCACCATTGGTCGGCATCTGTCCCGTCGATTGGGGGTGCCCTTCGTCGATTCTGACCATGTGATTGAGCACCGACTGGGGTGTTCAATTCGGGAGTATTTCGAACACCAGGGCGAGGACAGCTTTCGCGATGTCGAGCAACAAGTGATCGATGATTTGACGCTGTCTCATCAGGGGGTGATCGCAACCGGAGGCGGTGCGGTGTTGCGCGAAACCAATCGCCGCCATTTGCATGCGCGGGGTCATGTGATCTATTTGCGGTCCACACCTGAAGATGTCTACCGTCGCGTGCGCCACGATACAGGGCGGCCCTTGTTGCAAGTCGATGACCCGTTAAGCCGCCTGAGGGCGCTGTTTGAAGCCCGCGACCCACTTTACCGAGAAACGGCGCATTTTGTCCTGGAGACTGGACGCCCCTCGGTGGCCACACTGGTCAACATGATCATCATGCAGTTGGAGTTGGCTGGGCATTTGCCTGCCTCTGGTCTGGACCCCCAAGCCTGACTCAGAGCGACGGATGTCAGACTTTTGAAGTGGGTCAGGCATTTGGGGTCTGGCTTTGGACGTCCCCCCATTGACCCTGAGTGAAACCTGATGTGGGGGACGGATTTGAAAAATGGTGCAAAATAGAACGATCGTTCTTTTTATGCCCCATGACCGACCCCAAACACCCCCGCAAAACCACCCCTGCGCCCAGTGCAGAAACGGGCCGCCGCGTGCTGATCAAGGGCCAGCAAACCAAGACCGTGATCATTGATGCCGCTTTGGGTTTGGCCTCTCAAATTGGCCTGGAAGGATTGTCCATTGGTGCCGTGGCCGAAGTCACAGGCATGAGCAAATCGGGTGTGTTTGCGCATTTTGGCTCGCGTGAAGAGCTGCAAATTTCGGTGATTCGCGAATACCACGACCGTTTTGAGGCCGAAGTGTTTTACGCGGCCATGCAGCAGCCCCGTGGTGTGCCGCGGTTGCAGGCGCTTTTTGACAATTGGATGGTTCAGACCTCGGCTGAAATCGATTCGGGTTGCATTTACATCAGTGGAGCCGTGGAGTTTGACGACCGCACTGGGCCCGTGCGCGATGCCTTGGCCCGTTCGGTGGCCACATGGCAAACCGCCTTGCGCCGGGCTGTGGAGTTGGCACAAATTGAGGGACAGCTCAGCCGAGCGTCCGATGCCCATCAAATCGCTTTTGAAATCCACGGCCTGATATTGGCCTTGCATTACGAGGCTCGTTTTTTGCGTGATCCCAGCGCATCAGAGAGAGCGCGACGTGGTTTTCTGCACATTTTGGACCGCTATGCGAGCAACGCGCAGGCGGCGTCAGATCCCC
Source organism: Comamonadaceae bacterium PBBC1 (assembly GCA_002256145.1). Lineage (GTDB taxonomy): Bacteria > Pseudomonadota > Gammaproteobacteria > Burkholderiales > Burkholderiaceae_C > Limnohabitans_A. The sequence continues at coordinate 23,202 of NKIP01000017.1, forward strand.
AAGACCTTGTGGTCAAGCCTTGAGTTTGACTGTTTAGACATTTCACCCTTTTCAATCAGGAATACCCATGCCCGTCTACAACCCACCCCTTCGTGACATGCAGTTTGTCTTGCACGAATTGCTCAACGTGAGTGCTGAACTCAAGGCCTTGCCCAAGCACGCCGACACCGACGCCGACACCATCAATGCGGTGCTCGAAGAAGGCGGCAAGTTCGCATCTGAAGTGGTCTTTCCTCTGAATATTTCGGGCGACACCCAGGGCTGCCAGCTCAACCGCGACACGCACGAAGTCAAAGCACCCGACGGTTTCAAGGCGGCTTATGAGCAGTACGTGGCCGGTGGCTGGCCATCGCTGAGCTGCGACCCCGAGTACGGCGGTCAGGGCTTGCCCTTTGTGGTCAACCAGTGTTTTTACGAAATGCTCAACTCCTCCAACCAGGCTTGGACCATGTACCCGGGCCTGAGTCACGGCGCCTACGAGTGCCTGCACGCGCACGGCACACCCGAGCAAAAAGCCCTGTATTTGCCCAAGCTGACCAGCGGCGAGTGGACCGGCACCATGTGCCTGACCGAGCCGCATTGCGGCACGGATCTGGGCATGCTGCGCACCAAGGCCGAGCCGCAAGCCGACGGCACCTACAAGCTGAGCGGTCAAAAGATTTTCATCAGCGCAGGCGAACACGACTTGGCCCCCAACATCGTGCACCTGGTGCTGGCCCGCCTGCCCGATGCGCCCCCCGGCAGCAAAGGCATCAGCCTGTTCATCGTGCCCAAGTTCAATGTGGCCGCCGACGGCAGCATGGGCGAGCGCAACGGCATTTACTGCGGCGGCCTGGAGCACAAAATGGGCATCCATGGCAACGCGACTTGCCAAATGGTTTTGGACGGCGCGGTGGGCACCCTGGTGGGCCAACCTAACAAAGGCCTGGCCGCGATGTTCGTGATGATGAACGCCGCGCGTCTGGGCGTGGGCAACCAGTCGCTGGGCCTGACCGAAGTGGCTTACCAAAACGCGCTGGCCTATGCCAAAGACCGCGTGCAAATGCGGTCGCTCACGGGTGTCAAAGCCCCCGGAAAACCGGCCGACCCGATCATCGTGCACCCCGATGTGCGCCGCATGCTCATGACCGCCAAGGCCTATGCCGAAGGCGGCCGTGCCTTGGCCTGCTACTGCGCCTTGCTGCTCGACAAAGAAATCAACCACCCCGACGAAGCCGTGCGTGCCGAGGCCGCCGAAGTCGTGGCTTTGCTCACACCCATCGTGAAAGCCTTCACCACCGACAACGCTTGGGAAGCCACATCGGCCTGCCAGCAGGTGTTTGGCGGCCACGGCTACATCAAAGAGTGGGGCATGGAGCAGTTCGTGCGCGACGCCCGCATCAACATGATCTACGAAGGCACCAACACCATCCAGTCACTCGACTTGCTGGGCCGCAAAGTGTTGGGCAACCAGGGTGCCACGCTCAAGAAGTTCGGTAAATTGGTGGAGCAACTGGTCAAGGCCGAAATGGCCAACGAAGCCATGGGCGAATTCATCAAGCCGCTGGCCGATCTGGGCCAAAAACTCACGCAACTCACCGGCGAAGTCGGCATGAAAGCCATAAGCAATGCTGACGAAGTGGGCGCAGCTGCGGTGGACTATTTGCGCGTGGTGGGCCATTTGGTGCTGGGTTACTTCTGGGCCCGTTCGGCGCAGATCGCGCTGGCCAAACTGGCCGAAGCCGAAGAAGAGGCGCGGCGGCCCGATCCGTTCTACCAGGCCAAATTGCAGACCGCGCGGTTTTACTTCACCCGCCTGATGCCCGAAACCTCGACGCTGATGCGCCGCATTCGTGCGGGCAGCGATGTGTTGATGGACACCGACGCCGCGCTGGCTTGAACCCCAGTATCAAAAAGGAAGAGCACTGTGATCAAAACCGCTTTGACCCTGACCATGACCCTGAGCGCAGGCCTGCTGAGCCTGGCCGCACATGCCCAAATGAGCCCGGTGGGTCTGTGGCGCAGCATCGACGACGAAAGCAAGCAGCCCAAAGCCGAAATCCGCATCAGCCTGAACGCAGCGGGAGGCTTGTCGGGCGTGGTCGAACGGTCGCTGCAAAACAACCCCAACACCGAAACCAATTGCAATTTGTGCACCGATGACCGCAAAGACAAACCCAAAATCGGCATGGAAATCATCCGGGGCGGTCAACAAGGTGACGGCAAAGTGGTGTGGGAGGGTGGGAAAATCTTGGATCCCGAGAACGGCAAAAACTACAGCCTGCGCTTGACCCCCATTGATGGTGGTAAAAAACTCGAAGTCCGGGGTTTCATTGGTGCCCCGATTTTGGGTCGCACACAAACCTGGATTCGGGTTCAGTGAACCGCCTCGCCTCCCGCAACACACCTCAAGGACCCGCATGTCTGACATCCTGACCCACACCGACGCAGGGGTGATGACCATCACCTTCAACCGCCTGGACAAAAAGAACTCCATCACCTCCAGCATGTATGCGGCCATGGCCGACGCTGTGGCCCAGGCCGCAGCCGATCCCGCCGTTCGGGTCGTGGTGTTTCAGGGGCACGAGAGCATCTTCAGCGCGGGCAACGACATCGGCGACTTTTTGAACCAGCCGCCCACCACACAAGAGTCACCCGTGTTCCGCTTTTTGCGTGGCATCGCCACTTTCGAAAAGCCACTGCTCGCCGCTGTGGCCGGGCCTGCCGTGGGCATCGGCACCACCATGCTGTTCCATTGCGACCTGGTCTATGCCGGTGACAACGCGGCGTTCTCCATGCCTTTCGTCAACCTGGGTCTGTGCCCCGAGGCGGCGTCCAGCCTGCTGGCCCCGCGCATGTTCGGCTACCACCGCGCAGCCGAAGCCCTGCTCATGGGCGAGCCCTTTTTTGCCGAAGCCGCGCAAGAAGTCGGCCTGGTCAACCGCGTGGTGCCACCCACCGAAGTCAACGGCTACGCCCAGGCGCAAGCCCGCAAGCTGGCCGCCAAGCCGCTGTCATCACTGATTGAGACCAAGCGATTGATGAAGGGCGACACCCAAGCCGTGTTGCAAAAAATGGCCGAAGAAGGCGCCAGCTTTGGCCGCATGCTGCAAGAGCCTGCTGCCAAAGAAGCCTTTGGCGCGTTCATGGAAAAACGCAAGCCGGACTTTTCCAAGCTTTGATTCCCCAGTTCATCGCAGGGCGGCTTGCGCACATGTGTCGGTGTCTTTGATCACCGTCACACATCTCCCCGTAGGTCGGCGCCTTTAGGTCCGACATTTCTGGCTTCGGCGAAGGCCCATGTCGGGGCTGAAGCCACCGACCTAAAATACACCTTCTAGGGTCACCGATAAAATCTCCAGATGCCCCATCGCGCCAACACCCCCGTCGTCCTTGAACCTGAATACATCGAAGGTTTTCGTCAGATTTACGAAGAAAAAATTGTCTTCAACCAGACCCTGGGCTTGAAGCTGACGCATGTCTCACCAGAGGGCGTCACGGCCCGCATCACCATGCGGCCCGAACTGGTGGGGCACTATGCCTACAACCGCATCCATGGCGGCGTCATCAGCGCGGTGCTCGACGCCATGGGCAGTGCGGCCGTCATGGCGGCCCTGGCCGCCAAACACATGGAAGAGGCGCCTGCCAAGCGGCTGGAGCGCTTTGCCAAGTTGGGCACCATTGATTTGCGAGTGGACTACCTGCGCCCCGGCATTGGCGACTACTTTGATATTCATGCCCATTGCCTGCGAGTGGGCTCGCGGGTGGGTTCTTCGCGCATGGAATTCATGGGGCCGGACGGCACCCTGATGTCCACAGGGGCAGCCGCCTACATCGTCTCCTGATGCGCGAGGCGGCTATTTGGGGCCGCCACATTTCCCACACATTTGCTCCACATTTGTTTTGAACAATGGACGGAGGTCGCCACAGCGACCTCCACTTTGAAAGTCCACCATGCAAAACAAATCCATTCTTGCGCGTGCAGCCTTTTCCATGTCATTGGCCTTGAGCGGCGGCCTGTTGTTCGCACAGGCAGCGCCCGGTGGTGATTCGCCACGCCCACCACCTCCCGAAGCTCTGGCGGCATGCCAGACCTTGAAGTCAGGTCAGGACTGCAGTTTCAAAGGTCCACAAGGCAGTGCCCAAGGCACTTGCTGGGCACCCACTGGCAAGCCGCTGGCGTGCAAACCGAGCCACCCGCCAGCAGGCGGCATGCCTGGCCAACGATGAGTGGGGGCGTGAACATGACTTTCCCCCCAATCCTGAAAATGTCCGGGCTTGTGGCCAGCTTGTGCGCGCTTGGCGCTTGCGGCGGTGGATCCAGCACAAGCACCGACACCACAAGCACCACCACCACGGCGGGTGTGCAATGCAACTACAGCTACAGCGCCCTCAACACCGATCCACGGGTCAACTTGACCAGCACCGCCAGCTGGTCTTGCAGCGACACCACCCGCACGTTGAAGGCCAACAGCGTGCCTGACCATGCCGTGGGTCCTTTCAACATCCAGTCGGATCTGGACTTCAAAATTTCGGCGCAAAACACCGAGGTGTCGGCCACGATCACCCCTGCTGTGAGCAGCACGACGGGCACCGCCATTCAGACAGCGGGTTACGCATTGAACGGCATCAAGTTTGAGCCCGGCACGGGCGGTAACTGCGCCAGCACAGCCACATCCACCGATACGACGACCGGCGCTGCGTGCACGATGCTGGGCAATGCGGGGACATGGCGCATGGAGGCTTTGGGCCAGACCACGTTCAACTTTGGTGCAGATGCCAGCAATGGCCATGTGCAACCTCAGGGCGAATACCACTACCACGGCATGCCCGAGAAGTTCATCGACAAATTGGGCAAGGGCACGCAGACCATGACCTTGGTGGGCTGGGCCAGTGATGGTTTTCCGATGTATGCACGTTACGGCCATGCGGAGGCCAGCAATGCCCAATCGGACATGAAAGTGCTCAGATCCAGCTGGCGCAAAAAAACAAGCCCCGACAGTGGCCGCCCCTCGGACGCCATTTTCCCCATGGGCACTTTTTTGCAAGACTATGAGTACGTGGCGGGTTCTGGGGACCTGGACGAGTGCAATGGACGCACAGGCGTCACGCCCGAGTTTCCCAAAGGCATCTACCACTACATGGTGACCGAGACCTGGCCCTATGTGCATCGGTGCGTGAAGGGCACTGCCACAGCGGGCGCCACAGGTGGTGGTGCTGGCGGCATGCCACCACCAAGGCCCTGACATGCGTGGCTTGCACAGGGCGCTGCTCACGGGATGGATGGGCTGGCTGCTGTTGATGTCGGGGGCTGCCCAAGCCCACCTCATGGTGGCGCAGCGCGGCACGCTGAACTTTGTGGATGGCGGCGCTTTCATGGTGCTGTCATTGCCGGTATCCGCATTCCAGGGCGTCGACGACGATGGTGATGGGCGTTTGTCCATGGCAGAGGGACATGCCCATTGGCGCGACATCGAAGCGCAGGTGCGCGCAGGCGTGCAGCTGGTGAGCGAGCAAGGCGCAGCCCCTTTGGAGGGCGTGATTTTCAACCTGTCACCGCCCGACAATGCACCTGCAGCCCCGGCCAGTCAGCTGGTGGTGATGGGGCGCTTTGCATGGCCATCGAGCCAGGAGGGCGGACGTTTCGGGTTGCGTCTATTCGGGACACAAGCCGATGAGCAAACCCAGCACATCACCGTGACCCGTGGGGGTGAGACGCAGCTCTTGACCCTGAGCCCTGAGCGTGCCGAGATGGCGGTTTTTCCCGGCATTTGGGCTGTGATTTCCGATCAGATCTGGATCGGCGCGCACCATGTTCTGGCGGGGGCAGACCATTTGCTGTTTCTGTTGGTGGTGCTGGCTGCAGGTGTTGGGCTGCGCCATCTGGTGTGGACGCTGACTTGCTTCACGCTGGGGCATGCCCTGACCTTGTTGGCTTGCGTGCTGGGGGGCTGGCAAGTCTCGCCCGCGCTGGTGGAGCCTGCCATCGCCATCACCGTCGTCGGCATGGCGGGATTTGACCGCTGGCGCCAGAAAAATGGGCGAACCGTGCCTGCCGCTTGGCGTTGGGGTTTGGTGTTTTTCTGCGCACTGATCCATGGTTTGGGCATGGCCGAAGCCCTGACCGATCTGGGCTTGCAGGGGGCGCGCAAATTCTGGAGTCTGCTGGGCTTTAACCTCGGCATTGAGCTGGGCCAGCTGGCCGCTGCGGGTGTGGCGATGGGGGTGTTTTGGGCGCTGCGCCGCTGGGCGGGGGAGAGCGCATTGGCCATGGCTTTGCGGCTGGCCTCTTGGGGCGCCATGGGCTTGGGCACCTTCTGGTTTGTTCAGCGGGTGGCACTGACCGCCTGAGTGCGGCTTTGTCGGGGCTGTTTATCTTGCTGAATCACACGCGATGCAAATTTATTCTGTCTGTTGGATCAGTTTGTCCCTGGGGGTCTTTTGTGCGCAAACACAGCTCATGGCCGCAACGCCATCAGGCCAGGATGAAGTTGAAATCATTGCGCAAGACCACAAAGCCCCGGGCCTGAGCGATGCCGCCAGCCAGGGAGCGGTGAGTGCGTCCGTGATCAAGCACAAGCCCTTGCAGCGCCCAGCTGACGTGCTGGAATTTGTGCCCGGCATGGTCGTCACCCAACACTCAGGCGATGGCAAGGCCAACCAGTATTTTCTGCGCGGCATGAACCTGGACCATGGCACAGACTTCGCGACCACGGTCAATGGCGTGCCGGTCAACATGCCCAGCCATGCACACGGCCAAGGCTACAGCGATCTGAACTTTTTGATGCCCGAGCTGGTGCAGCGCATCGACTACCGCAAAGGCCCGTATTTTGCGGGTGAGGGCGACTTCTCGTCGGCTGGCTCGGCCCGCATCGCCTACCGCACGCGGCTGGAACAGCCCTTTGCCGATGTCAGCCTGGGGCAGGGCGGCTATGCACGCACGGTGGTCGCAGGTTCACGCGAAATTCAAGACGGGTTGCATGTTTTGGGGGCGCTGGAGAGCATGCACCACAACGGCCCCTGGACCCAGCCAGAAGGTCTGCGCAAGACCAACGCCTTGCTGACCCTGAGCGGCGGCACAGCCGCCCAAGGCTGGTCCACCAGCCTCATGTCCTATGCGGCGCAGTGGCGGGCAACCGAACAAGTGCCGCAACGTTTGCTCGATGCCGCGGTGTACCAGGGCCAGCCCTTTGGCCGTTTTGATTCACTGGATGCCACCGATGGCGGGCAGACCCGGCGCACCAGCCTGTCGGGGCAGTGGCACAGCCAGACGGCGCAAGAACGTGTTCAGCTCAGTGCCTACGCCATGCGTTACGACCTGGACCTGTTTTCCAACTTCACCTACCAGCTGAACAACCCGGTCAGTGGCGACCAGTTCGGTCAAAGCGACCAACGCAGCGTCTGGGGCGGGCGGGCCTCCAAGTCGTGGATCACAGAGGGCCAGGAGGGGGCTTTTGTGGTCAATACCCTGGGGCTGGACTATCGGCAAGACCACATCCGGCTGGGTTTGTTCAACACGGCGGCGCGGCAAATTTTGTCGACCGTGCGGGAGGACGTGGTTGAACAAAGTCTGCTGGGTGTGCATGCCGAAAACGCCACCACTTGGACGCCCTGGCTGCGTACCGTGGCGGGTGTGAGGGCCGATGTATGGCGCGCGCAGGTGCAAAGCCTGAGCTTGGCCGCCAATTCGGGTCAGGCCCGCAGCAGCCAGCTTTCGCCCAAGTTGTCGCTCATCCTGGGACCTTGGGCTCGCACAGAATTTTTTCTCAATGCAGGTCGTGGCTTTCACAGCAACGATGCCCGTGGGGCTACAGCCACGGTGGATCCGGTCAGCGGCTCGGCCATCAGCCCGGTGGCGGGTCTGATGGCTGCGCGTGGGCAGGAAGTCGGCCTCAAAACCCAATGGTCAGACCAGTGGCAATCGAGTCTGGCGCTGTGGCAGCTGGACATGGATTCTGAGCTGGTGTACCTGGGCGATGCGGGCAGCACCGAGGCGGGACGCCCCAGTCGGCGCCAGGGGCTGGAGTTCAGCCACCAAGGGGTCTGGGGACAACATCTGGGCCTGGACATGAGCCTGGCCTGGACCCGTGCGCGCTACACCGACAACGCAGTGCAGGGCAACGACATTCCCAACGCCGTGCAGCGCGTGGCCAACCTGACGCTGACCCTGCGCAACGCGCACCCCTGGTCGGGCTCCGTGGGCTTGCGTTACATCGGGCCTGCCCCTTTGCGCGAAGACAATGCGGTGCGTGCGCCGTCGAGCTTGACACTTAACTTGCGCATGCAACGTCAGCTGCGCCCAGACCTGGACCTGAGTCTGGACGTGCTGAACCTGACGGATCGCCAGAACATCGATGTGGCTTATGTCTACACCTCGCGCCTGTCTGGCGAGGCGGCCGGGGTGGAGGGTGTGCATGTGCACCCGGCTGAGCCGCGCACGGTCAGGGTGTCGGTGCGTTACCGGTTTTGAGCGCGGGCTTCATGGTCACCTGCGCTGTGATCAGGCCTGAGAGCCAACAGGGCAAGGCTTGCCGCTGCCGTCGATGGCCACATAAGTCAGGCTGGCTTCGGTCACCTTGATGTAGTCACCCTGCAAGCGGATGCGCTCGGCAAACACCTCGACCTTGACGGTGACTGAGGTGCGGCCCACTTTCACGATGCGTGCAAAAAACGACAGGATGTCGCCCACCTTGACCGGTTGCTTGAAGATGAATTCATTGACCGCCACCGTGGCCATGCGACCGCGCACCAGACGCGCAGGCAAAACGGCACCTGCCAAGTCGACCTGGGCCATGACCCAGCCGCCAAAAATATCGCCGTTGGCATTGCAGTCGGCAGGCATGGGGATCACCTTCATGACCAGTTCCTGGTCAGTGGGCAATGCGACAGCGTGGGGGCGTGGTGTTTCAGACATGGGCACAATCGGTGGTTAACGTTCAACTGGATTGTCCCTTATGCGCCACCACGGCGAAACCGCTCCCTCTGCTGCCCCCCTTGCAAAATCTGCTGGACAGGCTGCACCGCCCCCCGCTGGGGGAGACTGGCAAACCCTGTCACGCCTCTTGCCCTATTTGTGGCAATACAAATGGCGCGTGGTCATCGCACTCACCCTCATGGTGTGCGCCAAGCTGGCCAATGTGAGTGTCCCTCTGCTGCTCAAGGAACTGGTGGACGCCATGAGCCTCAAGCCCGGCGACCCGCAAGCGGTGCTGGTGGTGCCGGTGGCCTTGTTGGTGGGTTACGGGGCCTTGCGTTTGCTGACGTCTGCATTCACCGAGTTGCGCGAGCTGGTGTTTGCCAAAGCCACACAAGGCGCTTCGCGCAGCATTGCCCTGCAGACTTTTGAGCATTTGCACGCTTTAAGCCTGCGTTTTCATTTGGCCCGGCAAACGGGCGGGATGACACGCGACATCGAGCGCGGCGTGCGCGGCATCGAGTCGCTGATCTCGTATTCGCTTTACAGCATCATCCCCACGCTGATCGAGGTGGGCCTGGTGCTGACGATTTTGGCGGTGAAGTTTGACGCCTGGTTCGCGGGCATCACCTTGGCAGCCTTGGCGTTTTATATTTTCTTCACGGTGCGTGTGACCGAGTGGCGCACCCAGTTCCGCAAACAGGCCAACGAGTTCGATTCGGCTGCCCACACGCGGGCGGTTGACTCGCTGTTGAACTACGAAACCGTCAAATACTTTGGCAATGAGCGATTCGAGGCGGGCCGCTACGACGACAGCCTGGAGCGCCTGCGCTTGTCCCGCCTGAAGGCACAAACCTCTTTGTCCTTGCTCAATACCGGGCAGCAGCTCATCATCGCGTCGGCCCTGGTGGCCATGCTTTGGCGGGCCACTGAAGGGGTGGTGGCCGGGCGCATGACCTTGGGTGACCTGGTCATGATCAATGCCTTCATGATTCAGCTTTACATCCCGCTCAACTTTTTGGGTGTGCTGTACCGTGAGATCAAACAAAGCCTGACCGATCTGGACAAGATGTTTGTGCTGATGGACCGCGAGCGAGAAGTGGCCGATGCGCCCGATGCACAGGCGCTGGCTTTGCAGGGTGCGCCCGATGTGGTGTTTGACCGCGTGTCTTTTGCCTACGAAAGCGACCGCCCGATCCTCCAAGACATCAGCTTCACCATTCCCGCGGGCAAAACGGTGGCCGTGGTCGGCCCTTCAGGTTCGGGCAAATCTACGCTGGCGCGTTTGATGTTCCGCTTTTACGACGTGCAGCAAGGCTTCATCCGAATTGCGGGGCAAGACATCCGGCAAGTCACTCAATCGAGCGTGCGCCAGGCCTTGGGCATCGTGCCGCAAGACACGGTGCTGTTCAACGACAGCGTGGCCTACAACATCGCCTATGGCCGTCCCGGTGCCAGTCAATCTGAAATCGAAGGGGCTGCGCGTTCTGCCCGCATCCACGACTTCATCGTCTCCACGCCCAAGGGTTACCAAACTTCGGTGGGCGAGCGCGGGTTGAAATTGTCGGGCGGTGAAAAGCAGCGTGTGGCCATTGCCCGCACTTTGCTCAAGAATCCGCCGATTTTGGTGTTCGACGAGGCCACCTCGGCGCTCGATTCGGCCAACGAGCGCGCCATCCAAACCGAGTTGGCGGGTGTGTCGCAAAACAAGACAACCTTGGTGATTGCCCACCGCTTGTCCACGGTGGTCGATGCGCACGAGATTTTGGTGATGGAAGCGGGCCAGATCATCGAGCGCGGCAACCATGCCGCCTTGCTGGCCTTGCAAGGCCGTTACGCCAGCATGTGGGCGATGCAGCAGTCGGGCGAGTGAACCCGGGTTCTCCTGTAGGTCGGACCTTCAGGTCCGACAAGTATCGTTTTGCGCAGCGACCATGGCGGGCTTGCTGCGCGAGTTTCAGCGCTCGTCGAAACTGATCACCACGCGCTCGCTGGTGGGGCGGGCTTGGCAAGACAGGATGAAGCCTTGCTCGACTTCGGGCTTTTCGAGGGTGAAGTTCTTCTCCATCTCGGTCGTGCCTTCCATGACCTTGCAGCGGCAGGTGCAGCACACCCCGGCTTTGCATGAATACGGCAGGTCCAGACCCAGGGACAAAGCGATGTCCAAGATCTTTTCGTTGCGGTTCATCGGCATGTTGTAGGGCTTGCCGTCCAGCACCACGGTGAGTTGAACTTCGCCTTGTTCGCGGGTGGCGGGGTGGCCCAGCACGGCTTTGGCGCGGACCTCGGGGGCTAAGGCATCCAGTGTGGGTGAGCTGAAGCGCTCGGTGCGGATGCGCTCGGCTTTCACACCAGCCGTGAGCAGAGCTTGCTCGGTGGCTTCGATCATGGCCTCGGGTCCGCACACAAACACCTCGTCCATGCTGCCCACAGGCAAGACGGCGTCGATGATGGCCTGCACCTTGGCCGCGTCGATGCGCCCTTCCAGCAAGGGCACTTCTTGTGCCTGGCGCGAGAGCACATGGATCAAGGTCAGGCGCGAGGGATAGCGGTCCTTCAGGTCTTGCAGTGCTTCGTTGAACATCACACTGTCCATGCGGCGGTTGCCGTAGACCAAGGTGAACTTGCTCTCGGGTTGGTCTTCCAGGGTGCTGGCGAGGATCGACAGGATGGGCGTGATGCCCGAGCCAGCCGCAAAGCCCACGCGGTGAATCGCTCGGGGGCGCTGCACCACAAAGCGGCCATCGGGCGGCATCACGCGCAAGGTGTCGCCCGCCTGGAGTTGGGTGGCGGCCCAGTTGGAGAACACGCCGCCTTCCACGGGGCGGATGCCCACTTCGAGAACGCCGTTCTTTTGCAGCTGGCTGCGGGCCGAGCTGATGGAGTAACTGCGGCGCACATCCGCGCCGTTGATGTCCGCACGCAAGGTCAGGAACTGGCCCGGCTGGAAGTCAAAGCTGCTGCGCAGATCGGCAGGCACGTTCAGCGTGATCGCCACGGCACCAGCCGCTTCGGGTGAAATGCGTGCGATCGGGAGGTCATGAAATCGGGGTGCGGACATGGTGCTTCAGGGCGGCAAGGCCGCTCAGTAAGGTTTGAAGTAATCGAAGGGCTCCATGCAGGCCAGGCACCGGTAAAGGGCCTTGCAGGCGGTCGAGCCGAAATGGGAGGTTTCGGTGGTGTTGGCCGAGCCACATTGCGGGCAGTTCACCACCTCGGGCTTGGCCCCACGCGCTGCAAACTGCACCACGTTGGCCGTACCTGAACCCGCGCTGCTGCAGGCGTGCGGCGGGGCAATGCCATAGGCGCGCAGTTTGTCTTTGGCGGCGTCGCTCATCCAGTCGGTGGTCCAGGCCGGAGCCAGCTGCGTGACCACGCGGCCTTGCAGGCCGTGGGCCTGCAACAGGGCTTTCACATCGTCCTCAATCTGGCCCATGGCCGGGCAGCCGCTGTAGGTGGGCGTGATGACCACGTCCAGTCCCGCTTCTCCTGCGCGCACGTCGCGCAAGATGCCCAGCTCGCGCAAAGTGACTACCGGAATTTCCGGGTCGGTCAAGCTGTCGAGCAGGACCCAAGCGCGGGCCACATCGGCGGTGCTGGGCTGAGAAATGAGGGTGGACATGGCTTGGGGCTTACCAGGTGGCTTGCGGGTGAGCGCGGGCCAGGCTTTGCATTTCGGCCAGCACAAAGCCCAGGTGCTCGGAGTGGAGGCCTTGTTTGCCTGTGGGCACAAAGCCACCATCGGCCGGGCGCTGGAGGGTGGCCTCTTGCAGAGCTTCATTCACGATCTGGTTCCAGTCGTTTTGCAAAGCGGCGATGTCGATGCCCGTGCCGTTGGCCAGCGCGGCGGCTTCATGGGGGCTGCTGGCCCAAAACTCCTGGCTGTAGGGCATCAGCTGGTCGAGGGCCGTTTGCACTTTGGCATGGGACTCGTCAGTGCCGTCGCCCAGACGTACCAGCCAGTCGCGTGAATGGCGCAGGTGGTAACGCACTTCCTTGAGCGACTTGGCGGCAATCGCGGCCAGTTGTGTGTCTTTGGAGTTTTGCAGCTGGTCCCAGACCAGCACCATCAGGCTGCTGTACAAAAAGTTGCGTGCCATGGTCATGGCGAAATCGCGGTCGCCTTGGGCCGTGGCCGACATCAAGGGCATGTGCGGCAATTCGCACAAGGTGTAGTTCTTGAAGTCGGGCAGGTCGCGGAAATACGCCAGCGTGTCTTCGGTGGCGCCGCCACCTTGCAGCTCGGCCGCGTGCTGGTAAAGCATGCGGGCTTGGCCCACCAGGTCCAGGCTGTTGTTGGACAGCGCGATGTCTTCTTCGAGGATGGGGCCGTGGCCGCACCATTCGGCGTTGCGCTGTCCGAGGATCAGCGCGTTGTCGGCCAGGTGCAGCAGGTAATCGACCGGCGCGTTGAGCGAGGCCGTTGGGGAGTTGGGCGTGTTCATAAGGGTGTTGGGTGCGTGACGCTCAACGCTGAGCGCCGAACGGCTTTACATGTGGCCGACTTCTTCTGGAATCGCGTAGAAAGTGGGGTGGCGGTAGACCTTGTCGCTGGCCGGATCGAAGAATTCGGGCTTGTCATTGGGCTCGCTCGCCGAAATATTGGCCGAGGGCACCACCCAGATGCTCACACCTTCTTGACGGCGGGTGTAGACATCACGCGCCATTTGCAAAGCGTGCTCTGAATCGGATGCGTGCAGGCTGCCGCAATGCTTGTGTTCCAGGCCTTGCTTGGAGCGGACAAAAACCTCCCACAGAGGCCATTCTTTCAATGCGGCGGTGCTCATGCTGCTTCCTTCATCTGACGTTGCTGTTGTTTTTTGGCGTGGGCCAGGGCCGCTTCGCGCACCCAGGCACCGTCGTTCCAGGCCTTGACGCGGGCACCCAAGCGTTCTTTGTTGCAGGGTCCGTTGCCGTTCACGGTGGCCCAGAACTCGTCCCAGTCGATCTGGCCGTAGTCGTGGGCTTGACGCGCTTCGTTCCACTTCAGGTCCGGGTCGGGCAGGGTCACGCCCAACACTTTGGCTTGGGGCACGGTCGCGTCTACAAATTTTTGGCGCAAGTCGTCGTTGCTGATGCGCTTGATGCCCCAGCGCATGCCTTGTGCGCTGTTGGGGCTGTCGGCGTCGGGCGGGCCAAACATGGCCAAGCATTTCCACCACCAGCGGTTCACGGCGTCCTGCACCATGGCTTTTTGCTCAGCCGTGCCTTGCATCATGACCAAGAGGGCTTCGTAGCCTTGGCGCTGGTGGAAGGACTCTTCCTTGCACACCCGCACCATGGCGCGGGCGTAGGGGCCATACGAGCAGCGGCACAGGGGCACCTGGTTCATGATGGCCGCGCCATCGACCAGCCAGCCCACCACACCCACATCGGCCCAGTTGAGCGTGGGGTAGTTAAAGATGGAACTGTATTTGGCTTTGCCGGTGTGCAGGGCGTCCAGCATCTGGTCGCGGCTGGTGCCCAGGGTTTCGGCGGCGCTGTAGAGGTACAGGCCGTGGCCGCCTTCGTCTTGCACCTTGGCGATCAGGATGGCCTTGCGCTTGAGGCTCGGGGCGCGGCTGATCCAGTTGCCTTCGGGCAGCATGCCCACGATTTCGCTGTGGGCGTGCTGGCTGATTTGGCGCACCAGGGTTTTGCGGTAGGCCTCTGGCATCCACTCGCGGGGTTCGATGCGGCCATCGGCATCGATGCGGGCGTCAAAGGCCGCTTGAAGGGCGGCGTCTTGAGCGCTCAGGGCTTTGGGGACGGCCTTCAGGCCGGTTGATTTGGCTTCCTCGGATGAGTCCGGGACGCTGAAAGATTGCGTGTACATGGGCTTCTCCCGCGCCAAACAGGATGGGATGATCGAGGCGCGGATGCCAGTATACCAATTAACCGACCGTTCGGTCGGTTAATTTGAATCCTTCATCATCAGGGTTTGCACTTATTTTTGCGTTGAGCACTGAACTCAGCACACGTCACGCTGAACGCTCAAGACGACTCCACAGCCCAATTTTTGCCAGACCCACGCGCCAAAGCTGGCCCCACCACGTCCAATGCCTTGCGGATCTGGTCTTTCAGGGTGAAAGGCGGGTTGATGACGAACATGCCACTGGCCACCAGGCCGCCTTCGTCGCCGGGACCTCGGCCAATCGCTAACGTGGCATTGAGCCAGGGCTTTTGAGACTGATTCGCCAAAGTGCGCAGGCGTTTGGGCAGGTCGTGTGCCTCGGGGCGCGGAATGATCGGGTACCAAACCAAATAAGTGCCTGTGGAAAAGCGCTTGAGGTATTCCTGGATGACACTGGCGACCTTGCTGTAATCCGACTTGATCTCGTAGCTCGGGTCGATCAACACCATGGCCCGCTTGGAGCCTGTGGCCGATGGCGGTGGCGGTAGCAGCTTTTTGAGGGCCTCAAAGCCGTCTTCGCGGCTCACCGTGACCGTGCGTCCGGCTTCGAGCTGGGCGATGTTGGACATCAGGGCTTTGCTGTCGGTGGGGTGCAACTCGAACAGCCGCAAGCGGTCGCGCGATGCGTGGCGCATCAGGCGTTGCATCAAAAAGGGCGAGCCGGGGTAGATCTTGGCTTGCCCGTTGGGGTTGAAGCTGGCGATCTGTTCAAGGTAGTCTTGAACGGGCTCGGGCAGACTGTCGAGCTTTTCTGCTGCGGCCAGTAGTTTGAAGAGGCCGTCCTCGGCTTCGGCACCTTTTTGCGAATAATCACCGTCCAGGCGGTACAAACCGGCCCCAGCGTGGGTGTCAATGAGGGTGATGCCGGCCTCTTTTTGCATGAGGTGGCGCATGGTGGCAAGCAAGGTGATGTGTTTGAGCACATCGGCATGGTTGCCTGCGTGGAAAGCGTGTCGGTAACTGAACATGCGTCGATGGTAACCAATAACGCCCGCAAGTCCTTGATTTTTCGTATAATAGAAGGCTTCGCAGCGATTTTGTGGCCCCGCGGCGAAGACGCCCAGACCTGAAAAGGTCCAAGCAATCTCCCACCTAAGAGGTTCCCAACAGAGGAACACCGACCGTGGAAAAGGGCCCGACAAACCTTTCTTCAAAGAGAAAACTCATGACAACTACTTTCAGCGCCAAACCCGCTGAGGTCGTGCACGAGTGGTTTGTGATTGACGCGACCGACAAGGTCCTCGGACGAGTAGCCAGCGAAGTTGCTCTCCGTTTGCGCGGCAAACACAAGGCCATTTACACACCTCACGTCGACACCGGTGACTTCATCGTCATCATCAATGCTGCCCAGCTCAAAGTGACGGGCACCAAGACCATCGACAAAGTGTATTACCGTCACTCGGGCTATCCCGGCGGTATCACTGCAACCAACTTCCGCGACATGCAAGCCAAGCACCCTGGCCGCGCACTCGAGAAGGCTGTCAAGGGCATGCTGCCCAAGGGCCCACTCGGATACGCCATGATCAAGAAACTCAAGGTGTATGGCGGCGCAGAGCACCCACACACCGCCCAACAGCCTAAAGTGCTGGACATCTAAGGAGCCTTGAGATGATTGGTGAATGGAACAATGGCACAGGCCGTCGCAAATCCAGCGTCGCCCGCGTGTTTCTGAAAAAAGGCACTGGCAAGATCACGGTCAACGGCAAGGACATCCAAGCCTACTTTGGCCGCGAGACTTCGATCATGATCGCCAAGCAACCCCTCATGTTGACCAACCATGCCGAAACTTTCGACATCATGATCAACGTGCACGGCGGTGGCGAATCCGGTCAAGCCGGCGCATCGCGCCACGGCATCACCCGCGCCCTGATTGACTACGATGCTTCGCTCAAGCCTATGCTGAGCCAAGCTGGTTTTGTCACTCGCGATGCCCGTGAAGTCGAACGTAAAAAGGTTGGCTTGCACTCCGCTCGTCGCCGCAAGCAGTTCTCGAAGCGTTAATCTGCTTTGCCTGTTTGGCCAAAAAGCCGCTCCGGTTCGCCGAAGCGGCTTTTTGTTTGGGCGCTTGAGATTGGAAAAGCCCATGAGCCCAGTAGCGTTACTGGATTGGCTGGGCGGTAATTCCCGACCAGCGCGCTATACTATTTGGCATTGAACCGGAGAAACCCCATGAGCGCTCTTGCTGAAAATATCCAGACCGAAATGCCCGAACCGATTGTCTTCACCGACAGCGCAGCCGCCAAGGTGGCCGACCTGATCGCCGAAGAGGGCAATCCTGATTTGAAGCTGCGCGTGTTTGTCCAAGGTGGCGGCTGCTCGGGCTTCCAGTATGGCTTCACCTTCGATGAAATCACCAACGAAGACGACACGACCATGAGCAAAAATGGCGTTTCTTTGCTGATCGACGCCATGAGCTACCAGTACCTGATTGGTGCCGAGATCGATTACAAAGAAGACCTGCAGGGTGCTCAGTTCGTGATCAAGAACCCGAACGCCACATCGACTTGCGGCTGCGGTTCTTCTTTCTCGACTTGATTTTCAGACTGGGCCAGCTGGGCTGGACCTGCATCAACGGGGGTAGATGGCCCCCAAGACACGGGCGCCTCGGGCGCCCGTGACGCTTGGCAAGCTGGAAGTTTCGCGCCGTACCGTTTTGAACGCGAGCCAAGCAAAAGCGGCAGCTTCCACTTGCAAAGGGGGTAAGCCCCGAACTTGGCTGTTGGTCACCTGAAGACCCGGCAGATGATGGGCCAAACGGCGCATGAGTTGCTCGTTCAAAGCCCCGCCGCCACACACAATCAGCTCTCGGGCCAAAGGAGCCTGATGCTGAATGTCATGGACACAGGCCATGGCCGTGAATTCGGTCAAGGTGGCTTGAATGTCCTGAGCCCTGTAGCCGTCGATGGGCAAGCGTGTTTTCAACCAAGCCGGGTTGAACAGGTCTCGACCTGTGCTTTTCGGGGGCAAGCGTTGCAAAAAGGGTTCCGCCATCAAGGTGGCCAACAAATCAGGGTTAACAATTCCCGTGGCCGACCAAGCACCCTTGTGGTCAAAGGATGCGCCTGTGTGGATGGAACACCAGTAATCCATGAGTGCATTTCCCGGTCCACAGTCCCAGCCGAGAACAGACCCATCAGGATGAAGCACACTCAAGTTGGCAATGCCGCCGATGTTGAGCACGGCGACAGTGGTGTCACTTTGTCCAAAAACACCGTGGTGAAAAGCTGGAACCAAGGGGGCTCCTTGACCACCCGCTGAAAGATCCCGGTTGCGAAAATCGCAGACCACGTCCATGCCCGTGAGTTCGGCGAGCAAAGAAGGGTTGATCAGCTGAATGGTGTAGCCCACCGCGGCTTGTTGCGTTGCCGGATCACCATCGAACTCGAGAGGTCTGTGGCGCACAGTTTGTCCGTGTGCACCCAAAGCTGTGATGTCACTGGGTGTGAGTTGTGTCTGGGCGAGCAAATCATGGGCCACTTGAGCGTAATGGCGCGAAATACCGTTGCCTGCGAGCGCAGCTCGGTGAAGTTCATCAGGACCGCTTTCATTGAGTTGCATCAAGAGGTCTCGGAAAGCAGGCGCAAATGGCACAAAAGAATGGGCCAGCACACGCAGTTGACCCGATGGCTCAATCTGGGCTGCTACACCATCCACGCCGTCCAAAGATGTACCGGACATCATGCCCATGAAAATGGTTGGGATCATTGGGAAAATAAGAGCAGGGATTGTGCAAGAACGGGCGTTCGTGGTGGTGCATCAAAAAAGGGCCTTGCGGCCCTTTTACTGGATGTTGCTTTCGCGCATTTGAGCTGCAGCCTGTAGCTGCATTCGCGCCTGAGTGACCAAGGTGTTAAAGCGGGGTTTTTCAGCTGGGCCGATGGGTGTGCTTTGCGCCATTTGAATGATCTTTTGAGGATCAACGTGAACACCGCCAACTCGGAATTCAAAGTGCAGATGTGGACCCGTGGACCAGCCTGTGGAGCCCACAGCACCCACCACTTGACCCTTTTGAACAGTTTGGCCTTTTTTGACCTGTATGCGGCTGAGGTGAGCGTAAACGGTCGAATGGTTGCCGCCGTGATTCACAATCACCATATTGCCGTACCCGCCCTGAACGCCAGCAAATTCGACAACACCATCACCAACGGATTGAGCGGGTGTGCCTGTGGGGGCAGCATAATCCACACCTTGGTGCGCACGCATGGTCTGAAAAATAGGGTGTAGACGCATGCTGAAACCACTGGTTGTTCTGGAAAAAGCCAGCGGTGCAGCCAAATACGCACGGCTCAGGCTTTTGCCTTCCATGTCGTAGTAACTTCCTTTTTGACCGGGCTCCTGAAACCAGACTGCTTCAAATTGCTGGTTGTCGTTGGTGAACTCTGCACTGAGTACGCGCCCTGTTCGCAAAGGCTCACCATCGGCTTCCAAAACTTCATAAACAACTGAAAAGCGTGCACCTTTGCGCAATGTTCGGTGAAAGTCGATTTGGTTCGAGAAAATTTGTGTCAATTGGTTGATCACGGCATCGGGCAGTCGCGCTTCATCGGCAGCGTCGTACAAGGATCGAGCCACAGTGCCACCGGTCATGCGCAGACTGGTGTTCATGGGAGACGCTTCTAGAGCGGCCTCGAGACCTTGAGGGGTGCGCTTGATGACCAAGCGTTGAAAAAAGGTGTCGTTTTCGTTCTTCAGCCAACGAACGCGCAAGCTGCGCAATTGTTGATCGCTGTTGACCTCCGCTGAAACAGAACGACCGGCTTGTTGAAGTGCAAGTTTCGCCAGCGGGTTTTTACGCAAAAAGGCAGCTGTTTCAGGGTCCACCAAACCCAAACGGCGCAGCAAGTTTTCAGGGGTGTCGGCGGAGCGTGTGGTGTCGGTGCGGGTCAGTTGGAGATCTACCAAATCAAGCGATGCGGCTTGAGCCTGAATGTGGGCAATGTCAACAGGCGTGGTGATGTTGACCACAGGCAGATCTGAAATGTCTGGCCCCAAGTTGGCGACTGCAAATGCACCTCCGCCACCAGCAATAAGCAAGGAAGCCAAGCTGGCCATCAGTGTTTTGGGGTATCGGGTGATCCCACGTCTTAAGGCATCAAAAGCACCTGTCAAAAACGGGTGTTGACCATCGACCCAATCGAGCAAGCGTTGCACAGCCAAAAGCACAGCACCCAAAAAAGCAGTGCAAACAAACAAAAAAGCAACAAGCAACGAGGTCAGCCGAGACTGAAGAGCAATTAAAAAGGACATCAATTTTGCGATGTTGGCAGCCACCGTGAATAACAAAGATGGGCTGGTAAAAGGGCGGACAATGGCCGCCTCTAAAATAAGCGACTTTGACGATGGCCCATTGTAGTGGGCCACCGCTTTTTGACGCCAGAAAAAACCCTTATGAATCAAGCGCTTGTTACAAAATTCCCGTTAACTGATTCGGTGGTGAATGCTTTAGAAGTCACTTTGAGGGGCTGCGAAGAGTTGATTCCCAAAGAGGACTGGTTGCAAAAGCTCGCCAAATCGGAAGCTACCGGCGTTCCCTTGCGCATCAAGTTGGGTTTGGACCCCACGGCACCGGACATCCACATCGGTCACACCGTGGTGCTCAACAAGATGCGGCAACTTCAGGATTTGGGGCATCAGGTCATCTTTTTAATTGGTGACTTCACCAGCTTGATTGGTGACCCATCGGGCCGCAACAGCACCCGCCCGCCGCTCACGACAGAACAAATCAAGCTCAATGCCGAGACGTATTACAAACAAGCCAGTTTGGTGCTGGACCCGTCCAAAACAGAAATTCGCTACAACAGCGAGTGGAGTCTGCCCTTGGGCTCCATGGGCATGATCCAGCTGGCGGCCAAGTACACCGTGGCGCGCATGATGGAGCGCAACGACTTCCATGACCGCTTCAAGGCTGGCACTCCGATTTCGGTGCACGAGTTCCTGTACCCGCTGATGCAGGGTTACGACTCGGTCGCGCTCAAAAGTGACCTGGAGTTGGGTGGCACCGACCAGAAGTTCAACCTGCTGATGGGCCGCCACCTGCAGGCCGAGTATGGCCAGGAGCCGCAGTGCATCTTGACCATGCCGCTGCTCGAAGGCCTGGACGGGGTGGACAAGATGTCCAAGTCCAAGAACAACTACATCGGCATCAGCGAAGAGCCCAACACCATGTTCGCCAAGGTGCTGAGCATTTCAGACACCTTGATGTGGCGCTGGTACACCTTGTTGTCATTCAAGTCGATGGCCGAGATCGAGGCGCTGAAAAAGGAAGTCGAAGGCGGGCGCAACCCCAAGGACGCCAAGGTCATGCTGGCCAAGGAAATCACCGCGCGTTTTCACAGCGCCGCTGCGGCCGATGCGGCCGAGCAGGATTTCATCAACCGCAGCAAAGGCGGTGTGCCCGATGACATCCCTGAAGTGTCTTTGTCAGGTGCGCCCATGGGCATTGGGGCTTTGCTCAAATCGGCGGGCCTGGCCCCGTCGACCACCGAAGCTGGACGCTTGGTCGACGGCGGCGGTGTGCGTGTGGACTCCAGCGTGGTCAGTGACAAGGGCCTGAAACTCGAAGCGGGCACTTACGTGGTGCAGGTGGGTAAGCGCAAGTTTGCCAAGGTGACGCTGGCTTGATCCTTTTTTTGTTCAGCGGCTGTTCATCCAAACAGCGTATCCTGAGCCCATGAAAAATTTGGATTTCTGGATGACGCCCAAACGCATGCTGTGGGCTTCGGTGGTGGTGGCCTTGGTCACTATTGGTCTGAAAACTTTGGCATGGTGGTTGACCGACTCGGTGGGCCTGCTGTCGGACGCGATGGAGTCCCTGGTTAACCTGGCCAGCGCGATTTTTGGTCTGATGATGGTCACGGTGGCGGCCAGGCCTGCTGACGAAGAGCATCCCTACGGCCATCACAAAGCGGAATATTTCTCTTCTGGGTTTGAAGGCATTTTGATCGTGGTGGCAGCACTTGGCATCATTTGGGCCGCAGCTCACCGGGTGTTTGACCCCCAGCCCATTGAACAAGTGGGCTTGGGCTTGGCCTTGTCAGTTGGCAGTTCAGCTTTGAATGGCTTGCTGGCTTGGTTGATGTTTCGTGCCGCCAAACAGCACCGTTCGCTGGCGCTGGAAGCCGACGCCCGGCACTTGGTGACCGATGTCTGGACCTCTGCGGGTGTGGTCATTGGCATTGGCTTGGTGGGTGTGACGGGTTGGTTGTGGCTGGATGCGGTGGTGGCCATTGGCGTGGCCCTGAATATCTTGAAAGAAGGCTGGCACCTGATTTGGTTGTCTTCGCAAGGCCTGATGGACGAGGCTCTGGAGCCCGAGGTGTTGGCCGAAGTGCAAAAAGTTTTGGACGGCTTTGCACACCAGCGCGGCGAGACCGAGATCATCCGTTTTGACCACCTGAACACCCGCAAGGCTGGGCAGCGCCGTTTTGTGGACGTGCACATGCATATGCCCGCCAGCTGGACGCTGGGACGAGCCGCTGCTTTGCGCGCCAGCGTGGAGCAGGCACTGATGAGCGAGGTGCCCGGTTTGCGGGCCACCATCCAGCTTTTGCCCAGCGATGTGGAAGCGCACTTTGACGATGCGAGGGACTTGAAATGATCGCGGTGTTGCAAAGGGTGAGTGAAGCCAGTGTGCGGGTTGAGGGGGCGGTGATTGGCCAGATTGACGCGGGCTTGCTGGTGCTGCTGTGCGCCGAAAAAGGCGACACCGAGGCGGTGGCCGACAAGATGCTGGCCAAGATGCTCAAGCTGCGCATCTTCAGCGACGAGGCGGGCAAGATGAACCGGAGCGTGCAGGACGTGGGTGGAGGTTTGCTGGTGGTCAGCCAGTTCACCCTGGCCGCCGATGTGGCGGGGGGCAACCGCCCGAGCTTCACGCAGGCGGCGGCGCCCGAAGATGGTCGGCGCTTGTATGCGCACTTTGTGGCGCAGGCCCGAGCCGCGCACCCGGTGGTGCAGACGGGCCAGTTTGCGGCCGACATGAAGGTGTCGCTGGTCAATGACGGGCCGATCACCATTCCGATGCGCATGAGCGCTTGAGTTTGTCCAGGTCGGTGTGTCAACCTGCGACCCGTCGTGTAGGTCGGAGCTTCAGCTCCGACAATGACCGCTTCGGTACAGATCCGCAGTGTGGCTGAAGCCACCGACCAGGCTGTGGACAAGCATGTCGCCGAGCAACCAGCATCACCGCCACCGATAATCGGTGCATGACTGCCAAAATCCAAAACGCGACAAACGTTCGCTTTGACCAGCTTGCGCTGGCCCCCGCCACCCTTCAAAACCTTGAACAACTGGGCTACACCCAGATGACGCCCATTCAGGCGGCCAGCTTGCCGTTGACCCTGGCCGGCCAAGACCTGATCGCCCAAGCCAGCACCGGCAGCGGCAAAACCGCCGCCTTTGGCCTGCCCCTGATCGAGCGCCTGCAAACGGCGGGCTCGCCCAGCGCGGCGATTCAAGCCGTGGTTTTGTGCCCCACCCGTGAATTGGCCGACCAGGTCACGCAAGAAATCCGCCGCCTGGCCCGCGCTCGGCAGAACGTGAAAGTCGTCACCCTGTGTGGCGGCGTGGCTTTGAGAGGTCAGACCGTGAGCCTGGAGCACGGTGCCGATGTGGTGGTGGGCACGCCCGGACGCATCCTGGACCACCTGGAGCGCGGCTCGCTGAGTTTGGCGGGTGTGAACACGCTGGTGTTGGACGAAGCCGACCGCATGCTGGACATGGGCTTTTTTGACGACATCGCCAAAGTGGTGCGCCAGTGCGCCAAAGACCGGCAGACACTGCTTTTCTCTGCCACTTACCCCGAAGGCATTGCCAAGCTGGCGGCGCAGTTCATGCGTACACCGCAAACCGTCAAGGTTGAGGCGCAGCACAGCGCGCACAAGATCCGCCAGGTGTTTTACGAGGTGAGCGAAAGCCAACGCCTGGACGCTGTGTCTAAACTGCTGGCGCATTTCCGCCCTGAGCGTACGCTCGCCTTTTGCAACACCAAGCAGCAGTGCCGCGATCTGGTGGCGGTGCTGCAGGCTCAGGGTTACAGCGCATTAGCACTCTTCGGTGAATTGGAGCAGCGCGAACGCGACCAAGTGTTGGTGCAGTTTGCCAACCGCAGTTGTTCGGTGTTGGTGGCCACCGATGTGGCCTCACGCGGGTTGGACGTGGAAGGGCTTGAAGCCGTGATCAACGTGGACGTGACGCCCGACCCGGAAATCCACATCCACCGCATTGGCCGCACGGGCCGGGGCGATGCCGAGGGCTTGGCGCTGACGCTGGCCAGCATGGATGAGATGGGTGCGGTTGGCAAGATCGAGGTCATGCAGGGCCGCGAGTCGACTTGGGCCCCTTTGGCCGATGTGGTGCCCGCTGCGGGTGGTTTGTTGAAGCCGCTCATGCGCACGCTGCAAATCGTGGGTGGGCGCAAAGAAAAGATTCGCGCAGGGGATGTGATGGGCGCGCTGGCGGGGGAGTGTGGTTTGACCCGCGAGCAGGTGGGCAAGATCAATGTGAACGAGTTTTCGACCTATGTGGCGGTGCAGGCGGATTTGGCCAAGAAGGTCGAGGCGCAGTTGTCACACGGCAAGATCAAGGGCAAGAGCGTGAAGGTTCGGTTGCTCTGACGTTTTGCCTTTCGCCTGTTGCTTGGACGGTGTGTGCCTTTCGCTGGGACGGTGTGTGAGGGGATGCGGCGGGTTCCTCATACCGGGGTACCGAAAATCGTCACCCGCCACATCCCCTCACACACCTGAGTGGTCAGTCATTGATCCGGCCCTGTGAAGTTTGCATGAACGCTTTTTTTGTGGGAGCGGCGCCCTCGCCGCGATCGAGCCTCGCGGACCACCACCCATCGCCCCGAGGGCGGGGCTCCCACAATGCCACCATCGCTGATCACTGTCCCCAAGGCAAGCCTTGCACTTCAAAGGTCACAGGGCCGGATCAATAGGCGAGAGATGGGCTGTTAAAGGGCGGTTTTTGGTTCAAACCATTGCCTCAGGTTTGGCATGACTCAGAGAACAGCGGGTTTTAAAACCGCACCTCGGCCTCGAATGGGGTGGGGCCGGGTGACGATTTTCGGTACCCCGGCATGAGGAACCCGGCCCCACCCCATTCGAGGCCTCTCTTGCTCAAACCCATCGAGGCGAGCCTACCCAGCGCAAACCGTTCGAGACCTCACCGCAACAACCAGAAAAAACGAACTCAAAGGTAAGGGTTCTTCAACCCCAACCCCGCCAAAATGGCCACCTCATAGGCCTCCATCTCTTCGGCGTCGGCGGCGCTGGTCTCATGGTCCCAGCCTTGCGCGTGCAGCGTGCCGTGCACCAGCAAATGCGCGTAATGCGCTGCCAGCGTCTTGCCTTGCTCCTTGGCCTCACGCGCCACCACCGGTGCGCACAGCACCAAATCGGCCATCACCACCGGTTCCTGCTCGTAATCAAAGGTCAGCACATTGGTGGCGTAGTCTTTTTTGCGATAGCTCTTGTTCAGTTCGCGGCCTTCATCTTCGCCCACGATGCGCACCGTGATTTCGGCGTCATCGGCCAGCGCATGGCGAATGGCGCGGATGACCGCATGGCGGGGCAGGGCGGCGCGGTGACGGGCTGCATAGGGAATGTCGCCAAATTGCAGGGACAGTTGGAGTTTTTGGAGGGCCATGGGGATGTTGGGATTCGGAGTTCAATCGTCGGTGGGCAAGGGCTTGCGGCGTGTGGTGACGCCCGCCCGCATGGCGGCACTGCCTTGCGCGTCGTAGGCGTCCACAATGCGCGCCACCAGCGGGTGACGCACCACGTCGGCACTCGAAAAGCGCGTGAAAGCAATGCCCTTGACGCGCTTCAAGACCCGTTCGGCATCGATCAGCCCGCTCAGCTGGCCTTTGGGCAAGTCGATCTGGCTCACATCGCCCGTGACCACGGCTTTGGCGCCAAAGCCGATGCGGGTCAGGAACATCTTCATCTGCTCGGTGCTGGTGTTTTGCGCCTCGTCCAGGATCACAAAGGCGTTGTTCAGCGTGCGCCCGCGCATGAAGGCCAGCGGCGCGATTTCGATGGCGTTGCGCTCAAAGGCCTTTTGGACCTTGTCGTAGCCCATCAGGTCGTACAGCGCGTCGTACAGTGGGCGCAAATACGGGTCCACTTTTTGTGACAGGTCGCCGGGCAAAAAGCCCAGTCGCTCGCCGGCTTCCACCGCCGGGCGCGTGAGCACAATGCGCTGCACGCTGCTGCGCTCCAGTGCATCCACCGCGCAAGCCACGGCCAGATAGGTCTTGCCGGTGCCAGCCGGGCCGATGCCAAAGGTGATGTCGTGGCTGGCGATGCTCTCCAGATAGGCAGCCTGCACCGGGGTGCGGGCCTTCAGGTCGGCGCGGCGGGTTTGCAAGGCGGGCAAGTCGGCTTCTTCGCCCCCGCTGTCGCCCACCAGCATGAGTTGCACCATGTCGGGTGCAATCGGGCGGTCAGCGCGTTCGTAAATCGCCTGCAAAATCTCCATCGCCCGCAGCGCCACGGCCTTGGGGCCGTCCACCTTGAACTGCTCGTGGCGGTGCGCGATGCTCACCTGCAGGCCCGCCTCGATGGTGCGCAGGTGCGCATCCATGGGGCCGCACAGGTGCGACAGGCGGGTGTTGTTGTGCGGGGTGAAGGTGTGTCTGACGATCAAGTTGATAATCCTGAAAGGGCGCGGTGACGAGTGGTCGAAAACCGTGCATTTTCTCCCATCACAGGCATTTAAGGCGTCACCCCCCATGATTGGCAAACTCACCGGCATCCTGAGCGACAAAAATCCACCCGAGGTGGTGGTGGACTGCCACGGCGTGGGTTACGAGGTGAATGTGCCCATGAGCACCTTCTACAACCTGCCGGCCACGGGCGAAAAAGTCACCTTGGTCACGCACTTTGTGGTGCGCGAGGACGCGCAAATCCTCTACGGCTTTGCCACCTTGAGCGAACGCGAAGCCTTTCGACAGTTGATCAAAATTTCCGGCGTCGGCCCCCGCACGGCCCTGAGCGTGTTGTCGGGCATGAGCGTGACCGATCTGGCGCAAGCCATCACTACGCAAGAAGTCGGCCGTCTGGTCAAAGTGCCCGGCATCGGCAAAAAAACCGCCGAGCGTTTGCTGCTCGAACTCAAAGGCAAACTGGGCGGCGACCTGGGCGGTTTGTTTGCCGTACATACCCCCGACGCACAAAACGACATCCAGCAAGCCTTGCTGGCGCTGGGCTACAGCGACAAAGAAGCCGCTGCGGCACTCAAGAGCCTGCCTGTGGATGTGGGGGTGAGCGAGGGCATCAAGCTGGCGCTCAAGGCCTTGAACAAATAAGCATTTGTGTAGCTTTGTATTTGGATATCCATTGGATATACTGAAGACATGAAAACCACTGCATTGACCATTTCCACTTGGGGCAACAGCCACGGCATCCGGCTCAGCCGGGAGTTGATGCAGTCGCTGGGCATCACCCCTGGCACGCCTTTGCAGGCCACGGTGGTGGCCAAGGGCTGTTTGGAGTTGCGCGCCGTGCCCCAGCGCCCAAGCCTGCAAGACAAGCTCGCCGCCTTTGACCCTCAAATACATGGTGGCGAAGTGATGCCCGATGCACCTCAAGGCGTGGAGTTCGGTGCTGGCACCGAGGGCGTCAAGTGAGCCGGGCCGTTTGGGTGCCCGACCGGCAAGACATCATCTGGATCAACTTCAACCTTCAGGTGGGCCGCGAAATGCGCGACATGCACCCGATGTTGGTGCTGTCCCCCAAAGCCTTCAACGACAGGACCTCCATCGTGATTGGCTTTCCCATGTCCACGGCAGCCTACAACGCGACCAACCCGTTTGCGATTGACAACAGCAAAACGGCCAAACAACCCAGTTACATCATTTGCAACCAGCCCAAGAGCTTTGATTGGCGCCAGCGCGGCGCGACACCGCACCCCTGGAAGCGGGTCAGCGACGCCATTTTTCAAACCGCTCGTCTTGAGCTCAACGACATCATCGAGTTGGTCACCCCATGAGCATCCGCACCGACGACTTTGCCCCCCAGCCTGAACCCCGGGTCATTTCTGCGGCCCCCGTGTCGCACCACGAAGAGGCCATTGAGCGCGCCCTGCGCCCCAAGCTGCTCGACGAATACGTTGGGCAGGTGAAGGTGCGTGAGCAGCTGGAGATTTTCATCAGCGCGGCCAAGATGCGCGAAGAGCCGCTGGACCATGTGCTGCTGTTTGGCCCGCCCGGCTTGGGCAAGACCACGCTGAGTCACATCATTGCCGCCGAGTTGGGTGTGAACCTGCGCCAGACCAGCGGCCCGGTGCTTGAAAAGCCCAAGGATTTGGCGGCGCTGCTCACCAATCTGGAGCGCAACGATGTGCTCTTCATCGACGAGATCCACCGCCTCTCGCCGGTGGTCGAAGAGATTTTGTACCCCGCGCTCGAGGACTACCAGATCGACATCATGATCGGCGAGGGTCCTGCGGCGCGGTCCATCAAGCTCGATTTGCAGCCTTTCACGCTGGTGGGCGCGACCACGAGGGCGGGCATGCTCACCAACCCGCTGCGCGACCGCTTTGGCATCGTGTCCCGCCTGGAGTTCTACACGCCCGAAGAGCTGACCCGCATCGTGACCCGCAGCAGCGGCCTGCTCAAGGCACCGATCGACGCTGAAGGCTCTTTCGAGATCGCCCGACGCTCACGCGGCACGCCGCGCATTGCCAACCGCCTGCTGCGCCGGGTGCGCGACTATGCCGATGTCAAGGGCGACGGCACCATCCACAAAGGCATCGCGCAAAAAGCCTTGGTCATGCTGGACGTGGATCCCGAAGGCTTTGACCTGATGGACCGCAAACTGCTGGAAGCGGTGATCCACCGTTTTGACGGAGGCCCGGTCGGGCTGGACAACATCGCCGCCAGCATCGGCGAAGAGCGCGACACGATCGAGGATGTGATCGAGCCGTATTTGATCCAGCAAGGCTATTTGCAGCGCACGCCGCGTGGGCGCATCGCCACGCTGGCGGCTTTCAAGCATTTGGGCGTCACGCCGCCCAAGTCGTTTGGGCAATGATGTAGCCGCTCAGGCGCTCGTTTCGTCTTGGCCCAGCGCATCCAGGTGCGAGGTGTCGCCCCAGCCCACCAAGGACAAGCCCTGCGGTGTCCACAACAGCCGGTTGACGGCGGTGTTGGTCAGTTGCCAAGTGCGAGGGGCTTGTAAATCCAGTCGGGTGGCTGCGCGGTACAGAATGTCCAACACCCCCCCGTGGGCCACCATCACGATTTGCTGACCGGGGTGCCGTGCAGCCAGTTCGCTGACTGTACCCACAATGCGCTCGCGCAACATTTCCAACGATTCGCCACCCTCAGGCGGTACCCAGTCGGGCGTTCGTTTGCGCCAGTGCCAAGCGTGATCGGGCAACTCGACTTCAATCTCGGCAAAAGTCCGACCTTGAAAGGCACCAAAGTGTCGTTCGCGCAGCCCGGGGTGCGTGGTCACGGTTTGACCCGTGGCCTGGGCAATGGCCAGGGCTGTGGTGTGGGCGCGAGACAAGTCACTGGCGTAAATCGCATCCATGGCGTCACGCTGCACCAATGCCTGGGCCAAGTGTTGCGCTTGGCGCAGACCCACGTCGTTCAGAGGGATGTCCAGATGGCCTTGCAGTCGGGTGTCGACGTTCCAGGCGGTTTCTCCGTGGCGAATGGCCAGAATGCGGGTCGGTTCCATGTCGTGTTGGCTTCAGCGCGGCAGCTCAATGTTGACCCGACGTGGGCCAGCAGGCGGGTTGGGGAAATTAGCCAGTGCAGCTTGAAACAAGGTGGCAAAAATCGGCACGCTGTCGCTCCAGGGGCCCGCGTGGCTGGCGCGGGTTTCGTACACCACTTGGCCCGATTTGAGGTCGCGCATGATCAGGCTGACTTCGCGGCGGTAATGCGTGGGCGGCGGAAAGCGCATGCCCATGCCCAATCCGATATGCGATCCGAACCCCGATCCGATGCTGATGCTGCCCTGGGGAATCCAACCTGGCCCGGTGATGGGGCGGCCCCACGGGTCGGCTGGGTACTGGGTGCCATTGAAGCCCACCATCACGCTCAGGCTGGCACCGGCATCGTCACGCACCAAACCCACGGCTGTCATGGCGGCTTGGGCCTGTTGCTCGGCCAGACCCGCTTCGGGGTTGTTGGCTTGCGAAGGCAGGCGCTCGAAGCGGTATTTGGCCCCTTGCAAACTCATGCCGGGCGGCACCGCCGCCACAGAGACCACATCGCTGTCCACCAAGCGCATGGATGCGCAGCCGCTTAAAAGCGTCAAAGCCAGTGTGGCCAGAAAAACATGAACGAGCCGAGTGATCTGCGGGGTATCTTTGAGCATGAGTTGACTCCTGAGGATCACATCGAGATGACCTGAATGCCGGGCAAGGACGCTTCCTTGAACTCTTCTTCGTCAAAGGCCTTGTCGCCTGCATCGTCGGCAATGCCGGTGATTTTCAGGTCCTTGAAGCCGTGCAGCTTGGCGTCCATCAAGTGCGAAGGCACCACATTTTGCAGCGCCGCAAACATGTTTTCAATCCGGCCAGGGTGCTTCTTTTGCCACTCGCGCAGCATGTTGCCCACTTGCAGGCGCTGCAGGTTTTCCTGGCTGCCACACAGGGTGCACGGAATGATGGGGAACTGTCGGTGCTCTGCCCAACGGATCAGGTCGGTCTCGGCCACATAGGCCAGTGGGCGGATGACCATGAATTCGCCGTTGTCACTGACCAGTTTTGGGGGCATGCCCTTGAGCTTACCGCCAAAGAACATGTTCAAAAAGAAGGTCTGCAGCATGTCATCGCGGTGGTGGCCGAGCGCCAGTTTGTTGCATTTGAGCTCACGTGCCACGCGGTACAAAATGCCCCGGCGCAGGCGCGAGCACAGGCTGCACATGGTCTTGCCTTCAGGGATTTTGTCTTTCACGATCGAGTACGTGTCTTGTGTCTCGATGTGGAACTCCACCCCCAGCTCTTTGAGGTAAGCGGGCAGGATGTGGTCAGGAAAGCCAGGCTGCTTTTGGTCCAGGTTGACCGCGACCAACTCGAAGTCGACCGGGGCACGGGCTTTCATCTTGAGCAAGATGTCGAGCATGCCGTAGCTGTCTTTGCCGCCCGACATGCAGACCATGATGCGGTCGCCCGCTTCGATCAGGTTGAAGTCGCTGATGGCTTGGCCCATTTGGCGGCACAGGCGTTTTTCGAGTTTGTGGGTTTCGCGCTCGATTTTGATGGCTTTGGCTGCCTCTGATTCGGCTTGTGCCTGTACCCAGGCGTTGTCTGCTGCTGTATCTGTGTTCATGAGGTTCACCACTGTCCGGTTTCCATGCGAATGGCCACTTCGCAGTCTTCAAAAATTTCAAGTTTGGCAATCTTGACGCGCACGCCCAACACGCCGGGCAACTGCATCAGGTGGTTCGAGAGTTTGCCGATCATGGTTTCGAGCAGGTTGATGTGCTCGGCGGTGCATTCGTCGATGATGATCTTGCGCACTTTGCGGTAATCCAGCACCGAGTGAATGTCGTCGTCGCTGGGCAGCAGGGGCTGCGTGCCCAGGTTCAGCTCGGCGTCCACCTGAATCGGTTGCGGGTCTGTTTTTTCGTGTTCCAGGATGCCCAGGTTGGCGTCAAAGCGCAAACCGGTCAGCTCCAGAGTTTGGTGTCCGGCTGGGGTCTTCATGTCGGGCTTTTGGTTTGAAAGATTTCAACCCCAACCGCTTCGCAGTCCGGGTACACATCGGGTTTGCAGCTGGACAGGCGCACCGCCTGCACCTGCGGGTGGGCGATCAGCTCACGCATCAGGTCGTCGCACAAAGTCTCTTGCAACACGATGTGACCTTGGGCCACCCGGCGCGCAATCACCTCGCGGATGAAGTCGTAGTCCACCACCTCGGCCAGGTCGTCTTGTGTGGGGGTGGACGCGCTGTAGGGCACAAACAGCTCCACATTGAAGACGATGCGCTGGGGACCGAGCTTTTCAAAGTCGTGTGCACCGATGCGCACGTCCACCGTATGGTTGCGCAAAAACAGGCGGCGGCAATTCAGGGCCAAATCGGTCATCAGGTCGCTCATGCAGAGTCTTTCGGTTCACCCAAAAACATCACGTCGCGCGCCAAAGGCACCAGGTGCTGGCCGTTGTCCACGCACACCGTGGTGCCGGTGATGCAGGGGTTTTGCGCCAGAAAAACGCAAGTGGCAGCCACCTGCGCCGGATCGATCGGCTCGCGCAGCAGGTTCACGCGGCTGTTGCGGTCAAAGTTCTCTTGGGTTTGCGGGCCGCTCAAAAACATCAGGCCCGGTGCCACCCCGCACACACGCAAGGGGGCCAAGGCTTGCGCTTGCAAGGCCACAGCACGTTCCAGCGCCAGTTTGGAGACGGTGTACGAAAAATAGTCCGGGTTCAGGTTGAACACCTTTTGGTCCAGGATGTGGACCACGCTGCGCTGGCCGGGCTTGGCTTCGGGCTCGGTCTGCTGGGCCATCAGCGAGGCCAAGAGCATGGGTGCGATCAAATTCACTTCGAGTTGCTGGCGTGCACCGGGCAGGTCCATTTGCTTGCCCTCGTCCGGCTCGAAGAGTGAGGCATTGTTCACCAAACAACCGAGCGGCCCGGTGGTCTGCATGATGTGCGCCATCATGCGCTCGACCTCAACGCTTTGTGACAGGTCGGCTTGCACCAAGCGGACGGTGGCACCTTGGGCCTCAAAATCGGTTTGCAGTGTGTTTTGCAGCGCCAAGGCCGCATCAGCAGAGCGCTGGTAGTGGCACCACACCTGCCAGCCCGCTTGCGCGAATGCCCGGCACAAAGTCGCGCCCAGACGCAGTGCGCCGCCAGTGATCAGAACGTGTTTCAAGAAAATGCCGCTGCGAAGGTTAAAAAGGACAATTATCGGCCATGGCCCTGCCGACTGCGTGGTCAGGGGGATAGCGTGTCTGTGAAAGGCAGACAAAGGATAATCGCGGCGTGACCGACGCTTACCCACTTCCCCCTGAGCTGACTCTGCGCATCCACCAAGCCATCGCGCAAGCGGGTGGCTGGATGGGTTTTGACCGTTTCATGGCCATGGCTCTCTACGAGCCGGGGCTGGGTTATTACACCAATGCCTTGCAAAAATTTGGTGCCATGCCGTCCTCGGGCAGCGATTTTGTGACCGCGCCGGGCATGTCGCCCTTGTTTGGCCAGACCCTGGCGGTGCAGGTGAAACAGGCGCTGGCCGCCACGGGCACGGACGAAGTCTGGGAGTTTGGCGCAGGCACCGGGGCCTTGGCCCTGCAGTTGCTGGACAGTTTGGGCGACGCCGTCAGCCGCTACACCATCATCGACTTGTCGGGCACTTTGCGCGCCCGCCAGGCCGACACTTTGCTCAAACATGCCAACAAAGTGCATTGGCTGGATGCCTGGCCCGATGCCATCGAGGGCGTGGTGGTGGGCAATGAGGTGCTGGACGCCATGCCGGTGCAGCTGTTGCAGCGCACGCAAGGCGTCTGGCACGAGCGCGGGGTGGTCAGCGCTGGTGAAGAATTCGCTTGGCAAGACCGCATCACCGACTTGCGCCCGCCCGTCGAGATCGAAGGCGAGCACGATTACCTGACCGAAATCCACCCCCAGGCCGAGGCCTTCATCACCAGCCTGGCCGAGCGGCTGTTAGTTGGGCGGGGCGGGGCGGCGTTCTTTTTGGATTACGGTTTTCCTGAGGCCGAATACTTTCATCCGCAGCGCCACATGGGCACCGTCATGTGCCACCAGCTGCACCAAACTGACGACAACCCCTTGGTGGCGGTGGGCCAAAAAGACATCACTGCCCATGTGAACTTCACCGGTGTGGCCTTGGCGGCGCAAAACGCAGGGCTGCATGTGTTGGGTTACGCCAGTCAAGCCTGGTTTTTGCTGAACCTGGGTTTGGCCGAGAGCATGGCAAACGCCAGTTTGGCCGAGCGCAGCCAGGCCCAACGCCTCATCAACGAGCACGAAATGGGCGAGCTGTTCAAGGTGATCGGTTTTTCCACCTCTTCCGATGTGTCCGCCCAGGGGTTTGCCCGGGGTGACCGCTCGCACCGCCTGTAAACGTCTTCGAAGGAACGGTATGTTGCGTTGGTTGATTGTGGTGTTGCTGGTGCTCATTGTGTTCAGCGGTTTGCAGCCTTGGCTGCAAAAGTTGGGCTTTGGCCGCCTGCCAGGCGACTTCCGATTTCGTCTGTTCGGGCGTGAGTTTTTCCTTCCTATTGCCAGCACTTTGCTGCTGAGCATGGTGGCTGCAGGCATCGCACGCTGGGTTTGAGCGGCCAATCTGGCAAAAGCACCTCAAGCACGAACGTGTTACAGTGCGACACGCCATTGGCGACTTATGCCCATCTCGCTCTTACCGAGCCGATAGCGCATCCCGGCAGAGGGATGCCAGTCTTGTCCTCCACTGTGCTCATCGCCCGCCATGCTTTTTAAGAGCTGGGCCCAGACGATTTTTTGCTTCCTTTTTGACGCACCTCTGCACGGTGCTGTTGTTGGGCAGGCCTTGCGGTCTGCGTATGGGGGCGCTTTTTGGCAGCAGGACATGCCAAGACCCGTGCCGCTGCACAGCCCCCAAGAGGGCCGAAAAAAGCGGTTCGACCCCCTTCGTTAAAATACATGACTCTTTCATATTGTTCACACCAACCCATCTCCATGGGAAAATTCCGAATTCAGCCGTGCTCCAGGGCTTTGCCCAATGGCGCATTTGGCGCGCAAGTGTCCGTGGCCAGTGGCCGTGGCAGCGCCAGCACCGACCGCGTGATGCGGTTTGTGCCCGAATTTGCAACCCCTGCCGCCGCCAGCCAATACGCCCTCGATGAAGGCAAGTTGTGGGTAGAGCGCCAGACGACAAAACCGATCCTGCTTTGAGAAAGACGTTTTAAATGGCTAAAGAAGAACTGATTGAACTGATGGGCGTGGTCAACGAGGTGTTGCCCGACACCCGTTTTCGCGTGACCTTGGACAACGGCCACCAACTGATTGCTTATTCGGCTGGCAAGATGCGCAAGAACCACATCCGCATTTTGGCGGGCGACCGTGTGACCCTCGAGCTTTCGCCTTATGACCTGAGCAAAGGCCGCATCAGCTTCCGTCACTTGGCGGGTCGTGCCCCCATGGCACCGCGCCGTCCACCTGCACGCTGAGCTTGTCCGGCGCTTCGCCTTGACCTGAATCAGGGCGGTGAGGCCTTGAATCGTGCAGCATGGCCCCCAAGTGTTTTTGAAATACAGGGGATTCCATGACCGATTCAGCCAAAGCCTTGCACATTGTTTGTCCGCATTGCCACACCACCAACCGCGTGCGTGAGGCTGATCTGCAGCACGCACCTGATTGCGGGCAGTGCCACCAAGCGCTTTTTAACGGCCATCCGCTGGCACTGGACGCGGCCAACTTTGACAAGCACATCGGCCGAAGCCATGTGCCGGTGCTGGTCGATTTTTGGGCCCCTTGGTGCGGTCCATGCCGGATGATGGCCCCGGCTTATGAGCAGGCCGCTGGCCTCTTGGAGCCCCAAGTGCGGGTGGCCAAACTCAACACCGAAGAAGCGCAGGCCATTGCCGCCCGTTTCAACATCCGCAGCATCCCCACACTCGCATTGTTTGTTGGCGGCAAGGAAGTCGCCCGTCAGGCTGGCGCTTTCCGCACGGCGCAAGACATCGCCGACTGGACGCGTTCGCATTTGTGAGGGGATCAAAACGCATCTTGGTGTAGGAGCCTCCCCTCGTGTGCGATTGGCCCGAGACACGCCCTTCAAGCCCATCGCCCACGGGGTGGGCTCCTACAAAGAAGCTGCGACCGCTTTGACGCGGGCTTTGGAGATTTGCTCGCCGATTTGCGGACCTTTGAGGCCTTGTGCGGCCGCTGCCTGCGCGATGGGTGCGGTTTCGACCGACAGCGCGGCCTGCTGGGCTTTGAGCAAGCGCTCGGCCTGTGGGTAAGTCGCCTCCTCAAACCCCAGCCGTCCCCGCGCATCGCATTCGCAGGCTTGCAGCACCCGTGCAAAGCGCTCAGGCTGCCGAATGGCGTCACAACGGTCGAGTAAACGCATCAAGGCTTCTGGTCCCAGTTCGGCGCTGCGGTGGATGTTGCCGTGTTCACGCGCCACCACTTCGGCCAGTTCTTTGCCCTCGGTCGGCACGCGCAGGCGCTCACACACCTTTTGCAGCAATTTGACGCTGCGCCCTTCGTGGCCGATGTGACGCGGCAGCACGTCGGCGGGTGTCGTGCCTTTGCCCAGGTCGTGCATCAGGCAGGCCACACGCACCGACAGCGGCGTGTTCAGACGGGCGGCCATGTCCATCACCAGCATCATGTGCACGCCCGTGTCGATCTCGGGGTGGTATTCGGCCCGCTGGGGAACACCCCACAGGCGGTCCAGCTCAGGCAGCAACACCTTCAGAGCGCCACAGGATCGCAGCACTTCGAACATGCGCGAGGGTTGGGCGCTCATCATGCCTTTGGTCAGCTCCTGCCAGACGCGCTCGGGCACCAGGTGGTCCGCCTCGCCGTCTTCGACCATCTGGCTCATCAGTGCCAGGGTGTCGCTCGCCACAGAAAAGTCGGCAAAACGGGCCGCAAAGCGTGCCAGCCGCAGGATGCGCACCGGGTCTTCGGCAAAGGCGTGTGTGACATGGCGCAGCACTTTGGTCTGCAGGTCGCGCTGACCTCCGTAAGGATCAACGAGGTGACCCACCCAAGTGCTGGGCGGCTGGTGCGCCAGTGCCTCGGGCACAGCCATGGCGTTGACCGTGAGGTCGCGCCGAGCCAAGTCCTCTTCGAGCGTGACGTCGGGTGCAGCCTGTACCGCAAAGCCTTTGTAGCCCCGCGCCGTTTTGCGTTCGGTGCGGGCGAGGGCGTATTCCTCGTGGGTTTGCGGGTGCAAAAACACCGGAAAATCCTTGCCCACGGGCAAAAAGCCCTGCGCGGTCATGGCTTCGGGCGTGCTGCCCACCACCACCCAGTCGCGGTCGTTCACGCGTTCACCCATCAAGGCATCACGCACCGCACCGCCAACGACAAAAACCTGCATGTCCGTGTCTGCCTTCAGCGCGAAAGCCGGAAAGGCTCTTCGAAGTCGATGAAATCCTGCTCGGCCAGCGCCTCATCGATCCAGACTTTGACGCCGGGCAGGGCGCACACGCGCGCCATGTAGGCGGCCACATCGGCCGGCACCGGCAGGGCGTAGGTTTTCAGGCGCATGACCACCGGGGCAAAGTAGGCGTCGGCCACAGAAAATTGGCCAAACAGCATGGGGCCGCCGTGTTCTTGCAACAGGCCACTCCAGAGGCCGCAAATACGGTTTAAATCGGCACGCACAGCGGGCTTGTCGCGCAGCGCCAAAGCCCCGATCTCGGGCAGATGCGCCTCGATGTTCATGGGGCAGGCGCTGCGCAAGCCCACAAAGCCGCTGTGCATTTCGGCGCAGATGCTGCGCGCCCGTGCCCGGGCGGCGCGGTCTTGTGGCCAGAGCTGTTTTTCAGGAAATTGCTCGGCCACGTATTCGGCAATGGCCAAGGTGTCCCACACAGCCAGGCCATCGTGCACCAACACGGGCACCTTGCCCACGGGGTTGACGTCTTTGAGCGCGGCCTTAAACTGCGAGTCGGGCGCGAAGCTGTCAAAGCGGACAAAGACCTCTTCAAAGTCGATGCCCGCCTGGCGCAGCAGCACCCAGGGGCGCATGGACCACGATGAATAGTTTTTGTTGGCAATGTAGAGCTGGATCATTGTTTTCTCCCGTGAATCAAGCCCGACATGTTAGCGGAGGCTGGGCTCATGACCTGTTGCAAGTGCCAGCCTTGCAGGCACACGGGGGCGGGTGTTGCGCGACAGGTGTGCTGACAGGCTTGAGTGCGTCAGCAAAGACCGAGATCTTGGCTGACCTGGCTTCAGCGTCCCGCGTGTTCGCGCCAGTGGTTGAGGCGGCTGCGAGGACCGCGATGGCCCAGATAAGCCGATGCCACGCCCTCAGCCGACGCGGCACTGATGCCCAGCGCCGTCAGGCCAGGCAGCTCACCTGTGGCCACGTTGTCCACCTTCATCGAAGCCAGGTTGTCCCGACTCATCAGCGGTTCGCCCGGAGCCAGTTCCATGGCCGCAGCCTGCAACCAGCCCACCCAATGCGGCAAGGCCAAGATCGGGCGACCTCGGCCGTGGTTCACACCAGCCCACTGCCCTGCACGCTGAACCAGTTCACCCAAGGTCAGCACATCGGGGCCGCACAACTCATAGGTTTGGCCAATGGTTTCGGGCTTTTGCAGGCAAGTCACCACGGCGCGAGCCACATCACCCACCCAAACGGGTTGAAAACGGGTCTGGCTGCCTGCCAAA
Organism: Comamonadaceae bacterium PBBC1; assembly: GCA_002256145.1. Taxonomy (GTDB): domain Bacteria; phylum Pseudomonadota; class Gammaproteobacteria; order Burkholderiales; family Burkholderiaceae_C; genus Limnohabitans_A. The sequence goes on from NKIP01000017.1 coordinate 61,313, forward strand.
GGCATGAAGGGCACCAAGGCTTGCAGGTCGGCAAACAGGTTGAGGAACTTGTCTTCGGCACCAAAGATCACGCTGGGTCGCAAGATCGTCAGGTCAAGCTTGGCATGACGCAACACCGCTTCACCCTTGGCCTTGCTTCGTTGGTACATCGAGGGCCCATGCTCATGGGCACCCAGCGCACTGACATGGACCAATCGCTGCACATGGGCGTCTTTCATGGCGCGAGCGATCTTGGCCGGCAAGTCAACATGCACCTGCTCAAAACGTGCTTCATCACCATGGAGCACAGCCACCAAATTGACCACCGCATCATGGCCGGGCATGAGGCGGGCCAGATCGGCCTCGCTGTGCACCGAAGCTTCTATCACCGTCAGGCCCGGTAAGCTTTGCACGCAGGCGGCATGGAGGGCACGTCGCGTGGGTACGGTGATGTCATTGCCCAGACGCGCCAGTTGTTCGCAGACCTGCCGACCCACAAAACCGCTGCCACCCAGCACCAGAACGCGGGGTTTGCTCATTCGCTCAAACCCGTGATCGCCTGCTGCATGGCGTCCATGGCTTGGTCAACGATTTGGGTGCGCCACTCGTCGGTGTCGACGTAAAACGCGTCCATCAGCGCCTGCTTGATTTGCTGGCGCAGGGCATCGGGGGCTTCGGGGTGCAGGTGCAACCAGTGGTCGCCACGCAGTGCGCCAATGACCAGGTCTTGCGTTTGTGTGCCGTATTCCATGGCAATGCCGGTGTATTCGGCTTGCGGGCACTCTTGGTAGGCCGACATCCACATCAGGCCTGTGAGGAAAGCCGAGGTCGACGAGCCGTCGTAAATGGAGGTGATGCCCTGGCCCCACCAGGCTTTGGCGCGGGTGTAGGCCGCTGCGTCGTCGGCGCAGGCAAAAATGCGCTCGCCCACACCGCTGGGCCCAAGACCCGTGTGCAGGTCGATCCAGGCCATTTTTTGGCAGCGCTGGCCGTACTTTTGCAGCACTTGGCGCACCGTGAGGTTGCTCCAAGTGGGGGCTTGGCCGCCAAAAAACAGACCGTCAGGAAAGTCGTGTTGGCCTTTCGAGACAGCGGCCTGGAAGGCTTTCATGCCCCGCTCGGCAATGTACTGGGCAGTGGCTGCCGCATTGGCGGCATCCGGAGGCCAGACTTCGGGCAGCAGCAGCGGGTGAATTTCCTGGTAAGCGTCGTTGGCAGGCAGGGGTTTCGTGAAATCCTGAAAGTTGCGGTTGATGTCCACGTTTTCGTGGGTCACGCGGCGAACATGCGAAAACCCGTGCGGGTTGAGGGCGTGGATGTAAAGCACGGCCACCCCACTGGCCTTGCACGCATCGCGCCAGGCGGTGTTTTGCAGGGCGTGGATTTGCACGCCCGAGCCGCAATAGCCCTCCACGCCGTGGCAGGCGCTGCTGACGATCAGCAGCTGCTGGGCGTCGGGTGCGCCGTCCAGCACCACGTCCATGGCCAGCTCTTCGCCGTCACGGCCCTTCAAAGGGTGGATGTTGGCGTCAACGCTCAAGCCCGCAGACTTTGCAGCGTTCAAAAACTTCTGGCGGGCTTCGGCGTAGCTTTTGGAAAAGCCGGTTTGGATATCTGTCATGCAGGTTTTCTTTTCAAGCGGTTTGTGTCGGATTGGCCAGCCATTGTGTGGCCAGCTCGACCCAGTAAGTACCGCCCAGCGGAATCAGGTCGTCGTTGAAGTCATAGCTGGGGTTGTGCAGCGTGCAGGGGCCGCCGCCGTGGCCCATTTCGCGGTGTGCGCCATCGCCATTGCTGATGAACACATAGGCGCCGGGTTTGGCCTGCAACATGTACGAGAAGTCTTCTGCGCCCATGGTGGGCTCTTGGTTGACCACATGCTCGGCCCCCACGATGCCGTTCATGACCTGACGGGCAAACTCGGCTTCGGCAGGGCTGTTGATGGTGGGTGGGTAATTGCGGTGGAAGTCGAATTCGCATTGCGCGTCAAAGGCGGTGCAGATCGATTCGGCCACCTGCTTCATGCGCTTTTCGATCAGGTCGAGCACTTCAATGCTGAAGGTACGCACGGTGCCCTGCAGCTCGCACGAATCGGGCACCACGTTGGTGGCTTCGCCCGCGTGGATCATGGTGACCGAGATCACACCCGCGTCCACCGGCTTTTTGTTGCGTGTGATGATGGTCTGAAAGCCCTGCACCATTTGGCAGGCGATGGGCACCGGGTCGATGCCGTTGTGCGGCAGCGCAGCGTGGCTGCCCTTGCCGCGGATGGTGATCTTGAACTCGTTGCTCGACGCCATCACGGGGCCGGCGCTCACGGCGAAAGTGCCCACCGGGGCACCCGGCCAGTTGTGCATGCCAAACACGGCCTGCATGGGGAACTTGTCAAACAAGCCGTCCTTGATCATCTCGCGGGCACCGCCGCCGCCTTCTTCGGCGGGTTGGAAGATCAAATACACCGTGCCGTCAAAGTCGCGGTGCTTGGAAAAATGTTTGGCCGCTGCCAGCAGCATGGCCGTGTGGCCGTCGTGGCCGCATGCGTGCATCTTGCCTTGGTGTTTGCTGGCGTGGGCAAAGGTGTTGAATTCCTGCATGGGCAGGGCGTCGATGTCGGCGCGCAGGCCAATGCCGCGACCGCAAGCGCCGCCGTCACGCCCGTGCACGATGCCGACCACGCCAGTGGTGCCCATGCCGCGGTGAATCGGGATGCCCCAGTCCGTCAGCTGCTGCGCCACCACGTCGGCGGTGCGCACCTCCTGAAAGCACAACTCGGGGTGAGCGTGGATGTCTTTGCGAATGGCCGCAATGCTGGCCGCGTCGGTGAGGATGGAGTCGATGATTTTCATGCTGAACAGTCTAGCGGGACTTCCTGAGCCACGCCATCACCCCTGTGCGCTTGGGGGACATCGGGTATCAGGGTTTTCCCGTAATCATTCGCTTGCGAAGTGGTGGCTACAGGGGACACAGTATTTGTAGGTCGGCGGCTTCAGCCCCGACATGGGGCCTTAGCCGAAGCGAAGAATGTCGGAGCTGGAGCTACCGATCTACGGGGGGAGAGTTTTTTGCAGGTCGGCGGCTTCAGCCACGACATGGGGCCTTGGCCGAAGCGAAGAAGGTTGGAGCTGAAGCTACCGACCTGCGGGGGGAGAGTCTTTTGTAGGTCGGTGGCTTCAGCCCCGACATGGGCCTTAGCCGAAGCGAAGAATGTCGGAGCTGAAGCTACCGACCTACGGGGGGAAGGTCTTTTGCAGGTCGGTGGCTTCAGCCCCGGCAAAGCCATAGCGGATACCCGACAATCTCGCTTCCAGCTTCAGCTTTGCCACATGACCACCACCGACACCTCCATCACCGTGCGCGGCGCTTGTCCGCATGATTGCCCCGATACCTGCGCCTTGTTGACCACGGTAGAAAACGGCCGTGCGACCAAGGTGCAGGGCAACCCGGCCCACGCCCTGACCGACGGCGTGCTGTGCACCAAGGTGGCACGCTACACCGAACGCACTTACCACCCCGAGCGTCTTTTGCAGCCGCTCAAACGTGTCGGCCCCAAAGGCTCGGGCCAGTTTGAGCCCGTGAGCTGGGATGAAGCCCTGGACGACATCGCGACACGCCTGAAAACAATTGCTGCCCGCGACCCGCAAGCCATCTTGCCTTACAGCTATGCGGGCACCATGGGCCTGGTGCAAAGCGAGTCGATCGCGGCGCGGTTTTTCCACCAACTGGGCGCGTCGCTGCTGGACCGCACAATTTGTGCCTCGGCCGGGGCCGAAGCGCTGACCCAGACCCTGGGCAACAAGGTGGGCATGAAGGTTGAGTTTTTTGCCGAATCCAAGCTGATCGTCATCTGGGGCAGCAACTCGATTGGCAGCAACCTGCACTTTTGGCGCATCGCTCAAGAGGCCAAGCGCAGCGGCGCGAAGCTGGTGTGCATCGACCCCCGCCGCAGCGAGACGGCCGAAAAATGCCACGAACACATCGCCTTGCGCCCCGGCACCGATGCCGCGCTGGCGCTGGCCCTCATGCATGAGCTGATCGTGCACGGCTGGCTCGACCAAGACTACATCGACCGCTATACCCTGGGCTGGGACGCTTTGAAGGCCCGCGCTTTGCAATGGACACCCGAGCGGGCGGCCGAGGTGTGCGGCGTACCGGTTGAACAAATCCGGCAACTGGCCCGCGACTGGGGCACGACCCAACCCGCCGCCATTCGGTTGAACTACGGCATGCAGCGCGTGCGCGGGGGCGGCAATGCGGTGCGTGCCATCGCTTGCCTGCCGGCGCTCACGGGCGCGTGGCGGCACCGGGCGGGCGGGGTCTTGCTCAGCAGCTCGGGGCACTTTCCGGTGCGCCGGGCGGCTTTGCAGCGGCCCGACTTGCTGGGCGAGCGGCGTCCACGCACCATCAACATGAGCACCATTGGCGACGACTTGCTTCGCCCGTCATCGCCCACATTCGGCCCGCAAATCGAAGCCTTGATCGTCTACAACAGCAACCCGGTGGCGATTGCACCCGAGTCGGGCAAGGTGGTGCAGGGCTTTGGCCGCGAAGACCTGTTCACCGTGGTGCTGGAACATTTTCAGACCGACACGGCCGATTACGCCGACTTCATCTTGCCCGCCACCACCCAGCTGGAACATTGGGACATCCACACCAGCTACGGCCACACCGATGTGCTACTGAACCGCCCAGCCATTGCGCCCGTGGGCGGTGCACGAACCAACACCGACATCTTCCGGGCGTTGGCCCAGCGCATGGGGTTTGACGACCCGTGTTTCGCCGAGAGCGACGAAAGCCTGTGCCGCAGCGCGATTGGCGATGAAAAGGACTTTGATCAGCTGCTGGCGCACGGCTTTGCTTCATTGCCCGTGCCCGATGCGCCCTTTGCGCAAGGCGGCTTTCCCACACCCTCGGGCCGCTGCGAGTTTTTCAGCCAGCGCCTGGCCGACCAAGGCCTCGATGGCCTGCCCGACCACTTGCCCAATTACGAGTTGGCCACGCCCGGTGGGAGCTACCCGCTGGCCATGATTTCGCCTCCTGCACGCAACTTCCTCAATTCGACCTTTGTCAACGTGCAAAGCCTGCGTGACATCGAAGCCGAGCCGGTGCTGGAAATGCACCCTGAGGATGCAGCCGCCCGGGGCATTGCCGACGGCGCGGTGGTGCGTGTGTTCAACGACCGGGGCACCTACCACTGCAAAGCGCGGGTGAACCAGCGTGCGCGGCCCGGCGTGGTCAATGGCCTGGGCATTTGGTGGCGCAAGCTGGGGCTGAACGGCACCAACGTGAACGAGCTGACCAGCCAGCACCTGACCGACTTGGGCCGTGCGCCCGTTTTTTACGACTGCTTGGTGGAGGTTGCCACCGATACCGCCTTCAAGCCGACTGTCCATTCAGCGGCCACAGCCTGACCCTTCAAAAAACCCCATTCAAACACCATGCCCGAACTGAACATCGAACGAAAACACACCCTGGGACTGGCCGGGGCACGCGCCGTGGCTGAACGCTGGCGCGAACAGGCCGAGCAGGAGTGGGGCATGGCTTGCGAGTCAGTGCCTGGCGAATCGGAAGACCGCATGCGCTTTGCACGCAGTGGTGTGAGCGGTGAGTTGGTCGTGACCGACACACGCTTTGACTTGCAGCTGAAACTGGGCTTTTTGCTGGGGGCTTACAGCGGCAAGATTGAAGAAAAAATCAAGTCCAATCTGGACGAGTTGCTGGGGCCGTCGCCGCAGGCCTGAACATACAGTAGGCCTCTGACGATTGATCCGGCTCTGTGAAGTTAGAAGTGAACAGCTTTGCCTGAGAACCCCAATCCCTGTGGGAGCCCCGCCCTCGGGGCGATGGGTGGTGGTCTGCGAGGCTTGATCGCGGCGAGGGCGCCGCTCCCACAAAAAAGTGTTCATGCAAACATCATCGCGCTGGATCAAAAGGCTCAGTGATCAACGCCCCAATCCCTGTGGGAGCCCCGCCCTCGGGGCGATGGGTGGTGGTCTGCGAGACTTGATCGCGGCGAGGGCGCCGCTCCTACAAAAAAGCGTTCATGCAAACATCATCGGGCTGGCTCATCAGGGCAAATCTTTGCTGGCCTCGGTCATGGCGGTGTTTCTCGGGCCGACTTGACCCAAGCGGCTTTTCAGGGATTGCGGCTGACGCGTCAGGACCGCCGCGTAGTTGGTGGTGTTGGACAGCACTTTTTTCACGTAATCACGCGTCTCATGGAAAGGGATGTTCTCGGCCCAGATGGCCGCTTCGAGCACCGGGCCATTGCGCCAGTTGCGGGGGCGGCCAGGCCCGGCGTTATAGGCGGCAGCCGCCATGGGCATGGAGCCTTCAAAGTCGTCCAGCACAAGCTTCAGGTAACCGGTGCCAATGGCCACATTGATCTCGCGGTCGGTGATCTGGTCAGGGGTGAAACTGTTCAGGCCGATTTTTTTGGCGGTCCATTTGGCGGTGGCGGGCATGACCTGCATCAGGCCCGAGGCCCCCACATGCGAGCGGGCGTCCATGATGAAGCGGCTTTCTTGGCGGATCAGGCCGTACACATAGGCTGGGTCCAGTCGGATTTGCTCAGCCCGGCGCACCACGATGTCGCGCAGGGGCAGCGGAAAGCGCTGTTCAAAGTCGATGAGGTCGCGGGTCCGGTCACTGGTGTTGATGCACCGGTCCCACACCTGGCGCTGGCAAGCCAGGTCGGCCGCGGCCAGCAGTTCGCGGTCGTTCATGCCGCCGGGCGTGTGCAAATTGGTGCTGTAGTTCCACTCGCGGTTGCCTTCAGGGCGCAGCCCCATGCCGATGGCGTACAGCGCACGTTGCAAGCCAGGGTTGGTCAAGGCGGCGGCCTTTTCCTGGGGCGTGAGGGGGGCTGGGCGCTCGGGCAAGGTGATGGGCTGGCCCAGGTCTTCCAGAGCCAACTGTTCATAAAAGCCCCGCACACTGGCGATGCTGCGCAGCAGCTTGTGTGCTTCTTGTTTTTGCGCGGCATCGTTGGTGGCGGTGGCCAGCAGGGCGCGGGCACGCCAATACACCCAGGTGGGGTCTTTTTGTGATTCGGCGCTCATGGCTTGTGTGGCGCTCAGCACTTGCCGCCACTGGCCCTGGCGCAGGGCGGCGCGCACCTTCCAGCCCAGCAGATCGTCGTTCAGGTCGCTGTCTTTTTGCACTTTTGCAAAGTAGCTGGCGGCGTTGTCCTGCAGTTTTTGGGCCGCTTGCTTGCCAATCACGCCCCAGGTCCAGTGACGCTCTTCGGCACTCAGCATCAGGTCCCAGTGCTTGTCCAGTCGCGCTGCGGCCTCGTCCGGGTTGCTGGCGGCCAGGCGGATCAGGGCCAAAACCGCCAGCTCCTTGCGATTTCGGGTGATGGCGATGATGCGTTTGTCCAGGTACTTGGCCGGGTCGGCGTGGATCAGGGTCACTTGCTCGGACAAGCGTGGGGCTTCGATGTCCACCGCGTCTTTGGCGGGTCTGGGGCGGTTGGCGTCCATGGCCAAGCGCGCCTTGCGCCACAAGTCCAGGCCGTTGATTTGTTTGCCTGAATGCAAATGGTCGGCCACATAAGTGCAGCCATCGTCGGCCTCGCGCAGGGCGTACCACAGGCGTTTGGCTTCGTCGGCCACATGGGCCTTGCTGTTCATGGCCTCGGTGGCCAGGGCGTAACAGCGCACCTCGCGGTCATCGCGCATGCGAAAGTGTGGGTATTCGGCGGTGAAGGTGGCCCAGTCGCGGCGTTTGCCCAGCTGCAGCAGCCAGTCGTTGCGCAGCCGGTCTTCGTAGTAGCTGCCCGCATAAGCGTCCAGAAAACCGCGAATCTCGGAGTGGGGTGCCGTGTCCAGCCGTGCGCGCAGTTCCCAATAGGCGGCCAGCGGCTCCAGCACATGGCCCCGCACCTGCGGCAGCAGCGCGGCCAGGCGGACTTTGTCGTTTTTGCGCGAAGCCTGGTGCATTTCCAGCATCAGCTCATCGCCCTTGTTTTGCGCTTGCGCAGCAAAACTGGCCAGACCTGTCAGGGTCAGTGCACTCAGCAGTGTCAGAATCGGTGTCAGTCGCTTGATTGAATAAGGCATGGGTTGATTATGGACAAAGCACAAGCCAAGAAAGCCTTGCGAAAGGCCTTGATTGAAGAACGGTTAAATCTGCCGGACCGATTGGCGCGGGCCGAGGCCTTGCAGCGCGTCATGCGCATCTGGCTGTTTGACCGCCCAGACACCGTGATTGGCGCTTATTGGCCCATCAAAGGCGAGTTTGACCCGCTGCCCGCGCTGCACCGCTGGAAAGAAGACGGCGAACTGCACGGCGAACCCCAGCGCCGCCGCATTGGTCTGCCGGTGGTCAACAAGCAGCACAAAACCCTGACGTTTCACACCTGGTACCCCGGCTGCCCCATGGAAGAAGATGCCTACGGCATTCCCAAGCCCAAGGACACCGAAGTCATCGTGCCCACTTTGTTGTTTGTGCCTTGCGTGGGCTACGGCATTGGTGGTTACCGCTTGGGCTACGGCGGCGGCTTTTACGACCGCACCCTGGCCACTTTGCAGCCCAAGCCTTTTACGGTGGGTTTGGGCTACACCCACGGGTTTTTGGACGATCTGGAGCCCGAAGACCACGATGAGCCGCTGGACGCCATCCTGAACGACAACGGCGTGGTCTGGCCGGTTTGAACTGAAGCAATATGGCAAGACCCAAATCCGCAACCCACGACATCAAACGCGACGCGATCCTGGACATCGCAGCGCAATGCTTTGCACAGCGCAGTTACCCTGCGGCCAGCATGAATGAGATCGCCACCGCGTGTGGCACGTCCAAAGCCCGGCTATACCACTATTACGAGAGCAAAGAGGCCATTTTGTTTGACCTGCTGGACCGCCACACCCAGCGGCTGCTGGCGCTGATTGCGCAAACCCAAGCCACCGCCCAGCGCAAAGACCTGAACGATCGGGCAGCGCTGCACGAGTTGGTGCGGGCCTTTTTGCGGGAATATGAAACATCGGCCACCCGGCATGCGGCACTGCTCAACGACACGCAATTTTTGAGCGACGTGCCCGACCTGGCCTTGCCTGCCAACGGTTTATCTCCGCGTGAACTGATCCTCAATCGTCAGCGTGACATCGTGGCCGCCATGACCCGATTTTTGAAGCGTGCTTATCCCGAGCGACTGACCCCGACCAACCAGACCGCCCTGACCATGATGCTGCTGGGGATGATCAACTGGACCTTCACCTGGCTGCGCCCCGGCGGCCCCATCAGCTATGCGGCCTTCGCCGACGAGGTGATTGGCATGTTGGAAAAGGGTTTGGGTGGGGTGTGAAGGACAGGATCTGCGGTGTTTTGTAGGTCGGCGGCTTCAGCCCCGACAGGAACCTGCGCCGAAGCCCACCCTGTTGGACCTGATGCCACCGATGCACAGAGAAACTGGCCAACGAAGCGCTCCTGCCGATCCCACCTTCTTGGCTTGCAAAAATTCAACAATCCGTAATGCATTTCGTTTAGGTAAAATTCGTCCCATTCATTGACCGGAGAAATTTCCATGTCCAGCGCCCCCACCAAAGCCTTCGCCAGCCAGGCCGATTTGACCGAGAAGAAGATCACCTTTGAGCAACTCAGCGAGCACTGCTGGGCCTACACCGCCGAGGGTGACCCCAACTCGGGTGTGATCATCGGTGACCGTTTCATCATGGTCAGCGACGCCACCGCCACCCCGGCCATGGCACAAGACTTGATCCAAAAGATCCGCACCGTCAGCGACTTGCCCATCAAATACGTGCTGCTGACTCACTACCACGCGGTGCGCGTGCTGGGTGCTTATGCCTACGCCGCCGAAGGTGCAACCGAGATCATTGCCAGCGAAGGCACTTTGGACCTGATCAAAGAGCGCGGCGCACAAGACATGAAAAGCGAGATGGAGCGCTTTCCGCGCCTGTTCCGTGGCGCCGACAGCATCCCCGGCCTGACTTGGCCCACCATGGTGGTGGGTGGTGGCAACCCCACAAAAGGTGAGGTGCCCGGCAAACTCAGCATCAACTTGGGCGGCGTGGTGGTGCAGATCTGGCATCCGGGTCCAGGCCACACCCGTGGCGACACCATCGCTTGGGTGGAAGAAGAAAAAGTGCTGTTCTCGGGTGATCTGGTCGAGTACGAAGCTGGTGTCTACACGGGCGACGCGCAGCTTGAAGAGTGGCCCGCTACGCTCGAAGCCCTGCGTGATTTGAAGGCGGAGTTCATCGTGCCCGGTCGCGGCGAAGCCATGAAGGGCAATGACAACGTCAACAAGGCGCTGGACTACACCCAGCGCTGGGTCACGACTTTGTTCCAAGCTGGAAAAGAAGCCGTGGCGGAAAACATGGACCTCAAAGCGGCCATGGCCCACACCCGCAAAAGCATGGACCCGGTGTTTGGCCATGTGTTCATTTACGAGCACTGCCTGCCGTTTGACGTGACCCGCGCTTACGACGAAGCCAGCGGCATCAAGAACCCCCGCATCTGGACGGCCGAGCGCGACATGGAGATGTGGAAGGCGCTGCAAAGCTGAAGACGCTCCATGCTGAAAGCGGTTTGCAACCGCTTTCAGCGCTCAAGGCCTGAGCAAATCTCGCAGATCCTGCTCATAAGCCCGCATCCTGCGGGCAGCCCTTTGTCGCTGTTCGGCGGTGGTGGTGTTGTGCAGCTGGGCCAAGTTGTCGCAGGCCTGCTTGGACATCTGCGCTGTGATGGCGCGGTCCGACTCTTGCGCAGGGGTCCATGCTCTTTGCCAAACGGCCAACAAGTTGGTTTCTGTTTGGGTCGCATTGGCTCTGCCCTGCGAAGACTGCCGCAAGACGGACAGCAAATCCTGCTCACGCCGCAGTCTTTCTTGGCGTCCCCACTCTGGTGTCCAAGCCGACTGGCTGACTTGAGTTTTGACCAAAGCGATTTGAGTCGGGTTGAGATCACCATAAAAAGAGCGGTAGCGCTCCAAGGTCTTCTCGACCCTGCGCTCCAGTCGCTCGCTGGCATTGCCTTGCAGCCACTCCTTGTCCCAGTCTTCGTTTTTCCTGTCCAAATGCCGCGCCAAGTGGCTCAATTGGCGTGGCCCCAGCATCTGCACCACCGGGACCGCTTGTGCCGCCGCCACACGCACGCTTCGGTCCATCAGGCCCTGCACGTCGCTCCAAACGCTGCACACCTGGCTGGCTTGCAGGTTGTTCTGGCTCAACTCGCTGACGCGTTGGAGCAAGTCGCTGTAAGTGGCCAACTCTTGTCCACGGTGCCAGCGGTAAACATTCGCCAAAGCTTCTTTGGCCCGATCGGACTGGGCGTCATTGAACGAAAGGGCGCTGTCCAGCCACCAATAGGACAAAGTGGGCAGTTGTTGGTAACCCAATTTGATGGCACTGCAACCCTGCAAAAAAGGCAGCGCCAGCCACAGCGCCCACCATCGAATCATCGGGCCCTGTCGAACTTGGCGGCCCCATAAGCCAGGTAAGCCCGAAATCCCAAATATTGAAATGAACATTTTTGATGTGCCTTGGTTGGCCGACATCATATGTCTGACAGCCAAAAGCGATAATTGATATGAATATCAATACCGTCATCCAGCGGTGGCCAAATGAGAAAGTAGACCCAGTCATGACCCCTCTATCCCAGCTCCCCATTGATGTCGTCGTGATGGCGGCTGGCAAAGGCACCCGCATGAAAAGCCGCCTGCCCAAAGTGCTGCAACGCTTGGCGGGTGTGCCGCTGGTGCAGCATGTGTTGAACACCGCCGCGCAGCTGAACGCCCGCTCGGCCGTGGTCATTACTGGGCACGGTGCCGACCAGGTCGAGCCCCTGTTGCTGGCACCGGGCCAGGCCATGGCGGTGCAGTGTGTGCGCCAGGAACCCCAGCTGGGCACCGGTCACGCTGTGCAGCAGGCCGTGCCTGCACTGGCCGACGATGGCGTGGTGGTGGTTTTGTCGGGCGATGTGCCCTTGACGCAGGCCGACACCTTGCAAGCGCTGATTGAGCAGTGCGGCGGCAAGCAGCTGGCCCTGCTGACCATCGACTTTGCCGATCCGACGGGCTACGGCCGCATCGTGCGTGAGGGCACTCAGGTGCAGGCCATCGTCGAGCACAAAGACGCGACCGAGGCGCAGCGCCAGATTCAAGAGGTGTACAGCGGCATCATGGCCGTGCCCGCCCATTTGCTCAAAGGCTGGTTAGGCCGCATCGACAACCAGAACGCGCAGGGCGAGTACTACCTGACCGATGTCGTCAAGCTGGCGGTGGCCGATGGTTTGCCGGTGGTGGCGCACAAGATTGCCGACCCGCTGCAAGTGGCAGGCATCAACAGCCCGGTGCAACTGGCCGAGCTCGAACGCGCCCACCAACTGCGCCAGGCTCAGCGCCTGATGGAGCAGGGTGTGCGCCTGAAAGACCCGGCCCGCTTTGACCTGCGTGGCCAGCTGGACTGTGCGCAAGACGTCGAGATTGACGTGAACTGCATTTTTGAAGGCCAGGTGTCTTTGGGCGAGGGCGTGAAAATTGGCGCGAATTGCGTGATTGCCAACTGCACCATTGAAGCGGGTGCCGTGATCCACCCCTTCACCCACATTGACGGCGAAAAACTCGGCGTTACGGTGGGCGAGGGTGCCTTGATTGGCCCGTTTGCCCGCCTGCGCCCCGGTGCGCAGCTGGGGGCCGAAGTGCACATTGGCAACTTTGTCGAGGTCAAAAACTCCACCTTGGCCAAGGGTGCCAAAGCCAACCACCTGGCCTATCTGGGCGACGCCACTGTGGGTGAGCGCGTGAATTACGGCGCGGGCAGCATCACTGCCAATTACGACGGCGCCAACAAACACCGCACGGTGATCGAGGCCGATGTGCACATTGGCAGCAACTGCGTGCTGGTGGCACCCGTGACGATTGGCGCAGGCGGCACCGTGGGCGGCGGATCGACCATCACCAAAAGCACCGAGCCTGGGGCCTTGAGCGTGGCGCGCGGCAAGCAGGTCAGCATCGCGAACTGGGCGCGGCCCAAGAAGCAGCCCAAGGCCTGATCGGGCTTGTTCAATAGCCTGTTCAGCGCTGTGTGTCGGACTTTTTCAGGGCCGCCCAGGCCATGCGGTCCACCCAACTCGGGGCGATCAGCTTGAGCCAGCGGCCCAGATGTCCGGTCGGGCTCATGAGCACATCGCGCTGACGTCGCTCGGTGCCTTCCAAGATTTTGCGCACGCACACCTCGACGGGCATGGCCTTGTCTTCGCTCAGGCCGCTGGAGCCTGCAGGTTGGCCCAGGGCATTGAAGCCACGGCGGCGGATGTCGGTGTCCACCACCCCGGGGTAAGCAATCGTCACCGACACCCCATCGCTCAGCAATTCGGTGCGCAGCGCTTCCATGAAGCCATTCATCGCAAATTTGCTGGTGCAGTAAGCCGTGCGACCGGGCACGCCCACCAGGCCCGCGAGCGACGAGACCGCCACGATGCGGCCGCGTGAGGCCATGAGGTGCGGCAGCGCGGCATGGGTGCACCAGATGGTGCCCCACAGGTTCACACGCATTAGGTCTTCGTACCAGTCCAGGTGCTCGGCCTGCACCTCTTGCAGCAGGGCGTGTGCGGAAATACCGGCGTTGTTGATCAACGTGTCGATCCGGCCAAACTGCTGCAGCGTCCGGGCGATCAGGGCTTCGCAGTCTGCGCGCACGCTGACGTCGGTGCGCACACACAACACCTGCGCCCCATGCGGACGGCAGGCGGCAGCCACCGCCTCGAGCTTGGCCGCCTGGCGGGCCGCCAGCACCAACGCCACGGCCGCGCCTTTTGTTTGGGCCAACTGGGTGGCCATTTCGGCCCCAATGCCTTCCGATGCGCCCGTGATGATGATCACATTCATGCCTGTTCTCCTTTGGGTGGGCTTGCCGAAGATGCGCTCGCCCGGCTTGACCGGGGATTCTTTCACACCTGTGTGCTCAGGAGGCCAACTGTAAGATTTCGACCCAATCGAACGATTCGTTCGTTTGGTGCTATATTGCATGCCATGCAAACCCTAACTGCCAACGAAGCCAAAACCCAGTTCGGCCATTTCATCGATCTGGCGCAACGTGAACCCGTGCGCGTCATGCGCCGTGATCGTGTGGTCGGCGTCATGGTCTCCGCGCACGACTACGAAGCCATGCGTGAGTTTTACGCCAACCGCCTGCAGCACACCTTGGTGGACACGGCCACCAAGGCTGAGCATGCGGGCTTGACCTCTGAGCTGCTGGAAGATTTGCTGCGTGACGAGTCTTAAGCTGGTCATTGACACCAACATCCTCATCAGCGCCGCGCTCTCTTCGCAAGGCGCACCCGCCAAGCTGGTGCACTCGGCATTGGCACGGCACCGGCTGGTGTTTTCTCAAGCCACGTTTGATGAGCTGCGCACGCGGATGTACCGACCCAAATTTGACCGGTACATCTCTTTGGAAGACCGCGAGCGTTTGTTGCGCGACTTCAGCGCCTGTGCGATTTGGGTGGAGCCAGGAGAGCCTGAGCAGTATTGCCGTGATCGCGATGACGACCCTTTCATTGAAGCCGCACTGAAAGCGCAGGCGCACTGCTTGATCAGCGGCGACAAGGACTTGCTGGAAGCACCTGAGGTGCTGGGGCTGCGCATAGTATCTGTTCACCAAGCGCTGGATCTCTTGGCCAACGATTGATCCGGCCCTGTGAAGTTTGCAGTGAAAGGCCTGTCTTGGGCTTAGTGGTCAGCAATGCAATCTGTGTGGGAGCCCCGCCCTCGGGGCGATGGGTGGTGGTCTGCGAAGGTTATCGCGGCGAGGGCGCCGCTCCTAGTGCGCCCGTGAAGGCGCGTACACAGCATGGTGAGAGTCCATGTCGGGGTAAGCCAAGGCCCCGTAGTCGAAGGTAACTGCGTCGCTGCGAGGCGGGGTGGGGAGCAACCGGAGGCGAAC
>NKIP01000018.1 GCA_002256145.1 Comamonadaceae bacterium PBBC1
GCCACTTGGGCACGCCGCAAGGCGGGCCGCTCAGTCCGCTGCTGGCCAATGTGTTGCTCGACGAAGTGGACAAGGCGTTGGAGGCGAGGGGCTACAGCTTCGCGCGCTACGCTGACGACTGCAACGTCTACGTGGGCAGCATCAAGGCTGGCGAGCGGGTAATGGGGTACCTCAGAAAACTGTACACAGGCTTGAAGCTTCAGATCAACGAAGCCAAGAGTGCGGTGGCCAGCGCCTTCGGGCGCAAGTTCCTGGGTTACGCGCTGTGGGTGGCCAAGGGCCGGGAAGTCAAATGCAAGGTGGCCGAAAAGCCGCTGGACAACTTCAAGGCTCGAATCCGGCAACTCACGCGCCGCTCGGGTGGGCGTAGCATGGCGCAAGTGGTGGAAAAGCTGAGGCCCTACCTGCTGGGCTGGAAGGCCTACTTCGGGATGGCGCAAACGCCCAAGGTCTGGCGAGGGCTGGACGAGTGGTTGCGTCATCGGCTGAGAGCGATCCAGCTCAGGCACTGGAAGAGGCCGAAGGCGATCTATAGGGAGTTGAAGGCGCTGGGGGCCTCGGAAGATGTAGCGAACCAAGTGGCGGGTAACTGCCACAGGTGGTGGTGCAACAGTGACGGGGCCATCAAGCGTGTGCTGACCATTGCGTACTTTGATCGGCTGGGGTTGCCAAGGCTGTCCTGACCTCAAGCTCTCGAACCGCCCGGTGCGGACCCGCATGCCGGGTGGTGTGGCAGGGGTACCTCCTACAACGGAGGCCCCCTATGCCGATTCGTACTGGCCCAAGAGACTTTTGCAGTCACGCTTTCATTGCAACTCGAATCCTGAATCCTTGATGACGGGTCCCCAGTGCAAAGTGGCAGAAGACACCCAATCCTGCAATTGGACCGGGTTGGCATAGGTGGCCACATTGCCCAATTTGGAGAGCTTTTCAACGACCTCGGGGTCTGCGAGGGCAGTGGCTACCGAGCGGCTAAAACGGTCTACAAATTCGGAGGGCAAACCTTTGGGTCCAAAAAATGCCAGCCATGGGTTCTTGTCGACCCCTTTGATGCCCAACTCCTGGAAGGTCGGAATGTCAGGTGCTGATTTGGCGCGGCTGGTGCCCGAGACAGCCATGACATGCATTTTTCCATTGCGGTGGTGTTCGATAGATTCGGTCAAGGACAAAAACCCTGCGGGCACTTGCCCACCCAGCAGATCCTGGACCAAGGGTGCGCCGCCTCGATAGGGCACGGCCACCATCGGTGTACCCAGCGACTTGCCCACCAGCAGACCGGCAAATTGGGGCACGCTGCCCACAGCAGGAATGCCGTAATTGGCTTTGCTCGGATTGGCTTTGAGCCAAGCGCCAAACTCGGCGGGAGTTTTGGCCGCAATCGTGCTGGACAAGGCCATCACGTTGTAATAACTGGCTACACCTGCCAGGGCTGTGAAGTCCTTGAGAGGGTCATACCCGGGTGCCTTGAAGGTCAGAGGAATGATCACATGAGAATGGTCGATGGTCAGCATCACCATGGCGCCGTCTGGCGCTGCGGCTTTGAGTTGTTGTGTGGCGATCATGCCACCGGCACCGGGTTTGTTGTCCACAATGACAGGCTGATTCATGATGACGCGTAATTTTTCTCCCATGATTCGCGCCACCACATCGGTCGCTCCCCCGGGCGGGAATCCCACCACGATGCGGATCGTGCCGTTGTAATCGGCGGCGTGTACTGACAATGGCATCGCCATGAGCAGCAGAAAAAATGAACAGGTCAGGCGCTGGAGCAGTTTCATGGAGATCTCCTGGAAAGAGGGTTAAAGGGCAGGGGGGAAAAATTTAGGGGGAGTCGGGGACAGTGAGAGGCCTTGGTTGACGGTATCCGTTGCGCTAAGGGCTGGGTCTCGCTTTTCGGGAGGGCCAAAGCCACCACCACCGGGCAGTTCAATGCACAGGCGACCTCCATCCGGGATGTGAATGGTGCTTTTGCCTTCGTGCGGCATTTGCGCGCCGCTGGCCGATTGGATGTCTACTCTTCCTGGGGCACCCGACATGCCGCCGTTTCGGCCTCTGGCCGGGTAGGTGCGTCGGTCGAAGGTGGCGGCCGAACAGTCAAAACCCAAGCCGTCGCGGGTGCCGATCACGATGCGTTGGCTGAGGCCCCCGCGCCACTGACCGGCACCGCCCGATTGGGGCAAATACACTTTTTCCCAGAAAACCAACGGAGATTGGGCTTCGGTGATTTCAACCGGAATGCCGCCCACGCCACTCGGAAAGGCAGTGGTCGATAAACCATCCTTGGTCGGTCGTGCACCTGTGCCGCCCAAGCCGACGCTCATGACATTGAATGCCTGACCTTGTGCGGGGTGTCGGCTCATGGCCAGCACCCAGATGCTGCCGGCTGATTCGGCAGGCACCTGGCCATTGAGGGCTTGCTCCAGGCAACCAAACATCAGGTCTGGGAGCATTTGCCCGATCACATGGCGAGCTGTCACCGGGCTGGGCCGTTGTGGATGGACGATGCTGCCCTCGGGGGCGAGTACTTCGAACGGGGCCAGAGAGCCTGCATTGTTCGGAACCTCGGGTGCGATCAGGCATTTGAGGCCGAAGACCGAGTAGGCATCGCTGTAGCACTTGGGCGAGTTGATGCCCATGCGCGATGCTTTCCCGGTGCCTGCGTAATCCACTCGGATCTGTTCGCCTTGCTTGTGCAAAGTGGCCACCAAGCTCACAGGTTGTTCATAGCCATCGATGGTCATTTCGGCACGCCATTGCCCATCGGGCAGTCGGGCAATCGCTTCGCGAGTGGCGCGCCCGGATTGCTCAAGAATGTGTTCGGCCAGCGTGTCCAGATGCGAGAGTTTGAACTCGTTCATCATCTCGATCAGGCGTCGGCTGCCCACTTCGTTGCTGCTGACCAGAGACAGGATGTCTCCTCGCGCCTCAATGGGGTTGCGCGAGTTGGCCTGGATGATGGCCAGCACGTCTTCATTGAGTGCTCCGGCACGTACCAGTTTGAGGTGAGGAATGCAGGTGCCTTCCTCATACACAGACGCGGCATCTGCTGTGAAGCCACGTCCTCCCACATCGATGGTGTGACAGGTGGATGCAAACAAGGCCACCGGGCGTTGCCCGATAAACACCGGGGTCACTACCACGAAATCAAACAGGTGCCCGGTGCCCATCCAGGGGTCATTGGTGACCAGCACATCGCCAGCGACCAGACCCTCCAGTGGAAAGCGTTCAAGGAAATGACCCACAGCGACGGCCATGGTGTTGACGTGCCCGGGTGTGCCGGTGACGGCTTGGGCCAGCATGCGCCCCTTCGTGTCGTAGACACCAGCTGACAGATCGCCTGCCTCCCTCGCCACCGATCCAAATGCGGTGCGCAGCAAAGCCTGCGCTTGCTCTTCCACCACCGAGATCAGACGGTTCCACATCACCTGGGTGCGTATTGTGTGCAGCATGTGTGTGCTCATGATTGGACCTCCATCATCAAATGGCCTTGCTCATCCAGACGCGCCATCCAACCTGCGGGAATGACGATCGTGGTTTCGTCTTCCGCTACCAGCGCGGGGCCTGCAATTTTTTCGCCGGTGCGAAGGTCAAAGCGCCAGTGCAGGTCAAATGAGCGGTCTTGGCCCAATGCGGGCTCCCAGACAGGCCGTGTCGACAAGGCTTCACGTTGATGGGTGGCTTGCGGTAAGGTGATGGGCTGAACGGTTTGAGGCGCAGTGGAGACGGTCACCGACCAGGTGACGACCTCGACGTCGACATCGGGAATTCGCAGGCCATAAATTTGCGCGTAGGCTTTTTCGAAATCTTCCACCAAGGCCTTCAGTGTGGATTTGTCCAAGCAGCCGTCTGAAGCAGGTGGCAGGCGAACCCTCAGTTCATGGCCTTGTCCGGCATAACGCAATTCGGCCAGTCGCTGCACTTCCAAGGGAGCCCCTGCGCTCGCGGTTGCCACCACCGCCAGCGCTTCGGCCTGCATGGCCTTGAGTCGGACATCGACCACTAGGGGGTCCATCATCAACAACACCGACAGATCGCTGCGCACCACTTCAAAAGCCACGGGCGCGCGCAAAAAGCCAATGGCTGAGCCTACGCCGGCACCTGCTGGGACCATGACCCGGGTGATGCCCAGCTTTTGGGCCAGTCGGCCAGCATGCAAGGGGGCAGCGCCGCCAAACGCCACCATGGTGAAGTTTTCCAGGTCCTGCCCGCGCTCAATGGCATGAACGCGGGCCGCATTGGCCATGTTTTCCTCGACCATCTCGCTGATGCCTGCGGCGGCCCAATAGGCGTCCATGCCCAAAGTGTGTCCAACATGGCGCGAGAGGGCTTGCCTGGACAAAGAAATATCCAAGGGCATGCGGCCTGCGGCAAAGCGGTCAGGGTCGATGCGACCGAGCACCAGGTTGGCGTCGGTGACGGCTGGCATGTCCCCGCCTCGAGCGTAGCAGGCGGGGCCCGGTTCGGAGCCACAGGAATCTGGACCGACCGTGATGCGCTGCAGAGCATCAACCCGGCCGATGGATCCTCCGCCCGCACCAATTTCCACCAGCTCGATGACTGGAATGCGGATCGGCAAGCCGCTGCCTTTGAGGTTTTTCCAGACCCGGCCGACTTCGAAGCGGCGCGACCTTTCGGGCTGGCCGTTGTTGATCAGGCAAATCTTGGCGGTGGTCCCGCCCATGTCAAAGGCCAGCACCTTGTCCAAGCCACATTCCCTTGCCAGATGCGCGGCCAAAATGGCACCACCGGCCGGGCCAGATTCGACCAGACGTATCGGAAAACGTGCGGCCAATTCCAGCGTGGTCAGCCCGCCGCCAGACATCATCATCAACATGGGGCATAGCAGCCCTTTTTGGCGGATGCTGTCTTGTAGCCGAAAGAGGTAGCTGCCCATCAGGGGGCGCACATAGGCATTGGCCACAGTGGTGGAAAAACGCTCGTATTCGCGGATCTCGGGGCAAACTTCTGAGGACAGGCAAATGCTCACATCCGGCCCAAGAATGGCCGCAAGGATGTCGCGGGTGCGCTGTTCGTGTGCGGGATGGGCCCAGGCGTGCATGAACCCGATGGCCACGGCCTCGATGCGCGCCTCTCGCAGGTGGGTGCCGGCAGCCCTCACGTCGTCTTCGTTCAGGTCCAGCAGCACCGAGCCATCGGCCGCAATGCGTTCGCGGACCGTCAGTCGCAAGGGCCTAGGCACCAGCTCGGTCGGGCCTTCCAGGTTGGTGTCGTAGGCATCGAAGCGTTTTTCAAAGCCCATGGCCAGAACATCCCGGAAGCCTTCGGTGGTGACAAAGGCCGTGCGTGCGCCCTTGCGCTCGATCAGGGCATTGGTGGCCAATGTGGTGCCATGCACGAACAGTTCAATTTGGAGGGCATCCAGGCCGGAGGCTTTGAGCAGGCGATCCAGGCCTTCCATCACGGCCAGTTCTGGCTGGCGTGGCGTGGTCAGCACTTTGCAGCTGTGGCGGCGGGAAGGCGTTTCAAGAACCACATCGGTGAAAGTGCCGCCAATGTCAGCGGCCAGGCGAATTGGGGCGTTCGGTTTTGCGTTCGGGAGGTCGGGAGCGGTCATGGGGGTATGGGTTGAAATGGCGGTTTTTTTAAAAAGCTCAGACCACGGGGCGTTCAAACCGGGCGTCTTGCCAGGTGCCGCTGGCGAGCAATTGCCGCAGGACCTGAACCGCTGACCACAGCTGTTGATGGGTCGTGGTCAAAGGGTGAACACCCCAGCGCAAAGCGTCAGGTTTGCGCGAAGACACGACGACCCCTTGTTCCACCAGGGCCTGCGCCAGAGCGGCGGCGCCATGGAACTGCAGCGTCACATGCCCGCCGCGTTGCGCGTGGTGACGAGGGCTGGACAAGTGCACAGGCCATGGGGCGCACTGTTCATCGAAGAGTTGAATCAGGGTATCGGTCAGTGAGCGGTGGCGCTGGTTCAGTGCCACCGGATCGACCTCGCGCCACAGTTGTGCGGCAGCAGAAAAAGCCGCATTGGCCAGGACGGCGGGTGTCCCCACCAGAAAACGATCAGCACCCGCTCCAGGCCGGTAGTCGGCATCAAAAGCGAAGGTGTCGGCATGCCCCATCCAGCCTGCAATGGCGGGCCATGCGGCATCTGCCCAGCGCGGGTGGATGTACAACAGAGCCGGTGCGCCCGGTCCACCGCACAGGTATTTGTAGCCGCAGCCTACGGCCAGGTCTGCATCGCTTTGGCGCAACGCAATGGCCACAGCACCTGCTGAATGTGACAGGTCCCACAGGCTCATCGCCCCAGCCTCACGGATGTAGCGGTTCAACTCGGTCATGTCCAACCGTGTGCTGCTGCGGTAGTCCACATGCGACAGGGCGACGACGGCCACATCTTGCGGGGCCAGGGCTGCAGGCAATTGAGACGCGTCATCGATGAAACGCAGCTGGGCCTGATGGTCCCGGGCTATGGCCTCTGCCACATAGCGGTTGGAAGGGAACACATGGCGCTCGAGCACGATCACATGGCGTGGTGCTGCAACGCTCAGTGCGTAGCGCAACAACTTGTATTGGTTGATGCTGGTGGTGTCCGTGACCCGAACGTCCTTGCTGTCCGCTCCGATCAGATGGGCTATCGAAGCACCGAGCGTGCGGGGCTGCTCCAACCAGTCCAGCTCGTTCCAGCTGCGCCGCCGTGCTTGGGCCCAACCCTCTTGCAAAACGGTGGTCATTTTCAGGGGGACTGTGCATGGCATGGGTCCGATGGAGTTGGCATCGAAATACAGCGTGCCCGGCGTTCCTGAATCAAAGCTCTTGCCCATATGGGTCCAAAAAATTTGGCCTGGGTCTTGGGCATCGAGGTGCATGCAATCGGCAAGGGTCAGTGGCAAACAAGACTCCAATTCGTGGAAGAGACCTGGTCATCGTAGTCAGAGCTTGGTATTCCAACAAGCCATGCAAAGGTAATAATCATGTCTTTTGGTTATGGATGATCCAATGCCTGAATCTCCCAGTGCAGCTGGCTTACACAGCTCATCGACCCTTGATGACCCAGCCCCAACGCTGACTCCTGCTGGCATGCCAGACCCGGCTGCTTTGGTGCTGCTGGCTGAAATTGCAGATGCGGGCAGTGTTACGGCTGCGGCCCGCAGGTTGGGCTGTTCTCAGCCGGCCGTGAGCAAACAATTGCGCCGTCTGGAGGAGTCTTTGGGTGTGGCTTTGTTCGAGCGCGGTTTGCGGGGCGTACAGGCCACGGAATACGGTCTGGCCCTTCTGCCGCGCGCACGGGCGATTCGCAGCCAGGCCCGTCAAGCCGGTGAAGAGGTGCGGCAAAGGCGTGGCCACAAAGAAGGCCGGTTGGTGGTGGCGCTGTCCCACTTTGCCACCATGGCCTTGTTGCCCCAGGTCATTCCCGCATTTCGGCTCCGCTGGCCAGAGGTGCAGCTGAGCATCGTTCCGCCGACCTTTCAATTGGGCGGATTGCGCGAAGGCGCTCCTGACTTTGCGGTGATGTCCTTGCCAGCTGAACAGCTGGGACCAGAGTTCATCACCCGCGCGCTTTACGCCACCACCGTGTCAGTGGTGGTGCGTGCCGGTCATCCCTTGCAGCAGGCTCAAACCCTGTCGCAACTGGTGGGGGCCCAGTGGGTCTTGCCCAGCCTAGAGAGTTCGGTCGCTCGGGGTCTGGACCGTGCTTTTGAGCAGGCCCGTTTGGCTCCCCCTCTTTGCACGGTGACTTGTCAGACCCTCACGGGCCTGGAAACCCTGGCCCGCCACAGCGACCTCGTGGCAGCCATGCCGATGGAGGTGCATGAAGCCCGTATGCAAGCCAGTGGCTTGTGCCGGGTACCCATCCAGGAAACCATCGATGGCGCGCGCGTGGCCATCGTCCGCTGGTCTGATGCCAAGCCAACCCCAGCGGGGCAAGACCTCGAGGAGTCCTTTGTTCAGGCCGCTTACCTGCTGGCGCGTGAGCAAGCCAGAACCAGGGGGCATGCGGTCTGATCTCTGCTTGTTGCTGTCGGGACTTGAGCAGTTGACAGTCAAGCCCCCAGCCCTGTCAGACCTTCGCCCCTCGGTTATGGTCAGGGGATGAACAATCAATCCTGGATGCATGGTTTGAAGCTGGGTGCTCGCCAGTTGTGGCGCGATTTGCGGGCGGGAGAGTTGCGCTTGTTGATGGTGTCGGTGGCCTTGGCGGTTGCTGCCTTGACAGCGGTGGGTTTTCTGGCTGACCGGATGCAGTCGGGCTTGTGGCGCGATGCGCGTCAGCTGTTGGGGGGGGATGCCGTGGTCGTCAGCGATCAACAGACGCCAGAAGCCTTCATCCAACGAGCACTTCAAGAAGGCTTAAAGACCAACACCAATGTGAGCTTTCCAACCATGGCCCGAGCAATGCCCGCCTCTGCGCCTGCGGCGCAGTCTGGCTTGTCAGCGCAAACTGCCACGCGTTTGGTGGCCTTGAAGGCGGTTGAATCCGGATACCCATTACGTGGACGCTTGGAGATCACCAGTCCTGCATTTGACGCCGTCTCAGGTGCTGCTTCAGCACGGTCGCTCGCCCAGATTCCTGCCTCAGGTGAGGTCTATGTGGATGCCGCTTTGCTTGAAGCTTTGAATCTGCAAGTAGGTCAGATGTTGGGTCTAGGGGCGCGCAGTTTGAAGATCGCTGCAATCATCGTTCGTGAGCCAGATCGTGGGGCTGGTTTCATGGGCTTTGCTCCCCGGGTCATGATGAATGCGAATGATTTGAACTCGACCGGTTTGGTGCAACCGGCCAGTCGTGTGACCTGGCGCATGGCCGTGGCTGGCGAGGCTGCAGCAGTGGACAAGTTCCTGCCTTGGGCCGAGTCCGAAGCCGACAGGATGGAGGTCCGTGGAGTCAAAATTGAGTCTCTTGAAAGTGGCCGCCCTGAGATGAGACTAACTCTAGACAGGGCTGCGCAGTTTTTGAATTTGGTGGCTTTGTTGGCGGCACTGTTGTGTGCCGTGGCGGTGGCTTTGGCTGCACGCAGTTTTGCCGAACGCCAACTCGATGCCTGCGCTTTATTGCGTGTTTTGGGTCAAAGCCAGCGCACACTGACATTGAGCTATGGCTTGGAATTTTTGGGCGCTGGTGTTTTGGCCAGTGTTGTTGGCGTTGGTGCAGGCTATGGTGTGCATCTGGGCTTTGTGCAATTGCTGGCAGGGCTGGTTGATGCCCAATTGCCGGAGGCCACAAGCCAGCCTGCATTGATGGGCATGGCCATGGGGTTGACCTTGTTGGTGGCTTTTGGGTTGCCGCCTGTGCTTCAGTTGTCTCGAGTACCGCCATTGCGCGTGATCCGGCGAGATTTGGGTGGGCCTCAAGTGCGTTCTGGTTTGGTGTTGGTGATGGGTTTGTTGGGTTTTGGGTTGACATTGCTCATGGTCAGCCGAAACCTGACTTTGGGCCTGATCACGGTCGGTGGGTTTGCCGTGGCGCTCTTGGTATTTTCGGGATTGGCCGCTGCATTCTTGTACTTGTTACGACGCTCAATGCCCAATGATTCAGCACCACGTTGGTTGCGGCTGGCCACACGACAAGTGGCTGCTCGCCCCATTTTTGCTGTAGTGCAAATCAGTGCTTTGTCGGTGGGCTTGTTGGCGCTGTCTTTGCTGATACTCTTGCGCACCGATTTGATCTCCAGTTGGCGACAGGCTACTCCTGTCAATGCCCCTGATCGCTTTGTGATCAATGTTCAGCCTGAGCAGGCGGCCGATTTTCTGGCACACCTGCAGCGTGCCGGTGTTCAGTCGCCCGATTGGTTTCCCATGATCAGAGGTCGTCTGGTGCAGGTCAATGGTCAACCTGTGGGTCCGGCAGACATGGCTGGTGAACGAGGCAAACGATTGCTTGACCGTGAGATCAATTTGTCGCATGTGGCCGAATTGCCTGCGCACAATCTGTTGGTGGCGGGGCGATGGCAGGTCGAGGAAACCGATGGTGTGAGTGTGGAACAGGGTATAGCCGATGCACTTGGCTTGCATTTAGGAGACCGCTTGGGTTTCGACATCGCAGGTCAAATCCATGAGGCGCGTGTGAGCTCTTTGCGCAA
Organism: Comamonadaceae bacterium PBBC1; assembly: GCA_002256145.1. Classification (GTDB taxonomy): domain Bacteria; phylum Pseudomonadota; class Gammaproteobacteria; order Burkholderiales; family Burkholderiaceae_C; genus Limnohabitans_A. Next base: position 10,047 of record NKIP01000018.1, read on the forward strand.
AGTGGATTGGGCTTCCATGAGGGCCAACTTTTTCATGCTGTTTCCTGTTTCTAGCATGCCTGATTTGCCCATGACTTACATGGCAGCATTTCGTACGCCCGATGCTGCGCCAGGTTTTGAGAACGCGATGGTTAACGCTTTTCCCAACATCACCAGTGTGGACATGCGCAGTACATTGGCACAAGTGCAACGGGTCATGGACCAGGTGGTTCGCGCTGTAGAGTTTCTTTTTGCTTTCACGTTGGCTGCAGGGGTGATGGTTTTGCTTGCGGCAGTGGGTGCAAGTCGCCAAGCCCGAGAGCGTGAATACGCCATCATGCGTGCTTTAGGTGCGGGCCGTGCATTACTGGTCCAAGTGCAACGTGCCGAATTGTTGGGTATGGGCTGGCTAGCTGGCTTTTTGTCCAGTGGCATGGCGCTGGTGGTGGGATGGGCCTTGGCACGATATGCTTTCGAGTTTTCTTGGCAGCCGCCATTGTGGGCCCCATTGGCTGGAGGTTTTGCAGGGGCTTTGTTGGCTTGGGGTGCTGGCAGTTTGAGTTTGGCAGGTGTGCTTCGCCAACCAGTGGTGCAAACCTTGCGACAAAACACGGTGTAAGCCCAAGGGCTGAAGAAACTTGCACAATCGTGAAGATGAACATTCAAGACAAACCTGTTTTTGAAACACCATTTGCCTGGGTCGGTGGAGAAGCGTCCGTGCGGGCATTGGTGGATCGCTTTTATGACCTGATGGACATTGAGCCAGCATACAGGGCACTGCGTGACGCGCATGGCCGTACTTTGCAAGATGCTCGGGATAAACTTTTTTGGTTCCTTTGCGGCTGGCTGGGAGGGCCAGAGCTTTACACCGAGCGCTTTGGTCATCCACGTTTGCGCATGCGACATATGCCGTTTTCGATCGGTATCTTGGAACGAGATCAGTGGTTGGCTTGTATGGACCAGGCCATGTCTGAATTGGCTTTTGATCCGGTTTTACGTGAACGTCTGAATGGCAGTTTTTTCAAAACTGCCGACTGGATGCGCAATCAATCTGTCTGAGCCCTTGGATATGCAATTCAATTTCAACCATCGGCTATGGGTCAATTGCTGGTGTGGTTTGGGATTCGCTGGGAGTTTTCTGTGAAAATCAATACGTTACAAGACCTCAAACAAGTACAGAAAAAACTGGCTGAGGCACATGCGAAAACCCAAGAGCAGGCATTTCAAAGGGCCGAGTTAGAAAAGCAACGTGAAGCTGAAAGGCACCTTTTTGTGCGTGCAGTCGGAATGGTCAAGCGTCTGCCTGTGCATGATCAAGTCCGTCTCGAAGGACCCGGCCCGGCACCAATTGCACATCAACGTCAAAAAGACGATGCTGCCGTGCTGCGCGATTGTTTGAGCGATGAATTTGATGCGAGCACACTGCTGGATACGGATGAGGCTTTGAGTTTCAGAAGACCAGGCATTGGTTCAGATGTGACGCATAAATTGCGAAAAGGCGATTGGTCTATTCAACGTGAAATTGATTTGCATGGTTTGCGCAGTGAGCAAGCCCGCGTCGCTTTGGCAGAATTCATTCGAATAGCTCACCGTCAAGGCCTGCGTTGTTTGCGAGTGGTTCATGGCAAAGGTTTAGGATCGCCGGGAAAATCGCCCATTCTTAAATCCAAAGTACACAGTTGGTTGATTCAGAAAAATCAGGTCATGGCTTTTGTACAAGCCAAACCCGCTGAGGGCGGTGCCGGTGCCTTGGTGGTTTTGCTCAAGCCCGCAAATTGATGACCCTTGTTTTCTGCTGGAGTGAACATTTCAGGTCGAGTGGGTCTTTGATTCGGTGACAGATCTGGATTCAACCAGGCACTTGAAATTGTTCACAGCGGATCTGAATCTGATGCAGATTTCCGTCGTGGTCTTTGCTCATGGCGCTGAGGCACCCTCCCCATACACACCCGCTGTCTAAGGCCCAAACGTCTCCACGGTTGAGCTTGCCCAGTGTCGACCAATGTCCGAAAGCCACTGTGATGTCGGCAGTACGCCTGCCGGGAACATCAAACCAAGGCATGAAACCCGCGGGTGCCTGTGCAGCGCTGTCCTTGGTGGCAAATTCCATTTCACCGTCGGCTGAGCAAAAACGCAACCTGGTCAGTGCATTGACCACCACACGCCAACGCGTCATGCTGACCCACTCTTCGCGCCAGACGGCAGGCTGATTGCCATACATCTGCAACAGAAAATCAGGCAATTGGGGGCTGCGCAAAATATCCTCGATTTCTGATGCCAAAGACAATGTTTTTTCAAGCGTCCAACCTGGCAATACCCCTGCATGAACAGACAATACACCATGTGACCAAATCGCCATTTTTTGGTGGCGTATCCAGTCGATTAGTGCGGGCTGATCAGCGGCTGTGAGCAGCTCTTTCAGGGTGTCCTGGGGGTGTTGGGGTCTGACACCCATGACCACGGCAAGAGCGTGCAAATCATGGTTGCCTAGCACACATTTGACGCTGCCCTGAAATGCCATCAAGCGCCTTAAGACGCCTAGAGAGTCAGGTCCACGATTGACCAAATCACCCAAGACTATCAAGTGATCACGGCTAGGCGAAAACCCCACTTCGTCCAGCCAACGGCCCAGCGGGGCATTGCAACCTTGAATATCACCCATCCAATAAACGGCCATGGAGTCCCTTTGAAAAACCAGGGGTTAAAAATTATTGACAAAAGATGCCCACTCATCAAGTCAAAAACGCGTTGATCGCCAGTTTCAGGGCGCATGGCATGGATCAACAGTCCCGCATCCTTGGCACAATGTTAACCATGGATTTTTTATTAATTGTTTTTCTAACCCTGCTCAACGGGGTTTTTGCCATGTCCGAGCTGGCACTCGCCTCCAGCCGAAAAGCACGATTGGCTGCGATGGATGAAGCCGGAGATAAAGGGGCTCATGCAGCACTTCAGTTACTGGAAGAGCCCACGCAGTTTTTGTCTACCGTTCAGGTGGGGATCACATCCATCGGTGTCCTGAATGGCATTGTGGGGGAGGCTGCCTTCAGTGCAGATTTGGCAACTCATTTGGTCGTTTGGGGGCTGACTGAACCGGTCGCAGGCATCACGGCAACGGCGATTGTGGTCACCATCATCACATTCACCACCATCATCTTCGGAGAGTTGGTCCCCAAGAGAATAGGCCAGTTGTATCCTGAAGCAGTGGCCCGATTGGTGGCGCGGCCCATGGCGGCCTTGGCTAAGGCCGCAGGACCGTTTGTCAAGTTGTTGTCACTGTCTACACAGGGCATGCTGAAGTTGATGCGAATTGACAGCAAAGGCAGTCGGGCCGTCACAGAAGAAGAAATCACAGCCAGTCTTGAGGAGGGCGTCGATGCGGGACTCATTGAAGAGCACGAGCACCAGATGGTGCGCAATGTTTTTCATTTGGATGATCGTCCACTGACATCGATGATGACGCCCCGCAGTGATATTCAGTGGCTCGACGCCTCACTTAATCGACAACAAGCCATGGTGCGGGTCAATCAGATGCGTGGGGATGGAAATCATTCTTGGTATCCCGTATGTCGTGAGAACTTGGGTCATGTCTTGGGCGTTATCAGTTTGTCTCACTTGTTGTCTTTGCCTACGGACGACGTTCTGCCCATTGAGCGACATGCACAGACGGCGCACTTTGTACCTGAAACACTAACAGGCATGGAGCTACTGGCGCAAATGCGAGACCATTCAAGTCGGATGTTGTTTGTTGTTGATGAATACGGCGAAGTTCAGGGTTTGCTGACCCCGCTCGATTTGCTTGAAGCCATTACCGGCGAATTAAAACCTGAAACACATTCTGAGGCTTGGGCCACAGAGGGGGAAAACGGAGTTTGGTTGCTTGATGGCCTCATGCCCGTCAATGAACTGAGGGCGCGGCTGGACATCAAAGAGCTTCCTGCAGAGGATAAAAATCTCTACAACACCTTGGCTGGGTTGCTGATGTTCGTAACGGGTGATTTACCTCACATTGGGCAACAAGTGAAGGTTGGGCATTGGCAATTTCAAATTTTGCAACTTGATGGACGACGCATCGATAAAGTGCAAGCCCAAATTTGCATTTGATACAACGCAGGAGGCTCGTGCAAAACACGATCAGTGAAAGTCCATGATCATTTCAAGCAGCAGAACATTTGAAATCTGACGGTGAACATCTCATTGAAAATATTTCCATGCAAAATTTTTTTTATTGATCAGATTTTTTGTTGTATATTCGAACATTATTTTTAATAGGAAATGAACATGTCACAATCATACAAAGAGTTATTGCAGCAACGTGAAGCATTGGAGCAAGCGATTGCCCAGGCCCGTCAAAACGAAATTTCCAGTGCGGTCGCCAAGATTCGTGAACTGGTTGCCGAGTATGAATTGACGGCACAAGATGTGTTTCCAGGTCGTGCGGCCAAGTCTCAGGCAATCAAGTCACCGAGCAAAGTTGCTGCTAAATACCGTGACTCTGCAACAGGTCAGACTTGGACAGGTCGCGGCAAGGCACCTAAATGGATTGAAGGCAAAGATCGCACACCTTTCATCATTGCCTGATTTAAAAGGCCGGTTTGATTTTCAAACCGGCCAATAACCACCAAAATTATGAATTTTATTTAAATATTAAAAAATTCAATTTAACGTGATCATCACAAGCTCCGTGAGCCATCATTTCTCGAATGAAGACTCAGGCTTTAAAGAGGTGCCGAAGACCCAAACCGACGGTCTCGGGTTTTGAACCATTCAATGGCCTTGGTCAATTGATCACTGGTGAAGTCAGGCCAGAGTGCTTCGCTGAAAAACATCTCTGCGTACGCTGATTGCCAAAGCATGAAGTTGCTGATTCGGGATTCCCCACCCGTTCGAATCAACAAGTCCACCTCGGGTGCATTGGCGGTACACAAATAACCTGACAATGCGTCTTCTGTCAAGAGATCAATAGATTGCCCTGGATGGGCAATCTGCCAAGCTTTAAAAGCTTGAACCAAGTCCCATCGCCCCCCGTAGTTTGCACAAACATTCAATGTAATGGCGGTGTTACCAGCAGTCTTTTCTTGAGCCATACCGATGAGTTCTTGCAATGACGAGGAAAACTTGCTTATGTCACCCAGTACCTTTAGACGAACACCATTGGTGTTCATGTTGTTGATTTCATTTTTCAGATAGGTCATGAACAAATTCATGAGGCTGCTGACTTCCTCTTCAGGACGCTTCCAGTTTTCAGTGCTGAAAGCAAACAAGCTCAATTGAGGTACGCCGATTTCTGCGCAGGCTTTCACGATATCACGTACCCGCTTGGCACCCGCCGCATGGCCCAAGGCTGCTGGCATGAAGCGTTTTTTGGCCCAACGTCTATTGCCATCCATGATGATGGCAATGTGCTGCGGCAGTGTGTTGGGGTCAGTATGGGACAAGTGCTCGGTCAAGAAAGGGGATTGGTGTTGAATTTTAGTAGCATCAATGTGCCTGCACACACGTTTGTTGAACAACATTGTGCAGCCGGACAGAACAAAGCGATTTCATCGAACGGAGCTTTGACACATGAAAAGCAGAAAGTCAGCCTTTTTTGGGTTTTGCTGCATCAGCATGCTGGTTTTGTTGGTCATGATCGTCATGGCATGGGCACCTGAACGGCAGGTCGAACACCTGACAGATCGTTGGGCCAAGCCACCGTCTCAATTTTTTCGGATCCAAGGCATGCTTGTCCACTTGCGTGATGAAGGGCCAAGAAACGATCCCATGCCAGTGGTTTAGTTGGATGGTACTTCCGACAGTCTTCACACATGGCAAGGTTGGGCTGAGCGCTTGCGTTTGACGCGACGTGTGATTCGCATCGACTTGCCAGGTTTTAGCTTGACGGGGCCGCATCCAGAAAACAACTACACGATGGACGCAGATGTCGCTTTCGTTAAGCAGGTCTTGAAAATCTTGAATTTGCCAGCCGTAGTGCTCGCTGGCAATTCATTGGGCGACAGCATCGCCTGGCAAACGGCTGTCAAACATCCAGCTCTTGTGGCCAAGTTGATTTTGGTGGACTCTGCGGGATATCCTTTTATTTCGGAGTCGGTTCCATTGGGTTTGAGGATGTTGCGCATCGAAATATTACAACCTGCATTGCGTCTTTTTTTTGGCTCGCAGTGCGGTGAGGCTCAGTGTGGAAAATGTTTATGGCGATACCCGTCATGTCACGCCGGAATTGGCGGAGCGTTATTACGAGCTGGTTTTGCGCGAAGGCAATCGCACGGCTTTGTTCAATCGCATGATTCAATACAAACATGGGGTCAATGCGGAGCAAATCCGTTATATCCGGCAACCTACTTTAATTTTATGAGGCGCAAGGGACCGACTCATTCCCGTCAGCAATGCATGCCTTTTTCATCGCGAAATCCCGACAAGCGAACTTCAATTGCTGGAGAGCCTGGGTCATGTTCCACAAGAAGAGGATCCTGACGCCAGTCTAATGGCCGCAAATTCTTTCTTGTTACGCTGAAAGAAAAAATCAAAAGCTTGGCTTGTGGCTTACCACTTGTTATTTTTCGTCTCTGAATTCAGTTGTCAAGTTTGTCTTCTTTTCCAACGCAACCAGTGTTAAGGTGATTGTAGTGCAAGGACTGAGCTGAAAACTTGGCTCAAAGGGTCCAACAAGGCCCGTGACCTTGAACATTTGCGCAAAGCCATCGGGCATCACAACCGTTCAAGGAGAAACCGTGAACACCCAAATTCAGGAATTTTTGAACCGCATTCAACAGTTGGAGGCGTCCATAGAGCAAGAGACCAAAAATCGTCGTCAGCAATGGCAGGCTGATTTTGATGAACACAAGGTGCGCTTTGAAAAAGAGGTCTTGGCACAGCAAAAGCGTTTCAAAGAGGGTTTGCTTGGATATGTGTTGACCGCCGAGTGGCGACATGTGCTGTGCGTGCCGTTCATTTACCCCGTGTTGTTACCAATGTTGTTGTTAGATGTTTTTGTCACGATTTATCAATGGATTTGCTTTCCATTGTGTGGCATACCTCGTGTCCGGCGGACAGCATATTTTGTTTTTGACCGTAATCATTTGGCCTATTTAAACTGGCTTGAAAAAATCAATTGCGCTTATTGTTCTTATGGAAACGGTGTGATTTCATATTGCCGAGAAGTTGTGGCCTTAACCGAAAAGTATTGGTGCCCCATCAAACATGCCAGAAGAAGAATGCAGGCACATACCCATTACCACGGATTTGCAGATTACGGAGACGCTGAAAATTATCGTACTGAGTTGGCACGTTTGCGCGGTGAGCTATTGAAGATGCGACAAGAATCATTGGATGCAAAGTCTTGAATCCGGATGGGTGTCGCTGGACTGCCCCTTTGTCACTTGCCCGACAGCCTTGATGTCTTGAGTTGCCTAAAGTCAAAGACATGAAAAAATTTGCAACTTTGGCCGAATTGGCCGCTTGTGTGGGCCAAGATGTGGCGGCGACCGAATGGGTTGAAATCACCCAAGACCAGGTCAATCAATTCGCGCAGTCCACAGGGGATCACCAATGGATCCATGTGGATGTGGAGAGGGCCAAACAGGGACCTTTTGGGGCTCCCATTGCCCATGGCTTTTTGACCTTGTCTTTGTTGTCACAGTTTTTTGACAAGACCATTGTGGTGTCCTCGGCACGCATGGGCGTCAACTATGGACTGAACAAAGTGCGATTCATGGCCCCCGTGCCGGTTGGCAGTCGTTTGCGGGCGCATTTGCATTTGCATTCGGCCACACCCATTGAAGGCAATGGTTTGCAGCTGCAATGGAATGTGACCGTAGAACGGGAGGGCAGCGACAAACCTGTTTGCGCTGCTGAATCTTTGGTTCGGATTTACAGCTGAAACGGAGTTCATGGTGGGGTCAGGGACCGGCCCCGCCAAAACCGTTTTGCCGCCAGGCCTCAAAAACAGTCACAGCAACGGCGTTGGACAAGTTCAAACTTCGCTGACCCTCTCGCATGGGCAGCTTGATCCTGTGGTCTGGTGAAAATTGCTCGCGAAGTTCGTGAGATAGGCCACGGGTTTCCGATCCAAAGACCAGCCAGTCGCCCGGTGCAAAACTTACCCCATGAGCCGCACGGCTACCACGTGTGGTCAGTGCAAACATGCGTTCGACAGCAGGTTGTTCCTTGATCAAAAAAGATACCCAGTCGGGGTGGCGGTGCAAATCGGCGTACTCGTGGTAATCCAAACCTGCTCGGCGCATGTGTTTGTCGTCCATCGAAAAACCCAAAGGTTCGATCAGGTGCAGCGTGCAGCCGGTGTTAGCCGCCAAGCGGATGACATTGCCGGTGTTAGGCGGGATTTCGGGCTCAACCAAAACTATATGAAACATGACCGGTATTGTGCCTGTCTCAAGATTCGTCCGATGTTTCTGTACGAGCCAACACCAACGCGCTGACATGGGTGGCTCCTGCTTGTCGCAGCACTCGTGCAGCAGTGTGGAGTGATGCACCGCTGGTCATGACATCGTCGATCAAAAGCACGTTTTTGTTGCGAAGCAGGGCTGAGCGCAAGGGTTCGACCGCAAACGCACCATCCAAATTGGCCAAGCGCTCTGTCCGTGGCAAAGTTCGCTGCGAAGGGGTGTTGCGCGTTCGCAGCAGCAAGTGAGCATCGGCTTTATGGGGGTCAAGTTGACGTGCCAAAAGCCAAGATTGGTTGAAACCACGTTCTGCCAAGCGTTGATTCGAAAGAGGGATCGGAAGCACCCAGTCGGCTGCGTCCAAAACGTCATCGGCCCCAGGTGCACTGAGCATCAAAGTGGCCAATGGTCTGTCCCAACCGGCTTGGTGATGAAATTTGAAGCGAGTGATCAGATCCACCCAAGGCCATTCGTAGCTGGTGGCTGTCATACAAAGATTCAAAGGCGGTGGGGCAAGCATGCAAGTGCTGCAACGTGGACCAGGGTGAGATAGGCGCAAAGCACATCCGAGGCAGCGGTGTTGAGGTTGTGCAAAGCGACTGATACATGCATCACACAATGGAGTGCTGGGCCAGCTTTGACAGACCGCACAGCGGCTGGGTATGGACTGCCAAAAACGACTTGGCTTGAGCCCTCCAAGCTTTAAGCCTAACCGTTGATGCCATTGCAAGCTCATGAAGTCAATATACTTCGGTCAGGACCTGATCACAAGTGGATCTCTACGCTCACTTGAAGCAGGCTTTCATTTACCTCTGTCACGGCCATGTCCTCACCTGAACGCCCCCCTTCATTGGACCCTATAGCCGCTGCTCGTTGGGCTTCGCAATTTTCGGGGAATTCATCCCCTTGGCTGCACGAAGAGGTGGCGTCACGAATGCAAGAGAGGTTGGCGTTCATCAAGCTACAGCCTGACCGTTGGGTCCATTGGGGGCCTTTGCAGGGCGGTTTGCTGGCTCATGAGGCTTTGCAAAATCGCTATCCCAAAGCGCAAGTTTGGCTCAGTAGCGAGCACCGCCAGCAGGACTTGTTAGCCTTGGCAGCATTGCAAGGCAGATGGTGGCAAGCCAAGCGTTGGTTTGGACCACGAATGCTGTGCGACTTGCCGCCTGATGGTCAGGCCCACATGTTGTGGGCCAATATGCAGCTTCACACATCACCTCATCCGCAGAAGTTGCTAAAAACTTGGCACAAAGCCTTGGCCGTCGATGGTTTTTTGATGTTTTCTTGTTTGGGTCCAGATACCTTACGGGAGTTGCGCAATGTCTATGCTAGGCAATCTTGGCCAGAGCCTGCCCATGAATTCACCGACATGCATGATTGGGGAGACATGCTCGTAGAGGCAGGTTTTACTGAACCCGTGATGGACATGGAGCGCATCACACTCAGCTATGAGACTCCACAGCGATTGCTGTCTGAGTTGCGCAGTTGGGGGCGAAATCTGCATGTGAAGCGTTTTGAAGGTTTACGAGGGCGACGATGGCTGGAACAACTCAAGCAAATCCTGATGAGTTTGGCTCGGCCAGACGAAAATGGGCGCTTGACGCTGACTTTTGAAATTGTGTACGGGCATGCCCTGAAGCCTTCACCCCGTGTACCAGTTAGTCCCCAAGCGGTTATCGGGCTTGATCAGATGCAGCAGATGCTGCGCAGCAGCCTCAGGATTCCCGACAAAGTTTGAGTTGAATCAAAAGCCCCTTTGTTCTCGGGTAAAATCCGCCCGGTTTCAGAGGCATTTCCTGCCATTCGGCATGTTAGGTTATTGAAAGTTGACGCGTGTCAAATCCAACTTACCAGTTTGCACAAGAGGCAGGTCCTGTCATACATTGGCAGTTACGGCGCAATTGCTCGGTGACACCCGCCCAATTGGGGTGGCTTTACCTTTCTTTGTGTCTGGTGTCCTTGTGGATTGGCGTGTTTTTTTGGATTCAGGGTGCCACTTTGGTGTTGGCGTTTGCCGGTCTGGAAATCATCGTTGTAGGTCTGGCCTTTTTGGCCTACGCTCGGCATGCATGCGATGGTGAAAAAATTTCACTCCACGGAGCCCGTTTGGTCGTGGAGTGCGAGTCGGCAGGTCGTCTGGAGCGAGCAGAATTTGCTCGCCAATGGGTGCGAGTCGAACCGAAGTCGGGTGACCACAGCTTGATTGAGTTGTCAGGCCAGGGTCGATCGATTCAAGTGGGGCGTTATGTGCGCCCTGAGTTGCGCCAAGTATTGGCGCGAGAAATCAGAAAGGCATTGCGCTCTGCGTGATGTCTGGCGGTAAACAGGGCGAAGCCCGGTTTGCCTGGGGTGTGAGTTCAACAGTGTCTTGGAAGTTAGTGAGAACCATGAAGAATATTTCCAACCAATTGGCTTCGCTGCTATCCCGCGCGGGCATCTTTGCAGGCGCGTGGGCAACCACGGCAGCCTATGCGGTCAATGATCTGCCGGGCGGCCCTGCCGTCAATCAGCTCAACTTTGCCCCTGCTGCGACGAAAATCGCCGAAGAACAGCATTGGCTGCATTGGATGATGTTGATCATCTGCACAGTGGTGTTCATCGCTGTTTTTGCAGTGATGTTCTATTCCATCTGGAAGCACCGCAAGTCGGTCGGCCACAAGCCAGCAACTTTCACTGAATCGGTCACCGTTGAGATCGTTTGGACTGCGGTGCCATTCCTCATCGTGATCTTGATGGCTTTGCCCGCAACCAAAGTGCTGGTGGCCCAGAAAGACACCACCAACGCCGATTTGACAGTGAAAGTCACGGGTTACCAGTGGAAGTGGGGCTATGACTACATCAAAGGCGAAGGTGAAGGCCTGAGCTACATCTCCACGCTCGATTCTTCGCAGCGTGCCATGTCTGACGCCGGCAAGCCTGAAGGCGACAACTACCTTCTCAAAGTGGACAATCCTTTGGTGGTGCCGGTTGGCCAAAAAGTGCGTGTGATCACCACGGCCAATGACGTCATTCACGCCTTCATGGTGCCCGCTTTTGGCATCAAACAAGACGCCATTCCCGGTTTTGTCCGTGACACTTGGTTCCGTGCTGAGAAAACAGGCGATTTCTATGGTCAGTGTGCTGAGTTGTGCGGCAAAGAGCACGCCTACATGCCCATTCATGTGAAAGTGCTGTCTGCACAAGACTACGCCGCATGGGTTGTGGCCGAAAAGAAAAAACAATCCGCTAAAGCCGATGACCCAAGCAAAGTTTGGGTCTTGGATGATCTGTCCAAGCGCGGTGAAAAAGTTTATGCAGCCAATTGCGCAGCTTGCCACCAAGCCAACGGCAAGGGTGCTGGCGCAATCAAGCCAGTTGACGGTTCTGCCGTGGTTCTGGATGCCGATAAATCAAAGCAAATCGCGGTGCTTCTTAATGGTCAAAACAACGGCGCCATGCCAGCTTGGAAGCAGTTGTCGGACACCGAAATCGCTGCTGTGATCACCTACACCAAAAACAACTGGTCCAACAAGACCGGGCAAATCGTGCAGCCGGCTGAAGTTTTGGCCGCTCGCAAATAAGCCGTACCGTATTCAAATCAAAGGAAATCAAGATGAGTGCCGTTCTAGACCATCACGATCACGCCCATGACGACCACGGTCACGCGCCTGCGGGCTGGCGTCGTTGGGTGTATGCCACCAACCACAAAGACATTGGTACTTTGTACCTGTTGTTCAGCTTTGCCATGCTCATGATTGGTGGCGTGCTGGCGCTGGGCATCCGTGCCGAGTTGTTCCAGCCAGGCCTGCAAGTGGTCAACCCTGAACTGTTCAACCAGTTCACCACCATGCACGGCATCATCATGGTGTTCGGCGCGATCATGCCGGCCTTTGTCGGCTTTGCGAACTGGATGCTGCCTCTGCAAATTGGCGCCTCTGACATGGCCTTTGCCCGCATGAACAATTTCAGCTTCTGGCTGATGATTCCTGCAGGTGCCATGTTGGTGGGTTCGTTCTTCATGCCTGGCGGCGCACCTGCTGCTGGCTGGACTTTGTACGCACCTTTGACCCTGCAAATGGGGCCTTCCATGGACGCGGGTATTTTTGCCATGCACATCCTGGGTGCTTCGTCCATCATGGGTTCGATCAACATCATCGTGACCATCTTGAACATGCGCGCTCCTGGCATGACCTTGATGAAGATGCCCATGTTCGCTTGGACATGGTTGATCACCGCTTACTTGCTGATTGCTGTGATGCCCGTGTTGGCTGGCGCGATCACCATGACGCTGACAGACCGCCATTTCGGCACCAGCTTCTTCAATCCCGCTGGCGGTGGTGACCCGGTCATGTACCAGCACATTTTCTGGTTCTTCGGTCACCCCGAGGTGTACATCATGATCTTGCCGGCCTTCGGCATCATCAGCCAGATCGTTCCTGCTTTCGCACGCAAGAAATTGTTCGGCTATGCCTCCATGGTGTATGCAACTTCTTCGATCGCCATCTTGTCGTTCATCGTGTGGGCTCACCACATGTTCACAACTGGTATGCCAGTCACAGGTCAGTTGTTTTTCATGTACGCGACCATGCTGATCGCTGTGCCTACGGCTGTAAAGATTTTCAACTGGATCGCTACCATGTGGCGCGGTTCCATGACATTTGAAACCCCCATGTTGTTTGCTGTGGGCTTCATCTTCGTGTTCACCATGGGTGGTTTCACCGGCCTGATTCTGGCCATGGCCCCGATCGACATTCAGTTGCAAGACACTTACTACGTGGTGGCGCATTTCCACTATGTTTTGGTTGCTGGTTCGCTGTTTGCTTTGTTCGCTGGTTTCTACTATTGGTCGCCCAAGTGGACAGGTGTCATGTACAACGAGACACGCGGCAAGATTCATTTCTGGTGGTCACTGATTTCGTTCAATGTGACCTTCTTCCCGATGCACTTTCTGGGATTGGCTGGTATGCCACGTCGCTATGCCGACTACCCCATGCAGTTCACCGACTTCAACATGATCGCTTCGGTGGGTGCTTTCTTCTTCGGTTTCGCGCAGGTGTATTTCTTCCTGTTCGTGGTCTTGCCGACCATGCGCGGTCAAGGTGAAAAAGCGCCTCAGAAACCTTGGGAGGCCGCTGAAGGCCTGGAGTGGGAAGTTCCTTCACCAGCACCTTTCCACACATTTGAAAACCCACCTAAGCTGGACGCTACCGCGACCCGCGTGATTGGTTAATTTCCATGGCCATGACACCTGAACAAAGAAAGAACAACGTTCGCTTAGGCCTGATCTTGGCCTCGGTGGCATGCGCTGTGTTGATTGGTTTTGTGGCCAAGTTGATGCTCTTGAATTCCTGAAGGACCCGAGATGAACTTGCGTGGAGAAAATCTGAAGATGGTGGGCAAGCTGGCGGTGGTGACCGCGGGCATGTTCTGCTTCGGCTACGCGCTGGTGCCCATCTACAAGGCGATCTGCGAGATGACAGGCATCAACATCCTGTCCATTGCAGAAACCCAAATCCCAGGAAACGCCAAAGCAGGGCAAGCGGCCGAAGTGTTGCGCAACAGCCAGGTGGACACCACACGCATCATCACCGTCGAATTCGACGCCAATGTGCGCGGCCCCTGGCAGTTCAAACCTGAAAAAAGATCCATGCAGGTACATCCTGGTGAACTGAGCACTGTGATGTATGAGTTTCAGAATGTGCAAAACCGCCGAATGGCGGCCCAAGCCATTCCCAGCTATGCACCGCGTCAAGCGGCCAACCATTTCAACAAGCTTGAATGTTTCTGCTTCAACCAGTACACATTGGAGCCAGGTGAAAAGAAATCTTGGCCTGTGGCTTTTGTGATCGACCCCAAGTTATCCAAAGATGTCACTACCATCACGTTGTCCTACACCTTCTTTGAGGTCGGTGGCAAGACCCCCGCTGCACCGATCGCGCCTTTGGCGCAAGCCGTGCAAACCGTACCCGTCAAGATCGGATGGGGCTCATGAATACCCCAGTCCGCAAATCATCATGGTTGCGCACCATTCAAGCGGTGTTGTGGTCCTTTGTCGGTCTTCGCAAGAATTCCGAGTACCAGCATGACATTGAAAAGCTCAACCCTTTTCACATCATTGCCGTGGCCATCGGTGTGGCATTGTTGTTTGTTCTGGGGCTGATTGCCCTGGTCAATTGGGTGGTGGTCCAGCCCACTGGCCTTTAACCCACAAAGTTTGATTTCGAATAAGAGAGAGCAGGAGTTCCTATGAGTTCAGCAGCACACGGCAGCACGCCTTACTACTTTGTCCCGCACGAATCCCGTCACCCTGTGATGGCTGCGATTGGCTTGTTCTTCCTGATTCTGGGTGCAGGTCAGTGGATCAATGGTTCCGAATGGGGCATGTACTGCCTGTTTTTCGGCATGGCTTGGTGGTTGATTGTTTTGTACCAATGGTTCTCTGAAGCTGTGCAAGAGAGCGAGGGTGGCATGTATGGTCGCAAGATCGATCTTTCTTACCGTTGGAGCATGACTTGGTTCATCTTTTCTGAGGTAATGTTCTTCGGTGCCTTCTTTACCGCGCTGTGGTGGGCTCGATCGCATTCGGTTCCTGCCCTGGGCAGCCTTGATAACGCATTGCTGTGGCCAGACTTCAAGGCCGCTTGGCCCAGCTTGGTCGCGGGTGCCACCACATCGCCTGCCGGTATCATCGAGCCTTTCCAGACCATGGGCCCATTTTGGCTGCCTACCATCAACACGGCTCTGTTATTGACTTCAGGTGTGACCCTGACGGTCGCACACCATGCCTTGCAGGTGGGTGATCGCAGCAAAACCATCAAGTTCATGTGGATGACTGTTTTGTTGGGTGTGACTTTTCTGTTTGTTCAAGGTTACGAATACGCTCACGCTTGGAGTGATCTGAACCTGAAGCTGTCCTCGGGTATTTATGGTTCAACTTTTTACATGTTGACCGGCTTCCATGGCTTTCACGTGTTGGTGGGCATGTTGATGCTGCTCTTCATCACATTGCGCTTGCAAAAAGGCCACTTCACCAAAGACCGTCATTTCGGTTTTGAAGGTGCTGCCTGGTACTGGCACTTTGTGGACGTGGTGTGGTTGGGCCTGTACATCCTGGTTTACTGGATGTAATGCTGCCAATAGCATAATAAAAAAGCGCCCAAGGGCGCTTTTTTGTTGGAAGAACGGACGGGTTTGATTTTGAAGGTGCTCAGCAATCAGGAAGAAGGATGCTGCCGAGCGATGCCATGGCGTGCTCCAGCAGAGTACTCGTGGCGAGCGGCGTCCAGTTGAAAATGAGACCTTGCCAGTTGGAGACCATCAAGCAAGGAGGGACAAGCATGCAGGATTTTTGTCCGTGCAAACAATACCCACCCCCTCAACTCAAGCCCCCGGTGGAATGCCTGTTGGCTGAATCCAGCCCAGCTTCCAGGAAACCAGAACACAGATGAAGAGGACAATCGAGAATCCGACTCGAAAGGCGAGGGCGGTGGCCATGTTTCCTTTTTTGGGGGCTTGACCGTAAACAGGCGGTGCACTGCCTCGAATCATGTAAAACAAAGCCGAGCCCAAGCTCAGCACAATGGCAATGAAGGCGATGACGACCAATATTTTCATGATGACATTATCCAATGACTGACAACACCACAAATTGGCAACGATGGATCTTGTTGTGCCTGGCTGCCATGGGTATGGCCATCACTTTTTCGCTAGGGTTGTGGCAGTTGGGTCGCGCGGCTGAAAAAACAGCTTTCCAAAATGCCAAGCAAGAGCAATCAGACCAAGCTGTTTTGGATGGTCGCAGTCTGGGCACGGCCTTGGACGCTTTGCCGCAACGCCAAACTTTGATCCACAGACGCATGACGCTCAAAGGGGAATGGTTGCCTGCACACACCGTGTATTTGGACAACCGGCAAATGAACGCCAAACCCGGGTTTTTTGTGCTGACCCCCTTGAAATTGGAGGGCACCGGTGCGGTGGTGTTGGTACAGCGCGGTTGGGCACAAAGGTCTTTTACGGACAGAACAGCCTTGCCGACCCTGCAAACACCGGAGGGTTTGGTCGAGGTGCAGGGCCATTTGGCCTTATGGCCATCAAGGCTCTATGACTTCGGTGGCATCGAAGCAGGCCCGATACGGCAAAATCTCGACTTGACTTCATACAGGCAAGCAACAGGTTTGCCCTTGCTCGAGGTAACTTTGTTGCAATCGGGGACAGCCTCTGAAGGCTTGTTGCGCGAATGGCCCTTGGTGGCCAGTGGTGTTGAAAAGCACCATGGATACGCTTTTCAATGGTTTGGCCTGAGCGCCCTGATTGCTTTACTCTATGTCTGGTTCCAAATTGTCCAACCCCGCCGCCAAAAAAGATCTGCCTGACAGCCCACTGGCCATGACAGTGCACGACATGCCCCATCCAAGCGAGGTGGTTCAGGCCGATGCCCGCCGTACTCGCATGGGCCGCTGGAAAATGATTGCCATGTTGCTGATTTGCGCATCGCCGGTCATTGCCTCCTATTTCACCTACTACGTGATTCGCCCCGAGGCTCGTCGTGTCTACGGTGAGTTGATTCAGCCACAAAAAGACATGCCCCAAGTCTCAGCTAAAAACCTGAAAGGTGAGTCGGTGACTTTGGCGAGCTTGAAGGGCCAGTGGTTGTTGGTGAACGTGGGACCTGCTGCATGTGCAGAACGCTGCCAAGAAAACCTGTACTTCCAGCGTCAGTTGCGCGAAATATTGGGTCGGGACAAAGACCGTCTGGATCGCGTTTGGCTCATCACCGACGACGCGCCCGTCGCCCAAATCCTGCTGCCAGCGCTCAACATGGCCCATGTCCTGCGCCTCGATCTGGCCACGGTGCAAAGCTGGATTCAACCAGCCGCTGGTCAACAGTTACAAGACCATTTGTATGTGATCGACCCCATGGGCAACTTCATGATGCGTTTTCCGGCGAACATGGACGTGGTCAGCGCCTCCAAAGCCAAACGAGACCTTGAACGCTTGCTCAAGGCCTCTTCGTCTTGGGACCAGGCGGGGCGCTGAAGCATGACCGAAGTTGACCTGTACAACCTGGCCCCTGTGCTTGAGCTGATGGCGGTGGGACTGGCGGTGGCAGCTTTGCCCTTGGGTTGGTGGTTGTGGCGACAGCGCAGCGCCACCCCCTCTGGTCGGCTCAAGGCATTGACCTTGATCACTTTGTTCCTGACCTTTGATTTGGTGCTGTTCGGTGCCTTCACCCGTTTGACCGATTCCGGCTTGGGTTGCCCGGACTGGCCGGGTTGTTACGGCAGTGCTACGCCCATGGGTGCCAAAGTTGAGATCTCCGCTGCTCAGACCGCCATGCCTACAGGGCCAGTGACCCACGGTAAAGCCTGGATTGAGATGGTGCACCGCTACTTGGCCACAGGTGTGGGTGTGCTGATCCTGACGCTTGCCAGCATGACCTGGTGGCTGCGCCGCCGAAGCGAAGCGGTCAGCCCATGGTGGCCCACCTTCACCTTGGTGTGGGTCTGTTTGCAAGGGGCTTTTGGTGCACTCACGGTGACCATGAAGCTCTTTCCAGCCATTGTCACCTTGCACCTGATGTTCGGTATTGGTTTGCTGGCATTGCTGATGGCCCAGGCCGTGCGCTACGACGGTGCCGGCAAACGGCCTTTGCCTGCGGCTTTGCGCACAGGCTTGTGGTTGGGGTTTGGCGTGCTGTGGCTGCAAATCGCCTTGGGTGGTTGGGTCAGCACCAACTACGCGGTGCTGGCCTGTCCTGATTTTCCGACCTGCCATGGCCAGTGGGTGCCTGAGATGAACTGGCAAGGCTTCAGTGTTTGGCGCGAGTTGGGCCATACCCCTGCAGGTGAATTTTTGCCTTTCAGTGCCTTGTCGTCGATTCACTTTGTGCACCGTTCGGCCGCTTGGCTGGTGTTGGCTGTGTTGGTGTGGTTGGGTTGGCGCTTGCGCCAGCAACCGGGCTTGGTGTCTGCTGGGCAATGGTTGTTGGGTTTGTCAGCCCTTCAATTCATCACAGGCCTGAGCAACGTGGTGCTGGGTTGGCCATTGTTGGCCGCCGTGATGCACACGGGAGGCGCCGCCGCCATGGTGGTCACCTTGACCTGGGCCTTGAGCATCAGTCGCGCCGATAATCCACGGTCTTCCTCCAATTTCAAAAAGTCTGTCCCATGACCGCCGCCACCGCCCCTTTGCCTACTTCTGCATGGCGTCAGTACTACGCATTGACCAAGCCGCGTGTGGTGCAGTTGATTGTTTTTTGTGCCTTGATCGGGATGGTTTTGGCGGTGCCCGGCGTGCCCAGTTTGGCCGAGTTGATGCTCGGTTTGTGGGCCTGTGTCGGCATCTGGTTGGTTGCAGGGGCAGCCGCGGCTTTCAACTGCTTGGTTGAAAAAACCATCGATTCCAAAATGAAGCGCACGGCTTGGCGCCCCACTGCCAAAGGGGAGCTGAGTGACCGTCAGGCCTTGCTGTTTTCAGCTGTCTTGTGTGCATTGGGTTCGGCCGTGCTCTACGTCTTGGTCAACCCCCTCACCATGTGGCTCACCTTTGCCACCTTTGTAGGTTACGCCATCATTTACACCGTGATCCTCAAGCCGCTCACGCCACAAAACATCGTGATCGGTGGCG
Organism: Comamonadaceae bacterium PBBC1; assembly: GCA_002256145.1. Lineage (GTDB taxonomy): Bacteria > Pseudomonadota > Gammaproteobacteria > Burkholderiales > Burkholderiaceae_C > Limnohabitans_A. The sequence goes on from NKIP01000018.1 coordinate 29,033, forward strand.
CCAGTGGGGCCATGCCACCGGTGCTGGGCTGGGCGGCCATGACCGGACAGGTCGGGCCTGAGGCCTTGATCCTGTTTTTGATCATCTTCTTGTGGACGCCCCCCCACTTTTGGGCCTTGGCACTGTACCGTGTGGAGGATTACCGCAAGTCGGGCCTGCCCATGTTGCCCGTGACGCACGGCAACGAGTTCACGCGCTTGCAAATTTTGCTTTACACCATCGTGCTCATGGCCTCATGCTTGATGCCTTTTGTGTACGGCATGAGTTCATGGCTTTACTTGGTCGCAGCGGTGCTGCTGAGCATCGGTTTCATCGGCTATGCGGTAGCGCTGTACCGCGCCTACTCGGACGAGTTGGCCCGCAAGACATTCCGTTTTTCCTTGATCCACTTGAGCGCTTTGTTTGCCGCCTTGCTGCTGGACCATTACATTTTTTAAGGCCTGAACATGTCGCGCAGAGTAATTGCAAAAGCCGCTTTGGCCTTGGGCGTCGCCGCAGCCTTAGTGGGTTTGGTCGCTTGTGGCCAAAACAAACCCGCTTTTCGGGGTGTGGACATCACCGGTGCCGATTACGCCCAAGGCTTTGAGCTGAGCGACCAAAACGGCCAAGTGCGCACGCTCAAGGATTTTGCGGGCAAAGCAGTGGTCGTGTTTTTTGGTTACACCCAATGCCCCGACGTTTGCCCCACCGCTTTGCAGGAAATGGCCCAAGCCAAACAGCTCTTGGGGGCCAATGCGGACAAGTTGCAAGGTGTGTTCATCACTGTGGACCCTGAGCGCGATACGCCCGAGTTGCTCAAGGCCTACATGGCCAACTTTGGCTCAGACTTTGTGGGCCTGCACCCTACGGCAGAGCAACTGCCCAAAGTGACCAAAGACTTCAAGATCTATTTCAAAAAGGTAGAGGGCAAAACCCCCACGAGCTACTCCATGGACCACTCGGCGGGCAGCTTCACCTTTGACCCACAAGGGCGAATCCGGCTTTACAACCGCCATGCCAGCGGGGCTGAATCCTTGGCGGCCGATGTGAAAATTTTGTTGAGCGGCAAATAAAGTCACTCTTTTTATCGTTCAGCTCAAGAAAAAGATGTCCTCGCCCAGAGGGCGAGGCGCTCTCACTGCTGATGGCTGCGTCCAGGACAAGCCTTTTTGACCATAATTCACTGGGCTTGGTGAATAAGGCTTTAATTCACTTCGATTTTCTGGCTTCGGATGATGTCGCCAAGCGCTTTTGTGTCGGACTGAATCCGGTTGCGCAAGCCCTCGGGCGAAGAACCCACTACCTGCCAGCCTTGCTGGAACAAACGCGCACGCATTTCGGGCGCACGCACGATCTCACTGATCACCGCCGACAGCTTGTTGGTCACAGCCGCGGGCATTGATGCGGGGGCAGCCACCGCATTCCAGATTTCGAGTTGGTAGTCCTTTACACCGATCTCTGACAGGCTGGGTACCTCGGGGGCCACGGGGCTGCGCCCAGTACTCGAAGCTCCAATGACCCGCAGCTTGCCGCTGCGCACCTGCGCTGCCGACAGGGCAGGCGGCAGCAAGGCCAATTGCACCTGGCCACCGAGCATGGCAGTGATGATTTGAGGGTTGCCAGGGTAGGGTACATGCACGGGTGCAATGTCGGCTTTGGTCTTGAGCAGTTCCATGCCCAAATGTGCCACTGTGCCCACACCAGGCGAGGCATAACTCAGCTGGTTACCCGCTTTTTGGGCTTGGCTGAGCCATTCGGCAGCGGTCGCACCCGGTGAGTTGACGGGCACGGTGAGCAGCAAGGGGGCTTTGCCGATGAGACTGATGGGCGCCAAGTCCTTGAGTGGGTCGTAAGGCACCTTGGGGTTCAGGATGCGGGCAATCGTCATGTTGCCGTTGATCATCAGGCCCAGGGTGTGGCCGTCGGTGGACTTGGCAACCAAGTCGGCGGCTATGTTGCCCCCTGCGCCCACTTTATTATCAACAATCACGTTTTGGCCCAGAGCCTTAGACAAAGGTTCGGCCAAGGCGCGCGCTGTCAGGTCGGGGCTGGAGCCTGCCGGAAAGCCGACCACCAGACGCACGGTTTGCGTCGGCCAGGCGGGGTTGGCCGCCTGAGACCAGGCCAAGTTCGTGGCCATGCCGCAAAGCAAAGCCAAGGCGAAACGGCGGGGGAGGAAGTGTTTCATGGGGATGTCCAGTCAAATGAGGGGTGGTCAAAGCTGCATTCATCTTAAGAGATCAGAGAGGGGGGTGTCTGACCGTCAGACCTACGTTTTTTTAATTATTGTAAAAATCATAAATATGTTTAATATGATTAAATTAAATAATAGATTATTAAAAATAAATATATTAACAATTTTGAAAGTATCTATGAGCCTGACCCTGACAGGATTGGTCAGCGCCCCGATGAACGACATGAACTACGTCATCCGTTTCAAGGAAGCGGCCATGTCCCCAGTCAAGCCTGGCTCGGTGCGTGATGAACGCATTGGTGATGATTCTGCGGGCTGGGCCTATGTGGGCGAGCGTGTAGTGGGTCACATCCAGGCGCTGGAGCGCAAGCACCGCCTCAAGGCCAACACGGCTTTTGACCAATTCTTCAAAGGCATATCGGCCCTATTGACCCCCGCCCAGCTCGAAGTCTTGCGCCGTGACCCCTCGGTCGACTTGATTGAAGAAGAGATCATTTATTCGCTGGGTTGACCCTCTTCGGGTGGTGCGACCACCGTCACGATTCAGTCCACCCCATGGGGCATCAGCAAAACAGGTGCCAACCAAAGTTACACCTTGGCGGGCAATGGTTAGGGCGCGGTTACCGGCGTGGGTACTTTCGTGATCGACACCGGTGTGGACATGAAAAATGCCGAACTGAACCATTCCAATCATGTCAATTTTGTGGGGGATCGCCAAAACACCGACTGCAATGGTCATGGCACCCATTTGGCGTGCACCATGCCCACTTATGACAACACCTCTGCCGTGGTGGGCATGGCACCCGGTGTGCCGGTTTATGGCGTGAAGGTGCTCGACTGCAATGGTTCTGGCACCACCACCTCGGTCATCAAGGGGGTGGACTGGGTGGCAGCGAACGCTCTCTTGCTCGCTATGGCCAACATGAGTCTAGGCGGTGGTGCTAGTCAATTGCTGGATGACGCGGTGCGTGCCGCGCGAGGCATCGTGTTTGCCATTGCCGCAGGCAACTCTTCGGCCAATGCCTGCACCGCTTCACCTGCCCGCATTGGCGGCGTGGGCACGCCGGGTGTGCTGGTCACCGCTGCAACCGATGTGAACGACCTGGAAGCCTCTTTCAGCAACTACGGCAGCTGTGTGGACATCTGGGCGCCTGGTGTGGCTGTGCCCTCGCTCAAGCTGGGTGGCGGTGTGGTCAGCATGTCGGGCACCGCGATGGCCAGTCCGCATGTGGGTGGTGCTGCAGCCTTGTATTGGGCACGCAACCCCAGCGCCACGCATGGCACCGTGACCAACACTTGGCGTCAAATGGCGCAGCCTACCGGTACGTTCAGCAAGGACGGGCAAGCCATTTACCGCCTGCAGGCCAACGTTCAGTGAACAACTTTGTTGAGCTTTCGGCTTGAGGAGGGTTAAGCTGCTTCCAAAAGCACTTTTTTCATCTTCTTCATGGCCGCCACCTCGATTTGGCGGATGCGCTCGGCGCTCACGCCGTACTCGTCGGCCAGGTCGTGCAGCGTCATGCCGCCCGAGCCGTTGTCGTTCACCTTGAGCCAACGCTCTTCAACGATGCGTCGGCTGCGCTCGTCCAGCACGCTCAAAGCGTTCGCGAGACCATCGCTGGCCATCACATCCCGCTGGTGCGCTTCGATCATGGCGGTGGGCTCGTGGTTCACATCGGTCAGGTAGGCAATGGGGCCAAAGGCTTGCTCGCCGTCGTCCGAGGGGGCCGGGTCCAGCAGCACATCGCCTCCTGACATGCGCATTTCCATCTCACGGACTTCTTCGCGCTTGACGTTCAGGCTATGGGCCATCGCGTCCACTTGGTCGGGCGTCAGGGTGTCGCGGTGCGTGCCTTCATCGGCATCTGACTTGTAGCCTTGCTTCATCGAGCGCAGGTTGAAAAACAGCTTGCGTTGGGCCTTGGTGGTGGCCACTTTGACCATGCGCCAGTTCTTCAAAATATACTCGTGAATTTCGGCCTTGATCCAGTGCAGCGCATAGCTGACCAAGCGAACGCCTTGATCAGGGTCAAATCGCTTGACTGCCTTCATCAGGCCCACATTGCCTTCCTGAATCAGGTCGCCGTGGGGCAGTCCGTAACCCAGGTATTGGCGCGACACCGACACCACCAAGCGCAGGTGCGAGAGCACCAGTTTGCGGGCGGCTTCCAAGTCGTCGTTGGCTTTGAGTTGACGGGCGGCCTCTTGCTCCTCTTCGAGGGTGAGCATGGGCATGCGGTTGACCGCAGAGATATAGGCGTCGAGGTGGCCGAGTGAAGGCACGACCGCCCAAGGATTGCTCAGCGCGATGGCTGTGGCGGGGGAACCAGTTTGAATGTTCATACCAGAACTCCTTTCAGAATAGCCCAATATTAGCACTCTCTTGTGAGGAGTGCTAATGCGCCATCAGCACAGTGATCCGTGCAAAGCGCGATCGCAATGATGAAAGGCGCTTGGAGGGGTGTCTGTGCGTTGGCGTTCAAAGTACAGATGCAAAAACGAGGTCCCTGAAAAGTGGTCGGTAGTAGTCCCGCTGGTTGGGTGCCTGGATCATCAGCATCGCGTACATGTCCAGCGCCGGGTCCACAAAGAAGGTGGTGCCCGCGATACCGCCCCAGTAATACAGGCCCACCGAGCCGGGCACGGGTGAAAGGCCCAAGTGTGTGCGCACCGCAAAGCCGAGGCCAAAACCATGGCCGGGTGGCAGCAAAGTGCCATCGGCCGGGATGCTTCCTAAGTGGTCGGTGGTCATGAAGTCCACCGTGTGTGGGCCCAGCAAACGCACGCCGCCCAGCTCACCCCGGTTGCGCAGGCATTGCAAAAAGCGGGTGTAGTCCATGGCGGTGGACATGAGGCCGCCACCACCGCCCTCCATGGCAGGCACTTGGCGGGGCTCCAAAACCTTCATCGGCACGCCGCCATCGGGGTCGTGCGCAAAGGGCTCGGCAATGCGGTGTTGCTGTTCGGGCGGCACGGCAAAGCCGGTGTCCACCATGCCCAGCGGACCAAAAATTTCGGTTTGCAAAAATGTGCCCAAGCTTTGCCCACTGACCACCTCGACCAGCCTGCCCAGCACATCGGTGGCGCGGCTGTAGGCCCACACGCTGCCGGGCTGAAACTGCAAAGGCATGGCCGCCAGTGTTTGCGAAAACTCGGCGTTGGTGCGTTCGCGCGAGGCGATTTTGGTTTGGCCGTATTGCTGCTGCACGGGCGATGTGCCCAAAAATTCATAGGTCAACCCCGCAGTGTGGCGCAGCAGGTCTTGCACCGTGGCGGCTTGCTTGACGGGCTCCAGACCCTGGGCGGTGGCCACTTGCTGGTTGGCGTATTCCGGCAGCCAGCGGCTGACCGGATCGCTCAGCAGCAACTGGCCGCGTTCCACCAGCATCATCACCGCCACCGAGACGACCGGCTTGGTCATCGAATAGATGCGGAAGATGCTGTCGGTCTGCATGGGCGCGCCCGTGGCCGGGTCTTGCTGGCCCACAGCTTCAAACAAGGCAATTTGCCCGCGCCGCGCCACCATGGCCACGGCACCGGGCAGCCGGCCGCTGGCCACTTCGCGGCGCAGCACGTCCATCAGCCGCTGCGTGCGCTCGGGGCACAGGCCCACGTCAGCAGGGTGGGCGTGGGGCAAAGCGGGGTGATGGGTCATGGGGCGCTCCTGAAGAAGGGTGTTTTGTACACCAGCCTGGTGCGGCGGCTTATCACCTAAAGCAACTGAGGCGTCCATAATTGACGCATGCGCGTTTAAGGGTGCATCCACCGACTTTGACCTTGCCCGCCTTGATAGATTTCACATGAACTTGAGTGACTTTGCCGACCTGGACGCGCTGAAAGCCCGGCTCGATGAACTGCGTCCATTGCCGCCTGCGGCGCTGCGCAATTTGCACGAAGAATTGGTGTTGCGTTGGACCTACCACTCCAACGCCATTGAAGGCAACACTCTTACCTTGATGGAAACGAAGGTGGTGCTCGAAGGCATCACTGTGGGTGGCAAGTTGCTGCGCGAGCATTTCGAGGCGATCAACCACCGCGACGCGATTTTGTATGTGGAAGACGTGGTGCCCCGGGCTGAGCCTTTGAGCGAGTGGCAAATTCGCAATCTGCATCGCCTGGTCCTCAAGCAGATTGATGATGACATTGCGGGCCGTTATCGCCAGCTGAACGTGACGATTGCGGGTGCGCGCCATGTGCCGCCAGACATGCTGGCAGTGCCAGAGCAGATGGCGGCCTTGCTGAATTGGTACGACACCCAAGCTGGGCAAATTCACCCGGTGGAGCGGGCGGCACGCTTGCATGTGGATTTCGTGAAGATTCACCCTTTTGTCGACGGCAATGGCCGCACAACCCGTCTCTTGCTCAATCTCGAATTGCTCAAAGCGGGCTTTCCGGCCATCGTGCTGCCGGTTGAAAAACGTCTGGCTTATTACGAGGCGCTGGACAAAGCCCATGTGACGGGCGATGTACGTGACTTCATGGTGCTGGTGACCGACAGCGTGCGCGAGGGCTTTGCGCCCTATTGGCATGTGTTGGGCTTGGAGGGGTGAGGTGCTTGGCTGCTTGAATTTTTTGACCTCACGGTGGCCTATTGATCTGGCACGCTGAAGTTTGAAATGTGTGAGGCATGTCATCTTGTAGGTCTGCACTCGAAGAGTCCGACGTTTGGCAGCTTCGGCACAGACCCATGTCGTGGTCTTTGATCGCCGACCTACAACATCTTTGAGCATTGAAAACTTCACAGGGCTGAATCAATAGGCTGCTGGTGCAGGCCACTCCAAACTGACGTGGTTTCAGATTTCAGGTGTTGTCGCTCATGTGTCATCTCTGAAAACTATGGTGCAGTGCGAGCGTTGCTAGACTGAATTCATGCGCATTTCAGAACTCTCAGCCACAACCCAGGTGTCAGTGCATCGCTTGCGGCGCTACGAAGCGGCAGGCTTGATTGCGAGCCAGCGCTTGCCCAACGGCTATCGTGATTACGACGAGAAAACGGTCCGACATGTGGTTTTCATCGCCATGTCCAGGCAGATGGGTTTTTCGCTGCCCTTCATCGGCGAGTATTTGCCGCGCTACAAAACGGGCAAATTGTCGGCGCAAGACATGGTCGAGGCGATCTTGGTGCGCGTAGCCGAGATTGACCAACTCATGACCGAGCAACAAGCACTTCGCAAAAAACTGATGGACCACATCGGGTGGTTCAAAACCCATGCCAGGAGAAAACAATGAGCCCACTTGAGATGCTGAAAAAAATCAACGCCATGGCCGAATTCAAACGCTGGTGTGGCATCGAAGTGACGGTGGCTGAACCCGGTTTTGTGGAAATCCAGATGCCCTGGCGGCCTGAGGTCGGCCAGTACTCGGGTTTCTTGCACGCGGGCTTGATCGGCACCTTGATCGATACCGCCTGTGGTTTCGCAGCGGGCACCGTGGCGGGGCCCAATTTGTTGGCCGCGAACTTCTCGGTCAATTGCTTGCGGCCTGCAGTGGGGCAAAAGTTCATTGCCCGGGCACGGGTGGTCAAACCGGGCAAGACGCAGGTGTTCACCAGCTGCGATTTGTTTGCCGTGGATGCAGAAGGCGAGAAGTTGGTGGCGAATGGTCAAACACTGCTGACGGTGATTGCCGCGTGACCTACGTAACGCGGTGAATGCACTTCAGTGATCGCCACCACCCGTGGCTTAAAAAAGCGACAATATTTGTCCAATCTATTGAGCAAGTCACAGCCATGCGAATCATCCGTTATTCCGAAGCGCGCAAGGGGCTGAAGTCCGTGCTGGATGGCGAGCAAGCCGATGCCGACATCACCATCATCACCCGACGCGACGGGGGTGATGTGGTGGTCATGTCCATGGCGCATTACCAAAGCTTGGCTGAAACCCTTTACCTGCTGTCCAGCCCCGCCAATTCAGCGCACTTGGCGGCATCCATTGCCGAACACAAAGCATGCAAAGTCAAACGACGCCAAATGCTGTCTGCATGAGCCGGGAATTGCATTCACTTCGCTTGCCTACGCCGATGACCTGTACATGCAAAGGCAGGATAAAAAGACACTCAAACTAATCAAGCTGTTGAGCGATGCCGTCCGGCGCGACCCGTTTGCCGGTATTGGCAAGCCCGAGCCGCTGCTGGGCAATTTGTCTGGTTATTGGTCGCGACGCATCGACGACGTGCATCGACTGGTCTACGCCGTAGACGATGTGGAATTGACGGTGATCGCCTGTCGGGGGCATTACCAGTAAGCGGTTCATCCACCCTGCGAGGGTGCAATGTCGGCCTTTGGATGCAGTTTCAGCCGAATGGCTTGTGCAGGCCGCAAAGTCACCGCCAGATCGCCTTCGGGCCATTGGGCACCTTCAGGCCATTCCAACCGGAAACGCTGCATCAGCATTGCCGCTATCAAGCCCATTTCGAGCATGGCAAAGTGCTGGCCAATGCACACCCGGGGGCCGGTGCCAAACGGTATCCACACACCTCGCGGGGTGTCAGGTGCACTAGGCAAAAAACGTTCAGGCTTGAAGTCATCGGGTGATTCGAACCAGCGTGGATCGCGCTGGATCACATAAGGCGTGAAGGCGAGCAGATGGCCTTGGGGCACGGTCCATGGGCCGACTTGGAGATCTTGGAGTGCGCGACGTGTGAACAAGACGGCTGCAGGCGGGTACAGGCGTAAGGCTTCTTTGAGGCTGGCTTGCAGCCACGGCATTTGCTGCAAGCTGGCGGGTGTCGGTATTTGACCCTGCAGCACCGCATCGACTTCGGCGTGGATGCGCTCGGCCACATCGGGATGGCGAGCGATCAGGCCGCTCCACCAGTTCATGGCGGTGGCCGTGGTTTCATGACCGGCCTGAAACATCACCATGCTCTGGTCGTGCAGTTCCTTTGTGCTCAGGCTCTGCTCGGGATTCTCAGGATCTCTGGCGAGTCGCAGCATGGTCAGCAGGTCATGGCCATCGTCGCTGGCCATCGATTGTTGGGCTTGGATGTGTTGCTGGATCACCAAGTCCAAGGTCTGTTTGGCTTGGCGCATTTTGCGCACAGCCGGCAAGGGCATCCACAGCGGCCATGAAAACGGTTTGAACATCTCAGAAAAGCCCGAATGGCTCAAAGTCTGGATGGCCTGCGACACGGGCCGCGCATCCCGGACTTGGTGCGATCCAAACAAGGCGCGCAAGATTACATCCAGCGTCATGTCCGTCATGAGGGCGTCCATGTCCACGCTTTGGCCGCCAACGCGCTGCTCGAGTGCGCTCAATGCATCGTGGGTGGCAGACGTCATCAAGTTGGCGTAACCTGCCACGCGCTTGGGTGTGAATCCGGGTTGCAGCATGCGGCGCTGGCGCTGCCATTGCACGCCTTCGGTCACCAGCACACTTTGTCCCATGGCGATACTGAAGACTTGGGTGGCGCGTTCCCAGCGGATGAGCGCGTCGGCTTGGTCTACCAGCACTTGACGCACCCAATCGGGATGAAAAACGTGGACGATGTGTTCGTTCAAGATTTGCACTTGTGCGATGTCGGGGTATTGGTTTTGCAAGCGCGTGACATAGCCCAAATAGTCGGCTCGCATGGTGCGCAAGAGGCTCAGCCCCCACAGTGGTCCCGCTTTGCCGGGGATGCGATTGGCTTCGGTGTGTGTGTTCATGCAGCGATCTTGCATGGCTGGTCCCGTAGTGTCTTGAATAGAGTCGACACTTTAGGGTTATAAATTGACTGTAAATAAGTCATTGTATATACTTATTTCATGTCAGAAGATGAAGCCACCCGCAGTTTTTCGCCAGTGCAAACCTGGCTGCCACCGTGGGGCTTGATGGCCTGCGTGCGGGCGGTGATTCGGCGCAGCACGGTAGGCGTGGCGCTCTCTGGGATGGACCTTTGGGGGCACTATCCTGCAGGCCCAGTGTGCGCGATCAGTTGTCTTTTTGAGGGAACGGCCGAGATGCTGGCGGCGGGTTGCGGTGCAGACCCGCACGCCCCTCGCCAGTCTGTGCCGGTGCTGGCGGTGACGGGTCCGCACAGCTTGCCCCGCAACATCCTCTATGGCCCTGAAGTAGATGGTGTGATGGTCATTCTTTACCCTGATGCTTGGTGGGCTTTGACCGGGATAGCACCGGAAACCTTGAGCAACCAACTCGTGGACGCACACTGTGTGTTGCCCCCGGACTTGCTGGCGGTGTGTCTGCGAATGCGTCAAGGCGGCGATGCCGATAGCCGTGTGCAAACTTTCTTTGAGGGAATGCAAACGCTGTGGAAAGCGCAGGGCCATGACCGTCTGAGCCCTGCAACGCCACCACGCCAATGGCCATCAACGATTACGCCCTGGATGGAGTCCATGGCCTTGCGTGCTGCAGCGACAGGTTGGGGCCGCAGCCTGCGGCAGTCCGAGCGCCGCATCAAGCAGTGGACGGGGTGGTCCCTTCGCAAATTGCAAGGGTCGGCGCGCGGTGAGGACGCTTTTTTTGCCGTGATGGAGGCCATGCTAGAAGAACGCTTGGACTGGACACAGATCGCCTTGGACAACGGGTTTTCAGACCAAAGCCACTTCATCCGCGAGACCCGTCGCATTACCGGCTTCAGCCCCGAGGCCTTGCGCCACGGATACCTGCACGAAGAGGCTTTTTGGATTTACCGGGCATGGGCGCAGTTGGCGGGGTATGAGGTGCCAGCCCAGCGATGAGTCGACACGCATTGCTTGGCGAGATGACGCAGCGGTGCCAGAACGAGCCCATGTCGGACTTTGCGCGTACCCACCGACCCAATGCGCCACTTTTCATGATGTCCTTGCTTCAGCCCCCAGCCCACGATTGCAGTGTTTTTGCGACCAGGCCATCCGGCGCTGTGACGCATTCCAGCACCGAAAAATGATCGGCATGGGCCACCGCCGAGCACTGCGCCACATTGCCTTGAAGCTGCCACAAACGCGCCATGTCCTGGCTTTGGGCATGAAACGCCGGGGTTTCGGTGTCGCCCCACATGAACAAGGCTGGGGCGGCACCCGGCCGCACACGGTGTGTGGGTGAGCAGTCCTTTGCCGAGTCGGTATCGAGTTTCAGGCGGGTGTTGAGCGTGGTGTCCAGAAGGGGCTGGAGGTCGTACACGCCGCTGATGGCCACGACACCTGCAATCGGCAGCGGTGATGTGGTGGCGGCTTGTTGCAAGGCCAGCTCAATGGCCAGATGGGCACCTGCGGAATGACCGCAGAGCACGATGGAGCCAGTGCGGCCTCGTTCGCTTTGATGGGTGGCGATTTTTTTCAAAGCCTGCGCAGCCGAGGCCACGATGCCCGCCACGCTCACTTCGGGGCACAAGGGGTAGTTGACCAGTGCCATGTCCCAGCCCATGGCGTTGAATGCGGGTGCCAGGAATCGGAACTGCGATTTGTCGCGTGACTGCCAGTAACCCGCATGAAAGTAGACCACGGTGCCCTGTGCCTTGGCGTCGCTGGAGTGCACATCTATCACTTCGCGTGCATGCTGGCCATAAGGCAGGTCCAGTTCCCAGCCGGGCATCGTCAGCGCTTGGACATTGCAGGCTTCAAAGCGGGCCAGCAACTCGACAAAGCTTTCGCGCATCTGGCCTGTGACGTACTGGAATTCGGCGGTGTTGGGGTGCATGGGTGCCAGTGTATTCAGTTGAGCCGGCGCAAGGGCTGCCCTTGGGCTTGATTGAAATTCAAGCCGATAACCCGTGGTAATCGGCTTTAAAAAATACGATTGGATGGCGGGCCGTGCTCTGCCTAGGATGGGCCATCGTTCACTTGTGCCTGCACCAGGCCCCGCCGTCATGACCCAACGCGTCAAGAACATCCTTTTCATCATGTGTGATCAGCTGCGTGCCGATCACCTGTCCTGCTATGGACACCCCAAGCTGCAGACACCCCATCTGGATGGGCTGGCCCAGCGGGGCATGATCTTTGACAACGCCTATGTGCAGTCGCCCGTGTGCGGGCCTTCGCGCATGAGCTATTACACCGGTCGCTACATGCAGTCGCACGGTGTGAGCTGGAACTTCGTTCCGCTCAAGGCAGGCGAGATGACACTCGGTGACCACCTGCGTCCGCTGGGTGTGCGTTCGGTGCTGATTGGCAAGACCCACATGCGCGGCGATTCTTCCGGCATGTCGCGATTGGGCATCGATCCTGAGTCTCAGATCGGTGTCCGCATCGCCGAGTGCGGTTTTGACCCCTACGAGCGCGACGATGGCATTCACCCGTTTTCTGGCCACGACCCAGACCCCAATTACAACCTTTACCTGCGCAAGCAAGGCTTTGGGGGCGACAACCCCTGGGAGGAATGGGCCAACACCGTGGTGGATGAGCAAGGCCAGTTCCGCTCAGGTTGGTACCTGAAGTACAGCCACCTGCCCGCCCGCATCCCGAATGAACATTCCGAGACGCCCTACACCACGCGCCGGGCCATGGACTTCATGCGCGAAGCGGGTGACCAGCCCTGGGTGGCGCACCTGTCTTTCATCAAGCCGCACTGGCCCTACGTGGTGCCCAAGCCCTATGCAGGCATGTACAAACCCGAGGACGCGCTGCCTGTGGTGCGGTCCGAGGGCGAGCTCAAGGACCCGCATCCGGTCTATGCCGCCATGACACACCACCGGGTCTCGCGCACCTTTGCCAAGCCTGGTGTGCGCGATGCGGTCATGGTGGGCTACATGGGGCTGGTCAAGCAGATCGATGACGAGATGGGCAAGCTCTTCGCATTCATGGAAGAGCAGGGCCTGATGGACAACACCATGATCGTGTTCTGCGCAGACCATGGCGATTTTTTGGGTGACCACTGGTTGGGCGACAAGGAGCTGTTCCACCAGCCGGTGGTGCGCACGCCGCTCATCATTTACGACCCCGATACCCGTGCAGACGCCACCCGGGGCACGCGTTGCCAGGCCCTGGTGGAGGCGGTGGACATCGCGCCCACATTCCTCGATGTGTACGGTGGTAACCCCGTGCCCCACATCATGGATGGCCGTTCCTTGCGCCCCTGGTTGTTTGGCCAGATGCCGTCTGACTGGCGCGAGATCGCGGTCTGCGAATGCGACTACGCGTTCCAGGATGCCCGCATCGAATTGCAGCAGCCGCCGATTGAGGCCTGGATGCGCATGGCCTTTGATGGCCGTTGGAAATACGTGCTGTGCGAAGGCCACCGTTCGATGCTGTTTGATCTGCAGTCCGACCCCCATGAGCTGAACGATTTGGGTGCCTCGACCGATCCCGAGCATGTGCGCCAACGGGCGCGGTTGCACGAAGCTTTGTTCGAGTGGGCCCGACGTCCTCGCCAGCGTGTCACGGTGTCGGACGAAATGATCGAGAACACCGAAATCCAGGCACGCATTGCCGAAAACGGCATCCTGATCGGTTATGCCGATGAGGACGATTTGCGGGCGCAGCGACAGATCTTCAAGCCCCGCTATGCGAGCCATAACCCGTTGGTCAAGGAGGCGCTTGACCGCCTGACGGGCCAGCACCTCACCCCCGAAAAAGCCTGAAACCGGAGACCCTCATGAGCCCTACTGCCCAACTGCCCGACTGCGACCATTCCCCGACCGGCATCGATGGGGTGACCTGGAACATCATGGGCCAGGTCTACACGCCCAAGCAGTACGACGAGCAGCAGTTTGTCTGGCACGCCACCTTCCCGGAAGAGAGCTTTGTGCCGCCGCACACGCACCCCGAGCAGGACGAGTACCTCAGTCCGCTCAACGGGTCGGTGGATGTGGTGATCAACGGTGTGCGCAGCACGGTGCACACGGGTGAAATTGGCCACCTGCCCAAGGGCATTCCACATGCTTTCTACAACAACAGTGGCAAGGTGGTGCAAGCCATTTTCTGGGCTGAACCTGCAGGCGAGTTGCCCGCCTTGTACCGGCGCATTCACAACATCGCCAACCCGCGCAAGGTGACCGAAATCGCGCCGGAATTCGGGGTGGTGTTCGAGCCGCCGATTTCATCGGCCAATTAATGCCAGTGGCCCGGCTCTGCCGGGCCACTTGTGGAGATCAGCTTGGCCGCAACCCGGTTGTGCGCACAAACTTGCCCCAGTGATCGAGTTCTTTGCGGATCAGGTCCGCAAAGTCACTGCTGGGGTGGGGTGGGATCACCGACATGCCCAGATCGGCCAGCTTGGCGCGCAGCTCGCTCGATGCCAGCACCTGGAACAACTCCTGGTTCCATTTGTCGACGATGGCTTTGGGTGTGCCTGCGGGGGCGACCAGGCCTTCCCATTCCTTGAGCTCCACCCCGGACACGCCCGCCTCGGCCAGTGTGGGCACGTTGGGCAGGGCGCTCAGTCGTTGTGGGCTGGTCACGGCAATCGCACGCAATTTGCCTGAGCGCACCAGTGCGGCGGCTGTGGGCACCGTGGCAAACATGGCGTTGATCTGGTTGCCCATCAGGGCGGAGACCGCTTCAGCAGGGCCTTTGAACGGGACATGCGTCATCTTCACGTTGCTGGCTTGACAGAAGGACTCGGCCACCAGATGGGCGGGGGAGCCGTTGCCGCCTGACCCGTAGTTCAGCGCGTTGGGCTCGGCTCGTGCACGGTTGACCAGGTCTTGCAGGGTCAGAATGTTCGACGATGTGGGCACCACCAGCACGTTGTAAAGCCAGACCAGGTTGGCAATGGGTGCAAAGTCGGTGGCCGTGTTGTAGGGCAATGGACCAATGAGTTCAGGCAGCACGGTGTGCGTCAAAAACATCACCCCCATCGTGTACCCATCGGGGGCCGAACGTGACAGGGCCTGCAGGCCGATCATGCCCGTGGCCCCTGGCCGGTTTTCCACAATCACGGTCTGTTTCCAGTTGCGGCTGACGGCATCGGCCAGGTGGCGTGCCAGCACGTCTGGCGGGCTGCCCGGGGGCAAGGGAACGATGATTCGGATCGGTTTGTCGGGGTAGCTTTGTGCCCATGCGGGCAGACTGGCCAGCAGCGGTGCAGCGGCCAAATGTCCGATCAGTTGTCTGCGTTGGATCATGTCTCCATCCTTGTTGTGTGTGAGGCGCTGGGTCTGACTTGTGCCATGCTTGGACACACGCGCTAAGCCACCCAAAATCATCCTATCGGCGCAGCCAGCAGACCGCCAATCGCATTTGGTGAAGACGATTACCATGGGTTATCAGAAAAAGAGGTTTTTCGATGCGATTGCAACAACTTCAGCTGCTGCTGACCCTGGCCCAGACCGGCAGCATGCGGGCATCGGCTGCGACCATGAACGTGACGCAGCCCGCCTTGACCAAGGCACTCAAGCAACTGGAAGACGAATTCGGAGCCACCTTGGTGGTGCGCTCGCCCAAAGGCGTTCGGCTGGCCCCTGCAGGCGAAATGTTGGCCGCGCGTGCCGCCACGGTGGTGCGCGAGATCGAGCGCGCGCGTCAGGAGGTGGCCGCATTGACCAGCGACACCCAGACCACCCTCAGCGTCGGGGTGTCTCCCGCAGCGGCGCTCATGCTGGCGGCGAACGCCGTGTCGGCGTTTCAGTCCCGCTGGCCCCATGTGCGTGTGCACCTGGTCGATGCTTTGTACCCCAAAGCCTTGCAGCAACTGCGCTCTGGCGAGCTGGACATGGCGCTCGGCCCCCTGCCGGCCGCAGGCATCGGGCGGGATCTGCAAGCGGCGCCACTCATCGACAGCCCATCGGTCATCGTCGCCAAGCAGGGGCACCCCTTGGTCAAAGCGCGGCGACTGGATGATTTGACCGGTGCTTCGTGGTTGCTTTCAGGGCCGAGGTTGGGGCCTGGTGACCCCGTGCATCTCGGCTTTGAGCAGCGGGGGCTTCCCGCGCCCAAGGTGACTGTAGATTGCGAGTCTTTCTCGACCTTGCTGGCCGTGCTGCCCAGCATGGACACCTTGGCCATCGTGCCTGAGCGGTTTTACGCCACACACGGTCCCCGCATGGGTTTGGTGGCTCTGAGTTTGCAAGAGACCTTGCCGGCCACCACCATCCATATTTTTTCGCGCACGGACGCGCCCTTGTCCTTGCCCGCGCAGCGCCTGCTTGATACTTTTTTGCAGGAATCCACGTTGTTGCGCGAGTCCGGTGCGTGAGCGGTTCGCTTGCTGTGTGTGGTCGGGCGTGTGGTCACATCAGCCCAAACGCCGCCAGAGTGCCATGCCCCTTTGTGCCTTGCTCGCATCACTGGGCATGAGCTTCACGGGGCCTTGGGGTGTCTGGCGCAGCACATTGGCCAGGGCCATCAGGGCGGACTCGGGGCCACTCAGCAGCTCAAGTTCCAGCTCCAGCAGCGGCTCGTTCAAGTCGGTGCCGGGCACATGGATGCGGCCTTGGTCCAGTGCGACTTCGATCTGGGCGTCTGCATGCGAGAGGACCCAGCGCTGGCGTTCAAAGTCGGTGCAAAACAGTGCTTTCAAACGCGGCCGCATCGCCATCAGTTCGGTGGCCAGCGCAGCGTCATCGACCAAGGTGTCGAACTGCAAAGCGCCTGGGGTGGTTGGCGCTTCCCACTCTTGCCTGCGCGAGAGGCCGTTTTGGCTCTGTCCCGCCGTCTTGACGGTGAGAAGCCACTGATCACCCGCCAGCCGCTCGCGCACCGCCATGCGGCGCTGTTGCAGGGCCAGCTCGGGGGTGTCGAAATAGGTGTTGAGCAGTCGCTGCGTGCTGCATCCTTGCGCAAGTAGAGGGTGTGCCAGCAGGCGCGACAGATCAGGCGCAGAAAGACTGAGTTTGAGTTCGGTTTCCATGGAGTGCCTTTCAATCGGGCATGTCGGACCTGAAGGTGCCGACCTAAACATCACAGTGTTTCACGCTGGTTGGGCCCTCGGATCGCAGAGGCATCAGGCCGCAAAGCGCTCGCGAAAATCAGCCACGATGGCGGACGACTCTTTGAGCCAGCGGGTTTGGCCGTTGCTGTCGGTGATTTTCAGGCAGGGCACTTGGGTGCCGCCGCTGCCTTGCAGCAGTTCGCTGCGGTGGGCGTTGTTGTTTTGTGAATCGCGCAGCTCAATCGGCAAGGCCAAGCGGTGCATTTCCTGGCGAACCTTGATGCAAAAAGGGCAAGTGCTGAATTGGTAAAGCACCAGGCTTTGGCATTGCAGGTCCACGGCGCTTTGTGCAGCGGGCGCGCGTTGGATGGCGGCGGGCCGGGTCAGGCGCTCTTTGAGCAGCATGACGGGGCCGAGCACGACGCGCAGGGTTCGAAAAAAGGCACGAATCAGGGGTTTCATAAGGGTCTCAACAATTCAAAAGTGGATGGATAAAAAATAGGGATCGGTCACGACATCACAGCAAACGCGCCAAGTAGTGGCCCGTGAAGCTGGCCTTGTTTTTGGCCAGTTGCTCGGGTGTCCCTTCGCCCAGCACCGTACCGCCACCCGCGCCGCCCTCTGGACCCATGTCGATCAACCAGTCGGCGGTTTTGATCACGTCGAGGTTGTGCTCGATGATGACGATGGTGTTGCCCGCGTCGCGCAGCTGGTGCAGCACCTTGAGCAGCAGGTCGATGTCGGCAAAGTGCAGGCCAGTGGTGGGTTCGTCCAGGATATAGAGCGTGCGGCCCGTGTCCCGTTTGGAAAGTTCCAGCGCGAGCTTGACGCGCTGGGCCTCGCCGCCAGACAAGGTGGTGGCGCTTTGGCCCAGGCGTATGTAAGTCAGGCCCACGTCCAGCAGGGTTTGCAGCTTGCGCGCAATGTTGGGCACGGCGCTGAAGAACTGGTGGGCCACTTCCACCGTCATGTTCAGGATTTGCGCGATGTTCTGGCCCTTGTATTGCACTTCGAGCGTTTCGCGGTTGTAGCGCATGCCGTGGCACACGTCGCAGGGCACGTACACATCGGGCAAAAAGTGCATCTCTACTTTCACCATGCCGTCGCCCTGGCAGGCTTCGCAGCGGCCACCGGTGACGTTGAAGCTGAAACGCCCCGGGCCGTAGCCGCGCTCACGGGCGGCTGGCACTTCGGCCATCAGCTCGCGGATGTGGGTGAACAGGCCTGTGTAGGTCGCGGGGTTGCTGCGCGGGGTGCGGCCAATGGGCGACTGGTCGACGTTGATGACTTTGTCGAAATGCTCCAGGCCCAAGATGGCTTCATGCGCAGCGGCTTCGTCGTGGGCACGGTGGATCTGGTGAGCGGCGGCGGTGTACAGCGTGTCGTTGACCAAGGTGGATTTGCCCGAGCCCGAAACACCCGTGACGCAGGTCAGCAGCCCCACGGGGAACTTCACGTTCACATTCTTCAGGTTGTTGCCCGACGCACCGACGATCTGGATGAAATCCTTGCCAGCTTTGTGCCGTTTGGGGATCTCGATCTTTTTGCGGCCCGACATGTATTGGCCCGTGACCGAATCGGGTGCGGCCAGGATGTCGGCGCAAGTGCCTTGCGCCATCACGCGCCCACCGTGCACGCCCGCGCCCGGCCCCATGTCGATGACGTGGTCGGCCACGCGGATCATGTCTTCGTCGTGCTCGACCACCAGCACGCTGTTGCCGATGTCGCGCAGGTGCTGCAGTGTGCCGATCAGACGGTCGTTGTCGCGCTGGTGCAAGCCGATGCTGGGCTCGTCCAGCACATACATCACACCCGTCAGTCCTGAGCCAATTTGGCTGGCCAGTCGGATGCGTTGCGACTCGCCGCCCGACAGGGTGTCGGCGCTGCGGTCCAAGCTCAAATAATTGAGGCCCACGTCGTTCAAGAACTTCAGGCGCAGCGCGATCTCGCGCACCACCTTGTCGGCAATCTCGGCCTTGGCGCCGTGCATTTTCAGGCCCTGAAAGTACTGCTGCGACTCGCCCAGTGTGATGTGGCTGATTTCGTAAATGGCGCGGGCTTGTGCGCCTTCGCCAATGCGCACATGCCGCGCTTCACGCCGCAAGCGGGTGCCGTGGCAGCTGGTGCAGGCCTGCATGTTGCGGTAACGGGCCAGGTCTTCGCGCACCACGGCCGAGTCGGTCTCGCGGTAGCGCCGCGTCATGTTGGGGATGATTCCCTCAAAGGGGTGCTTCTTGCTGACCTTTTTGCCTTGCGCGACACCTGAGTCGCCTCCGGCTCCGCCGGACTCCATCGTGTAGCTGAACTTGATTTCTTCCAGCCCCGAGCCGTGCAACAACACTTGTTGGTGAATCGGCGCGAGTTTTTCAAACGGCGTTTCGATGTCAAACTGGTAATGCTTGGCCAGGCTTTCGAGCATGCTGAAGTAAAAGCCGTTGCGCCGGTCCCAACCCTTGATGGCCCCACTGGCCAGGCTCAGCGAGGGAAAGGCGACGACCCGCTCCGGGTCAAAAAACGCCATGTTGCCAATGCCATCACAAGTCGGGCACGCGCCCATGGGCGAGTTGAACGAAAACAACCTGGGTTCCAGCTCGCTGATCGAAAAGGTGCACACCGGGCAGGAGAACTTGGCGTTGAACAGGTGTTCTTTACCGGTGTCCATCTCGAGGGCCACAGCGCGGTGTTCGGCCAAGTGCAGCGCGGCTTCAAAGCTCTCAGCCAGGCGCTGGCGCAGGGCGTCTCTGGCACTCCCTTTCACTTTCTCGTCTTCTTCCGACCGGACTTTGATGCGGTCCACCACCACGTCGATGTTGTGTTTCTCGGTTTTTTTGAGCGTGGGCAGGTCTTCCACTTCTACCGTCTGGCCATTGATGCGAAAGCGCACATAGCCCAGGGCCTGCATCTGCTCAAACACTTTCTCGAACTCACCTTTTTTCTCACGCGCAATGGGCGCCAAGATCATCAGCTTGGTGTCTTCGGGCAGGGCCAACACGGCGTCCACCATCTGGCTCACGGTTTGCGCTTGCAGGGGCAGGTCGTGGTCGGGGCAGTAGGGCGTGCCTGCGCGGGCGTACAGCAGGCGCAGGTAGTCGTGGATCTCGGTGACCGTGCCCACGGTGGAGCGGGGGTTGTGGCTGGTGGCTTTTTGCTCGATGGAAATGGCAGGCGACAGGCCTTCAATCAAGTCCACATCGGGCTTGTCCATCAGCTGCAAAAACTGTCGCGCATAGGCCGACAGGCTTTCCACATAGCGGCGCTGGCCTTCGGCGTACAGCGTGTCAAAAGCCAGGCTCGACTTGCCTGAGCCCGACAAGCCGGTGATCACCACCAGTTGGTTGCGCGGGATGTCGAGGTCGATGTTTTTCAGGTTGTGGGTACGCGCCCCGCGCACGCTGATGTGGGTCTGCCGCAGCGCCGAGGCCAGATACCGCGCTTGATCGGGTTCATCGGGCAAGAGAGAGGGGTCTACAAGGTTCACGGTGGGTGGCCAAATCAGCAAAACCTTCGATTATCCCCGCCAGCGCTGTTTGGGGGGCCAGACCCATCAAGGACAATCAGGGTTTTACTTTTGCCTTGTGCGCCTTCCATGGCGGTCGATTCCGTGCATTCTTCTACTTCTGATTCATCTTCTTTGGCCATGACGCCCATTGAGCGCCGTGCGAGTGCCTCGCTGGCCGGTATTTTTGCGTTGCGCATGCTCGGTCTGTTTTTGGTTTTGCCGGTGTTTGCCCTGGAGGCACGTCAATACCCCGGCGGCGAAGACCCGGTGCTGCTGGGCCTGGCCATGGGCATTTATGGCCTGACGCAAGGCCTGTTGCAGCTGCCTTTTGGCATGGCTTCAGACCGTTATGGCCGCAAACGCGTCATTGTGTTGGGCTTGTTGATCTTTGGCTTGGGCAGTTTTTGGGCCGCCGCCGCCACCGATTTAACCGGTTTGCTGGTCGGACGCAGCTTGCAAGGCGCGGGGGCGGTGTCTGCCGCCGTGACGGCTTTGTTGGCCGACTTGACGCGCGACGAGGTACGCACCAAAGCCATGGCTTTGGTGGGGGGCAGCATCGGTTTGATGTTTGCCTTGTCTTTGGTGGTGTCGCCCTTGCTGACGGCCTGGGTGGGTTTGTCAGGCTTGTTTGGGCTGACCGGTGTTCTGGCCTTGTTGGGTGTGCTGGTGGTCATTTGGGGGGCACCCGCTGCCCCAGAGCCCGAGCCGGGCCAAGCAGCGGGTCGATTGCGGGATGTGCTGGCCCATGCTGACCTGATGCGATTGAATGTGGGGGTGTTTGTGTTGCATGCGGTGCAACTGGCCATGTGGGTGGCGGTGCCTGCATTGTTGGTTCAGGCAGGCTTGCAGACCGGGCAGCACTGGCAGGTGTATTTGCCTGCGGTGCTGGTGTCGTTTTTGTTTTTGGGGGTGGTGTTTGCGATGGAGCGGCGCGGCCATCTGAAAAAAGTTTTTTTGCTGTCCATTGCTCTGATAGCGGTGGTGGAGCTGGGTTTGTTCTTGCAAACGGTGGGCACCACCCGCTTGAGCGCCATGGCGGTGTTGTTGTTGGTCTTTTTTTGCGGTTTCAATGCACTCGAGGCCACGCAGCCGAGCTTGGCCTCCCGCATCGCGCCGCGAGCCTTGCGCGGCACCGCCATGGGGGTCTACAACACCTTGCAGTCTTTGGGCTTTTTTGTGGGGGGCTTGATGGGGGGCTGGTTGGTCAAGTCCTGGGGAAGCCCGGCCTTGTTTTTGTGCTGCGCTTTGGCCCTGCTGGCCTGGCTGCTGGTGGCCTGGCCCATGCAAACCCCGGGCCGTGGTGCCGCACCTCCACCCATAGCCTGAGGTGATGGCCTGGCGTCTGGATGGCCTCGGTTGAAGCCCGGATTGGCCGCATAATTGACACATCATCGAGGAGTTTTTATGGCATCCGTCAACAAAGTCATCATCGTCGGCAACTTGGGTGCCGACCCCGAAACCCGTTATTTGCCCTCGGGCGATGCGGTCACCAGCATCCGTGTGGCCACCACAGACCGTTACAAAGACAAACAAACAGGCGAGATGAAAGAGGCCACCGAGTGGCACAGCATCAGTTTTTTTGCCAAACTGGCCGAAATCGCAGGCCAGTACCTGCGCAAAGGCAGCCAGGTGTATGTCGAAGGCAGTTTGCGTACCCGCAAATACACCGACAAAAACGGCGTTGAAAAATACGCCACCGACATCCGTGCCGACAGCATGCAAATGTTGGGCAGCCGCCAAGGCATGGGCGGTCCTTCTGAAGACGGCGGTGGCAGCTATGCGCCACGTCAAGCCCCCGCACGTCCTGCGGCGGCACCTGCGCAACGCCCCGCCCCCGCGCCAGCGCCCAAGCCCGCCGCCAGCAACTTTGACGACATGGATGACGATATTCCGTTCTAAATTTCTCGCAAGCGCTGATCATGCGCTGGGCTTGACCCTCAACCCGTGGCCGGTGCCACGGGTTTTTTTATGAAACAACAGGACATGACCGAACGCACTGGGGGCTCGTCGCTGCCGCATCTGGGATTTTCATGGTTTGCCATGGTCATGGGCCTGTGCGGCCTGTCTCTGGCGTGGTCGCGGGCTGTGCCGCATTGGGGGCCCATGGCTGTGCGCTTGTCGCAGGGTCTGGGTTGGTTGGCGGCGGGTGTTTTGCTTGTTTTGTTGTTGGCCCAAGGGTTGCGATGGCTGAAGTTTCCGGCTGCCGTGCAAGAAGATGCGCGGTACCCGGTACGCCATGTGTTTGTGGCCGCATTTCCCTCGTCCCTGGTTTTGTTGGCCACGGTGTGGATGGCGCACCACGTTGTCAACCCGTGGATCGAGGCGCTTTGGATGCTGGGTGCCATCGGATTGCTGCTGTGCACTGGGGTGGTGCTTTGGCGTTGGCTACAGCCGGGCTTGAGCATTGATGATTTTTGGCTTGGCATCACACCTGCGTTGTTCATTCCTGTGGTGGGCAATGTATTGCCCGCTTTGGCTGGGGTGAGTCTGGGCCACCCGGTGTGGGCTGCTGCCCAATATGGCTTGGCTGCGGTGCTGTGGCCCGTCATGCTGGTGCTGGTCATGGTGCGCATTGGCATGCGGGGTTTGTGGCCTGAGCGCATGCTGCCCGTGACGTTCATCACCATTGCGCCGCCTTCGGTGTTGGCGCTGTCTGGCCATCAGCTGGGTGGGCCCGAAGTCTTGCTGCACATGCTTTGGGGCGTGGCTGCGTTTTTTGCAGCCTTGTCTTTCACCGTGCTGGTGCGGTGTTTGAGGCAGCCTTTTGGCATGTCTTTTTGGGGCATGTCGTTTCCCTTGGCAGCTTTGGCGTCATTGTCCTTGCAGTTGACGCCTGTGGACGGTGGGGCACAGGGCTTGGCCAGTGCTTGGCTTTTGGGCGTCACCCTGGCGATATTGGCTTTGCTGGGGGCGACCTTGCGGGGCTTGCTTCGGGGAGATTTGTTGGGGCCTGAGGTGATGATCACGAGCACTGTAGGTCCGGTTTCTGCGCCTGCCGTGCTTGGCAAGTCCTGACAAAAAGAATGGTCAGGTGGGATGGCCTGCCAGCTCGGTCAAAATAAGGCCATGAACGAAATCACCTCCCGCTTTTTGCCGCCAGAAGACGCCCAGCGGCGTGAACTGCACAACGAAGTCCACGCACGACCCTCAGCCCGAGTGCGTTTGCCCGCTCTGATTGTTTATGTGGCGGTGCTCAACGAGGGGGTCTCGCGCGAACAAGAGTTGGCCCATTTGCGGCTTTTGCCCGGCCATGCAGATTTGTCGCTGGAGCGCATGCAGGGCAATTTCATGCGTTTGCGCTGTGATCACTACACCGTTAAATGGGAACGTCATACCGAGTTCACGCGGTATTCGATTGTGCAAAGCTTGCCTGCCCATGCCCTCTGGGGGTCGGAGCTGCCGGAGTTGGCTGCGCATTTGGCGCCAGGTACCGATTGGTTGCGTGGTTTGCCGGGGCAAACCATGGCGGCGATTCATCTGGGCATGGTCCATGCTGACGTGATGGCCAGCGATTTGATGACCAAAGCGCAGGCCTGGTTGGGTGAAGGGGCCGTTTTGGCGTCGCGCATGGGCAATACCACTGAAGGTTTGCCACATTCGTGCATCCTGACGCACTTTCGCATTGGCCCTGATGGCTTTGAACGCATGTTGGTGCTAGCCCCTGAGGGAACGAGCGAAGCACGGGCTGGCCGCATTTCTCAGCGTTTGCTGGAGATGGAAACTTACCGTTTGATGGCTTTGCGGGGTTTGCCCGTGGCCAAAAATTTGTCGGCCACGTTGTCGCAGGCCGAAGCGCAACTGGCCGACATCACGGGTTTGCTGGAGCGCAAGGGCGAGACCGATCAGGCCTTGCTGGATTTGCTGGTGTCTTTGGCCGCTCGCATCGAGCGGGCCACAGCAGAAAATGGTTTCAGATTCTCGGCCACGCGGGCCTATGACACCTTGGTCAGCCAGCGCTTGGCCGAGTTGCGCGAGCGCCCGATTTCGGGCACGCAAACTTTGGGTGAGTTCATGCAGCGGCGTTTGTCTCCGGCCATGGCCACGGTGCAGGCCACCGAAAAGCGCTTGGCCTCTTTGGCCGAACGGGTTTCGCGCACCAGTGCTTTGCTGCGCACCCGGGTGGACATTGCCACCGAGGCGCAAAACCAGACGCTGTTGGAAAAGCTGACCAAAGGCCAAGCCTTGCAGTTGCGCTTGCAAAGTACGGTGGAGGGGCTGTCCATCGCGGCGATCTCTTATTACGTGATCAGCCTCTTGCTCTATGTGGCCAAGGCCTTGAAGGCCGCGGGCATGCCGTTTCAGCCGGAAGTGGCCGTGGGGGTCTTGGTGCCCGTGGTGTTTTGGGGGGTCTGGAAGGCTGTACAGCGGATTCACGAAAAGTTGCACCAAGCAGAGCACTGAGCCATGGAGCTTCGGCAGCTGCGCTATTTTGTCAAAGTGGTCGAGGCCGGCAGCATCAGCCGCGCCGCTTTGGCGCTGAATTTGGTGCAGTCGGCGCTGAGCCAGCAAATCACGCGCCTGGAGGGTGAGCTGTGCACCCGGTTGTTGCAGCGCACCCCCCAGGGCGTCACGCCCACCGAAGCAGGCGTGGCCTTTTTCCGGGAGGCTCAGCTGACTTTGCGGCACGCCGAACAGGCGGTGCGTTCGGCCCAGCAGGCCCGTCTGAGTGGCACAGTGAGCGTGGGCTTGGCCCCCACCACTGCAGCGGTGCTGGGTCTGCCCTTGATGCAGGCCATGCGTGAACGCTACCCCGATGTGCGCCTGCACATGGTAGAGAGCTTGTCGGGGCATTTGTCGGCCATGCTCAATGCGCGGCAGCTGGACCTGGCGGTTTTGTTTGACCTGCCATCAGGCAGCACGCAGGCTGTGCAGGCAGCCCGTCGCTGGAGTGTGTGGCCGCTGATCGAAGAGGATATTTTTTTGATCAGCGCACGCCATGCCGTCAAGCCTGCGTGGCCCAAGGCCTTGAGCCTGGCGCAACTCCAAGACCACCCATTGATTTTGCCCACAGGGCCGCATGGTTTGCGCAGCACGCTGGATGCAGCTTTTATGCGTGCCAAGCTCACGCCCCTGGTGGTGCTGGAAGTGGATTCTTTGTCCATGTTGATGGACGCTGTCCGCGTTGGCATGGGGGCCACCTTGCAGCCAGGCTCGGCCGTGGCTCGGCAGGCCCATGCGGCGGAGTTTTTCCACATGGCGCACATCACCGATCACCAACTCAAGCGCAGCAATTGCTTGTGTGGTTTGTCTGACGATGAACTGTCGCCTGCCGCTTTGGCCGCCAGGGTGGTCATTTCCGATTGCGCACGGACCTTGGTGCAAGGCGGCGCTTGGTTGGGGGCATCCCTCAGCCCCCTGGCCTGAAAATCAGGGGGCTGAGGATGAGGCATCACAAAAAGTGATGACCCCATGTGCTGACAGGACTGCACTGCACACAGACTTTTCCATACAGTCAAGATTTTCAAATCAAGAAGAGAGATGTCATGGACTTGCAACTCAAGAACAAAACCGCTTTGGTCACCGGCGCCAGCGTGGGCATTGGGCGTGGCATCGCCAAAGCCCTGGCCGCTGAGGGCGTGCGCGTGGCGGTGTCGGCGCGGCGTGTGGACAAGCTGCAGGAGTTGGCCGCTGAGATCGTGGCCGCAGGGGGGCACGCCCCAGTGATCATCGAGTCAGACCTGTATGCCGAAGACGCTGCCAAGCGTTTGGCCGAGGCTGCTTTGGCCGGTCTGGGCAGTGTGGACATTCTGGTCAACAACG
This sequence comes from Comamonadaceae bacterium PBBC1, assembly GCA_002256145.1. Classification (GTDB taxonomy): domain Bacteria; phylum Pseudomonadota; class Gammaproteobacteria; order Burkholderiales; family Burkholderiaceae_C; genus Limnohabitans_A. The sequence continues at coordinate 55,188 of NKIP01000018.1, forward strand.
CCGGGGGCTCGCGCAGCTTCAAAGAGCTGCATGTGAGCGAAGAGGCCTGGCAAGAGGCCATCACCCTGAACTTTCACCGCCCGCGCCAAGTGGCCGATGCCTTGATTGACCAGATGATTGCGCGCCAGTGGGGGCGCATCATCAACATCACCGGCAAGAGTGAGCCCGAGCACACCAACGGCGCGTTTTGCGCCAAGGCCGGCATGCACAGCTGGGCCAAGGGCCTGTCGCGCATGGTGGGCAAGCACGGTGTGACGGTGAACTGTGTGCCGCCTGGGCGGATCCATTCGGAGCAGATTTTCCGCAACTACACGCCCGAGTACCGCCAGTGGCAGTGCGAGAACGAAATTCCCATGGGCCGCTATGGCGAGCCCGAGGACATGGCCAATCTGGTCACGTTTTTGGCTTCTCCCTTGGCCAGTTACATCACGGGCGCAGTGATTCCGGTGGACGGTGGTTTGCGCAAATACCAGTTTTGATGCGGTCCTGATCGCCCTCTTTGAAAGTGTTTATGAGTGTGGATGTTTTGGTCATAGGCGGCGGCAACGCGGCCCTGTGCGCGGCCTTGATGGCCCGCGAAGCCGGGGCCAGCGTGATGCTGCTGGAGTCGGCCCCGCGCGAGTGGCGCGGCGGCAATTCGGGTCACACGCGCAATTTGCGCTGCATGCACGATGCGCCCCAAGACGTGCTGGTCGATGCCTACCCGGAGGAAGAGTTTTGGCAAGACCTGCTCAAGGTCACGGGCGGCTTGACCGACGAGCACCTGGCCCGGTTGGCGATTCGCCATTCGGCCACTTGCCGGCCCTGGATGGTCAAGCACGGCGTGCGCTTTCAGCCGTCATTGTCGGGCGCTTTGCACACGGCCCGCACCAACGCTTTTTTCATGGGTGGGGGCAAGGCACTGGTCAATGCCTATTACCGCAGCGCCGAAAAACTGGGTGTGCAGATCCACTACAACGCCGAGGTCGACACCGTTGAATTGGACGATGGCCGTTTTGTGGCCGCTTCCGTCATGCACAAACAGGCCGACGGCAGCGTGCGGCGTGAACGCATCACCGCCCGCACCTGCGTGTTGGCGGCTGGGGGCTTTGAGTCCAACCGCGAGTGGCTGCGCGAGGCCTGGGGTCAAAACGAACGCGGGGAATACCCGGCGGATCAGTTTTTGATTCGCGGCACGCGCTTCAACCAGGGTGTGTTGCTCAAGCACATGCTGGAACAAGGCGCTGACCGCATTGGTGACCCGACGCAGGCGCACATGGTGGCGATTGACGCCCGTGCACCGCTGTACGACGGCGGCATTTGCACCCGCATTGACTGTGTGTCTTTGGGCGTCGTGGTCAACCGCGAGGCGCGGCGTTTTTACGACGAAGGTGAAGATTTTTGGCCCAAGCGCTACGCAATCTGGGGCCGTTTGGTGGCGCAGCAGCCGGGGCAGGTGGCGTATTCCATCATCGACGCCAAAGCCGTGGGCCGCTTCATGCCGCCCGTGTTTGAAGGCACGCAGGCCGACAGCCTGCCCGAGCTGGCCCGCAAACTGGGCCTGGATGAAGCGACCTTCATGCAAACGCTGAACGATTACAACGCCGCTTGCCGTGAGGGCACTTTTGACCACACAGCGCTCGACGACTGCCACACCGAGGGCGTGAGTCCTGCCAAAACCCATTGGGCGCGTCCGCTGGACACCGCGCCTTACTACGCCTATGCCGTGCGGCCTGGCGTCACTTTCACTTATCTGGGCCTCAAAACCGATGACACCACCGCTGTGCGATTCAATGACCAGCCCAGCCCCAACTTGTTTGTGGCGGGTGAAATGATGGCGGGCAATGTGCTGGGCAAGGGCTACACCGCCGGGGTGGGCATGACGATTGGCACGGCTTTTGGTCGCATCGCAGGCGAGCAAGCGGCCAAAGCCGTTAAGGCTCAAAAAGAAGGAGCGGCACATGCAAACGCTTGAAGCCCTGACCCAAGATGCCCGAGCGTTGGCACGCGGCGAGTTGACCGCACCCGAAGCGGAAGTGGCCCGCCAAATGCAAATTTGCAATGGCTGCCGCTATTGCGAGGGTTTTTGTGCGGTGTTTCCGGCCATGACGCGGCGGCTTGAATTTGGCAAAGCCGACATCCATTACATGGCCAACTTGTGCCATAACTGTGGGGCGTGTTTGCACGCCTGCCAGTACGCGCCGCCGCACGACTTTGCCATCAATGTGCCCAAGGCCATGGCCCAGGTGCGTGGGCAAACCTATGCCGATTACGCCTGGCCACCCGCTTTGGGCAGTTTGTACCAACGCAACGGCTTGACCTTGTCGGTGGCCTTGGCATTGGGCTTGGCGCTGTTTTTGGTGCTGGCCATGTTGCGCCAGGGCACGCTGTGGTCAACGCCTGTGGCAGGGGGCTTTTACGCGGTATTCCCACACAAGCTGATGGTGAGCCTGTTCGCCCCCATCTTCTTGTTTGCGGTGCTGGCGCTGACCCTGGGCGTGCGGCGCTTTTGGCGCGATGTGACGCCCGCCACCAGCGGAGCCGACCTGACGCCACCCGCCGCTGCCGAGGCCGCGCACGCCGCCTTGCGCCTGAAATACCTGGACGGTGGCCACGGCGAGGGCTGCCACAACGAAGACGACGCGTGGACGCATGAGCGCAGGCTTTACCACCACCTGACGTTTTACGGCTTCATGCTGTGCTTTGCCGCCACCAGCGTGGCCACGCTGTACCACTATGTGCTGGGTTGGCCCGCGCCGTATGACCTGAGCACTTTGCCCAAGCTGCTCGGCGTCATTGGCGGGGTGAGTCTGACGGTGGGCACGGCCGGTTTGTGGCGCTTGAACCTGCGCCGCCACCCAGACCACGGCGACGCGGCGCAAAAGCCCATGGACCGGGGCTTCATCGCCTTGTTGTTCCTGGTGAGCGTGACGGGTTTGCTCTTGTGGCTGCTGGGCCCAACGGCGGTCATGCCTTTGATGCTGGCGCTGCACCTGGGCGCGGTGATGGCTTTGTTCTTGACCTTGCCCTATGGAAAGTTTGCGCACGGTGTTTTCCGCACGGCAGCTTTGCTGCGTTTTGCCATCGAAAAGCGCCAGCCCAACCGCTTGGGGCTGGGTGGGGAGTGACGGCAAAAGGGTAAACCCCCATTCATGGCGGGGTGATTTTCGGCTCAGAATGAGACTTTCCGTCTTTGGACGATTTATTTCTTTTGATGGTTTTGCCAGGAGTCATTCATGCGTTTTCCGGTGCTCAAAAGTTTGTTGACCGTTTCCACTTTGGCCGCCTTGGCCGGTGCCCCGGCTTGGGCGGCAGACAAGGTCAAAGTCGGTTTTGTCAGTACCCTGTCGGGTCCGTCGGCTGCTCTGGGTGTGGACATTCGTGATGCCTTCATGCTGGCCGTCAAGCTCAACGGCGGAAAACTCGGTGGCCTGCCCGCCGATGTCTCGATCTCAGACGATCAGTTCAAACCCGACGTGGGCAAGCAGCTGTTTGAGCGCTACGTCAAACGTGACAAGGTCGACTTTCTGACGGGTGTGGTGTTTTCCAACATCATGTTGGCAGGCTTGCCCGAGGCGATCAGCGCCAAAACCATTTACCTGAGCCCCAATGCGGCACCATCGCCAATTGCGGGGGCCCAGTGCTCGCCTTATTTCTTTGCCGTGTCTTGGCCCAACGATGCTTACCACGAGGCGGCTGGCCAGTACGCGACCAACCTCAAGGTGAAGTCGGCCTATTTGTTGGCCCCCAATTACCAGGCGGGCAAGGATTCCTTGGCGGGTTTCAAGCGATTCTTCAAAGGCAACGTGTCGGGCGAGGTCTACACCAAACTGGGTGAGCTGGATTATTCTGCCGAACTGGCAGCCATACGCGCTGCCAAGCCCGAGGTGGTCTACACCTTTTTGCCCGGGGGCATGGGCATCAACTTCATCAAGCAGTTCATGGCCGCAGGCCTGAACAAGGACACCCGCCTGATTCAGCCCGGCTTTGGTGCGGACCAGGACGTGATCCGCGCGGTGGGCAACGACATGATGGGCGTGTTTGACACCGCTCATTGGGGCCTGGACCTGCCCAATGAGGCCAACAAGAAATTTGTGGCCGAGTTCGAGAAAGAATACAAGCGCCTGCCCACTTTGTACGCAGCCCAGGGCTACGACACTGCACTGCTGATTGATGCTGCCGTGCGTGCGGTCAACGGCAAAATTGAAGACAAAGAGGCCATGATCAAGACCCTGAAGACGGTCAAGTTCAACTCGGTGCGTGGCGATTTCCGGTTCAACACCAACCAGTACCCGATTCAGAACTACTACCTGCGCGAGGTGGTCAAGGACGCTCAAGGGCGTCTGGTCAACCGCATCGTGGGTCAGCCTTTGCTGAGCAACCACGGTGACGCCTACGTCAAAGACTGCCCCATGAAGTAAGGGCTTTCGCCTCACCTCATGACTGGTATCTTGATTTTGGAGCAGGCCTTGAATGGCCTGCAGTTTGGATTGATGTTGTTCCTGCTGGCCTCCGGGCTCACGCTGGTCTTCGGCATCATGGACATGATCAACCTGGCCCATGGCGCCCTCTACATGGTGGGGGCATTCCTGACAGCCTGGTTGGTGCAGTTGACGCAGTCTTTTTGGCTGGGTGTGGTGCTGGCGGTCATGCTCACGGCCGTGGTGGGCATGCTGCTGGAAGCCACTTTGCTCAGAACGCTTTATGCCCGTGACCACCTGTCTCAGGTGTTGGCCACTTTTGCCCTGATTTTGATCATCAACGAGTCCGTGCGCATGATTTGGGGCACAGACATGCCCTTGTCCATACCCCAGGCTTTGTCGGGTCCGGTGGAGCTGTTGCCCGGCTTGCGCTATCCCAGTTACCGGTTGGTGATCATTGCTGTGGGCCTGCTGATCGCGCTGGTGCTGTATCTGCTGGTGACCCGAACCCGTATGGGCGCTTGGGTACGCGCCGGGGCGTCGAACCGCGAGATGGCCATGGCCATGGGCATCAACATCCGGCGCTTGTTCACCGGGGTGTTTGGCTTGGGGGCCGCTTTGTGCGCTGTGGCGGGGGCCATGTTGGGGCCGTTGTTGGCGGTGCAGGTGGGCATGGGTGAAAACATCCTGATCCTGGCCTTTGTGGTGATTGTGATTGGCGGCATAGGCTCGGTCTGGGGCGCTTTTGTCGGGGCCATTTTGGTGGGCTTTGTGGACACCTTGGGCCGCACCTTGTTGCCCTGGCTGTTTCGCGAAATTTTTTCGCCCCAATTTGCCAGTGCGGCAGGTCCGGCGGTGGCGTCGATTGCGGTGTATCTGCTGATGGCGGTGGTGCTGTTTGTCCGTCCTCAGGGACTTTTTTCAGGCCGTTGAGGAATGGGTGTGATGAACCACAAAACACCGGTCTGGGTTTGGGGTCTCGTGCTGGCGGGGGCGATCGCCTTGCCTTTGTTTTTGCACGCCCGGGACATGGATTTCTACGTCAGCATGCTCAGCCGCATGATGATTTATGGCATTGCTGCCTGCAGCTTGAATCTGATTTTGGGCTACGGCGGTCTGGTGTCCTTCGGGCATGCCGCGTTTGTGGGCATTGGGGCCTACACCGTGGGCATCCTGATCACCGAGGGCCACACCAATGGCTGGACGGGCTTTGCCATCGCCATGGGGCTGTCGGCATTGGTGGCGGGCATCATTGGTGCCATTTCTTTGCGCACCCGAGGGGTGTACTTCATCATGATCACGCTGGCCTTTGCCCAGATGATTTATTACCTGGTCAACTCCATCAAGGCCTATGGGGGCGATGAGGGTCTGAACATCAAGCAGCGCTCTGACTTTGGGCTGGGCCTGGACCTGAAGAACGATGTGACGTTTTACTTTGTGGTGCTGCTGGTATTGGTGGTCACCTTGGTGCTGATTTCGCGCATCATGCATTCGCGCTTTGGCCGGGTGATCCTGGCGATCCGCGATGACGATGTGCGGGTGGATGCCATCGGCTTTCCGTCTTACCGCTACAAATGGGTGTTGTTTGTCATTGCCGGTACCTTGGGTGGCTTGGCGGGTGCCTTGATGGTCAACCACCAAAATTACGTCAGCCCGAACCTGATGCACTGGACGCAGTCTGGCATCTTGATGGTCATGGTCATTTTGGGCGGTGTGGGCACACTCACAGGCGGTTTGTGGGGAGCACTGGTGCTGCTGATTCTGGAAGACGTCCTGGCCGAATACACCTTGCATTGGCAGTTTTATGTGGGCTGGTTCTTGCTCGCGGTGGTCCTGCTGGCCCCCAAAGGCCTGGCGGGCTTGCGCCGTCGCAAGGCAGGCTCGCGGCACACGGGAGGTGCAGCATGAGCAGCGCCTTGCTTCAGGTGAAAGACCTGGTCAAGCAGTTTGGTGCCTTGCGGGCCACTGACCACGTCACGCTGGATGTGCAGCCGGGAGAAATCCACGCCTTGATTGGCCCGAACGGGGCGGGCAAGACCAGTCTGGTGGCCCAGCTGTCGGGCCATTTGCCCAGCGACAGCGGGCAGATCTTTTTTGATGGCCACAACGTCACGGCCATGCCCACTCACGAGCGGGTGCACCGCGGACTGGCCAGGTCCTTTCAGATCACGCGTTTGTTCAAATCCTTCACCGTGTTGGACAACGTGTCCCTGTCGGTGCAAGCCCGCAGCGGGAACAGTTTTTCTTTCTGGCGTCCGGTGCGCAGCGACAAGGCCTTGACGGACCAGGCCATGGCCGTGCTGCAGGAATTGGGTTTGCAGGACCGGGCGCACGATTCGGCCAGAGAGCTGTCGCATGGCGAGCAGCGCATTCTGGAGCTGGGTTTGGCGGTGGCCACCCGGCCGAAGTTGTTGTTGTTGGACGAGCCCATGGCCGGTGCGGGGCCGGTCGAATCCGAGCGGATCTTGAACCTGATCCTGAAGCTGCGCAGCCAGGTGGCCATTTTGTTGATCGAGCACGACATGGACGCGGTGTTCCGATTGGCCGACCGCATATCGGTGCTGGTCAACGGCGCGTTGGTCGCCACGGGCTCACCCGAGGCCATTCGGCACAACCCCCAGGTGATTGCTGCTTACCTGGGTGAGGAGCACGCATGAGCTTGTTGCAAGTGCGCGATGTGCAAGCCGCGTATGGCGAAAGCCAGGTTCTGTTTGGCATGGGCCTGAGCTTGATGCCGGGCGAAGTGATGGGTTTGCTGGGTCGCAACGGCATGGGCAAAACCACGCTGATCCGCAGCATTTTGGGGCTCAAGTCGGTCAAGTCTGGACAGGTGGTCTTTGATGGCCACGACATCACCAACCAAACGGCCGACCGGGTGGCGCGGCTGGGCCTGGCCGTGGTGCCCGAGGGGCGGCAAGTCTTTCCCAATTTGTCGGTGGACGAGCACTTGACGGCTTTTGCCAGCAACCGCCACCAAAGCCGCACGCCCTGGACGCCTGCACGGGTTTATGAATTGTTTCCGCGCCTTGCCGAGCGCCGCGCCAACATGGGCTCACAGTTGTCGGGTGGTGAGCAGCAAATGCTGGCCATTGGTCGGGCGCTGGTCACCAACCCGAGGCTGATGATTCTGGACGAGGCCACCGAAGGTCTGGCCCCGCTGATTCGCGAGGAGATCTGGCGTTGCCTGCGTTTGCTGCGTGAAGAAGGCCAGACCCTGATCGTGGTCGACAAATACGTCAACCGCCTGGTGGACATTGCCGACCACCATGTCATTGTCGAACGCGGGCAAGTGGCGTGGGCAGGGGATTCTCAAGCGCTCAAGGATCAGCGTGAGCTGTGGACCCGTTATCTCGGCGTTTGAGCGTCAGAATTTTTTTGCCACCGACTTGATTGCCGCCAGCAGCCGCTGGCTGGCTGGGCTGAGGGTGCCCTTGCGTCTGCGCGTGACACCCACATGCCGGACCCATGGGTTGCCTGTGGCTTGCAGAGGCTGCAGTTGGCCCGCGCGAACTTCCCAGTAAATCAATTCTTCCGGGATGAAGGTGAGTGCATCGCTTTGCATCACCATGGATTTCATCAGTACCGTGGAGGTGGTCTCGACTTGGGCGGTCGGCGGCTCCAGGCCATGCGCCACGAAATAATCGTCAAATGCCAGGCGTTCCAGTTCGCGCTGGCGCGGCAGTACCCAAGGGTATGGGGTGAGCATCTCGGGCGTGACGACTTTGTGCTGTGCCAAGGGGTGCCCGGCCCGGGCCACCACGGTGGCGTTTTCGGTCAACAGACGCTCATGGCTGAGGTCAGGGTCGGTGGCGCGAGCGGGCACCGATGACAAGGCAAAGTCCACCTCGCCTTGCTTGACCCAAGGCATCAGGGCTTCGTTCAAACCGTACAACACCGTCACCTTGATGTCCGGGTTGTCTTGGGTCAGAGCTTGCAGCGCCAGGGGCAACAATCGGGTGGCTTCGGTGGGCCCGCATCCCATCATCACATGGCCACGCTGAGCACCGCGCATGGCTTGGATTTCGCCCACCGCATTGCGCATTTCCGCCTCCATCACCTGGCCGTGTTGCATCAGGGCCTGGCCAAAGGGGGTGACGCTCACCCCGAAGCGTCCACGTTCCAGCAGGCGCACGCCCAGGGTTTTTTCAAGCGACTTGATGCTTTTGGACAAGGCGGGTTGGGAAATGTCCAGAGACGCAGCGGCTTCGGTCATGTTGCCCAAACGGGCGGCCGCCAAGAAGAGTTGAACTTTTCGGTAATCCATAACCCATGGTAATGGAAATAGCATGACAGGTTGTAGGTCAAGGACTTGACCTTTGTTAACTTGAGGCCTGTCATCCCCCCTGAAGCCTGCCAAGGAGTTTTCATGCAACCGATCGTTTTGGAGAACCTGGTTCAACCGGACCGTGTTCATAAGAGTGTCTACACGGATCAAGCGCTGTTTGATCTGGAGATGGAACACATTTTCGAGAAAGCCTGGGTTTACTGCGGCCACGAATCGCAGGTCAAGGAGGTTGGTGATTACTTCACCATGCAGATCGGGCGTCAGCCCATGGTCATGGTGCGTGACGTGGACCGCAGTGTGCGCGTGCTCTACAACCGCTGCCCGCATCGGGGTGTGGAGTTGTGCGGCAACCAAAGCGGCAACACGGGCAAGGGTTTTGTGTGCTCGTACCATGCCTGGAGCTTTCACCTCAATGGCAAGGTCAAGGCCATCCCGCTGGTCAAAGGCTACGACGGCACCCGCATGCACACCGACGATGCCGATTGCAGCATGGTGCCTGCCGCCCGTGTGGACAGCTACCGTGGCTTTGTGTTTGCCAGCCTGGCCAAGGAAGGCCCGAGCCTGATCGACTTTCTGGGCGAGGCAAAAATAGCGTTTGACGACATGTGTGACCGTTCACCCGTCGGCGAGGTGGAGGCCGTGCCGGTGTGCCACCGTGTGGTGCAGCACTCGAACTGGAAGTTCTTCATGGAAAACCAGCTCGATGCCCTGCACCCCTCGGTCACGCACCAGTCCACTGGGGTCTCGGCCCGCCGAGTGGAACAGCGCCTCAAAAAAGACACAGGCTCGGCCCCCTTGTTTTTCCATTACCTGTCGACTTTTGCCTCCAGCTTTGACCAGTGGGATTCGGTGCAGACGGTCAACTTCAAATACGGCCATGGCATCTTGAAGGCCTATATGGGCTTGCGCCCCACCGACCCGGACACGGTCGAATACGAGGCCTTGATCAAGAAGGCTTATGGGGAAGAAAAGGGCGAGGAGTACCTCTCGCGGAGCATTCACCATGTGCTGATTTACCCTTATTTGTCGGTGCAGTCGCCCTTGCAGCAGTTGCGCTGCCTGCGCCCGATGGCGCCCAACAAGACGCTGTCCGAGATCTGGCATTTCCGCCTCAAGGGTGTGCCCGAGGCGATCTATGAGCGTTCGCTGTGGTACTTCAACCTGGTCAATTCACCCGCCACCATGATCAACGCCGATGACCTCGAAAACTGGACCAAGGGCCAGCTGGGGCTCGAATCCAAAGGTGGTGAATGGGTGAGTTTTCACCGCAACTACGGGGGCGACACCGAAAAAGACGGCGTGCTCTATTCGAACAACGGCACCAGCGAAGTGGTGATGCGCAACCAGTTCAAGGCTTGGGAGTCGTACATCCGCGCCGCCATTCAACCCACGGCCAAGGCCTGAACAGGAGACATGATTCATGCAACCCAAAGAAGTCAAAGAGGCCCTGGGCACGGGCGTGGTGATCGAAGCCATCCAGTCCATGTCGGGTGCCGAATCCATCGCGCCCGACCACATGGGGCGTGGTCGCCTGCCTAGTCAGGGTTACATTCCCAAAGCCATTGCCGTGGATGCCGGATTGCGTCGTCAGGTTGAAGAATTGCTGTTCCATCAAGCGGCCTTGCTCGACAACAAGGCCTGGGGAGAATGGACCGAGTTGTTCACCGAAGAAGGCGTTTACTGGATGCCTTCGACCCCTTTGCAGACCGACTGGCGACGTGAGGCATCGATTTTTGCAGAGGATCGTTTGCTGATGGAGGTGCGCATGGGCCGTTTGTTGCACCCCAATGCTTGGTCGCAGGCGGCGCAGTGGGGCACCAATCACCTGGTAGGCAACATCGTGATTGAAGCGGCCACGCCCACCACGCTGGAGGTTTATTCACGCTTTCAGATGATGGAGATGCGCCGTGATCAGGTGCGCCACTTTGGTGGCAGTTACCGGCACAGCCTCGTGCTGCAAGAGGGGGCCTGGAAGATCCAGTTGCAGCGGGTGGACATGACCAACGGCCAGGCCGCTTACGACTACGTGATCCAGGCCTGGGTGTAAACCTGCAAAAGGGGACACACCGCTGTGGAGACCTGCACCTGACTCAAGTCCGGGCGGTTTCTCGGCTGGCAATGACGCCGCCGCCCAGGCATACCTCGCCGTCATACAGAACGGCGCTTTGGCCGGGTGTGACGGCCCATTGGTCTTGTGCAAAGTTCAGTTCAAAGCCCAGTTCAGTGCCCACTTGACTTTCTATCATGGGCAGGGGGAGGTAGCTGCAGGCCGCATCGGCTTGTCGGTAACGCGTCTTGGCGGCGTAGGCCCCGGGCGCAGGGGGCTTGCCTGAGCACCAGCTCACATCGGTGGCTTGCAGCTGGGGCGACAGCAGCCAAGGGTGGTCGTGGCCTTGCACCACCCACAAGGTGTTGTTGGGGATGTCCTTGCGGGCCACAAACCAAGGCGTGTGTTCGCCTGCGCCGCGCAAACCTTGGGCTTGTAGGGCTTTCATTTCAGCGCCTTTGGCCTTGATGCCGCCGATCCCTAAGCCCTGGCGTTGCCCCAAGGTGTAAAAGCTCAGCCCCACATGCTTTCCAATGGTGCGGCCCGTCGGGTCCTTGATGGGGCCGGGCTCTTTGGAGATATAGCGGTTTAAAAACTCTCGGAAAGGCCGCTCGCCGATGAAGCAAATGCCCGTGGAGTCTTTCTTTTTGGCATTGGGCAAACCAATTTCTTCGGCGATGCGGCGCACTTCGGTCTTGTGCAACTCACCCACCGGAAACAGGGTTTTGGACAGCTGCGCCTGGTTCAGGCGGTGCAAAAAGTAGCTTTGATCTTTAGTGGGGTCCAGGCCCTTGAGCAGCTCAAACAGGCCTGTGGCCATGTTCTGCCGCACACGGGCATAGTGACCCGTGGCGATTTTTTCGGCCCCCACCCGCATGGCGTGGTCCAAAAACGACTTGAACTTGATCTCGGCGTTGCACAAGATGTCCGGGTTGGGCGTGCGCCCAGCCTGGTATTCGCGCACAAACTCGGAAAAAACCCGGTCTTTGTAATCGGCTGCGAAGTTGACATGTTCGATCTCGATGCCCAGCACATCGGCCACGGCAGCGGCATCCACAAAATCAATGTTGGACGAGCAGTATTCGCTGTCATCGTCATCTTCCCAGTTTTTCATGAAAATGCCGATCACCTCATGGCCTTGCTGCTTGAGCAGGTGAGCGGTGACAGCGGAATCGACGCCGCCGGACAAACCGACGACCACACGGGTGAGATGAGACATGTCGACATTATCCCGTGAGCGGCCAAGGGCGGTGGCAGACGCTCATCAAGGGCCACAAATTTATAATGACAGACTGGTCTTATTCTGATGCCCCTCCACTGCACTTGGTGCCCCCCCATTCGAACGGTCTTGCGTGACATCGCGCAGGGCTTGTTTCTTGTCACTCACAGTGGTTTGGCCATGGTGGGCTTGAGTGCGGCTGCGGTGGTGATGGCCCTGTGGTGGCACCCCCAAGGCCTGCACATGGCCGAAGAAGCCTTGTTCAATTGGCTGCGTGATCGCCAAGTGCTGATTACTTGGTTGCCTCAAAACACAGCCGATCGTGCCACGGCAGTCGATTTGAAAGACCTGCCGCGCTCGCAAGCGGCGGTGGCGATCTGGTTGGGGCAGAAATACAAAATTGCACCTGAGCCTTTGGCGGCCTTGGTGGCCGAGGCCCATGTCTTGGCCAAGCGTCATAAATTAGCCCCTCATTTGATTTTGGCAGTCATGGCCATCGAGTCCAACTTCCACCCTTATGTGCAAAGTCATGCAGGGGCTCAGGGCTTGATGCAGGTGATGACCACGATTCATGCCAAGCGCTACGAAGCCTATGGGGGAAAACTGGCTGCTTTCGACCCGATCACCAATTTGCGCGTGGGCGTGGCGGTGCTTGCCGATTCGATCAAACTCAAGGGTGGTTCTTTGGAAGATGGTTTGCGGTTTTATCTCGGGGGCGACGCCGTCACAGAAGATGGTGGTTATGTGGCCAAAGTCCAAGCTGAGCAGGCCCGTCTTGATCAAGTGGCTGCAGGTGTGAGCGTGCCCATTCAATGAGCTCGAGTCCATGAGTTTTGTGTCGCCAGAGTTCGGGCTTTTTTGCCTCTTGTTTTTGCCCGTTTATTGGGCATTGGCCAGCAGGCCAGCCTGGCAGCGGGGTTTGCTCATCCTGACGGGCTATGGCCTTTACGCGACTTGGGTGCCCAAGTTTGCCGTTTTTTTGTGCGTGTACAGCACCGCCATGTGGGCACTGGGCAGGCGCATGCAAAGCGTGCCCGCCAGCCGTCGCCCCTTTTGGTTGGGATTGTGGCTGGCAGGTACTTTTTTGTTGTCGCTCAAATATTATGAATTTGTGCGTGAGACCTTTCAGGCCGTGTTGCAGGGCATGGGGTTTGACGCACTGTTGCCCGTGCTGGACGTGGTGGCCCCCGTGGGGGTTTCTTTTTTCACTTTTCAGGCCGTCACTTACTTGGTCATGGTCGGGCGTCAGCCGAGATTGGCTCGCTCATGGGCCGATGTGCTGCTGTTTTTGAGTTTTTGGCCCACTTTGTTTGCGGGCCCCATTTTGCGAGCCGATCATTTTTTCGACCAAATAGACGATCGCGATCCTCAAACTCGGGCGGGCCATCCCAAACAAGCCTGGTTGGCCTTTTACCTTATCGGTTTGGGTTTGGTGCAAAAAGTGGTGTTGGCCTCTTATTTGTCAGCCCAGTGGGTCGATCCGGTTTACAAATTTCCTGAGCAATTCAGCAGCTTGGCTTTGATGGCCGCTATGCTGGGTTACAGCTTGCAAATTTTTCTCGATTTTGCAGGCTACACATCGATCGTGACCGGTCTGGCCTTGTTGTTGGGCTTCACTTTGCCTGTGAATTTCAGGCAACCCTATCTGGCGCGGAATTTGTCGGATTTCTGGTCCCGCTGGCATGTGTCTTTGTCCAGTTTTATCCGCGATTACATCTACATTCCCCTGGGGGGTAATCGCCGTGGCTTTGGCCGAACCCAGCTCAACGTTTTGTTGGGCATGCTCATCAGTGGTTTGTGGCACGGGGCCAATTGGACCTTTGTGGTGTGGGGATTGTTGCATGGCTTGGGGGTCGTGGTGGTGAACGGGGCTCAGCGCCTGGGCATGCCTGTTTGGCCTCGTTGGGCCGCACAAATGATGACTTTTGTGTTTGTCAGCTTGGCTTGGGTCTTTTTCAGGGCAGACTCGGTGCCTCAGGCTTTACAAATGCTGCAGGGCTTGTTTTTCAACGCCAAAGGCTTTTGGGCAGACGACATCCCACAGGCCTGGAGCCTGGTGTTGATCGCGCTGTGTGTGGCTGGGCTCAGCCCATGGGCCGCTCAATGGGAACACAAGGCAACGGTGCATTTGGCACGGTTGCCCCTCTGGGGGGGCGTGTTGGTGTTGGCACTGTTGCTTTGCTTGGTGCTTTTTTATGGGCCCGAAGGGGTGCCTAATTTCATTTATTACCGGTTTTGAGATGGCCCATCGTTTGTCTGCACGTCAATTGAGCTGGATGCTTCCCGCGGTCGCCCTGATGGTGACGCTTTGCTGGCTCACCTCGCTTGAAAGGTATTTGGGGGTGAGGTACCACGTCAGCTTGGAAGCTGCGCTGCCTGAGGCGCTGTCCAATGCCTTGTTTGCCCCCTCGCGTTGGCTCGATGACCGGGTGCGGGCCGGTGGTTCCAGGCCTTTGTTTCGCTTGGCATGGCCATCTTCCGACGAGGACCCGGCACAAACACCTGTGGTGTCCCGGACTCCTCAGCCGCCACAGTTACAAGACTTGCCCTCGCCTTTGCCCAAAGGGCAGTTTTTGCCCAGCTTGGCGCAGCAAAAACTCAAGCCCGGTCTACAGCGCATTTTGCTGGCCGGAGATTCCATGATGCAGGGTGTGGCTCCCTTGCTCATGCGTGATCTGGCCCGCTTGCACCCCGATTGGGAAGTGCATGACCTGAGTCGTCAAAGTACTGGCCTGACCGTCAGGCGGTATTTCGATTGGCCTCAAAGGATCGTGGAAGAAATGGACGCCAAAAGTCTGAGTTTGGTGGTGGTGTTTTTGGGGCCCAATGACCCTTGGGACCTGGTGGTTGATGGGCAGCGCCACGGATTTCCATCACCGGGCTGGGCGCTGAACTACGCCTTGCGGGTCGATGAGGTGGTGGCAGCAGCCGTTGAGCGCCAAGTCCGGGTGATTTGGATAGGCTTGCCCTCCATGCGAGAGGGGCGGGTGCGCGATGGCGCAATGTTGCAAAACCACATCTTTCACGCCCGCGCCCAAAATTGGGGCACCGATTACTTGGCCACCGAGCCTCTCATCGGCGTGCTGTCCGAGCCATTTCAGAAATTCAAACTGGGCGCAGACGGTCAGCCCATGAACTTGAGGGCAGAAGACGGTATTCACATGACGCCTTCTGCCTTGCGCTTGGTCAAGCAAGCCTTGCTCGAACACATCCAAAAGGCGGCGCAGCCATGAAAAAGTCTTGGCTTGGAGGCTTGTTGACCCCTGTGGCGCTGCTTTTTTGCAGCCATGCTTTGGTGGCGCAAACACTGCCTTCAGTGCGTGCCGATGTGCAGCAAACCATCTTGCCCGTTCAAGCACGCCGTGATGCACCTGATTTGCAATGCACTCAGCGAGCGGTCCCACCTCGGGGCAAGGCACCTCGTGAGATGGATCCTCAAGAAGTTCCCGATGAGGTGGACGTTCAAACCCAGTTGAAGCAGTTTCACGATGTTTTGTCCAACGGCCCATTGGCCGAGGGGCGTGCCCAAAAGCGCCCTTTGTGGCAAGCCCAGTCGGGCCAGCCTTTGCGTGTGGGCATATGGGGCGACAGTCATTTGGCGGCTGCTTTTTGGAGCCAAGAATGGGCACGTTTGTCTCAGTTGCCCCCCGAAGCTGTGAGCAGCCGTTTTTTGCCTGCCAGCATGAACCGGCCCGGTGTGCGCTTGCCCTTGCGCAAAAGCTGTGTGGGGCCGGGTTGGCAGTATGAGCCGGCTCATGCCGTGCCCGCAGGTGCCAGTGAACCTGGGCCTGGTTTGGTCAATTTGTGGACACCAGGTCAAGATGCGTGGCTGTCGCTGGACGTGCGCAATCCCTCGGCTCAAGCGGACAAGTCTCAGTTGCGCTTGTTGTATCAGCAAACCCGGGATCCGATCAGTTTGGCCATTCGCATTGATGGGGGTGAGGCGCAACGTGTGGATTTGCTGGGCCGCGAGGGCCCAGCTGTGCTGGATTTGGTGGGCGACGACGCGATGTCCACCATTGAGCTGCGCGTGCTTGAAGGCCCGTTCAGGCTGAATGGTCTGGAGCTGCCCCTGCCCGTGGAAACCCGGTTGCAACTTGATGTGTTTGGCTACCCGGGGGCCACTGTGGCTGGCTGGCGTCAGTTGCAAACAACGGCGATGGCTCCGTGGTGGGGCGCCTCCACTTACGATGTGGTGGTCATGGCCTTTGGCACCAATGAGGGCAATGTGCAACCCTTCGATGCAGCGGCCTACACCCAGAGCTTGCGCTCATCGGTCGCTGCTTGGCGACAACTCTTTCCTCAGGCCGCCTGCTTGTTGGTGGCACCAGGGGATCGGGGCATTTTGGTGCGGCGGTCTCAAAAAAACCGATCTGGTGCAGTTCAAGGCACCAAGCCTGCGCCTGCAAAATTGCCAGATCTTCTCAAATTTACCCGGGTTCACGCTGAAATTGGGCGCATCCAAAAGCAGGTGGCCCAAGCCCATGGGTGCTATTTTTGGAGCATGCTCAGTGCCATGGGAGGGGCTGGCGGGTCTTACCGATGGGCCCAGCAAAACCCCGCCTGGATGGCCAAGGATTTGATCCATTTCACGGTGCCGGGCTACCAGCGCTTGGCCCAATCCATGGCCCAGGATTTGGGCTGGAATGCGTCTGTTTTTGCACCCAAGTAGCCATCGGCTCAGCCCGAATTCATGCCTTCAGGTGCGGCAAGCCTTTGACCGCCGGGTCGGTGTAAATGACCCCGAGTGGATAGCGTTGCCCGGCCAGATGGTCTTCTATGCATTGCAAAACCAGGGGACTGCGGTGACGGGATGCGCTGGCCCTGATTTCCTCGGGCGTCATCCACAGGGTGCGTTCAATGCCTTCATCAAGTTGTCGGCCTTCTTGCAAGTCACCCAATTCACCACAAAACGCCATTCGAACATAAGTCACGTCCTCTGACGTGGCCGGGCGATGAAAACGGGAGAGGTAAATACCCACTAAAGCTGTGGGGTTAAAAAGGTGCGCTGTCTCCTCCAAAGTCTCTCGAGCGCATGCCTCAGCGGGTGATTCCCCGGGGTCCAAATGGCCTGCGGGGTTGTTCAGTCGCAAGCCCTCTTGGGTCTGTTCTTCGATCAGCAAGTAGCGGCCTTCTTTTTCAATGATGGCGGCGACGGTGACATTGGGTTTCCAGCGTGTATCCATCTCTTGGATTATCAATGTTGGTGCGTCAGTTTGTGTGATGCGGGTTCTTTTGTCAGCAAACGACAGGCCTGATTGTGTTTAATATCAGGACTTGCTGATATTTGAATGTTCATGCTGCGACATGTGCTGCGCGCTTCTGGACTGGGCCAGATCAGGTGGACATCGGTTAAGCTGGAATAATTGATTATTTTTTGTGGATTGAGCGAGGAGACAAACATGCAAACTGGCGATACAGCCCCAACGCCTCAGCGCATTGGCGTGCCGCGAGAGATTTTTCCCGGTGAAAAACGGGTGGCCACAGTCCCCGATGCCGTGACCAAACTGGTCAAGCTCGGCTTTGCCGTGGTGGTCGAGCAGGGCGCTGGCGAGTTGGCCGACCTGTCGGACGCGGCTTTTGTGGAAGCCGGCGCGACCATTGCCCCCAACGCGGCGGCACTGTGGAACGGCAGCGACATCGTCTTCAAGGTGCGTGCCCCCACGCCCGACGAAGTGGCGCTGATGCACGAAGGCCAGACGCTGATCGGCTTCTTGTGGCCCGCCCAAAACCCCGATTTGATGCAGCTGCTGGCGGCCAAAAAGGTCACCGCGCTGTCCATTGACGCCTTGCCCCGCACATTGAGCCGCGCCCAGAAGATGGACGCATTGACCTCGATGGCCGGTGTGAGCGGTTACCGCGCTGTGGTCGAGTCGGCCAATGCCTTTGGCCGCTTCTTCAACGGCCAGATCACGGCTGCGGGCAAAGTGCCCCCTGCCAAGGTGTTCATTGCCGGTGCCGGAGTGGCCGGATTGGCCGCCATTGGCGCGGCCGCCAGCCTGGGTGCCATCGTGCGCGCCAACGACACCCGCGCCGAAGTGGCCGACCAAGTCGTGTCGCTGGGCGGTGAATTCGTCAAGGTGGATTACGAAGAAGAAGGCTCGGGCGGCGGCGGTTACGCCAAGGTCATGAGCGAAGGCTTCCAGGCCGCGCAGCGCGAGATGTACGCCAAACAAGCCAAAGAGTGCGACATCATCATCACCACCGCGCTGATCCCCGGCAAACCCGCGCCCAAGCTGATCACGGCGGAGATGGTGCAAAGCATGAAGCCCGGCAGCGTGATCGTGGACATGGCGGCCGAGCAAGGCGGCAACTGCGAATTGACCGAGCCCGGCAAGGCTGTGGTTAAGCACGGCGTGACCATCGTGGGTTACACCGACCTGGCTTCGCGCATGGCGCGTCAGTCGTCCACGCTGTACGGCACGAACCTGTTTCGCCTGACCGAAGAGCTGTGCAAGACCAAAGACGGCGTGATCAACGTCAACATGGAAGACGACGCGATCCGGGGCCTGACGGTCATCAAGAACGGTGAAATCACCTGGCCTGCGCCGCCTTTGGTGGTGGCCCCCAAGCCTGCGCCCAAGCCCGCTGCCGCGCCTGCCGCCAAAAAAGGCCACGGCCATGGCGAGCCATCCGGCCCCATGCCCGTAGGTCAGTTGCTCATCGTGTCGGCGGTGGCCGCTGTGCTGCTGGTGCTGGTGGGCGCGTATGCGCCTGCTGCTTTCCTGTCGCACTTCACGGTGTTTGTGTTGGCCTGTTTTGTGGGCTACATGGTGGTTTGGAATGTCAAACCCGCTTTGCACACCCCGCTCATGAGTGTGACCAACGCGATCAGTTCCATCATCGCCATCGGTGCGCTGGTGCAGATTTCGCCCATGGCTGCAGCTGGACGCCCCAACACGCTGATCGGCATCCTGGCCGCTTTGGCGCTGGTGCTCACCGCCATCAACATGTTTGGCGGCTTTGCCGTCACCCAGCGCATGCTGGCGATGTTCCGAAAATAATGATTTCGGGGACAGATCTTCAGCTCTGTCCCCAACTGATTAAAGAGACACTCATGAACTCAAGTCTGGCCACGGTCGCCTACATCGGCGCGACCATTCTTTTTATCCTCAGCCTGGGTGGTTTGTCCAACCAGGAAACCGCACGGCGCGGCAACCTCTACGGCATGATCGGCATGAGCTTGGCCGTGCTGGCCACCATCTTTGGCCCGCAAGTCACAGCCGAAGGCATTCCCATGATCGTGGGCTCCGTGCTGGTGGGCGCAATCATTGGTCTTTACGCTGCGCGCAAAGTGCAGATGACCCAAATGCCCGAACTCGTGGCGCTCATGCACAGCATGGTCGGCATGGCCGCGGCGTTGGTGGGTTACGCCACCTATGTGGACCCCGAAGCTTCCAAGAATTTGGACGGCGCGGCGCACGCCATCCACGCGGGTGAAATCTACATCGGCATCTTCATTGGCGCGGTGACCTTCTCGGGTTCGGTGGCGGCGTTTGGCAAGTTGTCCGGCCGCATCGGCGGCAGCCCTTTGTTGTTGCCTGGTCGCCACTGGCTCAACCTGGTGGGTTTGATCGCGGTGATTTACTTTGGCCGTGAATTCATGAACGCCCACACTGTGCAAGACGGCATGGTGCCTTTGGTCATCATGACCGTCATCGCTTTGCTGTTTGGCATCCACATGGTCATGGCCATTGGCGGCGCCGACATGCCCGTGGTGGTGTCCATGCTCAACAGCTACTCGGGCTGGGCCGCAGCGGCCACCGGCTTCATGCTCTCCAACGACTTGCTGATCGTGATCGGTGCCTTGGTGGGCTCCAGCGGCGCGATTTTGTCGTACATCATGTGCAACGCCATGAACCGCAGCTTCATCAGCGTGATCGCCGGGGGCTTTGGCACCACGGCCGCTGCGCCCAAACCCACGGGCGAAGCGGCCGAGCCGCAAGGTGAGGTCAGCCCCATCTTGGCGGCCGAAACCGCCGAGTTGCTGCGCGACGCGAAAAACGTGATCGTGGTGCCCGGCTACGGCATGGCCGTGGCCCAAGCCCAGCATACGGTGTTTGAAATCACCAAGACACTGCGCGACAAAGGCGTTAACGTGCGCTTTGGCATCCACCCGGTGGCGGGGCGCATGCCGGGCCACATGAACGTGTTGTTGGCCGAGGCCAAAGTGCCTTACGACATCGTGTTCGAGATGGACGAACTCAACGAGGACTTCCCCGAGACTGATGTGGCCATCGTGATCGGTGCCAACGACATCGTGAACCCGGCCGCGCAAGACGACCCGACCAGCCCGATCGCCGGCATGCCGGTGCTTGAAGTCTGGAAGGCCCGCACCAGCATCGTCATGAAGCGTTCCATGGCCAGCGGCTACGCCGGTGTGGACAACCCCCTCTTCTACAAAGACAACAACCGCATGTTGTTTGGCGATGCCAAGAAGATGCTGGACGAGGTGCTGCTGGCCTTGAAGGCTTGAGTATTCAACGTACTGAACCAAGGGGCCCTGTGGCCCCTTTTTTGATGGTGCGCCCGGCATGGGCGCACTCCTGGAGGTGCAAGTCCTCCCGTAAGTTGATCACAGCGAACGAAGCGAAGCGCAACTGCATGAGGGTGACCGACTGTGGGAAGGAAGCGTGGAGCGAAACTGCGAGCCGATGAACAAGAACTGCATAGAAGGCGCTGCCAAGCAGGGCGAGCGGGCCATTTACCGCGAAGCTCTCGTGATCAAGGCGAAGCGGCGTAGATGCGGCGGTTGTGCAGTGAAGGAGTGCGTTCTTACCCGGGGAGATCTCGCCTTGTTTCTGAAAGGAAGACGGCTTTGCCGGAGCGAGAAGTCAGCAGAGGTCGTAGTAGTTGGAGCCGGGGCCGCTGAGGCCACAAGGCAAGAGCGAAGGACCGAACGAGAGTG
>NKIP01000019.1:0-59846 GCA_002256145.1 Comamonadaceae bacterium PBBC1
GGGTGACAACGTGTCTATCACTGTGAAGTTGATCAACCCCATTGCGATGGAAGAAGGCTTGCGCTTCGCCATCCGCGAAGGCGGCCGCACCGTTGGCGCTGGCGTTGTTGCCAAGATCATCGCTTAAAGAGGTTCAAGTAGGGGTATAGCTCAATTGGCAGAGCGTCGGTCTCCAAAACCGAAGGTTGTAGGTTCGATTCCTACTGCCCCTGCCACCTGAAATAAGGTGGATAACAAGCCCGCTAGAACCTAGCGGGCTTCATTGTCTTAAGAGACGCCTCTGCATTGGAGGTGCAACAAAGGTAAAAGCCCGTATGGCAACGTCCGAAGTTCAAACTGTGAGTGCTGCTGGCGACAAAATGCGATTGGCATTGGCTGTGTCGCTGGTGATCGCGGCCCTGGTTGGCTTTTACATGCTCTCAAAACAAGGTGTTTGGGTTCAGTGGGCAGTTTTGCTGGTCAGCTTGTCTGCAGCATTGGCCGTGTTCTTGACCAGTGAAATGGGTCGGAGACTGATTGGATTCAGTCGCGATGCTGTTCGTGAAGTCAAAAAAGTGGTTTGGCCTGAGCGTAAAGAAGCCATGCAGATCACGGCTTATGTGTTTGCTTTTGTCGTTGTGATGGCCTTGTTTCTTTGGCTAACAGACAAAACCCTGGAATGGGTTTTTTACGATTTGATTCTTGGGTGGAAAAAATAATGAACGATGTCGTAGTGAATGCGCCAATGGCGGGATCGTCCACCAACCCAGACTTGAAATGGTATGTGGTTCATGCTTACTCCGGCATGGAAAAAGCGGTAGAGCGCAACATTGTTGAGCGAATTGCACGTTCAGGAATGGAAACCAAGTTTGGCCGAATCTTGGTGCCTACAGAAGAAGTGGTCGAAGTTAAAAATGGCCAAAAAAGAACAACTGAGCGCAAGTTTTTTCCTGGTTATGTCTTGGTTGAAATGGTCATGGACGATGAAACATGGCATTTGGTCAAACATACCAACAAAGTGACAGGATTTGTGGGCGGCGCTAAAAACAGACCGGCACCCATATCAGAAGCAGATGTGGCCAAAATTGTCAGTCAAATGCAAGAGGGCACAGATAAGCCACGTCATAAAGTTGAATTTGAGGTCGGTGAATACATTCGGGTCAAAGAGGGCCCCTTCACTGATTTCAATGGGACCGTCGAAGAAGTCAATTACGAACGCAACAAGATGCGTGTTTCTGTGACAATTTTTGGAAGAGCGACACCCGTTGAATTGGAATTCAGTCAGGTCGAAAAAACCTGAATGAGAAAAGGTTTGGCATGAACCGACTCGGTGCCAAATTGAGTTGAAGAGTCGTTAACCCCGGGAAGCTGAAGGTTTCAATACCAAAGCGTTAAGACCCGCAAGGAGAAAAGCATGGCGAAAAAAATCGTCGGCTTCATCAAGCTGCAAGTGCCAGCTGGTAAAGCCAATCCATCACCACCCATCGGTCCAGCACTGGGTCAGCGTGGTTTGAACATCATGGAATTCTGCAAGGCGTTCAACGCCCAGACCCAAGGCGTCGAGCCAGGTCTGCCATTGCCAGTGGTGATCACTGCGTTTGCAGACAAGTCCTTCACCTTCATCATCAAAACGCCACCAGCGGCCACTTTGATCAAGAAGGCCATCAAGATTGACAAGGCCTCGACCAAGCCAGGCTTGGAAAAAGTCGGCAAGATCACCCGTGCTCAGCTGGAAGAAATCGCCAAAACCAAGATGAAAGATCTGACTGCCGCCGACATGGACGCAGCCGTTCGCACCATCGCTGGTACTGCCCGTTCCATGGGCGTGAATGTGGAGGGCGTGTAAATGTCCAAGCTCACTAAAAAACAAAAAGCCTTTGTCGGCAAAGTGGACAGCAACAAACTGTACCCTTTGGGCGATGCCTTGGTGATCGTGAAAGATTGCGCCAATGCCAAGTTCGATGAGTCCATCGACGTGGCTGTGCAACTCGGCATTGATGCCAAGAAGTCTGATCAAGTGGTTCGTGGTGCTGTTGTGTTGCCTAACGGCACGGGTAAAACCGCCCGCGTTGCTGTGTTCGCACAAGGCGCCAAGGCTGAAGAAGCCAAAGCCGCTGGTGCTGACGTGGTCGGCATGGACGACTTGGCTGCCCGCGTAAAAGCTGGCGACATGCCTTTCGATGTGGTCATTGCTGCACCTGACGCCATGCGCGTTGTGGGTACTTTGGGTCAAATCCTGGGTCCACGCGGCTTGATGCCTAACCCCAAAGTCGGCACCGTGACCCCAGATGTGGCGACTGCTGTGCGCAACGCCAAGGCTGGTCAAGTCCAGTTCCGTGTTGACAAAGCCGGTATTGTCCACGGCACCATTGGTCGCCGTTCTTTCGAGAATGACAAGTTGCAAGGCAACTTGGCTGCCTTGATCGAAGCGTTGGTGAAAGCCAAGCCAGCCACCAGCAAGGGTGTTTACCTGCGCAAAGTGGCCGTGTCTTCGACCATGGGTGTGGGCGTTCGCGTTGACACACAATCCATCGCAGCTTGATTGCGATAAAAATTTGAGTGGGCTGTCAAGCCTGCTCAATGTGGTGGGCTGCACTCTTTGCAAAAGAGCTGCAGGCCATCCAAGACCGTTGGTGCACACGCAGATGTGCTTAATCAACAAACAAACAAGTTAGCTTGTCTGTTTGGGCCAACGCAGATGGCGATCCCGCTGCAGATGGATGAAGGTCCTGAACAGTTGGTCGCTGCAAATAGGCGTGTTCAAGGGGTGACCCGAAAAACACATATAAAGGAGTAGACCTTGAGTCTGAATCGCAGTGAGAAAGAAGCGGTCATTTCCGAAGTGACCGACCTCGCCGCTAAAGCTCAAACGCTTGTGATGGCGGAATACCGTGGTATCACGGTCGCTGACATGACCAACCTGCGCGTCAAAGCTCGCAGCCTCGGCGTTTCGCTGACAGTGTTGAAAAACACTTTGGCTCGCCGTGCTGTGACAGGTACGCAGTTTGAAGTTGTCACCGACCAGATGACCGGTCCGCTGATCTATGGCTTCTCTGAAGATGCAGTGGCTGCCGCAAAAGTGGTAGCTGACTTCGCGAAAACCAACGACAAGTTGGTGATTCGTGCAGGTGCATTTGCAGGCAAAGTCTTGGATGTGAACGGCGTGAAGCAATTGGCAAGCATTCCTTCGAAAGAAGTGTTGTTGGCTCAGTTGTGTGGCTTGTTGATGTCGCCGATGTCTCGCACCGCAGTGGTGTTGGGTGCTTTGGCGGCCAAAAAAGGCGAAGGCGAAGCTGTTGCCGCTTAAGGCCAGTTTTCGTATTTAACCAATTGTTAGGAAATAAAAATGGCATTCGATAAAGACGCATTTTTGACCGCGCTCGACAGCATGACGGTCATGGAACTCAACGACTTGGTGAAAGCCATCGAAGAGAAATTTGGTGTGAGCGCTGCCGCTATGGCTGCTCCAGCTGCAGGCGGCGCTGCTGCAGCCGTGGCTGAAGAGAAGACTGAGTTCAACGTTGTGTTGCTCGAAGCTGGTGCGAACAAAGTGTCCGTGATTAAAGCTGTGCGTGAAATCACAGGTTTGGGCTTGAAAGAAGCCAAAGACCTGGTGGATGGCGCTCCTAAAGCGGTCAAAGAAGCTTTGCCTAAGGCAGACGCTGAAGCCGCCAAGAAGAAGCTGGAAGACGCAGGCGCCAAAGCCGAACTCAAGTAATTCAGTGACTTTCCAAGGCTGGAGTGTCCGTAAGGACCTCCAGCCTTTGGTACTTGATGAGGACCTGAAAAATAGAGCAAAAAGAACCTATTTTTTGTTCATCAAGTCAGGAGTTGATTCAAAGTCAAGTAATTCTGAATCAATGCAATGTTTTTAAACATTGGCGCTTGAGTCTCCAAAAAATGAACACCGGAAAGCAGATTTAACAGTCTGCTTTCCAGTGTTTTGTCGAAACACCGGAAAGTTGATTTCAATAGTCTGCTTTCCAGTGTTTTCTGACCCGACTGCAGAAAACCCTTGGTACGGGTTGCGTGCAATGCGCAATCGTCCGCCAACGCTGGTAGTGGCCAGCCGCCAAGCCCTTTGTGGGTACTGAAAAGTGCCACCAATACACAGTTCTGAAAGATCAAGCCCGGAGATCTCATGGCCTATTCCTATACCGAACGCAAGCGAATCCGCAAAAGTTTCGGCAGCCGCGAAAGCGTGCTCGAAGTTCCTTACCTGCTCCAGATGCAAAAAGACGCTTACACGTCTTTCCTTCAAGCAGGTGTGGTCTCATCCAAACGAACCCACGAAGGCTTGCAAGCAGCCTTTGAATCAGCATTTCCCATTGTTTCGCACAATGGATTTGTGGAAATGAAGTTTGTTGAGTACAACTTGGCCAAACCTGCATTTGATGTGCGTGAATGCCAGACACGTGGACTGACATTCTCTTCAGCCGTTCGGGCCCGGGTACAGCTCATCATTTATGACCGTGAAACGTCGACATCACAATCAAAAATTGTGAAAGAGGTCAAAGAGCAAGAGGTCTACATGGGCGAAGTGCCTTTGATGACCGACAAAGGCTCCTTCATCATCAACGGTACTGAGCGCGTGATCGTGTCCCAGTTGCACCGTTCTCCTGGCGTGTTCTTTGAACACGACAAGGGCAAGACCCACAGCTCGGGCAAGTTGTTGTTTTCGGCCCGCATCATTCCATATCGCGGTTCGTGGCTCGACTTTGAATTCGATCCGAAAGACATTCTGTATTTCCGGGTTGATCGTCGCCGCAAAATGCCGGTGTCGATCTTGCTCAAGGCCATCGGCCTGAACCCTGAGTCGATCCTGGCCAACTTCTTCGTCAATGACAATTTCCGTCTGATGGATAACGGTGCCCAGATGGAGTTTGTGGCTGAGCGTCTTCGTGGCGAAGTCGCCCGTTTTGACATCACTGACAAGTCTGGCAAAGTGGTGGTGGCCAAAGACAAGCGCATCACCGTGCGTCACACCCGTGAACTCGAGCAATCGGGCACCACGCACATCAGCGTGCCAGAGGACTACCTGTTGGGTCGCGTGGTTGCACGCAGCATTGTCGAAGCAGACACTGGCGAGATCATCGCCAAGGCCAACGAAGAGTTGACCGAAGCGCTGCTGAAAAAGCTGCGCACATCGGGTATCCAAGACCTCCCTTGCATCTACACCAACGAGTTGGATCAGGGCGCGTACATTTCGCAGACCCTGCGCATCGACGAAACCGTCGACGAGTTCGCCGCACGCGTGGCCATCTACCGCATGATGCGTCCTGGCGAACCGCCAACAGAAGATGCAGTGCAAGCCCTGTTCCAGCGCTTGTTTTACAACCCCGACACTTACGACTTGTCGCGTGTGGGTCGCATGAAGTTCAACGCCCGTGTCGGTCGTCCAGACTCCACAGGCCCCATGGTCTTGACCAACGAAGACATCTTGGCTGTCGTCAAGATTTTGGTGGACTTGCGCAACGGCAATGGCGAAGTAGATGACATCGACCACTTGGGCAACCGCCGCGTGCGTTGCGTGGGTGAATTGGCCGAAAACCAGTACCGCACAGGTTTGGCACGCATCGAAAAAGCCGTCAAAGAACGTTTGGGCCAGGCCGAGCAAGAGCCGCTCATGCCGCACGACCTGATCAACTCCAAGCCGATTTCTGCGGCTTTGAAAGAGTTCTTTGGTGCATCCCAGCTGTCGCAGTTCATGGACCAGACCAACCCGCTGGCCGAGATCACGCACAAGCGCCGTGTGTCGGCCCTTGGCCCAGGTGGCCTGACCCGCGAACGTGCTGGATTTGAAGTTCGAGACGTGCACGTGACCCATTACGGTCGCGTCTGTCCCATTGAAACACCAGAAGGCCCAAACATTGGTCTGATCAACTCATTGGCCCTGTACGCACGTCTGAACGAGTACGGTTTCATCGAAACCCCTTACCGCCGCGTGGTGGAAGGCAAAGTCACGATGGACATCGACTACCTGTCGGCCATTGAAGAAGGCAAGTACGTCATCGCCCAGGCCAATGCCACTTTGGACAAAGACGGCAAGCTGACCGGTGACCTGGTGTCTGCGCGTGAAAAGGGTGAATCCATCCTGTGTGGTGCCGAGCGCATCCAGTACATGGACGTGTCGCCAGCGCAGATCGTTTCGGTGGCGGCCTCTTTGGTGCCGTTCCTCGAGCATGATGACGCCAACCGCGCTTTGATGGGTGCCAACATGTCGCGTCAGGCCGTGCCTGTGTTGCGTCCTGAAAAGCCCATGGTGGGCACCGGCATCGAACGCGTTGCAGCGGTCGACTCCGGCACCGTGGTCACCGCAACCCGTGGAGGCATCGTCGACTATGTGGACGCAACCCGCATCGTGATCCGCGTGAACGACGCTGAAGCTTTGGCCGGCGAAGTGGGTGTGGACATCTACAACCTGATCAAGTACCAGCGCTCCAACCAGAACACGAACATCCACCAGCGCCCCATCGTCAAGCGTGGCGACAGGCTGGCCAAGGGGGATGTGATCGCTGACGGCGCATCGACCGACTTGGGCGAAATCGCCATCGGTCAGAACATGCTCATCGCCTTCATGCCCTGGAACGGTTACAACTTCGAAGACTCGATCTTGATCTCTGAGCGTGTTGTGTCGGAAGACCGCTACACCTCGATCCACATCGAAGAACTCGTGGTCATGGCCCGTGACACCAAGTTGGGTGCCGAAGAAATTTCGCGCGACATCCCCAACCTGTCCGAGCAGCAACTGGGCCGCCTGGACGACTCCGGCATCATCTACGTGGGTGCAGAAGTGCAGCCCGGCGATGTGCTGGTCGGCAAGGTCACCCCCAAAGGAGAAACCACCCTCACGCCTGAAGAGAAACTGCTGCGCGCCATCTTCGGCGAGAAGGCATCTGATGTGAAAGACACCTCGCTGCGCGTGGACCAGGGCTCGCAAGGCACCGTGATCGACGTGCAGGTCTTCACCCGTGAAGGCATCGTGCGCGACAAGCGTGCCCAGCAGATCATCGACGACGAACTCAAGCGTTTCCGCTTGGACCTGAACGACCAGCTGCGCATCGTGGAAGCGGACGCCTTTGACCGTATCGAGAAACTGCTGGTGGGCCGCGTGGCCAACGGTGGCCCACAAAAGCTGTCCAAAGGGACCAAGCTCGACAAAGCCTACATGGAGTCGGTCGACAAGTTCCATTGGTTCGACATTCGCCCCGCCGAAGAAGATGTGGCCATGCAGCTCGAGTCCATCAAGAACTCGCTGGAGCAAACCCGCCACAGCTTCGATTTGTCGTTTGAAGAAAAACGCAAGAAGCTGACACAAGGCGACGAGTTGCCCGCTGGTGTGCTCAAAATGGTCAAGGTTTACTTGGCCGTCAAGCGCCGCTTGCAGCCCGGTGACAAGATGGCTGGCCGTCACGGCAACAAGGGTGTGGTCTCCAAGATCGTGCCCGTCGAAGACATGCCTTTCATGGCCGATGGCACACCCGCCGACATTGTGCTCAACCCGTTGGGCGTGCCTTCGCGCATGAACGTGGGTCAGGTGCTTGAAGTTCATTTGGGTTGGGCAGGCAAAGGCATTGGCCACCGCATTGGCAACATGCTTCAAGCTGAAACCCAACGCATGGAAAAAGTTGCCGAACTGCGCAAGCTGTTTGAGCAGTTGTACAACAGCATGGGCCGCAAAGAAGACTTGTCGCAATTGAGTGATGACGAAGTACTTGACATGGCCAACAACCTGAAAGACGGTTTCCCGTTTGCCACGCCGGTGTTCGACGGTGCAGCAGAAGAAGAAATCCGTGCCATGTTGCATTTGGCTTACCCCGATGACTTGGCCAAGGCCAAGGGTCTGACGGCCACACGCACACAAGCGAATTTGTTTGATGGCCGCACAGGCGACGCCTTTGACCGGCCAACCACCATCGGTTACATGCATTACTTGAAGCTGCACCATTTGGTCGACGACAAGATGCACGCACGCTCGACGGGTCCTTACAGCTTGGTCACACAGCAGCCGCTGGGTGGTAAAGCGCAGTTCGGTGGTCAGCGTTTCGGTGAGATGGAAGTGTGGGCACTGGAAGCCTATGGCGCTTCTTATGTTCTGCAAGAAATGCTCACCGTCAAGTCTGACGACGTGCAAGGCCGTACCAAGGTGTACGAAAGCATCGTCAAAGGCGAACACTCCATTGAAGCGGGCATGCCCGAGTCGTTCAACGTGCTGGTCAAGGAAATCCGTTCGCTGGGCCTTGACATTGAGCTCGAGCGTTCTTAATTCACAGGCAAAGGATTTAAACCATGAAATCACTACTCGACCTGTTCAAGCAGTTCACGCCCGATGACCACTTCGATGCCATCCGCATCGGCCTGGCATCGCCCGAGAAGATCCGTTCTTGGTCTTTCGGCGAAGTGAAAAAGCCGGAAACCATCAACTACCGTACCTTCAAGCCCGAGCGCGATGGTCTGTTTTGCGCCAAAATTTTTGGCCCCATCAAAGACTATGAATGCCTGTGCGGCAAGTACAAACGCCTCAAGCACCGCGGTGTGATCTGCGAGAAGTGCGGCGTTGAAGTCACACAAACCAAAGTGCGTCGCGAGCGCATGGGTCACATTGACCTGGCCGCACCTTGCGCACACATCTGGTTTCTGAAGTCATTGCCTTCGCGTTTGGGCCTGGTCCTTGACATGACACTGCGTGACATCGAGCGCGTGCTGTACTTTGAAGCCTACGTGGTGACCGATACCGGCATGACCCCGCTGAAAAAATTCAGCATCATGTCCGAAGATGACTACGATGCCAAAGTCAAAGAGTATGGCGACGAATTCGTGGCCAAGATGGGGGCAGAAGGCATCAAAGAACTGCTGCAAAGTATCGATATCGAAAGCGAAATCGAGCGTCTGCGGGGTGACCTGACCGGATCAGAGCTCAAGGTCAAAAAGAACTCCAAGCGTTTGAAAGTTCTTGAAGCCTTCAAGAAATCAGGCATCAAGCCCGAGTGGATGGTGCTCGAGGTGTTGCCTGTGTTGCCACCGGACCTGCGTCCTCTGGTGCCCCTGGACGGTGGCCGCTTTGCGACCTCTGACCTGAACGACCTGTACCGCCGCGTGATCAACCGCAACAGCCGTCTGCGCCGTTTGCTGGAACTCAAAGCGCCTGAGATCATTGCCCGTAACGAAAAGCGCATGCTTCAAGAAGCCGTGGACAGCTTGCTGGACAACGGCCGCCGCGGCAAGGCCATGACCGGCGCCAACAAGCGTGCCTTGAAGTCCTTGGCTGACATGATCAAAGGCAAGAGCGGTCGTTTCCGTCAGAACTTGCTGGGCAAGCGCGTGGACTACTCCGGTCGTTCCGTCATCACCGTGGGCCCAACGCTCAAACTCCACCAGTGCGGCCTGCCCAAACTGATGGCGATTGAGCTGTTCAAGCCGTTCATCTTTGCCCGCCTCGAAGCCATGGGCATCGCGACCACGATCAAGGCCGCCAAGAAAGAAGTTGAATCTGGCACACCCGTGGTGTGGGATATTCTGGAAGAGGTCATCAAAGAGCACCCCGTGATGCTCAACCGTGCGCCAACATTGCACCGTTTGGGCATCCAGGCATTTGAGCCTTTGTTGATCGAAGGCAAGGCCATTCAGCTCCATCCCCTCGTTTGCGCGGCCTTCAACGCCGACTTTGACGGTGACCAGATGGCTGTGCACATTCCGCTGTCGGTGGAAGCGCAGATGGAAGCTCGCACACTGATGCTCGCGTCGAACAACATCTTGTTCCCTGCATCGGGCGAGCCCTCCATTGTTCCCTCGCAAGACGTGGTGTTGGGCCTGTATTACGCCACCCGCGACCGCATCAACGCCAAAGGTGAAGGCTTGATCTTTGCCGACATTGGTGAAGTGCAGCGCGCTTTGGACGCCAATGCTGTTGAATTGGCTGCCAAGATCAACGTGCGCATGACCGAGTGGACCAAAAACAAGGCAACCGGTGAATTCACCTCGGCTGTCTCGATGGTGGAAACCACCGTCGGCCGTGCCTTGTTGTCCGAGATCCTGCCCAAGGGCCTGCCTTTCAGCAACTTGAACAAGGCGCTGAAGAAGAAAGAAATTTCCAAGCTGATCAACACGTCTTTCCGCAAGTGTGGCTTGAAAGAGACCGTGGTGTTCGCCGACAAGCTGTTGCAAAACGGTTTCCGTCTGGCTACACGCGCTGGCATCTCCATCGGCATCGATGACATGCTCGTGCCACCTGAGAAGCCTGCCATCATTGAAGCGGCCGAAAAGGAAGTCAAAGACATCGAGCAGCAATACGTCTCCGGTCTGGTGACTGCTGGTGAGCGTTACAACAAAGTCGTTGACATCTGGGGCAAGGCCGGTGACGTCGTCTCCAAAGTGATGATGGACCAGCTGCGCAAAGAAAAAACCATTGACCGTCATGGCAATGAAGTCGATCAGGAATCGTTCAATTCGATTTACATGATGGCCGATTCCGGTGCGCGCGGTTCTGCAGCTCAGATTCGCCAGCTGGCCGGCATGCGTGGCCTGATGGCCAAGCCCGACGGCTCCATCATTGAAACCCCCATCACGGCGAACTTCCGTGAGGGTCTGAACGTGTTGCAGTACTTCATCTCGACCCACGGTGCTCGTAAAGGTCTGGCCGATACGGCTTTGAAAACGGCCAACTCGGGTTACCTGACACGTCGTCTGGTGGACGTGACCCAGGATCTGGTGGTGACTGAACTCGACTGCGGCACTGCTGATGGCTCGCTCATGCGTGCCATCGTCGAAGGCGGTGAAGTGATCGAATCGCTGCGCGACCGCATTTTGGGCCGTACTGTGGCTGAAGACGTCTTGCACCCTGAAAACCGGGCTGTATTGGCCGAAGCAGGCGTCATGCTTGACGAGGACCTGATTGATGAACTCGAAGCGGCGGGCGTGGACGAAGTCAAGGTGCGCACGGCACTGACCTGCGAAACACGCTTTGGTTTGTGCGCCAAGTGCTATGGCCGCGATCTGGGCCGTGGCGGTTTGGTCAACAACGGCGAAGCCGTTGGTGTGATCGCAGCCCAGTCGATTGGTGAGCCAGGCACACAGCTGACGATGCGTACCTTCCACATTGGTGGTGCGGCTTCGCGTGCTGCTGTGGCGTCCAGCGTGGAAGCCAAGTCCAACGGCACCATTGGCTTCAATGCCACCATGCGTTATGTGACCAACACCAAGGGTGAGTTGGTCGTGATTGCACGCTCTGGCGAAATCATCATCACCGAGCACGGTCGTGAGCGCGAGCGTCACAAGGTGCCTTACGGCGCCATCTTGTCGATCAAAGCCGATCAGACCATCAAGGCTGGCACCATCTTGGCCAATTGGGACCCTCTGACCCGTCCAATCATCACCGAATTCGCTGGACAGGTGAAATTCGAGAATGTGGAAGAGGGCATGACCGTGGCCAAACAACTGGACGAAGTGACCGGCTTGTCCACGCTGGTGGTCATTGACCCCAAGCGCCGTGGTGCTGCCAAGGTCATTCGCCCACAGGTCAAGCTGATCGATGCCCAAGGCAAAGAAGTCAAGATCCCTGGCACCGATCACTCGGTGACCATCGGCTTCCAGATCGGCTCGTTGATCCAAGTGCGTGACGGCATGGATGTGGGCCCTGGTGAAGTGCTGGCCCGTATCCCCGTCGAAGGTCAAAAGACCCGAGACATCACCGGCGGTTTGCCCCGTGTGGCCGAGCTGTTTGAAGCCCGTACGCCCAAAGACAAAGGCATGCTGGCTGAGATCACCGGTACCGTGTCTTTCGGTAAGGAAACCAAAGGCAAGGTCCGCTTGCAAATCACTGACCCTGAAGGCAAGGTCTGGGATGAACTGATCCCCAAAGAGAAGAACATCTTGGTGCACGAAGGCCAAGTGGTCAACAAGGGCGAAAGCATTGTGGACGGCCCGGCCGATCCACAAGACATCTTGCGCTTGCTGGGCATTGAAGAGTTGGCCCGCTACATCGTCGACGAAGTGCAGGACGTTTACCGCTTGCAAGGCGTGAAGATCAACGACAAGCACATCGAAGTGATTGTTCGCCAGATGCTGCGCCGCGTGGTGGTTGAGAACATCGGTGATTCAACGTACATCTCTGGTGAACAGGTTGAACGCTCTGAAATGCTCAACACCAATGATGCATTGCAGCGCGAGGGCAAAATCCCGGCAACCTACAGCAACTTGTTGCTGGGCATTACCAAGGCCTCCTTGTCGACCGATTCGTTCATCTCGGCTGCTTCCTTCCAGGAAACAACACGGGTGCTGACCGAAGCGGCCATCATGGGCAAGCGTGATGAATTGCGTGGTTTGAAAGAAAACGTGATTGTGGGTCGTTTGATCCCCGCTGGTACAGGTTTGGCTTATCACAAAGCCCGTGCTGTCAAAGATGCGATGGACGACGCTGAGCGCCGCGCCATTGCCGATGCAGAGGCTGCCGAATTGGCTGGTGAAAATGCTGAGGATGCCGTCACGGATTCTGGCGAAGCTGCCTGAGCCCTGAGATCATCGTGAAAACGATGATCCTGATCAGCCCCTGTACTGCTGCGCGGTCAGGGGCTGTTTCATAAGCAAGACAACAAAGAGGTGCGCATGGGTATTTTGATCTTTGGGGCATTGGTCTTGTTGACTTTGTTTTGGTCTGTGGGGGCGCACAATCGTTTGGTACGTCTTCGATCGGAAGTCATCAGGCAGTGGAGCAGTGTTGATGCAGTTTGGCTGAGGTTGTTGGTGCGATTACAAGGTGGCTTGGCGGCACGCGAATCCTTGTCAACCGAGACCGACCTGAAAGAACTCGAACTCTTACAAGCGGCCTGTGACGGATTGCTGGAGGCTCTGTCCCAGATGCGCTTGCAGCCGTTGGTCCAAACCCATCAAAAGCAAGTGATCTCCCAGCATTTGAAATTGGTCGGAGAGATCAGGTTGTTGCAGCAAACCGCCCATGCCCCCATCCAGCCGGATCTTGAAATTGCTTTGAACAGGATGCGGCAAACATTGCCAGCTGCTGTCATTCCATACCATGTGGCCGTCGCTGCATACAACGATGCTTTGAGCATGAGGCCAGCATCTTGGTTGGCCAAGCGTTTGAACTTCAAGCCGGTGATGAGGATGGATTTAACGCTGACATCCAATTAAAGAAAAATCAAAATGAACCATCCTTCGCCGCAATCATCACCCTCAGCACAGTCTTTGCCATTGTGGCGTTTGCTGCAGGCAACCGCTTTGGTGGTTCAAGCGGTCAAAGAAGGGCGATCACTGACGACCCAAATAGACAGTGTCGCTACTGAGTTGCGGCCTGGTGTTCAAGCCCTGAGCTTTCAAGTCATGCGCCAATGGGGAAGAGCTCTGGCCTTGCGCGGAAAACTGGCATCCAAGGCACCACCCCCGGCTGCAGACGCGCTACTTTGCACAGCCTTGGCCTTGTGCTGGCGTGATTCAGATGCACCATACCCCGTTCACACCCTGGTGAATCAAACGGTTGAGGCTGCACAAAAGCAAAGGCACACGAAAGCTCAAAGTGGGTTCATCAATGCCTGCTTGCGACGCTTTATGCGAGAGAGAGCAGCGTTGATTGAACAGACAGATGGGTTCTTGGAGGCCCGTTGGAATCACCCGGGGTGGTGGATTGAGCGACTTCAAAAAGACTATCCCGAGCATTGGCAAAGTCTTCTGGATGCGGCGCAACGACCCGCACCCATGACCTTGAGAGTGAACGTCAAGCATCAAAGCGTCCAGAATTATCAGCGTCAATTGAATGATGTCGGGATCATGTCCAAGCCCGTTGGTGTCCAGGGTTTACAGTTGGAAAAGCCCGTACCGGTGCAACGTTTGCCCGGTTTTTCCCTGGGCCACGTGTCTGTACAAGACGCGGCTGCTCAATTGGCGGCCCCATTGTTAACGCATGGCATGGATAGGCAGTACCCTTGGCGAATACTGGATGCCTGCGCCGCACCTGGTGGGAAAACAGGACATTTGTTGGAGCTGCTGGAAAACGCGCAAGTCTGGGCATTGGACGTGGATTCTCATCGTGCTGAGCGTATTGAGCAAAATTTGACACGCACAGGTGTTCACGCCAAGGTCATCACAGGCGATGCAATGCGGACAGCAGATTGGTGGGATGGCGTTCCATTCGATGCCATTTTGCTGGACGCGCCGTGCACTGCCTCGGGTGTGGTGAGGCGGCACCCCGATGTGCGCTGGTTGCGCCGCGCGACAGACAGTGCGCAACTTGCGGGCATCCAAAGACAAATCCTTCAAGCCCTATGGCCTTTGTTGACTCCTGGTGGAAAGTTACTTTATTGCACCTGTTCTATATTCAAGGCAGAAGGCGATGGAGGCATCCAAGCGTTTCTTCAGCACAACACTGATGCCCAATTGCACCCATCACCAGGTCATTTGATACCCGGACAAGTCCCTGAGGGCCTTCCATTCAAGCACAATGCATTGGGTGAACATGATGGGTTTTATTACGCACTGTTGGAAAAACGTCGGGTTTGAATTTTGGATTCGAACGGGATGTTTGCTGGGTGCTTGTTTCTTGGCCCTGAGCCAAGCTTGGGGGCAAAGTGCAACACTTGAATTGGTGAATTTGAGAGCAAACCGGCAAGACAATGTGTTGGTTTTGAATGCACAGTTGAAGTTAGAGTTAGGCCCTGTTGTAGAAGATGCCTTGGTCAAAGGCCTCGCGGTTCACTTCATGGCCGAGGCTGAATTGATGCGTGATCGTTGGTACTGGTTTGATCGAAAAGTGGGTGTTGTCACACGCTATTACCGTCTGGCTTTCCAGCCTTTGACCCGGCGCTGGAGATTGAATGTGTCGTCAGAACCATTTTCCGTCACAAGTTTGGCGGGTAGCATTTCGCAAAATTTTGAAAGTCTCAACGAGGCGCTGGGCGTTGTACAAAGGCAAAGCCATTGGAAAGTGGCGGACGCCAGTGAACTCAACCCAGAGGCTCGGCAATATGTTCTGTACCGATTCAAGTTGGACGTATCACAGCTTCCCCGTCCCTTTCAAATTGCAGCAGGCAACCAAGCCGATTGGAATTTGCAAGTCGCAAGCCAGTTGCGACTGAGTGCAGAAATGGTGCGCTGAAGTGAACATGTTCAAGGGGCCGTCATCGAAATTGTCGGCGCTGTCATCGAAAGCCAGTCGCTGGTTGATGATGATTGGTGTGCTGGCGGTTTTGGTCATTGGCTTGGGCTTGCTGGTGTTACTGACACAGGCCACAGGCAACCGTGAGCGCTACAACCAGACCTACGATTGGTTGGTGATGGTCAATGCCATTGTGGCCATCGGTCTTTTTGTCACCATCGTTTGGGGCATGTTGCGTTTGTTGCTGCGTTTGCGACGTGGTCAATTCGGGTCTCGTTTGCTGGTCAAGCTTGCAGGCATTTTTGGCTTGGTGGGGGTTGTACCTGGAATTTTGATTTACGTGGTGTCGTACCAATTTGTATCCAGATCGATTGAAAGTTGGTTTGACGTCAAAGTAGAGGCTGCCTTGGTGGCGGGCTTGAATCTCGGGCGGGCGACCTTGGACACTTTGAGCCATGAGTTGTCCAAACAAACAAAGGCGGCAGCTTCAGAATTGAGTGACGTCACCGAGTTGCAAGTTGGATTGGCGATAGAAAAAATCCGTCAGCAAATGGGCGTCAGCGATGTGGTGTTGTGGACAGAGGGAGGCAAAAGCTTGGCCAGCAGCGGTCAATCAAGGTTTCAAATCCGAACAGATCGACCGACTGTTCAACAAATCAAAGAGGCGCGACAAAAAGGCAGCTTGGCGTGGATAGAAGGCCTTGACGACGCGATGCCAGGGGGCGATAAAGCCAAAATCAAAATACTGGTGCCCATACCTCAGCAAAGTCTGGCTTTTAATGAAGAGAGACGCCTGATGTTGGTGACGCAAGATTTGCCGCCCACCTTGGTCAACAATGCTTTGGAAGTGCAAAACGCCTACAGAGAGTACCAAGAGCGTGCATTGGCGCGTGAAGGCCTCAAGCGGATGTACATCGGAACCTTGACACTGAGTTTGTTCTTGGCCGTTTTGGGTGCCATATTGCTGGCGGTATTGCTTGGCAATCAATTGGCGAGGCCCTTGTTGTTGCTGGCGCATGGTATGCGGCAAGTGACTGCTGGAGATTTGCGTCCCAAGTTGGCCTTGCAAGGCAAGGACGAGTTGGGGGGATTGACCCGTTCATTTGCGGACATGACGCAGCAGTTGGCCGATGCTCGTGCAAGTTCCGAGCGCAGCTTGAGTCAATTGGGTCAGGCAAGAAGTAATTTGCAGACGATCTTGGACAATTTGACAGCAGGCGTGATGGTGTTAGATGCACAAGGATATATCCAGTCGGCCAATCCAGGAGCCACGCGCATTCTCAGAGTCCCCGTCGCCGCGCACGAGGGCAGGCTCATGGTCGAGTTGCCAGAGTTGCAAGATTTTGCGAAAGGCGTTGCTGAACAATTCACGGCTTTACGCGCAGACAAAGTCACGCATGAGTTGGACCATTGGCAGAGGTCTTTTGAAATTCACGCCACCGGTCAAGGGCTTGGCCAAACAGCCGTGACTTTGCTGGCCAGAGGTGCTGTATTACCCGATGGTATGCGCTTGCTCGTATTCGACGATATCTCCGAGATTGTGTCAGCGGAACGCTCACAGGCTTGGGGTGAAGTTGCGCGGCGTTTGGCGCACGAAATCAAAAATCCCTTGACGCCAATTCAACTGTCAGCCGAACGTTTGCAGCGCAAACTGATCGGGAAATTGAACACTCAAGACGATGCGATCCTTAGCAAATCGGTCAAAACGATTGTGGATCAAGTGGATGCCATGAAAAGGTTGGTCAATGAATTTCGGGATTACGCCAGACTGCCATCTGCAGAGCTCAAGTCAGTGCAGCTCAATGCATTGATTGCTGATGTGATGGTTTTGTACGTCAATGAAGCCGCTGATCGGATTGTGCGACCGCATGTCGTGACTGACCTCGACGCTGAGTGTCCACAGATCCAGGGCGATGAACAGCAATTGCGCCAAGTCATTCACAATTTGCTGCAAAACGCACAGGATGCATGTGAAGCCTCAAGTGTTCATGGTCAGGAATCTCGCGTGGTGATTCGCACGGAGTGGCGAGGATCAAGGAATCTGGTTCGTCTAACTGTGAGCGACACCGGCCCCGGCTTTGCGCCCAATATTTTGCAAAGGGCATTTGAGCCCTATGTCACCACCAAAGCCAAAGGAACGGGATTGGGGCTGGCTGTGGTCAAAAAAATTGCGGATGAGCATGGTGCAAAAATCGAAATGAGCAACATCCTGAACAATGGAAAAATTGAGGGCGCACAAGTATCGCTATCATTCGCAGTCAAGCAAGCCTCAATGGGACTGACTGCGTCCCTCAAATGAACAGAGACAAGACGGGCGATATGGCAAATATATTGGTGGTGGACGACGAGCTGGGGATTCGCGATCTGCTTTCGGAGATCCTCTTTGATGAAGGTCACCAGGTTGAGCTGGCAGAAAACGCTTCACAAGCTCGACTCTCACGTCAAAAAAATCGCCCGGACTTGGTATTGTTGGACATCTGGATGCCCGACACCGATGGCGTGAGCTTGCTCAAGGAGTGGGCCTCAGCGGGATTGCTCAATATGCCAGTGATCATGATGAGCGGCCATGCAACCATTGATACAGCGGTTGATGCAGTCAAAATCGGCGCGCAAGCCTTTTTGGAAAAACCCATTACGTTGCAAAAACTGCTCAAAGCGGTGGAGCAGGGTTTGGCAAGAGATCAGGTTAAGCAAGCGGCGATGGCACCTCATGCACAGGTGCAAAGGGTCAGTCATGTGATGGCTGCCGTGACAATGCCCACTGCAGATGTCAACGTGACGCCAGATGTGCAACCGATATTTGATTTGACTTTGCCCTTAAGAGATGCCAGAGATGCTTTTGAAAAAGCCTATTTCGAATTTCATTTGTCGAATGAGGGTGGCTCCATGACACGAGTGGCCGAAAAAACGGGTTTAGAGCGCACGCATTTGTACCGAAAACTCAAACAACTGGGCGTTGACTTGACTCGAAGCAAACGAATCCACTGATTTCGAAGCAGCCCGCTAGAAAGCGGTTTTCCTCTGGTATAATTTAGACTATGGCCCGATAGCTCAGTTGGTAGAGCAGCGGATTGAAAATCCGCGTGTCGTTGGTTCGATTCCGACTCAGGCCACCAAATTAACGTCGTAGAATTATTTTCTACGACGTTTTCTTTTCGCAGCATATATTCCTCGATAGCTCAGTCGGTAGAGCGCCGGACTGTTAATCCG
The DNA here is from genome assembly GCA_002256145.1 of Comamonadaceae bacterium PBBC1. Lineage (GTDB taxonomy): Bacteria > Pseudomonadota > Gammaproteobacteria > Burkholderiales > Burkholderiaceae_C > Limnohabitans_A. Next base: position 18,290 of record NKIP01000019.1, read on the forward strand.
TAGGTCCCTGGTTCGAGCCCAGGTCGAGGAGCCAAAAAGCAATCATGCGAAAAAAACTTGGAGTGGTAGTTCAGTTGGTTAGAATACCGGCCTGTCACGCCGGGGGTCGCGGGTTCGAGTCCCGTCCACTCCGCCAAAAGTTAAAATGCGGGAATAGCTCAGTTGGTAGAGCGCAACCTTGCCAAGGTTGAGGTCGCGAGTTCGAATCTCGTTTCCCGCTCCATATTTATGGACAAATCACTAAAGCCTCTTTGGAATTCCTGAGAGGCTTTTTTGTTGTGTGCTTCCTTCAAATTTGCTAGGACAGGTCGGGAGACCTTTGCTCATGCATTGTGCATAAAACCATCCAACTCCAGTAAGGCACCACTGCGTGCCAATTCGGCCAACATCATGTCGAGCCAGGTGGGTAAGGAATACGCCAATCCAAAACGCTGGTGTAAATCACGCATATAGGGAACATCCATAGCCCAAGCATTGAAATCTTGTCTGGAGATGTGGCCCCACTCGAGCAATTTAAACTTTAGCAACACCTTGGTGCCGTAGCGCGCATGTCGTTCTGGATTCTTAGCAAAAGCCTCTAATTTTTGGCGTGCAAGACTCAGCGCCTGTAAAACATCAGAAAAAACCGACCCGTGCCCAGGAATGATGGTGCAGGGGTTCAATCGCTCAATCAAATCCAGCGTTTGGGCCACTTCATCAAAAGCGGCAACGCCAACAAGTTCCGGAAAAACGACGCCAAATCCGTTTTGCCAAAGGGCATCTGCAGACATGAGAAGGCGGTGCTCTGGTGAAAACAAAATCACCGAATGTGGGTCATGTCCAGGTGCCGCATGGACCTCCCAACTTGAATTGGCCCAGCGGTGGACGCTACCGGGCTGAAGCAAGTGGGTGAAACGAAAACGAGGGCAATTTTGGCCTGTCGGCTGATAGCTCAGATCATCCTGTTGCCAATCAAGAACAGCCTGTGACAAACCTGGTGGAATCCATGTTTGAAGATCGGCGTAATGCAATTGCAAAAAATGATTGCCACCGCAATGATCACTGTGCAAGTGCGTATTGACCAAACGGTCGAGGGGCCGACCGTTCAAGTGATCCTTCACCAAAGCCAAAGTTTGCTCATGATGTGTCACGTACCCACTGTCGACCAAGGTCGTGCTTAGATCATCGGTGAGCAAGATATTGTTGGCCGACAACCATCCACGCTCAAAGACAGTTATGCCCGGTGGCAATTGAATATTGTGGGACATGTTTACTGTTTATTTGCGCAGCTCGCGACGCAAGATTTTGCCAACATTGGATTTTGGTAATTCATCTCGAAATTCAATGTATTTAGGCCGTTTGTAGCCCGTTAGGTTGTCATGACAAAAACGGGCTACCGATTCTTCGGTTAACAAAGGATCGTTTCGAACCACGTAAACCTTGATCGTTTCACCCTGCATAGCGTCTGGAATACCGATGGCGGCGCACTCGACGACTCCAGGGCAAGTCGAAATCACATTTTCAAGTTCACTGGGGAAGACATTGAAGCCGCTGACAATGATCATGTCTTTCTTGCGGTCGACAATGCGAGTAAAACCATGTTCGTCCATGATGCCTACATCACCTGTGCGCATGAAGCCATCCGTTGTGAACGTTTTGGCATTTTCAGCGGGTTGGTTGAAATAACCCTGCATCACGTTAGGGCCACGAATACAGATTTCACCAGATGAGCCAATGGGCAGGCTGACGCCCTCATCGTCCTTGATGGCAATGTCAATACTCGGAAGAGGCAGACCAATGTTGCCGCTGAATACTTTTTGAGTGACTGGGTTGTTGGTGCCGATGGCGCATGTTTCGCTCATGCCCCAGCCCTCAATCATGGCACTGCCTGTGGATGTTTGCCAGTTTCGAGCTGTCCCCTCAGAGGCCGCCATTCCACCTGCTTGAGTAAGTTTGAGGGATGAAAAGTCAATTGTTTTGAACATCGGGTGCTGCATCAAGGCATTGAACAAGGTATTGACACCAGGCAAGACATGGAAGGGGCGCTGTTTCAGGACCTCAATGAATTTGCTGAAATCACGGGGATTGGGTATCAAGGTCAACATGGAGCCTTGGCGCATGGCCAACAAGCAAAGAGTTAATGCAAAAATGTGATAAAGCGGCAGAGCTGCCACACTGTTGACTTTTCGGAGATCGGGGATGTCGGCCAAAGCAGGAGAAAACCATGCTTCGGCTTGCAAAATGGAGGCGACCACATTGCGGTGAGTTAACACAGCACCCTTGGAGAGGCCTGTAGTGCCACCTGTATATTGCAAAAACGCTGGTGAATGTGGATTTTGAATGGTCTGGCGCAGTTGTCGACCGAGTCCACTTGAAACAGCCTTTTTAAAGGGGGTGACCGTTCTGCCAGAAGTCAGGGGTAGCTCGAACTCCGGTACCATTTTTGCCAGATGCCTCACGGCGAAAGTCATCCATCGGCCGTACCAAGGTCCTAGCAAATCTCCAATAGAGGTCAGAACAACGTGTTTTATAGGAGTTTGTTCAATCACTTGTTGCAAGGTTGATGCAAAATTTTCCAGAATAACGATGGCACAAGCACCCGAATCTTTGAGTTGGTGTTCGAGTTCGCGTGCGGTGTACAAAGGATTGACATTGACGCAGGTAAAGCCTGCTCGTAAGACAGCTGCCATGGTGACCGCGAACTGCGGCAAGTTAGGCAGCATGATGGCCACCCGATCCCCGGGCATGAGACCTTTGTTCTGTAACCAAGCACCCAAAGCACAGGACAATTCATCCAGTTCTGAGTAACTCATCGTGCGGTTCATGCACACAGAAAAGGGGCTATGGCCGTGTTTTCGAAATGCTGTTTCCAACAAATCAGTCAGGCTTTTATACTGTTCAGTGTCGATGTCGTGGGGGACGCCGGGGGGGTAATTTTTGAGCCAAATACGATCCATGAACTTCTCTCCTGATGAGAATTCATTGTCGTTAAGTCAAGACAAAATGGAGATGGGGCAAATCCCGAGGTGGGGGCAAAGAGGTCTCCCATGCGACAAAAAAGAAACCAGTCAAATAAAAGAATTCAAGGCAAAATAGGCGTTAACCCTAGGTCTTCACATGAGCCTTCTTTCAATGGACCAATGGTCACGCTTCAAAAAATATCTTTACGCACTCTTGCAAAGTGGGCGAGAAGAAAAGGACGAGCGGCATATTCATGCAGGTGCAGTGAATCCTCCTGTAAAGACTTGGGTCCCGATTCGATCGCTTTCGTCGCGTCATCGACCACGAATTGATCGGCATCTGTGCAGCCTAAGTGAGCAGGACAGGTACTTGAGATTTGGTTATGCTGCAACAGACGAGCAAATCGGCCGGTATGTGAAGTCCCTTGACTTCGAGCGGGATGAGATTTTTGGGGTTTTCAATCGACGATTGGAGTTGGTGTCCATGGCGCACTTGGCCTACTCCATCGATCCGCAGTGGTCTACATGTGCGGAGTTCGGTGTGTCTGTGGCATCACATCAAAGAGGCAAGGGATGGGGTGGGAAATTGTTCGAACATGCGGTCATGCATGCACGCAACCAAGGGGTGAATATGCTCTTCATTCACGCCCTAAGTGAAAACTCCGCCATGCTCCAAATTGCACGCCATGCAGGGGCCACTGTTGAGCGTGATGGCAGCGAAAGTGAGGCATACCTCGCACTTCCACAAGCCGATTTGGACAGTCAATTGAACGGATTGGTGCAAGAGCAAATGGCGCAGGTCGATTACCATCTCAAAATTAAAGCGCAGCAATTTAGGCAATGGTTGGGAACTGTGCAGGAAATCAGGCAAGGGGTACGCGAGTCTAGGCATAAGCCGTGAGGTCAAACACGAAGAGGCGCTGTCATATAAATCCGCTATCCTAGAGGTCTATTCACAACAGCATGTCCTGCCTTTTTTGATTGTGTCAGACCCCTCACCCGCACGTGCCATTGCACGCACCCCGGAGCGCGAAGACAAGCGCAGTTTTTTGCAAAAACTCGCGGAATTCATCCATCCGGGTCCAGACTCGGCGGACGAGTTGATTCAGACCTTGGCCGAGGCCGAAGACAATCACATCATCAATGGCGAAAGCCGTTTGATGCTGGAAGGAGTCATCCGTATGGCGGATATGACGGCGGGAGATGTGATGGTGGCATCACCGCGCATGGACTTGTTGAACATTGAAGATCCATTTGATCAGTTGATGTACCAGGTCATAGAGACCGCGCATTCTCGATTCCCTGTCTACGAGGGTGAGACCGAAAACATCATCGGAATTTTGCTGGCCAAAGACTTGTTGAAACTGCAAAGAGCTCCTGAATTGAATATTCGGGCGTTGCTCAGACCGGCAGTATTTGTGCCAGAAAGCAAAGGTCTGAATGATTTGCTGCGCCAGTTTCGAGACAACCGCAATCACTTGGCGATCGTCATTGATGAGTTTGGTCGCACGGCCGGACTGATCACCATTGAGGATGTTCTGGAGCAAATTGTCGGAGAAATAGAAGATGAGTTTGACATCGCGGATGATGAAGGCGACATCTTTGGATTGCCGGATCGAAGCTTCAGAGTCAGTGGCGACACGTCACTTGCGCGCGTCAGCGAGGCTTTTGGCGTGAACCTGGAAAACGCTCGTCAAGACCACGATGGCCCTGACTTTGACACCCTTGGAGGTTTGATAGCCCACGAAATGGGGCATGTGCCCCGCCGAGGAGAAAAATACGTCTTGGCGGGGCTTCAGTTTGTTGTCTTGCACACGCGCGCGGGTGCTGTACGTTGGTTCAAAGTGTCTCCTGTGCTTTCGGGCACAGGTGCAAAGACTTCGGTTTGATTATGGCCGAGAGCGGCACTCGGCATTCAATCTTGTGGACCGCAGTGGGGGGCGCTGCTCAAGCGGCTTCAGTGGCCATGCCTGAAAGCGGCCAAGCCCATGGCTGGCTTCAAATTTTGAGTTTGGTTGTGCTGTCAAGTGGATTGGCGGGTCTGGCTAGACAAGCCGGCAAAGTCACGGATCAAGTCAAACGAGCGGCTTGGCTGGGTGGTCTGTTCGCAACAGTTTGGCTGGTCGGCAGTTTCTGGTGGCTGTTTGTGTCCATGCATCAAGTGGGGGGCTTGCCATCCCCATTGGCGGCTTTGGCCGTGTTGGCGCTCGCTGGTGCATTGGCGATTTACTACGCAGCCGCATCGGCGTTGTGGGTCTTTGCCGCACATGGCTTGAGCCAAAAGCAACCGGGCATGGCAAGCGCCATGTTTGCCGCAGTTTGGACTTTGGCCGAATTGGCTCGCGGGCGCTGGCTCACTGGTTTTCCATGGGGCGGGGTGGGTTATGCACATGTTGATGGTTTCTTGGCGACATGGGCCCCCTGGACAGGCGTTTACGGCATCGGGGCGATTGCCGCGTGGCTGGCCATGCGGTTGGCTTTGGCCGGTTGGCGATGGCGAGCGCTTAAACCTTTGGCCGCAGTCGGATTGGTCACCGGGGCATTGCACGTGTTCGCGCCGTCATTCACCACATCGGCGGGCGCAAGCCGGGTCGAATTGTTGCAGGCCAATATTTCACAGACCGATAAGTTTCAAGCGGCCAGTGGGGTGCGTGATGCCCTGGATTGGTACGACTCCCAGCTTCGCAGCACGCGTGAACCACTTGTGGTGGCCCCAGAGACGGCCATTCCTTTGCTTCCAGGTCAATTGCCGCCAGGGTACTGGGCGGAATTGACACAACACTTTTCACGCTCGGGCGGTATGGCATTGGTGGGTGTTCCATTGGGCAATCGGGCAGATGGATACACCAATTCGGTCGTGGCTCTGGGGCCATCAACGTCCCAGGCATACCGCTATGACAAGGCGCATCTGGTGCCTTTTGGGGAATTCATGCCACCCGGTTTTGTGTGGTTTATACGCATGATGAACATCCCACTGGGTAACTTCAAGTCGGGTGACTGGGATCAGGCTTCACTGCTTTGGCAAGGACAGCGCTTGGCCATCAACATCTGTTACGAGGATCTATTTGGTGAGGAATTGGCCATCCGATTCAACGATCCGAAGGTCGCTCCCACGGCCTTGGTGAATGTGAGCAATATTGCCTGGTTTGGCGATACTTTGGCCGTCGATCAGCACCTCAACATCTCGCGCATGAGGGCCATGGAGTTGGGCCGCCCCATGCTCAGGGCCACCAACACGGGTGCCACGGCCATCATCGATCACCAAGGCCGGGTGGTGCAGCAATTGCCACGCTTTACCCGGGGCAGTTTGTCGGGCACTTTTGAAGGGCGGCATGGACTGACGCCCTATGTCAGATGGACGAGCAGTGTGGGTTTGTGGCCCATGTGGTTGCTCTGTGGTGGCACGCTGGCTTTGGGCTTTTGGCGACGTCGTCAAAATGGGGCGGTGTTTTAGGCCGCACGGGTTTGGCCCACAAGCCAACCAAAGTGCTTGCCAAAGACCGTAAAATGGAGGGTTCGCGCAAGTTTGCGTCCATCCAAACTCAGCCAGCTCGCTGCTGGCCTGCTCAGGCCATGTTGACCTTCCAGCAAATCATTCTCAAATTGCAGCAGTACTGGGACGCCCAGGGCTGCGCCTTGCTTCAACCCTACGACATGGAAGTCGGTGCGGGCACCAGCCACACCGCCACGTTTTTGCGCGCCATCGGCCCCGAGCCATGGAAAGCCGCCTACGTGCAGCCCAGCCGCCGCCCCAAAGACGGCCGCTACGGCGAGAACCCCAACCGCCTGCAGCACTACTACCAATTCCAGGTGGTCCTGAAGCCAGCACCCAGCAACATCCTGGAGCTGTACCTGGGTTCGCTCGAAGCGCTGGGTTTTGACCTGAAGAAAAACGACATCCGCTTCGTCGAAGACGATTGGGAGAATCCCACCTTGGGTGCCTGGGGCCTGGGCTGGGAAGTCTGGCTCAACGGCATGGAAGTGACGCAGTTCACCTATTTCCAGCAAGTCGGCGGCATCGACTGCAAGCCGATCACGGGTGAGATCACCTACGGCCTGGAGCGCCTGGCCATGTATTTGCAAGGCGTGGACAACGTCTACAACCTGCAGTGGACCGACGGTTTGACCTACGGCGACGTGTACAAGCAAAACGAAGTCGAGCAATCGACCTACAACTTCGAGCACAGCGATGCCGAGTTTTTGTTCACCGCCTTTGGTGCGCACGAAAAACAAGCCCAGCACCTCATGGGTGCGCAACTGGCACTGCCTGCTTATGAGCAAGTGCTCAAGGCCGCGCACACATTCAACCTGCTGGACGCGCGTGGCGCGATCAGCGTGACCGAGCGCGCCGCTTACATCGGCCGCATCCGCAACCTGGCCCGTAGCGTAGCCCAGAGCTATTACGAAAGCCGCGAACGTCTGGACTTCCCGATGGCCCCGCGTGAATGGGTTGCCCAAATGCCCAAGAAAGCCGCGTGAGGGAGAACAACATGACGACACAAAATCTGCTGGTAGAACTGTTTGTGGAAGAGCTGCCGCCCAAGGCGCTCAACAAATTGGGCGCGGCCTTTTCGGGCGTGCTGGCCGAACAACTCAAGGCCCAAGGCCTGGCCGCTGCCGACGCGGTGGTGACGGCCTTTGCTTCGCCCCGCCGCCTGGCCGCCCATGTGACCGGTGTGTTGGCACAAGGTGCCGACAAGGCCGTGCAACAAAAGCTGATGCCGGTGGCCGTGGGCCTGGACGCGGCGGGCAACGCCACGCCCGCTTTGCTGAAAAAACTGCAAGCGCTGGGTGCTGACGTGAGCGACCCAGCCGCTGCCGTGGCCGCGCTCAAGCGCGCGCCCGATGGCAAAGCGGAAGCCCTGTTTTATGACAGCATCGTCAAAGGCGCATCGCTGCAAGCGGGGCTGCAAAAAGCTTTGGAAGAAGCGCTGGCCAAGTTGCCGATTCCCAAAGTCATGCAGTACCAGCTGGAAACCGATTGCGAATTGCCGGGCTGGAGCAGTGTGAACTTTGTGCGCCCTGCGCACAGTCTGATCGCCCTGCATGGTTCCACCGTGGTGCCGGTCAAGGCGCTGGGCTTGACGGCTGGCAACAACACCCAAGGCCACCGGTTTGAGGCCAAGGCCTCGCCTGTGGTATTGACGCATGCTGACCAGTACGACGAAGTGCTCAAGCGTGATGGCTCGGTCATCGCCAGCTTCGCTGAGCGCCGTGCTGAGATCGTGCGCCAGCTGAACGCTGCTGCGGCCAAAGTGGGCAACGGTGCCCGTCCGATCGAAGACGAAGCCCTGCTGGATGAAGTGACCGCTCTGGTCGAGCGTCCGAACGTGCTTACCTGCCAATTCGAGACCGAGTTCTTGGGTGTGCCGCAAGAGTGCCTGATCCTCACCATGAAGGCCAATCAGAAATACTTCCCTTTGATCGATGCGTCAGGCAAGCTGACGAACCGATTCTTGGTGGTGAGCAACATCAGCCCCGACGACGCGTCGTTTGTGATCGGCGGTAACGAGCGCGTGGTGCGCCCGCGCCTGGCCGATGCCAAATTCTTCTTCGACCAGGACCGCAAAAAGACGCTCGAATCGCGCGTCGAAGGCCTGTCCAAAGTGGTCTACCACAACAAGCTGGGCACGCAAGGAGAGCGCATGGCGCGGGTTTGCGCCATTGCCCAAGCCATTGGCCAGCAAGTGGGTGGCGATGCGCTGGCGCAGCAAGCCGAGCAGGCCGCACGCCTGGCCAAGACCGACTTGCTGACCGACATGGTGGGCGAATTCCCTGAATTGCAAGGCATCATGGGTGGCTACTACGCCCGCCATGACGGCCTTTCCACCGAAGTGGCCGAAGCCATCGAAGACCACTACAAACCGCGCTTTGCGGGTGACGACTTGCCGCGCAACAACGTCGGCTTGGTGGTGGCTTTGGCCGACAAGCTCGAAACCCTGGTGGGCATGTTCGGCATTGGCAACGTGCCCACGGGCGACAAAGACCCGTTTGCACTGCGCCGACACGCTCTGGGCGTGATCCGCATGCTGATCGAAAAAGACGTGGCGCTGGGCTTGCCGGAATTGTTGGCCCTGTCGATCCCCGTGTTTGGCGACAAGATTTCGGGCAACGCCGATGCGCTGATCGACTTCATTTACGACCGCCTGGCCGGAAGCCTGCGCGAGCAAGGCTTCAGCGCGCAAGAGGTCGACGCCGTCATGGCCCTGCGCCCAGCCCGCTTGGGTCAGGTCAGCCAGTTTTTGTCGGCCGTGCGTGCTTTTGCCGCCTTGCCTGAAAGCCCCGCTTTGGCGGCAGCCAACAAGCGCATCGGCAACATCCTGAAAAAAGCCGGTGAGGTGGACGCCCACGTCAACCCCGCCTTGCTGCAGGAAGACGCCGAAAAGGGCCTGTACGCCGCGATGCAAAAGTTGTTGCCCGAGTCCGAGGCGCAGTTCAAGGCGGGCGACTACACCGCCAGCCTGCAAACCCTGGCCGCGCTGCGCGCGCCAGTGGATGCTTTCTTTGACGACGTGATGGTCAACGCCGAAGCCATGGACCTGCGCCTGAACCGTCAGGGCCTGCTGAAAAGCCTGCATGTTGCCATGAACCGCGTGGCCGATTTATCGCGTCTGGCGGCCTGATGCGCACACGGCCATGAATGCCAATCTGAAGCTCGTGATTCTGGACCGGGACGGGACCATCAACCGGACCGGGGACGAGTTTGTCAAGTCTCCCCAAGCCTGGGAGCCGCTGCCGGGTGCCTTGGAGGCCATCAGCCGACTGAATCATGCGGGTTTTCATGTGGTTTTGGCCACCAACGAGTCGGGCTTGGGGCGGGGTTTGTTTGACATGGCGGCGTTCAACGAAGTGCACAGCCATTTGATCAAGAAGCTGGCGGCGGTAGGCGGACGGATTGATGCTTTTTTTTATTGCCCGCATACCGCCGAAGAGGCTTGCACTTGCCGCAAACCTTTGCCGGGTCTTTTCTTGCAAATTTCAGAACGCTACGGTGTTGACCTGACGGGTGTTCCGTGCATTGGCAACAGTCTGAGCGACATGCAAGTGGCCGCCATTTCAGCGTGTGTGCCGCATTTGGTGCTGAGCGGTCGTCATCCAGAGTGGCTGGGGCAGACGCTGCCTTCAGAGTTTCCCTCCAACACCTGTGTGCATCGAGACTTGGCCGCTTGCGTTGATCACTTGTTGGGGCCTGATCCAGCCCGTGCCTCACATTGACCTGTAGCAAACCATGAACTTTTTACGCTCTCTTGTTCACATCGTGTGGATGGCCATCACAGTCATCCCTTGGGCGCTGTTTGTGGTGGCGATTTCTTACTTTGTCAGCAGCACACGTTTGTACTGGATCTGTGCCGCTTGGTTGCGCTTGGCGGTGAACAGCGGCACCTGGATTTTGGGCATTCAAAACCGCATCCAAGGCATGGAAAACCTGCCCCAGGGCAGCAAGGATCCTGCAGTTTTACTGGTCAAGCACCAGTCCACCTGGGAGACATTTGTCATGCCCGCCATCATGCCCCACCCCTTGGCTTATGTATTCAAAAAAGAACTGCTGAGTGTGCCGTTTTTTGGTTGGGCCATGGGCCGTCTGGACATGATTCACATTGACCGCAAGCAGCGTTCACGCGCCTTTGCCAAGGTGGTGCAGCAAGGTCGCCGCCTCATGCAAGAAGGTGTTTGGGTCATCATGTTTCCTGAGGGCACGCGCATCCCACGCGGTCAAAAAGGTGAGTACAAAAGCGGTGGTGCGCGTTTGGCCATCGCAGCAGGCGTGCCGGTGATTCCGATTGCTGTGACCTCGGCGCGTTGCTGGCCCACGCGCGCCTTTGTCAAGACACCCGGTGTGGTGGACATTTCCATTGGCAAAGCCATTGCCAGCGAAGGCCGAAGCGCCGAAGAGCTGATGCTGGAAGTCGAGCGTTGGATCGAGTCTGAAATGCACCGACTCGACCCGGAGGCCTACCCCTTGGTTTCGGCCGTCCAATAAAAGGACGGGCGACCCGGCATGCGAGCGCCTTTGCAATTTGTGCTGGACTTTTTCACGGGGAGTGACCCGGTTGGGCGGCCAGCGCGGTCTGTGCCTGATGCTCTACCCTTAGAGCCTGCTGTACCCAAAAACCCTGCGAGCGCATCGATTTCCCCCGAGCAGACCCTCGGTGGACCTTCGTTGCCACAGATTGGATTCACCCACCCTGCAGCCAATCGCCATGCCCAATTTCAGGATGTGCATGTGGCTTACCGGTTTGAGCGGTCACGCCGCAAAAGCATTGGCTTTCAGGTCGGGGCAGATGGTTTGGTCGTGCGCGCTCCGAGCTGGATCACTTTGCGCGAAGTGGATGCGGCAGTGCAGGAAAAAAGCGCATGGATTGTCACCAAACTGCAGCAATTCAAAGATCGGCAGACGGAACAATTTCAAAAAGCCATCGAATGGCGGCACGGCGCAGATGTGCCATTTTTGGGGCGTACGCTCCAACTGTGTGTTTTGGAACGGGGAATTGGGCGGCTGAACGGGCAAGACCTTCATCCGGATCAGGTGCTGCCCGTGACAGTGCCCCCCGGTGCCTCGGTGACCCAGGTGCGCGATGCTGCGCAGGTCTGGCTCAAAAAACAGGCCAAAAGCTTGTTTGAGCAGCGCCTGCAGCACTTCGCACCGCAATTGGGGGTGAATTGGTCCAAGCTCAGTTTGTCCAGTGCCAGCACACGTTGGGGCAGCGCCCGAACCGACGGGCATATTCGTTTGAACTGGCGACTGATCCACTTGCCGATGGGGCAGATCGATTACGTGGTGGTCCACGAATTGGCGCACCTGCGCGAGATGAACCACAGCCCACGGTTTTGGGACACCGTTGCCGAAGTCATGCCCGACTATGCCCAGCGGCGCAAAGCCTTGCGCCAAGCGCCAGTGGATCTGAAAGAAGATTGACCCCCACCTCGGTGCTTTGCATTGTGTCAAGCGCTCCAGCGTTGGCAAACCTGCCCAAAGCTTCTTCGCGCCCAGAGTGATATGGCTTTCTGGGGTGTTGCGCTGACCGTCCCCTCCGGGTGGAAAAAGCCAAGGGCTTTCGGTTAGCATGCGAACGTTGACGTTGACGTTGACGTTAACGTCAATATGAAATCCTGTTGGGTGGGGCTGGAAACGCGCCTCCCGACACAAGCAAGGTGAGGACCCTCCGCCATGGCGAACCAATACACGATCAGCGATTTGGCCCAGGAATTTGACCTGACCACCCGCGCCATCCGTTTTTACGAAGACATGGGTTTGCTGGAGCCGGAGCGCTCCGGCCCAGGTGGGCGCAACCGGGTGTATTCGGCGCGTGACCGAACACGGCTCAAACTCACCTTGCGGGCCAAGCGCTTGGGTTTATCGCTCAACGAGGCCAAGGACCTCATTGACATGTACGACAGCCCGCGCGACACCATGCCGCAATTGAAGAAATTCCTGGTCGTATTGGCCGAGCACCGCCAGCAACTCGAATCTCAATTGGCCGACCTGCAAGCCACACTGGACGAGGTCAAGGCCCATGAAAAAGAAACCCGAAGTTTGCTGACCAAGGCCACCAAAGCCGCTCAAACGGCTTGAGTTCCGGGAAACCCCAAACCATCAGACTGGCTGTTTTTAATTGACGTTTACGTAAACGTCAATTAAAGTCACGGCTTCATCGATGACAGGAATTGTTGTGACCTCAACTGCAACCCCCCACCAGCGCGTCGCCCAGAGCCTTGAGCGTCAAGGCATGATGAACCATTTGGGGGTGCGCCTGCTTTCGGCCGTGGTCGGCCAAGTCGAATTGGCGGTGCCCTACAGCGACAAGGTGACGCAGCAACAAGGCGGTTTTCACGGCGGTGCCATTGGCGCGCTGGCGGACATCGCGGCCGGTTACGCTGCACTGACCGTGGCACCAGAAGGCATGGAGGTCACCACCGTGGAATACAAGATCAACTTCCTGTCCAACTTTCAAGGCGGCGAGATTCGCGCCACCGGTCGTGTCACCAAGGCCGGCAAACGCATCATCGTGACCAGTGCCGAAGTGGTGCACATCGACGACAGCGGCCAACGCTCGGACTGTGCCGTGATGCAGTCGACGCTGGTGCCTGTGCCTAAAACTTACTAGCTGGTTTGTTGTTCAGCGTTAGGCGTTGAGCGTTCAGCGTGGACACCCAACGCCACTGTACAAACAACCCAAGCCCAACGCCCAAAGCCCAACACTCAACGCTTAACGGAGAAACCATGAACAACCTGCCCGGCCTGAATTTCCAACTCGGTGAAGACATCGACGCTCTGCGTGACGCGGTGCGCGACTTTGCGCAAGCCGAAATCGCCCCCCGCGCGGCCGAAATTGACCGCAACGACCAATTCCCGATGGACCTGTGGCGCAAGATGGGCGATTTGGGCGTGCTGGGCATCACCGTGGGTGAGGAATACGGTGGTGCGAACATGGGGTATCTCGCCCACATGATCGCCATGGAAGAAATTTCCCGCGCCTCGGCCAGCGTGGGCCTGTCTTATGGTGCGCACTCCAACTTGTGCGTCAACCAGATCAAGCGCAACGGCACGCCCGAGCAGCGCGCCAAATACCTGCCCAAGCTCATCAGTGGCGAGCACGTGGGTGCCTTGGCCATGTCCGAACCCGGTGCGGGCTCGGACGTGCTGAGCATGAAGCTCAAGGCCGAAGACAAGGGCGGTTATTACCTGCTCAACGGCTCCAAGATGTGGATCACCAACGGCCCGGACGCCGACACCCTGGTCGTCTATGCCAAGAGCGAGCCAGAACTCGGCGCACGCGGCGTGACGGCCTTTTTGATCGAAAAGGGCATGAAGGGGTTCAGCATCGCGCAAAAGCTCGACAAGCTGGGCATGCGCGGCAGCCACACGGGCGAGCTGGTGTTCAACAACGTCGAAGTGCCCGCCGAGAACATTCTGGGTGGCCTGAACAACGGCGCCAAGGTGCTCATGAGCGGCCTGGACTACGAACGCGCTGTGCTCACCGGTGGTCCGCTGGGCATCATGCAGGCCGTCATGGACAACGTGATCCCCTACATCCACGACCGCAAGCAATTTGGCCAAAGCATTGGCGAGTTCCAGCTGATCCAGGGCAAAGTGGCCGACATGTACACCGTGCTGCAAGCCGGTCGCAGCTTTGCCTACACCGTGGCCAAGAACCTTGACCTGCTGGGTGCCGAGCATGTGCGCCAGGTGCGAAAAGACTGCGCATCCGTCATTTTGTGGACGGCCGAAAAAGCCACCTGGATGGCGGGCGAGGGCGTGCAGATTTTTGGTGGCAACGGCTACATCAACGAATACCCGCTCGGCCGTTTGTGGCGTGACGCCAAGCTGTACGAGATCGGCGCGGGCACGAGCGAAATCCGCCGCATGCTGATCGGACGCGAGCTGTTTTCGGAAACCTGCTGAGGTTACTGCTGCACTGCGACAATTGACGCATGAGCCATTCACTTCAGCACCTTTTTGACAACAACCGCGCCTGGGCGCAGAGCATGGTCCGTCAGGACCCGGCGTATTTCTCGCGCCTGGCCAACCAGCAAAACCCCAAGTACCTGTGGATCGGCTGCTCCGACAGCCGCGTTCCTGCCAACCAGATCACCGGGCTGGACCCGGGCGAAGTGTTTGTGCACCGCAACGTGGCCAACGTGGTGGTGCACTCCGACCTGAACGCTTTGTCGGTCATCCAGTACGCGGTCGATGCCCTCAAGGTCGAGCACATCATGGTCGTGGGCCATTACGGCTGCGGTGGTGTGCTGGCCGCCACCCGGGGCACCCGCGTGGGCCTGGCCGACAACTGGTTGCGCCATGTGCAGGACGTGCGCCTGCGCCACCGCCAGCGCCTGAACCACTTGCCGCAAGAAGAGCTGGAATCGGTCATGTGCGAGATGAACGTCATCGAGCAAGTGGGCAATGTGGCCTTGTCCAACGTCATGCAAGACGCCTGGAGCCGGGGCCAAAATGTCTCCGTGCACGGATGGATTTACGGCTTGGACAATGGGCTGGTCAAGGATTTGGGGGTGACCATGAAACATGCCGACGAAGTGGTCAATGTGTTTCGCAATGCTTTCAAGCGTTATCCCCGCGGTGGCCTGTGAGCGCTTTGATGATCCGGTCCGTGCACAGCCGATACGGTTGATTTGACTTTTGATCTGTCGATTTCTTTTTTTGAATGATTGGAGAACCTATGCAAGACCCCATCGTCATCGTCAGCGCTGCTCGCACCCCCATGGGCAGCTTTCAGGGCGACTTTTCCTCACTGGCTGCCCACGACCTGGGCGGCGTCGCCATCAAAGCCGCGGTTGAGCGTGCTGGCATCAGCCCTGAGCTCGTCACCGAAGTGTTGTTTGGCAACTGCCTGATGGCAGGCCAAGGCCAGGCCCCTGCCCGCCAGGCGGGTTTCAAAGGCGGCTTGCCCAAGAGCGCGGGCGCGGTCACCTTGTCCAAGATGTGTGGCTCGGGCATGCGTGCAGCCATGTTCGCGCACGACATGCTGGTGGCCGGCTCGCACGACGTGCTGGTGGCCGGGGGCATGGAAAGCATGACCAACGCGCCTTACCTCATGCTCAAGGGCCGTGGCGGTTATCGCATGGGCCACGACAAGATTTATGACCACATGATGCTCGACGGCTTGGAGGACGCCTACGAATCCGGCCGCAGCATGGGCACCTTTGGCGAAGACTGCGCGGCCAAATACAACTTCACACGCGAACAGCAGGATGCGTTTGCCATGGCCAGCGTGCAGCGAGCACAAGACGCGATCAAGAACGGCGGTTTCGCCACCGAGATCGCACCCGTGACCGTCAAGACCCGTGCGGGCGAAGTTGTGGTGGCCATCGACGAAGGCCCCGGCAAGATCAAGATCGACAAGATCCCCACCCTCAAGCCTGCGTTCAAGAAAGATGGCGGTACCATCACCGCTGCGGCCAGCTCGTCCATCAACGACGGCGCAGCCGCCATGGTGCTCATGCGCGAGAGCACCGCAGCCAAACTGGGCTGCAAGCCCTTGGCTCGCATCGTGAGCCATGCCACCCACGCGCAAGAGCCAGAGTGGTTCGCCACCGCCCCCGTGGGCGCCAGCCAGAAGGCCTTGGCCAAAGCCGGCTGGAAGGTCGAAGACGTGGATCTGTGGGAAATCAACGAAGCCTTTGCCGTCGTGCCCATGGCGCTCATGAAAGAGCTGAACGTGCCGCACGACAAGGTCAACGTGAACGGCGGCGCTTGCGCTTTGGGTCACCCCATTGGCGCGTCCGGTGCCCGCATCATGGTCACCCTGATCCACGCACTGCAGGGCCGTGGCCTGAAAAAAGGCCTGGCCACGCTGTGCATCGGCGGCGGCGAAGGGACGGCTGTGGCCCTGGAACTCGTGTGATGGTTTTCTTGTAGGAGCCAGCCCTGCTGGCGATGGGTGTTGGAAAAGCCATCAATCGCCTACAGGGCAGGCTCCTGCAAAGACAAGACAACATGAACACCGTTCTCCTCATCGGCGCCTCGCGCGGCATTGGCTTTGAACTGGCGCGCCAGTACCTGGCCGAGGGCTGGCGCGTGATCGCCACCGCCCGCTCTGACGAGGGTCTGGCCCGGATCAAGGGACTTGGCGCACAAACCCTGCGCCTGGATGTGGCCAACCCGGCCAGCAACTCAGGCCTGTCCTGGCAGCTTGATGGCGAGAAAATTGATCTCGCCATTTACGTGGCAGGAGCCATGGACCGCGCCAGCGCCAGCACGCCGCCCACTCGCGACAGTTTTGACGCCGTCATGCACACCAACGTGATGGGCGTCATGCAGGTCATTCCACAGATTGCGCCTATGGTGCAAGAAACGCATGGCGTGATCGCCTGCATCAGCTCCATCATGGGCAGCATGCAAGAGGCCACCAGCGGTAACGCCGCGCTCTACCGCGTGAGCAAGGCGGCGCTCAACATGGTGGTTCGCTGCACGCAGGCCGAGCAACCGGACATCACCGTGCTGGCCATCCACCCCGGTTGGGTGCAGACCGACATGGGCGGGTCAGCTGCGCCCCTGACGCCAGAGCAAAGCGCGAGCAGCCTGCGACAGACCCTGATCCAAGTGCTTGAACAACGCGACCCAAAACACCGGGGCGCATTTTTGAACCATGACGGCAGCACGCTGCCCTGGTGAACCCACAAAGAAAGACCGACATGCTGCTGACCCCCGACCAGGAAATGATCCGCGACGCCGTGCGTGACTTTGCCCAGCGTGAGCTGTGGCCCCATGCTGCTGAGTGGGACAAAAAACACCACTTTCCCAAAGACGTGCACAAGGGCTTGGCCGAATTGGGCGCTTACGGCATTTGTGTGCCCGAAGAACTGGGCGGCGCGGGCCTGGACTATGTGACGCTGGCGCTGGTGCTCGAAGAAATTGCGGCCGGTGACGGTGGCACCAGCACCGTCATCAGTGTGACCAACTGCCCGGTGAATGCCATCTTGATGATGTATGGCAACGCCGCGCAAAAAGCGCAGTGGCTCAGGCCCCTGGCTCAGGGCCAGATGCTCGGTGCGTTTTGCCTCACCGAGCCGCATGTGGGTTCGGACGCTTCGGCCCTGCGCACCATCGCTGTGAAAGACGGCGACGAGTACGTGATCAACGGCGTCAAGCAGTTCATCACCAGCGGCCAAAACGGCGATGTGGCCATCGTGATTGCAGTGACCGACAAGGGCGCGGGCAAAAAAGGCCTGAGTGCCTTCATCGTGCCCACCCGCACAGCAGGCTACAACGTGGCGCGCCTCGAAGACAAGCTCGGTCAACATTCCAGTGACACCGCGCAGATCAACTTCGACAACTGCCGCGTCCCCGCCGAGAACCTGATTGGCCAAGAAGGCGAGGGCTACAAGATCGCCCTGTCGTCTTTGGAGGGTGGGCGCATCGGCATCGCCGCGCAGAGCCTGGGCATGGCCCGCAGCGCGCTTGATGTGGCGATTGACTACGCCAAGCAGCGAGAGAGCTTTGGCACGGCCATCTTCAACCACCAGGCGGTGGGTTTCCGCTTGGCCGAATGCGCCACGCAACTTGAAGCGGCGCGCCAGCTGATTTGGCATGCCGCCAGCTTGCGCGATGCCGGTCGCCCTTGCCTGAAAGAAGCCGCCATGGCCAAGCTGTTCGCCAGCGAGGCTGCTGAAAAGGTTTGCTCCGCCGCCATCCAGACGCTGGGCGGCTACGGCTATGTGAGCGACTTTCCGGTCGAGCGCATCTACCGCGACGTGCGGGTGTGCCAGATCTACGAAGGCACCAGCGACGTGCAGAAAATCATCATCCAGCGCGCACTCTGATGCAGGCGCAGACGATGTCCTCTGTAGGTGCCAACCCAGGCACCTGCAAAATGCTGGACATCCCCTGTAGGAGCTTGCCCTGCAAGCGATAGACATCCCCAGCCCAAAACTAAAACAATCGCCTGCAGATCAGGCTCCTGCAAAAAAACGATCACCGGAGAGACAAACATGCCCATCACCAAAGGATTCCAGACGCTTGTGAACGAGGCCATGGCCCAGGTCACCACCTACAGCGTGGACGAGGTCCGTGCCAGATTGACTGACCCGACCGTGCAGATCGTCGACATTCGCGATGTGCGTGAACTCGAACGCGAAGGCACTCTTCCCGGCGCCTTGCTCGCACCCCGCGGCATGCTCGAATTCTGGGTGGACCCTGAATCTCCCTATTTCAAACCCGTGTTCGCCAACGAAAGCAAAGAGTTCATCCTGTTTTGCGGCGCAGGCTGGCGCAGCGCGTTGGCCACCAAAACCCTGCAAGACATGGGCATGAGCAATGTGGCCCACATTGACGGCGGTTATGCCGCCTGGAAAAAAGCCGCAGCCCCCATGGTCACGCTGGAGCAGCACAAGGCCGAAAGCGCTTCGCGCAAAGGTGGCTGATCTTTTTTGTAGGTCGGTGGCTTCAGCCCCGACATGCTGGACCACCCAAATTCGTCAGGGCTGAAGCCACCGATCTACATCCCAGCCCCAAATTGACGACGAATCAAGCCCATGAATTTGACACCCTGTCCCTGCGGACGCACCACGCCTAAAGGCCAAGTACTGAGCTTTGATGCATGCTGCTGCCCGTACCACGTCAACCATAACGCCCCGGATGCCGAAAGCCTGATGCGCTCGCGCTACAGCGCCTTCGTGCAGGGCGATGTGCCGTATTTGCTGGCCACCTGGCACAGCAGCCAGCGTCCCGCCACGCTGGACTTGGAATCTGGCACGAAATGGCTGGGACTTCAGATCAAGCAACACCACAAAACAGGCCATGACTCTGCCGAGGTCGAGTTTGTGGCCCGCTTTCGCGTGGGTGGTAAAGCCGTGCGCCAGCACGAACGCAGCCGCTTTGTGCGCGAAGACGGTCGCTGGTTTTATGTGGATGGTGACGTGCTCTGAGCCGCCACCTCATACAACTCCAGCGGCAACCCGTCCGGGTCGGCAAAAAACACAAAACGCTGACCGGTGTACTCGTCGGTGCGGATCGTTTCAACCGCGATGCCTTGTGATTCCAGATGCGCCTTCCAAGCGTGCACATCGGTCACAGCAAAGGCCAGATGTCGCAGGCCTTGTGCTTCGGGGTAGCTGGGGCGCGGCGGTGCGCCGTTGAAAGAGAACAGCTCGATTTGCCCACCATCGGGCAGCGCCAGGTCCAGCTTCCAGGAGCCGCGTGCCTGGCGGTAATTTTCAGCCAGTACCTGCAGGCCCAGCACCTCGGTGTAAAAGCGTTTGGAGCGAGGGTAATCCGAGCAGATGATGGCGGCGTGGTGGATGCGAAGCAGGGGCGTCATGGCGTGGCTGAGAAGTCAGGCCTGTAGTTTGCCCTGAAGTGCAAGCCGTATGATGCGCGGCATGAACTTTGAAGCCATTCTTTTCGACTGCGACGGCGTGCTCGTCGACAGTGAGTCCATCACCTGCGGTGTGCTGCGGGACATGTTTGAAGAGCAGGGCTGGCGCATGACGCTGGCTGAGTGCATGCAGCGTTTTGTGGGCCACACCGTCAAAAGCCAACGCAGCGTGATCGAAGCGCATACCGGCGTGCCACTGACCGACGCTTGGCTGGAGCAGTTTTTTTCCCGCCGTAACGAGCGTCTGACGCAAAGCATCACCGCCATCGACGGCGTTCACGAAGCCGTGGCGCACTTGCACGATCACTGCCAAGGGCGCATTGCCGTGGCCTCGGGGGCCGATCGTTTCAAGGTCGAGATGATGCTCAGGCAAGTGGGGTTGATGCAGTTTTTTGAAGGCCGCATTTTCAGTGGCCATGAAATGCCGCGCAGCAAGCCGCACCCCGATGTGTACCTGGCCGCTGCCGCGCATTTGGAGGTCGAGCCCGCCCGCTGCCTGGTGGTCGAAGACACCACGGTGGGCATCACGGCGGGTGTGGCCGCTGGCGCCACGGTGTGGGCCTATGCCGCACCGCCCGCTGAGCACGCCCCTTTGGTGCAGGCAGGGGCCGTGCGCGTGTTCACGGGCATGCACGAGTTGCGGCTGCACTGATCCGAATGTGAGTAAGCAGCCTCTGCCGATAGATTCGGCCCTATGAGGTTTGAACTGCTTCCGTTTTTGTTGGCGATGCGTTTGTTTTTGTAGGCGCCCACCCCGTGGGCGATGGCTTGCAGGGCGTGTGCCTCGCATGGGTCAATCGACCCTGCGCAACTCGATGGCCGCTGCGGCATCACCAACCCCACGCCCGATTTTTCGGCCGGTATTTAATGGGCGTGCCCATGCCCCAGTCCATGCTCCAGTCTTTGGGGCAGCAGCTTCAAAAGCGGTAATTGGCAAACAGGCCGTAGCTGGTCTGGGTTTTCTTGTCGATGGTGGGGCTGTTGGCCGCATCGCCTTGCAGCTGTGTCACCCCCAGTTTGGCCGAGAGGCTCCATTCGTGCGTGAGTTGGTAGTCGGCGCTCGCCCCCAGTCGCCAGGCATTCAAGCCGGCGCGGGCTTTGTAGGTGGCGTAACCTGAGCTGGCGCTTTGTGCTGCGCTCACTCCGTAATAGGTTTGTGCGTAACGGCCGTCCGTCCAGGTCATGCCAGGGCCTGCGCTCAGGACCAGTCGTTCCATGGGGCGTGTTCTGAAGCTGACATCCAGCAGCGCGCGCGTGCCTTGTTGGTGGCCCCCGATGTCGGTGATGATGTTGGCCGATGCGGCCACGGCGCCTTGTGTGTAGCTGCCAGACAGTGAGCCCAAGGCGGTTTGTTCAATGGCCCCCAGGTTTGAAAACTTCGTGCTCTCGCTGTCGTTGCGCGAGCGCCCCAAGCCCGTGCCCACGCCCAGCCCCATGCGCCAGGGGCCGTCTTGCATCAAGGTGTAACCCACACCCAGGGGCACCCCCGCACCGGGCACAGCGCCCAATTGCCAGCGGCCTTTGCTGGCGCCAAAGGTGGGCAAAGCACCTGTTCGGGTTTCGCTGCTGCCGGGATAGCTGGGTTGAGACATCAGACCCACGCCTGCGTTGAAATGCCATGCATCGTCTTCAACGGCTTGCGCATGCGTCAAAGTGGAAAAAGCCAGGCCAGCCAAAGCCAGCAGGGGCATGGCATAGGCAGTGGCATGCGTGGAAGCCAAAGATGATCGTGAAAGCATGAAGTCCTTGAATGATGTGGGTGCAAGACGCCTGCGCGAATCGGTGGCGCCCGTCGAATTCAGACTTTGACCGGGCACTGTGAAGGCAATGCGTGAAAATCCACACACTCTCTTCACAATCCTGAGCTTTACTCGGCAGACACTTTTCTAGAACCCCATGCGCCTGCGTCTTGTTCACAAACTGTCTTTGCTCATGCTCAGTTTCGCCCTGGTGGCGGTGTTGGCTTTGGGCGGGTTCACGGCCTGGAATTTGCGGCACGGGTTTGGTCAATACCTGGCGGCGCGGGATGTGGTACACCTCGAAGCGTTTCGCGATTTGGTCGAAAAGAAGCTGGCCATTCCGGCCAACCCCTCTGTACAAAGCCTGTCCATGCATGCGCTGCTCAATGAACTGCGTGGCGAGCCTGCGGATGCGCCCCCGCCTTCGAGCGATCACCCACCGCCCGCATCGGGCCTGGCTGGCCTGATGCCGCGCCCGCATCCCCGGCCCGGCCGGGATGCGTGGCCTGAGCGTTTGTCGGTGGTGGGCCTGGATGGGCAGACCCTGCTCGGACGGGGCGATGCGCCGGCCAGCGCGGACCCGGTAGACCGGCCAATTCGGGCGGGTGGCGTGCTGGTGGCCTGGGCCCGCTTGCGCCAAACAGACACCATCCCGGGGACGGAATCGCGTTTTTTGCGTGACCAATATGTGCGCATTCTGGGCACCTCCGTCGGGCTGGTGTTGCTGGCGCTGGCCAGCGCCGCTTGGCTGGCCCGGCGTTGGGTCAGACCGCTGGCCGCTGTGGCACAGACCACCGGGCAATTGGCCCGAGGCGAGTTTTCGGCGCGCATTGAACGGGGACAAGCAAGTGCCGAGCGCACCGATGAAATCGGTGATGTGGTGGTCAACATCAACCACATGGCTGAAAGCCTGCAGCGTCTGGAGCAATCGCGCAGGCGATGGCTGGCCGATATTTCTCACGAGCTGCGCACCCCCTTGACCGTGATGCAAGGCGACATCGAGGCCTTGTGCGATGGCGTGCGCCCCTTGCGCGCCGAAGCGGTGCAGGTCTTGCGTGAAGAGGTTCTGCACTTGGGCAAACTGGTCAATGACCTGCATTTGCTGGCCATGTCGGATTTGCAAAACCTGCCTTGCCACTTTGCACCCATGAACCCGGCCGAGTTGCTGCAAAAGCTGGTGCAGCGCCATGCCCCACGCGCCAGCGCCCAAGGGCTGGCCCTGAGCCTGGACTTGCCGGGGGAGCCCTTTCAAGCCTCTTGGGATGCGACACGCATGGCGCAATTGTGTGTCAATCTGCTGGAAAACAGCATCCGCTACACCCATGCGCCGGGCCAGATTGTGTTGCGCTTGCGCAGGGTGGGTGCGCGCGCGTTCATCGACGTCGAGGATTCAGCACCCGGGGTGGATGCGCACGACATGGCCAGCTTGTTCGAGCCCTTGTACCGGGCCGACCGCGCACGCACACGCGCTCTGGGGGGCAGCGGGCTGGGCTTGGCCATCTGTGAAGCCATCGCCCACGCCCATGGCGGCACGGTGGCGGCGAGCGCCAGCAGCCTGGGCGGTTTGCATGTGCAAGTGGATTTGCCCCTTCAACCACCCGAGACTTTGCTGAGCCAACTGCCTGACCCTGAGAAAGGCGCACGCCCATGACCGTTGCCCGTGTTCTGGTGGTCGAAGACGACCTGCGCATTGCCCAATTGTTGGTGGACTATTTGCACAACGAGGGCCATCAGGCCCGCGCATTGGCCGATGGTGCCTTGGCGCTGCAAGACATTCGCCAGTCGCGACCCGATCTGCTCATTCTGGATGTGATGCTGCCGGGGCTCGACGGTGTGGGGCTGTGCCGTGCGGTGCGTCAGTTCAGCGATGTGCCCATCCTCATGGTCACCGCCCGGGTCGATGAAATCGACCGTCTGCTGGGGCTGCAGACGGGGGCTGATGACTATGTCTGCAAACCTTTCAGCCCGCGTGAAGTCATGGCCCGCGTGCAAGCACTGCTGCGACGCTCGCAAGGCCGCCTGCTCACACAGCAGGCGGCGTGGCACATTGATGAGGAGGCGCTGCGCATTGCC
Organism: Comamonadaceae bacterium PBBC1; assembly: GCA_002256145.1. Lineage (GTDB taxonomy): Bacteria > Pseudomonadota > Gammaproteobacteria > Burkholderiales > Burkholderiaceae_C > Limnohabitans_A. The sequence continues at coordinate 41,876 of NKIP01000019.1, forward strand.
TGGCGTGGGCAAAGCCTGACTTTGACCCCGCTGGAATTTCGCATGCTGCGCTTGTTGCTCAGCCGTCCGGGGCGGGTGTTTTCGCGTGAGCAGTTGCTCGATGCCGCACACGCTGACTTGCGAGAGGTGAGTGACCGCACCATCGACACCCATGTGAAAAACCTGCGCAAGAAAATTCAGCAGGTCGATGCCGATGCCGACTGCCTGGTGAGTGTGTATGGCGTGGGCTATCGGTTTGAGCCGCCTGTGTAAAGAAGTCGCAGCAGCGCTCTGAGCGGGGTGAGTGAGGTGCCGTCACCGCCTGGTGCCCACAAAAAAAGGGCGCCGTAGCGCCCTTTGGTTTTTCTGCTTGAAGCCGAAAAATCAGTGGTCCGAAGCGGCAGCAGCACCGTAGCCGGTTTCAGATCGCACTTGCTGAGCCGGGAAGGTTGCGCGTTCTTTTTGGGCTTGTTCGCTCTTGTCCAGAATCGAGAACAGCCAGATGCTCACAAAGCCAATGGTCATCGAGAACAAGGCGGGCGAGCTGTACTGGAACCAGGCCGAGCCCTTGGGGTTGCCCAGGGTCACTTCCCACACGGCAGGCGACACGACTGTGAGGCCCACGGAAGAGATCAGGCCCAGGAAGCCGCCAATGACCGCGCCGCGTGTGGTGCAGTCTTTCCACAGCACCGACAGGAACAGCACCGGGAAGTTGGCCGAAGCCGCGATCGCGAAAGCCAGCGACACCATGAAGGCGATGTTCTGCTTTTCAAACGCAATGCCCAGACCCACCGCAATCACACCCAAAGCCAGGGTGGTGATGCGCGAGACACGCAGCTCCGAGGCGCTGTCGGCCTTGCCCTGTTTGAACACGGTCGAATACAGGTCGTGCGACACGGCCGATGCGCCCGACAAGGTCAGGCCCGCCACCACGGCCAGGATGGTGGCAAACGCCACGGCCGAAATGAAGCCATAGAACACATCCCCGCCCACCGTCTTGGCCACCAGCACCGCCGCCATGTTGGCCGTGCCCGCGCCGCCTTTGATCACGCCTTTGGCGGTGTCGGCCAACTCGGGGTTGGTCAGCACCAGGGTGATCGCACCGAAGCCGATGATGAAGATCAAGATGAAGAAGTAGCCCACCCAGGTGGTCGCCCAGAACACCGACTTGCGCGCTTCTTTGGCGTCAGGCACCGTGAAAAAGCGCATCAGCACATGGGGGAGTCCGGCGGTGCCGAACATCAGTGCCATGCCAAACGAAATGGCCGAGATCGGGTCCTTGATGAAGCCGCCTGGCCCCATGATGGACAGACCGGCTTTGGCCGCTTCTTCGGGGGTCTTGCCACTGGCTTCGGCAATCGCGGTCTTCACCGCCACGCCTTTGGCAAACAGCGCCTCAGGGCTGAAGCCGAACTGCGCCAACACCATGATGGCCATGAAGGTGCCGCCGCACAGCAGCAAGCAAGCCTTGATGATCTGCACCCAGGTGGTGGCGGTCATGCCGCCAAACAACACGTACACCATCATCAGCGCACCGACGATGACCACGGCCATCCAGTACTCCAGACCAAACAGCAGCTTGATGAGTTGACCGGCGCCGACCATCTGGGCGATCAGATAAAACGCCACCACGACCAGCGTGCCCGAAGCGGCAAACGCACGGATGGGCGTTTGCTTGAATCGGTATCCGGCCACATCGGCAAAGGTGAACTTGCCCAAGTTGCGCAGACGCTCGGCCAGCAAGAAAGTGATCACGGGCCAGCCGACCAAAAAGCCGATGGAATAGATCAGGCCGTCATAGCCCGAAGCCATCACCGCTGCCGAAATGCCCAAGAAGGACGCGGCCGACATGTAGTCGCCCGCAATCGCCAGGCCGTTTTGGAAACCGGTGATGCCGCCACCGGCGGTGTAGAAGTCTGCGGCCGATTTGGTCTTGGCCGCAGCCCATTTGGTGATCCACAGCGTGCCGACCACGAAGGTGCCGAACATCAAAATGGCGGTCCAGTTGGTGGACTGCTTGGCGGCGTCGCCAATGTCGGCACCGGCAGCCAGCGCGGCGTTGCCCGCGATCAGGGCCAAAGCGCCCAGGAAAAATTGCATCGCCTTGTTCATTTTGTGGCGTCCTTCAAGATGTCTTGCGTCAGCGCGTCGTAGCGCTTGTTGGCGCGGTTGACGTAGATGCCGGTGATCACGATGGTGAACACAATCACGCCCATGCCGAGCGGAATGCCCATCGAGGTCACACCTGCGCCCAGAGGCTGTGCGAGAAAAGGCTTGTTGAAGGCGATCAGTGCGATGAAGCCGTAGTAAACGACCAGAGTCAACACGGTCAGGAGCCAGCCAAAAGTATTGCGCTGCTTGCGCAGCTGAGCGTACTTTGGGTGACTTTGGATCTTGGCGATCACGGGGTCAATCATTGTTATGTCCTGCTTAAAAAACAAAAAAGGCAGACACCCAAGCCACCCGATTTTTTAATCTGAGTGAGTTGTATGTCTGCCTGTTGGTTAATGTCGCAGAGGGGACTGACCTTTGGCTTACTTATAGGGTTTCTACTCTTGTTTTTGAGCGGGAACTTTTTGTTCAAGAGCTTTTTCTCATGGATTCTGGGGATGCTCCCGTCCACCCCTTGAACGCCCGCATGAAGCTCTTCTCGTTCTGAAACCCCACCTCGGCGGCGATCTGTTTGATGGGGCGTTGCGTGCGCAGCAGCAGGTCCATGGCCAGGTCGCGGCGCACGGCGTCTTTGAGTTGCTGCAGGCTGGCACCTTCTTCTTTCAGTTGCCGGTGCAGCGTGCGCGCAGACAGGTTCAGCCAAGCGGCCAGGTCGTCGGCGTTGCGGCTGTGTTCGGGGTGTTCGGCCAAGGTCTGGCGCACTTTTTCTACCAGCAAGCGGTCGCGTCGGTAAGGGCGCACCGTGAGCAGCAGGGCGCGTTGAAGCATGCGTTGCAAAGCCGCTTCGTCGCGGCGCACGGGCAGGCTCAGGTAACCCGCGTCAAACTGCAGGCTGTGCGTGGGCGCGTTGAACTGTGTGGGGCCGTCAAACAGCACGCGGTAACTGTCGGCGTGGGGCGGCGGGGCAAAGCGCAGGGTGGTTTGTAGCAAGGGGATGCGTGAGTCCGTCAGCCAGCAGGCCACGCCCAAGGCATTGCGCAGCACCGACACCACGGCAAATTCTTGCAGGGTGCCCAGGGGGTGGTGTTCGTGCAATTGCAGGTGGGCCACGCCCGCCTCGGTGCTGACTTGCAGGTGAATGTCGTCGGTCAGCAGGCCATGGTGGCGGCACCAGCGCTGCAGTGCCACGCCCAAGGTGGGGGCCGTCAACGAGGCGCGCACCAGCATGCCGTAACTGCCCCAAGGCAGGCGGCGGCTGAACCAGCCCAGGGCCTCATCGTCCAGCTCGCGCATGGCGGCGGCCGAGAGCCATTCCATTTGCAGGGCGGTGATGCGGGCATTGTCCTGCTTCAGTAAGCTTGGCGCAATTTGTGCCTCGGTCAGGGCGGGCAGCGGGTCCATGCCGCGCTGGGTGTAGGCCTGCACAATAGCTTGAACAAATGCCATGGGGGTCTCGGCGCGGCCGGTGACGGCGGTTCGAGGTGGACCAGGCGGGGGGTGTTTCATGTGGGATGAAATTGTGGCACGATTTGCAACCCAATTGACGCCCCCCAAACGGCCAACTGGCCTTAAGCTGGCAGGTATTGCCCCTCAGGCGCGGTGTTTGCCGTGTGCCCGGGGCCACAGCCAAGGAAGACACATGACTGTTTTGCACTCTCAACTGAACCCGCGTTCGGCCGATTTCCAGCACAACGCCACGGCCATGCGCGGCCTGGTCGACGACCTGCGCGCCCACCTGGAGCGCGTGGCTTTGGGTGGCGGTGACGCCCCCCGCGCCAAGCACACCGCCCGGGGCAAACTGCTGCCGCGTGACCGCGTGCAGATGCTGCTCGACCCCGGCACGCCTTTCCTCGAAGTCGCGCCCTTGGCGGCGCTCAACATGTACAACAACGACGCGCCCAGCTCGGGCGTGATCGTGGGCATTGGCCGCGTGAGCGGCGTGGACTGCATGATCGTGTGCAACGACGCCACGGTGAAGGGCGGCACCTATTACCCCATGACGGTGAAAAAGCATTTGCGCGCACAAGAGATCGCGCAGCAAAACCACCTGCCTTGTATTTATCTGGTGGACTCGGGCGGTGCCAACTTGCCCAACCAGGACGAGGTCTTCCCTGACCGCGACCACTTTGGCCGCATCTTCTTCAACCAGGCCAACATGAGCGCGCAAGGCATTGCGCAAATCGCGGTGGTCATGGGCTCGTGCACAGCGGGTGGCGCGTACGTGCCCGCCATGAGCGACGAGACCATCATCGTCAAGAACCAGGGCACCATCTTTTTGGGTGGCCCGCCACTGGTGAAAGCCGCGACGGGCGAGGTGGTGAGCGCCGAAGATTTGGGCGGTGGTGATGTGCACACCCGCTTGAGTGGCGTGGCCGACCACTTGGCGCAAAACGATGTGCACGCGCTGGCGCTGGCGCGCCAAGCCGTGAAGAATCTGAACGCACAAAAGGCCCCCAACATCGCCACACAAACGCCTGTGCCCCCGAAGTTCGACGCACAAGAGCTGTATGGCGTGATCCCCACCGACACGCGCAAGCCTTTTGATGTGCGCGAAATCATCGCCCGCATCGTCGACGGTTCGGAGTTCGATGAATTCAAATCGCGCTTTGGCACCACCTTGATCTGTGGCTTTGCCCGCATCGAAGGCATGCCGGTGGGCATCATCGCCAACAACGGCATTTTGTTCAGCGAGTCGGCGCTGAAAGGTGCGCACTTCATCGAGCTTTGCTGCCAGCGCAAAGTGCCTTTGGTGTTTTTGCAGAACATCACCGGCTTCATGGTGGGCCGCAAATACGAAAACGAAGGCATCGCCCGCAACGGCGCCAAGATGGTCACGGCCGTGGCCACGGCTGCAGTGCCCAAGTTCACCATCATCATCGGCGGCAGCTTTGGCGCGGGCAACTACGGCATGTGCGGCCGTGCCTACAGCCCCCGCTTCTTGTGGATGTGGCCCAACGCCCGCATCTCCGTCATGGGTGGCGAGCAAGCGGCCAGCGTCTTGGCCACTGTCAAGCGCGATGGCATCGAGGGCAAGGGCGGCCAGTGGAGCATGGAAGAAGAAGAAGCCTTCAAAGCCCCGATCAAGCAGCAATACGAAGACCAGGGCCACCCTTACTACGCCACCGCCCGCATTTGGGACGACGGCATCATCGACCCGGCCGACACCCGCCGCGTGTTGGCGCTGGGCCTGAGCGCATCGCTCAACGCCCCGATCCCCGAGACGAAATTTGGACTTTTCCGCATGTGATGTGTATGATTTTGTGAATTCATACACATCAAGGGGCTGAACACATGCGAACCAACATCGTGATCGACGACAAGCTCATGGCCGACGTCATGGCCTCGGGGGATTTCAAGACCAAGCGAGAGGCTGTGGAAGAGGGCTTGCGCCTGCTCAAGCGCAAGAAGGCTTATGCAGCGTTGTTGGCCGCCCGTGGCACCTTGTTTTGGGACGACTCCGACGAAGCCTGGGCCAAGGCGCGCGAAGAGAGGCAACTTGCAGAGACCGTGCAAGAACCTGCTGCGACTTATGCAGTCAAGCCCGCTGTTAAAGCTCGAACATCCCAAGCAGGCGCTGAAACCAAGCTGCATGGGAAAGGCAAGTCAGCATGATTTTGGTGGACTCCAGCGTGCTGATCGATCACTTTCGAGGCACGATCAACGCACAGACCCAACAGTTAGAACGCTGGCTCACTGGGGAAGATGGGCCGCCCGACATTGGTGTAGCCGATCTGGTTATTTTTGAAGTGGTTCGAGGCTTCTCCACGGCGAATGCCCAGGCCCGAGTGCGCGACCTCCTGTTGAACTTGGAAGTGGTGGAAATTGGTGGTCTCGATAACGCCCTGCAGGCGGCCACACTCTATCAACGGTTACGCCAATCTGGCCGCACCGTGCACAGCTCCATCGACGTGCTGCTGGCCAGCTATTGCATGAGCCACGGCCACACGCTGCTGCACCGCGACGCCGACTTTGAATCACTCAAAACTTTAGGAGGACTGGAGACATGGCCACAATGAACACATCCACTTGGCACAGCCACTTCAACATGCAAGCGCGTTACCACGTCTGGGCCACGCACCGCCTGCTCGAAGCGGTCTCGCGCGTGTCCGATGCAGACTATCGGCGCGACGTGGGCCTGTTCTTCAAAAGCATCCACGGCACGCTGAACCACATGCTGGTGGCCGAGCACTTGCTTTGGTATGCGCGTTTTGCCAAAGGCGCATCGCCGGTGCTGGCGCTGAACACCGAGGTTGAGCCCCACCGCGAACGCTTGGCGCAGGCCCTCAAGGGCGGATCGGCCAACTGGACGCCCCTGATCGCCAGCTGGAGTGCCGATCGTTTTGACGGCCAACTGGACTACAGAACCAGCATGGGCGACCCCCTGTCCTTGCCGTTTGCGGCCACCTTGGCGCATGTGTTCAACCACGCCACCCACCACCGTGGCCAGATCACGGCGGCGCTCACCGCCATGGGCCAGCCTTGCCCAGAGCTGGACATGGTTTATTTCCTTCTCGCAGAACAGGCACCCAAAGCATGAGCAACGCCCTGAAAATTTCCACCCAAGGCGGCGTGCACACCATCACGCTGTCGCGCCCGGATGTGCGCAACGCCTTCAACGACGAAGTCATTGCCGAGTTGAAAAACGCTTTTCTGGCAGTGGCCCAAGACGGCACCGTGCGCTGTGTGGTGCTGGCGGCCGAAGGCCCGGCTTTTTGCGCAGGTGCAGACCTGAACTGGATGCGCCGCATGGCCGACTACACCCGGGACGAAAACCTGGCCGATGCAGGCGAGTTGGCCGCCATGCTGCGCGCGATTTATGAATGCCCCCAGCCCACCATTGCCCGTGTGCAAGGCGATGTGTACGCCGGCGGCATGGGCTTGGTGGCGGCCTGCGACATGGCGGTGAGCGTGGACACGGCGAACTATTGCCTGAGTGAGGTCAAGCTGGGCTTGATTCCCGCCACCATCAGCCCCTATGTGATCCGCGCCATGGGCGCGCGTGCAGCGCACCGCTACTTCTTGACGGCCGAGCGCTTTGGCGCGGCCGAGGCGCACCGCATCGGCCTAGTGCACGAGGTGGTGACAGCCGATGCACTCGACGCCAAAGTGGCTGAGCTCACCCAAGCGCTGGTGAACGCCAGCCCCCACGCCGTGCGTGCCTGCAAAAAGCTGGTGCAAGACGTGGCCGAACGCGAGATCAACGATGCGCTGGTGGCGCAAACGGTGGCGGGCATCGCCGACATCCGCGCCAGCAGCGAAGGCAAAGAGGGCGTGCAGTCCTTCTTGCAAAAACGCAAACCCCATTGGATGGCTTGAGGAAGCAAACATGTTCAAAAAAATACTGATCGCCAACCGTGGCGAAATCGCCTGCCGCGTTGCGGCCACCGCCCGCCGCATGGGCATCCAGACGGTGGCCGTTTATTCGGACGCCGACGCTGGGGCCAAGCATGTACAAGTGTGTGACGAAGCCGTGCATGTGGGCGGTTCGGCCCCCAAAGACAGTTACCTGCGCTGGGAGCGTATTTTGCAGGCGGCCAAAGACACGGGCGCTGAGGCCGTGCATCCCGGCTACGGCTTTTTGAGCGAGAACGAAGACTTTGCCAAGGCCTGCGCCGCTGCAGGTCTGGTGTTCATCGGCCCCCCAGCCTCGGCGATCTTGGCCATGGGCCTCAAAGCCGAATCCAAGCGTTTGATGGAGTCCGCAGGGGTGCCCTTGGTGCCCGGTTACCACGGGGCTGACCAAGACCCGGCGCTGCTGCAAGCCGAGGCCGACCGCATCGGTTACCCCGCGCTCATCAAAGCCAGTGCGGGCGGTGGTGGCAAAGGCATGCGGGTGGTCGAAAAGTCCGAAGACTTTGCCGCAGCGCTGGCATCGTGCCAACGCGAAGCCATCAACAGCTTTGGCAGCGACGCGGTGCTGATCGAAAAGTATGTGCAACGGCCGCGCCACATCGAGATCCAGGTGTTTGGCGACACGCAGGGCAACTGCGTGTATTTGTTTGAGCGCGACTGCTCGGTGCAGCGCCGCCACCAAAAAGTGTTGGAAGAAGCACCAGCCCCCGGCATGACCGAAACCCTGCGTGCGCAAATGGGCGCAGCCGCTGTGGCTGCAGCGAAAGCCGTGAACTACGTGGGCGCAGGCACGGTGGAGTTCATCGTCGAACAAACCGCCTACGACCAGCCCGAATCCATGAAGTTCTTCTTCATGGAAATGAACACCCGCTTGCAGGTGGAGCACCCGGTGACCGAAGCCATCACCGGCCTCGACCTGGTCGAGTGGCAACTGCGCGTGGCCAGTGGCGAGCCCTTGCCTTTGCGCCAGGACCAGCTGCGCATCCAGGGTCACGCCATCGAAGCGCGCATTTGCGCCGAAAACCCCGACAACAACTTCTTGCCCGCCACAGGCACTTTGCAGGTTTACCGCAAGCCCCAAGCCACCAGCTTTGAGCGTGGCACGGTGCGTGTGGACGACGGTGTGCGGGAGGGCGACACCATCAGCCCGTTTTACGACTCGATGGTGGCCAAGCTCATCGTGCACGGCGACACCCGCGAGCAAGCGCTGGCCCGGCTGGACACCGCTTTGGCGCAAACCCACATCGTGGGCCTGAACACCAACGTGCAGTTCTTGCGCCATGTGGTGCGCAGCGAGGCCTTTGCCACCGCCAAGCTCGACACGGCCTTGATCCAACGCGAAGCCCCCGTCCTTTTCAAACAAGAAGCCGTGGGCTTGACTGCCGCCGTGGCCGCTGTGGTGGCGCACACCCTGCACGCCGAAAAAGCCCTGCAGGGCGCAGACCCCTTCAGCCGCCGCGATGGCTGGCAGTCGCACGGCTTGGCGCAGCGCCGCTTTGAATTTGTCTGGCAAGACCAGCCGCGCTCGGCCCGTCTGAATTACCTGCACGACGGCGCTTTGAGCCTGTCGCTGGAAGGCGATGACGCTGCATCTGGCGTGCTGAGCTTTGCTGCCCATGGCGAAGGCCTCTGGGTGCAGTGGGGCAATGCCCCGCGCTGCTTCAGCCAGCTCGACTGGCAAGGCGAAACCGCGCACCTCTTCACGCCCCAAGGCGCGACGCGCATCACCGTGCTCGACCCCTTGGCGCATGCTGGCGAGGCCGCGCAAGAGGGTGGGCGTCTGACGGCGCCCATGCCGGGCAAGGTGGTGTCCTTTGCCGTCAAGGCAGGCGACAAAGTCAAGGCGGGTCAGCCTTTGGCCGTGATGGAAGCCATGAAAATGGAGCACACCATCAGTGCGCCCAAAGACGGCGTGGTGGCCGAGTTGCTGTACGCGCCCGGCGACCAAGTCGCCGACGGTGCCGAGTTGCTCAAACTGGCGGCGTGAATTTTGTAGGTCGGAGCTTCAGCTCCGACGATGTGCGACTGGCAACAGCCGCATGTCGGGGCTAAAGCCACCGACCTACAAGACGACAACCCGCGCGACAGTCCGGATATTTCTCCGCTGACACAATTGCAGCATGAACATCACCATCTGTTTTGCCAGCTTGCCGCCTGAACCCTGGGTACAGGCCGTGCAGCAAGCACTCCCCGACGCCCGGGTTAGCGCCTGGGCACCCGGCGCACCGCTCGCCAACCATGCCATCGTCTGGGCACCGCCTCAGCAGTTCATCGACGAACAGACGGCGCTTCAAACCCTGTTTAACATCGGTGCGGGTGTGGACGCCTTGCTTCAGCTCAAGTTGCCCCCCTCACTGAAAGTGGTGCGTCTGGACGACGCGGGCATGTCGGTGCAAATGGCCGAATACGTGTGCCACGCGGTGATTCGGCACTTTCGCGAATTTGACGGTTACGACGCCGACACCGCAGCGGGCAAATGGTCCTACCGCAAGCCGCGCAGCCGCGCCGATTTTGCCGTGGGCGTCATGGGTCTGGGCGTGCTCGGCGAACGTGTGGCCAAAGCGCTGCAGGTGTTTGAGTTTCCGGTCAACGGTTACAGCCGCAGTGCCAAAGACCTGCCCGGCATCCGTTGCTTCAGTGGTGCGCAAGGCCTGCCCGAATTCTTGGCCGCCACGCGCGTGCTGGTCAACCTGATGCCGCTCACGCCCGAGACCGAAAACATCCTGAACCAAGGCACCTTGTCCCAACTGCAAGCAGGCGGCTATGTCATCAACGTGGCGCGGGGCAAGCACCTGGTCGAAGAAGACCTGATCGCCCTGATCGACAACGGCCACTTGGCCGGGGCCACGCTCGACGTGTTCCGCACCGAACCTTTGCCTTCTGACCACCCCTTTTGGCAGCACCCCAAAATCACCGTGACGCCACACACCTCGGCCCGCACCCTGCGCGAAGAAAGCATCGCGCAAATCGTGGGCAAAATGCAGGCGCTGCAGCGCGGCGAGCCCATCCGTGGCGTGGTGGACCACCAGCGCGGCTATTGAACATTCAGAGAATCCCATGACCCTCCCTTCACGCGTTCAACTCATCGACGTCGGCCCCCGCGACGGTTTGCAAAACGAAAAGCAACCGGTCCCGGCCGAGGTCAAAATCGGTCTGGTGCACCGCCTGCAGGCCGCAGGTCTGACCGAGATCGAGGTCACCAGTTTTGTGTCCCCGAAGTGGGTGCCGCAGATGGCCGACAACGCGGTCGTGATGGCGGGCATCGAGCGCCAATCGGGTGTGCGCTACTCGGTGCTCACACCCAATATGGTGGGCTTTCAGGCAGCGGTGGCATCGAAGCCCGACGAGATCGTGGTGTTTGGTGCGGCCAGCCAGGCCTTCAGCCAAAAGAACATCAACTGCTCCATCGAAGAAAGCATGGAACGCTTTGCGCCCGTGGTGCAAGCGGCGCTGGCCGCTGGCATTGCCGTGCGCGGTGCCATGAGCTGCAGTGTGGGCTGCCCCTACGAAGGCGATGTCTCACCGGCCAGCGTGGCCCATCTGGCGGGTTTGATGAAGCAAATTGGCGTGCAACGCGTGGACATGGCCGACACCATCGGCACGGGCACACCGCTCAAGGTGCAGCGTGCCATCGAGGCCACGCTGCAGCACTTCGACATCGACCACATCTGTGGCCACTTTCACGACACCTATGGGCAGGCGCTGGCCAACACCTTGGCTGCACTTCAAATGGGCGTGTGGAACTTCCAGTCGTCAGTTGCAGGTCTGGGCGGCTGCCCCTATGCCAAGGGGGCCACCGGAAATGTGTCCACCGAAGACTTGGTGTACATGCTGCACGGCATGGGCATCGCCACAGGCATTGACCTTGACAAACTGGTCGATGCCGGGGCCTTCATCAGTGACTTTTTGGGTCGTCAACCCAACTCCAACGTGGCCAAAGCCATCCTCAACAAGCGGGCGGGCTGAACCATGTGCGGAGCTCAATTGCACGCATTGCCCGAAGGTGTGCAGCGTGTTTCCCGCGCGTTGCAAGACGCCGGTCATCCGCATGCGCCGGTCATGCTCGATGGCGCAGCCCGCACCGCACAAGAGGCGGCCGACGGGCTGGGTGTGCAACTTGGTCAGATCGCCAAGAGCGTGATCTTCAAGCGCAAGGACGATGGTGTGGCCGTGCTGGTGGTCACCTCGGGGGACCGCCGGGTGGATGAGAAAAAAGTCTCGGCCCTGGTCGGCAAGATCGGCCGAGCCGATGCCGAGTTTGTGAAAGCCCAGACCGGTTTCAGCATTGGCGGTGTCTCGCCCGTGGCGCACCTCAACACGCCGGTGACCTTGCTCGACCAAGACCTGTGGCGTTTCGCCGACATCTGGGCCGCCGCCGGGCATCCACATGGCGTGTTCCAGTTGCAGCCCGACGACCTGAAACGTTTGACCAACGCGCCCGTGGCCGATGTGGTGCAGGCCGTTATGGTCTCCCATGGAGAGCCCGCATGAACATCCGGCTGCACAAGTTGGCCGAACGCGCATCGCAAGTGCTGTCCACATCACTGCCTCATGTGCCATCGCCTTGCGTCTCGGTGTGTGTGATGCACCCGCAAACCGGCCAATGCGAAGGCTGCTTGCGAACCCTGCAAGAAATCGGCGAGTGGAGTCGACTGCATGACGCAGGCAAACGACAAGTCTGGCAGCGCATTCAAATGCGCGTGCAGTCGTTGGTGGGGGGCTGACGGCCTCGGCCGTTTGGACCGTTTGGGCCGTTCAGGCGCTGCGCTCCACCACAATCAACACATTGCAAGGCGACTCGTCCACCAAGGCCTTGGCGGTCGAACCGCTCCACCAGCGGCGCAGCAAGTTGGTCTCGTGCCGATGGCCCACCACCAGCAAGTCTGCCGACATGCGGTCGGCATACTCAGACAGCGCCTTGATGACTTCGCCTTTGAGCAGTTCGCCGTGGGCCGCAAAACCCATGGCCTTCAAGGCGGCCACGCCATCGTTCAATTGCTGTTCCAACTGCGCTTCAACGGCGGCCGTGTTGGTCGATGCGTAGTAGCCCATCTCCATCGAACCCACATCCATGGGCGTGGGCACCACCGCCACCAAGGTCAAACGGGGCTGACCCCAATGCGCCAGTTCCTTGATTTCAAGCAAGGCTTTTTGTCCGCTGGCCGAACCGTCGTAGGCCAAAATGATGTGTTTGTACATGCTGTCTCCTTGAGTGTTGGGCACGGAAGTCAAAGACCAAGATGACTTCACCTGGAAAACAGGTTTGATGCAAATTCTAGGGTCAAGCCCTGTTCCGTCTCTCGGTGTTCACCCTATAGACTGGGTGTGCCAACACACCCACTTTGAACCATGAAAACCATCCACTTCTATCTGGACTTCATCTCGCCCTATGCCTGGTTGGCCTTTGATGCCTTGCCACGGGCCTTGCAGGGCATCAGTCACCGCGTGGTGCACCAGCCGGTGCTGTTTGCCGCCATGCTCAAGCACCACGGTCAATTGGGTCCCGCCGAAATGCCTGGCAAACGCGACTGGACTTATCGGCAGGTGCTTTGGCTGGCTCGCCAGCAAGGCACGCCTTTGCAGTTGCCGGCCATGCACCCTTTTAACCCGCTGGGTTTGTTGCGTTTGGCCACGGCGTGTGATGCCGATGGGCAGCCCAGCCGGTGGGTGTGCGAGACCCTGTTCAAACACGTTTGGTGCACGGGTCAGGATGCGGCCGATGTCGAACGTCTGGCCTTGCTGATCGATCAACTCGGTCCTGCTCAGCCAGTCGACCATGCAGAAGTCAAACAACGGCTGCAATCCAACACCCAAGAAGCCATTGCCCAGGGGGTGTTTGGCGTGCCCAGTTTTGTGGTGGATGACAAATTGTTTTGGGGGCAAGATGCCTTGCCCATGCTGCGGGCCTACCTGACGGGCGATGCCTGGTTCGAGGGGCCAGACTGGCAAGCGCCCGCGCAATGCGCCGTGGGCATCCGCCGCTGATTCAGTCAGAGGCCGCTTCTTCGGCTTCCCAGCGGTTCATCAGCCTGGCATAGACCACCACCACGGCCATGAAAATCAGGATGGATCCCTGTGCAGCCATCCAAAAATGAAAGGGCCAACCCAACACATGAAACGACAAACTTCGTGCAAAAAAGCCTGGCCCGAAACTGGCCAAAGCCCACACCAGCAAAAGCACCAAAGTCAAACGCCGTTGGCGTTTTTTAAGGGTCAGAGAAGGGGGGCAAGGTGTGGGCATGCACAAGCATAGGGGACAAACGGGACAGTCAGGGGCTCGGTGTTTTCCCGGGTGCCCGTAAAACAAGACCCTTAACCCAAGGGTTTATACCCAGATTGGCACACCAAAAGGACGGTCAAAAACAAAGGGTAAACCCTTTGCTTTGATGAATTTTCTGGTTAAAGATCGGTAATTTCAAGGGTAAACCCTTTGCTTGTAAGCTGCCGTTGGTTAAGCGTCAGAAGCGGGTCAGAGCGTCCACCAAAAATCGGCGCAAGTCTTCATGTTGAGGACTGCATTTTTTGGAGACAACTCTATGGCTACAGCAGCACCCCGCCCGATGTCGGCGGAAGAGAAGAAGGTCATTTTTGCCTCTTCTCTGGGTACCGTTTTCGAATGGTATGACTTCTATCTTTACGGTTCGTTGGCAGCGATCATCGCCAAACAATTCTTCAGCGGTCTGGACGAAGGTTCTGCCTTCATCTTCGCGCTGTTGGCTTTTGCTGCCGGTTTCATCGTGCGTCCTTTCGGCGCCTTGGTGTTCGGCCGTTTGGGCGACATGATCGGTCGCAAGTACACCTTCCTGGTGACCATCCTGATCATGGGCGCATCGACCTTTATCGTCGGTGTTTTGCCCAACTACGCCAGCATTGGCGTGGCCGCTCCCGTCATCCTGATCTGCCTGCGTTTGCTGCAAGGTTTGGCATTGGGTGGTGAGTACGGTGGTGCTGCCACTTATGTGGCCGAGCACGCACCTGCTGGCAAACGTGGTGCTTACACCGCCTGGATCCAGACCACAGCCACTTTGGGCTTGTTCTTGTCCTTGATGGTGATTCTGGGTACACGTACCGCCATCGGTGAAGAAGCCTTCGCTGACTGGGGCTGGCGCGTGCCATTCATCGTCTCGATCATCATGTTGATCATCTCGGTCTACATCCGTTTGAGCATGAACGAATCGCCTGCTTTCGTGAAAATGAAAGCCGAAGGCAAAACCTCCAAGGCCCCTCTGACCGAAGCTTTCGGCCAGTGGAAAAACCTGAAGATCGTGATTTTGGCCCTGATCGGTTTGACCGCGGGTCAAGCTGTGGTCTGGTACTCCGGTCAGTTCTACGCTTTGTTCTTCTTGACACAAGCGTTGAAAGTGGACGGCGCAACCGCCAACATCATGGTCGCCATCTCGCTGATCATCGGCACACCGTTCTTCATCGTGTTCGGTTCGCTGTCTGACAAAATCGGCCGCAAGCCCATCATCTTGGCCGGTTGCTTGTTGGCTGCGCTGACTTACTTCCCAGTGTTCAAGGCCTTGACCAAGGCAGCCAACCCCGAGTTGGCCGCTGCTCAAGCCGCATCTCAAGTGGTGGTGATCGCTGATCCAGCCGAGTGCTCGTTCCAGTTCAACCCCACTGGCACCAAGAAATTCACTTCTTCTTGCGACATCGCCAAGCAACGTTTGGCTGGCGCTTCGGTGAGCTACTCCAACGAAGTGGCTCCCGCCGGCACACCTGCCCTCATCAAAGTGGGCGCGACCACCGTGCAAGTCAAGTACTCGGCTGAAGACGTCGCTGCTGCCAAGGCCAAGGCCGAGGAAAAGCTGGCTGCTCTGAATGCTGCTGAACCCAAAGATGCCAAGGCCATCGAAGCTGCGACCAAGTCTGTCAAAGACCTGAGCAACGAGAAGACTGCTGGCGCAACCTTGTTGGGCTCTAACCTGGGTGCTGCCCTGAAGGCCGCTGGCTACCCCGCCAAAGCCGACATGGCCAAGTTTGACAAAGTCACCGTCATCGCCATCCTCACCTACCTGGTGATCCTGGTGACCATGGTGTACGGCCCCATCGCCGCCATGCTGGTCGAAATGTTCCCCACCCGCATTCGTTACACCTCCATGTCCTTGCCTTACCACATTGGTAACGGCTGGTTTGGTGGCCTGTTGCCTACCACTGCGTTCGCGATCGTGGCCCAGACAGGTGACATGTACAACGGCTTGTGGTACCCCATCATCATCGCCGGTGCAACCGTCGTGATCGGTGGCATCTTCATCAAGGAAACCAAAGACGTCGACATCTACGCTGACGACTGATCTTTGTAAGCTACCCGAGGTGACTCGGGTGCTAAATTCAAGGCCTTCCCTCTGTGGAGGGCCTTTTTCATGACTGGAGATGAACGATGTGGAAAATTGCTGTGGGTTTTGTGGTCTTTGCGGCCCTTGCTTTGTACGTGATCGGTAAAGGCGGAGACAGCCTGGACATGAGCGGTGAGAAACACGGTGCCGATGCCGTGCATTCAGAACCCGCCAAGGCCGATGCATCTGCACCTGCCGCACCTGCTGCGGCACCTGCTTCGGATGCCAGCGCTTCCAAGTAAGCATGGTTTGCGCACCTGACCAACGTCAGATGCCAACCCTAGAAAGCCACGCCATCGCGTGGCTTTCTTTTTTGTAAGAACCAGCCCTGCTGGCGATGGCGTGGTTGGACGTCCTGCGAGGCAGTCTGGTTGTAGGAGCCAGCCCTGCTGGCGATAGCGAGGTTGGCAGTCTTGTGAGGATGGATCGCTTGCAGGGCAAGCTTCCACAAGGGACAAACTCCCAACGCTGACCACTGACCGTTGTCCCTTGACCGCATCGTTGTAGGAGCCAGCCCTGCTGGCGATGGCTTGTAGGCCATACCTTGTCGAATCAGCAGCAGGGCTAGCTGACAGGGGGTTATTCGTGCCGCCCTAGAATGCTTGGCCCCCACCCCATAAAGCCCGTCCATGTCCCAAGGTCTCATCCGCATCCGTGGTGCCCGTCAGCACAACCTCAAAAACCTCGATCTGGACATTCGCACGGGCGAGTTGACGGTGGTCACCGGCCCCAGCGGCTCGGGCAAGTCCAGCTTGGTGTTTGACACGCTGTACGCCGAGGGCCAGCGCCGCTATGTAGAGACCTTCAGCGCCTATGCCCGTCAGTTTCTGGACCGCATGGACAAACCAGCCGTGGACAAGGTCGAAGGCGTACCCCCGGCCATTGCCATTGACCAGACCAACCCGGTGCGCAGCTCGCGCTCCACCGTGGGCACCATGACCGAGTTGAACGACCACCTCAAGTTGTTGTTTGCCCGCCTAGGTCAGTTGTTTGACAAAGACACCGCACAACCCGTGCGCCACGACAACCCCGATACCATCTACGCCGAGCTGGCCCAGCGTGCCGAGCAAGCGGGCGACCCGCGCCTGTACCTGACCTTCCCGGTCGAGCTGCCGGCCAACACCAGTGCCGAGCAGGTTGAGCAATGGTTGTCCGCCAGCGGCTTCACCAAAGTGCAGGCGGAACGCGAAGTGGCCACCCCCACCGGCCCGCGCAAAGTGCTGGACGTGATCGCCGACCGCTTTCGCTTGGGCAAGGCCGAAAAAGCCCGCGTGGTCGAAGCCATCGAAGTGGCCCTCAAACGCGGCGGCCGCCTGAACGTGTATGCAGAGAAATCGGGGTCAGAGAAATCGGGGTCAGATCCCAATTTCTCCGCTGCTGCTTCCTCTGAAGCCGCCTTCGACATCTGGCGTTTTTCCACCGGTCTGCATTGCCCCGACAGCGACCAGCGCTACACCGACCCGATTCCGTCGATGTTCTCGTTCAACTCTGCCGTGGGCGCGTGTGAGACCTGCCGGGGTTTTGGCCGGGTGATCGGCGTCGACTACGGCCTGGTCATTCCCAACCCCAAGCTCACGCTGCGAGCCGGGGCCATCAAGACGCTGCAAACGCCCGCCTGGCAAGAAAACCAGGACGACCTGATGCGCCACGCCGAGGCCGCAGGCATTCCGCGTGACACGGCCTGGGACAAGCTGACCCAGGCGCAGCAAGACTGGGTGATCCACGGTTCGCCCGAGTGGAAGGGCCGCTGGAACCACCAGTGGTATGGCGTGAAGCGCTTTTTTGAGTACCTGGAGAGCAAGGCTTACAAGATGCATATCCGCGTGCTCTTGTCCAAGTACCGCAGTTACACCGAGTGTCCGACGTGCAAAGGGGCACGTTTGAAGACCGAGAGTTTGATCTGGCGCATTGGCAGCCACTCGGATGCCGATGGCGTCTTGCCAGTGGAAAAGCGTTTCATGCCCGCAGGTGTGAAGTGGACTCGGGCGCAGCTGGAGGCGCTGCCGGGTTTGAGCTTGCACGACATGATGATCATGCCGCTCGATCGGTTGCGTTTGTTTTTTGATCGGCTGTCGGCCTCTGGGCAGGCGTCTTTGGGGGCTGAGGTGGCCTCTTCGGTTGCTGGATTGTTGAGGACTTTGGGGGAGGCTTCGGCCGGGGATGGGCTGGGCGCCACAAAACGCGGGGGG
>NKIP01000019.1:59856-73350 GCA_002256145.1 Comamonadaceae bacterium PBBC1
GGGATGGGCTGGGCTCCTCATACGGCGGGGGTACGCCAAAATCGGCGCCCAGCCCATCCCGGGCCGAAGCCGTGGGTGCACAAGCAGAAGCGCAGACAAGGGCACAGGCACAGGCACAGGCAGCGACTGAGAGGGCGCAAGACGCCCGATCCACCACAAGGTCTGCGTCAGAGCGGGGGGCGGGCGACGATTTTGGCGTACCCCCGCCGCATGAGGAGCCCGCCCCCCGCTCTGATGCAGACCGAACCGCCGAAGAAACCACAGATGCCACAGCACAGGACTCAACAAAAGGCCCAAGCGCCGAACAAAAAGCCCTGCAACTGCTGCTCGAAGAAATCACCACCCGCCTCAAATACCTGTGCGACGTGGGCATTGGTTACCTCACGCTCGACCGCCAAAGCCGCACGCTCAGCGGCGGTGAAGTGCAGCGCATCAACCTCACCACCGCGCTCGGTACCAGCTTGGTCAACACGCTGTTTGTGCTCGACGAGCCCAGCATCGGCCTGCACCCGCGTGACATGCACCGCATCACCTTGGCCATGCACCGCCTGCGCGACGCGGGCAACACCTTGGTGGTGGTCGAGCACGACCCGGCTGTGATGATGGCCGCCGACCGCATGATCGACATGGGCCCCGGACCCGGCGAGCGCGGCGGGCAAATCGTGTTTGACGGCACCACCGCCGACCTGCGCAATGCCGACACGCTCACGGGTGCTTATTTGGGTGGGCGCAAACAAGTGGGCCTGGGCTTCAAGCGCATGGTCACCGACAGCACGCCGCGACTGATTTTGGAAGGCGCACGCGAGCACAACCTGCAAAATATCAGCGTGGACTTTCCGCTCCAGCGATTGGTCACCATCACCGGCGTCAGCGGCTCGGGCAAATCGAGTTTGATCCAGGATGTGCTGGCCCCGGCGCTCATGCGCCACTTTGGCAAAGCCACCGAAACCCCGGGCGCACACGACCGCTTGCTGGGTGCTGACCACCTGAGTGATGTGGTGTTTGTCGACCAGTCGCCCATCGGCAAAACCGCTCGCTCCAACCCTGTGAGCTATGTGGGTGCGTGGGACGCGATCCGCGAGATTTTTGCGACCGCGCCACTCTCGCGCCAGCGCGGCTACACCGCCAGCAAGTTCAGCTTCAACGGCGGCGACGGCCGCTGCCCCACATGCGGTGGTTCGGGCTTTGAGCATGTCGAGATGCAGTTTTTGAGCGACGTGTATTTGCGCTGCCCCGATTGCGACGGCAAGCGTTACCGCCCCGAGATTCTGGAGATCACCGTTGAGCGCCAAGCCCTGGGCCAAGCGCAGCCGCGCCACCTGAACGTGGCCGATGTGCTGGACTTGACGGTGAGCGAAGCCGCCGCTTTGTTCGCGCAAGACCGCGACGTGATCCGCGCCCTGCAGCCCATCGTCGATGTGGGTCTGGAATACGTGAAGCTGGGCCAGCCTGTGCCCACCTTGTCTGGCGGTGAGGCGCAGCGCCTCAAGCTCGCGGGCTTTTTGGCCGAGGCCGCCAAAAGCGCGGCCAAGAGCCGCCAGAGTCTGGCGCGCAAGGGCACGCTGTTTTTGTTTGACGAGCCGACCACCGGCCTGCACTTTGACGACATCGCCAAGCTCATGCGGGCTTTGCGCAAGCTGCTCGAAGCGGGGCACTCGCTCATCGTCATCGAGCACAACCTCGACGTGATCCGTGCCAGTGATTGGCTGATCGATTTGGGGCCAGAAGGTGGTTACGCCGGAGGTCTGATCGTGGCCCAAGGCACGCCAGAAGATGTGCGCCAACATGCGACCTCTCATACGGGGCTGGCGCTGCGGGAGTACGCCGAGGCCATGGGCGAAGTTTTCGGTGTGAAAGAGCCATCGCTTGCAGGCAAGCTCCTACAAAACGCCAAGACCCTGCCTGTAGGAGCCAGCCCTGCTGGCGATACAAGGCTTGCTCTGCACGAGGCATCGCTTGCAGGCAAGCTCCTACAAAATACCGGCGCGTCTCTTGCCCGCGCCAAAGGCGCGGTCTCTAACAACATCCAGATCGTCAACGCCAAAGAGCACAACCTCAAAAACCTGAGCGTCAACATCCCGCGTGGCAGCTTCAACGTGGTCACGGGCGTCAGTGGTTCTGGCAAATCCACGCTGGCCTTTGACATCCTGTTCAACGAAGGCCAGCGCCGCTATTTGGAAAGCCTGAACGCCTACGCCCGAAGCATCGTGCAGCCCGCAGGCCGCCCCGAGGTCGATGCGGTGTACGGCATCCCGCCCACCGTGGCGATTGAGCAGCGCCTGTCGCGTGGTGGCCGCAAATCCACCGTGGGCACCACCACCGAGGTGTGGCATTTCTTGCGCTTGCTCTACGTCAAGCTGGGCATTCAGCACTGCGTGCACGACAACACCCCCGTGCAACCGCAAACGCCCGACAGCATCATCGCGCAGCTCATGACGCAGTTCCGGGGGCAACACATCGGCCTGCTGGCCCCCTTGGTCGTCAACCGCAAAGGCGTTTACACCGAGCTGGCCGACTGGGCACGTCCGCGTGGCTACACGCACTTGCGCGTCGATGGCGACTTTTTGCCCACACAAGGTTTTCCGCGCATCGACCGATTCAAAGAACACAACATCGAGTTGCCCGTGGCCAGTCTCGATGTGATGCCCACCAACGAAACCGCGCTGCGCCAAGCCCTGAGCAAAACACTGGAACACGGCAAAGGCGTGGTGCATGTCCTGAGCGATCTGGACGGCTTGCGCGAAGCCATGTTCAGCGGCGAATCCACCGCCCGCATTGGTCAGCACCGTGTGTTTTCGACACTGCGGGCTTGCCCGGCCTGCGACACCTCGTATGCCGAACTCGATCCGCGTTTGTTCTCGTACAACAGCAAACACGGCTGGTGCCCCGACTGCGTGGGCACGGGTGTCAAGCTCAGCAAAGACGAGCGCTCGGTGTTTGACGACTCGGTGCAAGACGACAAGGACAAAGGCCGCGAGAAAACCTTTGCGGAACCCGAGATCGAAGACTTGGCCAATGTGGCCTGCCCCAGCTGCGAAGGCACCCGCCTGAACGCCACGGCACGCGCCGTGAGGCTCGGTTCTGTGCCGGGGCAGGGCTGGCGAATCACCGACATCGCCAGTTTGTCGGTGACCGACGTGCGGCATTGGGTGGACAAGCTGCATCTCACCGGCCGCGACGCCGACATCGCCCGCGACCTGGTGCCCGAAATCAAAAGCCGTTTGGAGTTTTTGGAAGAAGTGGGCCTGGGTTACCTCACGCTCGACCGGGGTGCACCGACCTTGTCGGGTGGCGAAGCGCAGCGCATCCGCCTGGCCGCGCAACTGGGCAGCAACTTGCAGGGCGTGTGCTACGTGCTGGACGAACCCACCATTGGCTTGCACGCCCGCGACAACCAGATCTTGCTCAATGCCCTGCACAAGCTGGGCGACAAAGGCAACACGCTGGTGGTGGTGGAGCACGACGAAGACACCATCCGCCGCGCCGACCACATCATCGACATCGGCCCGAGCGCGGGCAAACGCGGCGGCCGTCTGGTGGCACAAGGCTCGGTGGCCGACATCACGGCGTCTGCCGATTCGCAAACCGGCCGCTATCTGCTGCACGCGATGAAGCATCCGATGCAGGCTCGCCGAGCTGTTTCGGTGGGCAGCCCATCGCTTGCAGGGCAAGCTCCTACAAATACCTCGGCCCCTGTAGGAGCCAGCCCTGCTGGCGATAGGGCGGTTGCGTTGACCAGAGCATCGCTTGCAGGGCAAGCTCCTACAAATACCTCGGCCCCTGTAGGAGCCAGCCCTGCTGGCGATTTGACTTGGCTCACCCTCACCGGCGCCAACCTGCACAACCTGCGCCAAGTCGATGTGCAAGTGCCCCTCAAGCGTCTGGTCGCCGTCACCGGTGTCAGTGGTTCCGGCAAATCCACCCTGGCCCGTGATGTGCTGCTGGCCAATGTGCAAGCCCTGGTCAGCCAGCGCTCCACCTTTGCAGGCCGCACTGCACAAGACGCGGGTCAGCGTGTTGCGTTGACCGCGTGCAGCGATGTGCAAGGCTTTGAAACCATCGACCGCGTGCTCGAAGTCGACCAAACCCCCATCGGCAAAACCCCGCGTTCTTGCCCCGCCACCTACATCGGCTTTTGGGACACGATCCGCAAACTGTTTGCCGAAACCCTCGAGGCCAAAGCCCGAGGCTACGCCGCAGGACGCTTCAGCTTCAACACCGGTGAAGGCCGCTGCCCGAGCTGCGAAGGGCAGGGCATGCGCACCATCGAGATGAGCTTTTTGCCCGATGTGAAAGTGCCCTGCGAAACCTGCCGAGGCGCTCGCTTCAACCCCGAGACCCTGGCCGTGACCTGGCGTGGCAAAAGCATTGGCGACGTGCTGCAAATGGAAGTGGACGAGGCCGTGGACTTTTTTGCCACCATGCCCAGCATCGCGCACCCGCTGCAGCTGCTCAAAGACGTGGGCTTGGGTTACTTGACTTTGGGTCAGCCCTCACCAACCTTGAGCGGTGGTGAAGCCCAGCGCATCAAGCTGGTGACCGAGCTGACCAAAGTGCGCGACGAAGTGGGCAAGCGCGGCAACAAGGCTCCGCACACTTTGTATGTGCTGGACGAACCCACCGTGGGTCTGCACATGGCCGACGTGGACAAACTCATCAGCGTGTTGCACCGCTTGGTCAATGCCGGTCACAGCGTGATCGTGATCGAGCACGACCTCGACGTGATCGCCGAAGCGGACTGGGTGATTGACCTGGGACCGGAAGGCGGCAACGCAGGCGGCCGCATCGTGGCCGCCATGACGCCCGAGGCCTTGGTGATCCTGGGCACCCACACCGGCAAGGCTCTGGCACCCGTGCTGGCCCGTGTCTGACCCCCATGGCTTTTAACCCTTGTAGAAGCGTTGACCTCGTCGCGATGACCCTCGCAGACCCCATATTGCATCGATAAAATTGCAACTTCCTCTTCCCACACACATGGCCATGCCTACCCGTTACCTTGACCCCAAAGTGGACCTCGCTTTCAAACGCGTGTTCGGTGAGCATGAGCATTTGTTGCGGAGTTTTTTAAATGCGCTTTTGCCCCTGGCTGACGACAGCCAGATTGAGAGTCTTGAGTACCTGACGCCGGAACAAGTGCCCGAGTTGCCGGGCTTGTTCAAAAACTCCATCGTTGATGTCAAGTGCAAAGACGTGCGCGGACGCACCTTCATCGTGGAAATGCAAATGCTCTGGAGCAGCAGCTTTGAGCAGCGCATTCTTTTTTCTGCCAGCCAGGCCTATGTGAAACAACTTCACGCGGGCCACAACTACGCCAGCTTGCAGCCGGTTTACGCTTTGGCGTTGACCAACGAGGTGTTTGACCGTGAAACACCCGAGTACTACCATCACTATCAAATCGTGCGCCAGCATGATCCCCGACGGGTGCTGGAGGGCTTGCAATTTGTGTTCATCGAACTCCCCAAATTTACCCCCCAAAACCGCACAGACAAGCGCATGCTGGTCAAGTGGTTACGCTTCCTGAGCGAAGTGGGTGAGCGCCCCCACCCAGGTCCCGACTCAGACCCCAGCTGGCGCGAAGACCCGGACATTGCACAGGCGCTCGAACTGGTGGAAGTGGGCGCCTTCACCGAGCAAGAGCTGGAGGTCTATCACATCCACATGGACAAGGCCCGGATTGAATCGACCGTGCTGGAGGACGTTCGGAATTTGGGCAAGGCCGAGGGCAGGGCAGAGGGCCGGGCCGAGGGTGAGGCTGAGACCAAAGCACAGATTGTTCGGACCATGCATGCCAACGGCCTCAACGCAGAACAGATCGGGCAATTCACCGGATTGAATGCTCGGAAAATTGTCGAATTATTGGGTGCCGGTGGCACCCTGTGAAGCAGGCGAGTTGGCGTTAATTCTCTGCATCAACGCAAGGCCCACCCTCTCACCATCACAAACCCACCCCAGCGTCGGCCACCCCCAAACGCCATAACGATGTCACCTCGGTCGCCCTTGCTGCGTGCAGCGGGTCGGTCGGGTCTTGGGCTTTGCCGTGCACCGGCTTGGCGTCCATGCGACCCAGCACCACCAGACCTGCCGCCTCGATCCAGCCCACCAGCTCCTGCCGCGAGCGCAAACCCAAATGCTCGGCCAAGTCCGACAAAATCAGCCAACCCTCGCCCCCTGGGCACAGGTGTTCAGGCAAACCCTTTAAAAAACCCTTGAGCATCTGGCTGCCCTCGTCGTACACGGCCTGGTCCAACAGCGACGTGGCCCGGGCTGGCAACCAAGGCGGGTTGCACACCACCAAAGCCGCTTGCCCTGGGGGGAATAAATCGGTCTGCAACAAAGTCACCTGGTTTTGCACGCCCAAACGCTGCAAATTGTCTTTGGCGCAAGCCATGGCCCGATCGCTCAAATCGGTGCCCACCACCTGGGCCGCACCGCGACGGGCCAGTGCCGCTGACAGCACCCCCGTGCCCACCCCAATGTCAAACGCCACCGAATGCGAGCCCATGGCGGCAGGCCATGGGGCCTTGGCCACCAACGCCACATACTCGCCGCGAATCGGCGAAAACACCCCATAGTGCGGAAAAATCCTCAGAGCCTCGCCCAAAGCGGGCACCTCCACCCCGTTTTTGCGCCACTCAAACGCCCCCACCACCCCCTGCAAACTGCGCAGCGACAGCACCGAAGCCTGCCCATTGGCCGGCCCAAAAGCCTGCGTACAAGCCTGACGCACATCGGGCGCACGCCGCAAAGCCACCCCGTAATCGCCCTGTAACTCAATCAACACTTGGTTGAGCACCCGGCTTCGGTGCGCCTGCGCCTGGCGATGCGTGTGAAACGCAGCCCCGGGCACCACGGCGGGGGCCACCTCTGATTTCTTGACGCGCACCTTTTTGGGCTTGTCGATGCGCCGCGCCAAAGCCTGCAACAACTGCCGGGCGTTCTGAAAATCCCCCCGCCACAACAAGCCCGTGCCCTCACAAGCCAGCCTGAAAGCCGTGTCCGCGCTCATCGTGTCGTCGGCCAACACCACCTTTTTGGGCACCGCCGCCCCCTGGTCCATGCGCCAAAACAAAGACCGCGTCTCGTTGTCCTCAGTCCAGACCAACTCGGGTTGCACATTCATGCCGTATCGCCTTCAGGCGCCTTTTTTCTACACAGAGGGCCATTTGGCCGGTGCGGGACTATAGCCCGGACGCGACATGAACCTGCACATAGTGCCTTAATTCTCAATTTTTTATTAAAAAGTCTCATAAACATCAAACCAATAAAGGCACAATAACAAGCTAGTATGTTTTTAGATACAAACTTAAACCAAAAAATGGCGTACTTTCAGCAGTCCTCAAAATCATTTTGTGAGCGTGCCGTCGTTTTGGTCCCGACCTGCAACCCCGGCCCGACCTGGCCCGACTTTTTGGAGGCGATCCAACAACAGGTCGCGCAACCCCTCAAAGTCGTCATTCTTGACTCCGAATCAACCGACGGCAGTGCACAGGCGGCGCAAGCGCGGGGCCACCAGGTGCAAACCGTGAGCCGCCGTCGTTTCAACCACGGGGGAACCCGCCAGCAAGGCATCGAGCAGCACACATCAGGTGCCGAGTTCGTGATTTTTTTGACCCAAGACGCCATCCTTGCCGACCCCTACGCCTTGCGCAACCTGTTTCAAGCATTCAACGACCCCCAAGTCGCCGCAGCTTACGGTCGGCAGTTGCCCCACCACAACGCCACCCCCATCGCCGCCCATGCCCGGCTGTTCAACTACCCCCCGCAAAGCCACACCGTCACCCTGCAAGACAAAACCCACAAAGGCATCAAAACCTGCTTTCTCTCCAACTCCTTTGCCGTTTACAGGCTATCGGCTTTCCACCAAGTGGGTGGGTTCGCCACAGATCTGATTTTGGGTGAAGACATGCACCTTGCCGCCCGCATGCTCTTGGCCGGCCACGCCATTCGCTACCAAGCCAACGCCAGCGTTTACCACTCGCACAGTTATTCCCTGCGTCAAGAACTCGGCCGTTACTTCGACACCGGTGTTTTTCATGCTCAACAGCACTGGTTAATCGAAACATTCGGATCTGCTGCAAATGAAGGTATTCAATTCATCCGATCAGAAATGAATTATTTGATTAAAAAATCCGCATTTTCATTGCCCGAAGCCTTATTGCGAAACTTAATGAAATATGCCGGATTCAAAACCGGACAACTTCACGCGAACATGCCCCAGTGGCTGGCCAAGGGCTTGTCCATGCACAAAGGGTATTGGGTTTGAATCAAGCCAATAGCCTGACAGCGCCCTTCATGCGCGAGGCCTCGACCATGAGCTTGCGCACCGTGCGGCTGTCCAAACTCGCCATTTTGTGCGGCGACCTGGCCGCCATCATGGTGGCCTTTGTGTTGGCCACACTGGCCTGCACAGGGCTGGCCATGGGCAGCATGCTCCACGTGGCGCACTGGTTGGACCAACAACAAAGCGCACGGCTCATCTCTTGGGGGCTCATGGGCATGCTGGGCACATTCTTGTTGCTCATCAGTTACCAGCACTACAGCGACCGACGCCCCTTTTGGGACGAACTGGGCGATTTTTTACGCCTGATCGGTTTGCTGGCGCTGCTGGACATGTCGCTCGTGGCCATCAACCAATGGCAAGTGTCCCTGCCATGGTGGTGCATTTCTTGGGGCATGGTTTTGCTGGCGCTGGTGTGCATGCGGGCCGCGACTCGGCACCTGCTCAAACGCATGAACCTCTGGATTCGGCCCACCGTCATCATTGGCGTTGGCAACAACGCCGCCGATGCCGCCATGGCCCTCAAAAGCCAGCCCGAACTTGGCTTGCAAGTCATTGGTTTTGTCTCGACATGCGAAGGCCAAAAAGGCGACAACCCCGCTACCTACCCGCGCCTGCAACAGCATCAAATCGAAGCCCTGGCTGGCCAAATCGGCGTGCAGTGGGTCATTGCCCTCGAACACTCCGAATCGGAACAACGTGAACACTGGCTGCGCATGTTGGCCCAATGGGGCGCACCCGACATCAGCGTCATCCCCGCCATGCGCGGTATACCGCTGCACGGCACCGACATCTCCCATTTTTTCTCACACGAGGTTGCCATGCTGCGCATGCGCAACAACCTGCGCCGCTGGCCCGCCCGCCTGACCAAAAGGGTGTTTGACACCCTGGCGGCCATCGCCTTGCTGGTGGTACTGAGCCCCCTCATGTTGGCCCTTGCCTTGCTGATCCGGCGCGACGGCGGCCCCGCCCTGTTTGCACACCCACGGATCGGCAAGTACGGCAAAACCTTCAATTGCTACAAATTTCGCACCATGGTGGTCGACGCCGAGCAGCAACTCGAACTCTTCCTTCAATGCCAGCCCGAACTGCGCGTGCAATGGGAAAACGAACGCAAACTCAAAAACGACCCCCGCGTCAACGGATTTGGCCGTTTTTTGCGCATCCACAGCCTCGACGAACTGCCGCAATTGATCAACGTGATCCGGGGCGAGATGAGTTTGGTGGGGCCTCGGCCCGTGGTTGAGGCCGAATTGATTCAATATGGGGATGAAATAGGATACTATTTGATGGTTCGTCCCGGAATGACGGGCTTGTGGCAGGTCAGCGGACGCAGCGATCTTGATTACGACAAAAGGGTCTACCTCGACACTTGGTACGTCAAAAACTGGTCACTCTGGCACGACCAGATTATTTTGTTTAAAACAATCACCGTGGTTTTTCATCGGGCGGGGGCTTATTGACCGTCAAACCGGTGAAGTCATGGTGATGGGCTGGCTGAATTTATGAAAACTGCTTGGATAGCACGGCCTGCTGCATGGCTAGGGTCCACATGGGGGCACTACAGATCAACCCCTACAAAAAAGACACCCTGCATCTGCTTGGGAGCCAAACCATGAGCCGCAACGAGACAGCCCAGACTGTTGACATATTGATTCGCAGCACCGGACGGCCGGAGTTGACCAAAGCATTGGCGTCCCTGGCGGCACAAACGCACACACCGATTCACGTCTACATCGCCGACGCTGCCGCTGCAGGTCTGGCCATCGAAGAAAGCTACTCCTTTCCGATTGAGGTGGTCAGCGCATCGCAAAAAATGGCGCGTTCACAAGCGGCCAATGCGCTGCTCCAAAGGGCAAGTTCACCTTTTGCCCTGTTTTTGGACGAAGACGACTGGTTGCTGCCGGATCACATCCAAAAACTGGTGCAAGCACTCGCGCATGCCCCGCAAGCTGTGTTGGCCTACACCGACACACGCTGCGTGCAACTGGACGCGAATGGGCAAGAAACAGTGGTCCGCGAATACATCAGGACCTATCAAGCCGAGCACCTCATGCTCGAAAACTACATCCCCATACATGCCGCACTGTTTCGGCGAACGCCCAAAGTACAGCAGTGTCGATTTGACGAAACGCTGGATTTGTTTGAAGACTGGGACTATTGGCTGCAACTCCAACAAACCGGCCTTTTTGTGCATCAGTCCGGCATCTCTGCCGTCTACCTCATCCACGGTGATTCAGGTGCGGGCGTGGCATTTGGCAATGCCGATCTTGCGCTGCAAACACTGCAGCGCATGCTCGACAAATGGAAAGCCCGTTGGACACCAGAGCAGCTGAAAAACTTATGGGGATACAGCCGACAAATCAGTGATTATGAAAAAGTGAACGCGCAATTGATTGAAAAAATGAAGAACACTGATGAAGCCATCAAAAAAATGGCGTCTGATTTTAAAAAATTGGAAGAACAAAAAGAATCCGAGCTTTCCGTCGTTGCCCTTCAGCTTCAAGAAGCCCGCCAAAAACATGAGCAGATGCTGGCACGCATGGAAGCTGCGCTGCAGCAAAACAATGCCAATTACGAGCAAGCCATCACCGAGCTCAAGCAACAGCATGAATCGCAAATGCAGTTGTACCAAAACAGCCGTTCCTGGCGCATGACATCCACGCTGCGCACAACAGGCCAAATACTCAAAACGCTTGTCAAATCGCCCCTGAAAAATCTCACTCAAAAAATCAGTTTCAAAACCCTAGCATTGCTGACAGCACTCTACAAGAACGACAGCATTCACCAAATCTCTAAACTGATCCCCTCAACGGTCAAACGTCACGTTCGCAATCGCTTGATGTATTTGTCCAACGAGCCTCGCAGCACAGACGCAGCCACTTTGACGGCTGTGGATCGGCCAGCTGATCAGGCCCTCAAAGCCAGCATCATCATTCCGGTATACAACCATGTGGCCTACTTGCGCCAATGCATCGACAGCGCCCTGGCTCAAAGCTACCCGCACACCCAAATCATCATCATCGATGACCAGTCGCCAGACCCCCGGGTGCAACCACTGCTGCAAAGTTATGCCCATCACCCTCACGTCAAACTGCTGCGAAATGAGGTCAATCTGGGCATCGCAGAAACCCAAAACCGAGCCATCGTCGCCTCAGAGGGTGACCTCATCGCCTTCTTGGACTGCGATGACCTGTTAGACCCACAGGCCATTGAAATCTGCGTGCAAAACTGGAAACCAGACACGGTTTACCTGCACACCGGGCGAATCAACATCGACAAAGACAATACGGAAGTCAATCGAATCCACTTCATGAGTTTGCCAAGGCAAGACTACTTTGCAGAAAATCTGCGAGCCATGTATGCCACGCACCTCAAAATCATCCGGCGTGATGTCTTTGCCAAAGTCGGACTTTTTGACCCACGATTTGACTCGGCGCAAGACTACGAAATGCTCATGCGCATCGCATTTCATTACCCCAGCAGCAGCTTTGTGCATGTGCCTGACTTTTTGTACCAGCACCGCCTGCACGCACAACAAACAACCGAAACACAAAACCAAAAACAACTCGATTTGACCCGTCAAATCCAAAACGAAGCACGCCTGCGTGAAGAGATTCGCAAAGGCGAATACAAGCGCTTCGTGTCCATCATCATGCTGTCATACGGCAAGCACACCCAAACCCTGCAAGCTTTGCAAGGCCTGCAAAAAACCGTCAACATTCCGCACGAAATCATCCTCTATGACAATGGCTCAACCGAAGAAACGGTCAGCTTTCTCAAGACAAAAATAGAGGGTCAATTTCCAACGGTCAAAGTCATCTATGGCGACACCAATCTAGGACCAGCACAAGGTCGGCGCAAAGCACTTGAATACGCCAACGGCACATGGTTCATCATTTTTGACAACGACGAAATTCCCGAGCCAGGCTGGCTGGAAGAGCTGCTCCTGCGGGCCGAAAGCAATCCCGGAACAGGGGCTGTTTGTTGCCGGGTGACCTTCCCCAATGGCAAATTGCAGTTCAGCGGTGGCAAAGTCGAACAAGCCGACCCACATGACCCCATCATTGATTTGGGTTTGCACGACTTTGGAAAACCCCACAACGACTTGACCACCTGTGGCTTTCGTGAGGTCGATTGGTGTCCTATTGGCGCCACCTTGTTCACCCTCAACATCGCTCCCTATCTTCACGACGGCTACCCCAATACCTTTGAAGATGCGGGCGTGTCATTTGCGCTTAAAAAAGCAGGATACCGATTGCTCAACGCCCCCGGAGCGCTGGTTTGGCACGAGCACATCACCTTCCAGCCCAAAGTTGAAATGGGCAAAAAATACCTCGAAGACCGCTACAACCCCAAAATGATGCTCAAAAGCGTGGCCAGCTTTTACGCCGAAAACGGACTCATCATCAAAGACGAATACATTTGGCGGGAAAATGGACTCAATACCATGACGCGTCTTCAATTGCTCGAAACACTCAAAATGGCGGGGCAAACAGCAACGCGATTTGATTGATGTTTGATGTGGACTACTTTCCCGCCATATAAAGAAAATTTAATTTAATTGTTTTTGTTAAAATTCAATCCTATTTTAATAAAGCGTTTTTCAACCAAGTGCCAGGATGCAAAGCCAAAACAAACGGCAATGACAATGGATGCGGCTTGGTTGAACTTTATTCCATATTCAGGGAAGAATTGAGCCAGCACTTGCTGGATGGGCCAGCCCCACAAGTACAAGCCATAGGATATATCACTTGATGGCTTGATTTTAATCATGAAGTCTAGACTGGCTAAAAATAGAATAGAGAAAAATATTGCCAAATACAAGAAGTAAAAATTAAATGATGATTTCTTGAATAAAAGACAAAGAACCCAGCAGGAGAAAAGCAATTGAGAATTTACATTGATTTTTTCTTTGAGTAATGCAAACAAGCTCCCCGCAGCAAAGCATGGTGCCAGCATTGTGATTTCTGGGTTCTGAGGTAGCCATGTGAATAATAATTTATTGCCGACAAGAGGATCAATTAATATGATTGAAAATAAAACAATTGATATTATTTTGTTGTTCAGCAATCCGCTCCAGTAAACCAGGGCGGATTCAAAAGTGAAGTGCAACACCCTTTTTTCAGTGGATGAGAGTGGAGTGTTGCGGACTGTTCAGGAGCAGTTCCCTGTAAACAGACAGCGGTGATCGTACCCCCAAACCTTTGCGCGGG
>NKIP01000044.1 GCA_002256145.1 Comamonadaceae bacterium PBBC1
GGCAGGCCATGGACGAGGTGATGGACTGGATGACGTTCTACAACCACCGCAGACTTCATTCGACCCTGGGCTACGTCAGTCCGATGCAGTTTGAGAAAAGCTGGCACGCGGCACAGCAAAAGAAGGCCGCATAATCGAATGGCTAAGAGGTACGTTCAACAGGGGCAGGTTCAGCCACAGTTCTTTGTGCCTCGGATCACGCTGTTGCGCAATGCCGCTTTGAACGCGATGAGGTACAAGTCCGAGCTGGCCTTGGTGCGCTCGCAGAACGTGGACATCACCAAGTTTGAAACCCAGCTGGACGAATTCAAGACGGCGTTTGGCCGCAACTGGCGTCTGGCCTCTGAGGGTTTTGAAGAAGCTATTCGGCGCATTGACGAAGCCATCAAGGACCTGGAAAAAACCAAGGAAGCGCTGCACAAGTCAGCCAACAATTTGCGCCTGGCCAACGACAAGGCCGACGACTTGACGATCAAGAAGCTCACCCGCGGCAACCCCACGATGGCGGCCAAGTTTGCAGAGTTGCCGGGGAACAGCCCCGACTGAGTCGGCGCTCAATGCGCCCCCAGCGTATGTATGCACGACGAAGAGTTCATGTATTCATGGCAGTTATGCAGACGACAACATTGACACGCGCCGATTGCCAGGGATTGCTTTGAATGCGCATAATATGCGCATACTTTATTGGAGGCACCTATGCCACGCACCAGCAGCGCCATGCCCTTATCCCGAAAACGCCCAGTCAACCTCACCTTGAGTGAAGGCTTGATCGCCGAGCTCAAAGGCTACACCTCTAATTTGTCGGCCACGGCTGAAGAGTTGCTCACAGCGTATGTGGTGGAACAAAAGCAGGCACGTTCAAGCCGCCAGCAACAGGCAGACCAAACCGTGGCAGGCTGGAACGCTTTGCATGCGCAAGTCGGCTCATTTGCGGATGAACACTCCACACTCTGATGGCTCAGTTTGACCTTCATCGAAACAAAGGCCCATTGAAGGACACCATTCCTTACGTCGTGGTGGTTCAGTCTTCTTTGTTGGATGGTTATCGCCGTCGGGTGGTGGTGCCTTTGGTCAAGCGCAGTGCGTTGCCTGCGGGTATTGCTGGCACGCGCATGAATCCGAGCTTCAAAGTGCGTGGGGCGGTGTTGGTGCTGCACCCGTTGGACATGGTTTCAGTGGCGCTCGATCAGCTGGGAGAGTGCGTGGGTTCATTGGCTGAGAACGGGCAAGAGATTGCGGATGCGTTGGATGAGTTGCTGACGCGTTCTTGACTTTGATAAAAAGTAACTGGCCGCGACGCTGACAAGCGCTGACCACATCGAAGCCTCGGACGGGAAATGGTCCGGGGCTTTTTTATGTGCAGGCAATGCCTCAGGATGCGGGATAACCCTGCACTCATTCCTGATATTTCAGTTATTTCTGAAAATTCAAAAGAGCTGGCTAAAATCGCTATATGACTATTTCAGACCAAATTCCTGCCCTCAACCGCGAGTTCATCGCCCATTTCGGTGAAATGGGCAGCAAGTGGGGCATCAACCGCACCGTGGGTCAGATTTACGCGCTGCTTTATGTGTCGCCGCAGGCCTTGAACGCCGATGAGATCTCCGAAGCGCTGGCGTTCTCTCGCTCTAACGTGAGCATGGGCCTCAAAGAGCTGCAGGCCTGGCGCTTGGTGCGATTGCGCCACCAAGCGGGTGACCGGCGCGAGTACTTTGAGGCACCCGCTGACGTCTGGGAGATCTTTCGGGTGCTGGCCGAGGAGCGCCGCCGCCGCGAAATCGAGCCCACCTTGAGCATGCTGCGAACCGCCTTGCTTGAGACGCCCCATACCGACGCAGAGCGCCATGCCCAGCAGCGCATGCGCGAAATGCACGACCTGATCGACCGCCTCATGACCTGGTTTGACGACGTGCAAAAACTCGCGCCCGAGACCGCCATGCAGCTCATGGGCATGGGTGCCACTGTGACCAAAGTGCTCGAATTCAAAGACCGCCTGACCGGTCGCGGCAACAAGGCACCGGCCATCAGCCAGACACGCGACAGCGCTTGACACCCAAAGAAAGCCACCATGGACATCGACGCACTCATCCTCTCGCGCATTCAGTTTGCTGCGAACATCAGCTTCCACATCCTGTTCCCCACCATCACCATCGCGCTGTGTTGGTTCTTGCTGTTCTTCCGTTGGCGTTTCGCTCGCACCCAAGACCAGGCGTGGGAAGAGGCTTACTATTTTTGGACCAAGGTGTTCGCGCTCACCTTTGCGCTGGGTGTGGTCTCGGGCATTGTGATGAGTTTCCAGTTCGGCACCAATTGGCCAGGCTTCATGGAACGCACGGGCAATATTTCAGGGCCGCTGCTGGGCTATGAGGTGCTGACAGCGTTTTTCCTGGAGGCCAGCTTTCTGGGCATCATGCTGTTTGGCCGAGGCCGGGTGAGCGAGCGCGTGCACCTGATCGCCACTTTTTTGGTGGCGTTTGGCACCACCATGTCGGCCTTCTGGATCCTGAGCCTGAACTCCTGGATGCACACCCCGGCGGGTTTCGAAATCGTCAATGGCCAGTTCATCCCCACCGATTGGCTGGCGGTGGTCTTTAACCCTTCGTTTCCCTACCGCTTCTCGCACAAGTTGCTCGCTTCGGCGCTGACCGCGTCGTTCCTGATCGCTGGGCTGTGCGCTTGGCAGCTCCTCAAAGGCAGCGCCACACGCGGCACCCACAAAGCCATGCGTGCGGCCGTTTTCACCGCCGCTTGCGTGATGCCGCTGCAGTTCCTCGTGGGCGACATGCACGGCCTCAACACCCTGGAGCACCAACCGGCCAAGGTCGCTGCCATGGAGGGCATCTGGGAAACTGAGCGTGGCGCACCGCTGACGCTGTTTGGCATTCCTGATCAAGAAGCTCGCACCACCCACTACGCGGTGAAGATCCCCAAAGTGGCCAGTTTGATCCTGACCCACGAGCTGGACGGCGAAGTCAAGGGCATCAGCGAATTTGAAGGGGCACACCCACCCGTGGCACCGGTGTTTTATGCCTTTCGCGTGATGGTGGGTGTGGGCTCGTTGATGCTGCTGGTGGCGGGTTTTACCGCCTGGCGCTTGTGGCTTCAGCGCCGCCAGCCAGAAGTGACACTGCCCAAGCCTCTGTTGTGGGTGCTCTCGGGCATGGCTTTCTCCGGCTGGGTCGCCACGCTGGCGGGCTGGTACGTGACCGAGATCGGTCGCCAACCCTTCCTGGTGTATGGCTTGATGCGCACCAGCGAAGCCGCCACCACCTTGCCGCCGCCCTATATTGCGCTCACCTTGACGGCCTACTTGGTGGTTTATGGCCTGCTGTTGGTGACTTATGTCGGCGTGTTGAAGTACATGGCAGAGAACCCCAAAGAACACAAACAGGAAGCGCCCACGGGTGCCTTGTTGGGCAAAGCGGGGGTGTGATGAACCTCGTCTTTGCATATCTGAACCTGAAACTGAAAGGCGACCATGACTTGGGCTGAATTTCTGCCATTGTTTTTCCTGGCCGTGATGGGTCTGTCCCTGCTGGCTTATGTGGTTTTGGATGGTTACGACCTGGGCGTTGGTTTGTTGCTCTTGCAAGCGAGCGACGCCGAGAAGGACACCATGATCGCCAGCATCGGACCGTTTTGGGACGCCAATGAGACCTGGCTGGTGCTGGGCGTGGGCGTGTTGTTGATCGCTTTTCCGATGGCCCATGGCGTGGTGCTCCAAGCGCTGTACCTGCCGGTGGCGATGATGTTGATTGGCTTGATCTTGCGAGGTGTGGCGTTTGACTTTCGCGTGAAAGCGCCGCTGCGCTACAAGCCGTTTTGGAACCGCGCGTTTTTTGCTGGCTCGCTCATGGCCAGTGCATCGCAGGGCTGGATGCTGGGCAGCTACATCACCGGCTTTGCCAGCGGGCCGCTGGGCTGGGCATTTAGCCTGGGCATCGCCGTCACCTTGCCTGCGGCTTATGTGCTGCTGGGCTCGGGCTGGTTGATCATGAAAACCGAAGGCGATCTGCAGCAAAAAGCGGTGCGCTGGGCGCGGCTTGTGCTGTGGCCCATGGCAGCTGCCTTGCTGGCCATTTCAGCGGCCACGCCGCTGGTCAAAGAGGGCGTGCTGGAGAAGTGGTTTGGTGTGCCGCAGGTGTTTGCCTTGCTGCCAGTGCCCCTCATGTGTGCCTTGGCTTTTTTTGCCATGCGCTGGGTGCTCACTCGCCCGAACTTGGTCAACGCGGGTTACGGTTGGTTGGTGTTTGCCAATACCGTGCTGATTTTTGTGCTGGCCTTTTTCGGCTTGGCCTACAGCATCTTTCCGGACATCGTGATCGGCCGCATGACGGTGTGGGAAGCTGCCATCAGCACCGCGTCGCTGAATGTGATTTTTTTCGGTGTGGCGATCACGCTGCCGGTCATCATCGGCTACACGGTGTTCATGTACCGCGTGTTTTGGGGCAAGGCGACCGCGCTGAAGTACGGTTGAGCGTCACACACGACAAGCACTCGCGCAACCCACACGCGTGTGCTTATGGGCCCTGCATGTGACTGCCTGGGCGTGGTGGATGTTGTAGATTGGCCTGTGCGCCGCGCTCATGTCTTCAAGAGGGTGCGGTGTAGATCACTTGACGGCTCCAATCCACACCACCTGAATCCATGAATCCTCCATCTGCTGCACCTATGCGGGCCGACCACCCGCTGAAAGGCATTGCCTGGATGGTGGCGGGGGTGCTCTTGTTGTCGGTCATGGATGCTTTGTCCAAGCATGCGGTGTCCCAGTTGTCGATTCCGGTGTTGATTGCGGCGCGTTCAGCGATGGTGCTGGTTTTGCTGGTGCCCTGGGTGTTGCGCAGTGGGGGCTGGTCGGCTTTGCGCACGCGCCGACCTGGGGCGCAGCTCTTGCGCGGCTTGTTGGCAGTGTGTTCGATGCTGGCTTTTTTTGAAAGCCTGCGTTTGTTGCCGCTGGCGACGGTGATCGCCATCAGTTTTGCCGCACCACTGTTCATGACCCTGTTGTCAGTGCCTTTGCTCAAAGAGCGTGTAGGCGTGCACCGCTGGGGCGCGTTGTTGGCCGGCTTTGTGGGCGTGGGCCTGATTGTTGGGCCGCAGGCGATGGACGGCGAGCTGGGTTGGGGGGCCGGGCTGGCTTTGGTGGCGGCATTTTTTTATGCCGCTTCGATGACCTGTGTGCGCTGGCTTTCCCCCACCGAAAGCGATTTGTCGATGTTGGTTTGGCAGAACATGACGATGGGTCTGGCCGGTGCGGTGGGCTTGTTCTTTGTGCCCCTCGAGGTCGCGCCGGGCATGTGGCCAATCATGGCTTTGATGGCCGTTTTGGTGTTGCTGGGCCAGCGTTGCACCTTCCGGGCCTTTCGGCTGGCACCGGTCGGTGTGGTCGCGCCTTTCCATTACAGCGAGCTGCTGTGGGCGGCCTTGTTCGGGTGGGTGTTTTGGCAGGAGTGGCCTGGGCCGCATGTCTGGTGGGGCGCGTTGTTTGTGGTCGGCGCGGGTTTGTACACTTTGTGGCGTGAGCGCATGCGCACCTTGACTGGCGGTTGACGGGCTTGTTGGATCTCACAAGCCCCAGCCAGACTCAATCGGCATAACCCGGGTTCACTCGGTCAATCACCCGCATCATGGCTTCAAAAAACAGGCGCTCGCGTTCGCTGCGGGGGTGGCGGTCTTGGGGGCTGGGGTTTTTGATGCGCTGAATGACGGATTCGGTCAGCACATTCAGGGGCTGGCCTGTGCCCATGGCCAGCACTTGGGTACGGCAGGCTTTTTCGAGTTTGTAGAGCCTGCGGTAGGCTTGTGCCACGGTGTCGCCAATCGTCATCACGCCATGGTTTTTCATGAAGAGCACGGTCTTGCCGCCGCTCATGAGCTGCGACAAGCGTTCGCCCTCAGACAGGTCTGCCGCCAGCCCGGTGTAATGGTCGTCGTAGGCGATGGCACCATCAAAGAAGGCTGCCGTTTGGGTGGCCGGCAACAAGCGGTTGGCTTTGAGCATGTTCAAAGCCGTGGCCCAAGGCTGGTGGGTGTGAAGCACCACATTGGCACCCGTGAGGCGGTGCACTGGTGCGTGGATGGATTGCGCTGACAACTCCACCACGCCCGTGCCTTCAAGCGTTTCACCCGCTTCGTTGAAGACCATCATGGTGCTGGCGCGGGCCTCGGACCAGTGCACGCCAAAGGGCGAAATCAGGTATTGGTCTTCACGCCCCGGCACTGCCACGGTGAAGTGGTTGTCGATGCCCTCGTCAAAGTCGTGCATCACGGCCAAACGCAAGGCGGCGGCCAAGTGCACCTTGGCTTGCCAAACGGGGTCATCTTGGGCGCTGGCAGGGGCTTGTGTGGTGCTTGAGGCGTAAGCGTACGGCGAACCCCTGCCCACCCACAAGTTTCAGCCGATTCTTTGCCCAGTCAGCTGCCAGCGGTGTGGCAGCAACTCTTGAATCCGCCTGTTGGGCCAGGTTGGCAGCTTCTCCATCACGTCCTTCAAGTACGCGTACGGGTCGTGACCGTTGAGTTTGGCCGACTGGATCAGAC
>NKIP01000001.1 GCA_002256145.1 Comamonadaceae bacterium PBBC1
CCCTGCAAGCGATTGAGCCTTG
This sequence comes from Comamonadaceae bacterium PBBC1, assembly GCA_002256145.1. Lineage (GTDB taxonomy): Bacteria > Pseudomonadota > Gammaproteobacteria > Burkholderiales > Burkholderiaceae_C > Limnohabitans_A. Next base: position 23 of record NKIP01000001.1, read on the forward strand.
CAGAGCACGCACCGAGCCTGATCGCCAGCAGGGCTGGCTCCTACAAAAAAGCCGGGGGCTCATCGCCAGCAGGGCTGGCTCCTACAAAAAAGCCGGGGCTCATCGGCAGCAGGGCTGGCTCCTAGAAAAAGCCGAATCACCATCGTCTGCTAAGGATCCGCTGTACGAGTTAGGCTAATGACTTTTCAAACCAAAGCGACAACCCTGCGGAAACCGATGCCCAACCCGATTCAAAAAACTGCCCAATTGGGTGCCTTGGCCATTGCCGCCGTATGGTTGGCGGTAGCCGGGGTGTTGTATCTGGTGTTTGACCGCATCGAGCAAAACCGCCTGGCCAGCCTCAAGCCGTATGCGCTCAGTTCGGGCGATCTGGTCATTCCGCGACAGCGGGATGGGCATTTTCATGTCGAGGGCGAAATCAACCGACAGCCGGTCCGTTTTTTGGTTGACACCGGTGCCAGCCATGTGAGCGTGAGCCAGGCGCTGGCGGAACAAGCCCGGTTGCCATCGGGCCAAGACATCACGCTGCACACGGCCAATGGCCAGCGCCCCGGTCAGCTGGTGCGCAACGTGCCTGTGCGGGCAGGCCATTTGGTGATCAACAATGCCTTGGTGACGGTGGGGTTGAGCGGTCTGAGCATGGAACAAGCGCTGCTCGGACAGTCGTTTTTGAAGCACTTTGATGTGGAAATCCGCCGAGACGAGATGGTGCTGCGCCAAAGGCCCTGAACGGTCACATGGGCGTTGGCGAGATGGCACCGTTCATGGGCACTGAAGAAGCACAAGCCCGCGGGAATTGACACCCCTGACTTGATCGGCCCGGCCCCTCACCGACGCCACGGCTCGCGCTCGTCACCTCGGCCATGCCCACGATCAACCTCGCGACGATCACGCCCGTGCCTGGCATCGCCATGCCCCCCCTGCGCCCCTTGATCCGCATGACTACCCGAACGCCATTGAGGGGCTGGCTGGTATGCAGGACTGCCGTGCACGGGTGGCCGGTACAGCACTTGCGGGGGTGCGGGCTGGTAAATCACACGGGGCGGCGCGGGCTGGTACACCACCCTGGGTGGTGGAGGCGGAAAATAAACAGGTCGGGGTGGCGGCAATATGACCGTGGGCGCGGGTACATGCGCATGGGCATGGCCGTAAACTTGGCCATAAACCGGTGGATAAACCGCACGAGAGGACACCACCACCTGCGGCTCCATGACGAGCGGGTGTGCACAACCCACCTGCGCCAAGCCCATGGCCAAACTGCCCCACACCACCAGCCTGCGGCCCCACATGCTGAACAAATGATTGGACATGCGAATTTCTCCAAAAATGAGGACGCAACCCTTGCGCCCGCACATTTAGCGTTTCAAGTAGCCTGTCGGTGCACAGCAAGCGGTTGGCAATCGTGTCGAATCGTAAGTGGACGCCCAAGGGAATGCGCATTGGCAAGCCCTAAAATCAATCGCTATGAACGCCCCCACCCCCAAAACCCCTGATTCCAATACCGCCGCTGAACACAAAGTCAGCAATTTTCTGCGCCAAATCATCGAAAACGACCTGGACAAAGGCACCTACGCCAGCCGCCGCTGGGCGGGCAGCCCCGGCGACGCCGCGCACCACGCTGCAGGCCAGAGTGACCCGGCCAAGATCCGCACCCGCTTTCCGCCCGAGCCCAACGGCTATTTGCATGTGGGCCACGCCAAAAGCATCTGCATCAACTTCGGGCTGGCCAAGGAATACGGCGGCGTGTGCCACCTGCGCTTTGACGACACCAACCCTGAAAAAGAAGACACCGAATACGTCAACAGCATCATCGAAGCCGTGAAATGGCTCGGCTTTGACTGGGCGCAATTGAGCCAGGCCGCAGGCTCTGCCGCACCCTACCAAGCCAGCGACTACTTCGACTTCATGTACCGCGCAGCCGAAGCGCTGATCGAAGCCGGTCACGCCTATGTGGACGAGCAAAGCGCGGAAGACATGCGCGCTAACCGGGGCGACTTTGGCAAGCCCGGTGTGGACAGTCCCTTCCGCACCCGCACCGTGGCAGAAAACCTGACGCGATTCCGTGAAATGCGCGATGGCCAACTGGCCGACGGCGCCGCCGTGCTGCGGGCCAAGATCGACATGGCTTCGCCCAACATCAATATGCGCGACCCGGCCATCTACCGCATCCGCCGCGCCACCCACCACCACACGGGCGACACCTGGTGCATCTACCCGATGTACACCTTTGCCCACCCCATCGAAGATGCGCTGGAGCAAATCACCCACAGCCTGTGCACGCTGGAGTTTGAAGACCAGCGCCCGTTTTACGACTGGCTGATGGAGCGCCTTTGCGAGTGCAAGCTGCTGGCCGCGCCCAGCCCCAAACAATACGAATTTGCCCGCCTGAACCTGACCTATGTCATCACCAGCAAACGCAAGCTGGCGCAACTGGTCAATGAAGGCAAAGTCAGCGGCTGGGACGACCCGCGCATGCCGACCATCGTGGGCCTGCGCCGCCGGGGCTACACGCCCGAAAGCCTGCGCCTGTTTGCCGACCGCATTGGCGTGACCAAAAGCGACAGCTGGATCGACTACAGCACCCTTGAGGGCTGCCTGCGCGAAGACCTGGAAAACAAAGCCCACCGCGGCATGGCCGTGCTCGACCCCGTCAAACTGGTGCTGACCAACTGGGCCGAGGCCTTTGGCAGCGGCGTCTATACCGAAGCCTGCACCCAACCCGCCCTGCCCCACAGCGCAGTGGCCGAGGGCCAAACGCCCCCAGCGGACCGCGTGTTCAAAATCGGCAAAGAAGTGTGGATCGAGCGCGAAGACTTTGAAGAAGTGCCGCCCAAGGGCTACAAACGCTTGTTCCCCGGCAACGTGGTGCGCCTGAAGGGCGGCTACGTGATCGAATGCACGGGCTGCGCACGCGACGCGGCGGGCAAAGTGACCGAAGTGCACGCCAAAGTGATCCCCGGCACCAAGAGCGGCACGCCCGGCGCCGACAGCGTCAAAGCCAAAGCCGCCATCACCTGGGTGAGCGTGGCCGACGGCGTGCAAGCCGAAGTGCGCCTTTACGACCGCCTGTTTGCCGAAGCGCACCCCGATGCGGGCGGCAAAGACTTCTTGCAAAGCCTCAACCCGGACAGCTTGAAGGTCGTCACCGCCTACGTGGAGCCATCATTGGCCGGGGCGCAGCCGGACCAGAAGTTTCAGTTTGAGCGCTTTGGGTACTTTGTGGCGGATCGCCTGGATCATGTGGCGGGAGCCAAGCCGGTGTTCAACCGGGTGACGGGGTTGAAGGATTCTTGGGGAAAGTGAATAAATAACTTTGGCCCTCAAATTGATTTTTCACAGCCAATTCAAACCGCAAATTATTATTTCTGCGCGATAGACTCAAATAAAACCCCAAAACAACTTAACGGAATAAGAAATGAGCAGCTTCTTTTATTTACAAGTTGAAAAAAATCAAAAAAATCACAGAATCATTGATTCGGTATCAGAGTACTGCGAAAAAAATAAGATCCAAGCATACCTAATCGATCACCCACTTGGTGATACCAAGTATTCATACGATTATAAAGATGCGTTAGTCTTACTTATTCCCAAGCACAAAATAACCTTCATCACATTCAGCGAGGATAATCTAAAATTCGAGGACTATGTAGATGACTTTATTGAAGATCTCGGATCGATCTCTGACAAATACCGTTATAAGAATTCAATCGGCAGACCAAAAAGCTGGCGAGAAGAGCTAACAAAATCAATCTCTCACGAAAATATAACAAACTTTGATGATTTTCTAGATTCGATAAAAATCAACAACCCGACAAAGCAACGGGTTTGCGAACTCCTAATATCTTTGCTAACAGGTAGTATTAATGATATTGACAAGGTGGGCGTAGAGATACCAACAACACTCCTGGATCAGGTAAAACAGAAAATTCTTCTTTTTGATGGAGATCAGACTCGTTTTGTATATCAACAGCCCACAAAAGCTAAAGTCATTATTCAAGGACTCTCCGGAGCAGGGAAAACAGAACTACTCCTCCATAAGTTAAAAGAAATCTATTTGGCATTCCCTGAATGCAAGATTGCATTCACTTGTCATAACAAAATTCTAGCTGATAGTCTCAGAAGGAGAATTCCGGAGTTTTTCGACTTCATGAAGGTAGAACAACAAATTCAGTGGGATGAACGCCTTTGGTGCACCCATGCATGGGGCTCTCTTTCTGATCCAAACTCTGGAATTTATAGATTCATATGCGAAAAATACCAAATTCCATTTGAGCGCTATAGTCGCTACATGTCATTTGATCAGGCATGTAAACTAGCTCTTGCACACCTCGAGAAGACTCCGCCGAAAGAACCCGCTTTCGACTTTTGTTTAATTGATGAAAGTCAGGATTTTCCCACTTCATTCTTTGATCTATGCAAGAAAGTAACTAACTCCACCCTATATATTGCAGGTGATGTCTTTCAAAGTATTTTTGATGAGAACATCACCTTTTCAATTGAGCCAGATTACCTCCTGACGAAATGCTATCGAACTGACCCAAAGACATTAATGTTCGCCCACTCTCTTGGAATGGGTTTATTCGAGCCCAAAAAGCTTCGTTGGCTTGAAGATCGTGAATGGGCAGCTTGCGGCTACATAGTTAAAAAGGATGAGGCGAATGGCACCTACGAACTTAGTCGGGAACCTCTCCGCAGGTTTGAAGACATCGATCGCAAAGATTTTCCAAGTGTCATAATTTCCAAAACAAGTGATCCGTTCATCCAAGGGGCTTCGGATCAAATCCTCTACTGCATCAACCAAATCAGACGGGAAAATCCAACTGTCACACCTGACGATATAGGCGTTATATTATTAGACTCAAACGACACAGCATTTTCACTTGGAAGCATGCTCGAAGTTCGAGTTCCTCGCGAAATCGGCTGGAAAGTTAACGTTGCTTACGAAACCAAGAAAAAAATAAAAAATCATCTTTTTGTAAGCAATAAAAACAACGTGAAGGGGTTAGAGTTTCCATTTGTAATTTGCGTAACCAGCCAGATTAGAAGCAGCTACTCCTATCGCAATGCCGTCTATATGACTTTAACCCGCTCCTTTATTCAAACATATTTTGTTGTATCGGATAACAACAACCTCAAAGAACTTCCATCAATTGAAGCCGGACTAGCAGAAATTAATAAGAGTGGCCAAATCCATGTTCAGGCACCTACAGGTGATGAAAAACAGAGGATTAGTGCCACGATCAAGTACTCTGCAGATTCTGAATCGTTCTACGATATGGCTCACCGAATATTTGAAGATTTAAATATTCTCCCAATTTACCGTGATAACCTCTTGGACGTTGCAAAGAAAGTCTTCGCTGAAGATTTTGAGTACGAACGATTACACGAGGTTATTTGCTTTAACTACAAAGCGATGAGCGAGGATTAACGTGAAACGCTTTACGTTTCAAATTGATGCCCACCAAGCACAATGGATGCTCGAACCAATTAGGTCAAAAAAAGATATCATCCATTTACTAATGCAATCAATAAAAATAATGCTACTTCCCAAAATTACCACACCAGGGGTAGCTGGAGAAATGATCCTTCAAGTTGCAAAAATGAATCGACTAATTTTTTCTTTTGACAAGAAAATATTCTCGATAAATTTCCCTTACACAACTATAGAAAATAGTAATGGATTAATTTTTAAATCAAACCACCACCCGAAAATTGACATTAAAGTAGCTACAGAGGTTCTATCAATAATCAAGAAAAATGAAAAATTCGATAACAAAGAAATTTTGCATTTTGCTGACCCTATATCCGATTGCTGTCTGTACGATGATGATTTTTGGAGTTTATTCCGAGAACTTCTGATGTTTGAAGATGGCTATATAAGATACGATCATGACGAAAACAGAAGCAACGGCAATCTACATCCGCTTCATCATTTCGACGTTTTTTATTCAAGCGGTAGCACGTTCAAACTAGGGACACCCAAAGGTATTACCCAGGAGCAATTTGTAGACGTTATTGATCTGAATACCAACTGTCACTTCGTCTCACCAAAAATCTAAAGAGAGTGCTGCGCCAAGTCTGGCCTTTTACCTACCGACACACACAAGCACTCGGAACATGAAATTTTCACGGATTGAACGGACCCTCGGTGAGATGGCCTTCGCACCACCAGCTAGCCTCTACACCGGCACGCACAGAAAGCTGTTTAAAACTGCGGCAGGCTATCCAATCGCCCCCCCAACCCCCTTAAATTTCTCCACAAACGCAGCCACTTTTTGAAACACGGTCTGCTTTTTGGTCAGGTACAGCGGGTTCAGGGGGCTCATTTTGGGGAGCATGGCGTTGAGTTCAGTGCCGTTGTCGCTGGCGTATTCGCGCTTCAGTGAATGAACGATGTAGCGCTTGGCGGCGTCGGCGTTCAGGTTTTCTGAGCTGATCAGCTCTTGCGCTTCGCGCAGCTGTTCGGCTTGCGCGAAGGTGAAGAAGGCTTCGATCACGCTGGCTTTGTCGTCGAACTGGCTCAGGTCGGTCTGGTTGATGAAGTCCACCAACAAACTCTCTTTGGCACGGTTGCCCAAGCTGGCGCGGATGGCGCGGCGCACCTCTTCCACCAAGGCGGCTTTGGTCTTGACCTTTTTGTTGTTGTCAAAAATCAGCTCAAGGATGTAGTCCAGGTTGATCTCTTGCGACTTGAGCAAATCCACCTCAAACACCACATCGTCCCAATCCACGCTGGACTGCTCTGGCACCCCGCCCTCACGTTGGCGGCGCAGCCAATCGCGGATGTCGTTATAGGCCGATCGGTAATCCTGAATCGCCCGCTCACTGGGTATCTGCACGCTTTGCATGGCCGCAAACTCGGCATCGGTCAGCCCATGCTGCGCCTTGAAGGCCTCGACCGCTGCCGTGTCGCGCACGTCCAGGCTTTGCGCGGCGCGCAGGCTGGCGAATTCATCAAAGTTTTGCAGCACGTTTTCAATGCGCAGATACTCGCCAAACACTTTGGCAAAGGCTTTTTTGTCGGCCTCTTTCTCGATGGCCGACGGGTCAGGAAAGCGCTGCTCCAGTTCAGCCACCACTTCCACAAAACCCCGCCGCGCCTCACCCGTCACCACGTCGGTGAAGCCTTCCATGTATTCCTTGTAGCTTTTCTCCAGCACCACGTTTTTGGTGTTCTTGTCACCAAACAGGGTGATGGCGTCCACCGTGGCTTTTTCCAGATCACGGAAGGTCACGATGTTGCCAAAGGTCTTGGTGGCGTCAAAGATACGGTTGGTCCGCGAAAACGCCTGAATCAGGCCATGGAAGCGCAGGTTTTTGTCCACAAACAAGGTGTTGAGTCTGGGGGCATCAAAACCTGTGAGGAACATGCCCACCACGATCAGCAAGTCAATTTCACCCGCCTTGACCTGCTTGGCCAGATCACGGTAGTAGTTTTGAAACCCATTGCTGTCCACGTTGAAGCTGGTCTTGAAGTGCGCGTTGTAGTCGGCAATGGCGGCGGTCAAAAACTCTTTGGCGCTGCTGTTCAGGGCCGACACTTCCAAGCTCTCGTCTTGAATGTCGCCAATGGCTTCTTGCTCTTCATTGGCGGCGAACGAAAAAATGGTGGCCACACGCAAAGGCTTTTCGGCGTCCTTTTGCAGGTCTTTGAACGTCTCGTAATACAGCTTGGCCGCGTCCACGCTGCTGACGGCAAACATGGCGTTGAAGCCTTTACCCGCCTGTGAAGCGCCCGGCTGCAGGCGGTGCGTTTTGCGACGGAAGTTGGTCAGGATGTACTGCGAGATTTCTTCAATCCGCTTGGGGTGCAGCAGCGCCTGTTTGTTCTCGGCGGCGCTCAGTTTCTTTTCGTCTTGTTCGGCTTCAATGGCCTTGAACTGGGGGCGCACGTCGTTGTAGTCCACCTTGAACTTGAGCACCTTCTCGTCGCGGATGGCGTCGGTGATCACATACGAATGCAGTTCGCTGCCAAACACGCTGGCGGTGGTCTCTGCGCCCAAGGCGTTTTCCGGGAAGATGGGCGTGCCCGTGAAGCCAAACTGATAGAACTTCTTGAACTTTTTCTTCAGGTTCTTCTGCGCTTCGCCAAACTGGCTGCGGTGGCATTCGTCAAAAATGAACACCACTTGCTTGCCATAAATGGCCAGGTCGGCCTCGGTGCGCATCAGGTTGTTGAGCTTCTGGATGGTGGTGACGATGATCTTGTTATCGTCCTTCTCCAGGTTGCGCTTGAGCCCTGCCGTGCTGTCTGAGCCGTTCACGCTGTCGGGCGAAAAGCGCTGGTATTCCTTCATGGTCTGGTAGTCCAGATCCTTGCGGTCCACCACAAAAAACACCTTGTCCACAAAACCCAGCTCGGTGGCCAGGCGTGCCGCCTTGAAGCTGGTCAGCGTTTTGCCCGACCCGGTGGTGTGCCATATGAAGCCACCGCCCTCCAGCTTGCTCCAGCTCTTGGCCTGATAGGCGCTGTTGAGCTTCCACAAAATGCGCTCAATGGCAGCAATCTGGTAAGGGCGCATCACCAGCAGCGTGTTGCTGGTGTCAAAAACCGAATAACGCAGCAGCACCTTGAGCAGCGTGTCTTTTTGAAAGAAGGTGGCCGTGAAGTCCTTCAGGTCTTTGATGAGGCTGTTGTCCGCCTTCGCCCAGTTCATGGTGAAGTCGTAGCTGTTTTTGTTGCGCTGCGTGGTGTTGGCAAAGTAACGGCTGTCGGTGCCATTGGAAATCACAAACAACTGCAAATACTTGAACAGCGAGTTCGCGCTGTTGAAGCTCTCTTTGCTGTAGCGGTGCACCTGGTTGAAGGCCTCGCGAATGGCCACGCCGCGCTTCTTCAATTCCACCTGCACCAGCGGCAAACCGTTGACCAAAATCGTCACGTCATAGCGGTTGGCCTGGGTGCCCGTTTGCTCAAACTGCTTGATGACCTGCACCTTGTTGCGTGCAACGTGCTTTTTGTCCAGCAAATAGATGTTCTGGATGCGCCCATCGTCAAACACAAAGTCATGGATGTAGTCGTCGTGCACCTTGCGGGTCTTTTCGACGATGCCATCGCTGGGCTTATCCAGCCAGCTCTCTACAAAGCGCTGCCACTCCGCATCGGCAAACTGCACGGCATTGAGCGCTTGCAGCTGCACGCGCACATTGGCCAGCAAAGCCTCGGGCGTGTTCAGCCCTGGCGCGTATTCGTAGCCTTGGTTGACCAAGTCCTGAATCAGCTCGCGCTCCAGCTCGCTCTCGCTCTGGTAGCTGTCGTTGACTTGCCAATCTTTTTTGTACTGGTCCAAAACAATGAAGTTTTTGGACTCGGCAATGGTTTTGTAATCAATCATTCAAATTGCTCTTTTCGTTCTGAATCAACGCGGTCAGCTCGTCCTCAATTTCTTGCACGGTCGGTAACTGGGACTTCACCGACAAGGGTATGTCCTTGGTGATGAACGAGCTCACGCCCATCGGTTTATGGATGTCACGCAAGGCGTACTCCACATCCAATTTATCCTTGTCTTTGCACAGAATCAGGCCGATGCTTGGCTGGTCGCCAGCTTCGCGCAGCTGGTCATCAACCGCAGACAGATAGAAATTGAGCTTGCCGATGTACTCGGGTTTGAACTCGCCCGCTTTTAACTCAATCACCACATAGCACTTCAGGCGTGCGTGATAGAACAGCAAATCCAGAAAGTAGTCCCTGCCATTCACCACCAAGGGGTACTGCCGCCCGAGAAAGGCAAAGCCCTTACCCAACTCCAACAAAAACCGGGTGATCTGAGCGACCAGCTGATTCTCTATATCCCGCTCAACCGCTTGGGGTGCGAGGGTCAAAAAATCAAACACATACGGATCTTTCAGGCTTTGCTGCACCAGCTCAGACTGGGGCGCAGGCAGGGTCTGGGCAAAGTTGCCCACCGCCTGGCCGGCACGTTCATGAAAGCGCTGCTCAATCTGCCACTCCAACACCGTGCGACTCCAGCCGTGCTCAGTGCAAGCCTGCGCGTACAGCAAAACCAACTCTACAGACTTGACCTTGGCAAGCAAGGTGCGCACATGCCCCCAAGGCATTTGTCCCACAGGCTGCGGGACAACTTCAAACTGTGGGCTGAAAAAAGCATAAAACTGCCGCATGGCAAACAGGCTGGTGCGCGAAAAGCCCTTCATACCGGGATAGGAAGCCTGCAAGTCCTGCGCCATGTGCTCCACCACCGCCGAGCCCCACGCCCGTTCGCGCTGCCACGCCTCCAACTGGCGACCAATGTCCCAATACAGGCCCAGTAACTCCACATTCACCGCCAACACCGCACGGATTTGCGAAGTTTGAATGCGCTGCTTGATAGCTGCCAACGCCTGTCGGTAGTCGGTGTGGTGGGTAATTTCGCTCATGACTTAAAACTCCTTACGACTGCCAGAAACCAGCGTTGCTTTTCAAGTGAATGTGCGTTGGGGTCAGCCAAATGGTTTCGTTGCTGAGCAGCACCTCCACCTTGATGCCCCCATTGGGCGCGGTGTAGAGCAGAAACTCGGGGGTTTGGTCGCGCGTGGTGAGCTTCTTCATGCTTTGCCCCTTGTTTTGGGGCCTGGGGTTTGCCCCAAGGCCTGCAACTGCTTGGCGTTTTGCGGGCTGACCAGCTTTTTGCCCGTTTCGGCCTCCAGCTTGAGCCGCGCCTGCCGGGCCACGCCGCCACCGCGCTTGGCCACGTCTTCGTGGTCGTCCAGCGTTTGCGGCTGCACGGCTTCTGAAATTTCCTTGGTCGACAGCTCGGCCAGCATGCTCATGATCAACTCCTTGTTGGTCATGTTGTCGCGCAGGTTTTCTTTCTTCAGGCCCTTGTGCTGCTTGTATTCCTTGGCGGTTTTATCTGCCCAGGTTTTGTAAATCACGTCGGTCAAAAAGGCGAACTCTGGCCCTTCTTGCAAGCCGTGCTTTTTCCACTCGTCGGTCAGCTCTTTGCGGATCTCGATGCTCTTGAGCCGCTGGTTGATCCAATTGTCTGTGTACCCCAGGCGCTTGTAGTCGCGCATGGCTTGCTCAATGCTTAGCTCCGGGTCTTGCAGCTGGTCCAGTCGCTGGTTGCCCACTTCGGCCAGCCACAGCTTGAAAGGTTCGGCCCGCTTGCTGGGGATGGACTGGATGAGCCGCAAGATTTGCTCGGTGTCCGCCACATCGGTCAGGTATTTTTTGCCATCGGCGGCGGGCAATTTCAGTTGACTACAGTTTGTAGCCAACTGACTGCCTTCGTTTTTCAGGCGAACTTTGAGCACGCTCCAGTACTTGCGCGCCCGCGTGTAGTCGGGCTGATCGGTCAGCACCGCCACAACGTCGACCACCGAAAACCACCATTTCTCAGCTTCCGCATCCCACTCGTTGCGAATCAGCTGTGACTCAAACAGTTTGACTTTGCTGTCCGCATCGCTCATGCCATCACCTCTTGCGGTTTGGGAAAGCTCAGCAGCACATTGCGGTAGTGCGCGTATTGCTTTTGGCGCAGTTCGATTTCGCGGGGCAAGCCCTCGGTGATGGAGTTCGTCAGCGCATCGAATTTATCGAGGATGGCGACGATGCGGGCTTGTTCTGTGAGTGACGGGAAAGGCAGCCTTAACTCTTCAAACGTAGCTAGGTTGATATTGCTTTGCGCGCTACTTTTTTCTTTCCCTTTTTCTTCCAGCTGGTTTTTTACTGATTGAAGAAGGTATTCGACATAGTCTGCACTGGTCTTTTTGGGGTCAGCGACAAAGCCAATGACGCTGTCTGGAAAGCAGGCATCAAAACCTAATATGGATGTTTCCGCAATGTTCGCAGCGATGGTGATGCACAGCGTGCCCTTGGGCCACAACTTACTTTGCTTCAAACCAAACGCGCTGTATGTTTGGCTGTGATGCAAGATGATGTGTGCTGCATTTCTGATGTCGCCTGTTTGTATGAAAGGTATATCGCCTCCATACAACTTTTCATCATTTCTCGGTCGATGCTTAGATTTGCCGCGCCCAAAATCAAGCGCCATATCTGGCAACGTCTTCCAGTCCACCTCGCCATCTTCAAAACTCAACAACTGGTCGCGGTAGTGCTTGTATTGTTTTTTGCGGGTGGTCAGCTCGGTGGTCAGCTCGGTGGTCAGCTCGGTGAAGGTGTCCAGGATGCGGACGATTTCGGCTTGGATTTCAAGCGATTTTTTGGGGTTGTCTGGGCAGGGGATGGGGACTAAGTACTCCATAATTTTCGCCTTATCCCCACGCGGCATTTTGGCCCCCTTGGCATGTTGCATGTTGTACGCAAAAAACTGGTCGTCAGTCAGTACTTGATACAAGTATCGAGGATGCAAGGACTCATGCTTTGACTGAATGACAAGTACATCGCCATTTGTACCCCCGTCACAATCAGCGTGCCAAATCTTTTTCAAGTAAGGCCGGATATTTCCAATTAATACGTCGCCAACTCGATATTCGATCAGGCGTCCTTCAGTCGGCACATAACTAGAGTCCTCTTTACCTGCACGATTTTGCAAAAGGTTATCAACGCCAATGTAATTAGCTTGATCAACCAAATCAGCGCCAATACGGGTGTTTGAATAATCAGCCACTTCCCCCAACGGCTTCCACTCCACCTCAGCCCCATCGAGCATCTTGTCCAAAAAGTCCACGCCGCTCATGCCTCTTGCTCCTCGCCTTCAATCTCGGCCACGATGGCGTCAATGTCTTTGCGGAGTTGGTCGATCTTGGCGACGGTGGTTTTGAGTTGGGCGTTGATCTGGGCAATGTCCACCACTTCGCGGGTGTCTTTGGCCTCCACGTAGCTGCTCACCGATAGGTTGTAGTCGTTGGCGGCAATGTCGGCGTGGCTGACCGAGCGGGCGAAGTGGTCCACGTTGGCCTTGCTGTCGAACACGGCCATGATTTGCTCGATGTGCTCGTCCAGCAACACGTTGTTGTTGGTTTCTTTCTTGAATAACGCACTGGCGTCGATGAACTGGGTGGTGGTGTCGGCTTTGTGTTTGGACAGCACCAGAATGGTCACGGCAATGGTGGTGCCGTAAAACAGGTTGGGGGCCAGCGAGATGACGGTTTCCACATGGTTGTTGTCTACCAGGTATTGGCGGATTTTTTGCTCTGCACCACCCCGGTAAAAGATGCCCGGAAAGCAGACGATGGCGGCGCGGCCCTTGCTCGACAGGTAGTTGAGCGCGTGCAGCACAAAGGCAAAGTCGGCTTTGCTCTTGGGGGCCAGCACGCCTGCGGGGGCAAAGCGGTCGTCGTTGATCAGGGTGGGGTCGTCGCCGCCGATCCACTTCACCGAATACGGTGGGTTGGAGACGATGGCGTCAAAGGGTTTGTCATTGGCAAAGTGCGGGTCAGTCAGGGTGTCGCCCAGCTGGATGTTGAACTTGTCGTAGTTGACGTTGTGCAAGAACATGTTCATCCGCGCCAGGTTGTACGTGGTGTGGTTGAGTTCTTGGCCCCAAAAACCGTCTTGAATCAGATGCTGGTCAAAGTGCTTTTTGGCTTGCAGCAGCAGCGATCCCGAGCCGCAGGCCAGGTCGTAAATTTTGTTGACGATGGCTTGTTTGTGCATGGCCAGCTGGGCAATGAGCTTGGACACATGCTGGGGCGTGAAGAATTCGCCGCCCGATTTGCCCGCGTTGGCTGCGTAGTTGGAAATCAGGAATTCGTAGGCGTCGCCAAACAGGTCGATTTGGCTGTTTTCAAAGTCGCCAAAGTCAAGCTCGGCCACGCCTTTGAGCACCTTCACTAGGCGGGTGTTTTTGTCTTTGACGGTATTGCCGAGCTTGTTGTTGGTGGTGTCAAAGTCGGCAAACAGGCCTTTGATGTCTTGCTCGGACGGGTAGCCCAGTGCGGAGTTTTCAATGGATGAAAAAATCGCCGCCAGGTCGGTGTTCAGGCTTTCATTGGTGTTGGCCGTGGCGACGACACGGGCAAACAGCTGGCTGGGGTAGATGAAGTAGCCCTTGGTTTTGATGGCGTCGTCTCGGATTTCGGGCGTGATGACCACGTCGGACAGCACGGCGTAATCGATGCTGTCGTCACCTCCTTCGATATAGGCCGCAAAGTTTTCGCTGATGAAGCGGTAGAACAAGGTGCCCAGCACGTATTGCTTGAAGTCCCAGCCATCGACGGCACCCCGGACGTCGTTGGCTATTTTCCAAATTTGGCTTTGCAAAGCTGCGCGCTGCTGAATACTCGTCATTCTGAAACCTTGTTGTTGTTTGGGGTGAATTGGGGGTGTTTCGTTTGGCTGTTGGGTTCAGTCATTCGTCGATGGTGACAACGGCCACAGCCGCGCAAAATCAAACGAGAGTTGCCGGTGATGCCGAATGGTCAGCAGGACCACCGTTTCTTGGTATTCCATCACTGCGTAGAGCATCAGGTAGTCGCCGTGCAGGTATTCGCGCAGCGCATCCGGCGCTCCCGCAGGCATGGCCGCCAGCAGCGCCAGCGCCTCGGCCGACTGGGGTGGGTTGGCCAGGTAGCGCCGTCCCATGCGAGGAAAGCGCCGCAGGTTGGGGATGACGGTGGCGCGAATCTCGGCCAACAAGTCATCAAACGCAAAACCCGCATCCGCTTCCACCAAAAACGCCTCAATGGATTCAAGGCGCTCCAGGAAGCTGGCGGCCAGCTCGACCCGGTACAGCAGATCAGCCACGTTGCTTGGCAGGGAGTTTGATGGCGGTCTTGCGCTGCTGTTGCAGCTGGGCAAGGGCAGCGTCTGCTTCAAACGTGCGGCCTGCGGTGATGTCGGCCAGGCCGCGCTGGGCGTCGTCAATCAACAGCAGGTGGATGCGTTCGCGCTCCAGCCGGTGGTAGTAGTCGAGTCGGTCAGAGTCGATCAGCGCAACATAGCTCTCGCCGTTTTTGGTGATGATCTTCTCTGCCCCGGCCTTGGCCTGGTCGGCCAGCTCTGACAGATGGGCGCGTGCGTGCGTGAATGGCACGACGTCGCTGGCAGAAAAACCCATGACTGGCTCCTATGACATTGCAGAATTCTGCACATTCTAAGTCAGCTTGGCTTTTTGCTTACTTACGAGCTATGTGCACAGCGAGTCCACGCACGAGGAGCTGGCGTGTTTAAGTGAGCCGGGGTCGGGGTTTTAACCCTCGCAGCTTGGCGTTCAGGTGCGACCCTTCACATCACAACGGATTTGATACCGGCATGAATGTCCTTAAGCGCTGAACTTCGCTAAACTGACTTTCCCTCGCCCTTTGGAGTCCCCCATGCCAACCGCCAAACAACTCTGCGATCAAGCATCACAACTGCCCCCCGAGGAGCGCATGGCTTTGGTTGATCAGATCCTGGACACCTTGGACGAGCGGGACGACTCTCTGGATATGCAATGGGCACAAGAGGCCGAATCTCGTCTTTCGGCCTATCGCCGGGGTGAGGTGCAAGCCATCCCCTTGAATGAAGTTATTGCCAAATACCAAGTCAAAACGGCATGAACGTGCGCCTCTTGCCCGCAGCTCAATCCGAGCTGGACGAGGCGATCCATTGGTACGCTCAACAAGCGCCAGGCTTGGGTGATTCGTTTTTGGTGGAGTTTCTTCGCACCATCCAGCTCATTGAGCGCCATCCAACTGGCTGGCATCCGCTTTCAAACCAGACGCGTCGCTGCCGACTGCGCAGATTTCCATACGGCGTCATCTACAACGTCGATCAAGACACCATTTTGGTTGTTGCAGTCGCGCATTTGCACCGTCGCCTGGCGTATTGGCAGGGCCGGGTGAACTGAGTCATGCAAGCCCACGACGTCCCGGATTTCTGGTTCACCGAACTCACCCCCAAGCACCACTTCGCCAAAGACCCCGCCTTGGACGAAACCATCCGCACCCGCTTCGGGGCCACGCTGGCGGCGGCGGCGCGGTGTGATTTGTTTGCCTGGCGCGCCACGCCCGAGGGGCGCTTGGCCGAGGTCTTGGTGCTCGACCAGTTCTCGCGCAACGTGTACCGCGACACCCCCCAAGCCTTTGCGCAAGACGCGCTGGCCTTGGCGTTGGCGTAAGAGCTGGTGGCCAGTGGGCAAGACCGCAGCCTGCCCTTGGCGCAGCGCAGCTTTGCCTACATGCCCTATATGCACAGCGAGTCCGCCCTGGTGCACACCCAAGCCGTCCTCCTGTTTGCGCAGCTGGGCCTGGAAGACACCCTGCGCTTCGAGCAGCGCCACCAAGCCATCATCGAGCGCTTTGGCCGCTACCCCCACCCTTTCATTCCAAATCTTTGCCATCCTGGGCCGCCCGTTCACGCCCGAGGAGCTGGCGTTTTTGAAGGAGCCGGGGTCGAGGTTTTAGGTCCTATCAACAGAAGTGCTCTGGCGCCCCACAAAATACCCAATTAAGGTATGATCAAACCCATTATGGGTATGAATGCCGCTTCAATCACCACTTCCATCGCCGACGCGCTGTTTTCAAAGGTGCGTCAACGCGTGCTAGCCGTGTTGTTTGTGGCACCGGACCGCAGCTTCTACACCAACGAAGTCATTGGCTTGGCTCAGTCGGGCGCAGGGGCCGTGCAGCGCGAGTTGGCCGATCTGGCTGCAGCGGGTTTGCTCACGGTGCGCAAGCAGGGCAACCAAAAACACTTTCAGGCCAATGCGGCCTCGCCCGTGTTTGCCGAGTTGCGCGCTCTGGTGCTGAAAACCATGGGGCTGGCCGATGTGCTGCGTACGGCACTTTTGCCGATTGCGCCGCAAATTTCGCTGGCGTTTGTGTTTGGCTCCATGGCCAAGCAGCAAGACACCAGCGCCAGCGATATCGACGTGCTGCTGGTCAGCGACACGCTGGGCTATGGCGATGTGTTCGCGGCGCTGGAGCCTGCCAGACAAACACTGGGGCGCCCCATCAACCCAGCCATTTACTCAGCAACCGACTTCAAAGCCCGGCAGCTGGGTGACAATGCCTTCATCAACCGCGTGATGCAACAGCCAAAGATATGGCTGATCGGCCAGGAGGAGTCACCGCAACATGAGCCCACCCACCCCACTTGAAAATCTGAGCGGCCCCAACGGCTCGCTCAAAGCTGAGCCACCCGACGCCGCCGAAATCGCAGGTTTGCTGCGAACGGGCAGCACCCGCTTGACCGATGCCACCAACGCCACACTGGCATTGGAAAGCCGCTTTGATCTGGCCTACAACGCTGCACACGCCTTGTGTTTGGCCGCATTGCGAAAGAAAGGCTTTCGCCCGAGCAACCGTTACATCGTCTTTCAGGCATTGCCACACACACTGGGGCTGGGGCCTGAGGTTTGGCGCGTGCTGGACTTGTGTCACAACAAGCGCAACCTGGGTGAGTACGAAGGCATGATGGATGTCGATGTACGCTTGGTCACCGATCTGATCGCCGCCGCCCAACGCGTTTTGATCGCCATTCAATCCCCTGACTGAACAGCCATGCCCGTGACAGCGCTGGCGTTCTCGGAAGCGCCGCCTGCAGCTGGAGACATTTTTCACATGCAAGCCCAAACCATCCTCCACTTCTGGTTCACCGAACTCACCCCCAAGCACCACTTCGCCAAAGACGCCGCCTTGGACGAAGCCATCCGCACCCGCTTCGGGGCCACGCTGGCGGCGGCGGCGCGGTGTGAGTTGTTTGGCTGGCGCACCACGCCCGAGGGGCGTTTGGCCGAGGTTTTGGTGCTCGACCAGTTCTCGCGCAATGTGTACCGCGACAGCCCCCGAGCCTTTGCGCAAGACGCGCTGGCCTTGGCGCTGGCGCAAGAGCTGGTGGCCAGTGGGCAGGACCGCAGCCTGCCCTTGGCGCAGCGCAGCTTTGCATACATGCCCTACATGCACAGCGAGTCCGCACTGGTGCATGCCCAAGCCGTCGCCCTGTTTGCGCAGCCGGGCATGTAAGACACCCTGCGCTTTGAACTGCGCCACCAAGCCATCATCGAGCGCTTTGGCCGCTACCCGCACCGCAATGCCATCCTGGGCCGCGTGTCCACGCCCGAGGAGCTGGTGTTTCTGGGTGAGCCGGGGTCGGGGTTTTAAGCCATCTCCCTTGGGTGGGCAGCACGGATCGACCGCTGCACCGTTTTTGCTCAAGGGCGCTTTGGGTGTGTTGGAATTCGTGAACGCTGACCAAATCGCCGTGTGACTCTCGGCCTATGCGCCAGAAAAAGTGTCGTTCGAGGCAGGACGGATCATGCTGCGTCGCTTGCACGAATTGGCGCGCTCGGGCAGCAGCTTCGCGTTCGAGAGCACGCTGTCAAGCCGCACCTTCGCGAAATTTCTGCGCGACTGCAAGGCCACCGGCTATCAGGTGGTCTTGTTTTACGTCACGCTGCCCACCGCCGATCTGGCGGTTCAGCGGGTGGCACTCCGAGTGAAGCAAGGCGGGCATAACATGCCTACAGACGATATTCACCGCCGTTTCCAACGCAGCTTGAACAAGCTGTTCGAGTTGTATTTGCCGCTTTCTACCCAGGCCCTGAGCGAACAAGCACGCATTGATCTCGCGCTCAAGCAGGCCGCCGCGCACGCCCGCAAACAACTGGCTGCTCAGGGCCTGAAGTTGCCCACCCAGAGCTGGAAAACCGGAAAAATCAGCAACCCCGTGGTTTGAAGCCACTGGTGCCCACCGCAACGCCCTCCTCGGCCGCCAGTCCACACCCGAGAAGCTGGTGTTTTTGAGTGAGCCAGGGTCGGGGTTTTGAGGAATCAAGCGACAACCATTATTAGCAGATATGCTAATAACTTTTCCCCATGAACGGGGCTACCACCTACTTCAATGACAAAGTCCGGCGCGAGGTGAGGCCATTCACGGCGTGCAAAAGGCGTTTGACGAACTGGAAGAGGAATACACCGCACTGCAGCCATGCTGGAAGCACGTCAAGCCGCTGGCCTGACCCAAGCCGAAGTGGCCACGCGCATGGGAACGACTGTGTCCGCTGTGTCCAGGCTGGAAGCGTCTTTGCGCAGCGAAAAGCATTCGCCCTCTTTTGCCACATTGCGCAAATACGCTCAAGCTTGCGGCAAAAAGCTGGTGATCCAGATGGTGTAAGGTTCGCTCGCCAGCTGGGGGACAATGCTTTCATTAACCGGGAAAGCCACTTAAGCCACGCAGCAAGTTTGGCAAGCTTTACAGAAGCCCTAAAGTCCAACCAAGCTTGCCGACTTTCAGGAAACATCCAACCGATGACAACACCACACATCACCACCCTCTCCGCCCTGCGCCAGCTCTACGGCCCCGCCCGTGAGCGTGCGCTCAAAAAAGAAATCCCGTCACTCGACGCGCATGCGGTGCAGTTCATTGGTTTGTCGCCGTTTGTGGTGCTGGCCAGCAGTGATGCCCATGGGCAGATGGACGCGTCACCGCGCGGGGGCGAGCCGGGTTTTGTCAAAGTGCTTGACGCGCAGACCATCTTGCTGCCCGATGCGCCGGGCAACAACCGGCTCGACACGCTGGAGAACATCATTGCCACGGGCCGCTTGGGCACTTTGTTCATGGTGCCGGGCTTTGACGAGACTTTGCGCGTGAATGGCCACGCTGTGCTGTCCACCGACCCGGCAGACCTGGCGCTGTGTGCCGATGCACGGCGCACGCCCACGCTGGTGATCCGACTGACGGTGGAGTCGGTGTACCTGCATTGCGCCAAGGCCTTCATGCGCTCGCAGCTGTGGGACGCTTCGCGCCAGACGGACCGGGCGCAACTGCCCAGCATGGCCGAAATGCTGCGCGACCAAATTCGCACCTTCAAGGGCGAAGAGATCGAGGTCGAAACCCAGGCCCAGATGCTGGCACGTTATCAACAGACCTTGTAAACGTCCAAGTTGTCCCGCCCGCCTGTGCATCAAGCTGTGGACAAGCGCGGGGACATCAGTGCAAACCCTTATTTCATGCGGCCTGTAACGCATTGCCAATTAAATAAGCAGCAAGACGCCTCGGCCAGACAAACGACTGGTGGGGCCACCTGACCGAGCAGAACTCAGCGCCTGGCCCGTTCAGTCGCCCCGGTCACTTGGGGGGTGGACCATTGGCACCATAATTCAAACCCTGTCTTTTTACCTTTGTGCTTTGCCATGTCCCACACCGCCACTGAAATCGCCACCCCCACGCTCATGCCCTGGACCGACTCGCTTTCCACCGGCGACGCCCGCATGGACGAGACCCACCAAGAGTTTGTGGACATGATCAACCAGATTTTGGCCACCCCGGAAGACCAGCAGCTGCCGGTTTACAAGGCGTTTTTGAACCACACGGTTGAGCACTTCGCACAAGAGGAGCGCTGGATGCTGGCCACCGGGTTTTCGGCCGACAACTGCCACGCCGAGCACCACGCCACGATTTTGGAGACCATGCGCGTGGTCGAAGCCCACTACCTGGACAGCGACCCCACCATCATCACCCGCATGGCCGAAGCGCTGGCCGAGTGGTTTCCGGGTCACGCCAACAGCATGGACGCGGGTCTGGCGGCGCACCTCAAGTCAGTGGGTTTTGACAGCGTGACCGAAACCCTGGCCGACCCCTCGTCGATCAAAAACGTGACCATGTCAGGTTGCGGCAGCGTCAGCTGCAGCTGATTGACCGCTCAAAACCAGACACGGAGACAAGCCCCATGGACATGCCCATCAACCATTTCAAACACGCCATCCAGTCCGGCCAAAAGCAAATTGGCCTGTGGTCGCACCTGTGCAGCAACATCAGCACCGAAATTTTGGCGCACTGCGGTTTTGACTGGCTGCTGCTGGACATGGAGCACTCGCCCAACGATCTGACCGAAATTTTGGCGCAGTTGCAAGCCATGAAAGGCAGCCCCACCACGCCCATCGTGCGCCCACCGTGGAACGACATGGTGACCTTCAAGCGTTTGCTCGATGTGGGGGTGCAAACCCTGTTGGTGCCCTACATCCAGACCGAAGAAGAAGCCCTCCAGGCCGTGTCCTACACCCGCTACCCACCCCACGGCGTGCGAGGTTATGCGGGTGCGCCCCGGGCCAGCCACTATGGCCGCGTCAAGGGCTACGCACAGCACAGCAGCGACGAAATTTGTGTCCTGCTGCAGGTGGAGACCCTGCAAGGGCTGGACAACCTGGAGGCCATCGCCAACGTCGACGGTGTGGACGGCGTGTTCATCGGCCCTGGCGATTTGTCGGCGGCCCTGGGCCACTTGGGCAACCCCAAGCACCCCGAGGTGCTCCAGGTCATTGACGAATCCATCGCACGCATCAAGGCCTGCGGCAAAGCGGCGGGCATCTTGACGGGCGACGAAGCCCTGGCCAAACACTATGTCGAACAAGGCTGCCTGTTTGTGGCCGTGGGTGCCGACCAGAACGTGCTGCGCGACAGCGCCACCGTCCTGGCCAGTCGCTTCAAGGCTTGAGCACAGCCATGTTGACCACGCCTGCGTCGCCTCTGCGCTTTCACCGCTTGTTGCTCACAGGTGCCGCCGGTTATCTGGGGCGCGAACTGCGCCCTCGCCTCAAAGCCTACTGCGAGGTGTTGCGCCTGAGCGATCGCGCTGAGCTGGGACCTGCCACCCAAGGCGAAGAGGTGCAGATCACGGCACTGGAAGACAAGGACCAGGTGCTGGCCTTGCTGACCGAGGTGAGCGCAGTGGTGCATTTGGGCGGTGTGTCCACCGAACAGCCCTGGGACGCCATCTTGGCGGGCAATATTTCGGGCATGGTCAACCTGTATGAAGCGGCACGCCTGAAGGGCGTCAAGCGCATCGTGTTTGCCAGCTCCAACCATGTCACGGGGTTTTACCGCCAAGACGAAGTCGTCAACACCCGCATGCCCCCCAAGCCCGATGGGTTTTATGGCCTGTCCAAAGCCTTTGGCGAGGATGTGGCGCAGATGTACTGGGACCGCTGGGGCATCGAGACGGTCAGCATCCGCATTGGCTCCTCCACCCCCGAACCCAAAGACCGCCGCATGCTGGCCACCTGGCTGAGCTTTGACGACCTGGAGCGCCTGGTGGTGGCCGCACTGACTGCGCCCATCGTGGGCCACAGCATCATTTACGGCATGTCCGACAACCAGACCACATGGTGGGACAACACGCACGCCAGGCACATTGGTTACCGGCCACAAGACTCGTCGGACGTATTCCGCCAAGCCGTCGAAGCCCGCCAGCCCAGCATCGACACCCAAGACCCTGCGGCTATTTTTCAGGGTGGCGGCTTTGTCAAGGTTGCCCCGCACGGCTGAATCCCCTGCCGTAGGGCTCAGAAATTAATTTCAAACACACTGTCTCAAGTTTCACAGCCTGCAGTGCGGCCAGCCGATACGATCAGTGCCACTGACTTACGCACCCAACCCTCTGGAGACAACCCATGCCCGTGATCACCACCATTGAAGACCTGCGCGTTTTGGCCGAAAAACGGGTGCCGCGCATGTTTTATGACTATGCGGACAGTGGCTCATGGACCGAGAGCACCTACCGGGCCAACGAAAGCGATTTTCAAAAGATCAAGCTGCGCCAACGCGTGGCCGTGAACATGGAAAACCGCAGCACTGCCAGCACCATGGTGGGTCAGCAGGTCGCCATGCCGGTGGCCATTGCGCCCACGGGCCTGACGGGCATGCAGCACGCCGATGGTGAAATTCTGGCCGCCCGCGCTGCCAAAAAATTTGGTGTGCCTTTCACGTTATCCACCATGAGCATCTGCTCTATCGAAGACGTGGCCGAGCATGCGGGCCAAGGCTTCTGGTTTCAGCTGTATGTGATGAAAGACAAGGGCTTCATTGAGCGCCTGATCGACCGCGCCAAAGCCGCCAACTGCGGCGCTCTGGTGCTCACGCTGGACTTGCAGATCCTTGGCCAGCGCCACAAGGACCTGAAAAACGGCCTGTCTGCACCACCCAAGTTGACCATCAAAAACATGATCAACATTGCCAGCAAGCCCCGCTGGGCCTTGGGCATGCTGGGCACACCGCGCCGCCAGTTCGGCAACATCGTGGGCCACGTCACGGGCGTGGCCGACATGAGCAGCCTGTCTTCGTGGACCGCCTCGCAGTTCGACCCCGGCCTGAACTGGGGCGATGTGGAGTGGATCAAAAAGCGCTGGGGCGGCAAGCTCATCTTGAAGGGCATTCAGGACGTGGATGACGCCCGCATGGCGGTGCAATCGGGCGCGGACGCCCTGATCGTCAGCAACCATGGCGGCCGCCAGCTCGACGGCGCTCAGTCCAGCATCGAAGCCCTGCCTGCCATCGTGGATGCGGTGGGCCAGCAAATCGAAGTGCACATGGACGGCGGCATCCGCAGCGGCCAAGACGTGGTGAAAGCCCGCGCCTTGGGCGCCAAGGGCGTCTACATTGGCCGCTCCATGTTGTATGGCCTGGGGGCCATGGGCGAAGCAGGCGTGACCAAAGCGCTGGAAATCATCCACAAGGAACTCGACCTGACCATGGCTTTTTGCGGTCGCACGCAAATGGAAACGGTCGACAAGACCATCTTGCTGCCAGGCACCTTTCCTACAGGTCAGTAAACAGGACTGGCCAAGGGTTGGGCAAGGCCAAAACCCCTTGGGGCCGCGCTATGCTTGACGGGTGACTGCTTCACCCTCTCCAACCGCCATTGCGCCACCCGTCCGGCGCATCGCCCACCTCGACATGGACGCGTTTTACGCGTCTTGCGAGTTGCTGCGCTACCCGCAGCTCAAGGGCTTGCCGGTGGTCATTGGCGGCGGCAGGCGCAAGGAAGATGACCTGCTGGCCAAGCTGCAGGCAGCCTACCCGGACGGCGAATGGACCGAAGAGACGTTTGCCGAGCGGCTGGACCGCATTCCGGTCGACTTTTTCCCACGCATCGGTGGCTACACCGGTCGCGGCGTGATCACCACTGCCACCTACGCGGCGCGGCAATTTGGCATCGGCTCAGCCATGGGGCTGATGAAAGCTGCCAAGCTCTGCCCGCAAGCCATCCTGCTGCCCGTGGACTTTGACCGCTACCGCTACTTCTCGCGCACCTTCAAAAGCATCATCACCGACATCGCGCCCGTCATGCAGGACCGGGGGGTGGACGAGGTCTACATCGACTTCACCGACGTGCCCGGGGGCCAGCGCGAAGGTGGGCGCGTGTTGGCGCGGCTGATCCAGAAAAGCATTTTTGAGGCCACGGGGCTCACCTGCTCGGTGGGCGTGGCCCCCAACAAGCTGATCGCCAAAATGGCCAGCGAGTTCAACAAACCCAACGGCATCTCGGTCGTGCACGAGGCGGACCTGCAAACCCTGATCTGGCCGCTGGCCTGCCGCAAGATCAACGGCGTCGGCCCCAAGGCCGATGAAAAGCTCAAGGGCTTTGGCATCCACACCATTGGCGAACTGGCGGCGCGCGAACAGCACTGGCTGATGCAAAACTTTGGCAAAAGCTACGGCGCGTGGCTGCACGAAGCCGCTTGGGGCCGTGACGACCGCCCGGTCGAGACCGAGAGCGAACCCGTCAGCATGAGCCGCGAAACCACCTTTGAGCGCGACCTGCACGCCGTGCGCGACCGCGCCGAGTTGGGTGCGGTGTTCACCCGACTGTGCGAGCAAGTGGCCGCCGACTTGCAGCGCAAAGGCTACGAAGGCAAAACCATCGGCATCAAGCTGCGGTATGACAACTTCCAGGCCGTGACACGGGACCAGACGCTAGGCAACTACACCGCCGACGCCAAGCAAATCCGCCTGATCGCCGGCCAAAGCCTCAAAAGGGTAGACCTGTCACGCCGCCTGCGGCTGCTGGGGGTCCGGGTGGGCTCGCTGGTCAAAGCGGGGACAGGAGCCGCCCTCGACAACCACCTAATAGCTGCAGAAGAGACCGAGCACGGACCGCAAACACTGCTGTTCACTGACGACTGAGCGGACACCCTCCAGTCATGCGATGCCGACCAAGCGGATGACACAGTTATTTCGGAATATCAGAAATATCAAACTTCAAACGACTTAAACTTGATTTATTTCTGAAATACCGAAATATTAATTGACGAATCAACCAAAACACGATAATTTCGGATTAACAGAAACTACAGCCTCAAGGCAAAGCCATGGATGACACTCCGACACGGCAACCTACGTTGTTAACCAGCGCCAACACACTCGGCCCCATCGTGCGCGAGCGGCGCAAGTCCCAGTCGCTGCGCATCGATGATGCCGCCGGACTCTTGGGCGTGTCGGTGGACTTGATGTCACGGCTGGAAAACGGTCAAGGCACCGTACAACTGAACAAAGCCATGGCGGTCCTTGACGGGCTGGGACTGACGTTGATGGTCCTGTCCAAAGAGCACCCCTGGGCACGCGAGGCTGCCTCTACACAAACGCCCCAGCATTGAAAGAACGGCCATGACCCACGCGCTGCACGTCTGGCACGAAAACACCTCCATCGCGGTGATCGAGCACGAAGGCCTCGATGACCGATGGCGCTTGCGCTATGCAGCGCAGTGGCTCGCCGATGCCAGCGC
The DNA here is from genome assembly GCA_002256145.1 of Comamonadaceae bacterium PBBC1. Lineage (GTDB taxonomy): Bacteria > Pseudomonadota > Gammaproteobacteria > Burkholderiales > Burkholderiaceae_C > Limnohabitans_A. The sequence continues at coordinate 25,409 of NKIP01000001.1, forward strand.
TTTTCCAGTCTCGCCCACACTGCCACTGGTGCCGCCACAGGCCGACTACGCCTCTGCCGCCATCAAACGCTTCATCGAACACCTGCTGCCCGAAGGCCGGGCACTGGACGTGGCCGTCGCCCACAAGGGTTTGACCAAAACCAACATCTTTGGCCTCATCCGGGCGTTGGGGGCCGAAACAGCGGGGGCACTGCGGTTTTACGGCGATGAAACGATCAACCCCACCGAGACACCCACCTTGCGGCCAATTACGCTGAGCGAGCTGGACGATCGCATTGCCCGACGCGAGCAACTGCCGTTGACTGTGTGGGACGGCCAGGTGCGCATGTCGGTGGCGGGCCTGCAAGACAAAGTGCTGGTTTACATCGACAAGCCTTTGGTGCAAGGGGGCCAACTGTTTTTGGTGGATGGGCCGCGCCTGGCGTCCACGCACATCCTAAAACCCGACACGGGCAACCCGCAAACGCCACATTTGGCCGTCAACGAACACTTTTGCATGTCACTGGCACGCCGCATGGGCCTGCCAGTGGCCGATGTGGACTTACTGCGCACGCCACGCCCCGTGCTGGTGGTCCGCCGCTTTGACCGGGTTGTTGAACCCGCCGAAACGCCAGTGCACGTTCAGCGCCTGCACATCATCGACGCCTGCCAGGCCTGTGACCTGCCTGTGAGCTACAAGTACGAACGCAATCTGGGCAGTGCCCCCGAGGTGCGAAACATTCGTGAAGGCATGAGCTTTGAAAAACTGTTGGCATGCGCCGACCTGAGTGGCAACAAAGCCGCCACGCGAGTGGCCATGCTGCGCTGGGCGCTGTTTCAGTTTTTGATTGGCAACACCGACGCGCACGGCAAGAACTTTTCATTTTTTGTGCACCCCGGCGGACTGCTGGAGCCCACCCCTTGGTACGACTTGGTGAGCGTGCTGCAATACACGGGCTTTGACACCGAACTGGCCATGGCCTACGGCGACATCTTCGAGCACGAAGCCGTGAGCCCCTTCGCCCTGGCCGACTTCGCGACCCGTTGCGGCATCGACCGCAAGCTGCTCCGAAGAGAAGGCCAACGCCTGGCCAAATTGGCCGAAACAGCGGCCATGACGCAAGCCCAAGCAGCAGATTACCAAGGCGATGAGCGCACATTTACTCAAGGCATTGCAGACTTTGTAGCGCAGCAATCGCAACGGCTGACTCGGCTTGTTTCGGAAGCTGCAAACATCAAAGCCCAATACCTCTGACATGACCCGGCAGGCTGTCTCGTCAAAACCGGGACACAGCCACTCACGGCAAGCGGCTACATTGCCCCCAAAGGAGACAAACCCATGGACAAACTCAGCTGCTTTTCCCTAACGACTGAAAATCACATCGCCCACCTGGTGATGAACCGCCCCGAGGCGATGAACACCATGCACCCGACCTTCTGGCGCGAGCTGCACGAGGTGCTGACCGACATCCACAAAGCGGGCACCGCCCGGGCGCTGGTGATCTCGAGCACGGGCAAACACTTCAGCGCGGGCATGGACCTGCAAACCTTTGGCAGCGCCATCCAGATGGACGACACCAGCGCCGAAGGCCGCTCGGCCGTGTACGACCTGCTGACCGACATGCAGCACACCTTCACCTTGCTCGAAGAACTGCGCATCCCGGTGATCGCGGCCATCCACGGCGGCTGCATTGGCGGCGCGGTGGACATGGTCACCGCCTGCTGCATGCGCTATGCCTCGGCCGATGCATTCTTCTGCATCCAGGAAATCAACATCGGCATGGTGGCCGACGTGGGCACACTGCAGCGCCTGCCCAAGCTGCTGCCCATGGCCTTGGTCAAAGAACTGGCCTATACGGGCCGACGCCTGAGCGCCGACAAAGCGCTGGCCCACGGCTTGGTCAACGACGTGTTGCCCACCCACGAAGCCACCGTGGTCGCTGCCCTGCAAGCGGCCAAAGAAATCGCCAGCAAACCGCCCGTGGCCATCTGGGGCACCAAACAAGTGCTGCACTACGCCCGCGACCACAGCACCGAAGACAGCCTGCGCCACATGGGCTGGCTGCAAGGCGCGATCTGGAGCAACGCCAATGTGCGCGAAGCCATCAGCGCCATGCAACAAAAACGCGAAGCCAACTTTGCGCCGTTGCCAGCGCTCAAGGGGTTTCGGGAGTTTGGCTGACGCAAGTTGGGCCACAACACAAAAACGCCATCTGCCATGTCAATGACCCTTGCGCCCGACGATCCCGCTCGGCCAGATGTGTATGCGCTGCTCGACGAGCACCTGCGGCACATGCATGAACTTTCACCGCCTGAAAGCGTGCATGCACTCGATGTGGACCAACTCAAACGTCCCGAAATCACCTTCTGGTCCGCTCGTGATGGCGATCGGCTTTTGGGATGTGGCGCACTCAAGGAACTGTCCCTTGATCATGGCGAGATCAAATCCATGCGAACCCCAGCGGTCCAGCGGCGACGGGGCGCGGGTCGTGCCATTCTGAATCACATCATCAGCGAAGCCATCGCGCGTGGCTACCAACGACTGAGCCTGGAAACCGGGCCAGCCAGCACCTTTGCGCCAGCGCACCAACTGTATAAGAGCGTCGGATTCCGGCCCTGTGGCCCCTTTGGCGACTACCAACTCGACCCCCATAGCGTCTTCATGACCATGGACCTCACAACTCATGCGTCAGCTTGACTTCACGTCACTCACTCCTGCGTTAACGCTCTGAAAAAAACTCACGCACAGGGAAGCAACAAACCACATGGCCATCTACACCGCCGAAATTCTGTGGGCTCGGTCTGATCAAAAGTTCAGCGACAACCGCTACAGCCGCCAACACATCCTGCGCTTCGACAGCGGCATTGAAATTGCGGGCTCTTCATCCCCTCACGTTGTTCCACTGCCCTACTCCGTGGTCGATGCGGTAGACCCCGAAGAGGCTTTCGTCGCTTCACTGTCCAGCTGCCACATGCTTTGGTTTTTATCTTTTGCAGTCAAACATGGTTTTGTGGTCGACACCTACCATGACGCAGCAGAGGGCGTGATGGGCAAAAACCCAGAAGGCAAGCTCATGATGACCACCGTCACGCTCCGCCCCGAGGTCAAATTTTCTGGGGACAAAATACCGACCCAGGCTCAACTGCAAGAGATGCACCACTTGGCGCACGACGAATGCTTCATCGCCAACTCTGTCAAGACAGACGTGCGTTGCGAGCCAAGGCAGGTTGCTCATTAAAGTCCAATGGCTTCTGAAACAGAAGCCGCTGTGTCACAGCATCGACTCCACAGGGCACCGCTTGGCTTGCCCGTGTGGCGCAACGACCAAGTCAATGCGGGTCTGGTCAGACAGCAGCAGTTGTTTTAAAGAAGGCCGCGCAGCCGACTGCAACCGCCGCCACTCTTGAACAGACACCAACACGGCCACTTCGGTACCGCGCCGCGTGACCATTTGCGGTCCTTCGAGCAGGCAAGCATCCAAAAAATCACCGAACCGCGCTTTCGCGTCTTGTACTGGCCATGTCTGCATCTCGCATCCCCTTCAACTGGACATCTGTCTAATCTGACCGCAATTCCCGCGTCTGTCAAACCGAATGCTATCGTCCCTGAATTGGGCAGTTTGAGTAAAAAAATGCCCTAAAAGTGTGATTTTTAAAGGATGATCAAGCCCGTGAAGACATCTTCAAAAATTGCTGAATAATTTCGTCAGCAACTCATCCGAGCTCTTGGCGTGACATGCACGAGCCAAGCTGGTGCGAACAAGCAACGCTTAAAGTGAAGTTACCGGCCCGGCTCATGCAGAAACACGCGAAGTTAACCGTGGCTTTTGGCACCCAAGTGCAGCAAATGGAGAGACCCATGCCCAATGATCGCCCAGTAAAAGTGCAATGGTTTGAATCTGCCCATATCCGCTCGGCTTGGGATGTGGGCGAAGAAAAGTGGTGGTTTTCTGCCCTCGACATCGTTGCAGCACTGACCGACCAGCCGGATTACGCCAAAGTCCGCAACTATTGGAAGTGGCTCAAGAACAAGCTCAAGCAAGAAGGCAGTGAAGTGGTTAGTGACACTAACCAGTTGAAATTAGAGGCTCCGGATGGCAAGCAGCGGCTGACGGATGTGCTGGATACGCAGCAAATTTTTAGGATCATCCAATCCATACCCTCCAAAAAAGCCGAACCCTTCAAACTGTGGCTGGCTGAGGTGGCCAATCAACGCTTGGACCAACTGCAAGACCCGGAGCTCAGCATCGAGCAAGCGATGCTCGACTACAAGCGGCTGGGCTACACAGACAACTGGATCAACCAACGGCTCAAGAGCATCGAAATTCGCAAAGAGCTGACAGACGAGTGGAAAAAGCATGGCTTGCAAGAAGGCCCGCAGTTCGCTTTTTTGACCGATGTGATTTACAAAACCTGGGCCGACAAAACCGCCAAGGAGTACAAGCAATACAAGGGCCTGAAGAAAGAAAACCTGCGTGACAACATGACCAACAAAGAGTTGGTGCTGAGCATGTTGGCCGAGTTGTCCACCAAGGAAATTTCAGATGCTTTGCAACCCGAGTCGCTGGACGACCACGAAGATGTAGCCAAGCGCGGTGGCGGGGTGGCCAAGCAGGCGCGACTCAAGTTGGAGGCGGAGACGGGCAAAAAAGTGGTGAGCCCACAAAACGCCAAGCAGTTGCGGCTACTGGGTCAAAGCCAGAGCAAAAAACACAAAGGGGATGCTGGCGAGTAATAGTCTTCGACCCGATCAACGCGCACGCTGGCCAAAAGGCAATTTACTTTTTCAACCCTCATTCATCAAACCATGTTCAGTGCAGCATTTATTTGGGAGCCCGGATCCTACGACGCTGAGTTCAACGAACTCAATGCCATCATCGATGCCGTGGCCAAAGCCTCGCCCGGCTTTATCGGGGTCGAAGAGTGGGCTTCAGACAATGGCAAACGTCGCAATGCCACCTACTATTGGGAAACCATGGATGGCCTCAAAGCGTTGGGAACCCATCCCAGCCACATCGAGGCCAAACAAAAATATGCCCAGTGGTACAACGGCTATCACGTTGTCATCTCCGAAGTCATCAAGTCTTACGGCGACTCTGCCTTTCAGCACCTCACACCCAATCACCGCCAAGCAGGCTCACCGATGTGAATCAGTCGCAGGGCGCCTTGTCCCACCCGGCAGCAGAAATATTCCCATGAAAATCTTCCACAACACCCACCACGCCCAACACGCAGGCCGCCAGGAAATGTTCCGGGGCCACTTGGTCGATTGCCACGAAGTGCCCGACCGTTTGCGCTATGTGCTGGATGAACTGCAACGCCGCCCGGTGGGGCAGTTGCTGACGCCCGATGCAGCGCTGGATGTGAACGCCGCCATGGCCCGCGTGCATGCGCCGGACTATTTGGCATTTCTGGCTCGGGCGTGGGACGACTGGGTGGCGTTGGACCCGGCCAATGCGGCGGTGGACGCCCTGCCCTCGGTCTGGCCGCTGGCCGCCCGGCACGGCTTTCGCACCGATGCGCCGCCGCTCAACTTTGCGGCGCGGTTGGGGCAATACGCGTTTGACTCGGGCACGCCTTTGACGGCGGGCAGCTGGGCCGCCGCACGCGAAGGTGCGGCCTGCGCATTGGCGGCCACGCAAGCGGTGCTGGGGGGCGAGCGCTTTGCCTTGGCCCTGACCCGCCCGCCGGGCCACCATGCGGGGCCCAACTACATGGGCGGGTATTGCTTCATCAACAACGCCGCCGTGGCCGCGCAAGCCCTGCGCGACGGCGGGCTGCAGCGCGTGGCCGTGCTCGATGTGGACTACCACCACGGCAACGGCACGCAGACCATCTTTTACGAGCGCAGCGATGTGTTCACCGCGTCCATCCACGGCGATCCACGCACCGAATACCCGTTCTTTTTGGGCCATGCGGATGAACGCGGCGCGGGGGCTGGCGAGGGCTTTAACCTGAACCTGCCGCTGCCGCGTGGCACCGGGTTTGAAGTCTGGTGGGCCGCGCTGCAAACCGCCATGCAAGCCGTGAGCGACTTTGCGCCGCAAGCGCTGGTGGTGCCGCTGGGGCTGGACACGTTCGAGGGCGACCCGATCTCGGGCTTCAAGTTGCGCAGTGCGGATTACCTGAGGCTGGGGCAAGCCATTGCGCAATTGGGCTTGCCGACGGTGCTGACGTTTGAAGGCGGCTATGCGGTGGCCGAGGTGGGGGTGAACACGGTGAACGTGCTGGAAGGCTTGCGCGGCTGACAGGCTTGGCCATAGTGGTTCACCACCGCCCTGTCGGAGCTGAAGCTCCGACCTACGGGGGGCGTCTCTCGCAGGTCGGCGACTTCAGCCCCGACATGGACCTGCGCTAAATCGGATCGATGTCGGAGCTGAAGCTCCGACCTACGGGGGGCGTCTCTTGTAGGTCGGCGGCTTTAGCCCCGACATGGACCTGCGCCAAATCGGATTGATGTCGGAGCTGAAGCTCCGACCTACGGCGAGCGTCTCTTGTAGGTCGGCGGCTTTTGCCCCGACATGGACTTGCGCCAAATCGGATCGATGTCGGAGCTGAAGCTCCGACCTACAGGGAGCGTCTCTTGTAGGTCGGCGGCTTTAGCCCCGACATGGACCTGGGCTAAATCGGATCGATGTCGGAGCTGAAGCTCCGACCTACGAAGCGCATCCCTTGTAGGTCGGAGGCTTTAGCCCCGACATGGACCTGCGCCAAATCGGATCGATGTCGGAGCTGAAGCTCCGACCTACGGTGAGCGTCTCTCGTAGGTCGGCGGCTTTAGCCCCGACATGGACCTGCGCCAATTCGGATCGATGTCGGAGCTGAAGCTGCGACCTACAGGGAGCGTGTCTTGTAGGTCGGCGGCTTTGGCCCCGACATGGACTTGCGCCAAATCGGATCGATGTCGGAGCTGAAGCTCCGACCTACGGGGAGCGTCTCTTGTAGGTCGGCGGCTTCAGCCCCGACATGGACCTGCGCCAATTCGGATCGATGTCGGAGCTGAAGCTCCGACCAACAGGGAGCGTCTCTTGTAGGTCGGTGGCTTTAGCCCCGACAAGCATCCCTTCGCGCAGCGACAAATCAGCCCTGAATGCTGCGCCAGCGCTCCATCTCGGCAGGGCGCAGACCATAGCGGGCCAGCACGCCTTCGTGCAAACGGCGCAGCTCTTGCATGACCAAAGCCCGAACGTTTTCACGATCCGGGCCGGGCGCGGCCAGGGCCACTTGGCTTGCCACCAACGCCAGCGGGTCTTGCTCGGGGTTTTGCACCACGGCTTTGACGATGTGGCGAATGGCGTCGCGGTAGGTCAGGCGCAGCACATCGGGCTCGACCACGCTGGACTTGGCCGTCAGGTATTCCTTGGTCGAGCGCTCATAGGCCCACATGAACAGATCGCGCAGCAGCTCAACGCGGTTCATTTCGTAAACACCCAAAACGGAGGCGGTGTACCAATCCTGCGACACCCCCAAAAACGTGAGTGGGCACAGGTTGGCCCGCAGCAGCGGCCAGTTGGCCAGCAGGCGCGACGTGCGCTTGTTGCAGTCGGCAAAGGGCTGCAAATACGGCAAGTGCACCATGGCAAAAAACGACTGCTCAAACGGGTCTTCGATGGCGTTGAATTTGGCCAACGCTTCATCCAGCAAGGTGCCAATGAGCGACTGGCCCGACGGCGGCTGGTACACGCTTTGCCCAATTTGTACCGGATGCAGCCGCAGGCGGCCTTCGTCCTCGGGGCTTTCGAGCAGGTTTTCTGACAAGGCACTGTGCAGGTTCATCAGCAAATAGCGGCTGAACTGCGGCGCGGCCACGTTGTCCATGAGCAGCTCGATGGCGGCTTTGTGGTTCAGGATCATCTGCGTCTCGGTCACGCCGTGGCCTTGCGCCTGCTGGCCATGGGCGATCAGGGCGCGGGTGTCCAGGCGCGTGTAAGTGTTGCCCTCCAGGTGGCTGGACGCCCAAGACAGGTCGATCAACAAACGGTCGAGCACGGCGCGGCCATAAGTGCCCGCCGGTTGCGGCCCCGGCCCGGTGCGGCCCATGCGGTGTAACTGCGCCCGCACAGGCTGGGGCAGATAAAACGTGACGTTGGGCTGATAGGCCTGCAAAAACTCAGACTGGTAACCCACGGCTTGGCGCGTGCTCCAGGGCTGGGCCAGATAGGCGCGGATATCTTTGCTGTCGGGCGAGAGCGGCCACTGGCCGGTGGAGAGTTCTTCCTCGGCCCGCCAAGTGGATGACTCGGACAAACCCACTGAAGTGGGCAAAGCATCAACCACCACTTTTGGCGCGATATTCACATACCGCGTAGCGCGAGCCTTGCCAACTGGCGCGATTTTGCCTTCCGCCACCCACTTTGCCAAAGCTCTTTGCAAGCTGCGGCGTGGCACAGCGGGCCATTTATCGGAAGCTTCCGCAAGCGATAAGCCGTCCGGCTGGGCCTGAATGGCGGTCAAGAGTTGGGCATTGAAGTCTGGCATGATTGGCGCGATTTTAAACAATCGCGCCAATTATGCAAATCAGGACGTGAGGCGCTGATTGATCCGACCCAGAGACGGGTTCAATGGACAACGCCCTTGTAGGTCGGTGGCTTCAGCCCCGACATGGACCTGCGCCAAATCGAATGAACGTCGGAGCTGAAGCTCCGACCTACGGGGGGCGTCTCTCGCAGGTCGGTGGCGTCTCTTGTAGGTCGGCGGCTTCAGCCCCGACATGGAGCCTGCGCCAAATCGAATGAACGTCGGAGCTGAAGCTCCGACCTACGGGGGCGTCTCTCGCAGGTCGGTGGCGTCTCTTGTAGGTCGGTGGCTTCAGCCCCGACATGAACCTGCGCCAAATCGGACGGTCGTCGGAGCTGAAGCCACCGACCTACGGATTGACGGTACAAAAACTTCAACACTTGTCACCCACCCGGCCCAAGCAGCGCAGCACGGTTGCGGCCCTAGAATTACCTTCAATTATCCCAAGATGGATAAAATATCTTTTTCCAGATAGAAGCGGGTAATCACATGATCGTATTCCACCGCACAGCGCTTGCTCAGCAGCTTGTGCAAGCTTTGCAAGGGCGTTCTTGGATGGGCGATGCCCACAACGGTCTGTTTCTGGCTGCGCCCCGGCGAACCGGAAAAAGTACTTTTTTGCAAGGTGATCTGGCCCCCGCCCTGCAGCAGGACGGCGTCGAAGTGGTCTATGTAGACCTGTGGGCCGATACCCGCCGCGACCCCGGCACCCTCATCGCTGAAGCCATTGCCCAAGCATTGCAAGCGCACTTGGGCCTGGTGGCACGAACCGCCAAAAAGGTTGGCGTCAAAAGCGTGAAGGTCGCGGGCGCATTGGACATCGACACCAGCAAGATCGGCCAAATTGACGGCCTGACCCTGGTGGACGCGCTGCGCAGCTTGCAACAAGCAGCAGACCGCCCCGTGGCGCTGATCATTGACGAAGCCCAACACGCGCTGACCAGCGAAGCAGGCGAAGTGGCCATGACCGCCCTGAAATCGGCTCGCGACCAAATGAATAAGCCCGGCCAAGTGAAGCTGATGCTGGTCATGTCTGGCTCTGACCGCGACAAACTCTTGCGCCTGGTGGTCAACGCGGGGGCACCGTTTTACGGCTCACAAATCCAGGCTCTGCCACCGCTGGACACAGATTTCATCGCACATGTGGCCGAGCTGGTCGAGGCCCAGCGACCAGACGTGGTGCCCGTGGATCGGGCCGGACTGCAGCTGGCATTTGCCGCTTTCGGGCATCGGCCGCAGTTCTTCATGGCGGCGATGGGTGCGGTGCTCAGCCCGTTGTCGGGCGGCAGTGGGCGGTTTGAGCCCGCGCTGCAACAAGCGGCGCAAGACCAGCAGGCACAAGACGAAGCGCAGATGGAGTCCGACTACCTGGGCCTCAAGCCCACAGAGCAGGCGGTGCTGTGGCGTATGCTGGACCAAGGGCCACGGTTTCGGCCCTATGACGCCGAGGCGCTGCGCTTTTACCGTGAAAAGCTGGGGCGCCCCATCAGCGTACAGCAGGCGCAAAAAGCCTTGGAATCCCTTCGGCAGCGCACGCCCGCCTTGGTGTGGAAATCGGCACGCGGCGAATACGCGGTCGAAGACGCCGCGATGCACCGCTGGTTTCAAGTGCGGCTAGACGGCGGCAAGTGGCCACCGGCCACCGAGCAAGGCGGCCTGCCCTTGGTCGACGAATGAAACCATTCGGCCTTCCAAAGTCAGCCAAGCCAGTCAGCCACCGACCTCAAAAAATCAAGGGTTGCCGAAACCATAGCGTGCAAAGACGGCCTGTGCGCTGGGTGCCAGCAGGGCGTCGGCAAAGGCCTGTGCAGCGGGGTGGGCACCACGGCGCACAGTGAGGCCATAGTCCGCAGAGACCTGCAACTGCGGCGGCACGGCCACGATCTTCAAGCGCGGCACCTCTTGTTGTGCCGCCACCGCATTGGTGCAATAGGTCAGAAAAATGTCGGCTTGCCCCTGGTCCATGACCCAAGCGTAGGCACCGCGACCTGCCGGGGGTTTGGGCGATGTGGGGCCGCCGGTCAACTGCAAAGCCTTGCGGTCCAGCGTGGCGTAAGCGCCTGCGCTCAGCGCATCGGCTTTTCGAAACATTGCCCAAGCATAGTCACCCGCCGGATCGGCCTTGGGCGTGCTGGCGCCCAGGCGGATGGCTGGATCGAGCAAGGCACCCAGTAAACGCTCAGGCGTCAAATTGAGATGGGATTGGGTGAGCGCACACAGTTGGTTGCGCACAAACACGCGGGGCGGGCTCCAACTGCCAGCGTCAGCCAGTTTTTGAGGATGACCCATGTCGGCCGATGCAAAAACCTGGGCCGCTTCCCCCTTTTCGATGCGCTCGCGAAGCAGGCCAGAGGCGGCAAAAGACAAAGTCAATTTTTGACCGGTACGCGCTTCATGCGCTCTTGCAATGTCGGTCATCGCTTCACGCAAACTGCCCGCCGCGACCACGGCAATGGGGTCAGCACTCAACGGCGTTTGAGGCGTGGCGCAGGCGGTCAGCAAACTTGTTGCCAGCAAAGCAGGGGTGATGAGTCGCATGGTGATGTTGGGGGCTCGGTCAGTAACAAGGGCAAGAGACCGATGCTAACCAGCCCCAAGGGTTGTGCCATACGTGAAGACACGGTAGGAAATGCTTTGCATAGACCGTTTTGTGACCCATATAGATCCAACAATCTTAAAAATAGAGAACTTTCCATTAACATCCAGACTCACTTTATGAGTACCAAATGGGTCTTAATTGGAACGAAATCAAATCCAGGGCATTGCAATTCAGCAAAACCTGGGCCGACGCCTGCAACGAAGACAGCGAAGCCAAGCCCTTTTGGATCGATTTCTTTGAAATCTTTGGCATCACCAACAAACGCGTTGCCACCTTTGAGCTGAACGTCAAAAAGCTCGGCGGCGCGCAAGGCTTTGTGGATCTGTTTTGGCCTCGATCTACAAGCTGTAGACTCCCACAATGAAATTTATCCGTCCGATTTAGGCTAGGAAAGTCCAGCTGCTTTAATCGCCACAGTTGGCGACGCCGACGGGGGTGTGGGCATACAAAAGGGATTCACTTGAAATCAGGTATCAGAGACAACAGGACCAGGGGCAAAGTCGCAGAATTTCTTAAGGAGAAAGCCACCAGCGGCAGCCGCCTTTCGGTCGTTTCCGCCTACTTCACCATTTATGCCTACGAAGCCTTAAGCGATCAGCTCGACGGTATCGAGTCGCTCCAATTCTTATTTGGCGAACCCAAATTCATCCAAACGCTGGATCCTGAGAAGACCGACAAAAAGGCATTCAAGATCGAAGATGAGGGGTTGGAGCTTGCCAACCGGCTTCAGCAAAAAGAAATAGCCCGCCGCTGCGCCGAATGGATCACCAGCAAAGTCGAAATCCGCTCCATCCGCGAAGCCAACCTGTTGCATGGGAAGCTCTACCACGTTGACGATGGCAGACGAGAGCACGCCCTGATGGGCAGCTCCAACTTCACGCAACGGGGACTGGGACTGTCTACCGCACCAAACATTGAGCTGAACATGGTCGTTGACAGTGACCGAGACCGCACTGACCTGAAAGCATGGTTTGATGAGTTGTGGTCAGACACCGCCCTCGTTGAAGACGTCAAAGCCAAAGTGTTGGAGTATCTGGCCCAACTCTATGTAGACCATTCACCGGAGTTCATCTATTTCAAAACCCTGTTCCATGTCTTTGAAAAATTCCTTTCTGGGCAGGAAGAACAAGCGAAGTTCTTTGATAACACCGCGATCACGGACACTGAGATTTGGAAAGCCCTGTTTGAATTCCAAAAAGATGGTGTCAAAGGGGCTGTTCAAAAAATCAACACCCACAACGGCTGCATCCTTGCAGACAGCGTGGGTTTGGGTAAAACCTATTCGGCGCTGGCCGTCATCAAATACTTTGAGTTGCGCAACCACCGTGTTCTGGTGCTCTGCCCCAAGAAGCTTCGCGAAAACTGGACGGTTTATCTCGGCAGCAACATGACCGAGCTCAACCCATTCGTGCGTGACAAATTCAGCTACATGGTCCTTTCCCATACCGATCTGTCCCGTGAGTCCGGCAAGGCTGGCGACGTTGACCTAGGGACTATCAACTGGGGCAATTTCGATTTGGTGGTGATTGACGAATCGCACAACTTTCGCAACAACGTGAAGGGCAAACGCGACGAAGAAGGCAATGTCATTAAACAAAGCCGTTACGAGCGATTGATGCAAGACATCATCCAAACCGGTGTCAAGACCAAGGTGATGTTGCTTTCCGCCACACCAGTCAACAACGACTTGAAAGACCTGCGCAACCAGCTTTATTTGGTGTCTGAGGGGCGCGACCACGCACTGATGCCCACCACAGGCATTGCCAGCATCAAGCAAACGCTGGACACAGCCCAAAAGACCTTTACTGCATGGGCAAAGAAACCCGTGACTGGCACTGGCGACCGCGACCCTAAAGACCTGATGGACGGGTTGCCCGCGGGCTTCTTCACCTTGCTGGACGAACTAACAATTGCCCGCTCCCGCAAACACATTCAAAAATACTACCGTGCCTCCATGGCGCAGATTGGCAAATTCCCCAAGCGTGCGAAGCCGATTTCGATGTATTCAGAAATTGACAGCAAAGGCCGTTTCCCAACCTACGACAAACTGAACGAAGAGATTGAAAAATACCAGCTGGCCTTGTTCAAGCCAACAACCTATGTGCTGCCCCAATACAAGAATCAGTACCAGGGCGAAACCAATGTGCGCAATTTCAGCCAGGAGAACCGCGAGAAGTTTTTGATTGGCATGATGAAGGTGAACTTCCTGAAGCGATTGGAAAGCTCAGTCAAATCATTCGCCATCACCATGGAGCGCACTGTCAGCAAGATTGAAGACTTGGAAGAGCGCCTACGTGCATACCAAAAGCTGCGTGACGGCAAAGCGCAGGACTTGCAAGCCAGCTTGTTCTTGATGGAGGCGGAAGAGGACGAAGAGTTGCGTGAAGCCTTTGAGGTTGGCACCCTCAAATATCGACTGGAACACATGCGTGTGGACGACTGGCTTGCCGCCCTAGCCACTGACAAACGCCAACTGTCCATGCTGGCTGAAAGCGCTGGTGGCGTTACACCTGAGCGGGATGCCAAGCTGGCAGAGCTCAAAGACATCATCAAAGCCAAAGTCACAAGCCCCAGCACCAACAACCGGGGTGAGCCCAACCGCAAGATCATCGTGTTCTGCGCTTTTGCTGACACCGCAGCCTATTTGTATGAACAACTCGAGTCCTGGGCCAGCAAAACCCTGAACAGCCACATTGCGCTGGTGTCCGGCGGTTCCCGGCCCAATCGCTCTACTTTTGGTGCGCCTGAGTTCAACCAGATACTCACCAACTTTGCACCACGCGCCAAGCAGCGCGCCAAGATGTCCAGAATGCCGCAAGACGGTGAGATTGACATACTGATCGCCACCGATTGCATCTCTGAAGGCCAGAATTTGCAAGACTGTGACCTGCTGATCAACTACGACATCCACTGGAATCCGGTGCGCATCATTCAGCGTTTTGGCCGTATCGACCGTATTGGTAGCCCGAACGACACCATTCAGCTCGTCAACTTCTGGCCCACCCCTGACCTGAACAAATACATCAACCTCAAAAACCGGGTGGAGGCGCGCATGGCGTTGGTAGATATTTCTGCCACCAATGAGGACAACGTGTTGACCAATGCTGAACTGGAGGATCTGATCCACCAAGACCTGAAGTACCGCGACAAACAGCTTATGCGCTTAAAAGACGAAGTGCTAGACCTTGAGGACTTCAATGAATCCGTGGCGCTCAATGAGTTCAGTCTGGACGATTTCCGCATGGACCTGAGCAACTACGTGGCAGCCAACCGCACCAAACTGCAAGACGCGCCCTTGGGTCTGTATGGCGTGGTTCCGGCCAGCACCGAGCACGCCAGTGTTAAGCCGGGCGTCATTTACTGCCTGCGCCAGCAACACAAGGTTGCAGCGGGCACCGATGCCAGCACACAAGCAGTTAACCCGCTCAGCCCCTACTTTTTGGTCTACATCCATGCCGACGGCACCGTGCGCTACAACTTTGCCGCGCCGAAGCAGGTGCTGGATATTTTCCGCGCCCTTTGCCAGGGCAAGACAGAACCCTATGCCGACCTTTGCCAATTGTTTGACGAACAAACACACCACGGGCAAGACATGAGCGCGTATTCCGCACTGCTTGACAAAACCGTTACAGCCATCGTGGCACAGTTCAGCCGTAAAAATGCCGCCAACCTGTTCACGAGCCGTGGCGGGAAACTCATGGATGCGACCAAGGCGGTAAAAGCCAATAACGACTTCGAGCTCATCACCTGGCTGGTGATCAAAAACCCATGACAGTCCTGCAAACCAAGTTCTCCATCCGCGACGCGATTACCCAGTTCTCGACCCAGCCACTGCGGTCAGCATCGCTAGGCCTGTTCGCTTCTCTTGGCTATCAGTCAGACAGGACGATTGCAATTAGCTCTGTGACAGATTTTTGCAACCAGTTTGACCCCAGCGGATTGCTCGACCATCCCCGTGCGCAAAAGTCAAATTGGCAATCCATCGAACTGCTGTTCCAGCTCACCGACGAAGAACTATCACGCAACGCCACCCTATTCAGAGATACTGCCGTCAGGGCATCTCTGCTCCAGTCCTATGTATTTTTTGCGGTAGAGCTCCAGCCGGGCGACTATGCGCGGGGCAAGCTGGCCGCCATCACCCGCCAGATCAACCGCATTTTTCCTATGCCCGTCATGGTGCTGTTCAAGGTCAGTGGCAGTCTGTCCATTGCAGTCATCAACCGCAGGCAGAACAAGCGCGATGAAAGCAAAGACGTTTTGGGCAAGGTCACGCTGATCCAAAATATCTCCACCATCAAACCGCATCCCGGCCACCTGGACATTCTGGCGTCCTTCTCCACCGACGAGCTGGTCGCCCGTAAGAAGCCGATTGGCAATTTCGACCAGCTTCACGCTGCTTGGGAAGACGTATTCAACGTTGAACTGCTCAACAAACGGTTTTACGAAGAACTGTCCAACTGGTATTTTTGGGCGCGCAAGCAAGTCAGCTTTCCGGCGGATTTGGAGCCGGACGAAGACACCCGCAATGCCACCAGCGTCATCCGCCTGTTGACTCGACTGATCTTTTGCTGGTTCCTGAAAGAAAAAGACCTTATCCCTGACCATCTGTTTGACCAAGATGCCATTGCCAGTGTCTTGAACTCAGTGGGTGATGAAGAAAGCACCTACTACCACGCCATTCTGCAAAACCTGTTTTTCGCCACGCTCAACCAGCCGATGAATGCCGAGGGTGAACCGGTTAGGCAGTTTGCGGCGGATGGTGACTTTCAACAAAACCGCAACCAGCATGGCGTGAAGACGCTGTATCGCTACCAAAAGGCGTTTCGTGCTCCAGAAGACGCCCTCAGTTTGTTTGAGGACATTCCATTTCTGAACGGCGGACTGTTCGCCTGCCTTGACACCGAAGACGACACCGGCAAGGTGCAATATGCCGACGGCTTCTCGCGCAATGCCAAGAAACAGCCCACCGTCCCCAACCGCCTGTTTTTTGCTGCGCCTCACGTTGTTGACCTGAGCGAAGACTTTGGCGATGCCAAGAAGAAAAAGGCCAACGTGCGCGGCCTGCTGCACATCCTGCACGGCTACAAGTTCACTATTGCCGAGAGCACGCCGGTAGAGCAAGAAATTGCCCTCGACCCAGAGCTATTGGGCAATGTGTTTGAAAATCTGCTGGCCAGCTACAACCCTGAAACCGGCACCAATGCCCGCCGCCAGACCGGATCGTTTTACACCCCGCGCCCCATCGTGGATTACATGGTGGACGAATCCCTCAAGGCCTACCTTGCCGATGCCTTGGTCAAAGCCTTGCCCGCTACCACCATGGCAGATGCTAAAGCCGGGCTGGAAATGCTGTTTGCCTATACCGAGAAAGAGCACGCTTTTTCTGAGGCAGAAATTGACGCGCTCATTACCGCCATCAACGTCTGCAACATCCTCGACCCCGCTTGTGGGTCGGGTGCCTACCCCATGGGTATCTTGCACAAGCTGGTATTCATTTTGGGCAAACTGGACCCGCAAAATGAAAAGTGGCGGCAGCGCCAGGTGGCCAAGGCCGAAGAAATTGAAGATGTGGAAGCTCGCGCCTCGTCGGTGCAAGCCATCAACAACGACTTTGCCAACAACGCGCTGGACTATGGCCGCAAGCTGTACCTGATTGAGAACTGCATCTACGGCGCTGACATACAGCCCATCGCCATCCAGATTGCGAAGCTACGCTTCTTTATCTCTTTGATCTGCGACCAGCGCACCCACAACGATAAGGCGCGCAATCTGGGCGTGCGACCGCTGCCCAATCTGGAAACCAAGTTTGTTGCCGCCAATACGCTGCTGGGTCTGAACCTGCCCAAAAACCGCAGCCTATTTGAAAATGAAACGGCCATCCGCCTTGAAAAAGAGCTGGAAAAAGTGCGCCACCGCTACTTTTCAGCCCAGACCCGCAAAGCCAAGCTGGCGCTGCAAAAGAGAGACCGGGAACTCACTAAGAAGATCATCGACGAGCTCAAACACGATTCCTTTGGCAATGAGGACGTGTACCGCCGCATTGCCTGGAACCCCTACGACCACCAAAGCGTGGCGGACTTTTTTGATCCCGGCAAGATGTTTGGCCCCGCGTTGGACGATGGCTTTGATGTCGTCATTGGCAACCCGCCCTATGTGCAAATTCAAAAATTCACAGCGGCACATAAAGCCGCGTGGGTCGAGCAAAAGTTCAAAACCTATGCCGCTATGGCTGATATTTACTGCCTGTTCTATGAGCGTGGGGGCCGACTCTTGAAGGAAGGTGGCCATCTGAGCTACATCACGTCCAACAAATGGATGCGCGCTGGATATGGAGAGAAGTTGCGCGGCTTTTTCTGCACAGATGTTGCAGTAGAAGAAGTCATTGATTTCGGTGGCGTGCCAGTCTTCAACGCAGCCATGGTAGATACAGCCATCGTCCGACTAGTCAAATCAGCTCCCAAAGCTAGTTTTCGATCCAGCGTGCTGACGCGCAGCTTCTCCATTGAGGACTCGCTACCAAACTACGTGCGTGACAATGCAGTACCGTTTACGCGACCTGCCGATGGCGCAGCGTCCTGGGTCATCATGTCGCCTGAGCGATTTCGCATCAAGGTCGAAGTGGAGAAACAAGGTGTTCCGCTTGAGAAGTGGCAAATTCAAATTAATTACGGCATCAAAACTGGCTACAACGATGCCTTCTACATCAGCACGGCGCAGCGCGATGCGTTCATACGCGAAGACCCAAGTTGCGCTGAATTGATCGTACCCTTGCTGCGGGGAAGAGACATTGAACGCTACGGTACTGAGTGGCCACTTTTGGATGACGAGAAATGGATGCTCTTCATCCCTTGGCATTTCCCACTTCATCAAGCAGGTACGGAAACAGGGGCCAGCAACAAAGCTGAAGCATTGTTTGCTGAAAGATACCCTGTAATTTACAGGCATTTGACAACTCACAAGGAAAAACTGTCTGCAAGAAATCAAGCAGAAACAGGTATCCGGTATGAGTGGTATGCCTTGCAGCGTTGGGCATCGGACTACTACCAAAATTTCAAAAAACCAAAAATTGTTTATCCGAACATGACGAAGTACCTGCCGTTCTATTTGGACACGACAGAGCACTTTTTCGGCAACCAAAAATGCTTCATCATTTCTTCCGATTCTGAGAGCCTTGGGTGGCTCACATCCGTATTCAACTCAAGTCTTTTCCGCTGCTGCTTTATCGACAATTTCCCTAACCTTGGTGAGGATCGCAGAGAGTTGAGCAAAATTTTCTTTGACAAGATCCCCATCAAGAAATCCACTGCGCAGCATGCATCCTTGTTCGAAGCGTTAGTTCCTATGGTGCAAGCCGCAAAGGCTGAAGCACAGAAGTCAGAAAGCTCCGAGCTGAATAGCGTCGCAGTGTTTCTGGGGGAAGTGATTGATGCCTGCGTAATGGAAGTCTATTTTGCGGACCACATGGCAGAGCGCCGACTTGACATCATGGCGCACGTCACGCCATTGCTGAAAGACTTAGATGGCGCTGCGCCGCCAGAAAAACAGGTAGCGATAGCACAGCAGTTTTACGCCCAGGCCAACGACAGCAAGCACCCCATTCGCAACATCCTCATTCGCATCCCCGTGGACAGCCCGGATTTGTTGGCCGTGATTCAACGCGAAGGCGCGGTATGAGTACGCAACGCCTTGAGCGCATTGAGGTGCGCGCCTTCAAAGCGTTCAAACATCTCAATTTCGAACTGCATGGCCGCCACCTGCTGGCTTTTGGCGGCAATGGGGCCGGTAAGTCGTCGCTGTACTGGACGCTGTACACGTTCCTGCAAAGTGCCGCGAAGGACACGCTCAACGTTGCCAAATATTTTGACGATGCAGGAACACAAAACCTGCTGAATGTGCATGCCACACCGGCTGAACGAGCAGACGCCGCCGTAGTCGTATCGATCAAGGACGAGGCCCACACGTCGGCGGCTGTGTACTCGCTGTCCAAAGAACTGCACGACACCAAGGCGAGCCCGGATGTGTTGAAAGCCAGCCTGGCCAGTGACTTCATTACCTACCGGGTACTGTCCAGCTTCTACCAGTTTCGCAACTCACAAGCCATTGATCTGTGGCCCGTTTTTGAACAAGAGATTTTGCCGTTTGCGCAAGGCACGTCCACCAAGGATGTGGCAGCACTTTGGAACCAACTCAAATCGCTAGACCCGTTCGTTCAGTCCAAATCGAAGGGGGAAACCAATTGGTATCGAAAGCAGCGCTACGACCGATTTGACAGAGACGTCAGCCGCTTCAATACCGCATTGGACGAAGTGCTGGCAAGCATTTCGGCGCAAGCCCAGCTTTTCTATAACGAGCATTTTGCTGAGCCAGGCACGACGGTAGTACTCAAGGTTGGCGCGACAGCCAAGGCATCCAAATATGACCGGTATGCGCACAAATTTACCGTGCCGAGCATTGGTTTTGAGATTGAACTCAACGGCAATGTGGTGCGCAAGCCGCAGTCATTTTTGAATGAAGCCAAGCTGACCCAACTGGCTCTGTCTGTCCGATTTGGCGCAACGCTAGCACACCTGCATGATTCGCCCATGAAGCTGCTGGTGCTGGACGATTTGTTGATCAGCCTGGACATGAACAATCGCATGAAGGTGGTGGACATCATCTTGAGCGAAACGTTTGCCGAGCACCAGAAAATCATCCTGACACACGACCTGGGGTTCTTTAATGAGTTCAGGCGGCGCATTGGCCCGAACCATACGGAATGGTCGTTTCAACACTTCAATACAGTTCAGGGCTCCGGCATCATGCTGAAGGAAGCAAAGACTGAGGTTCAAAAGGCTGAGGATTACCTCAACGGCCACAACTTGGACGAAGCCGCCATTTGTCTCCGACGGGCGGCTGACGATTCAGCGAAGCGCTTGCGAGAGTGGTTGAGAGAAGAAAAATTGCCGCCAGGAAAATTTCTAACACTTACCGAAAATCTACGTGAAGCCAAAAACAGGTTACTGCAAGGCATCCCAAAACGGTTTTACCGAGAAGTTTTGGAGGGCACCCCCATCGCCTTGGTGGAGAAGCTGGTGCCTGGTGATGTCGCCGACTTGGACGGGCAAGCAACCCTGACGGCAGCCGACCGAGGCAAGATCAAAAGTAAACGCGGTGCCTTGCGCAAATTGCTGACCAATACCCACTGGACAGCCATGGAAAACGTCCGGCTGATCGACAAGGTGCTTGAAACTACCGAGCGTGTTCTGAACCCCGGTGCGCATGGTGGTGAGTCGCCACTCTATGAGGGCGAGGTGACAATTGCGCTTGAACTCGTGAAGAGGCTCGAAAGCATTGCACCCTAGTGCATTCTTAGACGCAATCCAGTGACTTAGGTGATCTATGCCAATCTTCAAAATCTCCGGCACAAAACTCAAGAAGCTAAATAGCCTTCCTCTGGACAAAGAAAAGAACCTGCAGGCGCTGGTCGAGGCCAATTTGATCGAGGTGCTGGACCTTCTTTTCTTGGCCACCGAGTACACCACTACGTTCGGCGGCCGCATTGACACGTTGGCGGTAGACACCAACGGTTCGCCGGTCATCATTGAGTACAAACGCAACAAGAATGACAACGTCATCAACCAGTCATTGTCGTATTTGAAGTGGCTGAAATCACAGAAACCTGGCTTTTTCGAAAAGCTGATGATCGACAAACTTGGCAAAGACAAGGCCGACAAGATCAAGCTCGACTGGCACAACCCCCGTGTCATTTGCGTGGCAGAAAACTACAGCAAATTTGACATTGACACGGCCGAGGTAGTACCGCTGCGCATTGAACTGATGAAGTACCGCTATTACGAAGATGGAATTTTTGCGTTAGAGCCGGTGAACGTACCAGAAATGGCAGCTACTCATGCACCGATGGCAGCGCCAACAGGTGACACCAAATCTTCGCAAGATAGCGACACAAGTAACTCGCTGGACAACCTGCTGGTTAAGGCGTCGACAGACATCAAGGAAATGTTTGCCGAGCTGCGCGAGCGCATAGTGGCCATAGACGATTCAGTCACAGAAAACCCAACGGGCTCCTATGTGGGTTACCGTATGGGCAACAATTTCGCCGAGATTCACATCGGTAAGAACCAGTTAAAAATTCACTTGCGTCCAATTGAATTTGTAGACCCGAGAGGTTTAGTCGAAAAAATTCCGGACGGCTACAACTGGACCATGGACCGGCGCGTGTACCTCAAGTCGCCCAGCGAATTGGAATATGTGGTGGGACTGATTGAGCAGTCATACAAGAACGTGATTTAGGTTGTTGCCATGACGCTTAAAGCCGGTGACCTGCTTGACCACAAGTATTGTCTCTTGCACACCCTAGGCCGGGGTGGCTTTGGAGAGGTGTGGCTGGCGCGGGACACGGTGCTGGGCGATCACCACGTCGCCATCAAATTTCTGAACGCTGCACACCCTGGTAAGGACAAGGAATTTTTGATTGAGATGCGGGCGCTTGCCGGGTTGAACCTGCCAGGCATCGTCACCTTTCACCACCATTTCAGGCATCAAACGCAGCTTGCGCTGGTCATGGAACATTGCGCCGGTGGCAGCCTGGCGCAGCGCCTTAGGGACAAGCAAGCGGTTGACGCGCAGGTGTGGGTCAACCAAGTAGTGCAGTGGATGTTACAGCTCTGCGACACGCTGGCTGTGGTGCATGCGCGAGGCTGGGTACACCACGACATCAAGCCGCCCAACATCTTGCTGCGCGATGGCATGGCCGTGATTGCAGACTTTGGCATTGTGAACACCACCGGCGGCACCGTAATTTACAGCTCGCCCGGCAAAGGCTTGGGGCTGGCCCACCGTGACGATGCTCGGGAGGACATCTATGCCCTGGGGGTGACGCTGCTGGAGTTGCTGAATCGGGGTCACCCCTGGGGCAAACTGACAGGCGTTTTGCTGGAGGCTGCAAAGCGCCAACGCACACTGCCAGAGGGGCTGGACGAACCAACCTGGTTGATTGAGATAGCCTTGAGAGCAATTCACCCGGACGCTGCACTGCGTTTTCAAACTGCTGTCGATATGGCTGCTGCGCTCCGGGCGCGCAGTGTACCGGTGAGTGTTGACCGCAACGCCATGAAGGCGCACCGGGCGGTGCTGGTGGGTGAACAAGCGCTAAAGCGTGGCAACTGGCGCAAAGCAGAAAATGCTGCGGTTGCGGCGCAGCGCGTAAGCCCCAGTTTGCCCAGCGCTGTTCTTTTGGCTGGACGCATCAAGCTTATGCAGCATCAAACTGATGCGGCCTATGACATTCTGAAAGACGCAGCGCACGGCCCCAGCGGCAACTTGATGGGCCTAGAGCTGGGGTGGTTGCATTTGCAGCGTGGCGAACTGCCGATGGCGCTGTCCACCCTGAGCGATGAGGTCTCACGCAACCCGTTGAATATTGAGGCCCATTGCCTGTTGCTGGAGTGCTACTGGACGGTCAGGCGGTTCGATGAGATGAAACGCCTAGCGGAAGTCTTGCGCGCTGAAAAGTGCGACAACACAGCGATTGAGAACGCTGGTCTACTGGCACGCTTGGGTCTGCAAGAGCTGGATGCTGCATGGCTGGAGAAACAGTTGGCACGCAATAAGGGCAGCCCTTTTTCACTTTACAACGTTCAAGTTGCCTTAGCTGGGCCGCATGCGCTTGGCGGTTGGGATAGCTTCTTGGAAAAGCTGGTGTTTCAGAGCTACCGCTTTGGTTTACCCGCAGTCCTTAAATCCACGAATACGGTGGTGATTGAATACCGTGGAAAGAAGATGACATTCACTGACAAGCTGATCTCGATCGGCAAACTGGCGGCCAATAGCTTGCCGATAGACGCACCAACCGCCAGTCGACGGCATGCGGTGCTCGTAAATGTGGGCAACGAGGTCTGGCTGCACGACTTGCGCAGCACAGTAGGCACCTGGGTCGATGGCGTGCAGGTTCACGGCAAGCAAGCATTGCTGGGGGTCCACGATGTGGAAATCGGCAACGAACCGTTGCGAGTATGGTCACGGCACAATTTGATTGCATGAGCGGACATACTTGACCCGATCGCACTTTGCAAATGAAGCGGTGCCGGAATGCACTTTGACTTTTGGACGCGAGGCAGCGCAGGTCATGCCCACGTTCATGCGGCGGATGTCAGACAGGAAGCCGATCTCGCCTTGGGGGTTGCTGCGCGTCAATGTGATGGCAATGCTGTCGCGCTCTTGGCCCTGAAACGAATCGACGGTGCCCACGCTGAGCCTGCGTTGCAGCTGCTGGTCATGCAGCCGTCAAAGGCTCCATGCGCACCACGTCACGCGCCCCCGCAGCACGGGCATGGCGCTAGACCGTTCGTTGAAGTACAGACTTTGCAGGGTTGACAACGCAGACTGCATCCAAACCTTGGCTTGAGCCCAGGCCCCAGGTGCCGCGATCTGCGGCGCTGTCAGCGCACTGCCCATGGGGTCAGGTCCCGTCGTCATGGTGTCAACGCCAACAAAAAGGAATTTGCATGCAAGCTCGTCACACCCCACTCAAGCTGACCAGCGCCAGTCTGGAGGAACTTGCTGGGTTGCACGCCCGGCCCTGTCTGTCTCTGTACATGGGCACCCACCGCAGTCACCCCGATAACCAGCAAGACCCGGTCCGTTTTCGCCATCTGGTTGGCGCTCTGAAGACATCCCTGCACCACCAAGCGCCCGATGCACTGCGCACCCTCATTGCGCCATTTGAGGCCTTGGAAAACGACCATGCGTTTTGGGAGCACACGCTCGGCGGGTTGGTGGTGATGGGGGCGACTGATTTTTTCCGCATCTACGTGTTGCCCAGACCGGTGGCCGACTTGGCGGTGGTGGCCGACAGTTTTCACACCCAACCTTTGCGGCAATTTTTGCAATCGGTTGAGCGTTACCAGGTCTTGGCTTTGAGCTTGAACAAGGTGCAACTGTTCGAGGGCAACCGCGACAGTCTGGAGGCTTTGAGCTTGGCGTCAGAGGTCCCGCGCTCTTCAAGCGACACGAGCAGCGATCGCCAACAAACGGCGCACAGCTCGGTGTCATCGTACGGTGGCCTGGGTGCTGGCCATTCGGCCATGCACCACGGGCAAGGCGGCAAGAAAGACGGCATGAACAGCGAGGTGGAGCGCTTTTTCCGGGCGGTGGATAGGGCGGTGCAGGCGCACCACTCCGACGTTTCGGGCTTGCCCCTCATGCTGGCCGCTTTGCCTGAACACCACCACCTGTTTCAGGCCATCAGCCACAACCCGCGGCTGATGAAGCAGGGCCTGCTCATCAACCCCGAGAGCCTGAGCCCCACCGAGTTGCAGCAACGCGCCTGGGCAGTGGCCGCCCCGGCACAACAGGCCCAACAAAGCGCTTGGTGCGACGAATACGCCGCAGCCAAAGCGAAGGGTCTGGGCAGCGACAACCTGGCCGATGTGGCGCATGCGGCCACAGCCGGGCGCGTAGGCACCTTGTTGATCGAAGCCGGTCGCCTGGTCGCCGGTCGCATCGATGGCACAACTGGCCGCATCGACTATTCCGAACTCGGCTACCCCAGGGTCGACGATGTGCTGGACGACCTGGCCACGTTGGTTGAGAAATTAGGCGGCCAAGTGCATGTTCTGGCGGCAGAACGCATGCCCACAACCACGGGTGTTGCGGCGAGTTATCGGCACTGAAGCCGCCAAGCACCATCCCTGTCATTCGTGGATGGTTTTTCCAATCAGTTCACGGGCCAGCTCAAACTCGGGCGCTTGTGCGTCATAGGCTTGGCGAACGGCGGGCTTGGCCAGCCGTTCGGCTTTCACGTCTTTCAGGCTTTTCACGTCGACTCCTCCAGGTGTTTCAATGTGGCATACACCGCGCCTTGTGTCTTGCGTCTCAAGTTTCACTGGCTTTGCCCAACTTGGCATCGTCCTCGGCCCAGCCTTCTATCGCGGGGTAATACCGTGTCGAACGGCCATCACCGTATCGGGTGAGCAGCCCAAGCCTTTCCAGATCGATGAGGTCTCGGGCTGCGGTGGGTGTGGAGGTTTGCGCAATCCGCTCGTGCTTGCGCGTGGTCATGCCGCCTTCGTAACCTTTGGGTCCCGCATCCAGCAGCTTCTTCATGGTTTTTTGCTGACGCTCATTGAGAGAGACCGATGACATTTGGGCCTGAAACCGAATGCGTTGAATGGCGGAATCGATGGTGCGGTTGGCGAATTTGTTGGCCAGATCAATTTGCGCCAGCATCCATTCGACCCATGCCGTCACGTCCATGCTTTTGGAGCGTTGTGCCCGCTCCAGCTCGCGGTAATACTGGTCTTTGCACGACTCGATTTGCCGCGACAGTGTCACGATTCGCCCAGGCTGGCCCATGTCTTGGCCCAGTGCCAGTTGCAAGATGGCCCGGCCTAGGCGCCCGTTGCCATCGTCAAACGGGTGCAGCGTCTCGAACCACAGATGCGAGACAGCGGCACGCACCAAGCCGTCCATGGGCTGCGGCCCGACTTTGGGCTGGGTTTGGTTGAACCAATTCAAAAAAGAGTCCACCTGCTCGGCCAGACCTTCAGCGGGTGGCGCGGCGTAATGCACCTTGCTGTGGCCCACGGCCCCACTGACGATCTCCATGGGCACAGAACGCAGTGCGCCCACATCGATGCGCTGCATGCCCGAAAAACCCGTGGGGAAAAGCGCACCGTGCCAACTGCACAGCCGCTCGAGCGTCAAGGGCGCATCGGTGTTGAGGGTGGCGTCTTGCAACACATCGATCAGTCCCTCGATGTTGCGCCTGCCTTCGCGCACGGGGGCCCCAGAGGTGTCGAGGCCCAAGCGCCGGGCGACGGAGGAGCGAACACTTTCAGGGTCCAGCTTTTCGCCTTCAATCGCAGAGGTGGTCAATGCCTCTTGCGTCAGCGAGTCGCGGATGTGGGGCTGCAGCCCTTCCAGGCCAATCGCCTCCGCTTTGCCAAGAAGAATTCCTTGGGATGTTCTTGCGGCCACCAATGCCGCCTGGATTCGCTGCGCGTCGAACGCCAATGCTGGCCACTCTGGCAGCTGCCAAATCCAACGTTGATATGATTTCATGGCTTAATCATATCAATATATGATTTGAATGGAATGCAAATCGTATCGTGCGCGGTGTCAAGATCCATTCAGCTGTGGGTTTTTGACTTGGTCTGAATCATTTGCTTGGTGATAAAGTAGGTACGTTTTCATAGATACATTCCAAGGAGGGTGCCATGCTCGCTACCGCCAAAGTTTTTACCAACGGCCACAGCCAGGCGATTCGCTTGCCCAAGGCATTTCGTGTGGATGTCGATGAAATGTGGATTGCTCGCAACGAGGTGACTGGGGAGATCACGCTCAAGCCCAAGGACACGGAAACATTGCGCCAGCGTCGACTGGATGCGCTGATGGCCGCCATTGCGGACAACCCATTGCCCGACGCCTTTTTGTCAGATACCAGTCGGCAAAACAATCCACCGAAAAATCCGTTTGCAGACTGGGATACGTCAACAGCACCCAAAGCCACAGCAAAAGCCTCTGCTAAACGCACAGTCAAAACCAAGGCCCGCAAGTGATCAAGTACTTGGTCGACACCAACATCTTGGGCTACTTTGCACGCAACAGCTCTGCCGCGCTGCAAACGCGCATGTTGGCGGCGCTCAAAAAGCAGGAGGTCGCCATCTCCGCCATCACCCGCGCCGAAACTCGGTTTGGGCAGGCACTGCTGCAAGCCGAAGACAAACGCCGTCGAACCATTGATTTGCTGCTCAATGAGTTGCCCGTTTTGCCATGGACACTGGAGGCCGCAGACCGGCATGGAGACATTGCCGCCCACCTGCAGCAAACCGGGCAGCCGATTGGCGAAATGGACACCCAAATCGCCGCGCATGCATTGGCGCTGGGCCTGCCCTTGGTGACCCACAACACACGGCACTTCAAGCGGGTGCCGGGTTTGAAAATTGAGGACTGGATGACGTGAAAAAGAAGATCGTTTACACGGATGAGCACATGGGCGATGTTGAGGTGGTCGCGGATTTTCTGCTCTCTCCTACCGAGCTGGCATTCAAGGAAGATGGTGTGAAAGTCACGCTGGCCTTGAGCAAGAGCAGCGTAGACGAATCGCAGCAAGATCAGGCCTCAATGTCCACCTCATGCGCCGCAACATGAAGGAACTTCGGTTTTCTTGGAATGGTCAGGTTTGGCGAGTGGCCTTTGCCTTCGATCCCCGCCGACAAGCCATCTTGCTGGTAGGTGGAGATAAAGGTGGGCAGATCAGCGCAGGTTTTACAAGCGCTTACTCACGGTGGCCGATGCGCGTTACGACGATCATCAGGGCACTTTGAGTCAATCAACCAAGGAGTCCAAAAATGGCAAGAAAACTCGATGACGTGATGGCTGCACTGCCCAAAGATCGCAAAAAACGGGTGGAGGATCGGGCCATGGAGTTGGCGACACTCAAAGACCTTCGCCATGCAGCTCAGCAAACACAAGAGCAAATGGCTGCCGCCTTGGGGGTGCGTCAGGACACCATTTCTCGTTTGGAAAAGCGCAGCGACATGCTGCTTTCAACGATGCGCCACTATGTGGAGAGCATGGGCGGCAAGCTGGAACTGGTGGCCAAGTTTCCTGATCGCCCGTCCGTGGTGATCGACCACTTGGGAGGTGAAGTCACCCTCAACAAGCGCGCAGGTGCTGCCCGCCGATCACGGGCAGCGGCCTATTGATCCGGCCCTATGAAGATTGAACTGCCCCTGTGTTTGTCGGTTGTAGGTCGGTGGCTTTAGCCCCGACATGCAGCCTACGCCGAAGCCAGCAATGTCGGGGCTAAAGCCACCGACCTACGGGATGTCTGTGCAATAAATTTCAAACATCAGCGTGCCGGATCAATAGTTGCCAACTGGGGTACAACTTGCACCCCCCTTGCGCTGCAAGTCCCTGACGGCAAACAGCGCTCAAGCAGGCACCCATTTAGGCCACCTCACGCGCCGTGCGATACCCCCCCACCCCCTTCACATAAGTCAACAAATCCCCAAAAAACGGATGCTTGCACAGCGTGGACGAATCGCCCACCAGCAGCAGCTTGCGCCGTGCGCGGGTCATGCCCACGTTCATGCGGCGGATGTCGGACAGGAAACCGATCTCGCCTTGGGGGTTGCTGCGCGTCAAGGTGATGGCAATGATGTCGCGCTCTTGGCCCTGAAACGAATCGACGGTGCCCACGCTGAGCCTGCGTTGCAGCAGCAAGTCGTTCAGCACAGCGCTGTCTTCGATGGCGTCTTTCAAATAGTTGATTTGGGCGCGGTACGGCGCGATGACGCCAATGGTAAGCGGGCGCTGGTCTGGGTCGGTGGGCTCGCCTAGCGCAAGCAGCTGCGCCAGTCGCTCCAGCAGCAAGTGGGCTTCTTCAGGGTTGGCGGTTGAACGGCTTTCGGGGATGGCCAGTTCCGAGAAGCCACAGCCCGCCGTGTCGATGAATTCCACAGGCAGGTCGGGTGCAAAACGCGGGTCATTAAAGCGCGGGTCATACGCGGCCAGGTCAGCGTCGCGCACGCTGGGGTGCGCCACCAGTTGGCCGCCATAAAACTTCTGTGAGCTGAAGCCCATGATGTGCGCGTGCATGCGGTATTGCACCTTCAGCATGCGGGCCGTGTTGGGTTGGCGCTGGATGCACTTTTCAAACAGGGTTTCGCGCAGGCCTTCGCGGGCGGCTTTTTCGCTTTTCACGGTGGGCGGCAGCTGGTGGTGGTCGCCCGCCAACACCAGGCGCTGGCCCTTGGCAATGGGAATCCAGCAACCCGGCTCCAAGGCCTGGGCGGCTTCGTCGATGAAGACGGTCTCAAAGCTCAGGTGGCGAATGTGACGGTGGCTGGCGCCCACCAGCGTGCAGGTGATGACCTGCACCGATTCGAGCACGTCCTCGGTCATGAAGCGCTCCAAATCGTCGGCAGCTTGGCGCAGCGTGCGGGCTTCTTCACGCAGCCATTGGCGGCGCTGTCGCTCCTCAAAACCAAAGTTGCGCACGCGTTCGCTGGCAGCCTCTCGGTGCTGCTCGGCGGTTTGGCGCATCGCGTGCATCTTGGCGTAGCTGGCGTGGGCCATCACCCCGGCGTCCAGCGTGTGCTGGAGCAGCAGCTCCGACACGCGGCTGGGGTTGCCCAAGCGGATCACGTTCACACCGCGCTCGGCCAGCTTTTCGGTCAGCAGGTCCACGGCGGTATTCGAGGGGGCGCACACCAGCACGCGCCGCTCGCGCCGGATGGTTTCCAAAATGGCCTGCACCAGCGTGGTGGTTTTGCCCGTGCCGGGCGGGCCGTGGATGATGGCCACGTCTTGCGCCGTGACCACATGGCGTACCGCCGCCAGTTGCGAGTCGTTGAGCGCACTGGGGTAAAACAGGTCGTCGGCTTGGGGCTCGCGAAAGCGGGCGGCCTGAGCGCCCAGCAGCACGTCGCGCAGTTCGGCCAAGCGGTTGCCGTGGGCGGCCATGACGGCGCTCAGGGCTTGGTTCATCTCGCGGTAGCTGACCTCGTCAAACGTCAGGTCAACACCCAGCGTGTTGCCGTCCAGCACCCAGTCGGGCAGCGCTTCTTTGGTGGTGGCCAACAGCAGCTTGTTGCGCCGCACGCGGGTCACCACGCCGCTCACCACGGGCCGGTCTGGCCCCGAATAGCCGGGCGCACTGCTGAACAGCGCCGCAGCCGCCCCCACCTGAAACAAGTGCAGGTCTTGCCGATGCGCCGGGCGCTCCAGCTCCAGCACCACCTTGCCCCCAAACCCAATGTCTTCTTGGGTGATGGTGACGGGGTACCAAGTCAGGCCACGCCGACGGCGCTCCTTGATGCTGGCACTGGCGTTTTTGAGCTTGAACTGCGCCTGGTCTTCCTGTTGCTCAAGGTGCATGAGTGCGCGCACATGACGCAACTCTTGTTGAACATCAACTTGAGCAGTGCTATTGGCGGTGGGGGTTGGGTTGGGATCAGCCAAAGGAATAGGAGGTTAAGCGCGATAAATGCAAGAACAGGGAATTCGGGGGGCATTAAAACCGCCATGGGCAGATCGCTGGGGTTGGATCGTACCTAAACCCCAAAGTGTGCTGACTGTCAGGCCCATTGAGCAAAGCTAGGCGACGCGAACCATAATCACCGACACAATGGATTGGGTACACACACCACCCCTCCCCTCCCCGCTCACACCTCGGCTTTGATCCATGTCTGTTTTAAGTTTAATGTCAGTGGGCCACGCCCATATGCCAGGTGAATGGCTGTTTGAAGGCCTGTCGTTTGACCTGGCTTTGGGTGAGCATGTGGCCATTCAGGGCACGTCGGGTTGCGGCAAGTCCACCTTGCTGAACATCATGGCGGGGCTTGAAGTCCCAACCCATGGCGAGGTGCATTGGTCTGGCCAGCCCACGTCGGCGTGGTCGGCTGAGCAGCGGCGCGCTTGTCGTCAAGCCGACATGGGTTTTGTGTTTCAGGCGTTCCACCTGCTGCCACATTTGTCAGCACTTCAAAACGTCATGGTGCCTTGTTTGTTGGGCAATGCTTCTGGCCAGGACGCCGCAGAGGCGGCGCGAGAGCTGTTGGGCGACTTGGGCTTGGCCACACGGCTAGACGCCAAGCCCACCAGTTTGTCCGGCGGTGAACAGCAGCGTGTGGCGCTGGCGCGTGCGCTGGTGCATCGGCCCAAAGTGGTGTTTGCAGACGAGCCCACCGGCAATCTGGACACCGACACCGCCGCCAAGACGCTGGCCCTGCTGATTGGCTTGTGCAAAGAGCGCCAGACCAGTCTGGTCATGGTCACCCACTCTGACGAGGCGGCCAGGGCCATGGGCAGAACGCTGCGCCTGACCAAAAAGGGCTTGGTTTGTTGAGCTTGACGGGCCAGCAGGTCCTTTTCCTTTGGTTGTTGAAAGGCGCTTCCATCCAAGCTTGGACGCGCTGGTTGGTTGCGCTGGTGATGGTGGCCATCGGTGTGATGCTGGCGGTGGCCATTCACACCGTGAACCATTCGGCACTCGCCTCGTTTGGCCAAGCCTTGGACACGGTCAATGGCCAAGCCTCGGCCCAGTTGGTTGCGCCTTTGGGCGAGATAGATGACCGGCAAATCGAAGACTGGGACCGTCGCCGGGCGGCTTTGGGCATCCAAGCTGTGAGCCCTGTGCTGGTGGTGCGCACCGACCAACTGACGGTGCTGGGCCTGGATATTTTCAAAGCCGCCGTGGTGTCGCCGTCTTTGCTGCCCTCTTTGTCGCCTTCTTCCACAGGGGATGCCGTTGATTTGTTCAATGCCAAGGCGCTGTTTTTGTCGCGTGCAGCTTTGGAAGTTTTGAACGTCAAGGTGGGCGACAGCATAACCCTGCGGCATGGCCTGGATTCGGTGAACTTGCGGGTGGCAGGCGAGGTTCCAGGCGCTGCAGCGCAAGTGATTGGCGTGATGGACATTGGCAGTGCGCAATGGGCCTTCAAGCGACTGGGTGTGGTGTCCAGGCTGGACCTGCGCCTCGAAGATTGGCAAAGCACACAGGGGCTGAGTGACACATTAAAAGCGCAGTCTGAATCCCTGCAATTGGTGGCCACACAAGACCGCGACCGGCGCATGTCGCTGCTGTCGCGGGCCTACCGGGTGAACCTGACGGTGCTGGCCATGGTGGCCTTGCTGACGGGGGGCTTTTTGGTGTCCACAGCGGTGCATTTGTCCATTGTTCGTCAGCGGTCTGAGCTGGCTTTGTTGGGTGTGCTGGGGGCCAGCGAGTCGTGGCTTCGGCGCTTTGTTTGGGCGCAAGGCGGGCTCATTGGTGCTTTGGGTGGTGCGTTGGGGGTGGGCATGGGCTTGTTGTTGGCGGCCGTTTTGATGCGCATCGTGGGGGGTGACTTGGGCGGCAACTACTTTTCGGGCGCACCCGCCGCCATGGTCATTGACTGGTGGGCGCTGTTTACTTTTGCGATGGCTGCGGTGCTGATGGGACTGGCATCGGCGTGGCTGCCTTTGTCGCAAATACATTGGCGTCGCCCCATGGCTTTGTTGCGTGCGGGCCAAGCCGAAACACTGGTGCTGAGCTTGCCCACTTTGAAGTGGAGTTTGTTGAGCGCTGCGCTGGCCGTGGTGTTGCTGATGTTGCCCACGCTGGGTGGCTTGCCCTGGGCCGCCTATGGGGCGATTGCGGCGCTGCTGTGCGCCGGGCTTTTGGCGGTGCCGTGGATTTTGTCCAAGCTCTGGGGTGCGCTGTCGCGTGTTGTGGCGCCTTTGCGCGTTCCGGCTGTGGTGCGCTTGGCCGTTTGGCGGCTGGCGCAAGCGCCCTCTGCGGCCACGCCTTTGATCGCGGGCACGGTGGCGGCGTTTTCATTGACCGTGGCCATGATGGTCATGGTCAGCAGTTTCAGAACCTCGGTGTCTGATTGGTTGGGTTTGGTGTTGCCCGCTGACCTGTACACCAGCAGCCAGTCGATGGTCGATCAGCCAGGTTTTGACCCGGCGGTGCAGTCTTTGGTGGCCCAAGTGACTCAAGTGCAAAAGGTGGAAACCAGCCGACAAAGAAATCTGCGCCTCTTCAACGACCGGCCTGAGGTGGTGTTGATTGCGAAGCCTGTGAACCTGCAAGACCCGATGCAGTCGGTGGCCTTGGTGGGCTTGTCCAAGTTGCCGCCTGGTGATGGACAAAAGCATTGGGTGGTTTTTGGCTCTGAGGCCATGGCCGACCTGTACGGCTGGCGTGTGGGCGAAGAAGCCAGCTTGCCACTGGGCTCGCAGGGTCCGTCCAAAGTGTGGGTCGGCGGCTTGTACAGAGACTACGGCCGCCAACACGGCTCGCTGATCATGTCGATCGCAGACTACGAAGCCATCACGGGCGACCGCTCGCGCTCCAGCGTGTCGGTTTGGGTAGAAAACGGTGCAGACACAGCGCAAGTCATCGCCAACATCCAGCGCCAAGTGCCTGAACTCACGCAGCTCAAATGGATCAGCGCCAGCGATGTGCGTCAGCTGTCGCTCAAAATTTTTGACCGCAGTTTTGCCATGACCTACGCACTGGAAGCCGCGGCTTTGTTTGTGGCCCTGTTTTCGGTGGCGGCGGGCGTCACGGGCCAGTTGCTTTTGAGACGGCGCGAGTTCGGCTTGCTGGCGCACTTGGGGTTGTCACACCAAGACAGCTTGCGCTTGGTGTCTTTGGAGGTTGGTTTGCTCTTGGCTGTGGCCGTGGTGTGGGCCAGTGTCTTGGGGGGTTTGATGAGCCAGATCTTGATCCACAAAGTGAACCCTGAGTCTTTTCACTGGACCATGAACACGCATTGGGATGTGGGGCAATGGTTGGCCATCAGTGCTGTGCTGCTGATGCTGGGCGTGCTGGCGGCGCGTTGGGCGGCAAGCCAAGGGCTGGATTCCAAACGCTTGGCAGAAAGCCTGAGGGCCGATTGGTGAAAGACATGACACAACCCCCTGCAAATCGGCGGCTTGCCCTAAAAACCGCCGCCATGATGGTGGCTGGCCTGTCAGCTTGGCCCACGCAGATTGCCGCTGCGTCCGCTTTAGAGGCTCCGTTTTATCCACCCGTCAAACCGCGTCGTTTGAACTTTCCCAGAGATCACGGTTCACACCCTGACTACCGCACCGAGTGGTGGTACCTGACGGGATGGCTGGGACAGGGTCCGTCGGCCATGGGTTTTCAGTTGACCTTTTTCCGCCGCCGAACCCAGCATTCGCCTGAAAACCCCAGCCGACTGGCCCCTAAACAATTGCTTTTTGCGCATGCGGCCGTGGCGGTGGCTTCCAAAAATGTTTTTTTACATGCCAACCGGGCGGGTCGTTTGAACGGAACCCTGCTGCGTGCAGAGACAACGGACACCGATGTGCAGTTTGAAGATTGGCACTTGCGCCGTGTGCAAGGCGCAGCGGGCGAGGTGTACACAGGCCGCTTTGCAGGCGAAGGTTTTGCCGTGTCTTTGGATGCCAGCGCCGCGCAGCCGGCCCTTTTGCGCGGTCAAGAAGGCTTTTCGTCCAAAGGCCCAGACGCCTTGCAGGCCAGCCACTATTACAGCCGTGCACCTTTGAATGTGAAAGCCGCGGTGACTTTGGGCAAGCAAACCCAAACGCTGGAGGGCAAAGCTTGGCTCGATCACGAGTGGTCCAGCCAATTGATGGTGCCTGGGGCCGTGGGGTGGGACTGGTTGGGCATCAACTTGCTGGATGGCGGCACGCTGATGGCTTTTCAGATTCGCAACGACAAAGCGGCTTCGATCTATGCCCATGTAGATGCCCGTGACGCAGCAGGCCGTCCTGCCAAAGGCTGGCAGGGCATGCGGTGGCAGAGCGCAGGCCGTTGGCGTGCCAAGTCCTTGATCGACTACCCCATCCCCATGGACTTGTGGGTGGGTCAAGAGCGCTACAGCTTGGTGCCTCTCATGCTGGGCCAAGAGGTCGATGCACGGGCCAGCACGGGCGGTTTTTATTGGGAAGGTGCGGTCAGTCTGATGCAGGGCGAGCGTTTGCTCGGCCATGGTTATTTGGAGCTGACGGGTTACGGCGCACCTTTAAAAATTTGACCCTTGCAGGATTTTGGCTGTCTTTTGGTGCGATCTGGCCCTGAACCATGGGGCCAATCGCTTGGACTGGCAACATGTTGCAATGGCCTTCTTGAATGGCTTTGACCCCAGCTTGAGGCCATCTCCCCAATCGGGTCTTGGGAATTGGCTTGTCAGGGCAAACTCTTTTTTTTCATATACGCCCATTCATGGCTACGCCATGACCTACACAAGGACAAGCATGACCCGTCTTGGCAAGCGCCAACGATGAGCTCAAAGGGCTGCCAATTTTCTCTTGAGAATCCATCCATCATGGATTAACATTGTTGCAACAGGAGGCCTCTCATGGAAATTGCAATTCGGAACATCGGAAACAGCAAAGGCGTGGTGTTGCCCAAGCCGTTTCTGGCCCAAGTCGGGCTGGACGGTCAGGCAACCGCCATCATCCAAGTGGAAAACGGCTCGATCGTCTTGCGAAAGCCCGTCAAAACCGTTCGTGCGGGTTGGGCAGAGGCTGCTGCAGCCGTGTCCGCCAAAGGTGGTGATGCGCTTTTGATGGGTGAGTTCGGCAACTTGGACGACGAGGAGTTGGGCTGGTGAAGCGCGGCGACATTTGGCTGGTGAACCTGGACCCGACCGTGGGCAGCGACATCAAGAAGTCTCGGCCCTGCGTCGTGTTGTCCCCGGCAGAGTTGAATGACCACCTGCGCACCGTGATGGTGGCACCCATGACCTCCAAGGGTTTTGCCGCGCCATTTCGGGTGCCAGTCACCCATGCTGGCACCAAGGGCTTGATCGTGCTGGATCAGCTTCGGGCGGTTGACAAGCTGCGCTTGGTCAAGCGACTGGGCGCTGTGTCCGCCAAGACGTTGACGGCAGCCCTGACCACGCTGCAGGAAGTGTTCGCAGCGTAAGAAGGCAAAAACCCAATCAATCCGCTTTCCCGCTGGCTTTGCCCAACTTGGCATCGTCCTCGGACCAGACTTCTATTGCGGGGTAGCTGCGTTGAGCGGCCGTCACCGTACCGGGTGAGCCTAAAGTGATTACAAAATAACTAAAATCAGGTGATCATGTCCACATGAACACCTATGAATTCCGTCCAACCCTGCGCCCCACACACTGTCCCCTCTCTTGGCGCAGCAATGTGCAGCCAAGCGCCATCCGAGGTCTTTGCCCCGTCTGTTGAGCCAACAGCTTCTTTGGGCTTGTCCTCGCCCACGCTCAAGAGCACGCCCTTGGCTGCGACCGGCCTGCTGCTGACAGCGTGCGGGGGCGGCGGCAGTGAAAGTGGGGGGCCGTCTGCGCCTGCGCCAAGCGACGCAGATGCTGTTCGCTTCCTCAACCAAGCGGGTTTTTCAGCGACGGCCGAAACTATTGCAGCGGTCAAAACCTCGGGCTTTGCCAACTGGTTGGATTCGCAATTGGCACTGCCTGTACAAGACGTCTCGCGCTACGACTGGATGGTCGCCAACGGCTATGCCGTAGAAGCCAACCGAAGCAACTTCACGGGGACTGACAACGCGATTTGGCTGAAGTTGATGAGCAGTCCCGACCCCGTTCGTCAGCGCATGACGCTGGCCTTGTCCGAGATTTTTGTGGTGTCCATGCAGGGTTTGCCCATTGAATGGCGGGGCCTGTGCATGGCCCATTACGCCGATTTGCTGGAGAAAAATGCCTTTGGTACGTACAGGCAGCTTTTGCAAGAAGTGACCCTCAGCGTGGGCATGGGCAGTTACCTGAACATGTTGGGCAACCGCAAGGAAGACACGTTCACGGGTCGCGTGCCCGACGAAAACTACGCCCGCGAAGTCATGCAGTTGTTCAGCATCGGCTTGGTGCAACTGAACAGCGATGGCACGCCGCGCCTGAACAACGGCCAAACCATCGACAGTTACTCGCCGCAAGACATCAGCCAACTGGCCAGCGTGTTCACTGGTTGGGAACGCGATCGCGTGGATGCGATGGATTACGCGCATGTCACCCGCCCCATGAAACACAACACCGCCAACTTCCAAACTGGCGACA
The DNA here is from genome assembly GCA_002256145.1 of Comamonadaceae bacterium PBBC1. Lineage (GTDB taxonomy): Bacteria > Pseudomonadota > Gammaproteobacteria > Burkholderiales > Burkholderiaceae_C > Limnohabitans_A. The sequence goes on from NKIP01000001.1 coordinate 62,024, forward strand.
AGACAGTTTTGGGCACCACCATCGCGGGCTCACTCAGTGGCCCACAAGCGCTGTCTTTGGCCTTGGACACCTTGGCCAATCACCCCAACGTGGGGCCTTTTATGGGGCGTCAACTCATCCAGCGCTTCACCATGAGCCACCCCAGCGCCGCTTACGTGGGCCGTGTTGCCGCCGTGTTCAACAACAATGGGCGCGGTGTGCGCGGTGACTTGAAAGCCACCTTGCGCGCCGTTTTGCTCGACCCTGAAGCACGCGCAACACCCTCTGGCAATGCATCTGGGCGCCTGCGTGAGCCCGTGCACCGTTTTGTGCAATGGGGGCGCAGCTTCGGCATCACCAGCGCCTCAGGTCGCTGGGCCATCGGTGACACGAGCGACCCTGCCAGCCGCCTGGGCCAAAGCCCTTGGCGCAGCCCATCGGTGTTCAATTTCTTTCGTCCAGGCTATGTGCCACCGGGCCATGAATTGGCCGCCAACCAGATCACGGCCCCGGAGTTTCAGCTGCTCAACGAAAGCACCATCGCGGGTTACCTCAACTTCATGCAGTCGGTCATCGGCAATGGCATCGCCAGTGGTGATGTCACCGCCAATTACGCTCACGAGCTGAGCCTTGCGGCTGACGCACCCAAGCTCTTGGCGCACCTGAATTTGCGCCTGGCGGCAGACGCCATCCAGGCCACGACTTTGTCTGAATTGAGCACCGCCGTGGCCACCATCAACGCATCGAATGCGACAGGCCAACTCAACCGCGTGAAGGCGGCCATCTTGTTGGTGATGGCCTGTCCTGAATACCTGATCCAGAAATAAGCCGCCCATGAAACTCAATCGACTGCCTGAATTACAGCGCCGCGAATTTTTGCGGCGCTCTGCACAACTGGGCTTGGCTGGCATGGCTGCGCCTTGGGCCTTGAACCTTGCGGCCCTGGGTGAAGCCGCCGCTGCCGATGCCCGTGGAGGCTACAAAGCGCTGGTTTGCGTATTTTTAGCGGGTGGCAACGACAACGGCCGCACCTTGCTGCCCGTTGACGTGGCCAGTCATGCCAATTTGGCGAGCTTGCGCGGAGGCACCACCGACCTGGGTGGCTTGGTGGCACCACGGGCCAGTTTGGCCACCACCACCTTGTCACCCAGAGTGCCGCTGACAGGCACTGGCGTCAATGGAACGCAACTGGCCATGGCGGCAGAACTGTTACCGCTCAAACCCTTGTTTGACGCCGGCCAACTGGGCTGGCTGCTCAATGTGGGCTCCCTGATGGAGCCCACCACCAAAGTGCAATACCTGGCCAAGTCAGTTCGATTGCCGCCCAAGCTGTTCAGCCACAACGACCAGCAATCGTTTTGGCAAAGCAGCGGTGCCGAAGGGTCCACCAAAGGCTGGGGCGGTGCCATGGGCGACCTGTTTTTGTCCAGCAACGCCACCAGCACGTTCACCTGCATCAACGCCAGCGGCAATGCGGTGTTTTTGATGGGTGATCAGGCGGTGCAATACCAAATCAGCAACAGTGGCGCGGTCCCCGTCAACGGGGTGGTGTCGAATTTGTTTGGGTCAGCGGCATGCAGCCAAGCTCTGAACAAAATGATCACGGCGTCGCGCACGCACTGGATGGAGGCCGAACTCAACCGCGTGGCTTTGCGCTCCATCAACGCCCAAGCCACCGTCAAAGCCGCATTGGGCAATGCCAATGCCTTGCCGTTTTCAGCCGCATTCGACACCACCCAAAGCCTGGGTCGCCAATTGCAAATGGTCGCCCGGCTGATTGCGGGACGCAGCACACTGGGTGCACAGCGACAGGTTTTCTTTGTCAGCATCGGGGGCTTTGACAACCACGATTTTTTGCTCACCCAACACCCCGGCTTGCTCGGGCAACTGGCCAACGGCTTGAGCACCTTCCAGTCCGCCATGACCGAGTTGGGCATGGCAGACAATGTGACCACCTTCACGGCCAGCGACTTTGGCCGCACGCTGAGCAGCAACGGCGATGGCAGCGACCACGGATGGGGTGCGCACCATCTGGTCATGGGCGGTGCCGTTCGCGGTCAGCGCTTTTGGGGCAAGTGGCCTTTACAGGCCCACAATGGCCCGAACGACCTGGGTCAGGGGCGCTTGATCCCCACCACCAGCGTCGACCAACTGGGTGCCACCTTGGCCAAGTGGATGGGGGTCAGCCCCACCGAGGTCAGTGCTTTGTTTCCCAACATCACCCGTTTTGACCAGCCCGACTTGGGATTTTTCAGCGCCTGAATCTCCGCCGTGGGCATGGGAGATGGCGTTCAGGGTGAAGTTTTGTGCGCGTCTAAAGCGCCATCAACCCTGCGCCATCACCCCTTCGCCACCAAAACACACCATCAGGGCCGATCTGCAGCGCGCACTTGGGCCGATGCGGGCAAGCCAAAGACCCGGTCGAAGCACCAGGTGAACGCAATGGCATAAAAGAAAAAGAAGGCCAGCAGGCCCAAATTGGCCACCAAGGCAGCGGTGAGCGAAATGTCGAGCCACAGCGACATGACGGGCAAAAGAATGATGACCAAGCCGCCCTCAAAACCCGCCCCGTGGGCCAGCCGCCTGACAAAGGAGCGGCCACGCACCGATTGGCGCGACTCCCAGCGCTCAAACAGCGAGTTGAAGACGTAGTTCCATGTCAGTGCAATGCTCGACAACACGACCGCCAGGCCCAAGGTGGAGGTGGGCGACTTGTCAAAAGCCACACTCAACACCGGCCCGACCACAGCAATGGCAATGGCCTCGTACAAAAGGGCTTGGAGAACGCGGCGGGTGGTGGGGGTCATGTTGGCGAACGCGGTGAGGTGAGCGGTGAGGTGGCCAGCAAGGCGTTGCAGAATTCAAGAAGGCAACACATCCTGATCTTCAGGGGCTTGCCCGCCTTGACGGCTCAAGAATGCCAGTGCGGCATTCACATCGCCACGTTGGGCACGCTGGGCAAAGTAATCGGCTGTTTTCATGGCTGAGAGCTTTTCAGCCACGGCACTCACAATGAATTGGTTCAAGGTGGTGCCGTCTTCACGGGCTACTTGCTCTGCTCCCGCCTTCAGTGAAAGCGGCAAACGCAGGGCGTAATTGCTTTGAGTTCCCATATCAGGCTCCTTGAAAAAATTGCCGTGGCGTCATGACACCGATGCCGAACTTGGTCAAATGCTGGCCCGTGTCCATGAATCCCCAATTCACTGCCGCGCCGTGCGCACATTGGGCGGCAATGCGCCCGGTGCGCTGGTGCGCCAGGGGTTGATGTCCAGCCCGCCGCGCCGGGTGTAGCGGGCGTAGACCGTCAGCTTGGTGGGCTTGCAGCGCGTCCAGATGTCCATGAAGATGCGCTCGACGCATTGCTCATGAAACTCGTTGTGGTTGCGAAAACTCACGATGTATTGCAGCAAACCCGCTTGCTCGATCTGCGGGCCGCTGTAGGTGATTTGCACGCTGCCCCAGTCGGGCTGGCCTGTGACCAGGCAATTGCTTTTGAGCAAATGGCTGACCAGCGTTTCACTGACCGGCTGCTCGTCTTGCTTGGCCGTCAGCAAGTCGGGCGCGGGCTGGTAGCGGCTGCATTCGATGTCCATGCGGTCGAGGTTGAGGCCGTCGAGCTCGTGCACGGGCTCGGCGTCAAACTGTTCTTGCAGCAGCAGCTTCACGCCCACACTGGCTTGCATGGTGCCGCCGTGCCAGATGGCCGCGCTGATGTCGCGGCGGATCATGTCGCGCACCACGTCGGCACTTTCCAAGCGGGTGTTGTTGAAGCTGTTCAAATACAGCTTGAAGGACTTGCTCTCCACAATGTGTGTGCTCTCGGCAGGCACGGTGATGTGGGCCAGCGCTACTTGCGGTTTGCCCTTGGTATTGAGCCAGGACAGCTCAAACGCGGTCCACAGGTCGGCCCCAAAAAACACGGGCTGCCCGGTGACGCCGATTTCGGCCCGCTTGGTGGCGCGGGGAATGGGAAACAGCAAACTCGCGTCGTACTGGTCCACATAGGCGCTGGACTTGCCCAGTTGGGATTGTTCTGGCGAGTTCATGCTTGCACCTTTCTGCGGAACACCAAACGGTCAGACTCGGACACTTGCGGGTCGTAGGCGTAGCCTTCCAGGTCAAAGCCCAGCAAGCCTTCGGGGTGGGTGATCTTGTTTTGGATGGCAAACCGCGCCATCAGGCCCCGCGCCCGCTTGGCGTTGAAGCTGATGATTTTGTATTTGCCGCCCTTGAAGTCTTCGAACACGCATTCGATGACGCGGGCCTTGAGGGTTTTGCGGTCCACAGACTTGAAATACTCTTGTGACGCCAGGTTCACGATGACCGGGGTTTTGTCCTTGGCCAGCTGGGTGTTCAGGTACTCGGCAATTTGCGGCCCCCAAAACTTGTAGAGGTTGCTGCCCTTGTCAGTTTGCAGCGTGGTGCCCATCTCCAGCCGATAGGGCTGCATCCAGTCCAGCGGACGCAACACACCATACAAGCCGCTCAAAATGCCCACATGGGTTTGCGCCCAGTCCAGGTCTTGCGCTGACAGGCTCTTGGCGTCCAGGCCTTCGTACACGTCGCCATTGAAGGCCAGCACGGCTTGCTTGGCGTTTTTGGCGGTGAATTTGGGGCTCCAAGCTTCATAGCGGGCCACGTTCAGGGCCGACAAAGCGTCTGACAGGTCCATCAACTCGGCAATTTGCTGGGGCGACTTTTGACGCAGCACCTCAATGAGGGCCTGCGATTGCGGCACAAACTGCGGCAGCGTGTGGGGCACGCCCGCTGCGGGGGTTTCGTAATCCAGAGATTTGGCGGGTGACAATAAGAACAACATGCTCGACATCCTTTACTTGGACGATTATCTCGCCATCGTGAACAAGCCCACGGGCTGGCTGGTGCATCGCACCCCGCTGGACAAGGGCGAAACCCGCTTTGTGCTGCAAACCCTGCGCGACCAGATCGGGCAGCACGTCTGGCCCGTGCACCGGCTCGACAAAGGCACCAGCGGTGTGCTGGTGTTTGCGCTGAGCGCCGAGGTGGCCAGCACGCTGGGGCAGGCTTTTGAAAGCGGCGCTGGCCTGCTAAAAACCTACCGCGCTGTGGTGCGCGGATGGCCTTTGCCTGAGGGTCTGATCGATCACCCTTTAAAGCGCATGCCCGACGACATGCGCACTGAGCGCACCGAAATCCAGCCGGCCCAAAGCCGTTTTGCCACCTTGCGCCACTTTGAGCTGCCACTGCCTCAGCAAGGCTTTGCCAGCACCCGCTGCGCCGAAGTAGCGCTGCAGCCGCTGACTGGCCGCCGCCACCAACTGCGCCGCCACATGAAACACATCGCCCACCCCATCATCGGCGACGCCACGCACGGCAAGGGGCCGCTCAACCGCGCCGTGGCCGAGGTGATCGGGTTGCAGCGGCTGTGGTTGCATGCGCAAAGTCTGACGCTGCCCCACCCTGTCAGCGGGCAGGTGCTGCGTTTGGCGTCACCCCTGCCCAGTGAGTGGGGGCTTTGGGAAGCTTTTGCTTGAACATGCCACGAAATAAACCCGCAAGTTGGCATTGCGCGGACGCCCTATTTGTAAGAACCCACCCCTGTGGGCGATAGGCGTGGCACACGCCTTGAAAACCATCGCCCACGGGGTGGGCTCCTACAAATCGGTGCGATTGTCACCCAACGGATAAGCTTCTGTCCGGTTTTCCATAAGATGCACGGCTGCGCTTGCTATCGCAAGCCAAGACTCAACCGACCGCGACAACACACCCCATGAGCCTGCTTTTCACTCCTTTCATTTTCGACGCCCCTTCTGGCCCCCTCACCTTGCCCAACCGCATCGTGATCGCGCCCATGTGCCAGTACTCGGCCGACCACGGCCAAGCCTCCGACTGGCACCTGACGCACTGGACCAACTTGCTCAACAGCGGCGCGGGCCTGTTCACCATCGAGGCCACTGCGGTCTCGGCCGTGGGCCGCATCAGCCCCGGCTGCCTGGGCTTGTGGGACGACGCGACGCAAGCGGCGCTGGCCGACAAACTGCACCGCGCCCGCCGCCTGGCTCCCGCCATGCCCGTGTGCATTCAGATCAGCCACGCGGGCCGCAAGGCCTCCAGCGCTTGCCCCTGGAACGGCGGCATGTTGATCACCCGGGAAAATGGTGGCTGGCAGCCCGTGGCCCCCAGCGCCCTGCCCCACTTGCCGCAAGAAGCCGCGCCCACAGAGTTGAGTCTGGCCGACATCGCGCAAATCAAGGCCGACTTTGTCAACACCGCCCGCCGTAGCCATGAACTGGGCATTGAGGCGGTCGAGCTGCACGCCGCGCACGGCTATTTGCTGCACCAGTTTTTGTCGCCCATTTCCAACCAGCGTACCGACGCGTATGGCGGTTCGTTTGAAAACCGCATCCGCTTTCCGATGGAAGTGTTCACAGCCGTGCGCGAGGCCTTTGGTGGCACGCTGGGCATGCGCATTTCGGGCACCGACTGGGTGGACGGCGGCTGGACGGTCGAAGAAACCGCTGACTTGTCTGCGCGGCTCAAACAAGCCGGGGCGCAGTTCGTGCACATCTCGTCGGGCGGCGTGTCGCCCTTGCAAAAAATCACCTTGGGGCCAGAGTACCAAGTGCACCTGGCCAAAGCCGTCAAAGACAAATCGGACTTGACCACCATCGCTGTGGGCCTGATCACCGAGCCGGCGCAAGCCGAAGCCGTGCTGCAACGTGGCGACGCGGATTTGGTGGCCCTGGCCCGCAGCTTTTTGTACAAGCCACGCTGGGGCTGGGAAGCGGCGGTGGCCTTGGGCGGCACGGTCGACTCACAACACCAGTACTGGCGCAGCCTGCCCCGCGAAGCCAAAAACATTTTCAACGACGCCAAGATTGGCATGCGCTGATTTCCAAACCCTTTAAAGAGAGACAAACATGAACACACGTCGCAAAGTTTCCAAACTGCTCGCTTTGGCCACCCTGTGCGCCCCGTTGGCCCTGATGGCGCAAGCCTTCCCCAGCAAGCCCATCACACTGGTCGTGCCCGTGCCACCGGGCGGCTTGGTCGACACATCCGCACGCCTGATTGCTGAACCACTGGGCCGCTTGATCGGCCAGTCCATCGTGGTGGAAAACAAGGGTGGTGCCAGCGGCAACCTGGCCTACCAGCAAGTGGCGCGCAGCCCCAAAGACGGCCACACTTTGCTGGTGTCGTACTCGGGTTACCACGTTGCCAACCCGATCCTCATGAGCAAGCTGCCTTGGGAGCTGAAGGACCTGACGCCCGTGGGCCTGATCACCGTGGCCACCAACGTGGTGGCGGTGCACCCTTCGGTGCCGGTGAATAATATGAAAGAGTTCATCGCCTACGCCAAGCAAAACCCGGGCAAGCTGAACTACGCCTCGCAAGGCAATGGCTCGGTCTCGCACATCGGCACCGAAATCTTCAAACAGCAAACCGGCGTGAGCTTGGTGCATGTGCCCTACAAAGGCTCGGGCCAAGCCATTGCCGACGTGCTGGCCGGGCAGGTGCAGGTGTTCATGACCACACCGCCCTCGGTGATGCAACACATCCAGGCGGGCAAGCTCAAGGCGCTGGCCGTCACCGGCAAAAAACGCCACGCGGGCATGCCGCAAGTGCCCACCATGGCCGAAGCCGGTTACCCCAACTTTGACCTCGAGTCGTGGGTGGCTTTGTACGCCCCAGCGGGCACGCCTGCTGCGGCCATCAACCAACTGGCCGACGCCGTCAAGCGCAGCCTGGACTTGCCCGAGAGCAAACAACGCGCGGATGCCGCTGGCATTGAAGTTCGCTTTGTGGCTCCGGCCGAAATGACCAAGATCCTGGACCGCGACATCGCCGACTGGACGCAGGCCATCAAGGCGGCGAACATCAAGCTCGATTGAGCTTGGCAACACAACGTGCGCTCGTCGCCTACAGGTTTTGAACCTGCTGGCTGGAGCCGCGAGTTGCCCTGAAGGGCCAAGACAGAACAAGGCCCGATCAACATTTATCAGGCTCAATGCAGTTTGAATGGCCCAAGTTTACATCAGCCATGCGCCTATGGTTGACTCGCATCCAGCATCACCCACCACCAGAAACACGCCCCTTGGCAAAACGGCAGGATCGAGCGTTTGTTTGGCACGCTCAAGCCATTGCTCAAGCAACTTGTCATGCCCAACTACATACTCCCTCTATGACCAAGATGCCTGTGTCTGCGGCAGAGCTTTACCCGGATCAAAAACCTCTAACTTATCTGACGAAGACAGCATCTGACTGAATACCACAAGGTTGGTTCCGCCCTTTGCCAGACGGGATGGAAACAGGATGCCCTTCGCACCAGAAGCGATGACCAAGTCTCCAATGATCCAACTCGGCGGCTCAATACGCTGGTTAAACCAGAGTTCGCGCCAGTCGCAGTAGAAGTCCTCCCAGATTGGCTCCCACTCGGATGCGTTGTATCCGAGAGTGAAATCAACCACTGGGTCTAACGATAATTGGTAGCTGGTCAAAGTGCCAGGTGAAAGAAGCGTGGATACCTGCTGGTACTCGTGAATGGCCGTAGCAGTTTCCATGGCCAGATAAAGCGCATCAACCCCCTGTCGGTTTGCACGCCCACCATGTTTGCCAGCACCTGCTCCACTGGTTGGGGCTACAGCCCAACGCGGCACATGCATCCGGTACGCCGTTGCATCGGTCAGTGCGGTCAACTTCATCCAGCGGCACCCGCTTCGAGCGAACTGACATAGCGCAATACATCTTCGGTGCGTCCTTCAATGACCAACTGCTCTGCGGTTTTGTAGCCAAATGGCGGCAATGGTTCGTTGCGGTACCAAAAAATGGAACGACCTACATCGCCTGACAGATCATGGGCCGCTCGCATGACGCGCAAAGCCTCACGCAAAAATTTTTGGACACTCTCCGACGCCGGGGCACGACTGATCGTGTTTCGATGAACGTGGGCCTGGGCGGCCAGCGTCTGGACATCGATGCTCAGCACGTCGCCGAATCGCTTGGGTGAAAGCGTTGAGGCCCCCGCGTCTTTGTCGCGCAGGAAATCGATAAACCCTTCAAAGCCATGGCTGAGTGCAGGGGAAAATTGAAGAGTGGTTGTTTGCATATATTGGCTTCCGACGAAAAGCAATGCAACAATTATGCACTTTATAGGCATGCTATATGCAACTGAAATTCATCATCGCTGTCAATATGCTTGCGCCTACACCACCCACATTCGCCGAACGCATGCAGATAGCGGATATGAAATCCAACCGCATATGGACGACCATGGCCCAGATTTTGGGCTTCACAGGCCAGCCGGCCTGCTTCGAGTGCATGTTTGTTCAGGGCAAGTTGCCCAAGGGCTCTTTGGCCGGGTCCGGGTAGCGGTAATGGGTGTGCCGACCCAGCGGGTCGGTGACTTGGGTCAGGCGGTCAAAGCGGTCGTGTTGCAGCTGGGTTTGGGCACCGCCGGGGCGGGTGATGCTTTGCACCTGGCCGCCGGGGTCGCGCTCTATTTTGGTGGGCTTGCCTTGGGGCGGGTGGATTCGGTGAGTTGCCCATGGGCATCGCGACCGTATTGGCTGACGCGGCCCGGGGGGGCGATGATGCGCAGCAGTTGGCCATAGGGCAGAGCGTTGCGAGTGTCCAGGTGCTCGCCTCGGTTGCATTCGTAGCGCTGAGTCCGCCGCAGCGGGCAGCGCAAATGCCTGCGCGAATGCCTGAATTGGCCACAAAACAGGTAAAACACAGCACACCAGCCGTGCATTCACCCCATCAAAATCCAGCCCCCAGAGGCTGAACTTTGAAAAAACGGGGTTGAAATTCAGCAAGGAAGCTGATCCGGACAGCGGACATGACAATCGGTCGCTTCTTCGGCCTGCTCATGGCGTCCATCCTCGTTTTGGGGGTGGAACTTGCTGGTCATCGGGGTGCAAGACTTCGATCAGCGCTGAACCTTGAACTTGCCGACAAACAAACCGACAAACGTCGCCCGCAAAGCTGACGGACTTGTATAGGGCAACGTGTCAGTCCGCGCGATGGATCAGCGCCTTGGCCAAACCATTCAAGCGCGTTCCCGCTCGCGTCAGGTCGGTCACGATGCTGAAGTGGTTCAGGCCCGGCAAGGCTTCGCACACCGGCACGGTTTGAGGCCCCCAGGCCTGGTGAATCTGGCGGATGTGCCGTAGAAATTCGGCGCTTTCGTCGCCCCCCGCCACCGCATACAGCACGCCCTTGTGGGGGCGTTTCCATTTGGCCGGGCTGGCCATGCGCACTTGCGCTGGCGTGAGCCGCAAGTCGCCCTGAAGAAACGGCGTTTTGCGCATGGGCTCCAGGTCAAACAAGCCTGAAATCGACAAGGCTTTGCGCAGCAAACCTGCGGGTAAATCACGCCCCAGTTTTTTCCAGTCACAGCCCAGCAGCATGGCGGCCAGATGACCACCGGCCGAGTGGCCGATCACGGTGATGTTGCCCGCATCGCCGCCATGCTTGGCGATGTGCCGCCAAACCCAGGCTGTGGCCTTGGCCATCTGCAAAGCAATGTCGGGAATGGTGACAGGCTGCTCGGGCGTACCGGGGCACAAGGCGTAATTGACCACCACCACGCAAGCGTCCAGGTCACGCAAACCCGGGGCGACAAATGAGTGGTCCGATTTGTCCAGGCTGCGCCAATAGCCGCCGTGAATGAAAATCACCACAGGGGCACCGGCACGCGCTGCCGGAAAGATGTCCAGTGTTTCGTTCAGGCCGTCGCCATAGGGCACATCGAGTGCGGGCTTGAGCGTTTCACGCGCTTGCTTGGAGGCGCTTGTCCAATGCGCAAAGTGATCGGCAAAATCGGGCACCAAGGCCCGGTTGTTGTACATGCTGTCGTGCCAAGCGGCGTCTTTGATGGGCATGAAAATCTCCAGTCATTCAGGGCATCTTGGCACAGGCCAAGGACTCAGGCAGCCCAGCAGGCGACAGCCCCACAGGCCGTGAACCGGGCTGTGGAATGCTGTTATATCTTCATTTCCAGACGCAGCTGGACATTGCGCCAGTTGCGGTCTGTGGTTTTTGAGGTCTCACTTCGAATGCCATTGTTGAAAGTCGTCGCAGTCAGGTAGTCGCGGGGCAACAAGTTGCTCAGCGTCAGGCGCAAGGCAGTTGCCGGAGAAAAACGCCACAAGCCATTCACATCCACCACACGTTTGATCCCTTGGTAAGACCGCTGCTCTTGGCTGCGCTGCGTGTCGTAATCGGGGTTCCAGTTGATGTTGCCCCCCAAGGTCAGTGGCAAGCCTCGCAAGCGGTAATCAGCGCCCAGGTTGGCCGTCATGCTGGGCTGCTGGTCCAGACGGTTGTCGGGCCCTGGAACATCTTTGACTTTGGAGCTGAAAAAGCTGATGTTGCTGCGAATATCGACAGGCCAGACGTCGGCCAAAGCCTGGTTCAAACGGAATTTGGCTTCCAATTCAATGCCCTGTGTAACTGCATCGCCCACGTTCTGCGGGGTTGACACCCAGCGCAAGGGGGTGGACCAGGGCACAGCGTTCAAGCTCGTCTGGTAGCGAATCAAATCCTGAATGTTTCGGCGAAACACATTGGCACTGAGGACCCCTCCACCATCCAAATACCGCTCAAACCCCAGGTCAATACCTGTGGCCAATTCGGGACGCAGGTCGGGGTTACCTACCCGATCAGGCTGGGTGGGTACGTTGTCACCCGAAACGGGGTAGTCTCGCGAAAAACGCAGCGGGGCCACCAGGTTGTAAAGCGTGGGCGTTTTGTAGCTTCGCGTCAGGCTCATGCGAATTTGGTCGCGTTTGGACGGGTCGGGCTTCCACAAGGCATGAAGCAAAGGCGTCCAGACTTGGCTATTGTTGCGCTTGAGGTCCTCACTCACCTGCCCCTCGGTCAAAATGCTTTCGTAGCGAACACCTGCATAGGCAGACCAGTTGGGGTTGATCTTGAACTCGTCTTGGGTGTAGGCCGCCCAACGCACGGTGCGGGCCTTGAGGTTGCCACTTTCATCGCCCGCTCCTGCGCTGGCCTCTTCGACGCGACGCACGCCTTCGTGCTCCAAGCCACTGACCCACTGGTGCCCATTGTCCAGAACTCGGGTCCATTTGCCATTGAGGCTGGTGCTGCGGTCAGTGAAACGTTGCTCGTCGAGCGCATTCGACAAAAGCCCTGTGCTGTTCTGGACGGTCTGCGTGATGTGCTGGTTGTATTGGGACTGCCCCCCACCGAAACGCACTTCCAAACGGTCATCGGCCGACAAGCGCTGACTCCATTGGCCGTTCAAACGGGCGGCTGCATAGCGGCTGCGGTTGTCAGTCAAAGCGGTGTCGGTGATAGAAGGCGACGTCAGCCGCTGGGCATCGATGCGCCCGTTTGCCGCATATTCGCTATAGATCACAAAAGGCGTCAAGGTCAGGTTTTTGCCTTGTTCACCTTTCCATTGCAAACGGGCATTGGCATGCAGGCCCTGTCGTTGCCCGATGGACTGGCTCAGTCGGTTTTGGGGGTCACGGTAGTCCGACAAAATTTCCGTCAGGCTTTCATCGGCACGGGTATTGTCCATTGCCGACAGAGTGAAAGTGCCACTGAGTGGTTCGGTCTTGAGGTTGTGGACCCAGTTCACCATGGTCGAGCCTTCACCATGCTCATAACTGCGGGTGATCTTCAAATCGTCGGGGTTGGCTTTTTGGCCCTCGCGCAGCACGATGTTGATGGTGCCGGCAATGGCCCGTGCTCCTGTCTCGGCGGTCGGGGCGCGCAAAATTTCGATCTTCTCAACCTGCTCTGGGGTGAGCGAGTCGACAGAAAAGCCTGGTGGCACACGCTCGCCATCTAACAAAATTTGGGTGTAACCGCCACCCAAGCCGCGCATGCGAATGGCCCCACCACGCCCCGGCGCGCCTTGCACCGTGACGCCGGGCAGCCGCTTGAGCACTTCACCCAAGGTGGCATCGCCTTGTTTTTCAATTTCTTCGCGGCCAATGACAATTTTGGCCGCTGTGGATTCACGCCGCGCCTCGGTGTCGTTGTTGCGGTTGCTGCGGATTTCAATCTGCCCCAAATCTGCGGCTGGCGCATTGGGTGTCGGCGGCGTTTGCGCCAAGGACAAAGCGGGCAAGAGCGACAAGCCCAGACCTGCCAAGAGCCAGCGTTGGCTCAAGGCGGTCAGAGTCAGGGCAAATGGGGCTTCAGGGCAAGCCAAGGCCCGGAGATCAGGTGATGTGTGCATCCCGACATTTTGACAGCGCTAACTGGGGCTGTGTCCAAGGTCGGTAATGTCCATCACCCTGCGGGGATCAATCGCCCGATTTGAACAAGGCCGCCACCTTGCGTTTGGGTTTGATGTTGGCCGAAATCGACGAGCGGGCTGTTTTGGGCGTGGCGGCTTCCCAGCTGGGAGAAGCGTCGCTGGAAGCCGCTTCGTAAGGCTTTTCAAAAAACGGATCGCGGTTGATGGGTGCAGGGCGAAAACCGCCACGGCGTGGGGCATCGAGGCCATCGCGGGGATCAAACTCTTCGCGTCGGCGACCTTCGTAGGGGCGTGCACGGGGACGGTCTTCGGCGCGGGTGCCCCATTTTTCAGGCACGGGGCCTGCTGGGCGGACGTCCAGTTGCAGGGTTTCGACTTCCAGCTTTTTCTTGATCAGCTTTTCAATGTCACCGACCAAACGCGCATCGGACGGGCTGACCAAGGTCACGGCCAGACCCGACGCCCCGGCGCGGCCGGTGCGGCCAATGCGGTGCACATAGTCTTCGGCGTTGAAGGGCACGTCGAAGTTGAACACCGCAGGCACGTCTTTGATGTCCAGCCCACGGGCGGCCACGTCGGTACAAACCAGCAAATCGACCTCGCCTTGCTTGAAGGCTTCCAGCGCTTTCAGGCGCTCGTCCTGGCTCTTGTCGCCGTGCAGCGCAGCGGTGCGCAGGCCTTCACGCTCCAGCGAACGGGCCAAGCGGCCGCAGCCGAGTTTGCTGTTGACAAAGATAAAAGCCTGCTTGATGCCCCGGTCATCCAGCACCTTGCGGATCACGCGGCGCTTGTCATCGTCTTGTGCGGCGTAAAAACGCTGCTCCACTGTGGATGCCGTCTCGTTGGGCCGGGCCACCTCGATGGTGATGGGGTTTTGCAGGTAGCTGCCGGCCAGGCGCTTGATTTCGGGTGAGAAGGTGGCCGAAAACAGCAGCGTGGTGCGCTGCTTGGGCAAATAACTCAGGATGCGCTGCAAATCGGGCAAAAAGCCGATGTCCAGCATCCGGTCGGCTTCGTCCAGCACCACATATTCCACCTGGTTCAAGACCGCGTTTTTGGCTTCGATATGGTCGAGCAAACGGCCGGGGGTCGCCACCAGCACCTCAACCCCTTGTTTGAGCTCTAGGGTCTGGGGCTTCATGTCCATGCCACCAAACACCACCGCACTGCGCAGCTGGGTGTACTTGGCGTACAACTTGATCTGTTGGGCCACTTGGTCGGCCAGCTCGCGCGTGGGCAACAGCACCAAAGCCCGCACCGGGTGACGCGCGGGCGAGGTGGAGGGGTTTTCGTGTTTGAGCAGCCGCTGCAGCAAAGGCAGCGAAAACGCCGCCGTTTTACCGGTGCCGGTCTGGGCCGCGCCCATCACGTCCTGGCCCGTCAACACCACCGGAATGGCTTGGGCCTGGATAGGGGTCATGGATTCGTAGCCCATTTCGGCCACGGCTCGTGCCAGCGTGGGCGCCAGCGATAAATTGGAAAAAGAGTCGGTCATTAACCCGCTATTGTCGCATTTTGGGGTGACACCCCCAAAACTGGCATGCAGGCTCAGGTTTTGGGCAGTGTCACGCCCACTTGGCCTTGGTACTTGCCGCCCCGGTCTTTGTAGCTGGTTTCGCAGACTTCATCGCTCTCAAAAAACAGCACCTGCGCACAACCTTCACCCGCGTAAATCTTGGCCGGCAACGGGGTGGTGTTGCTGAATTCCAGGGTCACATAGCCCTCCCACTCGGGCTCGAAGGGGGTCACGTTGACGATGATGCCGCAGCGGGCGTAGGTGCTTTTGCCCAGGCAAATGGTCAGCACATTGCGCGGTATGCGGAAATATTCCACCGTGCGGGCCAGCGCAAAACTGTTGGGGGGAATGATGCAAACATCGCTTTCGATGTCCACAAAACTGCGTTCATCAAAATTCTTCGGGTCCACCACCGTGCTGTAAATGTTGGTGAATACCTTGAACTCAGGGGCACAACGGATGTCGTAGCCATAGCTGCTGGTGCCATAGCTGACGATTTTTTGGCCTGCGGCGTCTTTGCGTATTTGCCCCGGTTCAAACGGCGAGATCATGCCGTGCTCTTCGGCCATGCGGCGGATCCATTTGTCGCTTTTGATGCTCATCGCTCACCCTTTGAAGAAGGCCTGCATTTTAGGCCTCTTGCCCGTTCAAGGCCTTGGCCTGGTGCAAGGCCCGCAAGCCAGAGTCTCCCCAGCAACTGCTCAGGCCATGATTTGCCAACAAAATAAACGGCAAAACAACACCTTTTGTGGAGACCGACATGCAAAGACGCACCTTCATTCAGGCCAGCCCCTTGTGGTTTGGACTGCCTGGACTGGCAAGCGCCCAAACGGCCTACCCCAACCGTCCCATCAAATACATTGTGCCGGTGGCTGCTGGTGGGGGCTCAGACATGGTGGGCCGTCAATTTTGCGATCGGTTTGGCAAAGTGCTGGGGCAAGCCATGGTGGTTGAAAACCACGGGGGTGGCGGTGGCGTGATCGCCTCGCAAATGGCCGCCAAAGCCAGCCCCGATGGCTACACCCTGATGCAGGGTTACGTCGCCACACACGGCACATCCCCCGCCACACGCAAACTGCCCTACGACCAGATCAAAGACTTCAGTCCCATCGGCATGATTGGCAGCACCCCCAATGTGCTGGTGGTCAACGCCAACTTGCCCATCAAAGACGTCAAAGCCTTCATCGACTACGTTAAAAAAACCCCGGTCGGGTGTCCTACGGTTCGGCAGGCGCGGGCTCGCTGACCCACCTCACGGCGGAGTTGTTCAAGGCGCAAACCGGCGCTTTCATGGTCCATATCCCGTACCGGGGCATCGCGCCCGCCACCAATGATGTGATTGCCGGTCAAACCCAGGCCATGTTTCCAGGATTGGCGGCCGCCCTGCCCCACATTCGCAGCGGTCGCATTCGCGCTTTGGCAGTCACAGGCGCACAACGTCACTCGGCCCTGAAAGACGTGCCCACCATGGAAGAAGCGGGGCTCAAAGGTTTTGATGCGCAGCAGTGGTACGGCGTGGTGGGCCCGGCGGGCATGCCTGCGGCGGTGGTCAAACAACTCAACGACGCCATGGCCACCGTCTTGGCCCAGCCCGACTTTCGCGACAAACTGAGTGCCGAAGCGGTTGAACTCATGCCCATGAATCCCACGCAATTTGCCGACTTCATGAAAAAAGACCTGGCTCGCTGGACAGACTTGGCCAAAGAACGGCAAATCAACCTGGATGCCGCTTGATCCAAGGCGCCAGGGCGCAAAGCCACCGGGTCCTGACAGCGTGTCATCAACCCGCCCCAAAGCGGGCACGCGCTCAGCGTGAGACGCGCCCCAGTACGCCTTGCACCAAATAATTCATCTGCAAAATCTGTGCATCGCTCAAGGCCTGCCCGGCAGGAACCACCTCTTTGCCCTCGTTGTCGGTGATGGGCCCGACAAAAGGCTTGAGCTGCCCAGAACCCACACGTTTTTGCTTGGCCAGGATTTCGTCCTGAACCTTCTTGGGCACCTTCGGGCCAAAGTCGCCCACGCGGATCATGCCGTCCTTGACGCCGCCCCACACACTGCCCGAAGTCCAGGTGCCATTCATGGCCGCCTTGACGCGGGCCGTGTAGTAGTCGCCCCACTGGTGGGTCACGGCGATGATCTGCGCATCAGGCCCGGTCTTGCGCATGTCGGAGTGGTAGGCCACGGCCATCTTGCCGCGCTCTTGGGCTGCGGCCATCACGGCGGTTGATCCCGTGTGGAAGGCGATCACATCGACATCCTGGTTGAACAAGGCCATGGCCGCTTCACGCTCTTTGGGTGGGTCAAACCAGGCGTTGAGCCAGACCACTTTGACTTGGGCCTTGGGGTTGACCGAGCGCATGCCCAAAGTGAAGGCGTTGATGCCCTGCAGGACTTCGGGAATTGGAAAGCCCGCCACATAACCGGCCACATTCGTTTGCGTCATGCGCCCGGCTGCGATGCCCGCCAAATAGCGGCCTTCGTAATAGCGGGCGTTGGAGGCCGTCACGTTGGGCGCGGTCTTGAAGCCGGTCACCGACTCGAACTTCACATTTGGAAAGTCTTTGGCCACCCGCAGTGTGGGCTCCATGTAGCCAAAACTGGGCGTGAAAATGATCTGGTGGCCTTGGTTAGCCAGGTCGCGGATCACACGCTCGGCGTCAGCGCCCTCCGCCACATCGGCCACAAAGGTGGTCTTGACCTGATCGCCCAAAGCCCGCTCAACGGCCTTGCGGCCCTCGTCGTGCTGACGCGTCCAGCCCGCCTCGGTGATGGGCGAGACATAAACAAAACCGGCCTTGAGGGGCTCGGTCGCTTTGACAGGCGTTGGCGTGGAAGTTTGTGCCTGAACGGCAGGAAGAAAAAAGCAGGCGGCCACGAGCGTGGCAGCGAGGTTTTTATACATGGTAGTCCTCTACATGGCCCCGAGATTGAACAAAACAAAGCCCGCCGGGGCGACGGGCTTCGGGAGTGGATTTTACATGGGGTATTTGTCCATACCGTCCATACGCTTCATCAAAAGCCCACGGCAAAGACTGAAAGCAGACCAGTGTGCGTAAAAAGCCTCAAACCAACACCTGCTGGTCCAGCGCTTTGCTCCAATGCAAAACTTCCACGCTCTGGCGCAGCCCGCAAGTCCAGAAGGGGTCGGTCTGCATCAATTGATGGACTCTTTCTTTGGACTCGGACTCTACGATCCACAAGGCACCTTTGGGCACCTGCCCAAGCTGCTCGCGCAAGCTGCCCGCCACGCGCACTTGCGCCTGATGTGCAGCCACCCAGTCAATGTGGGCTTGCAAATGGGTAGCACGCAAAGCGCCTTGATCTGGCAAATCAGTGAACAAAACAACAAACAACATAGTCAGTTCTCCTTGGTTCGAACTCTGGGCATCCACCCAGTTCTCAAAGCACGCGCCCAATCAGGACGGCCACGCTTGTCTGCCAAAAGCGCCATGGATTCATGGTCATAAGGCACGCTGATCAACTCACAACACCAGCCCCTTCCCAATTTTTCGACCACCGCATAACGCGCATCGGGGCTGCCGTTCTCTATGCGATGGAACTTGGACAAAGGGTAAGGGTGATCGTCATCGTAAGAAGGCAAATTGCCATGAATATCTGAAACAAATGCCAATCGCATCACGCCCCCTTTGGGTATGTTTTAAGCCTGTCTGGCAAGCCAGTGTCGACCTGCTGGCGTCAGTCGGTATTTTTGAAGACGACTCTGGGGCTTATCGGGGACCGTCATCTCCAGAACGCCCAAGGCCAAAGCCGTTTGCTGATAGTGGACACGGAAGTGTTTTTCGTCTTTCAAGCCCAACGCGCTCATCAACTCAACGCGGCTCATCTCGCCATTGATCCGCCTCAACATGCGCTCCACTTCGGGGGTGACTTCGGGGGTGACTTCGGGGGTGACTTGGGCTTCGACTTGTTCGCTCTGCCCCTGCCCCGCCCTGAGCACCTTCAAATACGCAGGGTCAAATGGGAATTCCAGCCACATGTCAAACGGTTGGTAGCGCAGCAATGGCTTGGGCGTGCCCGCCGCAGCGCATGCCGCAAAGATGCGCTCCACCCCACGGCCCCAAGCCTCGATTTCGCCCGCCCTGAAAAAAGCATTCGCAATGGCCGGGTTGTAGGGGTTGGAAGAATGTGCGCCCAGCAGCGTGTCCAGGGTCCAGCCCTCGGGCAAGACCGCAGGGTTCCAAATGCGCAAGCGGTCTTCGTACACACGGATCTGGACCGGCGCGGTGACCGCATAGTCGCGGTGCACCAGCGCATTCAGCAGTGCCTCGCGAAGCGCCGCACGCGGGACAGGAAAGGTCTCCACCCGCACAATGCCGTCGTAAGAAATGACCGCCTTCAGGTACTTGGTCAGCAACAGGTCCAGCGTGTTCTTGACTTGGTGGAACAAATCGCCTTCAACCTCGTCGTGGTACAGCAACTCGGTCTCTGACTCGAAATAACCCACCTTCACAAACGCCCCAGTCACAAAACGCTGCGGGTCAGCCGCAAACAGCAACGCCGTGGCACGTTTGAAATAGGTGCCTTCTTTCAGGCGCAACTTGTCGAGCAAGTTGGCATCGCTATCGGCCAGGGTCTCTGCATCGAGCCGCCCGCTGCGCTGGGCCAGCTGACGAAACCGCGCCATGGCCGGTGCCGACACATCGGCCAGACTGAACTGGGGCAGCGGTACGCCGTCCCAAGTGCGGCCATGGCGACCCAAAAGAAAACGATCCAGCGCCGCGCCCTTGAGTTCTTGCAGCGTGCTGCCGCTGCGCATGTAGTAATGGCCTCGGTAGCTGATCGGATTGGGGTATGCCTGCACCACCACCTCCAGGTAGGGCAAGTCAGCTTCGTCGTGCAGGTTCACATCGACCACAATGCCCAACAGATCGCGCACCTTGTTGGGCAAATCTTCCAGCAGCTTGGCCGCATCGGGCAAGCCCACCACTCGGCCCTTGTCATTCACCCCCAGCAGCAAACGCCCGCCTTGCGCATTGGCAAAGCCGGAAACCCAGCGCAGGTAGTCATCGCGCCAGGTTTCTTTCCATTCGGTGTGCTGGGATTCTTGCTTGAGCATCGCGCCATTTTGACAGGCAAAGCCCTCAATCCTGCTCCACAACCCCCTGAAAACACGCTTTCAATTCATGCATCCAGCGGTGCTTGTCCGCCTCGGGCGCGAAGCTCGCCTCGATGCTGTTGGCGGCCAGTTTGTAGGCTTGCTGGGCGTTCAGGTGCAGGGCCGCAAAGGTTTGCAGGTAGTTGTCGTTCAGGTAGCCGCCAAAGTAGGCCGGGTCGTCCGAGTTGAGGGTGATGCACAGGCCAGCATCCAGCATCTGACCCAGGTTGTGGTCGGCCAGGGTTTTGAACACACACAGTTTGAGGTTGGACAGCGGGCACACGGTGAGTGGCATGTGGCTGTCGGCCAGGCGCTGCATCAGACCCGCGTCGTGGATGGCTTGCACGCCGTGGTCAATGCGCTCGACCTGCAACACGTCCAATGCGCCCCAGATGTAGGCGGGTGGGCCTTCTTCGCCCGCGTGGGCCACGCAGTGCAAGCCCAGCTCGCGGGCGCGGGCAAAGGCGCGGGCAAACTTTTCGGGCGGGTGGCCCACTTCGCTCGAATCAAGCCCTACCCCAATGAACTGGTCTCGCCAAGGCATGGCTTCTTCCAGCGTGGCCAGTGCCTCATCTTCAGACAGATGACGTAAAAAACACAAGATCAAATCGGCGCTGATGCCCAGCTGCGTCTGCGCATCGCGGCAAGCGCGGTGCAGGCCTTCGATGACCGCGCCCATGGCCACGCCGCGTGCGGTGTGGGTTTGCGGGTCAAAAAACAGCTCGGCCCGCACCACATGGTCGGCCTTGGCTTTTTCAAAATAGGCCCAGGCCATGTCGTAGAAGTCTTGCTCGTGCAGCAGCACACTGGCCCCGGCGTAATACAGGTCCAGAAAACTTTGCAGGTTGGTGAAGGCGTAGGCGCTGCGCAAAGCGGCCACATCGGCATAGGGCAGCGACACGCCGTTGCGCTGGGCCAGGGCAAAGATCAACTCGGGCTCCAGCGAGCCTTCGATGTGAATGTGCAGCTCGGCCTTGGGCATGCGGCGCAGCAACTCGGGCAGGCGCTCTTGGGGAATGGCGTGGACTTTGAACATGGTCAATCCTGAAAAAATTGGGCGCGGATGGTGGCTTCGTCGAGCCGATCAAAACAAGCGTTGTGCCGGTTGGTCAAAGGCCCATGGCCCGGCATCACTTGGCCTGCAGGGCCATAGCCCACGGCCTTGAACTTCCATTGGCCATGGACCCACTTGAAGTTGCCCACATGCAGGCCCGACGGGTCATGCAGGGCACACACGCCATCGTTGATGGGTTGAAGCAAAGAATTGAGCATGGGCTATTTTGCACGGCTTGACGCTCCACACCCTTGAATTCGCCACCAAGGCAGCGGTCTGCGTGACTCCATCGCGGTGATGGGGCCGCGATCACCACCAAGGATTCCTACGAAGACAGGGCTGGCTCCATGGTTTGTCGCCCAAATTACAGGACATTGGCCACTTTGTGCAAGCATGAGCATGCTCGTTTTAGATCGGTTCAATACCTCTGGAGACTCCATGTTCCGCGTTGCCAAGCCTCTGATCGCTGTTGTGTCCACCGTTTTGCTGGCCTTTGCTGCGCCAGTCATGGCGCAAACCTTCCCCAACAAGCCTATCCGCATCATCGTGCCCTTTCCACCCGGTGGCGGCAACGATGTGATCGCCCGCGTGGTCGCCCAAAAGCTCAATGAACGTCTGGGTCAGCAAGTGGTGATCGACAACCGGGCCGGAGCCAACGGCATTGTGGGTCTGCAGGCCTTGATGCAATCGCCTGCGGACGGCTACACCCTGGCGGTAGCGGCTGCAGGCCCCATGGCGGTCAACCCCAGCCTCTACGACAAATTGCCCTATGACCCACTGAAGGATTTCGCGCCCATCACCAACATGGTGAATTTTCCTTTGCTCTTGGTCACGCACCCTTCGGTGCCGGCCAAAACAACGCTGGAGTTGATCAACCTGGCCAAATCGAAACCCAAGCAGTTGTTCTTCGCATCCCCAGGCAGCGGCAACTCAGGCCATTTGGCGGGCGAGTTGTTCAACTCCATGGCCAACGTGCAAACGGTGCATGTGCCGTACAAAGGCCAAGGCCCGGCTTTGTCCGATTTGTTGGCGGGCCAAGTCCAGATGCTTTACAGCAGCATTCCTTCTGTGATCAACCAGGTGAAATCTGGCCAACTCAAAGCCGTTGCCGTGGGCAGTGCCAAGCGCGTGCCTTCCCTGGCCGACATCCCCACCATTTCTGAAAGTGGATTGCCTGGCTACGAGGCTTACTCTTGGGTCGGCATTGTGGCACCCGCCAAAACACCCAAAGAGATCGTGACACGGCTCAACCGCGAAATTGTGGACATTCTCAAACTACCCGACGTGGCCGAAAAGCTGAATCAACAAGGTGCCTTGCCTGTGGGGGACACGCCTGAGCAATTTGCGAGCTACATCAAAGACGAAATCGTCAAGTGGGGCGCTGTGGTGCGCTCGGCCAACATCAAAGCAGATTGAAGGAACCCTTGCCATGAAAACCGCCAACAACAAGAAGTCTGACACCGCCCCCAAGTCCGAGGGCTACAAAGCCGGCTTGGCCATGCGCAAAAAAGTGCTGGGCGATGATTACGTCGAACGCTCATTTGCCAACGCCGATGACCTGAACATGCCTTTTCAGGAACTGGCCACCGAGTTCGCCTGGGGCAAGGTCTGGACCCGGCCGGGCCTGACCCTGAAAGAGCGCAGCTTGTCCACGCTGTCGATGTGTATTGCCTTGAACCGGCCCGCCGAAATCAAAATTCACCTCAGAGGGGCTGTTCGCAATGGCGTCTCGCGCGAAGAATTGCGCGAGCTGATTTTGCACTCCTTCCTTTACTGCGGCGGTCCTGCCGCGCTGGACGCCTACAAGGCGGTGCGCGACGAATTGCCCTTGATCGAAGCAGCGGAAAAAGCGGCCAAAAAACTGGCCACCACGGCAAAAACAAAACCCGCCAAAACAAAACCTGCCAAAAGTCCTGCCAAGGCCTCAACCAAATCAACAGCCAAGATCAAGGCTTGACCGGTTTTTTGCTTCGCCCCTTGGCGGGTGCAATACCTGCCATGGCCGACATGACCTCAGCAGTGGACGCCGTGTCTTCCAGGGCCAACCCCTGGGCCATGGCACTGGTGTAGATCGCGGCGCAGGTCGAGAACAGCGGGGTCGGACAGTTCACCGACTTGGCCATGTCGCCAATGACCTGCATGTCTTTTTGCCAGACCTCAACCTTCATGGTGGGTGGGCTGTATTGGCGTTCCAGCATCATGGGCATGCGCAAGCGCATGACGCCTGTGCCCAGCACGGGACTGTTGCCAAAGAGATCCAGGACGTCCTGAGGGTTCAGCCCCATTTTGCGGGCCAGCGTCACGGACTCGGCATACGCCACGTTGTAAATGGCCACCAAATGATTGGCCGCAAACTTCATCTTGGTGCCGTTGCCGTAAGGCCCCACAAAAGACACCTTGTCCGTGAACACCTGCAGCACGGGCAATACCTTTCGGTGCGCCGTTTCTTTGCCACTGACAAAAAAAGTCCAGGCCCGCTCTTTGATGCGCACGGCGGTGCCGCTGATGGGCGCGTCCAAAGTAACGATGCCCATCTTGCCCAAGGCATTGGCACACGCGTCTTTGTCCGCCATGGGCAAGGTGCTGGTCTCGATGACGATGGGCTTGTGTGCCCATTGCGACTTGGGCACGGCAGCGATCGATTGGGTCACTTGGGCCAAGGCTTGCGATGTGGACAAGGAGACGATCACCACGTCCGACTGGCTGGCCACATCGGCCGCACTGCCCAGGCACTGACCACCGGCACGCTTGAGGCGTGCCAAGGCTTTGGCATCGATGTCGCAACCGCAAACCGTGTAGCCCTGCTGCAGCAAAGCCTCGGCCATGGTGCCACCCATGATGCCCAGACCCACAACACCCACCCGAGGCAAAGCGGGCTTGGTTTTTCCGGACGTGGCCATGGCCTCAACCCGCCACCAAGCCAGCGGCCTGAATGCCTGCGATGCAAATCAACTCATCCTCATCACCGGTGCCGCCGCTGGCACCCGCAGATCCCAAAATCTGGCCTTGGGCATCCTTGATGAGGACAGCGCCCGGTTGTGGCAAAAACTTGCCCTCTGCCGTGGCGGCCAAGGCCACGAAAAAGTTGGGGTTGTCTTTGGCCCGTTCGGCCAAAGCACGGCTGGACGAGCCCATGCCGACAGCGCCCCAAGCTTTGCCCCGGGCGATGTCAAAGCGGAACATGCTGGCACCATCTTCACGCGCAAAAGCCACCAACTGCCCCGAGGCATCGAGCACCACAATGCCCATGGGTTTGTAGGAGGCGGCTCGCGCAGCCGCGATGGCACCTTGCAAGATGAGGTTGGCTTGGTTCAAGGACAGAGTGTTCACAGCTAATTTCCTGATCAATGTGGCAAATCAACTCAGGCTATCAGAATCGCATTGAAAGCCTGTCGTGTGTTTGACATGGCAGCCAGCAGGCGGCAAGACGCGACTAAACCAGCTTTTCCACACCGCGTGACCAGCAGACCTTCTTGTGGCTGAAGGCTTCATGCTGCTCTTCGACTTTGTCCAGCTCATAAAGGTAATTGACCATCAGGCCGGCCGATTGTTGCAGCCCCTTTGAGGACAGATCGGCAGCCCAATTGATCTGGTGCAAAGTGGCTCCGTTGCTCAAGTGAAATTTACCCACGGCGTCGCCTTGAGGCTCAGGGGTTTTGTGCATCAGGTACAGGGCACACAGACGCATGAGTGGCGCTTTTTCATGCGGATCGCTGCGCTCGGGATGCCAGCCATTTTTCAATCGTTCTGCCCAGCTCAGGCTGCCAATCGACAAGCTATTTTTAGCCTCATGCCATTTGCGCTGCTGAGCCGAACTGAGCTTTTCTTCGGGCAAGGCAGCGCCCGCATCCAGCCACTGGGTGAAACCTGGAATGGGCGAGAGGGTCGAGAACATTTTCAGGGTCGGGATGTCCTCAATCAGTTTTTGAGCCACCCGTTTGATCAGGAAGTTGCCCAAAGACACGCCCCTCAACCCTGGCTGGCAATTGCTGATGGAGTAAAAAATAGCCGCTTTGAAACTTTTGGTGTCGCCCACCGGGGCCTGCTTGTTGATCAAATCCGCCACATTTTTGGCCATGTGGGACACCAAGGCCACCTCGACAAAAATCAGCGGCTCGCCTGGCAGTTGGGGGTGAAAAAATGCAAAACACCGACGATCGGGTTGCAAACGGCGGCGCAAGTCGTCCCACCCGTCAATGGCGTGAACGGACTCGTGTTCGATGATTTTTTCGAGCAACTGCGCGGGTGAATTCCATGTGATCTGGTGCAGCTCCAAAAAACCGGGGTTGAACCAGGAACTCAGCAAATGGTGCAAGTCCGCGTCGGCAGCTTCGAACGCCGGATGCTCTTTGAGGCAAGACAAGAGGTTGCGGCGCATTTTCAACAAAGTGGCCGTGCCCGAAGGAGCCCTGTTCACACGACGCAGCAACTCTTGCCGAGGGGGCTCCACCACCTGACACAGCTGGATCAAGCTGGATTCGTTGCGTTCGGAGTGGTAGCGCTGGGCTGCGGCCAAGACCAAAGCCGGATCGGGATTGAATTGGCTCGACAGGTGGTGGAAAAAATCGGTCTGGCTGCGTGGATCGAGGTGCTCGTAACTCTCAATGAGTTTCATGGCCATGCTTTGGGCGTTGGCCTCACCTCGCGCACTCAACAATTTTTTGGCCGTCAATTTGGCGGCATCGAGTTTCTTGTTTTGGATGAAGCGTTCGAGCATGGTGCCCCCTTCAGGCGCGATGTGTGTGGCGGTGCAATCGGCGAGCTGCAACCGCTGTAGCCAAGCTTACACCTTCAAACCCGTCCTGTTCGGATAATGCAGCCTTTGAATTTGCGCACCCTCGCGCCCCGCCACAGCACCTTCAGGAAAGACTCACCATGAAATTGTTTCGTTACGTGCAGCAAGGTCAAGCACGCGTGGGCGTCATGCCCTCGGGCACGTCCCACCAGTTCGTTGACTTGGCCATGCTCGATGCCACAGTCACCCCCGAAATTTCCGCCTTGTTTGACCCGGTGGTGCGCGAACGCGTGGCACACAAGCTGAGCCAAACCCCGGCCGATGCCTTTCAGTCTTTGGCCCATGTGCAATTTGAAGTGCCGATCGCTCAACCGCCCAAAATTGTGTGCATGGGCTTGAATTACGCCGATCACGCCAAGGAAGGCGGCAACGCCCGTCCCGAATACCCCAGCTTTTTCATGCGCGTGGCCACCTCCATGACGCCGCACAACGGCCCCATCGTGCGCCCCAAAGTGTCCACCAAACTGGATTACGAAGCCGAATTGGCCGTCATCATTGGACAAAAAGCCCGCCACCTGCATGCCGACAATGCCCTGGACTGTGTGTTTGGTTACGCCTGCTTCAACGATGGCAGCCTGCGCGACTACCAACGCAAATCGGCGCAATGGACGATTGGCAAAAATTTCGATGCCACCGGAGGCTTTGGCCCTTGGATCGTCACACCCGATGAATTGCCTGTGGGTGCAGAGGGCTTGCGCATCCAAAGCCGCCTGAATGGCCAGGTCATGCAAGACGCCAACACGCGTGATTTTTTGTGGAACGTACGCGAGGCCCTGGTCATCATCACCGAATGCATGACGCTGGAGCCCGGTGACGTGATCATCACCGGCACCCCCGCTGGTGTGGGTTATGCCCGCACACCGCCTGTGTGGATGGTGCCGGGTGACGTGTGCGAGATTGAGATCGAGGGCATCGGCGTTTTGTCCAACACGATTGTTCAAGAAGTCTGAAGCGGGCCTCAGGCCTTCTGGAAGTCGCCTCGCTCCATCCACCAAGACACGGCAAAACCGGCCACCAGGCCCCAGAAGGCTGCACCAATGTTGAACAAGCCCAAGTCAGCCACTGTGACCAACAGGCTGACCAAGGCACCCAGTGAAAACTTGCCCGCTCCAAACGAAGCCACAAAGGCCCCCTGCAAAACCCGCAGCATCGCCAAGCCCCCCAGCACCATGATGAATTCCTTGGGGCAGGCGAGCATCAAGTTGGTGAAGGTGGGGGCCATCAAACCAAACATCAAAGCCAAGACGCCAAACACCAAAGCACCGCTGTAATGGCGTTTTTTTTCACCGGTCGAGGTCAGCAAGCCGTTGGTGGGACCGGTCAGGCAAGTGCTGACGGCACCAAAAACCGCACTCACGGCCGCGCCCAGACCGCAGGCCACAGCAATCATGTTCACCGGCGGCTCCTGCCCCGCGTTTTTAAGCACCGCCACACCTTGACCGTTTTGCACCACCAGCACGGTGATGGTCAGCGGCACCACCAACTCCAGCATGGCCGCCCATGACCAGACAGGCGCCTGAATGAGGGGCTGCGCCAGGCTCAACTGCCCCAGCGCCGAACCGTCCAGTCTGCCCGACAAGCCCACCGCCACGGCCCCCACCAGCAAAGCGCCAATCACCGGCGGCAGACGCTTGCCCCAACTGGCCTGGGCCGAGAGCAGCAAAAACACGGCCACCATGGGGGCGGCAATGGCCACATCGCTGTGCAGCGCACGCACAATGTCGAGACCAAATCTCAAAAACACCCCGGCCACCATGCCCATGACAATGGGCATGGGCAACACCGCCATGACCCGCTTGACCCAGCCACTCAGGCCCAGCAACAAGATCAGCACACTCGTGACGTAAAACGCCCCCATCACCTGCGGAAAACTCAGGTGTTGCAAGGCAGGCCCCACCAACACCGTGCCTGGAATGGTCCAGCCAAAAGCCAAAGGGGTGGCGTAGCGCCAGCTCATGAACAAGGTCACCCAACCGTTGACAAAAAACACACCAAACACCCAAGAGGCCAGCTCTTGTGGCGACAAACCACCCCGTGATCCGACCGACAAAATGATGGCCACCGGACCGGTGGCTGCAAAGATGAAGCCGATCAAGGCATTGCCAAAATAAGTCGCGCCAAAGTCGGCCTGAATTTGCCGCAGCGAACGCCAAGGACTCCCAGGTAATTCGAGGTGTTTGAACAAGATCAGATCCTTCCATCGTTCGCCCATTCAGAGCGGATCGGTAAATTGTCCCACCAGGCCTTCGCGGCCTTGTCACCCATGGCTCAGTTCGTCTTTTCCAAGGAAATCATCCAAAGACCATCGCGATAGACCCAATGCATGGTTTTTTGATCGATCAGCTTGACCTTTTCATCTTGGTAAATTTGGGTGAATTTGACCACCGCTGTTGAGGTGCTCATTTGAATGTCCAGATCGCGCATCTCGTGGCGGATGCTGCGTTTTTCCCTGATTCTTTGGGTTCGTGACTGCACCCAAGCTTGCCGACTGAAACCACTTATAGGCACGAAGTCTGGGGTGTACATGTCCAAATACGCGGGGACGTCCTGCCGCTGCCATGCCTCACTCCATTGACGCAAAGTGGCCCTCAAGCCATTGGCCAGTTCGATTTTTTCATCATCCACACGGTCTTGCCCTTGCAAAGCGGCCGATGCCAGGTCGGTCTGACCGCTTGTCACGATGACCGAGCCAGGCGGCTCCACAGGCGGCCCCCAGACAATGGGCGTGTCATCGCTTTTGGCCATCAAGTGTGTCAAGTGAAGCGCCAGCACCCAGATGCAGGCGATGGAAAAAAAGTAACGATTTCTTCGGGAAGACCCCTTCAAGGCCCGTCGTGCGAACTGCCATGTCAGGGGCCATTGCGACCTGCCCCACTGGGGCCATGAAGTGTCAGACATCACCCATTTTTGAACGGGTCCGATCGGGGAAGACATGGACAATTTCCTTGAAAACATCAAATACCAATTTTGTTGGTACTTTTTAAGCAATTGATATTTTTATTGTATATCAAAGAAATATTAATAACAATGATTTTTTACATTTTTAACAAATCAGAGAATCCAGGGTGAAGCCAAGCTGCGCTTCGCGCCCCCCCAAAAAAAAACCGCCCGATGTAAGTCGGGCGGTTGAACTGGACGGACCATGCCGCCTCAAAAAAGATCAGATCACTTGCCTGGGATCTTGCCTTCCACGCCCTTGACGTAGAACATCACGCCACCCAGGAACTTGTCGTCGGCGACAGCGTCTTTGGCCAGCACTTCTTTACCGGCTTGGTCCACGATCGGGCCTTTCCAGATGGAGAAGCTGCCGTCTTTCAGACCGGCTTTGATCTCAGCGATTTTCTTCTGGGTGTCTTCAGGCACGTCAGCGGCCACGTTGACCATGTCGATCGCGCCTTCTTTCACACCCCACCAGCTTTGGCCGGTGCTCCATTTGCCTTCCAGGGCTTCACCCACGGCCTTGACGTAGTAAGGGCCCCAGTTGATCACGGCCGAACCCAAGTGGGCCTTGGGACCGTAGGCGGTCATGTCGGAATCCCAACCAAAAGCGCGCTTGCCCATTTTCTCGGCGGTCTGCAGCACAGCCGACGAATCGGTGTTTTGCATCAGCACGTCCGCGCCGCCGTTGATCAGCGAAGTGGCAGCTTCGGTTTCTTTCGGTGGGTTGAACCACTCGTTGACCCACACCACTTTGGTCTTGACCTTGGGGTTCACCGACTGGGCACCCAGGGTGAAGCTGTTGATGTTGCGCACCACTTCAGGGATGGCGATCGAAGCGACCACACCCAGGGTGTTGGTCTTGGTCATCTTGCCTGCGATCACGCCAGCCATGTATGCGCCTTCGTAGGTGCGGCTGTCATAGGTGCGCATGTTGTCGGCGGTTTTGTAGCCGGTGGCGTGCTCAAACTTCACATCTTTGCTGTCGGCGGCCACTTTGAGCATGGGCTCCATGTAACCAAAAGTGGTCCCAAAAATCAGCTTATTGCCTTGGCCCACCATGTCGCGGATCACGCGCTCGGCGTCAGCGCTTTCTGGCACTTTTTCGACAAAACTGGTGACGACTTTGTCGCCAAAAGCTTTTTCGACTTCTTTGCGGCCGTTGTCGTGCGCAAAGGTCCAGCCGCCGTCGCCCACAGGGCCCACATAAGCAAACGCAATCTTCAGGGGCTCGGCCTTGGCAGGCGCAGCAGCCGGGGCTTCAGCCTTGGGGGCTTCTTCTTTTTTGCCACAGCCAACCAGTGCGGCGGCGGCCACAGCGGTCAGGGCCACCATCTTGACGATGGAGCGCTTGGAGAGGTCTGTCATGTCAGGTCCTTTTGAACAGGGTTACAGGGGTTGAAAAAACACAATTATGAACCGGGATAAAAGGGCTTACCCAGCGAGGCCGGCATGTTCACGCGAATCCAGGTCGGATTGCGCGAGATCAAAGCCAACACCACGATGGTGGCGATGTAGGGCAGCGCAGTCAGCAACTGGCTGGGCACTTCCACGCCCACACCCTGCAAATGAAACTGCAGCATGGTCACCCCGCCAAACAGGTAAGCACCCAGCAAGACCCGTGCCGGACGCCAGGTGGCAAAGGTGGTCAGGGCGAGCGCGATCCAGCCCTTGCCCGCCACCATGCCCTCGACCCATAGAGGGGTGTAACTCACCGAGATGTAGGCCCCAGCCAGCCCGCACAGAGCGCCACCAAGCACCACGGCCGCCAAACGGATGCGGCGCACCGGGTAGCCCAAAGCGTGGGCCGAAGCAGGCGACTCGCCCACCGCCCGCAGCACCAAACCGGTGCGGGTTTTGTACAAAAACCAGATCAGGACCAAGACCAGCGCCATCGCCCCATACACGAGTGGGTGCTGCTTGAACAAGGCTGGCCCCACCAGGGGGATGTCGGCCAAACCTGGAATGGCGTAGTTGGGGCGCTCGGGCAACTTCTCTTGCACATAGCCAATGCCCACAAAGGCCGAAAAACCCACGCCAAACAGACTCAGCGCCAGGCCAGTGGCGTATTGGTTGGTGCCCAGCCAGATGACCAGCACCCCAAAAATGGCTGCCAACACCGCGCCTGCGCCCATGCCCGCGGCAAAGCCCAGCCAGTCGTTGCCGGTGTGCACCACACAGGCAAAGCCTGCAATGGCGGCGCACAGCATCATGCCCTCGGCCCCCAAGTTCACCACGCCCGCTTTTTCGTTGATGAGCAAACCCAAAGCGGCCAGTGCCAACACCGTGCCCGCATTCAGGGTGGCTGCCATCAGCAATGCATAAGACTCCATCACACGCCTCCTTTCTTGACCGCCACCCAGCGCAAACGGTAGGCCACCAGCGTGTCACACGCCAACAAACAAAACAGCAGCAAACCCTGGAACACACCCGTGATCGACTTGGGCAGCCCCAGGCGAGATTGCGCGAGTTCGCCCCCGATGTAGAACATGCTCATCAGCACGGCCGACAGCACCATGCCCGCCGGGTGCAAACGCCCGACAAAGGCCACGATGATGGCGGCAAAACCATA
This sequence comes from Comamonadaceae bacterium PBBC1, assembly GCA_002256145.1. Taxonomy (GTDB): domain Bacteria; phylum Pseudomonadota; class Gammaproteobacteria; order Burkholderiales; family Burkholderiaceae_C; genus Limnohabitans_A. The sequence goes on from NKIP01000001.1 coordinate 93,212, forward strand.
GCCCGCTGGCACATAAGGCGTCAGCTGCCCAATCGGCCCGGCCACCTCCAAGGCACCTGCCAAACCCGCTGCCCCACCCGATGTGAGCAACGCCACCCACAGCGCTTTGCGCGAAGAAAAGCCCGCATAACGCGCCGCCGCTGGGGCCAGACCACCCACTTGCTGGGCAAAGCCCGCCCGCGTGCGGAACAAGAACACCCACAGCAAACCTGCACCGACCAGCGCCAAGAGCAAGCCTACGCTCACGCGCGAACCGCTCATCAAACGCGGAATCTGCGTGACCGCCTCAAAGGTTTTGGACTGCGGAAAATTGAAACCCGCCGGGTCTTTCCAGGGGCCATACACCAGATAGCTCAGCACCATGTCGGCCACATACACCAGCATCAGGCTGACCAAAATTTCGCTGGCGTTGAAGCGGTCGCGCAGCAGCGCCGTGATGCCTGCCCAAAGCATGCCGCCGAGCACACCCGCCAGCAACACGGCCAACACGATCCAGCGGCCCGTGTCTTTGTCGGCCAAGAGCGCCACACCCCCGGCGCACACCGCGCCGATGACAAACTGCCCCTCGGCCCCGATGTTCCAGACGTTGGACCGAAAACACACCGACAAACCCAAAGCAATGACCAAGAGCGGTGTGGCCTTGACCATCAACTCGCCCAGCGCGTAGCTGGTTTTGATGGGTTCCCAAAAGAACATCTGCAGCCCGCGCACCGGGTCTTTGCCCAGCGCCATGAACAGCGCCACGCCCAGCAGCACGGTGAGCACCAGCGCCAGCAGGGGCGAGGCGTAAGTCCACAGGCGAGACGCCTGGGGACGGGGTTCAAGCTTGAGCATGTTGCGCCTCCTGTGCCTTGTCGTTCTGGGAGACAGGCCACAAGCCGCTCATCCACTCGCCAATGCGCTCCACCGTGGCCTCGGCACGCGCCACAGAGGGCGACAAGCGCCCCTTGGCAATCACATGCAATCGGTCTGACAACTCAAACAATTCGTCCAACTCCTCACTCACCACCAACACGGCACAACCCGCGTCGCGCAGCGCCAAAATTTCGGCGCGAATCTGCGCCGCCGCACCCACGTCCACGCCCCAAGTGGGTTGCGAGACGATGAGCAGCTTGGGGGCTGCACTGATTTCGCGCCCCACAATGAACTTTTGCAGATTGCCGCCCGACAGCGACTGCGCGGCGGCATCGGGCCCAGAGGCCTTGACCTTGAAACGGTCGATGATGCTGCGAGCCTGTTCGGCCAGCGCCCCCATGCGCACCCAGCCGCCCGCGCCCACGGCCTCGCTGCGCGTGAGCAGCAGGTTTTGCGACAAGCTGAGCGAGGGCACAGCCCCCCTGCCCAAGCGCTCTTCGGGCACAAAATGCAAACCCATCTGCCTGCGCGGCACCGGCCCCAAAGCCGCCACCGCTTGGCCAGACAGGCTCACACTGGCCACGCCGCACTGCAGGCCCGCCCGGGTGTCTTCACCCGACAAAGCCCACATCAATTCTTTCTGGCCATTGCCAGACACCCCGGCCAGGCCCACCACCTCGCCCGCACGCACCTGCAAGCTGATGCCGTCCAGGTCCACGCCAAACGGGTCTTGCCGCGTCAGGCTCAAGCCCTTGACGGACAAGACCACCTCGCCCGGCGCACGCGCCAGATGCTGCAAAGCTGGAGGCTCGGCCCCGATCATCAAGCGGCTGAGCGAGGCATTCGTTTCTTCACGCGGATCGCACACACCCGTGAGCTTGCCGCCGCGCAACACCGTGCAGGCGCTGCACAGCGCCCGAATTTCGTGCAGCTTGTGCGAGATGTACAAAATGCTCACGCCCTGGCTGACCAGCTTGTGCAGCACCACAAAGAGCTTCTCCACCGCCTGCGGCGTCAGCACCGAAGTCGGCTCGTCCAAAATCAAGAGCTTGGGCTCGGTCAGCAAGGCGCGGATGATCTCCACCCGCTGCATCTCGCCCACGCTCAGGGTGTGCACCGGGCGCTCGGGCTCCAAGTCAAGGCCGTATTCGCTGGCCTTGGCCACAATGCGCTCGGTCACCTCGGCCAAGCTCAGCGACTTGTCCAGACCCAGCCACACGTTTTCGGCCACGGTGAGCGTGTCAAACAGGCTGAAGTGCTGAAACACCATGCTGATGCCCAGCTTGCGGGCTTCTTGCGGGTTGCGGATGTTGACCGGCTGGCCGTTGAACACCACCTGACCTTCGTCGGGTTTGACCGAGCCGTAGATGATTTTCATGAGCGTGGACTTGCCAGCGCCGTTTTCGCCCAGCACGGCATGGGCCTGGCCGGGCATCACGGTGAGCGACACGTCCTGGTTGGCCACCACGCCCGGGTAGCGTTTGGTGATGCCTTGCAAAGACAAAAGGGGTGTGGTCATGTCTGTGGGTGTTCTTGTTGGTTTTGTCGTCAGGAAGGTTCAGGCAGCTGTCGGGGGCAACAACTGCAAAGCGCTGATTTTCACCTGTTCTCGCAGCCACCGGGCCGCCTCGGCGTTGTGGCTGCGTTCGTGCCAAAGCTGGTAATAGACCATCTTGGGAAAAGGCACCGGGCACGGCAGCAAGGCCAAGCCCGAAGGCAGGTCGCCCTCGAGAAAGCGCTGGCAGTAGTGTCGCCCTGTGGTCAGCACAAGCAAACTCGATGCCACCATGCGCGGCATCAGGCCAAAGTGGGCGCAGCGTGCGGCAATGTGGCGCGACAGGTTCAGACGGTCCAGGTGTTCGTCGATCACGCCGCGCCAACCCGGATAGGCCGGCATGGGCGCAATGTGCTCGCAGGCCAACCAGTCTTCTTGCGTCCAGCCCCGGCGCACCGCCGGGTGTTTGCTGCTGACCAAGCACATGATGTCGTCTTCAAACAACTGGGCGCGGTGCAGCTCCTCGCTGGGCTGGGCCCAGTTGCCAATCACCACGTCGATCAGGCCTTGGCCCAGATCGTGCGCGTATTGCGCCTGCGCCGACAAGGCATGCACCTCGACCCGGCAGCCCGGCGCCAATGACTTGATGCGGGCCATGACGGACGGCAAAAACAAGGGGTCCAGCGTGTCGCTGGCGGCAATGCGAAATGTCTCTTGCGCGTGGGCCGGGTCGAAAGTCCGGGCAGGCGAAAACAGATTTTCGGCCGATTGCAAGATCTGTGTGACAGGCCCCAGCATGCGCAAGCCCACATCGGTGGGCACCATGCCGGTGCCCGAACGCACCAAAATCGGGTCGCCCGTCAGCTCGCGCAGGCGCTTGAGCGCCACCGACACGGCCGGCTGCTGCTGGCCCAGGCGCATGGCGGTTTTGGAGACACTGCGTTCGGTGAGCAAGGTGTGAAGGGTGCGAATGAGTTGAAGGTCGATCTTGTCGAAAAGATGCGGCTGCTTCATATGAAAACCCAGATAGACCTTATGGCTTGGCGCACGGCAATTTCAGGGTTAACCCCGAAACTTTTGAATGCCGTACATGCTAGTAAATCGATCACACCCAAGCCTTTGTCTCTGTGTTTTTCTCAGTGAAGGTCTGCCCCGTGGTTGACCCGGGACTTTGATGGAATGCAGGCGAATGTAACACCAGCCATGGTGATGAATCCCAAGGCAAAAATGGGCGCATCTTCCAGCCCTTGAATGGCCAGGGCTTGCTGTCCTTTCCTTGAAAATCAAAGTCTCAAAAAAACCCAGCCTCAAATATTGACAAGCCCTGCTCATCGTTCGACAAACTTCCCCTTTTATGATGTGAAACATGACAGAAGACATCGACCTCATCCACTCCCCACTGACACAGACCTACAGCGCTGACGGCCACAGCTTGCGCGTTCTGATTTACCGCCTCCCAGATACCCAGTGGAGCCTTGAAGTGGTGGATGAACAGGGCACCTCCACCGTGTGGGATGACCTGTTTGAAACGGACAATCAAGCGCTGAAAGAAGCCCTCATGGCCATCGAGACCGAAGGCATTGGCCACTTCATCACCAATGACCACCACGAGGCCAAGGCCGCAGAACCGGCGTTGTTGAAAGCCCTGACACAGGCAAAATTTCAACCCACAAACCAAGAAGTGCAGGAGATGATGACGCCACTGTCCGACGCGGAACTTGAAGAGCTCAATCAGTTTTTGCTGAATGGCGTGGACAACGATGAAGCCATGACGCTGGACATTCTGGACGGGTATTTGCACGCCATCGCCATCGGGCCGCAAACCATCATGCCCAGTCAGTGGCTGCCCAAAGTCTGGGGCGAAGACAGCGCCATGATGCCGCCCATGGACAACATGGACCAACTCAACCACATCATGGGTCTGGTCATGCGGCATTACAACAGCATCATTTCTGGCTTTGAGCAAAAGCCACCGTTTGTGGTGCCCTACTGGGACATCTGCAAATACGAGACAGGCGTGTTCGAGGATACGGAAGGCTGGGCCTACGGTTTTACCGAGGGCGTGGCACTGAACCGCGCCGCTTGGAAGCCCTTGTTTGACAGTCTCCAAGGCCAGCAGTGGTACAGGCCCATTGGCTTGCTGGGTGAAGACGAGTTTTCTGCCGACCAGGACGATCTGACCCAAACACCCGAGCTGAGACAAGAACTGGCCCATCAAATCGAAGACAGCTTGGTGAACATCCACGCCTTTTGGCTGCCACTGCGCAAGGCGATTCAAGAGCGGGAAACGTCCCAACGCTTGCGCGCCAAGGTCGGTCGCAACGAGTCCTGCCCTTGCGGCAGTGGCAAGAAGTTCAAGAAGTGCTGTGGGTCAGCGGTTGAGTTGCATTGACCGTTTTTCGCAGACACAAAAACCAGCTTAATCCGAACTAAATTCAGGGATAAATTCGGTCTCATTCAAGGAAGCACCATGCAATCCCGCGAACACATTCAGTCCATTTCATACCTCAAAAGCCACGCCGCGCAGATAGCGAAGACGTGGCAGCCAACGGTGCGCCTTACATCATCACGCAAAATGGCGAAGCCGCCATGGTGATTGAAGGCGTGAGGCAATACCAAGACAAAGAAGACCTGATCGCCCTGCTCAAACTGCTGGCCCTGGGCGAAAAAGACCGGCAAGCCGGACTGGGCCTGTCGGTGCAAGAGGCCCGCGCCCAACTGGCCCAGCGCCGCCAAGCTGCCCAACCCCAAGCATGACCATCGTCATGCTGCCCGATGCGCAGGCCGACCTGCTCGACTTGCAGGACTGCATGCTGGACCGCTGGACCGCTGGACGCATGATTTGTGGGCTGCCGCTGAAGAGGACATCTTTGCCCAGTTGGCGCGTGTGGACTCGGGCTTGATCACCGGCCCAGTGGTCCCCCTGCTGGGCAGCGTGGGCATCACGGACGACCGAACCGTGCTGTCCTCACACCACCGACTGCTGTACCGGCAAGTGGATGGCCACACTGATGTGTATGCCGTGGCCGGGCAAGCACAAGATTTTCAGGATCTATTGTTGCGGCGTTTGTTCAGGCGATAAGTCTGGTGGTCAGGCCAGCATTGCGTTGCAAGCACCACAAACCATGCTTGCACGCCCATATCGGGTATCTGAAATTTTGCATATGGACCAGAGGGGTTTGAACTAGCATGCAGCACGCACTGGACCATGCCCATGAACCGAATTCTTCACCCTGTTACAGAAGTCCCACTGCGCTTTTGGCACCGCGATGCGGTGGTGGAGCGCCATCACGTTCCCCCCGACCGCACCCTGCTCGACCTGCTGCGCGAGGACCTGCGCCTGACCGCCACCAAAGAGGGCTGTGCCGCAGGCGACTGCGGGGCCTGCACCGTGGTGGTAGCCGAGGCCGTGGACGGCCGTTTGTTGTACCGCGCTGTCAACAGCTGCATCAAACCGGCCCAGTCCATCGACGGCCTGGCGTTGTGGACCGCCGCCGATCTGGCCCGGCCTGACGGCACGCTGCACCCGGTGCAACAAGCCATGGTGGCGTGCCACGGCTCGCAGTGCGGCTTTTGCACGCCGGGTTTTGTGATGAGCCTGTTTGCGCTGTACCAGCGCACGGTGGCCCAAGGCCAAGCCGTGGACAGGCACCGCGCCCATGAGGCCTTGTCGGGCAATCTGTGCCGCTGCACCGGCTACCGGCCCATCGTGCAGGCGGCGTGCAGCTTGCAAGCCGATGCCGCGCAGGCCGTGGATGAGACGCCCATCGTGGCGGCGCTGCACCAGCTGGCGGCCACCGAAAAAACCGGCGACAACTACATGTGCCCCAGCACCTTGAGCGCTTTGCTGCAAGCCCGTGCCCAGCACCCCCAGGCACAGCTGATCGCCGGGGCGACCGATGCCGGGCTCTGGATCACGCAGGGCCTGCGCCGCCTGCCGCAAATCATTGACCTGACCCGCGTGGCTGAGCTGCGACGGGTGGAGCGCTACCCGCAGCACATCGCCATTGGCGCGGCGGTGAATTTGCAAGACGCGTTTGAGGCGCTGGCCGTTGACCGGCCAGTGGTCGCGCCCTTTGGCGAGCGCTTCGCGGGCTGGCCGGTGCGCCAGTCGGGCACGCTGGGCGGCAACGTGGCCAACGGCTCGCCGATTGGCGACAGCATGCCGCTCTTGATCGCGCTGGGTGCGCAGGTGGTGCTCATGGCCCACCGAAAGGGAAAAGTCGTGCACCGCCATGTGCCGCTGGACCGGTTCTACACCGGCTACCGCCAAAGCCTGCTGGCCGCCGACGAGGTACTGGCCTGGGTGGTGGTGCCCCGCCCTGCCCCCGGCGAATGGCTAGGCGCTTACAAGGTGTCCAAACGGCAAGAAGACGACATCTCGGCCGTGTGCTTGGCGGTGCAGCTGCATGTGCAAGATGGTCACATCACCACAGCCCGCATCGGCGCAGGCGGTGTGGCCGCCACGCCCGCACGGGCGGTGCAGACCGAGGCCGCGCTGATCGGCCAGCCTTGGAACGAAGCCACTCTGGCAGCGGCACAACAAGCCATCGCACAAGAGTTTTCGCCGCTCAGCGATTTGCGCGCCAGTGCTGATTACCGCCGAACCATCTTAGGCCAACTGCTGCGCCGCGCCTGGCTGGAGAGCACAGGGTACAAGACCATTCGACTGGAGGCACTCGCATGAACACGCCATCCAACGCCCCCGACAGCAGCACCCACCGCTTCCACGAAAGCGCCACCGCACAGGTGCAAGGCCGCGCCAGCTACATCGACGACCTGCCCTTGGTAGAAGGCACGCTGCACGCCGCGCCGCTGATGAGCCCCCTGGCCAATGCCCAACTGATCGCCATGGACCTGGGGCCGGTGCTGGCCACACCCGGCGTGGTGGGCACGGTGTCCGCACAAGACATCCCCGGCGACCCACTGCTGGCGACCTTTGTGCACGACGAAACCATCTTTGCCGGGACGCAGCTCATGCATGTGGGCCAGGTCATGGGCTTGGTGGTGGGGCACAGCCACACCCAAGCACGGCAAGCCGCCCGCCAAATGCGGCTGCAAACCACACAAGCCACGCCCTTGCTCCATGCCCGAGAGGCCCTGCAAGCGGGCAGCTTTGTGTTGCCCAAGGTCACGGTGCAGCGCGGCGATGCGGCGCAGGCCTTGGCCCAAGCGCCACACTGCTTGCAAGGCTCGCTGGAGATCGGTGGGCAAGAGCATTTCTATCTGGAAAGCCAGATCGCCTACGCCATTCCGCAAGACAACGGCCACTGGCTGATCCACAGCGGCACGCAGCACCCGGGAGAGGTGCAGCACTGGGTGGCGCACGCGCTGCACATCCCGCTGTCGCAGGTGCGGGTGGTTTGCCGGCGCATGGGCGGCGGCTTTGGCGGCAAAGAAACGCAGGCCGGGCATTTGGCGGTGTGGGCAGCACTGGCCGCGCACAAATTCGGTCGGCCGGTCAAGATGCGGCTGGAACGAGGCGACGACATCCTGATCACCGGCAAACGTCACCCCTTCAGCCACGACTGGCAAGTGGGCTTTGATGCAGCTGGCCGCGTGCTGGGTTTGGATTCGGTGCAGCTGGTCCACTGCGGCCACAGCGCCGACCTGAGCGGCCCGGTGGCCGACCGGGCGATCTTCCACACCGACAACGCTTACTTTTTGAGCGACCTGCACATCACTTCGCACCGCTGCAAAACCCACACCCAAAGCCACACCGCCTTTCGAGGCTTTGGCGGGCCGCAGGGCGTGCTGCTGATCGAAACCGTGATGGGCGACATCGCCCGCCACCTCGGCGTGGACGCGCTCGATGTGCGACTGGCCAACCTGTACGGTGTGGGCGAACGAGACACCACGCCCTACGGCATGAAGGTCGAAGACAACATCCTGCACCCGCTGATGACACAGCTGGCCGAGCGCTGCGATTACCGCACACGCCGCCAAGCCATCACAGACTGGAATGCCCAGCACAGCGTGATCAAAAAAGGCCTGGCGCTCACGCCGGTCAAGTTTGGCATCAGCTTCACCGCCACGCAGTTCAACCAGGCCGGGGCGGTGGTCTCGGTCTACACCGACGGCAGCGTGCGTGTGAACCACGGCGGCACCGAAATGGGCCAGGGCCTGCACACCAAGGTGTGTGGCCTGGTGGCACGCGTGCTGGGCTTGCCCGCCGCCCAGGTGCAAGCCAGCGCCAGCGACACCGACCAGGTGGCCAACGCCAGCGCCACGGCGGCTTCGAGCGGCACCGACCTCAATGGCCGCGCCGCCGAAAACGCCGCCTTGCAGGTGCGCCAGAACATCGCCGCCTGTATCGCCAAAGCCGATGCCTGCTCGGCAGACGAGGTGCGTTTTGAAAACGGCCAAGTCATCACACCCCTGCGCCAGCGCAGCTTCACCGAGGCCGTGGAACACGCCTATGGCCAGCGCGTGCAGCTGTGGAGCGACGGCTTTTACGCCACGCCCAAAATCCACTACGACCGCAGCACCCTGACCGGCAGGCCGTTCTATTACTTTGCCTATGGGGCAGCGTGCAGCGAAGTGGCCATCGACACGCTGACGGGCGAATACCGCGTGCTGCGCACCGACATCCTGCACGACGTGGGCCATTCGCTGCACCCCGAGATCGACATCGGCCAGATCGAAGGCGGCTTCGCCCAAGGCCTGGGCTGGCTCACCACCGAAGAGCTGGTCTGGAACGCCAAGGGCGAGTTGCTCACCAAGGGTGCCAGCACCTACAAAATCCCCACCGCCGCCGACATGCCCGCGCAGCTGAACATCGACCTGTGGCACGAAGCCAACCGTGAAGACAACGTGGGCGGCAGCAAGGCCGTGGGCGAGCCGCCCTTCATGCTCGCCATCAGTGTTTTCGAAGCGCTGCGCGACGCGATCGGTGCCACCCGCCCTGGCCACGCCCCCATCCGCCTCGACACCCCCGCCACCCCCGAGCGCGTGCTGGGCGCTATCCTTGCTCCATGACGACGCTTTTGAACGAGGGGTCAGATCCCAATGATGCAGGAGACATTACCCCGTAGGTCGGCACTTTCAGGTCCGACGTTCGTGGGCTTGGCACTGGTCCATGTCGGGGCTAAAGCCACCGACCTACAAGAGACCGTCCTCGGAGGTCGGAGCTTCAGCTCCAACATTTGTGGCCTGAGCGCAGCTCCCTGTCGAGGCCGTGGCTTCGATCTTCAACAACTTTGACCGTTTGATTCCAGCTTATTAAACCCATGACCTCTCCTTCCTTTTTCCAAGGCTGGCGCGCTGGCCTGCTGTGGTTTCCTGACCCGAAGATGCCGCAAGCCCAGCACGAAACCGACGGCCTGCTGGTGACAGCGCGCGAAGCCGACGGCATCGTGCGCATCCAGGCCATGGGCCCCTACCGCGATCTCGCCCCGCACTACCCCGACCTGCCCGTGACCCACTGGCCCGGCCTGTGCATCGCGCCGGGCTTTGTCGATCTGCACATCCATTACCCGCAAACCGATGTGATCGGTTCGCCCGCAGACGGCCTGTTGCCGTGGCTGGAGCACTACACCTTTCCGCACGAAAAGCATTTTTCAGAGCCCGCCTACGCCCATGAAGTGACCGGGTTTTTCATGGACGAGCTGATGCGCCACGGCGTGACCACCGCGCTGTGTTTTGCCACCGCCCACCCCGAATCGGTGGATGTGTTCATGGCCGAGGCGCAAAAGCGCCACCTGCGCATGATCACCGGCAAGGTGCTCCAAGACCGCCACAGCCCGGATGGCCTGCGCGACAACGACACGGCTTTGAGCCTGCGCCAGACCGAAGAGTTGATCCGCCGCTGGCATGGCGTGGACCGCCTGGGCTACGCCATCACGCCGCGATTTGCGCCCACCAGCACACGGGCCCAGCTATACGGCGCGGGCGAGATCGCGCAGCAGTTCCCCGATGTGTGGATTCAATCGCATGTGGCGGAAAACGTCGACGAAATCCGCTGGGTGCAAGAACTGTTCCCCAAAGCGCGCAGCTATCTGGACGTGTACGACCGCGCGGGCCTCTTGCGCCAGCGCTCGGTGTACGCGCACTGCATCTACCTTGATGAAACTGACCGCCGACGCATGGCCGAAGTGGGCGCGACGGCCGCCGTCAGCCCCACCAGCAACCTGTTTTTGGGCAGTGGCTTTTTTGACTACACCGCCTCGGACGCTGCCGGTCTGCGCTACGGCCTGGCCAGCGATGTGGGCGGCGGCACCAGCTTCAGCCCCTTTCACACCATGCACGCGGCCTACACCGTGGCGCGTCAAAGCGTGGGGCGTCCGGGCATCAGCCTGGCACCCGAACACCTGTGGTGGCAACACACGGCAGGTGCCGCCGCCGCGCTGGACCTGCACGGCAAAGTGGGCAACCTGCTGCCCGGCTGCGAGGCCGACTTTGTGGTGCTCAACCCTCAAGCCACACCGCTGCTGGCACGGCGCACCGCGCAAACCGAGACCCTGGCCGAATGGCTGTTTGCCATGATCGTGCTGGGCGACGAGCGCTTGATTGCGCATACAGTGGTGCAAGGGCAGGCGGTGAACATCGAGCGGTAGGTCGGCGGCTTGAGCACCGACAAATGAAAGTGGTCCACTGCGTCGGGGCTGAAGCCACCGACCTACAGGGAGCCACCGACCTGCAAAAAACCATGTAAGAGCTGATCGACAATACGGCATGACCTCGAACGAAGAGCACCCCATCATCGATCCCTACCAGTCCCAACGCGCAGCCGTGCGCCGGGGCATTGCGCAATTTCAAGACCGCCTGCAGGCCGCAGGCCACGACTTCCGGGAGCCGCCCCCCGAGCCCACCTCGTGCTGCGGGCGTGGCTGCAACGGTTGTGTGTGGGAAAGCTACGACGCCGCGCTGATGTTCTGGTACGAAGATGCAGGGGCCTTGCTCAATTAGAACCCACCCACTCAAGGCCAAGACGATCCAGATTCTGCCCCTTGTCAGGCTCCAAAATGTGTTGCATGGTCGGGGCAAACGCGTGCCATCACCCTCGGGCATGCGTCTGATGCTGAGCCGAAACCAAACTGCAACTCCACTTCACGGCTGAAGGTGTCTGCCACCAGCTGGCCTGTCCACAGATCCGGACGACATCAGGTTCTGGCTCTGGTTGCAGCGTTTGTCGGCTGAACCTCTGAGCGGCTGTAAAGCCCGCTGCCTGTTCCAACAAACTGAAAAGCATCGCACAGTCCCATCGGACTTTCTGCAGCCCCCATAAACAAAAAACCGCCCGGAACGAGCCGTTCATGCAAGTTCTGCAAAACCTTTTTTTGCACCTCTTGGTCAAAATAAATGAGCACGTTTCGGCAAAAAATCACATCAAACCGCGCCTGACTGACAGGTAAACGGATCAGATTGGCAACTTCAAAACGAACACTGCGCCTCAACTCGGACGAAATGGACCAACCACCCTCCGTCGTCTGGAAGTACCGATCTCGGTAAGTGAGCGCAAGACCTCGCTCCATCTCGAAGCGGCTGTAAACACCCCGCTCGGCCTGGGCTACAGCACTTTTGCAAACATCCGAGCCCAGCAAAGAGACTTGCCACTGTGGAGCACAAAACCCCGCTTCCCGCAGCAGCATGGCAATCGAATAAATTTCTTGGCCTGTGGAACAAGCCGCCGACCAAATGGCGATCTGTCGACTGTGCCTTTCACGCAATTTAGGCAATACCTCGTGGCGCAAACGATCAAAAGGACGCTGATCCCTGAACCACGATGTTTCGTGCGTGGTGAGACACGAGATCAGGCCAGAGGCCAGCTCGCCATCGGGCCTGTCCTCCAACACGGCGACAAGCTGATGCAAGTCGGTGAGCGCGTGTTGTTTGAGCAAGCCATGCAATCGAGACTCGATCAAATAATCCTTGTCAGGTCCAAGGCTGACACCAGTCTGTGCATGCAAATATTGCCGAATGTACTGATGCGCTTTGTTCATGACCTGCTTCTCAAACGCTTGAGGATTTCTCCGCCCATGGCGTCCAGCGCAAAAACGGATTCACAAAGTCCCGCCTTGGCCACTGCGCCCGGCATGCCCCAGACGATCGAGCTCGCTTCGTCTTGAGCCCAAATGACGCCCCCTTGCGACTTGATCAACCGAGCCCCCATCAAACCATCCTGACCCATCCCGGTCAAGACGACGGCGAGCACATGCAGGCCCCGGATCTCGGCCAATGAACGAAACATGACATCCACAGACGGCCTACAAAAACATTCGGGTGGCCCATCGTTGAGCCGACCAATCAACTGCCCACCTGTGCGCTCAACCTGTAAATGTTGACCACCCGGTGCGAGGTAAGCGTGTCCCGCCTGAAGCAACTCTCCATCTTTAACTTCATGCGTGAAGACCCCTGACTTCTCAGACAGTGATTGGGCCAACGAAGCGGTAAAACCCAGACCCATGTGCTGTGTGATCACGATGGGCACATCGATCTGACCGGCCAATGATTGGAGCAAAACCATCAAGGCATTTGGGCCCCCAGTCGACGCCCCCATGGCCAATATCTCTACGCGATGCTTTTTGAACACCACTTGCACCGGTTTGGTCTCAGACACCTGCATGTCCACGACATCCGTATTCGATGTCGGCATCGAATCCCAAGCCATGCCATCCCTGAGCTTTTGAATGACGGCCTGCATGAACGCACCCTGCGACTGCTCTGCCTCCAAACTCAAGGGGCGAAGCATGCGATGAACTCTGACTGTCGCATCCCATTCGGGTCCAGTTTGACCTGGCAAACACAACACCAAACAAGCCATCATGCCTGTGCCGAAGTCGTGTTTTTCACCGCCCCCTTTTGCCTCAGCCTGAGCATCGACCAACAGCCAATTGGCCTGGGTGCTGAGCATCAATTGCGGTATTTGAGCCGCTTCGAATGCCTGGCCAACTACCTCGATGCCCGTCACACCGCGCAACAAGCGTCGCAATTGCAAGCGCACCACCATGTCCATGGGCGCCAGCAGCACACGAGCGCCAAGCGCAGATTCAGCGCTTGGACTCTGGACCGTTTGCATCTGCCAATGTGCTCAGTGCAAGTACCCCGGGAAACATGTGTGTGATCTGGCGAGCCAAAGCCTGCGTCATGTCTTCATCGCTGGATGAATTGCCCATCACGCCCATACGGGCCAGGTTTCTGGCCAGCAGCTCCAGCGCACCGGGCATGACCTCCAGCAAATGCTGCAGTGTGTTGCCATCTATTTCCAGCAGCAGGACATCCGTGCGTGCACGGATGGTGCGGCGATGCGGCAAGCCTACCAGTGCCACTTGCTCGCCAAAAGTATCGCCCGGGCGAATCACAGCCGGCTTGTTGCCCGCTGAGCCTGCCAATTTCAAGGGCTCCAGCGCATCCAGCAGGCCTTCCTGAACCACATACATCTCCCCCCCGACCTCGCCTGCCTGAATCACCACCCGGCCACTGGGCATCCGGACCTTGCGTGATCGCGCGATGATGCGCTCAATGAAGAATGTGGGCACGCCCTCGAAAATCGGGGATTGATCGATCAAAAAGGTCAGCTTCGAGGCGTCAGGCAAATGATGCTGGACTTCTTGTTCGCCCCGCTCGGTCACTGTCATTGCACGACCTGCAGGCCGCAAACCGGCTTTCGCCAAATGGATCAGCACATGCTTGTAAATGGCCCGGGTACCCGGCATCAAGAATTTCCACTGGGCATTAAAACCAATCATGTACTCCACGCCGTCAATCTTCACGCCATTGACAGCAACTGTTGGCACCGCCACATTGGGGCCGATCAGCTCCAGCAAAGCATCCAAAGCCGCAGCCTGCAAAATCCGAAATGCCTGATCTACCGGTACCGTGCATTCGAGCGTGATGTACACACGTCGATTGCTCACTTCTTCGGGCAAACTGAAGTTGCTGATGGTGAACGAGCTGAATTTGCTGTTGGGAAAACTGATCATGTCGCCCAACAGATCTCGCACACGCGTAGTACGCCAACTGATCTCCATCATTTGACCAATGGTGCGCTCATCACCCGATTTATGAATCTGAATCCAATCGCCAATCCTTACTGCGCGGTCAATGTTCAGAGCGATACCGGCAAACACGTCCTGAAGCAGCTCTTTCAGGGCCATGCCCAGCACCAAACCAGCAACACCAGACGCCGCCCAAAGGAAGGTCAGATCCTGATTGAAAACAATGCGAGCACACGCCGAAATGGCAATGGCATAAATGATGAGGCTGGAAATCTGAAGGAGCAGGCGCGGAACAGGTGTTCCAGTAGCGGAGGCGATGAAACCCTCAAAGATCACATAGCGGATCAGCCGATTGGCAAGCACTGCCAAGGAGAAGAAACCGATCACGCCCAGGACGTTCTTGACAACGGTGGTTGTGCTGTCAACAAATTCAATACCAAACTGCTGATAAGCCTCACCACCGAAGAAGAAAACAACCAAAATGCTGACCGAAATGAGCAACGGCCCTAAAATTTTGGCAAGTACTTGGCGCGATTGATCGAGGATGGCCATAAATGACTCAGACGGTACGCAAGCGATCGGTTTCAGACTTCAGGTGCAGGGACACTGAAGTCAGAGACTGCATGGTGGCCGAAATTTCTTCCGATGCACTGGCCGTGGTCTGAGCTACCGTTTGCAAACGAACCACACGGTCTTTCAACAATTGCATCATGGCGCTTTGCTCTTCAATGGCGGCGGCAATCGACTGGATGGTTTCCCCGCTTTGCTGAGACATGCCAACGATCTGAACCATGGCACTCTTGGCCTCGGTCGCTGTGACCACACCGGCATCAACGGTGGAAGTGGCTTCCTGCACAAGGCTTCGGATTTCTCGGGTGGCCATGGCCACATCTTCGGCCAACGCGCTGATTTTGTTGGCGATCAAACCAAATCCGCCGCCATCTTGACCGGCACGCGCAGCCTCCAAGCCCGCATTGAGTGCCAGCACATAGGTCTTGTCTGCAATGCTAGAAATCAGTTCACTGATTTGCTGGATTCGTGCATTCTTGTCGGCAATGCTGTGCACGGCTGTGGTCATGGCCACCAGTGTCGACTGACCGCCTTCGGCAGCCTCCACGGCTTGTCTGGCCAAAACACGTGCTCGGTCGGCACTGCCTGCGATATCGCTGATGGCCGCCGCAGTTTGCTCAATGGCACCCGAGACATCCACCAGTGTTGACATCTGGGCTGAAGCGTGACGGGACACTTCGACAGCTGCCGCTGTGGTTTCCCGGGATGAAACACTCACATGCTCTGTGGCACGCCCTACCTCAGTGAGCACGTTGCGCAGCTGATGAACTGCCTTGTTGAGGTTGAGCTTCATGTTGGCAAATTCGCCCTGGAAGCTGCCTTCAATGCTTTGTGTCAAATTGCCATCGGCCAAAGCACTCGCATAAAGGGAAATGGCATCCAGCACAGTCACCAGAATGTCCAGACTGCGGTTGACGTTGCCTTTGAGGGCTCGCAATTCACCGGCGTAGTCGCCAGTCATGCGTCCGCGCACATCACCCGAGGCGAGTTTACCCATCACTGCAGCCACTTCATTGAGCGGTTCAGCCAATGTTTCCAACAATGCATTGGCTCCAAGAATGAGCTTGGCAAATTCGCCTTTGTGACGTGTTGGATCGGCCCGAACAGACAAGGTGCCTGCTTGCGCAGCTTCAATCAACTCGCTCAGATCATGGGAGACGGCATTGAGGGTGCTGGCAATGGCGATGGTGGCGCGGATCATTTGACCGGATTCGTCTCGGCGTCCATCATCCTTGATCGACACATTCAAATCACCCTCGGCCATTTTCAGGATGGCGTTGCGGACTTGGGCAATCGGCTGGGTAATGGCACGAATGACCAGCCAACTGGCCAACATGCTCAGCAGCACAGCCCCCAAAATCAACACAACGATCAAATGACGTGATGACTCGAACTGCTTGGTGGTCGTGGATGTGCTTTCCTTGGCCACATCCATTTGCAGCTCAATCAACTCAGAAAGTTTGTCGGTGACAGGATCAATGCCCGGATAGAGTTCGCGTGAAATGAAAGACGCCAACTCGGCATCCTTACCCTCCTTGAGCAAGGATTCCAAACGGTTGACAACCTTGTCAGCCAATACCAGCTGGGGCTTGATCTCTTCCACAATCGCTCGCTCTTTTTCCACGAGGTAAGTGGCCAGATAAGCGTCCCAGCGCATTTTCACCTCGGAGCGGGCTTTTTGAATATTGGTCATCGCAGCATCACGACCGAGTGCCCCAGCCCGCGTCTTGTGCGCCGTATCAACAATATTCACGGCGTACATGTCTGAGATGATCTTGAGATCACGCAGAGGCACCACCCGGTCCTCATAGATGGTGTTCATCGCAGTCTGCCCGGTGAAAAAGGCCGTTTCGGCGATATACCCCAGAACAGCAATCAGCACGATCAGTGGCCCGACGAGCAAGAGCAATTTGGAACGAATTTTCAAATGATTGAGCATGATAAGTTCAGAGATCCTTATTGACCGACAACAGGCAACCAACCGTCAAAAGAGGACTGGGGAACTTTTTTAACCCGTCTTCTCCATTCATGGGCGCAGTCATCGCTTCTTAGCAAAAGTTCGCAACGGCCCTTGTCCAACCGTACGCTTTGGAAAAAATCATGGATGGGGCTCGGCGCTGCGGGCAGCGGCCAGAATTTCTCAATGGACTGTGGGAACTCGGCCCGCTCGCAGAGCAACGTCACATCCCTTTGTCCAAATTGCACCGTCACGGCAAAGTCAGGATGAGCGTCTGAATTGACACCCAGCAAACGAACAAGATTAATCACCGGATTGTTTGCACGGCCATACCGTTTCTCAAGCAATGGGGTGCTGAGCTTCCCCATCACGGCGCGAACCTTGTGACCGGGAATAGCCACCTGATAGGGGCCGACCTTTAGACTCAAAACTTGATGAATCTCGTTGGCCATGGCCTGCTGATCGGCCGCAGTGGCGTTTGCCGCGCAAACCCGACGGTCCAAGCACAACTCAGGCTCAGACTTGAGGACGCCGCCGAGCACCTTGATCGGGGCTTCATCAGCCAGCATGAGCCAAGTGGCTGGCCCATCCAAGTGCGACAACACTTTGATTTGATGGGACTGAGCAGTGATGATCCCCTTGACCTGTTCGACCAGCAGACCTCGAGACTGCTGTGGTTCATCCAGACACAAACACCAAGCCTCAGACCCGTTCGAACCCTCCAGACCAAGCCAGGTGCGCATGGATTGCGCACACACCAGGTCATCCTTCAGTTTGACCAGCCACTCCTGCGTCTGCCCAGACAAAATAGGGTACGCGCCTTGGTGCTTATCAAGCCAATGAACGCGATCCACAGGAACCGCCAGATCCACGCCTGCACTGCTGACCCTCAGAAATGTTTCTGGCCTTTGAGTTACCCGCTTGTCTTGAACTGCAAATCCCGGTTCTCGCCATTGCTCTGGACTCAGGCCTTCCAAAATGGCCGCCAGAAGATCCCGCAATTTCACACCACCATCGCAGGCTGGGTCACCCCTTGCCTCATGAACATGCTCCACCTCGATGGCAACAAGCCCTTTGGATGAGCGAACGATCGCCATCAAGCTCTCTTGGTCCTGCGTTTTTGCATGCACCGTCGACAAGCTATTGAACAAGACCAGTGGCCCGTGGTCACTTTCAACCCAACCGGACACCGACGCACAGGCCCAGGGCAAAGGCAATGCACGACCTTTGAAAGTGACAGCGGTCAGTTCATCACTGTCGACCAGGCACGATGTACCTCGCACAGTCAGTGCGTACCAGGTTTTTCGTGGCCTATTTGACGCAAGTGCAGTCATGTTGTGCTGTGCTGCTTCGGCTAATTTTTCAAAAAATAAAGCTTGTCATCAAGCAAAACACCAATAAATCATAATTAAATTAATTTTCACATTTTTATCATTTGATTAAATTTTAACAGCCAAAAACCAATAAAAAAGGAGCGCCGACTCCCGAAAATGCAGAGCACCAAAGCTGTCAAGTGGCCATTGTCGCCAAGCCATGGACAGGCCGTGTCAATGCACGGACCTTCGCATCAGCCCCATGCAAGGCAATTGCATAAACTGACCCATCCAACCCCAAGGAGACTCTCCATGAAAATCGAAACCCTGGCCGTGCACGCCGGCCAAATGCCCGACCCGACCACCAAAGCCGTGGCCACGCCCATTTACCAAACGGTGGCCTATGCGTTTGACAGTGCTCAACATGGCGCTGACCTGTTTGACCTGAAAGTGCCCGGCAACATCTACACCCGCATCATGAACCCGACACAAGACGTGTTGGAAAAGCGGGTCGCCGCCCTCGAAGGCGGCATCGCCGCGCTGGCCGTGGCCTCGGGCATGGCCGCCATCACCTACGCCATCCAAACCTTGGCCGAAAGCGGCGACAACATCGTCTCGGCCAGCACCTTGTATGGCGGCACCTACAACCTGTTTGCCCACACCTTGCCGCAAATGGGCATCACGGTGCGCTTTGCCGACCCGCGCCAACCCGAGAGCTTTGCCGCCCTGATCGACGAGCGCACCAAGGCCGTCTTTTGCGAATCGGTGGGTAACCCGCTGGGCAACGTGACCGATTTCGCCAAACTCGCCGACATCGCCCACGCCCATGGCGTGCCGCTGATCGTGGACAACACGGTGCCAAGCCCCTACCTGTGCCGCCCGATCGAGCACGGTGCCGACATCGTGGTGCATTCGCTCACCAAATACCTGGGTGGCCACGGCAACAGCGTCGGCGGTGCGATTGTCGATTCGGGCAAATTCCCTTGGGCTGAACACAAAGTCCGATTCAAACGGCTGAACGAACCCGATGTGTCTTACCACGGCGTGGTCTATACCGAAGCACTGGGACCGGCGGCGTTCATTGGCCGTGCCCGCGTGGTGCCACTGCGCAACATGGGCGCAGCCATTTCACCCATGAATGCTTTTTTGATTTTGCAAGGCATCGAAACCCTGGCGCTGCGCATGGACCGCATCTGCGACAACGCGCTCTCAGTGGCCACTCACCTGCAAAAACACCCCAAAGTGGCTTGGGTCAACTATGCCGGTCTGCCCGATCACCCTGAGCATGCGCTGGTGCAAAAGTACATGAACGGCAAAGCCTCGGGTATCGTCTCCTTTGGCCTGAAGAGCCAAGACGCCGATCCTCGTGCCGCAGGCGCACGCTTCCTGGACGCGCTGCAA
The DNA here is from genome assembly GCA_002256145.1 of Comamonadaceae bacterium PBBC1. Taxonomy (GTDB): domain Bacteria; phylum Pseudomonadota; class Gammaproteobacteria; order Burkholderiales; family Burkholderiaceae_C; genus Limnohabitans_A. The sequence continues at coordinate 112,739 of NKIP01000001.1, forward strand.
CTGTTCACCCGCTTGGTCAACATTGGCGACGCCCGCTCGCTGGCCACGCACCCGGCGTCGACCACACACCGCCAACTGGACGCGGCGGAACTGGCCAAGGCGGGCGTGAGCGAAGACATGGTGCGTTTGTCGGTGGGCATCGAGCACATCGACGACCTGATGGCTGACTTGGAGCAAGCGCTGGCTGCCTGCTGAAGCCTGGCGACTGTCGGCCAAAACCTGGGCGATCAGTGTGGGAGCGCCGCCCAGTCGATGGGCGGCAAGCACCTTGAAACCAAGCTTTTGCTCACAACTCAGGCCTTGGACATGGCGGTTTGAATGTCCTGCTCGCTTGCAGGCCGCACCAGCCGCCCTACTTCCTGCCCATCGCGCAACAGCACCAGCGTGGGCCAGAGCTTGACATGGTAATGGCGGCCCAGCGCACGGCCAGGTCCGTCTTCAATTTTGAGGTGCTGCCACGGCGTTGGGGTGGCCAGGGCCTGTGCCATCAAGGGCTGGGCGGCGCGGCAGTGGCCGCACCATTCGGTGCCAAATTCCAACAGAGTCAAGCCGGGCAGTGCCTGCACCTCGGCCAGGTTGGGCGCTTCAATGGCGCTCCAGTAGGGTTTGAAACTGCTCATGAATTCACCTCGGGGGTACTGAACAAACGAGACACCGTGCTGCGCAGCCATTGCAGGCAGGGGTCTTTGTCAAAGCGGGCGCTCCAGTGCATGGACACCGTGAAGTCGCGCAGGGGCAAATCGGGCTCGATCAGGGCCAGCGCCCCGGTCTCGGCAAAGCCTTGCGCAAAATTGCGAGGCATCAAGACCGCCAGATCGCTGCTGCGCACAATGCCGGGCAGCGACAAAAAGTGGCTCACTGTCAGGCGCAGGCGGTGCTGCCAATGCATCAGCTCCAAAATGCGCAGCGTGTCCGAATGGGTGCGCACGGCAGCAAACTCCAGCTCGGCCAACAGCGCTGGGGCCAAAGCACCAGGGGAGGCTGATGAGTCCGCACAGACCAAGGGCTCCGACATCGAATCATTCATGCGCCCCCAGCGCAGGGCCACAGGGTGCTCTTTGCGCATGAGCAGCACATAACGATCGCTCAGCAATGGCTGCTGCAAGGTCTGCACCACCTCGGGCAAAAAACCGATGGCCAAGTCCAGCTGCCCGTTGTCCAAGCCTGCGCCGATCTGAGCGTGTGGCAGCGGCAAAGCCTCCACGCGCATGCCCGGTGCCAAGCCTTGCAAGGCCAGCACCAGTTCCGGCAAAAAACGCGCCTCACCAATGTCGCTCAGGTGCAGCCGCAGCACCCGGGTCGAGCGTTGTGGGTCAAACAGTTGAGAAGCGTTGAGCGCCTGCTCAATCGTGGCCAGTGCACTTTGCACCCCCTGCGCCAGCCGGTCGGCACGGGGTGTGGACCGCACACCCGAGCCACTGCGCTCAAACAGGGCGTCCCCCAACACTGCCCGCAAACGCGCCAGCCCTTGACTGGCCGCAGGCTGCGACATGCCCAACTGTTGGGCGGCCAGGCTCACGCTGCGCGTGCGCCAGACCGCATCGAACAAGCGCAAAAGGTTCAGGTCCAAATCTTTGATATTCATAAAATGCATACCGCCTTGACTAGATATTTTGCACGGATACGAGCCCTGTTGGGCGTTGAGCGCTTTGGCGGAGTGGCCCCTCGCGCCTCGGTGAGCGTCTGTCGCGCGGGTAACGCGGGCGCACCCCAATGGACCACATACTGATTGGCCATTCTCTTGGAGTCACTCGATGAGCTTTTTGAAAACCGACAAAATGGCCGCCCGCAAAGACAAGCATGTGGGCTGGATCACCTTCAACAACCCCGCCCGACACAACGCCGTGTCACTGGAAATGTGGCAGGGACTGGCGGACATTGCCCACGAATTTGCCCGCGATGACGACATCCGCGTGGTGGTGGTGCACGGCGCTGGCGAAAAAGCGTTTGTCTCGGGCGCTGACATTTCAGAATTTGCCGAACAACGTGACTCGGCCGAAGCCACCCAGCGCTACGACGCGGTGGCTCAAGAAGGCATGCAGGCCCTGAAAAACCTGAAAAAACCCACCTTGGCCATGATCCAAGGCTATTGCATTGGTGGTGGTGTGGGAGTGGCGCTGAACTGCGACATCCGGATTGCCGCGGACCATTCGCGTTTTGCGGTGCCTGCCGCCAAACTGGGGCTGGGCTACGAATTTGACGGTGTGCGCAAACTGGTGGACGTGGTGGGGCCATCCTTTGCGCAAGAAATCTTTTTTACTGCACGGCAGTTCAGTGCACCCGAGGCCTTGGCCATGGGGCTGATCAACCGCATGGTGTCCCAGGAAGAGCTGCTGGCTTACGTGACCCAATATGCCTACACCATCGCGGCCAACGCGCCCATGACCGTGGCTTCGATCAAAACCATTGTGGGTGAAATCGTCAAAGACCCTTCTTTGCGCAATGTGGCCCTGTGCGACCAATTGGTGGCGCAGTGCTTCAACAGCGCCGATTTCACCGAAGGTCGCACCGCCTTCATGGAAAAACGCAAACCGGTGTTCACCGGCCGCTGAAACGTCCACGCTGATCCAAGAAAGTCCTCACCATGAAACTCCCTCTGTCTGGCCTGCGTGTCCTGGATTTGACCAATGTCTTGGCTGGCCCTTATTGCGCCATGGTGCTGGGCGATATGGGGGCCGAGGTCATCAAACTCGAAAACGCCGACAGAGGCGATACATCGCGCCAATTTGAGCCCCAGGTCAATGGCGAGTCCTATTGTTTTGCGGTGCTCAACCGCAACAAACAAAGCATCGCCCTGAACCTGAAAGACCCGGCGGGCCTGAAGATCGCCCAACAGCTGGCGGCCCAGGCAGACATCGTGCTGGAAAACTTCCGCCCCGGTGTGGTCAAGCGCATGGGGCTGGACTACGAGAGCATTCGCACACACAACCCCGGCGTGATTTACGCCTCCATGTCGGGCTTTGGCCAGACCGGGCCGTATGGCCAAAAAGGCGGCTTTGACATCATTGCCCAGGGCATGTCCGGCATCATGATGATGACCGGTGAGCCGGGTGGGCGTCCGGCCAAAGTGGGCATTGCCATGAACGACATTGCCAGTGGCGTCACGGCCCTGTCGGGCATTTTGGGCGCCCTGATTGGCAAGCTGCGTTTTGGCGAAGGCCAGTATATCGAGACCTCGCTGCTGGAAGCAGGGCTGGCCTGGACCCCTTGGGAATTCGGGGCATTTTTTGGCTCAGGCGAAATCCCGACCGCCACAGGCACACGCCACAGACGCTCTGCCCCCTACCAAGCCTATCGCACACAAGACGGCTATGTGACCATTGGGGCGGGCACCCAAAAGATGTGGGTGGCCTTTTGTGAAAAAGTCATCGCCCAGCCCGACTGGCTTGAACGCCCGGACTACCGCACACAGGCCCTGCGGGTCAAAAACGTGGATGCGCTTGAACGCGACATTGAATCGGTCACCACGCAACACACAACGGCCCACTGGGTGGCGCTGCTGGATGCCGTGGGCATTCCGGGTGGCCCTGTTTTTGGGTACGAACAAGCGCTCAATGACCCCCATGTCCAGGCCCGAAAAATGGTGCACGACATCGATCACCCCATCATTGGCCCCATGAAGACTTTGGGTTTGCCCATCAAATCCAGCGGTGCGCTGGGCAGCATCCGCATGCCTGCGCCCTGGCTGGGTCAACACACGGCTTCGGTGCTGGCCCAACTTGGCTATTCAGCCCAAGACACCGAGGCTTTGTTCCAGCAAGGCGCGGTGTTTGATCAGTACCGCCACAAGGCGCGACCCACCGCCTGAAGTCCATGCGCTAGCCCATGGCTGAACTGGCGGCCTCAGCTGTCCATGGTGATTTTGGCGCGGCGAATCACATCGCCCCACTTCAGGTTGTCCAGGCGCATTTGCTCGCTGATCTGGGCCAGGGGCATGCGGCCCACTTCTTCAACCCCCGTTTTGCGCAAAGCCTGCAGCACCTCGGGGTCATCCATGGTGGCGCGAAACGCTGAACGCAAGCGCTCCAGCGCCTCGGCAGGCACACCCGCGTTGGTCACAAAACAGTTCCAGGGTTTTTCATCAAAGCCCTCAAACCCTTGCTCGGCAATGGTGGGGACATCGGGCATGGTGCTTGAACGCTTGCCAGAAGACACGGCCAAAGCACGCATGCGGCCTGTTTGGATGTGCGGCATGGCTGGCCCCAGGGTGGAGACGGCCAAATCCACCTGACCGCCCACCAAATCGGCGATGTACTGAGCCGCCCCCTTGTAGGGCACATGGTTCATGGAGATGCCTGCTCGCTGCTTGAAAATCTCGGCAATCAGGTGGTGCGGTGAGCCCACTCCCGCACTGGCGCAATTGAGTTTGTTGGGGTTGGCTTTGGCAAAGGCGATCAGCTCTTGCAAATTGCGAACGGGCACCGAAGGATGGGCCACCAAAACAAATGGCAAATCGCCCAAGTGGACCAAGGGCGTGAAGGCCTTAATTGGGTCATAAGACACTTTGCGCATATTGGGCACATAGGCAAAAGCGGTGCTGTCAATCAAATGCACGGTGTAGCCATCGGCGGGCGCTTTGGCGGCAGCATCTGCGCCAATGGTGGTGCTGGCACCGGGCTTGTAATCCATCACGATGGGCTGCCCCAACAATTTCTCAGCCTTGCCCGCCACAATCCTGGCCCACTGATCGGCACCGCCGCCTGCGGGATAGGGCACGATCATTTTGATCGGCTTTTCAGGAAATGGCCCGGCCCACGCGCGGCCCATCACACCCAGCGAAGCGGCACCCAGGCCGGCCCATTGAATCCACTGTCGTCTGCTGCTCATGTCTCGACTCCTGTTGGTTGGGGGGGGATGCCGCATGGTGGCGTCTTGCCTGCGGCTCGGCTGTAACCAAGATGACTGGCCACTGCACATGCGTTTGATGCATGAACTTTATTCAACGCATTGAATGAACTGATATGTAAGATGGTCTGGCCCTTCGAACGCGGGCACAACAACGCAAGGAGCGTGCTTTGGAAGTTTCATTTCACGAAGAAATCAAGGCCCTGCGCATGGGCGAGGGCGAGGTCTTTCATGGCGAAGGCATTTTGGCCATCACCAAGGGGCTGCTGCAGTCGGGCGTGAGTTATGTGGGCGGCTACCAAGGTGCACCCGTCTCGCACCTGCTCGATGTGATGGTGCAGGCCAAGCCCTATATGGACGAGCTGGGTGTGCATGTGGAGGCCTGCTCGAACGAAGCCTCAGCCGCAGCCATGCTGGGCGCGTCCATCCATTACCCGATTCGCGGTGCGGTGACCTGGAAGTCGATTGTGGGCACCAACGTCGCGGCCGATGCGCTGTCCAATTTGTCCTCGCCCGGCGTGACGGGCGGCGTGCTGATCGTGGTCGGCGAAGACTACGGCGAAGGTGCCAGCGTCATTCAAGAGCGCACACACGCCTACGCCCTCAAGTCGGGCATGTGCCTGCTCGACCCCAGGCCCGAGCTGGGCCAAATGGTCAACATGGTGGAGCACGGTTTCCGGCTGTCCGAAGCGTCCAACATGCCGGTGATGATGGAGCTGCGCATCCGCGCCTGCCATGTGCGCGGCCAGTTTGTGGCCAAGGACAACCAGGCCCCCAAGCTGTCCAAAAAACACCTGATCAACGAGCCCGCTGGTTTCAACTACATGCGTCTGGCGCACCCGCCTGTGACCTTTGCGCAAGAAAAGCGCAAAGTCGAGCACCGCCTGCCCGCCGCACGCCAATACATTGCCGAACAGCGCTTGAACGAGCACTTTGAAGGCAGCACCCACCGCCACCTGGGCTTGATCGTGCAAGGCGGCTTGTACAACACGCTGGTCCGCGCCCTGCAGCAGTTCGACCTGGCCGATGCTTTTGGCGTGACCAGCCTGTCGGTGCTGGTGCTGAACGTGACCTACCCGCTGGTACCCGACGAGTTGGTGAATTTTTGCAAGGACAAATCGGCCGTGCTGCTGCTCGAAGAAGGCCAGCCAGAGTACATCGAGCAAGAACTTGCGCTGATGCTGCGCCGCCTGGACCTTCAAACCCCGCTGCACGGCAAAGACATGCTGCCCTCGGGTGGCGAATACACCGCCGAGGTCATGGCCCAGGGTCTGCTGAAGTTTCTGGACCGCCACCAAGCCGACGCCGTGCCCGAGGCCACGCGGCAATGGCTGGCCACCAACGGCGAGCGCCGCCAGCAAGTGCAAGCCCTGCTGGGCAGCCCGCTGCCTGCGCGGCCACCCAGCATGTGCATTGGCTGCCCCGAGCGGCCCGTGTTCTCGGCCCTCAAGCTGGCCCAGCAAGACGTGGGGCCGGTGCACATTTCAGGCGACATCGGCTGCCATGCGCTGGCCACTTTTGAGCCGTTCTCAGTGGGTCACTCCATCCTGGGCTACGGCATGAGCCTGGCCAGTCGGGCGGGCGTGTCGCCGCTCATGAAGCGGCGGGTGTTGTCGGTCATGGGCGACGGCGGCTTTTGGCACAACGGCTTGCTCACCGGCGTGCAAAGCGCGTTGTTCAACGGCGACGACGCGGTGCTGCTGATCTTCAAAAACGGCTACACCTCGGCCACAGGTACGCAAGACATCATCAACACGCCCACCGACATTGCCAAAGAGCTGGCGGGGGACAAGCGCCAGAGCATGGTGCACACCAACCAGACCATCGAGTCCACCCTCAAAGGTCTGGGCGTGCAGTGGCTGCGCACGGTGCACACCTACGAAGTGAGCCACATGCAGGCCACGCTGACCGAGGCCTTCACCACCGAGTTTCAGGGCCTGAAGGTGATCGTGGCCGAAGGCGAATGTCAGCTGGAGCGCCAGCGCCGCATCAAGCCCTGGTTGGCTTCATTGCTGTCCAAAGGCGAGCGGGTGGAACGCGTGAAATACGGCGTGGACGAAGACGTGTGCAACGGCGACCACGCCTGCATCCGCCTCTCAGGCTGCCCGACCCTCACGCTCAAAGACAACCCCGACCCCTTGAAAGTGGACCCAGTGGCCACCGTGATCGACGGCTGTGTGGGCTGCGGCCTGTGCGGTGAAAACGCGCACGCGGCCACGCTTTGCCCTTCTTTTTACCGCGCCGAAGTGGTGCAAAACCCCAAGCTGCACGAGCGCTTGTGGGCCCGCTGGCAAAGCCTGGCCACACGCTGGTTGCAACCCGCTTGATACGCCCATTTAAGAGACACACCATGACCCAACCGATTTCAATCTTGCTGTGCGCCCTGGGCGGCGAAGGCGGCGGCGTGCTGGCCGACTGGCTGGTCGACGTGGCCCGCCACGCGGGGTACCCGGCACAAGCCACTTCCATTCCCGGCGTGGCGCAGCGCACCGGAGCCACCACTTATTACCTGGAAATTTACCCCCTGCCCCACAGCCAGCTGCAAGGCCGCCTGCCGGTGCTGGGCCTGAACCCGCTGCCGGGCCGGCTCGATGCGCTGGTGTCGTCCGAGTTGCTGGAAACCGCACGCCAAATTGGCAACGGCCTGGCTTCAAACGACCGCACGCTGGTCATCAGCGCCTCGTCCCGCGCCCTGACCACCGCCGAAAAAATGACCATGGGCGATGGCCGCCGACCCGAAGGTCCGCTGCTCGACGTGGTCGCCGCGCACAGCCTGCGCCACCATGTGATGGACATGGCCAGCCTTTGCCAGCAAAGCGGCACCCTGGTCAGCGCCGTCATGCTGGGTGCCATTGCAGGCAGCGGTTTGCTGCCCTTCTCACGCGAACATTACGAAGCGGTGTTGGCAGGCCCGAGCAAGGCGGCGCAAGCCAGCTTGCGTGGCTTTGCGTCGGCTTTTGACTTGGTCACGCGCCAGCGCGAGCAGGCGCAGTATGTCGAGCATGTCATGAAACCTGCTGTGCCTGCGCCCTCTGTATCTGAATCTTCAGCGGCGGCTTTGCCTTCAGATGTGGCCGCCAAGTTTCCAGCAGCGCTGCACCCCTTGATGGGGCTGGCACACCAGCGCTTGGTAGAGTACCAAGGCCACGCTTATGCACGCCTGTACGTGCAGCGGCTCGAACGATTGCTCAGTGCAGAAGCCAGTTCAAAAGACGCCACCCGCCCCGTCACGGCCGAAGCCACCCGCTGGCTGGCCCTGTGGATGGCCTTTGACGACATCATCCGTGTGGCCGACCTGAAAAGCCGCGCCAGCCGCTGGGACCGCGTCACACAAGAGGTCAAAGCCAAAGAGGGCGATGTGCTCAAGGTGTACGACCACTTCAAGCCTGGCGTGCCCGAGTTGGCAGCGCTCTTGCCGCAGGGTCTTGCCAATCGGCTGTTGCGCTGGGACCGCGCCCGCGTAGCTCGAGGCCAAGCACCGTGGTCCATGCCGCTCAAGGTGGCGCGGCACGCGCTGTGGGGCATGGCCAGCTTGCGCCTTTTGGCCAGTTTGCGGGTGCTGCGACCACTGGGCAGCCGCTATGCCACCGAACAAGCCTTGATCGAAAAATGGCTCGGCGGCATCGAAGCCGCCACACGAGCGTCACCCGCGCTGGGTCTGGAGCTGGCGCGTTGCGGCCAACTCATCAAAGGCTACGGCAGCACCAACGAACGCGGCAAGGACAACCTGCTGCACATCCTGCGCCATGTGTGCGGCCCAGCCTCCAAAGTGCCCGTGGCCGAGCAAGCTGAGGCCGTGGCCCGGATCCGGCAAGCGGCCCTGCAAGACGAAGCCGGTCAAGCGCTTGATCAGGCTTTGCTGCAACATGGTGCGCCAGCCCGCCCGGTCAAGGAACAACCCGTGCTGTGGATGAAAAATCCGAGACTGCAAAAATCCTGACCTCATCAACGACACTGAGCCCATCCAAAAACAAGGAGACAAGCATGCCAAAAAACCAATTTTTCTCACGCCGCGCCATCGGCACCGCCCTGCTCGCCATCGCGGTCGGCCCTGCACTGTGCCTGAGCGCCGCCGCGCAAAGCTGGCCCACCAAGCCCATCAAAATCGTGGTGAACTTTCCGCCGGGTGGCGCGGCCGACCAAATTGCCCGCGCCATTGGCGTGCCACTGGGCGAGGCGCTGGGCCAGCCTGTGGTGGTCGAAAACCGGGGCGGTGCCAACGGCAACCTCGGCGGTGAAATGGTGGCCAAATCACCCGCCGACGGCTACACCCTGCTCATGAGCTCCGGCGGCATGGTGTCGGTCAACCCGCACATCTATGCCCGCATGCCCTTCGACCCCGCCAAAGACTTGGTACCCGTGGCTTCAGCCGCCCGCGTGTTGGTGTTTCTGGTCGCCAAGCCCAACTTTCCGGCCAACAACATTCAGGAATTTTTGGCCCATGTGAAGGCCAACCCCGGGCGCTTGTCGTATGGCTCGGCAGGCAACGGCAGCTCGCCCCACCTGGCTGGCGAAATGATGAAAAGCCAGGCCGGTCTGTTTGCCGTGCATGTGCCCTACCGTGGCGCGGCACCTGCCTTGCAAGACGTGTTGGCGGGGCAACTGGATTTTTACTTTGACCCGGGCATTGGCCTGGGCCAGGTGCGTGCGGGCAAGCTCAAGCTGTTGGCTGTGGGCAGCATGAAGCGCTCGCCCCTGTTCCCGAACGTGCCCACATTGGACGAAGCAGGCCTGAAAGGGTTTGATGCCGATTCGGTGTTCGGCTTTTACGCACCTGCGGGCACGCCCGCCGACGTGGTCAACCGCGTCAACCGCGAGATCAACCGCATTTTGGGCACCCAAGCCCTGAAAGACCGTATCCAGAATTTGGGCGGCGAGGCTCTGCCTTTGTCCCCCGCCGAGTTCGGTGCCCGTGCAAACGATGACTCCAAACGCTTTGGTGCCATCATCCGCGAACGCAAGATCAGCGGAGATTAAAAAAGCTCAAACCCCGGCCAACTCGCGCAGCGCCTGCGGGTTGGGCAGGCCCAGCACACGACCGCCGCCACTGATCAGCTGGCGTTCGCGCAAATGGCGCAATACCCGTGAAAAGGTTTCGGGCGCGATGCCCAACTGGGCGGCGATGGTGCGTTTGCGTTCGGTCAGCTTCACAGCCAGACCACCCGACGGGTCGGTGGGTTCGGCGTGGCGCAGCAACCATTCAGCACATCGCGCATCGGCGTCTTTGGCCACGCGGCTGACCGCGAGTTCGGTTTGTTGGCGCTGTGACCGCGCCATGTCCATGAGCAGGTTTTGCGAGGCCTCGGGCAAGGCCTTCACTTCAGCCACAAAATCGGACACCTCCACATACTGTAAACGCACCTCGGTTTCGGCCACGGCATCCACAACATGCGGCAAGCCCAACAAGCCCGAAGCGGCTTCAAGCCAAAAAGGCCCTTCCACCACGCCCAACTGATGCGCCATTTGGCCATCCATCATCACGCCCAAAACCACACGCCCTTGCATGACGTGCACGATGCGGTCCACCCGGTCCCCACGATGCAGCAACGTGGTACCGGCCCCATGGGTGACGGCGGGTTCGGACAAAATGTGCAAAGAAGTATCCAACATGATGTTCCAGAATGTGCCAGAGCATGCGGTGTTTGGCTTTGACACACATCAAATCAGCGCGATTGCTCCCCCGCGTCAACCCCAGCCGCCGACACCCACCCCCAACGCGATGGATCACAGCCCTGCCAGGGACACGCTCACCGACGCAGACGAAGGACTGGTGCCTGCGCTGTTGCTGGCGCTGACCGAGCAGACGTAAGAAGCACCTCGGGTCAGCCCCGTGACGGTGACAGGGCTGCTGGCAGACTCGCCAAACCACAGAACGACAGGACTGGTGACCGCAGCACCCCCGTCAGATGCGGGGGGTGTGACATTCAAGCGGACACTGGCGCTGGCACGGTCTGGCGTGGCGACGTCCACGGTGGGTGCTCCAGGAACACCCACGGTTGCCTGGCCTAAGCCCCCACCACCACAGGCGGACAAACCCATCACCACACAGCTTGTGCCCATGATTTGAGCGCCACGACGAAAAACTTGAAAGATCATGAAAACCCTGACTTGTATCCCTGACACACGTTTTTAAAAAACGCCCAAGGAATTCTAAATAGGATTTACTTTTGATATTTTTTTGTATTTTTAAGAAAACAATCAAAAGCCATCATTGACGCATCATCCAAGCAAATCCAGCCCAGCAGCGCCTCAACCCATCGAGCTGCATCACAGCACCAGCATGGCCCTGAAGTCATTCACATTGGTGTGTGTGGGTCCAGTGATGACCAGATCGCCCAAGGGTTCAAAGTAGCCATAAGCATCGTTGCGCTGCAGATGCTCGTCCACCTTGTGGCCCAGCGCCAGGGCGCGGACCAGCGTGTCGGGGCTCACTTGTGCCCCGGCGTTGTCTTCAATGCCGTCGATACCGTCGGTGTCGGCGGCCAAGGCCCACACGCCCACTTGGCCTTGCAACGCTTGCGCCAAGCCCATGCAAAACTCGCCAGCCCGGCCCCCGCGCCCCTTGGGCACACCAGCGGCTTGGGGCTTGATCGTCACGGTGGTTTCGCCGCCGCTCAAAATCACACAGGGCTTGGTGAAGGGCCCCAGACCCTTGGCCGCCGCACGGGCCAGCGCCGCGTGTACCTTGCCCACTTCGCGCGACTCGCCCTCGATCTCGTCACTCAGGATGTAGGCGTTCAGCCCCATCGCACGAGCAGCGGCAGCTGCGGCCTCCAGCGATTGCTGGGGCGTGGCGATCATGTGCACGCTGTGCCCCGCAAACACGGGCGAGCCGGGTTTGGGCGTTTCCCAAACACCCGACTGCAAAGCCTGCAGCAACGAGTCGGGCACGTTGATGGCGTAGCGTTGCAAGATGGCCAGCGCGTCGGCGCAACTGGTGGCATCGGGCACGGTGGGGCCGCTGGCGATGATGGACGGGTCATCGCCCGGCACGTCGCTGATGGTGAGCGTGACCACCCGCGCCGGGCTGCAGGCGGCCGCCAGCCGCCCGCCTTTGATGCGCGAGAGGTGCTTGCGCAGGCAGTTCATCTCGGAAATATTGGCACCGCTGGCCAGCAGTTGTCGGTTGATGTCTTGCTTGAGCTGCAAATCGATGCCCTCGGCAGGCAAGGTCAGCAGCGACGAGCCCCCGCCCGAGATCAGGCACAGCACCAGGTCGTCGGCCGTCAGGCCTTGCGTCAATTTCAAAATGCGCTCGGCGGCTTGCAAACCCGCTGCATCAGGCACGGGGTGGGCGGCCTCGACCACCTCGATGCGCGAGGGCAATCCCGCCGGGCGCGGTGGTGTGTGGCCATAACGCGTGACCACCAGGCCCGACAGTGGCGCATCTGCTGGCCACAAAGCCTCGACCGCCTGCGCCATCGCACCCCCGGCTTTGCCAGCACCGAGCACCAGGGTGCGGCCCTTGGCAGGATCTGGGGGGGTGGGCAAATGCGCGGCGGTGTTGTGCAGGGGCAAGGCGCGTTGCACGGCCACGTCGTAGAGGTGGCGCAGGAAATCCGAGGGATCGATCATAAGCAGAGACATCGGAGCAATCGAGAAAACCTGAGCATAAAGGTTTTACCTCGGAAGACGGGCGTTCAATGGAGGATTTTCGATCTCTCAGGGATGACTCATTCAGCCGAAATCTTGGCGGACTGGATCACTCGCCCCCAATACTCCAATTCTTTGCGAGTGTAGTCAGCCAACTGAGCCGGCCCCATGTGATCCACCTGGGTTCCCGCCTCCTCTGCCTTTTTCTTGACATCGGCTGTATTCAGAATTTTTGCCAATTCGTTGTTGAGCTGCAGCACCACTTCCTGTGGAGTCCCTGCGGGTGCATACAGTGCAAACCAGGAATCCAATGCAAATCCCTTGAAATCAGCTTCATTGGTCGTGGGCACTTGGGGCAAAGATGTCAAGCGTGCATTGCTGGTCACAGCCAGACCTTTGAGTTTGTCGGCTTTGATATGGTTCACGACCGAAGCAGGCGTGGTAAAAAACAAGTCCGCTTGCCCTCCCAGCAAGTCCTGTACCGCGGGGCCTGCGCCCTTGTAAGGGATATGCGTGATCGATGTCCCAGACAGTTGTTTGAACAACTCACCGGCAATGTGTTGAATGGAACCATTGCCTGAAGAGGCATAGTTCAGCTTGCCGGGGTTGGCTTTGGCATAAGCGATCAGCTCACGCAGATTGTTGACCGGCAAACTGGCCTTTGCTGCCAAGATTTGTGGCGCTCGGGTCAGCATGGACACTGGTGCAAAATCTTTGATGGGATCCCAACCTGCTTTTTTGAACAAGTGCGGGTTACCGACTTGATAGCCACTGTAGGCCAACAGCAGTGTGTAACCATCGGGCTTGGCTTTGGCCACCATTTGGTTGCCGATGTTGCCAGAGGCCCCCGCCTTGTTATCGATCACGACCGGTTGCCCCAGCGCCCGTGACAATGGCTCTGCAATCAAACGCGCAGTGAAGTCGGTCGTACCGCCTGGCGCACTGGGCACGACGATGGTGACAGGGCGATCCGGAAACTTGCCCTGAGCCCCTACGTTGTGGGCACAAACCAAAGCAGTAACGCTTCCAAAAATGCTGATCCATTGACGTCTTTGCATGGGTATCTCCTTGTTCATAATTTCAGATTGGAAAGGGGCGTCATCTGTTTGGTAAACGTCCATCAATTGTTTGATCGCAGCCACTGCGTCAGCTCGTTTGTCACAAGCTCTGGTTGTTCGATCGTCGCGAGATGCCCGCAGCGCTCGATCACCGTGAGTTGAGCCCCTGGAACGCAGGCGGCCATGGCTTCATGGTCAGCCAGTGGGGTCACAGGGTCCTGCCTGCCACACATGACCAGTGTTGGTACACGCACCTGCGCCAGGTCGACATGCGAATCAGGCCTTCCCAGCATGGCCGTCTGCTGGTTGAACTGCCCCATCGCACCCACACTGCGTGCCATGTCAGACATCAGTTCCTGTAGCGCAACATCTTCCAGATGGTCAGGCAATAGCCAGCGTGAAGGCAACTCAGGTATGAGGGCCTCAATGCCACCATGCTGAACTGTGGCGATGTCCTTTTGTCTGCCTTGACGACGCGCCGGGTGATCGGCCACCGCCGTGGTATCGATGAGTACCAAACGCTCAAGACGAGGGAGTGCGCAGCGGATCGCTTCAAAGGCTACATAGCCTCCCAGTGACAAACCAATCCAGGTAAAGCGCTGCGGCATCGCAGACAACACCTGCTGAGCCATGCCTGCCATCGAATCGTGCTCGCGAAAGACAAACACCCTGCAGTCGTAAGCTGGCTGCAGCGCAGCAATCTGGTGCGCATACAACCGTTCGTCAGTCATGTGGGCGCAGGCGAAAGCCAACGCGGGTCGAGTGGTCATGGTGTGCTCTCTTAGATGCGTCAGTTGCTCAAGCCAACTCGGAAATTTCGATCAGGTTCAAGTCCGGGTCACGCACGTAAACCGAACGTATCTTTTGTGTCGCCCCCGTGCGCATCACTGGCCCTTCAATGATGGGCCAAGCTGCGGCGCTCAAGCGTTCGATCACCTGGGCCAGCGGAACCGAGGCGATGAAGCACAGATCCAGTGCACCCGGAACAGGCAGATGCGCTTTGGGCTCGAACTCTGAACCCTGCACATGCAAGTTGATCTTCTGGTTGCCGAACTTGAAGGCGCGACGCTCCACCGGTGGCGTACCACCGACGAAACTTTCAAGTTGCATGCCCAGGACGCGGGTGTAAAAATCGACACACGCAGTCTCACGGGCCGTGGTCAACACAAGATGGTCAAGATGATCAATCATGAAAACGCCTTTTTCAGTTCGGCCACCGAAGGTGGCGCGGGGTGCAAATCGGTGATGCGACCACTTTTGGCAACTTGTCCTGGTACCTCATGGCCAACGACAGAAGGCAACTGCGCGGCGAATAACAACAAGCGCTGCAGGTCTACGCCCGTGTCGTAGCCCATGGCCTCCAACATATGAATCGCATCTTCACTGCAGATGTTGCCACTCGCACCAGGCGCATATGGACAACCACCCAAGCCTCCCAATGAGCCATCGAATCGGTCAATACCCGACTGGACCGCAGCCAGCACGTTGGCCAGCCCCATGCCCCGGGTGTTGTGAAAGTGCAGCGTCAACTGCAAACTCGGAAAAAGGTTTAGCAACACGTCGCACATCTTCGCCACTTGCGCAGGCTGCGCCATGCCAGTGGTATCGCAAATGGTCAAACCACGCACACCCAGATCAGCAAAGCGCTGAGCCCATTGCAAGACCTCCTGCTGGGGAACATCACCCTCCATGGGGCAACCAAAACAAGCTGACAAAGACACATTGATCGGCACTTGCCCGCCGTAGCGCTGCACCACTTCGCGAAGGGCCGCAAAGCTGTTCTCGCGTGGCATGCGCAAATTGGCCAAGTTGTGGGTTTCAGAGGTGGACATGACCAGATTAAACTCATCGGGTCGGGATCCCAGGGCCCGCTCGGCGCCACGCAAATTGGGCACCAACACGGTGTACTCAACACCAGGCACGCGCTCAATGCGCCCCATCACCTCTTCTGCATCACGCAGCATTGGGATCGATTTGGCGGAAGTGAAAGATGTCACCTCGATCTTGGCGTAACCACATCCACTGAGCGCATTGATCAAGGCCACTTTGGTGTCGGTGGGCACATACTCGGGCTCCATCTGGAAACCGTCACGCGTCACCACTTCGTTGAAATGAATAAGCTGTTTCATGATGCGCTCTCTACAATGCCACGGTCTTTCAATGCCTGAATTTGACTGGGCGTCAAACCCAACTCTTTCAGGACCTGATCGGTATCCTGACCCAATTTCGGTGCATGACGACGATGAGTTCCCGGCGTAGTGGTCAGTTTGGGAACAATGCCTGGAACGCTCAGGGCTGTGCCATCGTCCATGATGATTTTTTGCAACATGCCGCGGGCCTGGTAGTGCGGATCAGCAGCAATGTCCGCCACGGTATAAATTCGACCGGCAGGTACAGAGACCGTCTCCAAGGCCAACAGCACCTCTTCGACCGTGCGTTCGGCAGTCCAGGCCCCAACCACCTCGTCCAATTCAGACACACGCGCTACACGACCGGCGTTATCAGCCAGCGTCGGATCGTTGGCCAAATCGTCACGACCCAGCAAAGTCATCAAGCGGCGAAAAATGCTATCACCATTGCCAGCTATCAAGGCGTACCCCCCGTCTTTGCACAAGTAGGCATTGGTTGGCGCAATGCCTGGCAAAGCACTGCCAGCAGGTTCACGAACCGCCCCAAAAGCGCTGTATTCGGGCAGCAAACTTTCCATGCAGTTGAACACCGCCTCGTATAAAGCGACATCGATCACCTGTCCATTCCCGGTGGCATGTCTGTGCTGCAAGGCGATCAAAATGCCAATGACACCATGCAAGGCCGACAAGGTGTCACCAATGCTGACGCCCACACGCACCGGCACGCGTCCGGGCTCTGCGGTGAGGTGCCGCAAACCACCCATGGCCTCTCCAATCACACCAAAGCCAGGTCGGTTGCGGTATGGCCCGGTTTGGCCATAGCCGCTGATGCGAAGCACGATCAATCGCGGATTGCTGGCCATCAGCACTTCGGGCGACAGGCCCCAGTCCTCGAGTGCACCCGGTCGGAAATTTTCAATCAACACATCGGCCTCGGTGGCCAATTGGCGAACCAGGTCTTGCCCCTCGGGTGTGCGCAAATCCAGTGCAAGCGAACGTTTGTTACGCGACTGCACCTGCCACCAAACCGAGGTGCCTTCCATGAGCATGCGCCATTTGCGCAGCGCGTCACCACTGCTGGGCGGCTCGATCTTGATCACTTCGGCGCCAAAATCAGCCAAAGTTTTGGCGGCAAAGGGTCCCGCAATCAGCTGGCCCAACTCCAGCACCTTCAAACCCGAAAGTGCATTGAGATCTTGGATGTGATGGGCAGTACTTGTGGCATTCATGCTCCACAGTGTCTTGCGGATGCCCCAATACGTCTATTGGTGAATCGCTCAGGCAGCCTTCGCGTTTTGCGAAGGCGAATTCAGGAAATCCCTGAAGTTGACAACCAGAGAATCGGCCTCTTTGCAAATACCCACTTTCAGCCGTCGGTGAGCCCATTCGTCCTTTAACGGACGCCAGCTGAGTTGCATCGCCCGGACAATTGGCAATGCCGCCACTTTGGGCAACAAGGCGATTCCCAACCCCGAAGCCACCAAGTGCCCCACGGCGTCGAAACTACGCACCTGCATGCGCAGCTTCAATGTTCGACCTGCTGCCATGGCCGCACTTTGCTGCTGCTGCAACAGGGCCGCACCGGGATTGAGACTGACCCAAGACTCGTCCAGTGCATCGGCAAAAGCCAAAGGGGATTTACCCACCAAGGCGTGATGCCTTGGCAATATCAAGACCAACTCATCCTGGCGAAAGTCCTTCACGTCCAAGCCTTCGGTGTCGGGGCCTTCCACAAATACCCCCAAGTCCGCACGTCCCTCGCGCAGAGCCTGCACCACATGCTCTGAAACCTGTTCCTCCAGATCGATCTGGACCTCAGGATGCAAATGGGTGAACTCGGCCATCAACGGCGGCAAAAACTGGTTGATGGCCGCTGTCCCTGCAAACAAGCGCACATGTCGTGCAATGCCCTGCCGCAGATCGGTCAACTCGCTCACCAAGCCATCCATCTCTTGGAGCAGAGCCAAGCCCCTGCGCATGAAAACTCTACCCGCCGGGGTGATGTCCAAACCACGCGAGTGCCTCACAAACAACTGACAACCGGTGGCGGTTTCCAACTCTTTCAAACGTCGACTGGCCGCAGGCAAAACCAGATTGCATTCCCGTGCAGCCGTGGTCAAACTACCGGTTTGGGCGCATAAAACCGCCAGTCGTATCGACACAAAATCAAATCGCGCCAGGTTGTATCCGGGCTTGGACATCAGCACATCTCCAGAAGGTCTTGTTCTGGCGTATTGTGCTGAATCCGAAAACGATCCCCTCTGGAGATCGTCAATCCGCGTAAACGCCCGCCGCCTTGATCACAGGCGCCCACTTGGCAACCTCAGCCATGACAAAAGCCTTGTGCCCTGCCGGATCGTTGCGGGCGTCGTTGATGACCGAGGCACCACCAGCGTCTTGCTTGCGGATGAAATCCGGGTCTTTGACGGCCACCTTCAGAGCGTCATTGAGCTTTTTGAGCACTGGGGCGGGCGTGCCCTTGGGCGCATACAAGCCTTGCCAGATCGTGACGGTGAAATCCTTGAGACCGGCTTCACGCATGGTGGGCATGTCCTTGAGCACGGGCGAAGACAAACGCGCAGGCGTGGTCACGGCAAATGACTTGACTTTTTTGCCCTCGATCTGCGGGATCGTGGTCGTGGTCTGGTCACACATCAAATCCACCTGACCACCGATCAGGTCGGTCATGGCGGGGGCCGTGCCTTTGTAGGGCACCGAGGTCATGTCCACCTTGAGGGTGGACTGGAACAACATGCCACACAGGTGCGAGGCTGAACCGGGGCCTGCATTGGCGATGTTGATCTTGCCCTTGTTGGCCTGAATCCAGGTGACCAACTCACCCATGGTGTTGGCGGGCAAACTGGGGCGACCAATCAGGTTCATCGGGTTTTCGCTGACCAAACCGATGTACTCAAAATCTTTTTCCACGTTGTAGGGCAGGTTGCGGAAAAAAGTCGGCAAGGTCGCTTGCGCAATGTGCGTGAACAAGAGCGTGTAGCCGTCGGCAGAGGCCTTGGCCACTTTGTTCGCCCCAATCGAGCCCGAAGCACCGGCCGAGTTGTCGATCACGATACTGTGCCCGCCCATGGCCTTGCTCATGGCCTGGGCCAGGTCGCGTGCGGCTTTGTCAGTCGGCCCGCCAGCGGCATAGGGCAACACGAAGGTGATGGTTTTGTTCGATGCGGGGTAGTCTTGTGCCCACGCATTGGCGGACAAGAGCAAGGCACAAGCTACGGACACTGGCAAAAATGGGAAGCGCATGGTCAAACCTTTCAAAGAGAGGGAGATCAAGATTCATTGATCAGGAAAAGGACAGACTGCATCCAGCCCTGCATCATGACGTCAAGCCAAGGCTTTGCATACAGCCTGTGTGACATCGACCGTCAGGGCTTTCCCGCCCAGGTCGCCGGTGTGCAAGGCTGGATTGGCCGTCACGCTTTCGATGACCGCCATCAGGCGCTGGGCGGCGGCAGGCTCGCCAATGTGCTCGAGCAGCATGACCACCGACCAGAAGGTGCCCACCGGGTTGGCCAAGCCCTTGCCCATGATGTCAAAGGCCGAGCCGTGGATGGGCTCGAACATGCTGGGGTAACGGCGCTCGGGGTCGATGTTGCCCGTGGGCGCAATGCCCAAGCTGCCCGCCAAGGCGGCTGCCAGATCGCTCAAGATGTCGGCATGCAAATTGGTGGCGACCAGGGTGTCCAGCGTGGCCGGGCGGTTGACCATGCGGGCCGTGGCGGCGTCGACCAGTTCTTTGTCCCACTTCACATCGGGGAATTCTTTGGAGACCTGCACCGCGATCTCGTCCCACATGACCATGGCGTGGCGCTGGGCGTTGCTCTTGGTCACCACCGTCAGCAGTTTGCGGGGGCGCGACTGCGCCAGCTTGAAGGCGTAACGCAAGATGCGCTCCACGCCTGCGCGGGTCATGATGGACACATCGGTGGCCGCCTCAATCGGATGGCCCTGGTGCACACGCCCACCCACGCCCGAGTATTCGCCTTCGGAGTTTTCACGCACGATGACCCAGTCCAGGTCTTGGGGCGTGCAGCGCTTCAGGGGCGCATCAATGCCCGGCAAGATGCGCGTGGGCCGCACGTTGGCGTACTGGTCAAAGCCTTGGCAAATCTTCAGGCGCAGGCCCCACAGCGTGATGTGGTCCGGGATGTCCGGGTCACCGGCCGAGCCAAACAAAATCGCGTCTTTGTCACGCAAGGCGTCCAGGCCATCGGCGGGCATCATCACGCCGTGCTGGCGGTAGTAGTCACCACCCCAGCCAAAGTTTTCAAACTCGAAAGCAAAGGTGCCACAGGCTTGCGCCAAGGCCTGCATGACCTGCTGGCCTGCGGGGATGACTTCTTTGCCAATGCCGTCTCCGGGGATGGTGGCGATGCGGTAGGTTTTCATGTGAATGCTTTAAGGGTGTTGAACGGTGCGGACATTCTGGAGCCGGATCGGATCAACAAACACCCTAAAATTCAATCCATTGTTAACCTGAGATCAACAATGGAACCACGCCTGCAAGCGGCCGATCTGGGCTTTTTTTCTGCACTGGCCATGTCGGGCAGCCTGAGCGCCGCTGCGCGTGAACTGCGCATCACCACGGCCGCCGTGAGCAAGCGCCTGTCGCACATGGAGTCGCGCCTGGGTGTTCCCCTGGTCAACCGCACCACCCGCCGCATGAGCCTGACGGTGGAAGGCGAAACCATGCTGCGCCACGCCCGCAGCATCCTGGCAGAGATGGCCGATCTGGAACAGCAGTTGGGCGCCAGCCGCTCCACGCCCAGTGGCCTGCTGCGCATCAACGCCACGCTGGGCTTTGGGCGCAGCCACATCGGCCCGCTGATCAGCCGCTTTGTGCGGCAATACCCGCAAGTCGATGCACAGCTGCAGCTGTCGGTGGACCCGCCCTCGCTGAGCGACGACGCCTTTGATGTGTGCATCCGCTTTGGTCCGCCGCCCGACACCCGCGTCATTGCACGCAAGATCGCCGACAACCAACGCCTGCTGTGTGCCTCGCCCGCCTACCTCCAGGCGCATGGCGAGCCCAAAACTCCGGCCGAGCTGGCCCGGCACAACTTCATCAGCATCCGCCAAGGGGGCGAAGCCTATGGCGTGGTCAAACTCACACGCGGCAAACAAGGCCCGACCGAGACCATCAAAACCCGCGGCAACCTGACCACCAACGACGGCAGCATCGCGGTGCAATGGGCGCTCGATGGTCACGGCCTCTTGCTGCGGGCCGAATGGGACGTCCGCCAGCACCTGGCCAGGGGCCAGCTGGTGCAAGTGCTGCCACAGCACCACACGCCCGATGCAGACATTTATGCGGTCTACCCCGCGCAGCACAAATCGGCGGCGCGGGTGCGGGCGTTTGTGGACTTTGTGGCCGAAGCGTTCAGGCCCGCCAGGCCTTGAGCAAGGCAATGATTTCTATCTAAAAACATGTGATTGTTGTGGGCTCAATCAACGCATGCTTTTTTCTGGTCGCTTTTTTGCAGGTCGCTTCACTCAAGTCGGGTACTGGTTCAATGGGACCACCATGGCAGGCATTGTTTGAGGGATTGAATTCGCCCGGTTTGTTCATTCAGGCGATAGCCTGTTTGTTGGCTCAGCTGTTGCTGCCATTGCGGACTTTGCAAGACTTGACGCAAGGCGATCACAGCCGGGTTGTCCAAGGCCGATTTCAGGCACACCAGCCAATAGTTTTCCTGGGTCAGGGGAACAAAACCAAGTTTTTGAGCGTGCGCAGCCGATGCAATGCCCAAGCCCAAATCAGCGTGACCCGAGGCGATGCGGGTGGCCACGGCAGAGTGTGAGGGCTCCTCGTTGTCGTAGCCAGTGGGCAAGCTTGCAGGCTTGTGGGTTTGCAGCCATTGGTCCAAAAGCAGACGGGTGCCGGTGCCCAGTGTCCGGTTGACCAAACGCAGGTCTGCCCGCGTCAGGTCGTGCCAGCCCGAGATGTTCTTGGGGTTTCCTGGGGCCACCATCCAGCCTTGCTCACGGGTGGCAAATCCGATCAGTTTGTGGTGCCCTGTTTTCAGCAAAGGCTTGTATGTGCGGGCCGTCAAGGTGCTGGCATCGGGTTGCAAAGGGGCATGAAACCCTGCGACGGTGCAGCGGCCTTCGTTCAAAGCGCGGATTGCATCCACGCTGCCACAAAAGCGCATGTCCAAGTGCAGGGATTGCCGGGCACTGTGTTCCCTGAGTTTGACCAGCGCATCGTCGTGGCTGGCATAGACCGTCAACAAATGGCTGCCAGGGTCAAAAGCCACGGCAAAGGTTTTTTCCAGTTCGGCCTGCAAAGCGCTGATCTGGGGGACCAGCCTGGCTTGGGCTTGGCGCTCGGCCCACAGCAGCTTGTCGGCAAATTCCGTCAGGCGGGCGGCTTGGCCTTTTTCCCAAAGAATCAATGGCTGGCCGAGCACTTGTTCCCAGCGCTTGAGTTCGCCCCAGACATGGCGATAGGACAAATCCAAAACGCGGGCAGCGCCCGCAATGGAGCCGGTTGCCCGCACGGCTTGCAGCATGTCCATCAAAGGATTGCGCAGGGGGCTGATTTGGTCACGCTGCTGCGCCTGCGCTTGATGCGGGGTCCAGCTGTAAGAGAGGTTGATGTGTTGCACGGGCAGAAGTGTGCCTCATTGCGAACGGTGACAGTCCATCGCGTGCCCGGGATGTATGCAACGCATTTCATAGCGGATATCCCTGAGCAAAAAATGAGCTTTCGTCCCTTAGCATGACTGCACAAACAAGAACACCTTGTCAGGCCATTTCCAGACGGTTGTGCTGTGGCTCGCCTCCCTGCGGTCCTGCTTTGCGGGTCGTGAGCCCATCGGTTGAAGATCGGCCTGAAACTGGATGCACGCCAAGGACTTGGATCCTCGGATCTGGGGTGTTTGTGCGTTGAAATGAAAAGTGAAACCCTCAAAAAGGAGACAGGAATGCAGGTTCAACTCAAGGTCAACGGCAAGGCCGTTGCGGTGGAGGCAGCGCCCCATACTTTGCTGGTGCAAGCATTGCGCGAGCATCTCAAACTCACGGGCACACATGTGGGCTGCGACACGGCACAATGTGGTGCCTGTACCGTTCTCATGAATGGCCGGGCCGTCAAGTCCTGCAACATGCTGTTGGCGCAAGCTGCTGGCTCCGAGGTCGAAACCATCGAAGGCCTTGCGGCGGCCGATGGCACCATGCACCCCATGCAAGCAGCCTTCAAGGAGTGCCATGGATTGCAATGCGGTTTTTGCACCCCAGGCATGGTCATGAGTGCACTGGATTTGTGCAAACGTCAACCAAATGCGGGTGAACACCAAATCCGTGAGTCGCTGGAAGGCAATATTTGCCGCTGCACCGGTTATCAAAACATTGTCAAGTCCGTGCTGCAGGGTGCAGCGGCCATGAAATCTTAAGGAGATCGAACATGGGTGCTTCCGATTTCGCCAACCTGCCCCACATTGGGGAATCCCTCCGCCGCAAGGAGGACTACCGTTTCCTGACCGGCGCGGGCCAGTACACCGACGACATCGTGCTGGCCAATATGGCCCAGTGCTACTTTGTCCGTTCGCCCCACGCACACGCCAAAATCCGCAGCATCGATAAATCGGCGGCTCTGGCAGCGCCGGGTGTCATCGGTATTTTGGATGGCCAAGACGTGGCCGCTGACAAGATCAATGGTTTGCCTTGCGGCTGGTTGATCACCAGCACCAACGGCGAACCCATGAAAGAGCCGCCACACCCCATTTTGGCCTTCGAAAAAGTGCGTTATGTGGGCGACCATGTGGCCATGGTTGTGGCAGAAACCTACGAACAAGCCCGCAATGCCGCCGAATTGGTAGTAGTGGATTACGAACCCTTGGCTGCGGTGGTGGATGTGCGTGATGCGCAAGCCCCGGGTGCGCCAGTGATTCACGACATTGCCTCCAACAACCAGTGCTACAAATGGGCCATTGGTGACAAGGCGACCGTCGATGCCACATTTGCCAATGCTGCGCATGTGACCAAGCTTGACTTGGTCAACAACCGTTTGGCCCCCAACCCCATGGAGCCGCGTGCGGCCATCGGGCACTACAACCGGGCCGGTGACGATTACACCCTGTATGTCTCCAACCAGAACCCGCACGTCGAGCGATTGCTTTTGACGGCATTTGTGATGGGCCTGCCCGAACACAAAGTTCGTGTGATTGCGCCCGATGTGGGCGGCGGCTTTGGTGCCAAGATTTATCTGTACGCAGAAGATGTGTGCCTGACTTGGGCCTCCAAAAAGCTCAACCGCCCCATCAAGTGGAACTGCGACCGTTCTGAAGCGTTCCTGTCTGACGCCCATGGCCGTGACCACGTCAGCCATGCAGAGTTGGCCATGGACAAGGATGGCAAGTTCTTGGGTTTCCGCGTCCACACCGATGCCAACCTGGGCGCGTACCTGTCGACGTTCTCAACGGCCGTTCCGACCATCCTTTACGCCACATTGCTGGCCGGTCAGTACAAAACGCCACAGGTCTATGTGGAGGTCGACGCATGGTTCACCAACACAGCGCCCGTGGATGCCTACCGAGGCGCAGGTCGACCCGAGGCGACCTACTTGCTGGAGCGCATCGTGTCTCGCGCGGCTTGGGAAATGGGTCTGTCTCAAGACGAAATTCGCCGTCGCAATTTCATCACCGAGTTCCCCTACCAGACACCGGTTGCCTTGCAGTACGACACCGGTGACTTCCACGCCTGCCTGAAACAAGCCAATGAATTGGCCGATGTGGCGGGTCTTGAGCAACGCAAAGCGCAATCCAAAGCCAAAGGCTTGTTGCGTGGCTTGGGTTATTCCAGCTACATCGAGGCTTGCGGCCTGGCCCCTTCCAACGTGGCGGGTGCTCTGGGTGCGCGTGCAGGCCTGTTTGAGTGCGGTGAAGTGCGTGTGCACCCCACGGGCAGCGTGACCGTTTTCACCGGTTCGCACAGCCATGGCCAAGGCCACGAAACCACGTTTGCACAGGTGGTGGCCGCTCGCTTGGGCCTCTCGCCCGAGCAAGTGGACATCGTGCACGGAGACACGGGTCGGGTGCCCTTTGGCATGGGCACTTATGGTTCGCGCTCCATCTCGGTGGGCGGTGCAGCCATCATGCGGGCGTTGGACAAAATTGAGGCCAAAGCCAAGAAAATTGCGGCACACCTGATGGAAGCCAGCGATGCCGATGTGGACTTTGCCGGTGGTGAATTCAAGGTCAAGGGCACGGACAAAATGGTCACATTTGGCCAAGTGGCCCTGACCGCCTATGTGCCCCACAACTACCCGCTGGACAAGTTGGAGCCCGGTCTCAATGAAACAGCCTTCTATGACCCGACCAACTTCACCTTCCCGGCCGGCACCTACATTTGCGAGGTCGAAGTCGATCCGGCCACAGGCCAAGTTCGTGTGGACCGGTTCACTGCGGTGGATGACTTTGGCACCATCATCAACCCGATGATTGTGGAAGGCCAGGTCCACGGTGGCTTGGTTCAGGGCATCGGTCAAGCGCTGCTGGAGCACTGCGTGTACGACCGCGAAACCGGGCAACTGGTCACAGGTTCGTTCATGGACTACGCCATGCCCCGCGCCGACGATTTCCCTTCCTTCACGATTGGCCATGTGTGCACGCCTTGCACCACCAACCCTTTGGGCACCAAAGGTTGCGGTGAAGCCGGTGCCATCGGCTCGCCGCCTGCAGTGATGAACGCTGTACTCGACGCCTTGGCCCCCCTGGGCGTGAAAGACCTGGACATGCCCGCCAGCCCGAACCGGGTATGGACCGCCATTCAACAAGCCAAAGCCTGAGGAACCACAACATGTACGCATTCGCATACGAACGTCCCGCCGCATTGGCAGACGCACTGGCCAAAATCTCTGCCGGAGGTCAAGCTCTGGCAGGGGGCCAAACCCTGATCGCCTCCCTCAAGCAGCGCCTGGCCCAGCCCGGCAGTTTGGTTGACTTGGCAGGTGTCGGTGAACTGAGCGGGATCAAAAAAGAAGGCAACACATTGGTCATTGGTGCCATGACACGCCATGAGTTTGTGGCCGACAGCGCCGAAGTGAAAGCCACGATCCCGGGATTGGCCGCACTGGCAGGCCAAATCGGTGACCGCCAAGTCCGTGCCATGGGCACCATGGGCGGATCGGTGGCCAACAACGACCCCGCAGCTTGCTACCCCAGCGCCGTTTTGGCATTGGGCGCCACAGTGCAAACAAACAAGCGAAAAATCGCGGCTGACGATTTCTTTCAGGGCATGTACACCACGGCGCTGGAAGAAGGTGAATTGATCACCGCGATTCATTTCCCTGTGCCCCAAAAAGCGGCCTATGCCAAGTTCCGCCAAGCAGCTTCGCGCTTTGCGTTGGTGGGCGTGTTTGTGGCACAAACCGATCAAGGCGTTCGCGTGGCCATCACCGGTGCGGGCAATGGCGTGTTTCGCCATGCTGGCTTGGAAGCGGCCTTGTCGAAAAGCTTCACGGCCGAGGCTGTCGAAGGTG
The DNA here is from genome assembly GCA_002256145.1 of Comamonadaceae bacterium PBBC1. Classification (GTDB taxonomy): domain Bacteria; phylum Pseudomonadota; class Gammaproteobacteria; order Burkholderiales; family Burkholderiaceae_C; genus Limnohabitans_A. The sequence continues at coordinate 138,862 of NKIP01000001.1, forward strand.
TGTCGATTGATGCGAATGAACTCAATGGCGACTTGCATGCCAGCGCTGCGTTCCGTGCCCAATTGATCAAGGTGCAAACACAGCGGGCGGTGCAACAAGCCAATGCGTGAAACCATTCACGATTTTGTGAGCATCGATGCATTGACCCACGCCCTGGAGGGTGTGGGTTATCACGCGCCTCGTCGTCTGGCGACATCGGTCTTTTTGGCCATGAAGCTCAAAAGGCCTTTGTTGCTCGAAGGCGAACCCGGTGTTGGCAAAACAGAATTGGCCAAAGCACTGGCCAAGGTGTTGGGGCGGCCCATGCTGCGCCTGCAGTGTTACGACGGCATGGAGCAGCGCGAAGCCTTGTACGAGTGGAACCATACAGCGCAGCTGCTGCACATGCGTGCGGCGCAAGCCACCCACACCGTGGCCGAAATCGAGCAAGAGGTCTATCAAGAGCGCTACCTGATTCGTCGGCCTTTGTTGCAGGCCTTGCAAGCGCCGGCTCCGGGTGCCGTTTTGCTGATCGATGAGGTCGACCGTGCCGATGAACCGTTTGAAGCCTTCTTGCTGGAATACCTTGGCGAATACCAAGTGAGCATTCCAGAGCTGGGCACGATCAAGGCCCAAGTGGCACCGATCACCATCCTCACCAGCAACCGCACGCGCGACCTGAACGATGCCGTGAAACGGCGTTGTCTTTACCAGTGGTTGGATTACCCTGAGCGTGAACGGGAACTGGCCATTGTGCAAAGTCAAGTGCCTGAAGCCGCACCGATGTTGACCGAAGCCGTCACACAATTTGTGTCTCGGCTGCGTGAGATGCCATTTGCCAATGCATTCCAGCGCTCCCCGGGCATCGCCGAGAGTGTGGAATGGGCCAAGGCACTGGTGGCACTGGACACGCTGGAGCTTGACCCGGAAGTGATCCAGGACACGGCCGGTATCTTGTTCAAGCAGCGTGAGGATGTGGCAGCTTTGATCCCCATGATCGACGAGCTTTTGCGACCTGAGCCGCAGTCGGCTTGATGCCATGAAACTGGGTGACGCCCGAAGTGGCAAACTGCCGCAGAACATCGTGGGCTTGGGTCGGGCCTTGCGGCGAGCGGGTGTGCCCATTGACAGCCAAGGCATGGCGCTGGCCATTGAAGCAGCCAGCATCGTGGGTCTTGAACGAAAAGACGATCTGCACGCAGCACTTGGCACGGTTTTGATCCATCGTCAGCAGGACATGGAGGTCTTTGACCAATTGTTTTCGGCCTTGTTCAGAAACCCCGAACTGGCCCAGCAACTGTTGGCGCAAATGTTGCCCAAGGTGCGTCAAGGTCAGCCCCCATCACGCAAAGCCAGGGTGCAAGAAGCCTTGGCTGCCACCCCCAAAAAAGAAGGCGGCCCACGCCAAGAAAGTGAAATCCAACTGGATGCGGCCATGACCGCCAGTGACCGCCATCGACTGCAGCATGCCGATTTCGCGACACTGAACGCCAGTGAGTTCCGTCTGATTGAACGCTTGGTTCGCGACATTCCCTTGTCTTTGGCACCGGTGCCCGGTCGCCGCACACGCGCTGGCACACGCGGCCAACGCCCCCATTGGCCTGCCGCCATGCAGCAAGCAGGTCGCTCAGAGGGAGAATTGTTGTGGCTGCCTCAACGGGCGCGTCGCCCGCAGGTTTTGCCCTTGCTGGTGCTGGTCGACATCTCGGGATCGATGGAACGCTATGCCCGATTGCTTTTGGCCTTCTTGCACCAGGCCACCCGGGCCCACCCGCGCTCTGTTTTTGCCTTTGGCACTGACCTGTCGGACCTGCGTCCTGCTTTCAAGCACAAAGACACCGATCGCATGCTGGAGGAGGCCAACACACGGATCTCTGATTTCGCCGGTGGCACCCGCTTGGGCGCGTCCTTGACCACTTTGCGCGAGCGTCATGCGCGGTGTCTGGTCGGGCGCAGAACCATGGTGCTGCTCATCAGCGATGGCTTGGACACAGGCGCACCTGAACAATTGCAGTCTGAAGTGCAGTGGCTCAAAAGACATTGCCGCAAACTGTTTTGGCTCAATCCCCTCTTGCGCTTTGATGGCTACGCGCCGCTGGCCAGCGGTGCACAAGTCTTGCATCAACACGCAGATGGCATGCTGGCTGTTCACAATCTCAGCAAACTTGAAGACCTTGCACAAGCCATCAGCAAGCTCATGAAACGTTCAAGCCATTCCCCCATTTCATTTGACAGGAGAAACTCATCATGGACATGACTGGACAACGCACCTTACAAGTGACACAGCAGCAAGCCTGGGAGGCGCTGAATGACCCCGACATACTGAAGGCCTGCATTCCCGGCTGTCAAAGATTCGAGCCCTCGGGTGATCAAAAATTCGCCGTCGCAGCAGGCATCAAAATGGGTCCGGTCTCGGCCATGTTCAATGGCAGTGTCCAGCTCACGGACATCGTGGCCCCCCAAAGTTACAAACTCAACTTCGATGCCCAAGGTGGGGTGGCCGGTTTTGGCAAAGGGGAGTCTTCCGTCGAAATCAAGCCACTGGAAAAGGGCTGCGAATTGCATTACACCGTGCACTCCTCGGTGGGTGGAAAAATCGCACAGTTGGGCCAACGCTTGATCGATGGCGTGGCCAAAAACATGGCCGAAGACTTTTTCAAACGGTTTGAAGCTGAACTCGAAAAACGTTACCCGCCCGCCGAAGAACCGGTTCCGCAAGAATCTGCGCCTGCACAGACATCCGCTGGCGTGCCTGTTTGGATGTGGGCTGCGGGCGCAGCTGTTGCCCTGGCCGTGGTGGTCATGGTGACCCGCTGATTGACAGCCCCAGACGATGGAAAATCTCGACCTCACGGTGTTGAACCAGCTGCTGGGCTGGCGTGCACAGGGCCAAAAAGCTTTGTTGGCCACTGTGGTGCGAACATGGGGCTCTTCACCTCGCCCCGTGGGCTCCATCATGGCGCTTTGTGAAACCGGGTCCGTGGTGGGCTCGGTTTCTGGTGGTTGCATCGAAGACGATCTGATTTATCGCTACAAGCGCATCAGTCAGCCGACCGCTGCCCATCCCTCAGAAAATCTGACACATGACATCCCAGACAGTCCCCCTGAGCGGGTGACCTACGGTGTCAGCGCTGATGAAGCGCACCGTTTTGGTTTGCCCTGTGGCGGAACGCTAGAGCTTGTGCTCGAATTCAATCCCGAAGTGGCTGAACTCCAACAACTGGTGGACATGCTCACCCAAGGTCAAATGGTGCATCGGCGCACCGACATGTCAACCGGAAAGGTGACCTTGTTGCGGGCGTTGCAACCCCAAGCGTTGAGTGACGATGGCAAGGACCTTTGCAATTGTTTCGGCCCTGAATACCGCATGTTGCTGATTGGTGCCGGTCAATTGACGGAATACTTGGCGACGATGGCCTTGTTTTGCGGCTTTGCAGTGACGGTCTGTGATCCCCGCCAAGAGTACCGCAGTGGCTGGCAGGTGGCCGGGGTGACTCTGCTGTCTGACATGCCCGACGATGTGGTCAAAGCTTTCCACGTCGACAAACGCACTTGCGTGATTGCTCTGACACACGACCCCAAACTGGATGATCTGGCCTTGTTGGAAGCTTTGAGCTGTGATGCACTGTACGTTGGCGCGATTGGGTCTCGACGCAACGATGAGGCCAGGCGCTCACGCATGGTTGAACACTTTGATCAAACTCAGGAAAGTCTTGCGCCACTGCGCGGACCGATTGGCATTTTCATTGGCAGCAAAACACCGCCTGAAATTGCAGTCAGCGTGATGGCGGAAGTGCTGGCCGTGAAAAATGCGGTGCCACTGCCACGCGATATGCAAGTGGGGCCCGCCAAAGAACAACTGCTGCCCAGCCCTCGATCAGAAGCTGTTTGCTTTTTGCCTGAAAAATAGCCTGGTGTTTTGATTTCTTCCTTTCCGGACGAATTCAAAACATCACCCTGCAAGCCCGATCACCACCGCATTGGGCTCTAGAGCGGCCATCGCGTTTTGCCGAAGTTTGAGGGGTGACTCGGCATCAGCGAACCCCACCAGGACCAATCCTGGCGTGAGTTGCAATGAGACCTCTAGCCCTGCAGCACCCGTTCCTCGGCGCACCACTTTGCCACGCAGCAGGTTGACTTCGCCAGCGCCCACGATGGTGGGTGCCACCGTCACGGCAGTGGCCTTGAACATGGCCAACACCTTCTGCCCGGGTTGAAGACTCAGCAGTTGCAGACTCTCCAGCGTGATTTTCGACGTCAATCCTTGCCCATCGGGCAGTTCAAGAACGACGGTTGCTGCGCCTTTTGACGCACGTATGTCCTGAACCTGACACGGCATCTGGTTGCGCATGCTGGTTCGAAGGCCCATGCCAGCGATACCGCGCAAATTCAGTCCCAAGCCGTCGGCAGAGCGAACAAATTGGGCGAGCGCATTTTCGCGAGCCGAACTCAGCAGGTCAGCGGCCTCCAACACCTGAAGGCCGGCAGGCGTGAGTTTGGCGCCTCCTCCGCCCGAACCGCCCACGGCTTTCTCCACCAGAGGAACCCCGGCCAGATTACTCAGCGTCTCAAGGGCCTGCCAAGCCGCTTTGTAGCTCACGCCATTGGCTCGTGCAGCCTCAGAGATGGACCCCGCATGGTGCATGGATCTCAACACTTCTAGGCGCTTGTCTACAGCAGGGGCTCCCAGGACGTCGTCAAATTGAATTTTTGGAGCAGACATGCTCAGTCCCTCAAGGTGATGGCACCGCTATTCCTATGTAGAATAACGAAACGCAATTGATTTCATATTTTCCCATAGCGAAGGGCATCATGAAAAAACAAGAATGGGGGCGACTCGTGATCGCCCTGATCGCAATGGTCATGCCTGTGACCCTTCTGGCCGCCGAAGCCAGTGTGGCGGTCGCGGCGAACTTTACGGCCCCTATGAAGCGCATCGCGCAAGACTTTGAGCGTGACACAGGCCACAAGCTGACATTGGCATTTGGGGCCACAGGCCTGTTCTACACGCAAATCCGGAATGGTGCGCCGTTTTCGATCCTGCTGTCGGCCGACGACACGACGCCTCTCAAACTGGAGAAGGAAGGGCTGGGGGTGCCAGGCGCGCGGTTCACCTATGCCATTGGCAAGTTGGTCTTGTGGAGCAAAAAGCCGGGATTCGTCGATGCCCATGGGGAGGTGCTTCGCAGCGGGCGGTTCGACAAAATCGCCATCTCCAACCCCAAACTTGCTCCTTATGGCGCAGCGGCCATCACGGCACTGGACAAGATGGGCTTGCGCGAGCGCATCGCACCCAAGATCGCAGAGGGGTCCAACATCACCCAGACCTTCCAATTCGTCTCGTCTGAGAATGCGCAACTGGGATTCATCGCCCTGTCTCAGGTTTACGAAAACGGCAGGATCAAGGAAGGCTCTGGGTGGGTGGTGCCATCTTCCATGCATGCCCCGATCCAGCAGGATGCTGTTTTGCTGAACCCAGGCAAGGACAATGCCGCTGCCGCCGCACTCCTCCAATACCTCCAGGGTGATCAGGCCAAGGCGGTCATCCGTTCATTCGGGTACGAACTTCAATCATCCATGAAGCCCTCAAGCCAATGAACGGTGCCCTCACCCCTGAAGCTTGGCAGGCCATCGGTTTGACGCTCAAACTGGCAGCGCTGTCCTCGGCTTTGCTGCTGTTGATCGCCACGCCACTGGCCTGGTGGTTGTCCCAGACACCGTCACGCTGGCGCTCCCCGATCAGCGCCTTGGTCATGCTCCCCTTGGTGTTGCCGCCTACCGTGCTGGGGTTTTACATCTTGGTGCTGCTGGGTCCACACGGTTGGGTGGGACAGCTCACACAAGCGGTGGGTTGGGGCCTTCTGTCTTTTTCATTTACCGGACTGCTGATCGGCTCGATCATCTTTTCTCTGCCCTTTGCGGTGCAGCCCATTCAGTCTGCATTTGAAGCCATGGGCACAAGACCCATGGAGGTTGCAGCCACACTGCGGGCCAGACCCATCGACGCCTTTTTTTCAGTGGCGCTGCCATTGGCCAAGCCCGGTCTGTTGACCGCGACTGTGCTGAGCTTTGCGCACACGGTTGGCGAGTTTGGGGTGGTGCTGATGATCGGCGGCAACATTCCGGGGCAAACCCGCGTGGTGTCCACACAAATCTACGGCCATGTTGAAGCGATGGAATATGCCCAAGCTCATGGCTTGGCTGCGGGCATGGTCGTCTTTTCATTTGCCGTTTTGATCACATTGGCGCGACTGAAAAGACGCAGTGACAAAGTCCTGTCATGACCACTTCACCCCAGCTTCGCATCCAAGTTCAGCTCGACCGCAGCGACTTCGCACTGAAGGTGGACCTCACCCTGCCAGTCAACGGCATCACGGTCTTGTTTGGGCCGTCCGGTTCAGGCAAAACCACCCTGTTGCGCTGTGTGGCCGGTTTGGAGAAGGCCCAGGGTCTCATCTCATTCGGCCATGAAATATGGCAAGACAGTGAAAAACGACTTTTCAAGCCCACCTGGCAGCGTCAAATGGGTTATGTCTTTCAGGAAGCCAGCCTTTTTGAACACCTGAATGTCAAGCAAAACCTGCACTTTGGTCTGCGCAGGGCTGGTAAAACCAAACAAACGCAGGTTCTTGACGCGGCATTGGAGCTGCTGGGCATTGGCCACCTACTCGAGCGTGGCGTCACCACGCTGTCAGGCGGTGAGCGTCAGCGTGTGGCGATCGCCAGGGCCTTGGCCACACAACCTCAGCTGCTCTTGCTGGACGAACCGCTGGCCTCACTGGATGTCGCTCGGCGCAAAGAAGTCTTGCCCTGGCTGGAGAGGTTGCACGCAGAACTGAAGATCCCGATGCTGTATGTCACCCACTCGGTGGACGAACTCGCTCGCTTGGCCGATCAAGTGGTCATGCTCGATGGTGGCAACGTCCGATCTTGCGCACCGATGACCGAAGCCATGGTGTCGCAGGACATGGCCCTGGCCATCGGCGAAGAGGCAGGTATGGTGACCTTGGGCCGGGTCATGGAGCGCAACCCAGAGGACCACATGGCACAAATTCAATGGGGTGGCGGAATCCTTTGGGTGCGCGACCAGGGCGTTGCAGTGGGTCAAACCGTTCGTGTCCGCATCCTGGCCCGCGATGTCAGCCTCGCACTCTCCAATCACGAGGACTCCACCATACAAAACCGTCTGCAGGGCCTCATCGAATCGATAGATTCAGACGCCCATCCTTCGCAAGTTGTCGTGCGCGTGCGTTGCGGTCAAGCATTGATTCTTGGACGTGTCACACGCAGATCGCTGCACCACCTGGCGCTTCGACAAGGTGCTTCGGTTTGGTGCCAGGTGAAATCCGTCGCACTCATTGTCTGAGGCAAAGTCGGGTTCAACCCACACAACGCCGACTCGATGGATGGCCACTGTGTGGTGCACTCCAAGGCGCAAACATGACAGCCATGAAACTCTGAACAAGGCAAAGTAGCACCTGACCCTCTCACCGATGCCCACGACCAGGACACGCCATGAACGACACCGCCCTCCTCCCACCTGCCCTAGAAGCCATCCGTGCGCACGAAGCCGAGATGGTGGACATCCGCCACCAGATCCACGCCAACCCAGAGCTGGGATTTCAAGAAAACGACACCAGTGACCTGGTGGCCGCACGGCTGGAACGCTGGGGCTGGGAGGTGCACCGGGGTTTGGGTGGCACGGGCGTGGTCGGCACCTTGCGTGCGGGCACCAGCACACGCCGCATCGGCCTGCGTGCCGACATGGACGCCCTGCCGATTGCCGAAACCTCGGGCAAGGCCTGGGCCAGCAAGGTGTTTGGCAAGATGCACGCCTGTGGCCATGACGGCCACACCGCCATGCTGCTGTCTGCGGCACGCCATCTGGCGGCCACCCGACACTTCGACGGCATCGTGCACGCCGTGTTCCAGCCCGCCGAAGAGGGCCTGGGCGGTGCCCGCAAGATGCTCGAAGACGGTTTTCTGGACTTGTTCCCCTGCGATGCCATGTTTGGCATGCACAACGGCCCCGGCATTCCTGAAGGCCAATTCATGGCCGTGCCCGGTTGTGCCATGGCCAGCGCAGACACCTGCATCATCACCGTCAAGGGCGTGGGCGGCCATGCAGCCTTTCCGCACAACGCGGTCGACCCCATCCTCGTGGGCTCGGCCATGGTCATGGCCTTGCAAAGTGTGGTCTCGCGCAATGTGCCGCCCCTGCAAACCGGCATCATTTCGCTGGGGGCATTTTTGGCAGGCGACGCACCCAATGTGATCCCGGGCACAGCCGAGCTGCGGCTGAGCGTGCGGGCCATGCAACCCGAAATTCGCGACCTGCTGGAGCGGCGTATCCACGAAATCGCCAACGCCGTGGCGCAAACCTATGGTGCAACGGCCGATGTGAACTACATGCGCCGCTACCCGGTCCTCATGAACGACCCTACCCAAACCGCCTTCTGTCTGGACCTGGTGCGCGACTGGCTGGGCGAGACTGGTCTGGTGCCCAAGCCCGAGCCCGTGCCCGCCAGTGAAGACTTCGCCTTTTTCCTGGAAAAGGTGCCCGGCTGCTTCATCAACATCGGCAACGGCGTGGGCAGTGTGGGCGGCTGCATGGTGCACAACGCAGGTTATGACTTCAACGACCGCATCTTGTCGACCGGTGCCACTTACTGGGTCAAACTGGTGGAGCGCTGGCTGGCCAAGGTGTGAAGCGATCCCACCGTCTGCTTCAATTCGCCGCACTGCACAGCCCGGAACACGCGGCAACGGGGTGCTCGTCCGCCCCCCCTGAACACTGGGGGTCAAGGCGTTTGTAGACTTTGTGGCCGAGGCATTTAAACCTCTTGTCATGGGCAAGAACAAGCCAATCCAACCCTGCGTCGCGTCGCGTGAGTTTGAGAAAATTAATCCATTATGGTTAAATTCAAATCCACAGCGGTGCAGATCAACAGGATCCATTTGCCGCCATTGAAGTCAATAACCTGCACATGCCTTGTTGGCGTGGCAAGTCAACGCCAAGTGTCATGAGAACGCCTCCTTCTTTTCTGCATATTTCAGTGCTTTCTGCGATCGGTGCGCCCCTGCTCGTCATCGCTCAAACCTTGCCCGATGAACGGTCAACGCCGCAGGAGCAGTCAACGGAGACGGTCACAGTGTCTGCCCGGCGTGCGATCGAGCAGCGTTTTGATGCGACAGGATCACTGGTGGTGGTGGAGCGCAAAGACATTGCCGCCTTGGGCGCATTTTCTGTCGTGGATGTGCTGCGGCAGCTGCCGAGTGTGCAAGTCACGCCCAACGGGCAAGGGGGCGTTGAGATTCGCATGCGCGGCATGGAGGCCAGTGCAACGCAATTGCTGATTGACGGTCAGCGAGTCAGCAGCGGCAAGAGTTCCCTGCCACTGGACCAGCTGCCCTCTGAGCTGATCGAGCGCATTGAGGTGGTGCGCGCACCGACGGCTGAATTTTCTGGGGCCACCGGGGGCACACTGAACATCGTCTTGCGTGCCGCCACCGTGAAGCGCGAAACCACCTTGCAACTGACCGACAACCATGTCTGGGGTCAAAATGCGGGGCAGCTGTACTTCTCGCAGTCAGGGCCCTTGGGCACCGACCCCGCTGCCCTCAAAGCCGATGCGGCATCGGACACGCCACCCGTCAAACCCTGGACTTACTTTGTCGCGGCCAGCCGCATCGATTACTTGATTGGCTCCGATATCCAGCGACAAACCCTGTCAGATGGGCAGCTCACTTCGACAACCGATACCGCGGGCCGCTACCGCCGCAGCGAGTCCATGCTGCTTCCCAAGGTGAGTGGGCGCATGGGCGCCAGTGACCAGCTCACCCTGCGCGCGACCTTGAGCCAGACCGAATTTGACGGCACCGCCCTGGCCTCTGGAAGCCTGTGGCGCGACGGTACGCACTATGCGCTCAACAGCCAAGACATGAACGACTACCAGCGCCATTACCTGCAAGTGGCAGCGGACTGGACGCACCGCTTTGACCGCAGCAAGCTCGACACCACACTGCATGGCGCCCGCAGCAACTACCGCCTGAATCGCCAGGGCATCGTGCAGTCCCAGGGCAGCCCCAATTCCGACTACGCCTTGTCGGACGAGCAGCGCGACAGGCAGTGGACGCTCAAATCCAAACTCACAGGCACCGACAGCCCCTTGCTGTGGTCGACCGGGGTGGAGCTGGATACGCTGAGCCTGGACGCATTGACCCAGAACACCGACACCCTGCGTGGTAGCAAGCGCGTGGAGATGGGCGCAAAGCTGCAACGCCAAATCATCTGGGGGCAAAACGAATGGGCGTTACCGGGCAAAACCACCCTGACGGGCGGTTTACGCTCCGAAACGATGATCCTGACCAGTGCCGATGCCAGCGTCATCCCTGAGCGGCGCATGCACTTCATCCAACCCTCGCTGCATACACGCACCGCCATTGGCAATGACATGCAGTGGCGTTGGAACCTTGCCCGGGTCACACGCAACCCCGCTGTTCGCGATTTGTTTAACCGCACCAGCCCCAGTGTGGGGGGCAACAGCATCACCAACCCGGACAACGCAGGCAACCCCGACCTGCGTCCCGAAGTGGCATGGAGTCTGGACACCGGGCTGGACCAACGCCTGAGTGAGCAAGGTCATTTGGGCTTGAACCTGTTTGTGCGCCAGCTCAGCGACACACTGGCCACCTTGGTGACGCCGATCAATGGCCGCTGGTTACAAACCCGCGCCAATGTGGGCGATGCGACGGTCTGGGGCTTGGAAGCCGATGTCAAAACGGGACTGGCCTGGGCGGGTTTGGGGCGGGACTGGACGCTGTCGAGCAACGCCAGTGTGTTGCAGTCGCGGATGACCAGTGGCCCCAGCGAGGGCAACCGCATTCCTGGCCAAGCACGCTACACCGCCAGCGTGAACGTGGCCAAACCCCTGCGCAGCACAGGCGGTTTGTTTGGTGGCGTCACCTTATCGCTGACGGGACCGACCCAACTCAACACCTCTGCCGGCATCACCGGACGAGACCACGCCCGTGCGGCGCTGGATGTTTACATCGGACGCGTGCAGCCGACCTGGGGTTACTGGCGCGTGGGGGTGTACAACATCGGCAACGCCCGCTTTAACCGCGATCGCCACTACGCTGACGGGACAGGCGAAGTCTGGCAAGACCGCTCCAGCATGGCACTCACACCCCGGGTGTACCTGTCGGTGGGGACGCGATTTTGTGGCGCGTTCAAGCCTTGTTGAGTCAGGTGGGTTTTGCCAAGTGATGGGCTTCAGAAGAATAGGCCCGTTCATCTTCAGGTCTTGCGAAAACGCCAACGCGCCAGCGCTTCACGAACGGGCATCTGCTTAAAATCGCCCCACTGCACAGCCCGGGACGCGCGGCAACGTGGTGCTCGCCCTCCCCATGAACACTGGGGGAAAGGGGATTCGGCCGCGACTTGTTTCACCCCTTGCCCAGGACAAGTCCATGACCACGCTGCTCATCCACCGCGCCCGCTGCATCGCCACGCAAGACGATGCCAATACTGAACTCAAGGACGCCTCGCTGCTGATCCGCGACGGCCGCATCGAACGCATCATTGCCGCCACTGAAAACACCGACGAACTGCTCACTCAAGTCGATGAAGTGATCGACGCCCGCCGCCATGTGGTGGTGCCGGGGCTGATCAACACGCACCACCATATGTACCAGTCGCTCACGCGGGCAATTCCGTCAGTACAAAACGCCGAGTTGTTCAGCTGGCTCAAAGGCCTGTACCCGATCTGGGTGGGCCTGACGCCCGAGATGGTGCGTGTGTCGGGCCAGGTGGCCATGGCCGAGCTGCTGCTGAGCGGCTGCACCACCAGCAGTGACCACCTCTACATTTACCCCAATGGCGTGCGGCTGGACGACAGCATCGAAGCGGCACACACCATGGGCATGCGCTTCACGGCCACACGCGGCAGCATGAGTGTGGGCGAGTCACAAGGCGGGCTGCCGCCCGACAGCGTGGTCGAGCAAGAACCCGCCATCCTGAAAGAAACCCAGCGCCTAATCGAGACTTGGCACGACGCGAGCTACGGGTCGATGACCCATGTGGCCGTGGCCCCCTGCTCGCCCTTCAGCGTGAGCCAAGACTTGATGCGCGAATCGGCCAAACTGGCCCGCGCCCACGGCGTGCGCCTGCACACCCACCTGGCCGAAAACGACCACGACATTGCGTATACCAAAGAGAAGTTCAACTGCACCCCCGCGCAATACGCCGAAGACTTGGGCTGGGTGGGCCATGACGTGTGGCACGCCCACGGCGTGAAGCTCGACGACGAAGGCACGTACTTGTTTGCCAAAACCCGCACCGGCATCGCCCACTGCCCGTGCAGCAACATGCGCTTGTCCAGCGGCATCTTGCCGCTGCGCAAAATGCTGGACGCGGGTGTGCCGATTGGCCTGGGTGTGGACGGCAGCGCCAGCAACGACGCGGCGCACCTGCTGAACGAAGCGCGTCAAGCCATGCTGCTGGCGCGAGTAGGCAGAGCGATGGAGCCACCGCGCGTCGAAAACGGACGCACTGTGTTTGGCTGTGACTTGGGTCCGTCAGACATGACACCCCGCGACGCCTTGCGACTGGCCACACGCGGTGGGGCCGAGGTGCTGGGCCGCGCCCATGAGCTGGGGCAAATCAAAGCGGGCTATTGCGCCGACATCGCCCTGTTCCGCACCGACACGCTCAGCATGGCGGGCGGTGCGGTGCACGACCCGGTGGGGGCGCTCTTGCTGTGCGCCAGTGACAACGCCGACTACACCCTCGTGAATGGCCGCGTGGTGGTTCGCCAAGGGCAGATCACCACGGTGGACATGGGGCCGCTGATCGAGCGGCACAACCAGCTGGCTTTGCAGCTGGCCTTGGCAAGTTGATGAACGCATGATCCAATCAACGGCTTGAGTTCCGAAAGAGATTTGAACTCCATTTTTTGACATCAAAGTTAACGCCAAAAAATTCAACGGCCTGGCCATGCGACCTGAGCAAAAAGATATGACAACCCAAGACAAGCACACCGCGCATGTGACTTGGTTTGTCGACGAGGCGGGTGATCCGACGCTGTTTGGCAAAGGTGGCAAAGTCGTAGCAGCCACCGATGGCTGTTCACGTTTTTTCATTGCTGGAAAACTGGAATGCCGCGATGTGCAGGCCCTGACCTCAGATCTGGATCGCTTGCGCAGCGACCTGTTGTCTGACCCTTTTTTCAAGGATGTGCCTTCGCTGGACCCTGCACGCAAACGCACGGCAGTGCACTTTCATGCGAAAGACGATCCGCCTGAGGTGCGGTTTTTGGTCTACAAGTTATTGGCGAAACACGACCTGCGTTTTGTCGCCGTGGTTCGCGATAAATTGCGTTTGCTTGACTATGCCCAACAACGCCGCCGGATAGACCCCGCGTACCGCTATGACCCCGACGGCCACGAGCTGTATGACGAATTGACTCGGCACCTTTTTTCGCGGATGCACGGCTTGAATCACCACAAAATTGTGTTCGCTCAGCGCGGACACAAACCGCGCACCAAGGCGTTTGTGGACGCTATCGAGCACGAGCACGACACCATTCCCGAGGAATTTGGCTTAGCACGCCCCAAACCCACTGAAGTCCTGTGCTCATTCCCCAAAGACCACGCGGGTCTGCAAGCAGTTGACTACTACCTGTGGGCGCTTCAACGGTTTTATGAACGCAGCGAGGTCCGGTATCTGAATTTTGTGTGGCCCCAGATTCTGGAAGTTCTGGATCTGGATTTGCCTCAAGGAGCCAGCCAATTCAAGCAACAAAGCACCGTCTTCAATCAAGAACACCCGCTGACTTTGGAAAGTCGAGCGGGTGTTGGGAAGAAGGATCGAGAGATATAGGATGAACCGAATCACCTCACGGCATGGAGCCGATTTTTGTCTCTCGAAGCGGAAATTATAGCCATGCCCATGTTTTTTGCTCGGCTTTTTGGCTTGCCTTTTTGCCTGCTCTAAGTGGCCATTTCCGCCAACGCCCTCAAATAAGCCTCCCCACGCGCCTCGGCAAACAAGTCCAGCGCCAGCGTGAAGCCCGCCTGCACCACCAAGCCGATGCCGATAGCGGTGGCCGGGTCCCATTTGGAGAAGAACGCGATCAGACAGGCCCCGAGCACGAGCAGCGCCAACTCGACGCTTTTGTACAGCTTGAAATTGGCCATCACCGTTTGCATGCGCTCGGTTTCTGCCTGTTTGAACTCGGCTGGTGCGCTCACGAGTTGCGTGCTGAGCTTGGCCAGTTGCGCATCGGTGCGCGCAAAAATGGTGACACCCACCACCAGCTGCATCAGCGCCACCACCACCAAAGGCAGCGCCATCCAGCGCAGGCGGTGGCCGTGGGACCACAGCCAAACCGCCAGGCCTATCGCCATCAAGGCCGCCAAGATGAAGAGCACGCTTTCTTGCTTCTCCCCGACAAAATAATCCGTCATGTCTTTCACCATGTGCAGGTCTCCTGTGTTCATGTTCTGTGCCGCTCAATGCCACTGGGCGTCCATGCCCGAACGCCCTTGCCGATAAGCTGCAGGCGTGGTGCCGGTCCAACTTCTGAAGGCCCGGATGAAGGAGTTGCTTTCCTGAAAGCCCAGCAGCCACGAAATCTCGCCGGCTGAAATGTCGGTGCGGCTCAGGTAATGCCGCGCCAGTTCATGGCGCACCTCGCTGAGCAGTTCTTGAAACCCCACCGACTCGTCGGCCAACTGCCGCTGCAAGGAGCGTTTGCTGATGGCCAAACGCTTTGCCACGGCGTCGATGCTGCTGATGCCGGCGGGCAGCGTCTCCAGCAACACGGCCCGCACCCGCTCGCGCAGGCTCGCTTGCGCATCCAACTCAGACAGCCGGCTGTTGAGAGCAGGCTCAAACGCGGCCCACATGGCCATGTTGTCGGTCAAGAAAGGCCGCCGCGCATCTTGCGCTGAAAACGTGATCTGGATCTGTTCAGATGTCCCCAAAGCGCAGCCCAAATAGGCTTGGTAGGGCGCAAGGTTCAAAGGCACATCCGGCACCGAGGCCGCCAAGGGCTCAATGCGCTCGCGCGTGCCCAGTCGCGCCAGTTGCGTGAAAAACACCAGATCAGACACACCCAAGCTGCGGGGAATCGGCTCGTCGCTGCCGTAGCAGCTGAGCGTGACTTGCGTGCGGTCTGCGCGGATGTCGACCCCCATGTGCAAGGGGCACATCAGGCGTTTGTAATGCGCCAGCCGTTGCAGCGCGGTGTTCAGGTCTGGGCTGCACAGACAGGCGAACATGGCGGGGTCAAAAGCCTCCACCGACATGGCCTGCGCGAGCTTCAGCGCCAGCTCGTCGCCGCCTGCGGCCTGCTCCAGTCCGCGCCACAGGTCAAAGTACTGCGCGGGCGACAAGCTCGCATTCGGGCGGGCAAACAGGTCACCCGGCAGCCGCGCCAGGCTCAGCACATCAGCGGGGGCGTAGCCCATGTCGAGGATGAGCAGTTTCCAACCCATCTGCAGGGCAAAACGTGTGGCCTGTTTCACGGTGGTGGGCTTTCTGGTGTGTGGAGCGTTTCGAGGGGCGGACTACTTGGCTTGGCTCATGATGGCCATGTCAAAGAGGCGGTCCCCGAAATACTTGCGGATGAACATCAGGGGCTTGGCCATTTTGCCGATGACGTAACGGGTTTTGGGTCGGCGCGAACGCACCGCCTGCAGTATGGCATCGGCCACCACCGAAGGCGGCGAGGCGGCACCCGCTTTGGCGTAGGTGCTGCGCATCGCCTTGGCCATGCCGTGGGCCATGGCGCGGTAAGGGCCTTGGCCCGAACGCGCCAGCATGGGCTCAAGCATCACGCCACCCCACTCGGTGGCAATCACACCGGGCTCGATGATGACTACCTGTATGCCAAAGGGCGCCAACTCGAGGCGCAAGCAATCGCTCCAGCCTTCCACCGCGTGCTTGGTGGCGTGGTACCACGAGCCAAGCGGGGTGTACATCTTGCCGCCCATGGACGAGATGTTGATGACCTTGCCCGCCTGTTGGCGGCGCATGTGCGGCAGCGCCAATTGCGTGAGCCGCGCCATGCCAAACAGGTTGACTTCAAACTGGTAGCGGGCATCGGCCAGGGTTGAATCTTCCATCGCGCCGTACATGCCAAAGCCCGCGTTGTTCACCAGCACGTCGATGCCCCCATGGCCCTGGGTGATGGTGTTCACTGCAGCGACGATGTCAGCGTCCACCGAAATGTCCATCTGCAGCGGTATCGCGCCCAAGGCCCGCAGGTCTTCCATTTGCGCCACACGCCGGGCCGCGACGTAAACCACCAAGCCCTCTTGCAGCAGCCGCTTGGCCGTTTCTTTGCCCATGCCGGACGATGCGCCAGTGACGAGCGCCACCTGTTTTACGGGAAATGTGGATGCCATGAAAAACTCCGTTCGTGCTTGTGTTGCGAATGAACTGATGGTCGCCGGTGGGGCGCGAAGCGTCACCATCGGATCGCGCCAATGCGCATGCCGAAGATGCCAAGTCTCTTCGCCATCCTTCCAGAAACAAGTTATCCGCTCAGGTCACAACTGTTAACACTGCGCAAGCCCAATTCGCTGTCCTACACTGAGGCCATGATCCAAGGCCTCGTTCAACTCTTCCTCTTCCAGGCGCTGGGCGAGCTGCTCTCCAAATTCGCCCTGCCCTTCATCCCCGGGCCCGTGCTGGGCCTGGTGCTGCTGCTGGCATTTTTAGCCCTGCGCGGTCATGTGCCCGCGTCCATGGACATGGTGGGCAGCGGCATCTTGCAGCACCTGGGGCTGTTGTTCATTCCCGCATCGGTGGGCGTGGTGCTGTATTTACCAATACTGCAGGCCAATGCCTGGGCCATCACAGCGGCGCTGGTGCTCAGTGTGTTGGCCACAGTGGCGGTGACCGCTCTGGTGCTCAAACTGTTCGCCAAAAAGGACAGCGCGCCATGAACAACACCCTGCCGCCGATTTCCGACATTTGGGTTTACCTCTCGGGCAGCCCGCTGCTGGCTTTGGTGCTGACGCTCAGCGCTTACTTGTTGGGCCTGACCGTGTACGAGCGCAGCCAGCGCAACCCGCTGGCCAACCCGGTGCTGATTGCGGTGGTGGTGGTGTGCATCGGCATCAGTGTGATCGACATGCCCTACGCCCAATACTTTGAAGGCGCGCAGTTTGTGCACTTTTTGCTGGGCACGGCCACGGTGTCGCTGGCCATTCCGATCTACAAAGGTTTTGCGTCACTCAAGGGCCGCATGAGCGTGTTGCTGCTGTCGCTGCTGGCGGGCGGCATTACCTCGGTGTTGACGGCCGTGGGGGTGGCGCGTTGGCTGGGCGTGGACGAAGCCTTGGTGCGCGGCTTGGTGGCCAAGTCGGTCACCGCGCCGATTGCGATGGGTATTGCCGAGCGTGTGCAAGCCTCGCCCACATTGACCGCCATTTTTGCCGTCAGCACCGGCATCTTGGGCGCGGTGCTCGGCCGCTATGTGCTGGACGCCCTGCGCGTGACGGCCTGGTGGCAACGCGGCTTTGCCCTGGGCGTGGCCGCGCACGGCATTGGCACCTCACGCGCATTCAGCGTGAACGCCGAGGCCGGGGCCTATGCCAGCTTGGGCATGGGGCTGCACGGTATTGCGGGGGCGATGCTGATTCCGTATGCCGTGGCTTGGTGGTTTTAGAACTCGGATGCCGTCGCGAGTCCGCAGCGTGACAGGGCCTGGCAGGCTTGTTTTTATGATGAAGCCCATGAACTACGCTGCTGCTGACCTTTTGGCTTTTGCCGACCAACTATTGCAAACCGCAGGCTTGCCGCCCGACAAGGCGCAGGCCGTGGCTGACGTGTTGCTCGTGGGTGACTTGCTGGGCCACACCACCCATGGCCTGGCCTTGCTGGCCCCTTATCTGGCCGAGCTGGAAGCGGGCAAGATGCGCAAAGACGGTCAGCCCCTGGTGGTGTCGGACCACCCAGCTGCTGTGACTTGGGACGGTCAGCGCCTGCCTGGCCCTTGGCTGGTGCTGCAAGCCATCGACTTGGCCACCCAACGCGCACGAACGCAAGGCACCTGCACCGTGGTCATCCGGCGCAGCCACCACATTGCATGCCTGGCCGCCTACCACCAGCGCGTGACGGATCAGGGATTCATGATGCTGCTGCATTGCTCGGACCCGAACGCCGCCAGCATCGCGCCCTTTGGCGGGCTGGACCCGGTGTTCACGCCCAACCCCATGTCGGTGGGCATTCCCACTTCGGGCTTGCCGGTGCTGATCGATGTGTCCACCTCGTCCACCACCAACGGCATGACCAACCGCCTGCACAAAGAAGGCGGCGTGCTGCCTGCCGAGTGGGTGATGGATGGCCACGGACAGCCCAGCCGAGATCCGGCCGTTTTGTTCAATGAACCCAAGGGCACGATCTTGCCGCTGGGGGGTATGGATTCGGGCCACAAAGGCTATGGCCTGAGCTGGATGGTGGAAGCCTTGACCG
Source organism: Comamonadaceae bacterium PBBC1 (assembly GCA_002256145.1). Lineage (GTDB taxonomy): Bacteria > Pseudomonadota > Gammaproteobacteria > Burkholderiales > Burkholderiaceae_C > Limnohabitans_A. Next base: position 157,328 of record NKIP01000001.1, read on the forward strand.
GTGGCTTGGCAGGACATGGCCGCGCCGACTCGCCCGAAGGCTGGGGTGCCACCGTATTTCTGCAGATCATCGACCCGCGTGCTTTTGCAGGCACAAGCGCTTTTAATACCCAAATGGACGAAGTGTCACGCCAGTGCCATGCCTCGCGGCCCGCACAGGCCGACCGCTGGGTGCGCACGCCAGGTGAACGCGGCCTGAAGCTCAAAGCCGACAGCGCCAGCCAAGGCGTGGCGCTCTACCCGAACATCATGCCCATGCTGGTGCCTTGGGCCAAGAAGTTCAAAATCGCTGTGCCCTCGGCGGTCTGAGCAACCAAAGACTGAGCAACCGCATTCGGCAAAAAACAACCCGGCACAGGCCGGGTTGTTGGGGTTTTCAAAAGCGCTTATTCAAGCCGCTTGAACAGGTTTGCGCAGCATGCGCAAGAGCAGCGGTGCAAACCAAACCAATCCCGTGAGAATAGCCAAGCACAGCGCGATGGGACGGCTCACAAAAGCGGTCAAGTCGCCGTTGGACTTGATCATCGAGGTGATGAAGTTCTCCTCCAGCATGCCCCCCAACACCACGCCCAAAATGGCCGGTGCGGTGGGGAACTTGTTGGCTTCCAGCAGATAAGCCAAGATGCCAGCGACCAACATGACGCCCACTTCAAACACCGTGTTGTTGATGGCAAACGTGCCAACCACGCAAAACAGCAAGATCATCGGCATCAGAATTTCACGCGGCACCTTGAGGATGCGCTTGGCCACCTTGATGCACAAAATGCCCAAGGGGATCATGATGATGTTGGCCACAATGAACAACAAAAAGACCGCGTAAATATTTTGCGGGTTGGTGGTGAACAAAGTCGGGCCAGGGTTCATGTTCTTCATATAGAGCACACCGATCACGATCGCCGTGATCGAGTCACCCGGAATGCCAAACACCAAGGCCGGAATCCACGCCCCCGCCAAGGCACTGTTGTTGGCCGAGCCCGATTCCACGATGCCTTCCACATGCCCGGTGCCAAATTTTTCGGGCTCTTTGGAAAACTTCTTGCTCATGGCGTACGACATCCAGGCCGCGATGTCCGCACCCGCGCCCGGCAAAGCGCCCACGGCAGTACCCAAAATGCTGCCGCGCAAAATCTGTTTGGGGTATTTCTTGGCCAGCGCCCATTGGCCCTTGAGCACACCGCCCACCTCTTCCACCACCAACTCGGCAGGGGGGCTGGTGTCCACCACGTAGCGAATGATTTCAGAGATGGCAAACATGCCGATCATCATGGCGATCATGCCGATGCCCCCCGTCATCTCGACGGTGCCAAAAGTAAAACGCGGAAAACCAGCCGGATTGCCCAACCCTACACACGCCACCAGCAATCCCAACAAGAGCATCATCACGCCCTTGACCGGCGAACCGGTGGAGATGAACACGGCACACGTCAGGCCCAACAAGACCAGCCAGAAATACTCGAACGAGCTGAAGTTCAGCGCAAAGTCGGCCAAGGCAGGCGCGGCCACGATCAGCACCACCGTGCCAAACAAGCCACCCACTGCCGAGAACACCAGGCCTGCACCCAGCGCTTTCTCGGCCTGCCCTTTGCGCGTCATGGCAAAGGCTTCGTCGGTGTAAGCCGCAGATGCCGGTGTACCCGGAATGCGCAGCAAACATCCCGGAATGTCTCCAGAAAAAATCGCCATGGCCGTGGCGGTGACCATGGCGGCCACCGCCGGAATGGGCGGCATGAAGAAGGTCACGGGCACCAACAGCGCAGTGGCCATGGTGGCGGTCAAGCCAGGCACCGCCCCCACAAACAAACCATAAAAAGAGGCGAGCACCATCACCATCAAGGTGTAGGGCTCGAAGACCATCGAAAACGCTTGGCCAATGGCTGTCCACATGAAATAAGACTCCTCAGACCGACAATGTCGCTAGGTTTGAAAGTGGAAAAGGCCGTTACCAGGCCAGTGGCGTCAAGACACCCCAAGGCAAAGGCACGCGCAGCAGTTTGTAAAAGGCAAAATGCACCACCACAGTTGCCACCACCGCCCACAACAAAGATCGGCCCCAAGCCACTTGCAGCGACCTGAAGAGCGTCATCATCATCACCCATGCGGTGATCAAAAAGCCCAGCGTGTCAGAGACCAGGATGTAAAAGACCACCATACCCAGCAAGGCTACCAGCGCCTTGGTGTGGCGTGGTGAATGCACCCAGTCTTCCCACTCCAGCCAAGGCCCTTGCGCACGGTCACGCCAACCTTGCCAGACCAACAAGGCCCCGCCAGCACACAAGCCCACGGCAATCAAACTGGGGAACAAGGCGGGCCCGACAGGCTGGCCGGAAAGATTGGGGTAACCGCGTACAGCCAAGAGCACCGCAGCGCCCAGGGCCATGAGCAGGACGCCCCAAAGCGCGTCGTTGATTTTCATGATTGGGCTTACTTGACCAGGCCTACGGCCTTCATGGTCACACCCATTTCGGCATCGGACTTGGCCATGAATTTGGCCATGTCATCGGGTCCGCCATAAATCACGCCCAAGCCGCGACTGCTCATGAAGTCGTTGTATTCCTTGCTGGCCACAGCCTTGCGCACGGCTTCGGCCAACTTGGTTTGAACCGGTGCTGGCAAGCCTTTGGGGGCCAGCACACCGCGCCAGGCCGCCATGGTCCAATTGCTGCCGGTGACAGATTTGAGGGTCGGCACATTGGGGTACAGCGTCGATGATTTGGCGTCCATGATGGCCAGGCTCTTGACCTTGCCCGCATCGATCAGCGAGCGGGCTTCGGGCAAGGACACTGGCGCCACCTCAACGCCCCCAGCCACCATGTCTTGCAAACCAGGCGCAGCACCGTTGCTGGGCACCCAAGGCAGCGCAGCAGGGTCGATTTTCTGATCGAGCAGCAAACCGGCAATGGCCAAATGCCAGATGCCGCCCTGGCCTGTGCCCGAGGCTTTGAACTTGCCGGGGTTGGCCTTGATGGCGGCCAGCAAGTCGTTCACGTTTTTATAAGGTGAATCGGCACGCACCTGAATGCCTGCCGGGTCGGCATTGACCAGACCGATGGGGGTGTAAGAAGCGCCTGTCAGCTGGGTCAGGCCCTGCCAATGCATCATGCCGATTTCGACCGTGGCCAAACCGATGGTGTAGCCGTCAGCGGGTGCAGAAGCAATGGCCGCATGGCCCACCACGCCGCTGCCGCCTGTGCGGTTGACGACGGTGACAGGTTGACCCAAGTCTTTTTCGAGCAAGCTGGCCACGATGCGGGCCACCGCGTCGGTGCCACCGCCTGCGCCCCAGGGCACGATCATGGTGATGGGGCGAGTGGGGTAATTTTGCGCGGCTGCAGGCACAGCGGCTGCCAAACAAGCCAAGCCAGCAACAACACTGGCCACCAAAGTACGACGCGAGCGATTGAACATGGGTGTCTCCTTTTGATTTGTACAGCTGGGCCCAAAAGGACCTGCTGCATCAAAATTTATACCCAACCGATGGTCATACCAATAGGGTCAACCTCATTCCAAGTAACACTGGCGACTGCCTTGGTGCCTCACACGACTCAGTCGACCTTGGCACCGGCCTGAAACCAGCGGCCGATCAAGGCGCGTTCTTCGTCGGTGATGCCTGTGCTGTTGTTCATGGGCATTTGTTTGGTGACCACCACTTGCTGGTAGACGTTTTGTGCGTGTTGCTTGACCAACTCAGGGCTGTCCAAACGCACGTTTTTCATTTGCACCTGTTCACCGTGGCACATGTAGCAACGTTGCTCAATCACGGTTTTGACCTGAGCAAAAACCACAGGCGCTGCGGGCGCGGCTGAGGCCACGGGCGCCGCGGGCTTCAGGGCCACGATCACGCCTGCAATCAGCACCACACCCACAGCAGCAAAAGGCCATGGGTTCGCGGCGCGACCCAAGTGATAACCGTGGCGCTGCACAAAGAACTGACGAATCAAGGCCCCGGCAAACATCATCACAAACAGCAACACCCAGCGGTGTTCGTGTGTGTACAAAAAGCTGTAGTGGTTGGACAGCATGGCAAAGATGACGGGCAACGTGAAATAGGTGTTGTGCACGCTGCGCTGCTTGCCGCGCTTGCCGTGAATGGCCAAGGCATTGGCGTCATACGCTTGGCCACTGGTCATGGCCGCCACCACTTTGCGCTGGCCGGGGATGATCCAGAAAAACACGTTGGCGCTCATGGCGGTGGCAATCATCGCTCCCACCAACAAAAAGGCGGCGCGGCCTGCAAACAGTTCGTTGGCCAACCACGATGAACATGCCACCACCACGATCATCAATCCCGCGACGATCAGTTCACCGTTTTTGCGAAAACCAAATACACGGCAAACAATGTCGTAAACGATCCAGAACGCCACCAACATGCCAACAGCAGCCGAGCCTGCGACCACGGGGGTCCAGTCCATCAGCGATTTGTCGATCAGGAAAGTGCCCGCGTTGTAGAGGTAAAGCACGGTGAACAGCGCAAAACCGCTGAGCCAGGTGGAGTAACTTTCCCAATAGAACCAGTGCAGCTTGGTGTGGATGATTTTGGGGGCTACCATGTACTTTTGCGGGTTGTAAAAACCGCCCCCGTGCACCGCCCACATCGCGCCCCCGACGCCTTTTTCAAGCAGGTCGGGTGAGTTGGGTTTTTGCAGGTTGTTGTCCAGAAAGACAAAGTAGAACGAGGAGCCAATCCAGGCGATGGCGGTGATGACATGCACCCATCGCAGCAACAAATTGGCCCATTCCAGAAAATACGATTCCATGAAGGATCTCCAACCTGCTCACCACCGCGGGCCCTGTGAGCGGGTATTCGGTCGCGAACATGAATCCAAGAATTCTTGCGCCGCTGCGACCAGTGCACCGAAGTGTATACAGTTTTGACTTGGGAATCCAGCGCTTCAGCTCCCAATAGACTCAGGGAAAACGAGTGTCCGCGATTCAGTTCACTTGCAAGAGTTGTGCCGCCACCGCCACGGCAATGACTTCGGGCTCTTTGCCCGTGATGCCCGGCACCCCAATGGGGCAGGTGATGCGTGCGATTTCTTCGGCGCTAAAGCCACGCTCTTGTAGCCGGTGGCGAAAAGTAGCCCATTTGGTGGCACTGCCAATCAGGCCCACAAAAGGCAAATCATTGTGGGCACGCAGGCGCTTGAGGCACGCCACCACGATGTCGAGGTCTTCGGCGTGGCTAAAGCTCATGATCAAGACCCGGCTGCCCGCAGCCAGGTCGGCCACGGCGGCCTGCACCGGATTGGAGTGTTCACAGTCCACACCATCGGGCACATCGGTCGGGAATATTTCGTCGCGACTGTCCACCCAACGCACCGCAAAGGGCAAGGGGGCCAATGCTTGTACCAAAGCCTTGCCCACATGCCCCCCACCAAACAGTGCCACAGGGGTGCGCGGGGGCATCAACAAAGTGCGCAAACGTGCCACATCGGCCCCACCCACCCGTTCAAAAACCAAGGCCACCACTCCGCCGCAGCACTGGCCCAAACTGGGACCCAGCACTTGGCGCAAGGTCATTTGTTCGGTCTGCCCAGCCAACAAACGACGCGCATGCGCCAGAGCCTGAAACTCCAGATGCCCGCCCCCAATCGTGCCTGCTTCGCCCTGGGCAAACACCAGCATGTGGGTGCCTGGACCGCGGGGCACAGACCCTTGAGTGGCAGCCACACTGACCCGAACACCGGGCTCCTCATCCAACCGACTCAAAGCCAAAACCATCCAATTCACACACATTCCTTAGAAAAGGCCACACTCGCCTTGTATAGCAAGAATGACACAATAGACACCACAATCCGAGTATGCCAAGGAGCACCTATCTCCATGAAATCAGTTGATGCATTAAAAATGAGCTGCAAGGCCACCTTCTTGGGCATGGCCACATTGATTCTGGCCTGGCTGGCTGGGTGCAGTGCCACAAAAGTGGATGAGCCGTCAACCCAGCCCAGCCCCAAACCCCCTGAAACCCAGTCGCGTGTCATAGTGCCTTTGCCAGTACCTGCACAACGACCAGTCGACATCATCAAAAACAGTTCGGCAGCGAGAAACGCCAAAGACTACCGAAAAGATGCAGCCAGTCATCTTTACACCCAACACAGTCAACACATCTACAAAGGCCGCCTTCCACCCATGCTGGAAGCTGTGGGCGTGCTCAATGTGGACATTGACCGACACGGTGCAGTCAAATCGGTGAACTGGACTCGAGCGCCCAAGCATGTGCCCCATGTGATGCAGGAAATCGAACGCTTGGTCAAGGCTGCAGCCCCCTACCCGGTCCCTCAAAACCTGAGTCAGGTGACGTACACCGATGTGTGGCTGTGGCACAAAAGTGGCAAATTCCAGCTTGACACCCTGACCGAAGGCCAAGACTGAACACCGACACCCATCCACCAGCAGGCCACTGAGCAAGGACCCCACTGGCGGGGTTCAGGCCAGGGTCTTTTCGTGAGCTGCTCCTGGCAGCAAAGTCAAAATGAGCGTGGTGGCCACCGAAAAACCCGCCAACATTAAGAGCGAGTTGCCAAAGCCCATGGCCTTGACGACCGGCCCCAAAGCCCAGACCGACAAGGAGCTGACTGCGAACGACACGCCCAAGCGCATGCCCGACACGCGCGAACGCAGGCGGTCGTCCACATAGCGGGCGATCATGAAATCGGTAAACGGGATCGCCCCGAAGATGAACACCATCACCCCAATGAGCGCCGCAAACAGCCACCAGCCTTGTGCCTGCGAGGCCAGCACCAGCATGGGGATCTGCGCCAAGACCATGAACATAAAAAAACGCTTGAGAGGAAACCTGTTGATCAAGTGCCCCACCACCACTTGGGCGACTGAGGCCACGGCGTAGACCAGAGCCAGCAAGAAGCCCAAGCTGGCCGGGTCTTCCATGACCCCCTTGAAGCGCTCGGTGATCAAAGGCCCATTGCCGTTGGTGGTGAAGTTGAACAACACACTGCTGGTCACCGCCGCTGCCGTCATGACCACCATGGCCCGCATCAGCAAGGGCGCGGGCAGACTCACCTTGGCCCCGCCCTTGCGTTTGGCGGGCGACGACAGCTCTTGAGGGCAGGCGCGGGCAAACAGCCATCCGCACAGCAGTGCCACCAAACCGGGTAAAACAAAAGCCGCACGCCAGCCTTGCCACTGGATCAAAAAGCCGGTGAGCAAGGCGGCCACGGCCACGCCCAGATTGCCTGAGAGACCGTTGAAGCCAATGGTCGCACCCGGGTTGGACGAGCGCTCCAGCAGCATGGGTATGCCCACCGGGTGGTAAATGGATGCAAACACGCCGATCAGCGTCAAGCAACCGGCCAACTGCCAAGGCGTTTGCGCAAAGGCTGTGAGGATGGAGGCCGCGCCAATGCCAAAAAAGAAGACCAGCATCATGCTGCGGCGGCCCCATAAATCGCCCAAGCGCCCGGCGGGCAAAGAACCCAGACCGAACATGAAAAACGCACCCGCACCGTAAGGCATGAGGTCTTGCCATTGGGCCATGCCCATGTCGAGGGCGATGGTGGTGACTGCCGCCGCAAAAATCAGCAAAAACAAATGGTCCAGCGCGTGCGCGATGTTGAGCAGGCCCCGCACCATGCGGGGATGGTCGGTGGCTTGTTCGGGCACGGGGGCGGCAGAAGGGGACAAGGTCGTCATGGTCAATTTCAATGTTCAGGCCAAGTGTTTACCTCAACCAACAGGCACCAACACTGTGCGCCCAAGGCCGTTTTAACGCTGTCGCTTTGGTCACAGCGGGGATGCGTTGCACTCACAAAGGTGCGTTGGCTGGGGCTTTGGCGTCCCAGATGTGCGCCCGCCAATACACCGCCATGGCACCCGTAAGGAGCAGGCCCAGGGCCGAATACGCCCCCGCCGTGGCGGCATAGCCCCAGCGGTCAATCAAGGGGCCCGACAGCAACAAACCCAAAGGCAGACCCCAGATCGCCAGCATGCGCATGCCCATCACGCGGCCCCGATAGGCGGGCTCGGTCACGCGCAGCATCACGGCCGCCAGCGGCGTCATGCTCAGGCTTTGGGCCAGGCCAGCCACCCACAACAAGGCCATGCCCACGCCCAGATGCGTACTGAAGGCCAGCAGCACATCCACTGCAAACCACACCGCCCCCGCCAGCACCATGGTTTGCGCGGCGCGAAAAGCAAAGCGGTGCGAACTGAGCACCACCGAGCCCACCAGGCCCCCAAAGGCAAAGCTGGCCCCCAGCCAGCCCAGGCCCGTCTGGTCGGTCAGGTAAATTTTTTTGGCCACATAGGGCAACAAACCCAAAGAGAAGGGAAAGGCCAGCAGGTTGACCAAGAACGCCAAGGCCATGGCCGCCATCAGCACCGGGCGCGTCCACACATAGCCAAAAGCCAGCTGCAAGTCGCGCACGGGCGACACGCGCACGGTGTCATGGGCTGGGGCGGGCACGTCCGACACCCCGCGAGACAGCACAAAGCTGAGCGTGTAAAGCGCCGTGATCAGAGCATAGGCCCAGGTCATGCCCAGCCAAGCGACCACGCCTGCGCCCGCCAGTGCACCCGCAATGCGGGCCGAATCCGAGGTGATGCGCGAAATGCCCAAGGTGCCCAGCAAATGCCGGGGCGGCAGGGTCTGCGCGATCAGGGCGTTGCGCATCATCATGTCCGAGGGGCGCACCAGGCCCGCCAAGGCCGCCATGCACAACACGATCAATGGGGTGAGTGCTTGCAACCAAGCCAGCAGCATGAAGGTGGCGGCCAGCGCCGCATACAAGGCACGCGACAGGACCAGCATGCGCCGATAACCCAGCCTGTCACCCACCACGCCAAACATGGGAGAAACCAATGAGCCCAGGTATTGCAATGAGCCAAAGACCACCAGCATCATCACCGAGCCCGACTCGACCAGGATGAACCAGCCCAGCACGATGGACTCCATCTCGAAGGCCCAGGAGGTGGCCAGGTCGGCAGGCCATTGAAATCGGAAACTCCGGACCCGGAACGGGTCACGCCAGTGCATGGCGGGTGGGGATTCAGCCGTCGGCGTGGCCTCGCTCACGGCCGTGGTCCTGTGCAGAGCAAAGTGTGGGGAAACAGCGCACCGCGGCCGGGGCACGGGTGCAGGCCGCTCATGCGCTCAATCCTGCCCGGCGCGAGGCGACTGTGGGGAGGTGTCGCTCTTGGCCAGGCGGTCTGGCTGCGCCGCAGGCTCGGGCATGAAACACATCTTCTCACCATCCCAACGCTGGCCGCACCAGCACAGGCCTTCGGCGTTGATGATGCAAGTGCCGGTGCCGCAGCACCGTGGATCGTCTGACATGGGCCTGCTCCTGTGGGCTGTTGGGATCAAAGTGACAGGATGCCTGAAACCATTTCAGGCATCTGGCTCAAAGCCTCACAGCCCTGCAGTGGCCTTGGCTTTTTCGCACGCCATCAGGATGCGCTCGGGCGTGGCCGGAGCGTCCATGTACACCACGGCTTTGTGGTCGGCGCTGGCCGCCACCGCATCGCGCAAGGCGAAGAAGGCCGACAAGCCCAGCATCAAAGGCGGCTCGCCCGTGGCTTTGCTGTTGAACGGGGTGGGCTTCAAGTTGGCGTTGTCGAACAGGGTCACATTGAAGTGCTCAGGAATGTCGCCCGCCACCGGAATTTTGTAAGTGCTCGGGCCGTGTGTGAGCAGCTTGCCCTTCTTGTCCCAAATGCACTCTTCCATGGTCAGCCAGCCCATGCCTTGCACATACGCGCCTTCGATCTGGCCTTTGTCCAATGCGGGGTTGATGCTGCGGCCCACGTCGTGCACGATGTCCACGGCCTTGAGCCACCACTCACCCGTGCGGGTGTCGATTTCCACTTCGCTCACGGCCGCGCCGTAGCAGTAGTAATAGAACGCGCGGCCATTCAGGGTGGCGAAGTCGTATTTGATTTCAGGCGTCATGTAGAAACCCGTGACCGACAAGCCGACACGTTCCATGTACGCTTGTTTGGTCACATCGGCCCACTTCACAGCCTTACTACCGCCGTGGACTTCGTTGTTCGCGAAAGTCACATCACCTTCGGCGCAGCCCAGCATGCGGGCCGCCACGGGCTTCAAGCGCTCACGCATCTGCATGGTGGCGTTCATGATGGCCGCGCCGTTGATGTCGGCACCGCTCGAAGCGGAGGTAGCCGACGCGTTGGGCACTTTTTGCGAATCGGTCGCAGTGATGCGCACATGGTCCACGCTGATGCCCAAGCCATCGGCGCAGACTTGCGCCATCTTGGTGTTGAGGCCCTGGCCCATTTCGGTGCCGCCGTGGTTGCAACTGACCGAGCCATCCATGTAGACCACGAGCAGCGCGCCGCCCTGGTTCAGGTGCGTGGCGGTGAAGCTGATGCCGAACTTGAGCGGCACCAGGGCCAAACCACGCTTGCGGGTTTTGCTCTTGGCGTTGAAGGCATGCACGGCGGCGCGGCGCTCGGCGTATTTGGATTCCTGCTCCACCTGGTCGATCACCTTGTCACCCACCCAGTCTTCAATCAACTGGTTGTACTGGGTGGTCATGGTGTCGGGCGTGCCGCTGATGGCCTGGTCTTTGTAAAGGTTGAGCTTGCGCACTTGCAGTGGGTCTTTGCCCAAAGTCATGGCAATCTCGTCCATCACCGTCTCGATGCCGAACATACCCTGCGGGCCGCCGAAACCACGGAAAGCGGTGGCGCTTTGTGTGTTGGTTTTGCAGCGGTGGCTGACCAACTTCAAAGCGGGGATGTGATAGCTGTTGTCGATGTGCAAGCAAGCGCGGTCGTTGACGGGGCCGGAATAATCGGTGCTGTAGCCGCAGCGCGACATGAGCGTGATGTTGGCACCGAGCACGCGACCCGTGTCGTCAAAACCCACTTCGTAGTCGATGCGGAAATCATGGCGCTTGCCGGTGATGGTCATGTCGTCGTCGCGGTTCACGCGCAGCTTGACGGGCTTTTGCAGCTTGTGCGCAGCCAAGGCGGCGCTTTGGCTGAAGATGCTGGCGTTGCCCTCTTTGCCACCAAAGCCGCCACCCATGCGGCGGCAGATCACCTCCACATCGTTGGTGTGCAGGTTCAGGGCGTGCGCGGCTTCGCGCTGGTTGCCGTCGGGGTGCTGGGTCGACACGTACAGCGTCAACTGGCCATCTTCTTTAGGCACCGCATAAGTGATCTGGCCTTCCAAATAGAACTGCTCTTGCTGACCGGTGTTGGTGCTGCCTTTGATTTTGTGCGGCGCATTGGCAATGGCTGCGGCGGCGTCACCGCGCGTGATGCCTTTGGGCGGCATGATGAAGCTGCCCGCCGCCATCGCCTCTTCGATGGTCAAGATGGGCGTGAGTTCTTTCACCAGCACCTTGGCTTTTTTGGCGGCTTCGCGGGCGTAGAGCATTTCACGCGCCACGACCACGGCCACGGCCTGGCCGACAAACTCGACCTTGCCAGCAGCCAAGAACGGATCGTCGTGGATGATGGGGCCGCAGTTGTTTTCGCCGGGAATGTCTTTGGCGGTGTAGACCGCGACAACGCCGTGCTCCTTGAGGATAGCTGCGCGGTCAATGCCGTCACCAATCAACTCACCATGCGCCACGGGCGACAAGATGAGTGCGGCATACAAAGTGCCTGCGTGCTCAGGGATGTCATCGATGTAAGTGGCAGAACCGGTCACATGCAGGTGCGCAGACTCATGCACCAGCTCTTTGCCCTGCTGAACGTCAGAAGCAGGCAACAGGTTTTTGATGGGGGTAGGAGCGTTCATTCAAGCCACCTCTTTCGTTTGTTCTTCAATGAATTCGAGCACCAGGTTGCGGGCGACCAAGGCGCGGTAGGCCCAAGTGGCACGCAGACCGTCGCGGGCGGTGAAGCTGGCGGCAATGGCGACGTCCAGATCGGCCGATTTCACGTCGGCAGGCGCACGGCCTTCCAGCACGGCTTCGAGCTTGGGCGCACGGCAAGGCGATGGGGCCAGGCCGTTGTAGGCCAACTTCACACCGCTCAACTTACCGTCTTTCAGCATGTAGCTGATGGCCGCACAGGTAGCCGAAATGTCTTGTTCAAAACGCTTGCTCACCTTGTGGGCGCGGAACACCTGGCCTGCCAAGGGCTTGGGCAATTCCACAGCTTCGATGAACTCGCCGGGCTCCATCACGTTTTTCTTCATGCCGGTGTAGAAGTTGTCCAGCAGCACCTTGCGGGTTTTGTCGCCCCGGCGCAGCACCAGGCTGGCACCCAGCGCCATCAGGCAGGGCATGGTGTCGCCGATCGGCGAGCCGTTGGCAATGTTGCCCGCCAGCGTGGCGGTCGAGCGGATGGGGGGTGAGCCAAAGCGGCGCAGCACTTCGGTGAAGTCGGGGTAAGCCTGGGCCACCAGCGCTTCGACTTGCGTGAGCGAAACGGCAGCGCCAATGCGCCAGGCGCTGGACGTTTCTGTCACCTGACGCAGCTCGGTCACATTGCCCAAATACATAATGTGGTCGGGGCGTGAGAACTGTTTGTTGACCTGCAGGCCGATTTCTGTGCTGCCCGCCAACAAGGTGGTGGTGGGGTTCTTGACCAGATAGTCGGCCACTTCGGCAATGGTGGCAGGCGAGACAAACTCATTGCCTTTTCGGGTACGCACCACGGGCTGCACGATGATGTCGCCGTCAAGACTCAGCGTGGGCACGCTGGCGCGTTGGATTTCTTTGAGCAAGGGCACATCTGCGCTGTCGTCCAGCTTCAAGGCCTCGGGCTTGGCACAAGCCTTGGTGGCCGATTCGATGATCGGCTTGTAGCCGGTGCAGCGGCACAGGTTGCCGCTCAGCGAATCGGTGATCTGCTGGCGGTTGGGCATGGGCAAAACCTGCACCAGGTTCACCAGGCTCATCACGATGCCGGGGGTGCAAAAGCCGCACTGCGAACCATGGCACTTGATCATTTCTTCTTGGACCGGGTGCAGCGTGCCGTCGGCTTTTTTCAGGCTCTCGACGGTTTTGACCGATTTGCCGTCCAGCGAAGGCAGCAGCTGGATGCAGGCGTTGGTGGCCACATAGTCCACGCCCGTGCCAGCGGCGTTGAGCTCACCCACCATCACCACACAAGCGCCGCAATCGCCTTCGGCGCAGCCCTCTTTGGTGCCGGTGCGGTGCAGTTGCTCACGCAAATAGTCCAGAACGGTGGTGGTGCGGCGCTCGCCTTGGGCTTCGACGATGCGGCCGTCGAGCACAAAGCGCACGGTGTTGGTGACTTGGGTCATGGTGCGGGGAGGTAAATAAACGGTAAGACTGCGATTCTAAAGAAGCATGGCCAGCATGGCAGGCTTTTTCGACGGATTAATTGGGATCTGACCCCAATTAACCTTAATTGGGATCTGACCCCAATTAACCGCCGCATCGACAGGTCTGACTGGGCGGACTGATTCACCGCCACCAATGAAAAGGGCCGCATGCTGAATTAATTGGGGTCAGTTAATTGGGGTCAGATCCCGATTAATCCGAAGCCGCATCCCCATTGGGGCAAGAAGCGGGCACTTTGGCCTCCACCCCATTGCGATGCACCCAAGGGGCCACGGCGGCGGTGGCCCACAAACCTTTTTTGGCGGTGCGGGCCGATGCGTGAGCTGCTGCGTAGGCTTGGCGCTGCCGGATGTCGATTTCGCATTGGTAGGCTTCGTAATACCAGGCCGCACCAGACGCAACTTGGTTCAAGTTGACTTGGCTGCAATCGAGCTTGAAGACGGTACCCACCACCCTGTCGTAGGCGTCTTTTTGGGCATAAGTGACGGTGACGCTCTGGCCCAAGACCATGGCAGCTAAATGCGCCCGTGACGATGGGCCATAGGCTTGATCCAACTCGGGGGCGTCGATGCTGGCCAGCCGGATCGACTCACCACCCACGGTGATCGTGTCGCCGTCGTGCACCGATGTGACCGTGCCAGTGATGCGCTGCGTGCCAACGCTCACGCCGCAATGGGTGTTGCCCGATGCAGGCGCAAAACTCGCACCATCCCCGCCACCGCACGCCGACAGGGCCACTGCAATCATGAACAACAAAGACCTCATCATGGCTGCATGCTTAGCCGAGTCAGGCGGTAGAACGAAGCCTCAAAATTCGGTTCATCCAAACTTCAATGGCATTGCGCAGGCTAGTGCTGCGAAACCAAGGGAAAATCTTGCGGCCTGCGAATAGAGCTCACAGACAAGTCCACATCCAGCTGCGGCCAATACAAGTGGTCCGGCGTTGGCCACTCCACAGTTGTCAACTGCTCAACGGTGGCCTGCTTGAACCATGGGAATTGATCAAAAGGCAAAAGCAGTTCCTCATCGCCCAACAGCAGCCAAAAGCCGTGTTTGGACACATTGGTGACTTCAGCCGCCGAAGTGGTGATTCCATGCATCTTGAATTTCCTTTAGGTGTAACTCAACCACCGACTGGGCTTCCTTGAGCTGTTTTGTTGACAAACCGGTGGACGTTGAAAGGGCAACCACCGGTGTAAGCCAAAATTTTGCCTCTCCGTCTGGGTGCGCAACATGCACATGAATGCGAGGCTCTTCTCTCGAAAAGAAGAACAAACGAAATGCGCCATCGCGAACAACAGTCGGTGCCATCATGGGACTCTAACGGAACTTACCGAATAAAAGTTGAATTCCAGTCAAACATGACCACAGTTCAAACATGACGTAACAGATGAAGAAACAGGCGGAGGGCTTACTGGGGATCAGATCTGCTCCTCACGAACCTCAAGACCCCCGATAAGTCGAATAACTCCACAGGCTGGCCAGCAGCGGCACATGGTAGTGCTGGTCTTCGTGGGCCACGCCGAAGTCCAGGCTCACTTTGTTCAAAAAGTTCGGCTCGGGCAGCTCGACACCCTTGGCCTTGAAGTAGCCCGCCACGTCAAACACCAAGCGGTAGGTGCCTTTGCGCAGGCTGGCGTGGTCGTACAGCAGGCCGTCGGTGTCGGGTGAAGGGTGGGGTCTGTGAAAGACGCGCACCTCACCCAACAACACCACCGCGATGCGACTGCCTTCGCGCTCACTCACCTCGGCCCCCAGCTCAACAAACGAGCTTTCGATATCGCGCTATGGGATATGAAGGCCGTTTTGTTGCGAAAGTTGTCATTTTGACTACACTGATCCGTCGATCCAAACATGAGCACCTCCATGGACACCCAACCCAGCAGCATGACCGACATCGCCATTTACCAAGCCGAAGGGGGTGAGGTGGTGGTGCGACTTCAGGGGGAGACGGTTTGGCTTCGTCAAGAGCAGATGACCCAACTTTTCGGGCGAGAAAGGTCGGTCATTACCAAACACATTCGCAATGTTTTTGCAGAGGATGAACTTGAGGAAAAAAGCAATGTGCAAAATTTGCACATTGCCGGATCCGACAAACCCGTTAAGTTTTACAACCTCGACGTCATCATCTCAGTCGGTTATCGCGTCAAGTCCGTCCAAGGCACCCGTTTCCGCCAATGGGCAACCACCGTACTTCGCCAGCACCTGACGCAGGGCTACAGCCTCAACCGCCAGCGGCTGGAGGCCAACGCCCAAGAATTAGAAGCCGCCTTGCTGCTGGTGCGCAAGATTGCACAAAACCCTGAGCTGCCTCAAGACGCTGAGCGTGGCCTGCTTGACGTGGTCACGCGTTATGCCCGAACGTTTTTTCTGCTGCAGCGCTACGACGAAGGCCTGTTGACCGACCCGCCGCAACAATCAGGCGGTACTTTGCCCACGGCTGCCCAAGCGCGTGCAGCGCTGGTGCAACTCAAAGCTGATCTGATGCAGCGCGGCGAAGCCACCGACCTGTTTGCCCGCGATCGGGGTGACGGTCTGGATGCACTGCTGGGCAATCTGGACCAATCGGTGTTTGGTGAGCCTGCCTACCCTACCGTGGAGACCAAGGCCGCACACTTGCTGTATTTCGTCATCAAAAATCACCCTTTTGCCGATGGCAACAAGCGCAGTGGTGCTTTTTTGTTTGTGGACTTTTTGGCGCGAAACGGCCGCTTGATGGACGGCAACGACCAGCCTGTGATCAACGACATTGGACTGGCAGCGCTTGCCTTGCTGGTGGCCGAATCGGCCCCCGATCAAAAAGAGACCCTGATTCGGCTGATCATGAACATGCTGGCCCGACAGGACTGAACAAGGCACAAAAACCGATCTGAGAGCCATTGATCCAAGAATTGAGGCGCTGCATGTTCAGCGGTTGACGCCTTCGTTGCCCGCATTCAATCCGAAGCCGCATCCCCATTGGGGCAAAAAGCGGGCACTTTGGCCTCCACCCCGTTGCGGTGCACCCAAGGGGCCACGGCGGCGTTGGCCCACAAACCTTTTTTGGCGGTGCGGGCCGATGCGTGAGCTGCTGCGTAGGCTTGGCGCTGCCGGATGTCGATTTCGCATTGGTAGGCTTCGTAATACCAAGCCGCACCTGCCGTAACTTGGTTCAAGTTGACCTGGCTGCAATCGGGCTTGAAGACGGTACCCACCACCCTGTCGTAGGCGTCTTTTTGGGCATAAGTGACGGTGACGCTCTGGCCCAAGACCATGGCAGCCAAATGCGCCCGCGACGATGGCCCATAGGCCTGATCCAACTCAGGGGCATCGATGCTGGCCAGCCGGATCGACTCACCGCCCACGGTGATCGTGTCGCCGTCGTGCACCGATGTGACCGTGCCAGTGATGCGCTGCTTGCCCACGCTGACGCCGCAATGGGTGTTGCCCGATGCAGGCGCAAAACTCGCACCGTCCCCGCCGCCGCATGCCGACAGGGCCACTGCAATCATGAACAACAAAGACCTCATCATGGCTGCAGCTTAGCCCAGCTAGGCACGTACGCAAAGCCAAAATAGGGGCTCCCTCCAAATCATGGTGGCCCAGACAAATGCTCAAAAATAGTCCAACGCACCAACACAACGGCTGATGCGGACCAAGCGCCTACACTGTCCCCATGTCAAAAACGGATTACACCCCTTGGTATGTCTCACCCAAGCGCAAATGCCAACTTTCGGACTTTGACACGGAGCCCCCCGCCAAAGGGCAAGCCTCTGGCAAAGAATTGGAAGAGCACTTGGCAGACATGGGCGAAAAGCTCGACAAACTGCAGAGCACCTTGCACGCAGCGAAAAACCGGGGCTTGTTGGTGGTGTTTCAGGGCATGGACACCGCGGGCAAGGATGGCGTGATCCGCAGCGTTTTCACCCACGTCAGCCCCTTGGGCGTGCGGGCCGAGGCCTTTGGTGTGCCCACCGAGCTGGAGAGCCGCCATGACTTTTTGTGGCGCATCCACGCCAAAGCGCCGGCACTGGGCGAAATGGTGATTTTCAACCGCAGCCATTACGAAGATGTGCTGGTCACCCGCGTGCGGGGCTTGATTGACGAGGAAACTTGCCAACAACGGTACAACCACATCTTGCACTTCGAGTCTTTGCTGCAAGACGCGGGCATCACGGTGTTGAAGTGCTATTTGCACATTTCCAAATCCGAGCAAAAGAAACGCCTGCAAGCCCGGCTGGACGACCCGCGCAAACATTGGAAGCTGCAGCCTTCTGACTTTGACGACCGCGAGCTGTGGCCCCAGTTCACCCAAGCCTACGAAGAGGCCCTGAGCGCCACCAGCACGCCTGAGTCCCCTTGGTACGTGGTGCCCGCCGACAGCAAGCCCTACCGCGACAGCTTCGTGGCGGGGCTGATCGTGCAAACCCTGGAAAACATGAAACTGACGACGCCGAAACCCAGTTTTGACCTGTCCAAAGTCAAGCTGACATAAGCCCACCTCAAATTAAACGGCCGTATGATGAAACACTTCAAAAAATGAATTGAACCGGAGACTCAAGATGCTTTTGGAGCCCAAAACCTTTGCTCTGCTTTTCACCGTCGTCTTGTTGGCGGTCACAGCCTATTTTCTGTTGGGCTCTGTGCCACTGTTGATTCTGAAACACGACAACCCAATGGACTCGCGCTTCATCCGTTCTTTTTACATCACCTATTTTCGAATCGCATTGCTTGCAGCAGTTGCCGCATGTGCCAGTTATGCATTGGCAGATCGACCCGGTTTGGCTTGTGGGGCCGCAGCCATCGCGCTTTTGACGGTGCTGATGCGCAGACACCTGATCAGTCGCATGGACGTGCTGGGCGCTCAAATTCAGGCCAATGAACTCGTGGCAATTCCAAGATTTTTAACGATGCACAAATCCGCGATCTTGATCAATACCACTCAGCTTGTGGCCATCCTGATGAGTTTGACGACCTTCTAAACCCGTTTCTTGCGCACAAACAGTGCGCTCATCATTTTCAGCGACCAACCTGTTCTCACGATGATTGGCCGACCCCTCGGTCGGCGATCACCACCAACAGCGCTAAGCGCATCAGCCAATCACTGATGTGGGACAGTGCCCCTTAATGGCCATCCCCGCTGACTCAAGACCCCCTATAAGTCGAATAACTCCACGGGCTGGCCAGCAGCGGCACGTGGTAGTGCTGGTCTTCGTGGGCCACACCAAAGTCCAGACTCACTTTATTCAAAAAGTTCGGTTCAGGCAGTTCCACGCCCTTAGCTTTGAAGTATTCGCTCACATCAAAGACCAAGCGGTAAGTCCCTTTGCGCAGACTGGCGTGGTCATACAGCATGCCGTCGGGGTTGCGACCATCGTGGTTGAGGATGAAGCTTTTGACCAAGGTAGCTTGGTCGCCTTGCGTGGTGTACAGGGAAACTTGCATGCCCGCGGCGGGGCAGCCGTGCATGGTGTCCAGAACGTGTGTGCTCAATCCCATGATGTGCTCGCTTGTCTTGAATAAGGGGTCAAAAAAGGGTGGTTTTGGCAAGGCTTTGAAAAGCCCTTCAAACCGGTCGACCGAAGTGTATACAATTTTGCTTTCGGCGGCTATGATTTGCGCCACCGACACAAAAACACTTGGGTTCACACCCCAAAGAGACCGCGAGACATGGAAACCTCCACCACGCACCACATCGTCGAATCGCTGACCCGCGCCATCGTGGAGCACCGGCTTTTGCCCGGCTCCAAACTGGCCGAGCAAAAGCTGGCCGACCACTTTGGCGTGTCGCGCACGCTGGTGCGCCAGGCGCTGTTTCAGCTGTCGCAAAACCGCCTGATCCGACTCGAACCCGCCCGCGGCGCGTTTGTGGCCGCCCCCTCGGTTGAAGAAGCGCAGCAGGTCTTTGCCGTGCGCCGCATGCTTGAAGCCGAGATGACCCGCGCCTTTGTGCAGCAGGTCACGCCCGAACAAATCGTGGCCCTCAAAGACCACATTCGGCAAGAACGTGAAGCCGTGACGCAGGGCGACGTGACGGGCCGCACCGAATTGCTGGGCGACTTTCATGTGCGCATGGCCGAGTTGATGCACAACGATGTGTTGGCTCAAGTGCTGGGCGAACTGATCTCGCGCTGCGCTTTGATCACCCTGATGTACCAATCGCGCAACGAGGCCGAGCACTCCACCGACGAGCATGTGGCCTTGGTCGCCGCTCTGGAGGCAAAGGACTCGGACCTGGCCGTGCAATTGATGCACGAACACCTGTTGCACGTCGAAGCCAGCCTGACCTTTGACCGCAAAGTCCCCACCCATGACATTTCTTTGGCCTTGGCCTGACCCCTCGGAGTACAAGCATGAGCACCTATGACAGCACCCTCCCCTATCCCCGCGACTTGAAGGGCTACGGCCGCCATGTGCCGCATGCCCAATGGCCTGGTGGTGCCCGCGTGGCGGTGCAGTTTGTCTTGAACTACGAAGAAGGTGGCGAAAACTCGGTGCTGCATGGCGACGCAGGCTCCGAGCAGTTTTTGTCCGAGATGTTCAACCCCGCGTCATTTCCCGAGCGGCACATCAGCATGGAAGGCATTTACGAATACGGCTCGCGGGCGGGCGTGTGGCGCATCCTGCGGGAGTTTGAAAAACGCGGCTTGCCGCTCACGGTGTTTGGCGTGGCCACCGCGCTGCAAAAGCACCCCGAGTTGACGGCTGCCTTCCAGGAACTGGGCTATGACATCGCTTGCCATGGCCTCAAGTGGATCCACTACCAAAATGTCGATGAAGCCACCGAGCGTGCCCACATGGCCGAAGCGATGGAGATCATTCAAAAGCTGACCGGTGAGCGGCCCCTGGGTTGGTACACCGGGCGCGACAGCCCCAACACACGCCGCTTGGTGTCCGACTTTGGCGGTTTTGAGTACGACAGCGACTACTACGGCGACGACCTGCCGTTTTGGATGAAGGTGCGCAAGTCAGACGGCACCGATGCGCCGCAACTCATCGTGCCCTACACCCTGGACTGCAACGACATGCGCTTTGCGTTGCCCCAGGGCTATTCGCACGCCGACCCGTTCTTTCAGTACATGAAGGACACCTTTGACGCGCTGTACGCCGAAGGCAATCCAGATGGCGACAACGCCCCCAAAATGATGAGCATCGGCATGCACTGCAGACTGCTCGGCCGCCCCGGACGCATCACCGCGCTGCAACGCTTTTTGGACCACATCCAGTCGCACGACAAAGTGTGGGTGGCGCGGCGCATCGACATTGCGCGGCATTGGAAAGCGACACATCCCTATGCAGAGTGAACGCGTTGTCCCAAACCCCATTTGCACGATGGTCGGTGGACCACCACTGGCGCTATCGCCCACAGGGTGGGCTCCTACGAAGACAGGGAACCTCTCACCCGCTGTAGGAGCGCACCCCGTGCGCGATGGTTCGAGAACCACCGCCGCCCTTATCGCCCACAGGGTGGGCTCCTACAAAAAGACAACGGCCTATTCAAACCTGCACGGAAATACCCATGTCCTTGACACTTGAACAACTCAACAGCGCCAGCCGCGAAGACGCCGCGCAGATGCTCGACGGCCTTTACGAGCATTCGCCGTGGATCGCCGAGCAGGCGCTCAACGAACGCCCCTTCACCTCGCTGGCCCACCTCAAGCACGCCATGTGCGAGGTTTTGACACACGCCGGGCGCGACGCGCAGCTGGGCCTGATCCGCGCCCACCCGGAATTGGCGGGCAAGGCCATGGTGAGCAAGTCGCTTACGGCCGAGTCCACCAACGAACAAACCAAGGCGGGCCTGACCGACTGCACGCCCGAAGAGTTCGCCAAGATCCAAAAGCTCAACGCCGACTACAACGCCAAGTTCGGCTGGCCCTTCATCCTGGCGGTGCGTGGTCCGCGTGGCGTGGGCTTGAACAAAAAACAGATCATCGACGCCTTCGAGCGCCGCCTGTTCGGCCACCCCGACTTTGAGTTGGCCGAGTGCCTGCGCCACATTCACCGGATCGTCGAGATCCGCCTGAACGACAAGTTTGGCGTGGAGCCGACGCTGGGCCACCAGGTCTGGGACTGGCAAGAACAACTCGCGCAGCACTCCGACCCCGGCTTTGCCGAACTGGGTCAACTCACCGTCACGTACCTCACCGACGCGCACCGCGCTTGCGCCCAACGCATCACGCAAAACATGCGCGACTGCGGTTTTGACGAGGTCTCTACCGATGCCGTGGGCAACGTGGTGGGCCGTTACCACCCGGCCACCGCAGGCGGCAAATACCTGATGACCGGCAGCCACTACGACACCGTGCGCAACGGCGGCAAGTACGACGGGCGCTTGGGCATCTTTGTGCCCATGGCCTGCGTGCAGCAGCTGCACCAACAAGGCAAACGACTGCCCTTTGGCATTGAGGTCGTGGCCTTTGCCGAAGAAGAAGGCCAGCGCTACAAAGCCACCTTCTTGGGCTCGGGCGCACTCATTGGCCAGTTCAACCCCGCTTGGCTGGACCAGCAAGACGCCGACGGCATCACCATGCGCGCGGCCATGCAGCACGCGGGCTTGAACATCGACGACATCCCCAACATCCAGCGCGACCCGGCGCAATACCTCGGCTTTATCGAAGTGCACATCGAGCAAGGCCCGGTGCTCAATGAAGTGAACATCCCGCTGGGCGTGGTCACCTCCATCAACGGCAGCGTGCGCTACCTGTGCGAAGTGATTGGCACCGCCAGCCACGCAGGCACCACCCCCATGGACCGCCGCCGCGACGCAGCCTGCGCCGTGGCCGAACTCGCGCTGTACATGGAGCAACGCGCTGCGAAAGACGGCGACAGTGTGGCCACCATTGGTCAGCTGCAAGTGCCCAACGGCTCGATCAACGTGGTGCCCGGCCGCTGCCTGTTCAGCCTGGACATGCGTGCGCCCACCGATGCACAGCGCGACGCGCTGGTGGCGGATGTGATGGCGCAATTGCAGGCCATTGCTGAGCGCCGAGGTGTGCGCGTCAAAGCCGAGCTGACCATGAGCGCCGACGCCGCCCCCAGCGCCCCCGAATGGCAAGCCCGTTGGGAACGCGCCGTGAGCGCCTTGGGCGTGCCATTGTTCAAACTGCCCAGCGGGGCAGGCCACGACGCGATGAAGCTGCACGAAGTCATGCCACAAGCCATGCTGTTTGTGCGTGGCGAAAACGGGGGCATCAGCCACAACCCACGCGAATCGACCACCAGCGACGACATGCAACTGTGTGTCGACGCCTTCACCCATGTTTTGAACCAACTCTCTCAGGAATTGTCATGAGCGCTACCGAAATGCAATACCAACAACTCGACGCCTGGATCGACGCGCACTTTGACGAACAGGTCAAGTTCTTGCAGGCCCTGGTGCAAGTGCCCACCGACACCCCACCCGGCAACAACGCGCCACACGCCGAGCGCACCGCCGAACTGCTCGCGCCCATGGGCTTTGAGGCTGAGAAGCACGCTGTGCCTGCCTCCGAAGTCAAGGCCTATGGTCTCGAGTCGATCACCAACCTGATCGTGCGCCGCAAATATGGCGAAGGCAAAACCATCGCCCTGAACGCCCACGGCGACGTGGTGCCCCCCGGCGAAGGCTGGACACACCCGCCCTACGGTGGCGAAATCCACAACGGCGCCATGTACGGCCGCGCCACCGCCGTGAGCAAGTGCGACTTTTCCACCTTCACCTTTGCCACGCGGGCGCTCGAATCACTCAAGGCCCCCCTCAAAGGCGGTGTGGAACTGCACTTCACCTACGACGAAGAGTTTGGCGGCGAAATGGGTCCCGGCTGGCTGCTGGCCAAGGGTCTGACCAAGCCTGATTTGATGATCGCTGCAGGCTTCAGCTACCAGGTGGTCACCGCACACAACGGCTGCCTGCAAATGGAAGTCACCGTGCAAGGCGAGATGTCGCACGCGGCCATCCCCGACAGCGGCACCGACGCGCTGCAAGGCGCGGTGCACATCCTGAGCGCCCTGCTCGCGCTCAACACGCAATACCTGAAGGTCACGTCCAAGGTGGAGGGCATCACCCACCCGTATTTGAACGTGGGCCTGATCGAAGGCGGCACCAACACCAACGTGGTGCCCGGCAAAGTCAGCTTCAAGCTCGACCGCCGCATGATCCCCGAAGAGAACCCGGCCGAAGTGGAAGCCAGCATCCGCCAGACCATTGCCGACGCCGCTGCCAGCTTCCAGCCCCCACGCGGTGGCCATGTGCTGAAAGTGGATGTGCGCCGCATGTTGCTGGCCAACGCCATGAAGCCGCTGGCGGGCAACCAACCCCTGGTCAGCGCCATCCAAAAACACGGCGAACAAGTCTTCGGTGAAGCCATCCCCGCCTTGGGCACGCCGCTCTACACCGACGTGCGCCTGTACGTGGAGCGCGGCATCCCCGGCGTGATCTACGGCGCAGGCCCCCGCACCGTGCTCGAGTCCAACGCCAAACGCGCCGATGAGCATGTGCAGCTGGAAGACCTGCGCCGGGCGACCAAGGTGGTGGCGCGCACGCTGCTGGATTTGCTCAGCTGATCAGGTCACAGCCCTCTTCTGTGCTTTTGACTTCTCCAATGGAAAAAAAGCGAGAGAAGTCGGAAACCTCGGGCCATAAAAGCTGCCGTTCTTTCAAACAGAACGGCAGCACCCAAAGGCGCATTCCCCTGGTCTTGGGAAAATCAAATACTGGTAACGGGGAATGGAATGCATCCGTTTTAGGATAAATCAGCACGACATCACCGACGCCATCTAGGTAGCTCAACCCATAGGCCTGCAATTGGTAAAAGTCTGCTTGAGACAATCCGTATTTGTCTGTTCCGCTCGCCTTCAGACCATCAAGCAGCTTCCACTTGGTATCGAGAACCAGTAAGTCCCGCTCTGAGTTTCGAACCAGTAAGTCTGGCTTCAATTGAAACCAGTTTTTTTCGCGATGAAGCACCAAGTGACGACTTCGTGCCTGAGTTTTCAATAGAAGAGATGGCTGCAGCTGCTTTGCAAGATGCTTGGCCACAAATGCCTCAAAAACAGCTTCCATCGGAAACAGCAATGACGGCGCAGCATGATTGCCTGAACCAGTCAGCGGTGAGTCTTCGTTCAAGATGAGGCGCGCCCATTCAAGGGCATCGGCGTAATAACCCATACCCCTGTCCAGTCGGACGTTCTGAAAATCAATCTGTATTTGCGTGGAGGCTTGAACCTCGGCAAAAACAAAATCCAATTCTCTTGCCAGCCGCTGATTAGCCTGCGTTTTTGCCAGCATCAACATGCGACGCAACGCTGCGCGAAGCAATCGATTCTCAGGCCGGTCTGTTGAAAATTCATCGTGCTTGGTGAAAAATCGGTCCGCACGGAACAAGTTTTGCCGAAGATTTTGAGACACCAATAGCTTGCCACGCAAGGCAAACAAGTTATCTTGCCGCTGACGATAGTCGCTGCGAAGCCCACGTTTGACAATGTGCTCAACAGCATGCAAAAACTCAGTGATGAAAATTTCTGGTAGAGGCATCCGCACAGCAGAAAGTTTGGCGCTATCAGTCACAACATGCCGAAAGCCAGGCAAACAGCACAGCATTTCAATCAGCAATTGACGCGCCTCGTCGACACCACCAATGGCCTTACCCACTTTGGGAAGTACTTCTATCTGATATCCGTTTGGCGCACGAATAACGCCGACATAACTTGTCACCTGGACAACACGACGACCACTGCGCTGAGCTAGGCGAAGCCAAGCTGCATCTCCTTTCTCCGTAAGACTCAAGCATTGGTCTTCAAGCCACTTAAAAACTTCATTCGGAATCAAGTGCACGTTATCGGCATAGGGAAATTCCACCCCAGAGGGTACCAGCGCATCAAACTCGTAAATTGTTTTGCAAGTCATCAAGTTGAGAGCGACTGATAAATGCCAATGTATGCATCAGGATTGGAGAACGATGCATCCCGGATCACATAGCGTTGCTTGGTGGCGTATGCAGCAAGGCCGTGATCGCTACCAAATAGACGGGCAAGATCATCTTCATGATCCCGGCTTTCGATCACAAACCGGGCCATCTCAGGCTTCTGGTTGTCTGCAAGCACAAGCCGGATTTTTTGCCAGTCCTCGAAAAAGTACTCCTCAAGCAAAGGGATGATGCGTTTACTGAAGAGCTGCGATAACGCTACAAACCGTTCGTCTTCGTCAGTTATCTTTGCAAGCGAAGTGAAGTAAGCATGACCAATGCAGTGGTCACGGTCGTAAAGAGCTTCGATGCGCTGATTGATGACGGACAACATTTTCGGGATGTCAATCACCTGCCCACCCACGGTCACCCGCAAACCAAAAAGCGGTGCACCTTCTTCATCACGGGCATCTGCCAACACTGGCTCAAAGTCGAACCGGCGACGCAAAGCCGTATCCAGCAAGGCGAGTGAACGGTCCGCTGTGTTCATGGTGCCGATGATGTCAACGTTCGGCGGCACAGAGAACGAGTCTCCTGAATACGGCAACGTGACCGAGATGGCAGTTTCTGAACCCTCACGTTTGTCTGGCTCGATCAACGTGATCAGTTCGCCGAAGATCTTGCTGATGTTGCCCCTGTTGATTTCGTCAATGACCATGGCAAAGCGCTGTTCTGGAGCCTGTCGCGCCCGGCGGCAAAGCTCCTTAAAGGCGCCGGGTCGAATTTGATATTTAATCGCCCCTGATTCAGCATCGTCATTCAGCACAGGACGAAGACCTTCGACGAACTCCTCATAGCCATACGATTGATGGAACGTGACAAAGCTATAGTGACGAAGGGTTTCCGTCGCTCTTGCACCTTCTTGATATTCCTTCAGCAATGCGATGAGATCGGCGCAGACATCTTCCCATTCACCAGTGAGATGCCAGACAGCCTCCTCGCTCTTGTCAAATACCTGTGGGCTAAAGCGCTGCTGCTGCTTTACAGTCGTAGACTCGTTAACTGTCCTACCCTGAAGTACTGCCCACATGGTTTGACGCATGTTGTCTTGACGACCTCTGGTTGTTGCCAGTGCATCAATGAAGGGGTGTGCCAATAGCTGACTGACGTTGGCTTTGCCGCCAAGGTCAATCAACGCCAAGACTGCCGCTTCCCACCATTTCAAATTCGCAATTCTGTCCGCAATGAATTGCTTCTGCCATTCTGATTTGGACACCGAGGACATGGACTGCTCATAGTCACGTTGAAGCAACTTGGTCACTTCGTACGTCTTACCAGTACCGGGTGGCCCGTAGTAAATACGATTAAAGGCTTGGGTCACAGCGTCTTCCGTAGGTGGCTCTTCGTTATCGGATTCATCGTCGGACTCGGTGGGGTCATCCCGAAGTTGATCGGGCCATAGACCAGGACGTTCCGTTTCCTGCACCAGCCAGTCATCCAGCGCTTCGCGTTCAGCGGCCAAAGCAGCTTCAATCTTCGTCACCCAATCGTCTGTGAGTGGCTCCCTGTGCAACTTAGGCACATCACCAACTTCGCGCGTCCAAGATATCGTGCGGGCTCGTGTACCTAGTATTACTGCCAACACGCCAACCGCACGCTCGCTGCCTGGATTCTTTCGCCCAAAGCGAACTTGAACCCCTTTACCTACGTGCCACCAATCCAACCCTACCGCATGAACAGCTCTAGCCAACCTGCAAAATGTCGCCTTACCCTGAGGTGTCCAGGACGCCCGGAAGGTTTTGAAGGCGGGCTTGCCATCAAAGTGTTTAAGAAGGTCCTCATCACTTAGCTTTTGATTCAAATCCAGCTTGGCCACCAGCTCGTCATATCGGAAACGGAATTTGCGAATGGCCTCGACACTCCAAGCCACCAATTCAGTCAGCGATTTATCAAGCCCCTGCGACACAGGGAGAATTGCCACGATGGGTGAGGATGTAAAACCACCTCGAATCTGCTCGTATCGTTGACGCAACGCAGCATCATCAACATGCGTATTCACCAGATCAATCTTGACGACAAATCCGTGATCTGCCTCAATGCCAACCGTATAGGCCAAGGCTTTAGGTGACTCTAGGCTCGGATAAATTCGAGCCCAGTTGTACGCTTGGAAATTGTTGGCCTGATTCGTTGGACGTTTGCGGCAATCAACTTTTCCTGTAGGAAAGAACTCTGCTTTAAGTTGATTGGCCCACGCCTCGGTGATCTCGTAAGCTTTTTTCAGCTCTGCATATGCATTGTTCTGTTCAGAATTCGAATCATCGCGCTTCTGCCCTCTCCATTTGTTCAGCAGTTCGAAATGTTCACTCGTGAATTTTTCAGCCATTTTTTATACTCCCTCAACATCAATACCATGTTCAGCCAGCCAGTCCTTGCGTTGCAAGTAATCAGGCATGGCACGCTCTACCCTCTGCCAAAAGGCAGGTGTGTGATGTGGTTCGTGCAAGTGTGCAATCTCATGAACCACCACATATTCAGCAATTCGCGCTGGCAGCAGAATCGTTTTCCAATGGAAATACAGCCAGTCACCCTTGCCACATGAACCCCAGCGATATCCAAGGTCCTGAACTTTCACGCCAGCAGGTTCCACCTCCATGCGTGACTGGTAGTCGGCTACGCGGCCGGACAACCAGATCCGTGCCCTTTCGCTGTACCAGCGGATGAAGTGATCCCTCGCGCCAGCTTGCGCATCGTGGTGCAGCGCAAAGCGGCCATTCATCAGCTTCAGCGGTGCCTCTTGGGCTTCGACCAATTTCAGTCGATGGGTTCGCCCCAAAAACAAGAAACCCTCACCAGCAACAAACTCTTTTCGCGGCACTTGGCGTTGAAGGCGATCCTTCTGTGCCAGCTTGGTGTAGACCCAAAACCGCTTTTCAGTCACAAACTCACGCAGCTTGTCGATGCCCACTTGAAGTGGCGCACTCAGGATCAGCTCACCCGTTCGCTCGACGGTGATTTCCATCGTTCGGCGCTTGGCGCTGCGACGTATCTCAAATTGCAGATCATCCAACTCGATGGATGTTTCTGCTGAGATTGGCGTGCAGTCTGCGGGCTGGTGGGAGGTTTTCATGGGCAACAACAGGGCTTCACACCTGCACCAACTTGTCGTGGTTGGCCCGCCCTTGCTCCATCAGCTTGTCCGCCAGCACACCCGCCTTGTCGGTATCCACCAAGGGTGGCCGCAATCGCATCAGGTGTTCAAACAGTTGCGTGTTGAGGTCTTCCTGAGCAGCGCGTTTGTGTGGACTCCAAATATCGCGGTTGCTTTGCAGCTCCTGCGTCAACAGGTCCACCAGCTCCACGGTCACATCCTTCAGTCGCAATAACTCGGCTGCACTTGGCGCCTGGCCAGCACACACCACGTCCAACACGGTGCGCAAAAACGGCGCGCAATGCTCCGGCAAGTCGCTCGGTGCATCGGCGCTGCCTGCCTGGCCTGTGCGCAGTTCGTCGATGATCTTTTGCAGCTGCGCGATCACCTCGTTCCACTTTTCACCCAGCGTATTAAGAATGTCGTTCAAGTGCTCCGACAGCTTGCGGTACAGGACGGGATCTTCATCGGTGTGCTTGCGGATGTGCGAACGGATGGCGTGCTCCATCTCGGAAGCCTTAGCGCGGTCGTTCGCGGTTCGGGCCACATGCGTGTCGAAATGGGCATCGGTCAGCTGAATCGGCGGGATCTTGGGGTCGATGCCCAGTGAGATCACATGGTCGTCGATCAGCTTGCGCACCTTGGCGCCCACATCTTTGCCCAGTACCGGCGTGTCCTTGTAGCGGTTGCGAGCCCGGGCGTAGATGTAAGCGAGCTTCTTGGCGTCTTTGGTGTATGGCAACCCCTCGGGCCGTGGCAACACCGTGTCCAGCGAACCCAAAAATGCTTTGAGCTTGACGGCAAACTCAGCGCGCAGCTTCTCGCTGCCCAAGGCTTCAACACAGGCCTCAGTGTCTTCCAGCGATTCGATGCCACGCTGGCGGAACAAGTCCACCACGCGCAGATGCCGGTCGCGCAGCACAGGCACTTCGTCCTTCAAACTGGCCAACGCACCTTCCACATCCTCGTCGGCGTAAGCTGCCAGCGCCTCTTTCAAGTGCTGGGCCACACCAAAGTAGTCCACCACGATGCCGCAGCGCTTGCCAAAACCTGTGCGGTTGACGCGGGCAATCGCCTGCAACAACTCCGCCTCGCGGATCGGGCGGTCCAGGTACATCACGCCTTCAATCGGTGCATCAAAACCTGTGAGCAACATCGACTTCACCACCAAGAAAGCCAATGGATCGGTCTTCTCTGGCTTGGCATGGAACAGCGGCTTTTTGAAGCGTTTGATCAGCTGCTCCTGCCCTGCGCCATCGGTCCACGTTTTCCAGGCAGGGTCATCGTTGTTGCTGCCCGAAATGATGGGGGCAAACTCAATGCGCGCCAGCGTGTCGCGGTAGCGCCAGGCCTGCACCACCGCCTGCACACCCACCGGGCGCTGACACAGCGCCTCGTCATCCAGTGCTTTGTCTTGGGGTGACAGCGCCTGAGCCTCGGCCAGCAACTCATCGCGTGCTGCGCGCAAAGCCTCGAAATAACGGATCGCCGCCAAGCGGCTGTAGGCCACCACCTGCGCCTTGTAGCCGTTGGGCAGGATGTTGGTCACGTAATGGCGCAGGATGTCGCGGGCCTTGTCGGCAATCAGAGCCGGGGCATCAAAGATGTGGCCCTTTGTGGCGTACTTTTTCTTGATCGCCTCCAGCTCTTCCTGTGAATGCTGGCGAAACAGGTCTTCAAACAGTTCGTCCAGGCTCGCACCGTCTTTGATGGCACCGTTGGCCGTGCGGCCTTCATAGAGCACGGGCACCGTCGCGCCGTCGGCTTCGGCCTCTTTGATCGTGTAACGGTCAATGAACTCGCCAAAAATCTCATGGGTGCGTTTCTTGTCACCCATGATGATGGGCGTGCCAGTAAAGCCCATGCGCGCGCAATTGGGCAGGCCCGCCAACAAGTTGGCATGCAGGTCGCCCGCCTGGGTGCGGTGCGCCTCATCCACCAGCACCAGGATGCTGTCGTCCTCGTTCAGCACTTCGAACTTTTCGCTGACCTTGTAGCTGGCCTTGGGCTCTTCCACTTTTGGCAAATCATCCGCCGTCAGTGGCGCATCACCCACACTGTCGGGGTCGCGGTATTTTTGGATCGTGGCAAACACCAGCCCCGGCCCTTTGCGCCTTGCCAGCGCCTTCACGCCCGCTGCGCTTTCGGCCACATCCACCACTTCGCCCGTCAAGGTGGCGGTCACAGACAACTGGCCCTGCAAGTCCTTGCGGTCGGTGACCACAATGATCTTGAAATGCCGCAACTGCGCATCTGCCCGCATCTTGCGCACCAAGAACACCATGGTCAGGCTCTTGCCCGAGCCCTGGGTGTGCCAAATGATGCCGCCGCGCTGATCGTGCTCACCATGCTGCCGCCTGGTTCGGCCGGTCTTCAGGCGCGCGATGGCCCGGTTCACCGCCCGGTACTGTTGGTAGCGGCAAACCGTCTTGATGGTCTGACCGCCGGTCTGCATGAACAACATGAAGTTCTGCACCACATCCAACAAATGGGCGGGCGACAGCATCCCGGCAATCAAACGCTCTTGCTCAGACAGGGCCGCCTTGCCCATCGCTTGCGCCACCGCCATCTCGCTGCCTGCGCCACCTGGGCCGATCACCGTCTTCCACTGGGCGTAATGCTCAAAGGCCGCACCCACGCAGCCCACGCGTGCCTCGTCAAAACTGCTGGCGACCAGCAGCTGGTTGGTGGCAAACAGGGGCTCGTTGCCCTCGTTGTCATCCACCTCCATCCCGGCTTTGCGCTGGTTGCTGTAGCGGCGCAGTTGGTCCACCGCCTCGGCCAATGGCTCGGGCACCGACGGGCTCTTGCACTCCACCACCACCAGCGGAATGCCGTTCACCAACAGCACCAAGTCGGGCACGATGAACTGCTTGCCACTGTTAAAACCAGGCGGGCAATCCACGCGGTATTGGTTGATCACCGTGAAGCGGTTGTTGGCTGGGGTGTCCCAGTCGATGTAGCGAATGGTTTGGCCGCGCCCACCGTCCCAGCCGGGCAGGCCCTCCACCGTCAGCCCACGGATCAACAAAGCAGTGGCCTTTTCGTTGGCCTCCATCAGCTTGTGCGTGCCCAGCCGGATGATGGCGGTCACGGCTTCATCCAGCCGCGCCTCGTCCAGCCAGGGCAATCCGTCTGGCCCCAGGTTCAGCGCGCGCAATTGTTCGCGCAGCAGCCCCTCTTGAATCACCTCGGCAAAGCCGGTGCGGCCCGTCACGGCAGGGTCGTCAAGGCTGCCTTCGATGTGCGCCCAACCCAGCGCCTGCAACTGGGCAACGAATGGCTTTTCGACTTCTTCGAGTTCCCAGCCCATCAAGCGCTCCCGTCCTGCTGATTCGTTTCATCAGGCAAATTGATCAGTTCTTGCTCAAGTTCTTCAATGGTGGGCAGCTTGCTCGCCAAATTGTCAGGAAGCTGGCGCAGCAACTCATACTCAGCCACGCCGATGGGCTTCTCAATCCCAGACAAGGCGTATTCCGCAATCATTCGATTCTGTGTTTTACACAGCAAAAGGCCAATGGTGGGGTTATCGTCAGGCCCCTTGATCTGGCGATCTACCGCTGTCAGGTAAAAATTCAACTGACCCGCATGCTCCGGCTTGAAGGCCACCGCTTTGAGTTCCACCACGACATAGCACTTGAGACGCGTGTGATAGAAAAGCAGATCAATAAAAAACTCATCGCCCGCCACTTCCAGGCGGTGTTGTCGACCCACAAATGCGAAGCCAGTGCCCAGCTCCAGCAAGAAGTGCGTGATGTGCCGGATCAGGCCGCTCTCGATGTCGCGCTCATGGGCTTCGTCACCCAAGCCCAAAAAATCGAACAGGTAGGGGTCTTTTAAGGTGTCTTGGGCCAAATCGGAGTGCGGTGATGGCAGCCGTTCGCCAAAATTCGTCACGGCTTGGCCCTGGCGGGCCAACAAGCGGTTCTTGATCTGCACTTCCAGCGTCGTTCGCGACCACCCCCGCTGTATGGCTTGTGCGGCATACCACTCGCGCTCTTCTGGGGTTTGCAACTGGGTCAGCAAGGTCACGATGTGGAACCAAGGCAATTGGGCAGCAGGCTGCTGCCCAAATCGCTGGGACGGACAGTGCTCGGCAAAGTAGCGCATGTACTTCAGGTTGCGCGATGAAAACCCTTTCATCTGCGGAAAAGCTTCGCGCAGATCACGGGAGAGCCGGTCAACCACTTTCGCCCCCCAACCCTCGCGGCTTTGCCGGTCAAGAATATCGCGCCCGATGTGCCAGTACAGCAGCACCAGTTCCCGGTTGACGGCCAGCGCGGCGCGCTGCTGGGCGCTGTGGATGCGGGTTTTCAGCTCAGCGAGCCAGTCGGCATAGCCTTCAGGCGACGGGGTGAGCGAGGTCGGGCGGTCGGTCATGGGGCAGCCTCCAGCAAAGGCGTGACGCGGACGCGGCCGGTAAGGAGGTCGTCCATGAGGCCGGATTTCTCAGCTGTCAGCTTCTCCAATTGCATAGCTTCGGAAGTGACAACGTCATCTGCTTTAGCAAGGCAGCCTGCAATTAGCATTTGTTCATCTAGATTTGGAAATGCGACGGGCATCTCTCTTAACCGAGACTTTGGCAAATTCTTCATACTGCCACTCGTACCCGTAGCGTGAACTTCGACGTATGCCCGGAAATTTGAGGTCAGAAATACATATGACAGCCATCGCATGTGAACCGAATCCGGCGCAGTCTTCTTGAGTTGCCAAATCCGATCAGGCAGAAACAAAGTAGGCCAAGGTTCGGCTACGTAGCAAGACGCTCCGACTAGTTGCGGGGTATTCATGCGACTTACTAATATGGAATCGCCTTCAACAGGCTCTCGGGCTAAGCGTACCTCCTTCGCAACTACAGTCTTGTTCTGATCTGGGTGAAACACGCCTTGGCTCAAAGCACTTGTCTTCAGCACGCCAATTTCGCTTGCCCCGTGTGGGCGATCTTCCGAATTTACGCTTACCCCTGCGTCAAGGCTGGCAATGCACGATGAGAGTGGTCGAACTTCCCACTCGTTCGGAATCCACCCCAGCGGCGACTGTTTGTAAAGATGCGGTGCCGCGGACTGTGGCGGGCGCAGTTCGCCGTTGGCGTCGATGCCGCGTTTCAGCAGATCGTGCAGCAGGCCCTGCTTGACGGCCTTGCGCTTGGCGATGATCGCCTCGGTTTCGTGGATAACGGTGTCGAGGGTGTCGAGGATTTGGGCGATTTGACCCTGTTCGTTCAAATTTGGCTGAGGTATTGGCAATTTACCTAGATTGGAACGGCTAATACGGGAGCGGGTTGAACCAGCGGCGTTGTCAGCTGCATTTTTAAGATTCTCATCCGAATTTAGCCAATGTAGAACGAAGCGCTTGTTGAATCTCGACGCTGCTACACGAAAAATGGTGCAGTCAACTGACGTGATGGCATCGCCTACAGCCGGGGGTATTTCGCATGCCCGACCTATGGGATCCGCAAGCCGACAAATCAATAGATCCCCGGCGTTAACCCATTTGCAATTGAGTAATCGAAAGGAAGCAAGTGAAATGTACTTTTTTGTATCTGATTTATCGATAAAGGATGATCGCCCAATGTTTCCTGTCTGAATCAACCGTATGCCTTTGTCCGTGATGTACGGGGCCTCAATCCAATCGCCGTCAATAAAACTCTCCGGAGTTGAATCGGCTGCACTACGAAGCACCGCAATGCTCCAGTCAGAGGGAAGGTTAGACATACCGCAACCCCTTCAAGAACCCCTGCAGCGCTTTCGCCGCCTCATCACGCTTGCCCTCGATTTCGGTCAGCGTCACGCGGTACTTGTCCCACCAGTTCTCAAACGCGGCCATGATCTGCTTGCGTTGCGCAGCCATGTAACGCTCCACAATGGTCTGCATGTCCTTGTGCAAGATGGTCAGCAGCAATTCGGCAGCGGCTTCAGCCGTGAGGCCTTCCACGGCGGTGCCGATGTGTTGCTTGAAGCTGTCGTGCTTGGCTTTGAGTTGTTTCTTGACGGCGCTGAGGTCTTTCTTCCAAGCTTTAAGCTGGGTTTCGTCCAGGGCGTTTTCTTCGTCGGCTTCCTCTTCAGCCGGCTCAGCAGTTTCGCCTTCTTCCGCCTCAGCCTCTTTCGGGCTGGCCGCTTTGATCTTGCTGTCCAGTTCCGCTTTCTTGGCATCCAACTCGGTTATGGCCTCGACGAAGTCGCTCATCAAAAACTTGACCAGCTTGTGCTCCAGCGGGCTTTCTTTGCTGGCTTTGTCTTCCAGCGCGGTGACGATGCTGGTGCGCCAGGCATCGGCCACACCTTTGGCCCCGCGTGCCTGCAAGGTGAGAAATTCGTACTTGGTTTGGTACCAAAACCCGGCCACGATGCCACGCACCTGAAAGGGGTCAAGCAGGCCAATGGCTTCCAGGCTTTGGCTGAAGCTGGCCAGCAGGTCGCTGCGCAGGGCCACCAGGCTGGCGGCGCTGTCTTGGCCATCTTGCATCTGGCCAGAAAGTGCCGAAATGCGGGCGCTGTGATCGCGCCACCATTGCTCAAATGCATCGCGAATGGCGGCTTCTTTGGCCAGCAGTCCGGCATTGTTTTCAATGGCGGGTTTGAGGGCTTGCCGCTTGTCGAGGGCGGGTGCAAAGTCCCAATACTTGGCATCCCTTTCCACCAGCAGATCCATTGGGTTCAGGCCGTGGGCGCTGAACAAACCGGCTTTATTGGCCACCTCGGCTTTAGGGATGCCGCCCACCAGATGGGCGCGCACATCGTGTGGCTCGGGCGGTGGTGCGTTGTCGGCATATCGGCGGATGTTGAGGTTGTAGGCGTTGTCTTTGAGCGTGGCGATGTCGACGATGGCCGAGAAGCCATCGATGGCACGAAACTCGTCGAAGCTGGTGACGATTTTCTCGATGTGCTCGGGCAGAAGGTGGTTCTGCGCCCGGCCTTCAAAGAACTCGCGGTCGGCGTTGATGAACAAGACCTTACCTTGGCGCTCGGCGGGTTTGCCGCTGACACGGTTTGCGCCGTTTTGCACCCGCTGGCGCAGCACCAAAATACAGGCCGGGATGCCCGTGCCATAAAACAAGTTGGGCGCCACGCCAATGACGGCTTCGAGCAGGTCGTCTTCGATGATGCCAGCGCGAATGGTTTTTTCTTCACCCCCCCTGAACAGCACGCCATGGGGCAACACGGTGGCCACCATGCCGCCGTCGCGGGTGACGGCCAGCATGTGCTGCAGGAACATCAAGTCGGCCTTTTTGGCACCCAGCGGCACTTGGCCATAGGGGAAGCGCTCGGCTTCAAACTTGGGTTTCCAGGCGGGCTTGTCGTCGGCGTCTTTTTCGGTGTTGCCCCAATGGATAGAGAACGGCGGATTGGTGAGCACGCGGTCAAAGTGCATCAGCTCGCCACCTTCAACGTG
Source organism: Comamonadaceae bacterium PBBC1 (assembly GCA_002256145.1). Lineage (GTDB taxonomy): Bacteria > Pseudomonadota > Gammaproteobacteria > Burkholderiales > Burkholderiaceae_C > Limnohabitans_A. The sequence continues at coordinate 192,972 of NKIP01000001.1, forward strand.
CTGCGGCTCGGCCAGGGTGTCTTCGTTTTGCAGGTTGGCGGTGCTGATGCCGTGCAGCAGCATGTTCATCTTGGCAATCGACCACACCGTGCCGTTGAACTCTTGGCCAAAAAGGTTGGCTTTGCGCCCGTCTTCACCGTGTTCATCGATGTATTCCTTGGCGGCGATGAGCATGCCGCCAGACCCGCAACAAGGGTCGTAAATGTCATGCTTGAGCTCAGGCTTGATGAGCCGCACCATCATGCGCACCACCGAGCGCGGCGTGTAGAACTCACCGCCTTTTTTGCCTGCCGAGTCAGCAAACTCGCCAATCAGGTACTCATAGGCCGCGCCCAGCAGGTCAGGAAACTCGAAGTCTTCATTGCGCAGGCGGTGCAGGCTGAAATGGGTGATGAGCTGCTGCAGCTTGATGTCGGGGATCTTGCTCTGGCCGATCTTGCGGGTGAAGTCGATGTGCTCCAGCACGTCGTACAGGCTGACGTTGTCACCTTCAATACCGGCCAAGGCCTTGCTCAGCAGATTGCCGACGTTGGCCTGACGGGAGTTGTCGACGAGGTAGCTGTAGCGCGACTCTTTGGGCACCCAGAAGTAGCCGTCTTTTTTGTACCAACGCTTGTTCTCGGCCGAATCCGCTGCATCAGCGGGCGTCTTGCCTGCATCCATTTCAAGTTGAATCACTTCAGCGCGGCGCTGCTCGAACACGTCAGAGCAGCGCTTGAGGAACAGCATGCCAAAGATGTATTCCTTGAACTCCGAGGCATCCATCTTGCCGCGCAGGATGTCGGCGGCTTTGAAGAGGTGGCGTTCCAGCTGAGGCAGGGTAATGGGCATACGTGATTAGAGGGTGTGGAAGGCCAACAGATTGACTGATTTAGTACCTGAGTGTAATGAGGATTTCCTTAGAATCGAGGGCTGTTGCTCTCTGTAGCAAGAAGTCATTTTCGAGTCCAAGGAGCACATCGTGGCTACCGTCAATCCCATAGAAAACTTGTTTGCTCGGCTTAATGTGGTGGGGATTTCCACGCCCGTTGCCCGCAAATCTCTGCCCAGCTGGTGGGACGATGAGATTGCCTTGATTCCGTCTGGCGTGCAGCAAGCCCAGATGTACCTGGCACGGGCGTTCAACATCAGCCTGGCCAGTTTGGCTGACCCCAACGCGGCGGTGATCTTTTTGGCAAGCACCCAGCAGAAGCCTGTAACTCATTGAAGCCTTGAACGACATGACCACCCAAACCCTCGCCACCCTGCGCCAGCGCGTGCAGGCCTGCACCACCGACCAGGACGTGACCGACTACCAGCGCGATGGCGCGGTGTGCATCCGCAACTTGTTCACGCCCGAAGAAGTGGCCCTGCTGCGTGACGGCATCGAGGCCAACCTGGCCCACCCCAGCCCGCGCGGCATGGTGGCCAGCAGGCCAGACGACCCGGGGCGCTTTTTTGAGGACTTTTGCAACTGGCAAGACATCCCTCAGTTCAAGCGCTTCATTTTTGACACGCCCTTAGCAGCCCTGGCGCAGCGCCTGATGCAAAGCCAGACGGTGCGCCTTTACCACGACCACCTGCTGGTCAAGGAACCCGGCACGCGCCAGCGCACGCCTTGGCACCAAGACCAGCCCTATTACAACGTGGACGGCCTGCAAAACATCAGCTTCTGGATTCCGGTGGACCCGGTGTCGCGCCCGTCCACGTTGGAGTTCATCGCGGGCTCACACCGTGGCCCCTGGCTCATGCCGCGCACCTTCATGACGAACCAGGCCAAATGGTTCCCCGAAGGCTCGCTGGCCGAGTTGCCCGACATCGACAAGCACCGCGAAGACTTCCCCATCCTGGGCTGGGACTTGCAACCAGGCGATCTGGTGTGTTTTCACATGCTCAGCCTGCACGCCTCAGCAGGCGTGGACGGCACACAACGCAGGCGCGTGTACTCGGTGCGCTTTTTGGGTGACGACATGACCCACGCGCCGCGCCCTTGGGTGACCTCGCCGCCCTTTCCCGGGCTGGACCAGGAACTGCCCTCTGGCGTACCGATGGACCATGCGCTGTTTCCCTTGATTCAAACTTGACCCAAGGTCGGGCTGCCGATCGATCAATGGGGGTCATGGCTCCATGTTTCGCACCTCAGCGTCACGGAGCCACCAACAATCACCCTCCGGTGAAGTCCTTCACCATGCTGCCATACCACTGTAAATCTTCTTGCCACAGGGCGGGTCGGCGGAAGTTGTCGTCGGTCACGGTTTGCAGGATGTGGCCCTCTGACCCCATCTTGTAATCAAACTTCACGCTGATCGCTTCGAGCGGTTCGGTGTTGACCAGCATGAAGCACAGGTTGTCGATGATGAGCGGCTTCATGGCCTGGTTTTTGGATTGCTGCGCAATGTAGGTGGACACGCTGCGGCCCATGCGGTTGGCCACATGGCCACTCTTGGGGTAGTGGCCAAACTGCGGGGACACGGCGCCCACGCTGTCGCCAATCACAAACACGCTCGGGTCGTCCTTCAGGTTGTAGAACTCGGGGTGCACGGCCGCCCAGGTGCTGGGTTTGCCGTCCGGGGTTTTGCCAATGGCACCCATTTTCCAGACCAAGTCCGCCGCCTGGTGGTGGCCCATGAAGATGGCATCGTCGAACTTGAAGTCGCCTGCCATCGTCTTGACGACCTTGTTGTAAGGGTCCAGCTCTTTCACGCCCGCGTTGGGCACGTAGGTGATGGTGTCGTGGTAAAGCTCGTCAAAAGCCATGCGGTAGCCGCCGCCAATGGGCATGATGCGGGGCTTGGGGTCAAGGATCAAAATTTTGGCGGGAATCTTGTGGCGCTTGAAATGGTCAGCCATCAGGCAAGCCCGCTCGTAGGGCGAGGGCGGGCAGCGGTGCGGCGGTGGGGGCAAGGTCATCACAAACGTGCCGCCCTTGAAGCCTTTGATTTTTTGCTTGAGTGCCAAATGTTCCGAGCTGGGCACGTAGGCGCTGGAAAAATGCTTTTGGGTGTAGGCGGCGGCTGCGCGGTCGTTGCCAAACCAGGGCTCGTAGGTCACGCGAATGCCAGCGGACACCACCAGCCAGTCGTAGTCCACAAAACCCTGCGCCGTGTGCACGCGCTTTTTGTCGCGGTCGATGTCGGTGATTTCGGTCTGCACAAAGGTGTAACCCATGCGCTCGGCCGCAGCCGTGTACGAGTGCACGAGGAAGGATGTGTCCACCACGTCCACCAGCCATTTGTTGCTCAAGGGGCAGGACCAGAAGATTGGGTTCTTTTCGAGCAGCACAACCTCAAGGTCGGGGGCGTCTTCGCGCAAATGGCGTGCAGTGGCCAAGCCACCCCAGCCGCCGCCCAAAATGACCACGCGGCGCTTTTTGCCCTTGGGCATCAGCTCGGTCGAGGGGGAAAACAAAAAAGGCTGAGCGATGACAGCAGGGGACGCAGCAGACAGCGCGCCCAGTGCTGCCGCGCCCTTAAGAAGGGTGCGACGTGCGGTGGTCATAAAGGACTTCCGTGAATGTGAAGGGAAAAAACCTGTCGGCGCATACGAGGAGCAGGGGCTCCAATGCCTCGAAGGCAGGTCACTCACGCGGATGGCGTGGGTGAGCGATGTTACGCCATGGCCCATGCCGACGAAATGACTGCTCGGGGGCCTCAACCCATGGGAAAGACCGGCAGATGGCAGGGTTTTCACGCATCCCCATCGCATTTAATTTTGTATACAGTTTGGAACACAAAGAGGCACACATCTAGCCACTTTGATTTTTCCCCTTCTGTCTACTGTCAAGGAGCCCCCTCCATGAGTTCAACCGTTCACCCCGTTGACGAGCAATTGCCCAGTGGCAAGCTCGCCGCTTTGGGCCTTCAACACGTCCTGGTGATGTATGCCGGCGCAGTGGCTGTGCCCCTGATCGTCGGCCGCGCTCTCAAACTCAGTCCCGAGCAGGTGGCCATGCTGATCTCGGCCGACCTGTTTTGCTGCGGTCTGGTCACGCTGATCCAGTCTTTGGGTGCCACCCAATGGTTTGGCATCAAGCTGCCGGTGATGATGGGCGTGACGTTCGCGTCGGTCGCCCCGATGGTGGCCATGGCCAACAACAATCCCGGCGTGCAAGGTGCGGGGCTGATCTTCGGGGCCATCATTGGCGCGGGGGTGATCTCGATCTTGATTGCACCCATCGTGAGCCGCATGCTGCGGTTTTTCCCGCCTGTGGTCACGGGCACCATCATTGCCGTCATCGGCATCAGCTTGATGCGTGTGGGCATCAACTGGATTTTTGGCAACCCCTTCGGCCCCACAGCCCCCAGCATCCCCAACCCGGAACACCTGGCTTGGCTGGATGCCGCCAAACAAGCGGCCAGCACGGGCGCAGTGCCCCCGGTGCCTGCAGGCATGAACATCGTGGGCTCGGTGCCCAACCCCAAGTACGCTCAGCTGTCACACATCGGCATTGCCGCCATCGTGTTGGTGTCCATTTTGCTGATTGCCAAGTACGCCCGTGGCTTTGTGGCCAACATTTCGGTGCTGCTGGGCATCGTGGTCGGCGCTGTGGTGGCGACAGCTGCAGGCCTCATGACCTTCGAAAAAGTAGGCAAAGCCGGCTGGTTTGATCTGGTGCTGCCTTTTGAAATTGCCACCCCTGTCTTTGACCCGATCCTGATTCTGACCATGACCTTGGTAATGATCGTGGTGATGATCGAGTCGACCGGCATGTTCCTCGCCTTGGGCGATCTGACGGGCAAAAAAGTCGATCAAAAAATGCTCACAGCCGGTCTACGCACCGACGGCTTGGGCACGCTGATTGGCGGTATTTTCAACACCTTCCCCTACACCAGCTTCTCGCAAAACGTGGGCTTGGTGGGCGTGACCGGCGTAAAAAGCCGTTTCGTCTGCGTGGCAGGCGGCGTGATCCTGATCGTGCTGGGTCTGCTGCCCAAAATGGCGGCCCTGGTCGAGTCGCTGCCTACCTTTGTGTTGGGCGGTGCGGGCTTGGTGATGTTCGGCATGGTGGCCGCTACCGGCATCCGCATCTTGTCCAACGTGGATTACAAGGGCAACCGCAACAACCTGTTCATCGTGGCCATTTCGATCGGCTTTGGCATGATCCCGCTGATTGCACCGCGCTATTTGCAGTGGATGCCCCACAGCATCCACCCCCTGATCGAGTCGGGCATCTTGCTGGCCTCCATCAGCGCTGTGCTCTTGAACCTGTACTTCAACGGTTCCAAAGGGGACAGCAGCGAAGCCATCGAAGCGGCCAAACACGCCGACTCGCATTGAAGACAATCGCCTGAAGACATGGGTACCCGGTCAAGCCGGGTATGACATGCTTTGGTCACCCAAAAGCCAAGCCCAACGCTTGGCTTTTTTGCTTTTTATGCAGGTAATCCGCAGGGTATTCGGTCCTCCAAATGGGTTACGCTTTCTAATGGATTCCCTTACTGAGCCAAAAAGACACTTTCCATGAGCCAAAAACCACTCTCCCCTGCAGAAGAAGCCCTGCGCGACGCGGCCCGCGATTACCACCGCTTTCCCACACGCGGCAAGGTCTCGGTCAACCCGACCAAGCCCCTGTCGAACCAGCGCGATTTGTCGCTGGCCTATTCGCCCGGCGTGGCTTATCCCTGCCTGGACATCGAGGCCGACCCGTCAAAAGCGGCCGAGTACACCTCACGCGGCAACTTGGTGGCGGTGATCACCAACGGCACGGCCGTTTTGGGTCTGGGCGACATTGGCCCACTGGCGGCCAAGCCCGTGATGGAGGGCAAAGGTTGCCTGTTCAAGAAGTTCGCGGGCATTGACGTGTTCGATATCGAGCTGGCCGAGCGCGACCCGGACAAGCTGGTGGACATCATCGCCGCCATGGAGCCCACCCTGGGCGGCATCAACCTCGAAGACATCAAGGCCCCCGAGTGCTTCTACATCGAGAAGAAGCTGCGCGAGCGCATGAACATCCCGGTCTTTCATGACGACCAGCACGGCACGGCCATCATCGCCTCGGCCGCCATGCTCAACGGCTTGGAGCTGGTGGGCAAAGACATCGGCAGCATCAAACTGGCCGTGTCGGGCGCAGGGGCTGCATCCATCGCCTGCCTCGATGTGATGGTGGGCCTGGGCGTGAAGATCGAGAACATTTTTGTGTGCGACTCCAAGGGCGTGATCTACGAAGGCCGCCCCGGCGGTTACGACGAATCCAAAGCGCGCTATGCGCAAAAGACCGAGGCCCGCAGCCTGGCCGATGCGGTCAACGGAGCCGACGTGTTCTTGGGCTGCTCGGCCCCCGGCGTGATGACGGTGGACATGATCAAAACCATGGCCCGCGACCCGGTGATCCTGGCGCTGGCCAACCCCGAGCCCGAAATCCGCCCCGAGCTGGCCAAAGCCGCCCGCCCCGACTGCATCATCGCCACAGGCCGCTCGGACTACCCGAACCAGGTCAACAACGTGCTGTGCTTCCCCTACATCTTCCGCGGGGCCCTGGACTGCGGCGCGACCAAAATCACCGAGGCCATGAAGCTGGCTTGCGTGCGCCAGATTGCCGACCTGGCCAAGGCCGACATCAGCGAAGAAGTGGCCAGCGCTTATGCGGGCAAAGAACTGTCTTTTGGGCGCGATTACCTGATCCCCACGCCGTTTGATTCGCGCCTGATCTTGCGCATCGCCCCCGCCGTGGCCCAGGCCGCCGCCGACTCCGGTGTGGCCACGCGCCCCATCACCGACATGGACGCCTACCGCCAGCAGCTGCAAAGCTTTGTGACGCAAACGGGCATCCTGATGCGCCCCATCTTCAATGCCGCCAAGGCGGTGCCGCAAGACGCCAAACGTGTGGCCTATGCTGACGGCGAAGACGAGCGTGCCCTGCGTGCCGCCCAAATGGCCATCGATGAAAAAGTGGCGCACCCGATCCTGATCGGCCGCCCCGGCGTGATCGCCGCCCGCATCGAAAAAGCCGGTCTGCGCATGCGCTTGGGCGTGGACGTGGACAACGTCAACCCTGAAGACGATGCACGTTTTCGCCAGTATTGGGAGCACTACCACCAGCTGATGAAACGCAACGGTGCCACGCCTGCGGTGGCCAAGGCGGCGGTGCGCCGCTCCAACACCATCATTGGTGCCCTGATGGTGTCGCTGGGCGATGCCGATGGCCTGATCTGCGGCCTGACAGGCAGCTACATGACGCACCTGGAACGCATCGAGAGCATTTTGGGCAAACGTGCGGGCGTGACCAACTACGCCGCTGTGAACGCACTCATGAGCGACTTGGGGCCGCTGTTCATCACCGACACCTATGTGAATGAGGACCCCAGCGCCGAGCAACTGGCCGAGATCGCCTACATGGCAGCTCAAGAAGTTCAGCGCTTTGGCATCGTGCCCAAGGTGGCCTTTCTCTCGCATTCGAGCTACGGCTCGTCCAAACGGGCATCGGCCCGCAAGATGCGCCTGGCGCGTGACCTGTTTGTGGCGCAGCACCCTGACATCGAGTGCGACGGCGAGCTGCATGGCGACGCGGCGCTGCAGCCCGAGATCCGCAACGTGTACCTGGAAGACAGCACCCTGAGCGGCTCGGCCAATTTGCTGGTGTGTCCCAACCTGGATGCGGCCAACATTTTGTACAACGTCATGAAAACCACCACCAGCGGCGGTGTGACCGTAGGCCCGGTCCTGATGGGGGCGGCCGGCACCGCGCACATCCTGACGCCTGCAGCCACCGTGCGCCGGGTGCTCAATATGACGGCCCTGGCCGTGGCGCAAGCGCACCATTGAAGCACCCAAACAGCCCAGCCCGTGTGCGCAGGGGCTGGGCTGCGGGCGTTTTGAGCGGCTGACAAGCCCTTTTTTGGTGCAAATTCGTCACAAAATAGCACCCAAACAGGGCATCTCAGCCACATCTCTAGGGGATGGACCTGACATTGAGCGTCAGGGCCATGGTCGATAATGGCACCGATTTTGCTAGTCAAGATTCACCGTTTATCAGCCCCTGGAGCCCCTCATGAACAAGCGTTTCTTACTCAAGGCCACGGCCGCACTGGCCGCAGTCGCCTCTTTTGGTCTGGCACAGGCCCAAACCACCCCCATCAAGTTCCAGCTCGACTGGCGCTTTGAGGGTCCTTCGGCTTTCTTCTTGTTGCCTGCGGCCAAAGGCTATTTCAAGGACGCCAAACTGGACGTGACGGTGGACTCGGGCAACGGCTCGGGTGGAGCGGTGACTCGCGTGGCTTCGGGCACTTATGACCTTGGCTTTGCCGACCTGGCTGCTCTGATGGAATTCCACGCCAACAACCCCGACGCCCCCAACAAGCCTGTGGCCATCATGATGGTCTACAACAACACCCCCGCCTCGGTGATGGCTTTGAAGAAGTCTGGCATCAAGACCCCCGCCGACTTGGCCGGCAAAAAGCTGGGGGCACCCGTGTTTGACGCTGGCCGCCGTGCCTTCCCCATCTTCCAGAAAGCCAACAGCATTGGCAACGTGGCCTGGACCGCGATGGACCCACCCCTGCGCGAAACCATGTTGGTGCGCGGTGACGTGGACGCCATCACCGGCTTCACCTTCACCTCGCTGCTCAACATCGAAGCGCGTGGCGTCAAAGCCGAAGACGTGGTGGTCATGCAGTACCCCGACTTTGGCGTCAAGCTCTATGGCAACGCGATCATCGCCTCGCCCAAGATCTTGAAAGAAAACCCAGCCGCTGTGAAAGCCTTCCTGGCCGCCTTCACCAAGGGTGCCAAGGACGTGATGGCCGACCCCGCCAAAGCCATTGAATCGGTCAAGGCCCGCGACGGCATCATCAACGTGGCGCTCGAAACCCGCCGCCTGCAACTGGCCATCGACACCGTGATCAACAGCCCCTCGGCCCGCGCCGAAGGCTTTGGCCAGATCAACGGCCCTCGCATGACGCTGATGGCTTCGCAAGTGTCGGACGCTTTCAACACCAAGACCCGCGTGAAAGCAGACGACATCTGGAACGGTTCTTTCTTGCCCACCGCCAAAGAGCTGGACATCTTGCCCAAGGGCAAGAAGTAAGCACTCGAGGTAGCCCGGTCTGTTGGCAGACTGGGCACCTGGCACGCTGCGGGCAACGCCACCCGACGCTTCAAGCCCACCTCAACCCCAAAATGGGTGAGTGGGCTTTGACAGCCGCTTGCGTGTATACAGTTTCGAACACCATTTCAAAGCCTACACCATGACCCAAGAATCATTCGTTGATTTCCAGAATGTCTGGCTCGCCTACAACGACGAGTTGCTGGCGCAAAACCACTTTGCTGTCGAAGACATCAACCTGCAGGTCAAGCAAGGCGAGTTCATCGCCATCGTTGGGCCATCAGGCTGCGGCAAGTCCACCTTCATGAAGCTGACCACCGGCCTGAAGATGCCCAGCAAAGGCCGCATCCTGGTGGACGGCCAGCCGGTCACTGGCCCGCTCAAGATCAGCGGCATGGCGTTTCAGGCCTCGTCGCTCTTGCCCTGGCGCACCACGCTCGACAACGTGCTGCTGCCGCTCGAAATCGTGGAGCCCTACCGCACAAACTTCAAGCAAAAAAAGGCCGAATATGTGGAGCGCGCCCGCAAGCTGCTGAACACCGTGGGCTTGGGTGGCTACGAAGACAAATTTCCTTGGCAACTGTCGGGCGGCATGCAGCAACGCGCCAGCATCTGCCGCGCCCTGATCCATGAACCCAAAATGCTGCTGCTGGACGAGCCCTTTGGTGCGCTCGATGCCTTCACGCGTGAAGAGCTGTGGTGCATCTTGCGCGACCTGTGGACCGAGCAAAAGTTCAACGTCATCTTGGTCACGCACGACCTGCGCGAATCGGTGTTTTTGGCCGACACGGTGTATGTGATGAGCAAGAGCCCTGGCCGCTTTGTGGTCAAGCGCGAAATCGACCTGCCGCGCCCGCGTGATCTGGAGATCACCTACACCCCCGAATTCACCAACATCGTGCACGAGCTGCGCGGCCACATCGGTGCCATGCGCAAGACCGGCGCGGCGATCAACCAATAAACGGGAGCTACGCACATGAAACAAAAAACGCTGGAACGCTGGTCCCCCTGGGTTTTGCTGGTCCTCAGCATTCTGATCTGGGAAGGCCTGTGCCGCGCCTTCAACGTGTCGGAATTCGTCTTCCCCAGCCCCTCGCGCATCGCACAGCAAACCGTCGAATTCAAAGAAGTGATCGCCGGTCACGCCTGGCGCACCTTTTGGGTGACCATGGTGGGCTTTGGCATCGCCATCGTGGTGGGTGTGCTGCTGGGCTTTGTCATCGGCAGCTCACGCCTGGCCTATGCCGCCGTGTACCCGCTCATGACCGCCTTCAACGCCCTGCCCAAAGCGGCCTTTGTGCCGATTTTGGTGGTGTGGTTTGGCATCGGCATCGGCCCGGCCATCCTCACGGCTTTCCTCATCAGCTTTTTCCCGATCATGGTGAACATCGCCACGGGCTTGGCCACGCTGGAGCCTGAGCTCGAAGACGTGCTGCGCGTGCTGGGTGCCAAACGCTGGGACGTGCTGGTCAAAGTCGGCCTGCCCCGCTCCATGCCTTACTTCTATGGCTCCCTCAAAGTGGCCATCACGCTGGCCTTTGTCGGCACCACCGTGTCCGAGATGACGGCTTCCAACGAAGGCATTGGCTACCTGCTCATCTCGGCGGGCTCGGCCATGCAGATGGGTCTGGCGTTTTCTGGCTTGGTGGTGGTGGGTGCGATGGCCATGGTCATGTACGAGCTGTTCAGCTACATCGAAAAACACACCACAGGCTGGGCGCATCGCGGCTCGCAAGGCGAGTGAAGTGCCCACTGTTGTGCGTGCTCTTGTGCGTGTGATGCCGTCGGCCAACCTCAGGAAGTGGATCCAATGACTTGGCTGGCCCGACTCGATTTGGACTACACGCTCGAAGCCGAGCGCAGCGTGGCCCGCTACCTGCACCAAGGCCCGCTGCGCATCTTGCAAAGCCTCTACCCCGAAGGTGATGCGGTGTGCCACAACGTGCTGGTGCACCCGCCCAGCGGCCTGGTGGGTGGCGACACGCTCGACATGCGCGTCACCGTGGGCTCTGGCGCACATGGTTTGGTCACGACGCCCGGGGCCACACGCTTTTACCGGTCCGAAGCGGGCTTGGCCACGCAACAGGTTCATGCGCGTGTCGAGGCGGATGCCCGACTGGAATGGCTGCCCCTCGAAGCCATTGCCTACAACGGCTGTGATGGCCTCAACCGCGCTGTGTTTGACTTGGCACCCGGGGCTGAGTTGATCACTTGGGACATCACCGCTTTGGGCTTGCCCGCCGCAGACCTGCCTTTCGCTCAAGGCACCTTCCGTCAGCACATGGAAATTCCCGGCGTGTGGCTGGAGCGCGGCACGATCAGCGCCACCGACACCCGATTGATGAACAGCCCGCTGGGCCTGGCCGGCCAGCGCTGCATGGCCACGCTGGTGTTTGCAGCAGGCAGTGCCATCGCGGCTGAACGCTCAGACCGCGCCCTGGCTTGTGCGCGTGAATTGCTCGAAGCGTCTGAACTGCGGCTGACAGCCGGGGCCACATCGCCACACCAACAGGTCATCGTGCTGCGCGTGCTTTCGCCTGTGACTGAGCCGGCCATGCAATTGCTTCGGCAAGTTTGGGCGGCGTGGCGGCATGAGATGTGGGGCTTGCCGGGGGCTGTGCCACGCTTATGGAACCTGTAAAGCAGTCGCATTTAATGCCCTTAATTTTATTTAAATAGAAACTAATTAATTAATTAATTAATTAATTTCAATTTTGATGGACAATCATTTCGACCTTATGGGAGAAATGATGATTTGCAAGCTTAAAAAAAACAGTGCAACGAGATGGCTGACCACCCTGGTCATGACCCTGTTGATGGCAGGCTGTGCATCACAGGATGTGGGCCATGCGACCAAAGCGGCCACAGCGCCACTTCAAGATCTGAATCTGATCAAAGACGACATACCGCCGGTGTTGCTGGCAGCACAAGCCAAGCCCTATGCCCTGCCTGACGATACGCGTTGCGAAAATTTACAAGCGCAAATTCTGGCTTTGGACGATGCATTGGGGCCAGACCTGGATACACCCGCCACAGAAACCAATCCCGGACTGATCGAACGTGGCATAGACGAAGCCAAGGCGTCGCTCATCAAGGTCATTGGACGCACCACAGAGGGTGCGCTTCCATTTCGCAGCTGGGTGCGCAAACTCAGTGGAGCTGAAAGACATGCTCGCCAGGCTTTAGCAGCCATCACCGCTGGCACGATCCGACGGGGATTCCTCAAAGGGGTCCTTACATCCCGCAATTGCGCATAAAACATCACCACGACTGACAGTTCGCTCAGAGGGGAATCCATGGAATTGAACAAACACGCTCTGAACGATGCCGTGGCGCAAGAACTGCTGACAGCGCAACAAGCTGAGCAACTTTGGCTCTTCTTGTCTTCTCGCCCAGCGTACACACCGCGCTTCCAAATCACGAATATCCTGTATTACATGGGCGGCCTGATCGCTATCGGGGCCATGACTTTGTTGATGAACCTGGGGTGGGAGCGCTTTGGCGGCTGGGGATTGTTGGTGCTGGCGTGTCTCTATGCTGTGGCGGGCATTGCCCTCACCGAGTGGTTGTTGCACCGCATCAAGCAACCGGTCGCAGCCGGCAATACTGCCGCGTTAGTGGTGGTGATGACCCCTTTGGGGATTTACGGTTGGCAAGTGGCCATGGGCTGGTGGCCAGAGGGCATGGTCTACCGTGAGTATCACCTGCTCATCGACTGGCGCTGGGTCTTTATGGAGTTGGGTACGCTGATCTGTGGGGCAGTCATGTTGTGGCGCTACCGTTTGCCATTTTTGGTCATGCCCATCGCAGCCACTCTCTGGTACATGAGCATGGATGTGGCTGCGCTGGTTTGGGGTCATCAACAGATGAGTTGGCAAGCACGTGAAATGGTCTCTCTGGGTTTTGGCCTGGGCATTCTGGGGCTTGCACTTTGGGTCGATATCCGCAGTCGATTCACGCAAGACTTTGCCTACTGGCTATACTGCTTTGGGGCCATTGTCTTTTGGGGTGCGCTGACCTCCATGAAAAGTCAGGGACTGAGTCAATTCAGTTACTTGTGCATCAACTTGCTTTTGATCGCGTCAGGTGCCGTATTAAGAAGGAGCATCTTGGTCACACTGGGCGGGCTGGGCGTCACCATTTACCTGTTCTATCTGACAAGCCGTGTATTCGCCAACAGTTTGGCATTCCCATTTGTATTGACCGCGATCGGTTTGAGCATCATTGGCGCTGGCATTCTCTGGCAACGGCATGAAACGGCCATTTCCGAAAGCCTGCGCGCCAGATTGCCCAAAGTGATTCGCGAATTACTTGAAAAAAATGATTGAAAACAAGTCAAACGTCGATAAGCCTGACTTAAAAAAAACGATTCAAATCGCCACCAACTGCTGAATGTTCTTTTCCTTCATCTCGCTGCCCGGACCGCGTGCAATGACTTCGCCACGCTCCATCACCACATACTGATCAGCCAGTTCTTCGGCAAAGTCGTAGTACTGCTCGCACAACAACACCGCCATGCGCTGGCCTTGTAGGCCGACATCGGCCAGTTGGCGAATGACGCGGCCGATGTCCTTGATGATGCTGGGCTGGATGCCCTCGGTGGGCTCGTCCAGAATCAGCAAGCGCGGCTTGGCGGCCAAGGCGCGGGCAATGGCCAGCTGCTGCTGCTGACCGCCTGAGAGGTCACCGCCACGGCGGTGCAACATTTGTTTGAGCACCGGAAACAGTTCAAACAACTCGGGTGGGATCGGGGTGCCGCCGGGCTGTGTGGCCAGGCCCATCAGCAGGTTGTCTTCGACCGTCAAGCGGGCAAAAATTTCGCGGCCTTGGGGCACGTAGCCAATGCCTGCGGCGGCGCGTTCGTAAGGCTTGGCGAGTGTCAGATCTTGGCCGTTCAGGGTCACTGTGCCGCTTTTGATCGGAACCAAACCCATGAGCGATTTGAGCAAGGTGGTTTTGCCCACGCCGTTGCGGCCCAGCAGCACGGTGACTTGGCCTTGTGCGGCGCTCAGGCTCACATCGCGCAGGATGTGGGAGCCACCGTAGTACTGATGAATATTCTTGACTTCCAGCATGTTTCACTCTTCAAGTAGGTCGGACCTTCAGGTCCAACATTCGGTCATGGGGGCACTTGTCGGAGCTGAAGCCCCGACCTACAAGAAACCAGACCCTTCACCGCCCCAAATAAACTTCAATCACCCGCTCGTCGGCTTGCACCTGATCGAGCGTTCCCTGGGCCAGCACCGAGCCGTCGCACAGTACGGTGACGATGTCTGAGATGGTGCGGATGAAGCTCATATCGTGCTCCACCACCATCAGCGAGTGCTTGCCCTTGAGCGTCAAAAACAGCTCGGCGGTGCGTTCGGTTTCGAAGTCGGTCATGCCCGCCACCGGCTCGTCCAGCAGCAAAAGCTTGGGGTCTTGCATGAGCAGCATGCCGATCTCCAGCCACTGCTTTTGGCCGTGGCTGAGCACACCGGCCAGGGTGCTGACGCTGCCTGCCAAATGGATGGTGTGCAGCACTTCGGCCAGGCGGTCTGACTGCGCTGAGTCGAGCTTGAAGAACATCGAGGCTTTGACGCCTTTGTTGGTTTTCAAAGCCAGCTCCAGGTTTTCAAACACCGTGAGGTGCTCGAACACCGTGGGCTTTTGAAATTTTCGGCCAATGCCCAGCTGCGCGATTTCGGGTTCGTTGTGGCGCAGCAAGTCGATGGTGCTGCCAAAGAACACGCTGCCTTCGTCAGGGCGGGTCTTGCCGGTGATGATGTCCATCATCGTGGTCTTGCCCGCGCCGTTGGGTCCGATGATGCAACGCAACTCGCCAGGCGCGATGTCGAGCGACAACTTGTTGATGGCCTTGAAGCCGTCAAAGCTCACGCTCACGTCTTCCAGATACAAGATGCGGCCATGGGTCACATCCACTTCGTTGGCGTCTTGCACCACGCGGCCATAGCCTGCGCTGCGGCCGCCGGATTCTGTCGATTCCACACGTTGCTGGGCCGAACGGGCCACGCGCTCAGCACCTTTTTTGAGCAAGTCGGGCGTCATGCGGCACCACCTTTCTTGTTTTTGATTTTGGCGATCAGGCCTACAACGCCTTGCGGCAAATACAAGGTCACCGCGATGAACAGCGCACCCAAAAAGTACAACCAGAACTCAGGCGCTGTGACCGTCAACCAGCTCTTGGCACCGTTGACCAGGAATGCCCCCACGATCGGGCCGATCAAGGTGCCCCGGCCTCCGACCGCCGCCCACACCGCGATCTCGATCGAGTTGGCAGCGCTCATCTCGCCCGGATTGATGATGCCCACTTGCGGCACATACAGTGCGCCAGCGATGCCACACATCACAGCAGAAATCACCCAAATGCTCAGCTTGTAAGGCAGCGGCGAGTAGCCCGAGAACATGACACGCGTTTCGGCATCACGAATGGCCATCAGCACACGCCCATATTTGCTGCCCACCAACCAGCGCGAGAACAGATAAAAGCCCAGCAGCGTCAAGCCCGTGATCACAAACAACACCATGCGCATATTGGGTGTCGCGATGGGCAGGTCGAGAATGCGCTTGAAGTCGGTGAAGCCGTTGTTGCCACCAAAGCCGGTTTCATTGCGGAAGAACAAGAGCATGGCCGCATAGGTCATGGCCTGGGTGATGATGGAGAAATACACCCCTTTGATGCGCGAACGGAAAGCGAAGTAGCCGAACACAAAGGCGATGAAACCGGGCACCAGCACCACCAAGAGCACGGTGGCGATAAAGCTGTCCGACAGCGCCCAGTGCCATGGCAGTTCTTTCCAATCCAGAAAGACCATGAAGTCGGGCAAGTTGCTTTTGTAGTTGCCGTCTTGCCCAATTTGGCGCATGAGGTACATGCCCATCACATAGCCGCCTAAAGCGAAGAACAGGCCATGGCCCAAGGACAAAATGCCGGTGTAGCCCCAGATCAAATCCATGGCCAAAGCGCAAATGGCGTAACACATGATCTTGCCGATCAAGGCAATCGCGTAATCGCTCAGGTGAAAGGCACTGCCCGCAGGCACCAGCAAGTTGAACACCGGAGCCAGCACACCGACTGTGATCAGCGCGAGCAAAAACAAAGACCAGGCTTTTCGACCCAGCAAGGGGGCGGGAGTGGGTAATAGGATGTTTGTCATGTTCATACTCATATTCACGCTTCGGCGCTGCGACCCTTCATCGCGAAGATGCCTTGCGGGCGCTTCTGGATGAAGATGATGATGAACACCAACACCGCGATCTTGGCCAGCACCGCACCGGTCCAGCCTTCCAGCAGCTTGTTGGCCAAGCCCAGGCCCAAAGCGGCATACACCGTGCCCGCCAATTGGCCCACACCACCCAGCACCACCACCATGAACGAGTCCACGATGTAGCTCTGACCCAAGTCAGGACCCACGTTGCCCACCTGGCTGAGTGCACAACCGGCCAGGCCCGCAATGCCCGAGCCCAGCGCAAAGGCATAGGTGTCGATGCGGGCGGTGTTGACGCCCATGCACGAGGCCATGGGGCGGTTTTGCGTGACGCCACGCACAAACAAGCCCAGGCGCGTTTTGCCAATCAAAAGCGCCATACCAATCAGCACAGCCGCAGCAAACACGATGATCAGCACACGGTTCCAGGGCAGCTGCAAATTGGGCAGCAGCTGCAGCGAACCACTCATCCACGCGGGGTTTTCCACGCCCACGTTTTGTGCACCAAACAGGCTGCGCACGCCTTGCATCAGAACCAAGCTGATGCCCCAGGTGGCCAGCAGGGTTTCCAAAGGGCGGCCATACAAATGCTTGAGCACGGTACGCTCCATCACGGCCCCCACCAAAGCCGATGCCATGAAAGCCAAAGGCACAGCCGCCAGCAAATACCAGTCAAAGGCTTCCGGCAGGTATTGGCGAAACGCCGCTTGCACCACATAGGTGGCGTAGGCGCCGATCATCATCAGCTCGCCGTGCGCCATGTTGATCACGCCCATCAAGCCATAGGTGATGGCCAAGCCCAGCGCCACCAACAACAAGATGGAACCCAAGCTGGCACCTGTGAACAAGGTGCCCAATCGCTCGCCCCAACGCAGGCTTTCCTGCACAGCGGCCAAGGAGATCTGAATTTGTTTTTTAACCGAAGGTTCTTGTTCCTCGGCCAAGCGCTGGTTGAGCAAGAGCAGTGTTTCGGGTTGCCGACTGGCTGCCAATTCCTGCGCAGCCAACAAGCGATCATTGGGGGTCTCGCTGCCCAGCAGTGCCGCAGCACGGGCTTGGCGCACCAGGCTCTTGACGGTCTCATCTTGTTCGGCCGCCAGTGCCTTGTTCAGCAAGGGTGCGCGGCTGGCGTCGGGCTCTTTGAGCAGCGACAAGGCGGCCAAGCGGCGCACCTTCACATCGGGGCTGAACAATTTGAGTGCTGCCAGGGCGGTATCCAGCTCGCCACGCAAACGGTTGTTGAGCATCACGTCTTCGGCATCCGGGGGCACAGCCACCGACTGGCCTGTGACCGGGTCCAAGCCCCGACCGTCGCGCACGACCAGCACCTGGTCTTTGGCAATTTTGACCACATCGTCGGCCAGCGCTTGCAAATAGGCCGCCGTTTTTTCATCGCCTTGGGCCACCGCCTTGGCCAAGGCTTCCACACGAGCATCGCTCTCTCCAATCGCGATGCCTCGGGCCTCGTCCATCGTCAGGGCTTGCGCAGCCGTCAGGCCCCACAGCGCACTGGCGATCAACGCGCCTTTCACCATCCATTTTTTCATTTTGATCATCTCTTGGCCTCACATGACTTTGGCCGTAGGTCGGAGCTTCAGCTCCGACAAGCACCCATGTCGGGGCTGAAGCCACCGACCTACAAAACGCTGTTGCCATTCAGAAAAAGGGAGAGACTGCGCCCTCCCTTTTTCAGAACGCTTTCAAACGATCACTTCTTGACAGGTTCGTCAGGCTTGACGTCATTGCCAGGGATGTAAGGGCTCCAGGGCTTGGCTTTCACCGGACCAGGTGTCTTCCACACCACGTTGAACTGGCCGTCGGCTTTGATCTCGCCGATGAACACCGACTTGTGCAGGTGGTGGTTTTTCTCGTCCATCTTGCTGGTGATGCCGCTCGGTGCCTTGAAGGTCTGACCGGCCATGGCCGCGATCACTTTGTCGGTGTCGGTGGACTTGGCTTTTTCAACCGCTTGCTTCCACATGTTGATGCCGATGTAAGTCGCTTCCATCGGGTCGTTGGTCAAAGGCTTGTCTTTGTGACCGGCGATGTTTTTGGCCTTGGCATAAGCCGCCCACTTTTTGGTGAACTCGTCGTTGGCAGGGTTCTTGATGCTCATGAAGTAGTTCCATGCTGCCAAGTGACCCACCAAAGGCTTGGTGTCCACGCCACGCAGCTCCTCTTCACCCACCGAGAAAGCCACGACGGGCACGTCTTTGGCTTTCAGGCCCGCGTTGCCCAGCTCTTTGTAGAAAGGCACGTTGGAGTCACCGTTGATGGTGGACACCACGGCTGTCTTGCCACCGGCAGAGAATTTCTTCACATCGGCCACGATGGTTTGATAATCTGAGTGACCAAACGGGGTGTATTTCTCGTCGATGTCAGACTCTTTCACGCCTTTGCTTTTCAGGTAAGCACGCAAGATTTTGTTGGTGGTGCGGGGGTACACATAGTCGGTGCCCAGCAAAACCCATCGCTTGGCAGCGCCACCTTCTTTGCTCATCAGGTAGTCCACCGCAGGAATTGCTTGCTGGTTGGGCGCAGCGCCTGTGTAAAACACGTTTTTGCTCAGCTCTTCGCCTTCATATTGCACGGGGTAGAACAGCAGGCCATTCATTTCTTCGACCACGGGCAAGACCGATTTGCGCGACACCGAAGTCCAGCAACCGAAGATGACCGAGACTTTGTCCTGACCCAGCAACTGCTTGGTTTTTTCAGCAAACAAGGGCCAGTTGGAGGCCGGGTCCACGATCACGGGCTCGAGCTTTTTGCCGAGCACGCCGCCCTTGGCGTTGATCTCGTCAATGGCCATGAGCACGGTGTCTTTCAACACGGTTTCAGAGATGGCCATGGTGCCCGACAAGCTGTGCAGCACGCCGACTTTGATGGTGTTGCCCGCTTGCGCTTGGGCTTGGTTTGTAAAACTCAGGCTGCCAGCCACAATGGCTGCAGCAGTTGCGAGGGCTTTAAGATTGCCACGGCGGTTCATCATGTGATCACTCCAATCAGGAAAGTAAATGGATTCAACAAAAGGGCGGAGCGCTTGCAACGCTGCAACCCCTCTTGCAATCACCGTGCCAACTTTTGAAAATGCAGGAATGCACCAGAACATGCCCAAGCGACTTCCTAGGGAAATCGCACAGTCCCTATAAAGAGGCATGCTCTTTGCTTCATTGACGTTCAGTTCGCCCAACACATTCAAAGCACGCACCAAAATGGAACTCACCCCTCGCGAAAAAGACAAACTGCTGATCTTCACGGCGGCACTTTTGGCCGAGCGCCGCAAGGCACGCGGCCTCAAACTCAACTACCCCGAAGCCATCGCGCTGATCAGCGCTGCCGTCATGGAAGGCGCACGCGACGGCAAGACCGTGGCTCAACTCATGAGCGAAGGCCGCACCGTTTTGACGCGTGCCGACGTCATGGATGGCATCGCTGAAATGATCCCCGATATCCAGGTCGAAGCGACTTTTCCGGACGGCACCAAATTGGTGACCGTGCACCAACCCATTGTTTAAAAACACCCAGGAGCTGTCATGAAAAAATTTGCATTCACTTTGTCTTTGGCCTTCACACAGCTGGCCAACACCGCCTTGGCACACGATGGGCACGGCCTGGGTGGCACCCATTGGCACGCCACCGATGTGCTGGGTTTCATCGCCGTTGCCGCGGTGCTGGCGGTGGCTGTTTATTTCGGCAAGAAGTGAGCCCCGCATGACCCCCGGAGAACTTTTGATTGACCCCGGTCAGCACGCGCTGAATGTGGGCCGCCGCACCTGCACCCTGGTGGTGCAAAACGCCAGCGACCGCCCGATTCAGGTGGGCTCGCACTACCACTTTGCCGAAACCAATGGCGGCTTGAGCTTTGACCGTGCAGCTGCGCAAGGCATGCGCCTGAACATCGCTTCGGGGACCGCGGTTCGCTTTGAGCCTGGCCAGCAACGCACCGTCGAGTTGGTGGACTATGCGGGTGACCGCGTGGTGTACGGCTTTCGCGGCTTAACACAAGGGAAACTCTGACATGGCCCACATCGACAAACGCGCTTATGCCGAAATGTTCGGCCCCACCGTGGGCGACCGGGTTCGCCTGGCCGACACGGCCTTGGTCATCGAGGTCGAAAAAGACTTCACGCTGCAAGCCGGTGGCTACGGCGAAGAGGTCAAGTTCGGGGGTGGAAAAACCATCCGCGATGGCATGTCGCAATCGCAGCGCACCAATACCGAAGGCGCGATGGACTGCGTGCTCACCAACGCCCTCATCATCGACCACTGGGGCATTGTCAAAGCCGACATCGGCCTCAAGGGTAATCGCATCGCAGCCATTGGCAAGGCAGGCAACCCCGACACACAGCCGGGTGTCGACATCATCATCGGCCCCGGCACCGAGATCATCAGCTGCGAAGGCTTGATCGTCACCGCAGGCGGCATTGACTCACACATCCACTTCATCGCACCCCAACAGATCGACGAAGCGCTGGCCAGCGGCGTAACCACCATGCTGGGGGGCGGCACCGGCCCGGCCACAGGCACTTTTGCCACCACCTGCACGCCTGGCCCTTTCAACATCGAACGCATGATGCAGGCGGCCGATGCCTTTGCGATGAACATTGGTTTTCTGGGCAAGGGCAATGCCAGCTTGCCTGCCGCACTGCACGAGCAGATCAGCGCAGGTGCGATTGGCCTGAAGCTGCACGAAGACTGGGGCACCACGCCTGCGGCCATCGACAACTGCCTGAACGTGGCCGAAGAAACCGACACGCAAGTCGCCATCCACACCGACACGCTCAACGAATCGGGCTTTGTCGAAGACACCGTGGCCGCTTTCAAGGGCCGCACCATCCACACCTTCCACACCGAAGGCGCGGGCGGCGGGCACGCGCCCGACATCTTGAAAGTAGTGGGCGAAGCCAACGTGCTGCCGTCTTCGACCAACCCCACACGCCCCTACACCATCAACACGCTCGACGAGCATGTGGACATGCTGATGGTCTGCCACCACCTGGACCCGGCGATTGCCGAAGACCTGGCCTTTGCAGAGAGCCGCATCCGCAAAGAAACCATTGCAGCCGAAGACATCCTGCACGACCTGGGTGCCATCAGCATGATGAGCAGCGACAGCCAGGCCATGGGCCGGGTGGGCGAAGTCATCATCCGCACTTGGCAAACCGCGCACAAGATGAAGCAACAACGCGGCAGCCTGCCCGGCGACACCGACCGCCACGACAACGCGCGCGTCAAACGCTACATCGCCAAGTACACGATCAATCCCGCCATCGCACACGGCATGAGCCACGAAGTGGGCAGCATCGAGGTGGGCAAATGGGCCGACCTGGTGATCTGGAAGCCTGCGTTCTTTGGTGTCAAACCCGCCCTCATCATGAAAGGCGGCTTCATCGCGCTGGCCGCCATGGGCGACCCGAACGCTTCCATCCCCACACCTCAACCGGTGCACTACCGCCCCATGTTTGGCAGCTATGGCGGGGCGCTGTCGCGCGGCTCGCTGACTTTTGTCTCGCAAGCGGGTTTGCAGGCGGGCGTGGGTGCACGTTATGGTCTGCAAAAAACCTTGTCGGCCGTGAAAAACATCCGCAAAGTAGGCAAACGCGACATGGTCCACAATGACTACGCGCCCCGCATGGAAGTCGATGCCCAAACTTATGCGGTGCGTGCCGACGGTCAATTGCTGGTGTGCGAACCGGCCACCAGCCTGCCCATGACTCAACGCTACTTTTTGTTCTAAAACAAACTCCTCTGTAGGAGCCCACTCCTTGGGCGATGGGCGTGGCACACACCCCACACAGGCATCGCCCACAGGGTGGGCTCCTACAAAACCTAAAGCCATGACCTCGTTACTCCTCTGCTCCAAACTCATGCCCCAAGGCCGTGGCTTGGCCCGCGTGCTGATCCAACGTGCCAGCACCATCACCCTGGACTGGGACACCCGCCAGAAAAGCCGCTTTGATGCGACCGACAGCGCAGGCCGTGCCCTGGGCATCTTTTTGCCCCGAGGCACCGTGGTGCGCGGCGGCGATGTGCTGGTGGCCGAAGACGGCTCGCTCGTGTGCGTGCAAGCCGCACCACAAGCCGTGCTGCGCATCACCGCCTGCACCGAGCACGGATCGCCCTTTGACCTGACCCGCGCCGCCTACCACCTGGGCAACCGGCATGTGCCCATCGAGCTGCAACCCGACCACCTGAAGATCGAACCCGACCATGTGCTGGCCGACATGCTGCGGGCCATGCACATGACGGTGATCGAGGTGTCTGAATCTTTTGAGCCCGAAAACGGTGCATATGGTGACCACGGTGGGCATGCCGGTCACGGACACTCACCAGCTCATGGCCACGATCACCCACACACCGACAACGCCGCAACTGCCGAGCCGCATGTGCATGGCCCAGATTGCCAACACGGGCATGCAGCACCTGCTTCAAGCCCGGCAGTGGCCAAGCGCATTCCTATCGGCATCCCAATCCGCACCGTGCAAGCCGCGCCCCATGTGCACGGCCCCGACTGCGAGCATGAGCACTGACACCGCGCCTTCGGGTTTGCTGCAACTGATCTGGCTCGCATCGCCTGCGTTGCCCATCGGCGGTTTTTCGTATTCCGAAGGTCTGGAAGCGGCCATCGAGCAAGGCCTGGTGCACAACGAAGCCAGCGCTACCGATTGGGTGGTGGACCAGCTGCACCTGACGCAGTCTCGCGGCGACATGGCGGTGCTGGCGCAGGCCATTCCGGCTTGGCAGCGCCACGACACCGCCCGACTGCAGACCCTGAACGACTGGGTCATGACCACCCGCGAAACCACCGAGATGCGCTTGCAAACCGAGCAAATGGGCCGCTCCCTGCTTGACTGGTTACGCAACCTGCAGCAGGCCAGCCACGCGCAACTGCAGTTTTGCGCCAGCCTGCCTGTGACCTACCCGCTGGCCATGTCCTTGGCTTTGTCCCTGGCCAATACGCCACTGGACCAAGCCCTGCAGGCTTATGCCTTTGGCTGGGCCGAGAACATGACCCAGGCAGCACTCAAGTCCGTGCCATTGGGTCAAAGCGCAGGTCAGCGCATGCTGGCGCGGCTGGCCCGCGAAATCCCGCTGGCGGTGCAAACCGCCATGCAAATAAACGACGAAGACCGCCAGGCCTTCAGCCCCATGCTGGCCATCCTGTCGTCCCGCCACGAAACCCAATACTCCCGAATTTTCAGATCATGACTTCTGCACTGCACCACATCCCCCACCGCACCAAAAAGCTTCCTCCTCTGCGCGTGGGCATCGGCGGACCGGTTGGCTCTGGCAAAACCACGCTGCTCGAGATGCTGTGCAAAAACATGCGTGAGCGCTGGGACCTGATCGCCATCACCAACGACATCTACACCAAAGAAGACCAGCGCCTGCTGACGGTGAGTGGCGCCCTGCCCGCTGAGCGCATCATGGGCGTGGAAACCGGCGGCTGCCCCCACACCGCCATCCGCGAAGACGCGTCCATCAACCTCGAAGCGATTGACCGCATGCTCGAAAAGTTTCCCAACGCCGACGTGGTCTTCATCGAGAGCGGTGGCGACAACCTGGCAGCCACCTTCAGCCCCGAACTGAGTGACCTCACGATCTACGTGATCGACGTGGCGGCGGGCGAAAAAATTCCGCGCAAAGGCGGCCCCGGCATCACCAAAAGCGATTTGTTCGTCATCAACAAAACCGACCTGGCCCCGCATGTGGGCGCTGACCTGCAAGTGATGCGCGACGACACCAACCGCATGCGCCCCAACCCCGAAACACGCCCCTGGGTCATGACCAACTTGAAAACCCTGGACGGCTTGGCCGAAGTGGTGGCTTTCATCGAAAAGCGCGGCATGCTGGCCACCGCTTGATGCGGACCGCTTCTTTTTGAACACGCCTGCCTCAAAAGCCCGCCTCTAAGCCGTTACAATCTAGCTCCAAGGAAGCGTGGCAGAGTGGTCGATTGCACCGGTCTTGAAAACCGGCGACTCGAAAGGGTCCGTGAGTTCGAATCTCACCGCTTCCGCCAAGACACTCATTCAAATCAAGCGCTTAGGCGCTTTTTTTGTTGCCGAAAGCAAATTGAACTTCTATCAATTCAGATTTTGCAAAGACCCTTTATTTCACCAGATAAACATTAAAAATAGTTTAGTTTTTTTATCCGATTAAACATATTATAAAAAACTGCAATCAGAATAAATAAATGATCGATGCAAGACAAAAAAAAAGGGGCCTGAGCCCCTTTTTTAATTGATGATTTATTTAAAATAAAAAATCAGAACTTGTAACCAATGCTCACACCGGCTTTGACAAGGCTTGGTTTGTAAGTTTCAGTCACATCTGTGTAATAAGATTTGGTGTTGAAATTAATTTTTTCAATTTCAACTGTACCGTACAACTCATTTGTGATTTTAAACTTGACACCAACACCGAAACCTGTGCCATTGTGTTTCATACTGGCAGAGCCTGCATCACCCGCTACTGGCGTTGAATCCAAAGTGTAATCAAAAGTGTTTTTGCCAGTTGCGCGAACGATGCTGAATTTTGTATAGGCTTGAACCGAATCATTCAGGTTATAACCCGGCTCAATGGAGATGCCCCAAACGTTGGAGAGTTTGAATTCATCAGACCAGATACCGCCAGTGTCTACGGAAAAACTGCGCAAGGAACCAGATTTTTGTGAACCCAGCATGGTGAAAACACCACCAGCCATATTAAAAGCGCCGTAAGACTTTGAATAATTCAAAGACAGATTACCAACGGCTTTGGTGTCAGAAACTTTGCCATCAGGGCTGTAGTCTTTTAAAGTGGTTTGTGCAGCGTTAAAACCAATACCAGCTTGAATGGAAGGACCATCGAATGTACCAGCAGCGGACACCGTAGAAATGGCCGCAAAAGATGCGGCAATGAAAAATCGTGATTTGATCATGGAAACCTCTAGAGGAAAAATTATTATTGAAAGTATCACTTGACAAATTTAAATAAATATTCGAGTGACATTCAATCATACACACGCCATCGCAAAAAACTCTTGACACATGAAAAAGTGACTGACAGCAACCTTTACAAATTTTCAAGAAAAATATAATTAATTATTATTTTTAATTAAAATAATTTGCATCAATTTATTTATATTTACGAACCAACCCATTCCAAGCCCAAGCACCTGGGACATACGCCAGTTTAAGCACCCTAAGCCATCGAACTACTCATCTGAGCACAAACCTCTCAAAAAACCACTTTTGTCAAATACCCACACAGGGTTCGTTGATTGTTTGAGCCATGCGGCTTGTAGAGCGCCCCAGCCCAGCTCAGGATTTTGAGAGCCGCAAAGCCCAAGGCCCCAGAAAAATACCCATAGCCAGGACGGCAAATGCGGCTGTCCAGGCTTGAGGTTCTTGAATACCGCCATGGGCATCCAAGGCCAGGCCCAGCAGCCATCCCGACAAGGCAGACAAGCCAAAACCCACGGTTGAATGCAAGGCCAAGGTCAGACCCTTGAAGGACGGTTGAGCGTGCGACACCATCCCGGCGGTCAATGAGCCCGAGTCGGCAGGCACGGTCACGGCATACACCACCAACAAGCCCAGCAGCAGCCAAGGCGAACCGTCCGCCCCCCAAGCCACCAGCAAAGCGGTCAGGCCAGAGGCCAGCTGAATCCAGGTCAATGCACGTTGTCGGCCAAAGCGCAAACACAGTTCATTGCCCAAAATGCTCGCAGGCATGGCCAGCAAAGAGGCCACAAAGCTGACCCACATGGGGTCAGGCAGTTGTAGCCCCGAATGGCGTGCGACCACAAACGCCCAAAACGCCACAATCCAGGTTCTGAATCCATACAGTTCAAAGCAATGTGCGCCATAAGCCAGGATGTAAGCCATGGTCGGTCGATTGCGCAAAACGGGACGAATGTCCAGCAAGTGACCGGGCACCACAACCGGTTGCCGTGGGGCCATTTTCCAAGCGACCACAACCATGCACAAGGGCCCCAAAGCGGTGATGGCAAACGCCCAACGCCAGCCCCAGGACTGGGCCAACAGTTGCGACACCAAAAATGAGAACCCGACGCCCATGGAATAACTGGCGGTGTACAAGGTGATGCTGCGCGAGGCATCGGCCTGCCCCAAGCGGTCTGTCAGTGCCCGCAATCCGGGCATATAGGCCCCAGCAAAGCTGGCACCGGCCATGGCCCAAAACACCATCCCGCTCCACCAACTGTTTGCAAAGCAGGCAAAGGCCAGGGTACTCAAGGCACTGCACAAAGACCCCCAAAACAAGATGCGTCTGGCGTCCAAACGGTCCGTCAATGCCGTCAAACCGGGCACAGCCACCATGTAGCCACAAGCATAGGCCGCAGCCAACAAGCCGGCTTGTGTGCTGCTCATGCCCCAAACCGGCATGAGGTGCTGAACCATCACGGCGGGCACCACCACATGGGGCAATAGATTGCCCACTTGGCCCACACACATGGCCCACACCAGGCGGGTGCCTTGCAGAGTTTTCACGCCGCTCACCTACCAGGCGGCATCCAGGATGCTGCGCACATCTTGGGGGCCATGGATTTTTCTGGGGTTGGTATGGATAAGGCGGTCGTGCATGGCGTTGTGCGCAATGAGGTCCAGCATGTCGGCGGGCACCCCCACCTCGCGCAAGGTGCTGGGCAAACCCAGTTCGGCCACCAATTCGGCCAGCAGATCACAAGCGGGCTTGTTCGGCTCACCCAAGGCTTCGCTCACCCGTTTTTGTTGCTCGGCGTTCACGCTGTGGTTGTAGCGCATCACATGGGGCAGCATGACACAAGAGGTGTACCCGTGAGGCACCCCAGCAGTGCCACCCAACACATGGCCAATGCCATGGCTGGCCCCTTTGTGGACGCCTGCACTCGAGCCGATGATGGACATCCATGCCCCCAACTGGCAATCGAGTCGGGCGTTCAGATCAGAGGGGTCTTTTTTGACGGCCCGCAAACCTCGGCCCAAAAGGCGCAAGGCCTGAAAGGAGGTGGCCTCTGACATGGGATGGGTGTTGACAGAGCACAGGTCTTCCACGGCATGGTCTACAGCGCGTAGGCCTGTAGACAACCACAACCATTCAGGGGTGTGGACCGTCAAGGCCGGATCCAGGATCACGGTACGAGGTGACGCTTTGGGGTGCAGAAAATTTTCTTTGTGCCCCTTGGTCGTGTCGGTGCAACCGGCCAAGGCGCTGAATTCACCCGCCGACAAGGTGGTCGAGATCACCGTGCTGGGCACGCTAGGGGCATTGAATTCGGGCCGCTCCACACGCCCATCGGCATGGACCCGGGTGGCCAAGCGATCCAGGTCCTCGGGTGAGTCAATGGCATTGCTCATGCACAGGGTCAGCATTTTTCCGGCATCGGTGATCGAGCCGCCTCCCAGCGTCAAAATCAGATCGGCCCGTGCATTCAAGGCCTCATGTGCCGCCTTGACCACGGCTGTGCGCGGTGTGTGTGCAGGCATGTCAGAAAACACCCCCACGCAGCGTGTACCCAAGACTCCCCTGAGTTGATCCACCACATCGGTGTGGCGCGTCAAGCTGCCACTGGCCAACACAAACACCCGCTGGGCGTCCACCGTTTGAACCTCTTGGGCAAGAGCCTGTACAAAGGGAACGCCGTAAACAATGCGCTGCGTATTGGGATAACTGTAGAAGCCAGAACGCATGAGAGTGGTCTTTCATGTCTATGAAACTGGAAGTCTTCATCATCTCGCATCCACGCGGGTTTGGAGTCGCCTAGTTGTCTCGATCTGCCTTGACTTGCCCATTGAAAGCATCAAGATGAGCTGAGTTTCATTGACCGGCGAAAGTAGTGACATGCATGATTTTGTATTTCCTGCAGTGACGATGCCCGAGAGTGCGCATTTGTTGCGACAACAGGTTCGGGCATTTCTTCAACGAGAAATGGATGCGGGGAGTTTTACGCCACGCAAAAATTCATGGTCCGAAGGGGATGCCGAGTTCAGCCGCAAATGTGGGCAAGCCGGCTACATCGGCATGGTGTGGCCCCGCCAATATGGCGGGCAAGAACGCACCGCCCTTGAGCGGTATGTGATGACCGAAGAGATGCTCGCTGGCGGTGCCCCCGTGGGGGCGCACTGGGTGGCCGATCGGCAAAGCGGCAACCAGATTTTGCGTCACGGCAGCGAGCGGGCACGCCGCTTGATCTTGCCCCAAATTGCAGCAGGCGAATGCTTTTTTGCCATTGGCATGAGCGAGCCCGATTCGGGCTCGGATTTGGCCGCCGTCAAAAGCAAAGCCGTCAAAGTCGAAGGGGGCTGGAAACTCTCGGGCACCAAGGTCTGGACCAGCAGCGCCCACCGTGCGCATTACCTGATTGCCTTGGTGCGCACAGCCCCCAAAGAAGAAGACCGCCATGCGGGCATGACCCAATTCATCGTCGACTTGAAATCACCCGGCCTGAGCCTGAGCCCCATTTTGAACATCTATGGCGCACACGACTGGAACGAAGTGGTTTTTGATGAATGCTTTGTGCCCGATGACATGGTGATGGGTGAAGTCGGTGGTGGCTGGGACATGGTGACCAGTGAATTGGCTTTCGAGCGATCGGGGCCAGACCGCTTTTTGAGCACCTACCAGTTGCTGCTGGCGTCGATGGAAAAACTGGGCGACCAACCCGATGCGAGATCGGTCAATGAAATAGGTCGTTTTGTGGCGCACTTGACCACCTTGCGGCGTATGTCCACGTCAGTGGCCGGCATGCTCACACAGGGACAAAAACCGATTCTTGAAGCGGCTTTGGTCAAAGA
Source organism: Comamonadaceae bacterium PBBC1 (assembly GCA_002256145.1). Classification (GTDB taxonomy): domain Bacteria; phylum Pseudomonadota; class Gammaproteobacteria; order Burkholderiales; family Burkholderiaceae_C; genus Limnohabitans_A. The sequence goes on from NKIP01000001.1 coordinate 221,978, forward strand.
CATTGGCACCGCATTTGAGCGTGAGATTCCCGAAATATTTCGCCAGCTGATTCCCACCGAGCCGGTGATGGACAACGACAGCAGCGACTTTGACGCATTGCTGGGCATGAACATGTTGAAGGCTCCCGGCTTCACCATCCGGGGGGGAACCCGGGAAATATTGCGTGGAATGATTGCCAAAGGATTGGGACTGCGATGAGCGATATTCGTGACGATCTTGAAAAAACGGTTGACCGCATTTGTGAGGCCCATTGCCTCAAAGAAGTGTTCATGTCGAGCGAGGAAGGCACTTGGCCCCAAGCCCTTTGGCAGGCACTGCAAGAGGTGGGCTTGCCCCAGGCTTGCCTGAGTGAAGAACAAGGCGGCAGTGGTTTGAGTTATGCCGATGCGCTGTTTGTTTTGCGGCGCAGCGCCTTCCACGGCGCACCGGTGCCACTGGCCGAGACTTTTTTGGCTGGACGCTTGTTGTCTGCCGCAGGTCTGAGCGTGCCCGAGGGCGTTTTATCGGTCAGCGTGGCCCACACCAAAGACCATTTGCAGCTCCAAGGTGACGGCGAAAAAACCCGCTTGTCAGGGCCGGCTCACCGCGTGCCTTGGGGGCTGTCTTGTGACCATTTGGTGCTGGTGGCGCAGCGAGATGGCGTGCCTTGTGTGGTGCGGGTCGAGCGTCAGGCGCTGGCCACAGTGGCCCACACATCGGTCAAAAATCTGGCTGGCGAACCCCGCATTGATTTCAACTTTCAAAACACCCCTTGCGCCGCGGTCGCCCCCCTGGCGCAAGCGAATGAGCGACTGTTGTGCGAAGGGGCTTTGATGCGGTCGGTGCAAATGGCCGGTGCCTTGCAACGCGCCTTGGCGTACAGCCTGCAGTACGCCAATGACCGTGTTCAGTTTGGCCGCCCCATTGGCAAATTTCAGGCTGTGCAGCACATGCTGGCCGTTTTGGCCGGCCATGTGGCCGCCAGCGCCGCCGCTGTGGATGCTGCCATTGAGGCCTCAGAGGATGGGCATTCAGACTTTGCTGTGGCGGTGGCCAAGTCCAGGGCCGGTGAAGCGGCAGGCAAAGGCGCTGAAATTGCACATCAAGTGCATGGTGCCATGGGCTTTACCCGCGAACACAACCTTCACCACCTGACACGCAGACTGTGGTCCTGGCGTGACGAGTTTGGCAACGAAACCCATTGGCAGACTCGCATTGGCGAGATGGCTTTGAAGCAAGGGGCCAACATGCTGTGGCCTTTCCTCACGCGTTTGTGATTTTTTCAACTGACTCAGGAGACAAAAACATGCTCAAGCGAAACTTTCTGACCGGCTGCGCTTTGTCGTTGGCCATGGCCCTGTGCACAGGGGCAGTGGCCCAAGACAAAGACTTTCCGTCCAAACCTTTTCGCATTTTTGTCCCCTTCACGGCCGGCAGCGGCTCTGACACCTCGGCCCGCTTTTTTGGCGATCGACTGGCCAAGCAATTGGGCCAGTCGGCCACGGTTGAAAACAAACCCGGTGCCAGTGGCATCATTTCGGTTCAGGCCTTGCTGGCTTTGCCTGCCGATGGTCACGCGATTTTGTTGGCCAGCAATTCACCCATCTCGGTCAATCCCATCAGCATCAAAAATCTCCCCTACAACCCCATGACCGACTTGACGCCTTTGGCCGGTCTGTCACGCAACATGAATGTCTGGGTGGTGTCTGGCAATTCCAAGTTCAACCATTTGAAAGATGTGGTGGAACATTCCAAAAAGAACCCCACCAAACCATTGAGCCTGGCCAATTACTCGGCGGGCTATCGTTTGGCAGGTGAATGGTTTTCCAACATGGCCGACGTCAAGTTCAACCACATCACCTACAAAGGGGGCGCTCAAATTTTCACCGACTTGATGGGTGATCAACTGGATGTGGGCATTGCCGATCTGGGCGGGGCTGCGGCCTTGATCAAGTCTGGCAAGCTCAAGGCACTGGCCGTCTCAGGTGAGAAAAGACACCCCGATTTCCCCAACGTCCCGACCTTCATTGACAGTGGTTTTCCTGAATATGTGAACTACTCCTGGACGTCGTTTTACGTCAAGGCCGGCACGCCAGAAGCCATCAAGAAAAAGCTCATTGAAGCCTTGGTCAAAGTCAGGGATTCTCGTGAAGGCATGGACTTCAACAAAGCTTCCGGTTCAGACAACATGCCTTACTTTGGTGACTCGATGCTGAAATTCCAGCAAGACGAGCTCGAACGCTTTACCCGCATTTCCAAAATGGCCGGCATCCAACCTGAATGAAAGTCCGCGGCATGTCGATGTACAGACCTGATTTGTTGGCGGGCAAGCGCATCCTGATCACGGGTGGTGGCACAGGCTTGGGCAAAAGCATTGGCCAGCGCTATGTGGCTTTGGGTGCAGACTTGGTAATTTGTGGTCGACGCCCAGACGTGTTGAGCCAAACAGCCCAAGAGTTCAAGAGCACCTTGGGTGTTGACATTGAAACGCATGTCTGTGACGTGCGGGATGCGCAGGCCGTGCAAGACATGATGGACGCCATCTGGGCCAAAGCACCGCTGGATGTGCTGCTCAACAATGCGGCGGGCAATTTTTTGGCCCGAACTGAACGCCTGTCCATGCGTGCTTTTGATGCGGTGGTCGACATCGTGCTCAAGGGTTCGGCCTACTGCACCATGGACGTGGGCCGCCGTTGGATCGAGGCTGGACGCCCAGGCACGGTGATGTCCATCCTGACCCAGTCGGCCCTGACCGGCATGCCCTTCACAGTGCCATCGGCCATGGCCAAGGCCGGTGCACTGGCCATGATCAAAAGCCTGGCCGTCGAATGGGGCCCTTATGGCATTCGCACCGTGGGGGTGGTGCCAGGGCCGTTTCCGACCGAAGGGGCCTGGTCTCGCCTGATGCCCCAAGAACGCATCGGTGAAGCCCCCATTGAACAAGGTGTGGCGCTGCGGCGTGTCGGGCAGCACCATGAATTGGCCGACTTGTGTGTGTACTTGATTTCAGACAGTGCCGCCTTCATCACGGGAGAGGCCGTGATCATCGATGGCGGCCGAATGCTGCAAGGTGCGGCAGGCGCATCGGCTTACAACATGCAGCACTGGCCTGACAGCACCTGGGACAGCCTCAAACCCAAGAAAAACACAGCATGAACGACGCCAAGATGGACTTGTCTGATGGACCTTTGACGGGCATTCGCATACTGGACCTGACCTCGGTTGTTTTAGGTCCTCTGGCCACACAAATTCTGGGTGATTACGGCGCAGAGGTCATCAAGATCGAAAGCCTTGAAGGTGACTTGATGCGCTCCAACGGCGTGAACCTCTCGCCCAGCATGAGCTCCATTTATATGGCCATCAACCGCAACAAACAGTCCATGGCCTTGGACTTGAAGTCTGATCAAGGCAAGGCCATTTTGCGGCAATTGATTCCGCGGGTGGATGTGTTGGTACACAACATGCGGGTCTCGGCCATTGAAAAACTCGGTTTTGGCTACGACGCCGTGGCCCAAGCCAACCCCCAAATCGTCTATTGCGCGGCCACAGGTTTTGACCAAGATGGCCCCGACAAGGACCGCCCTGCATTTGACGACATCATTCAGGCAGCTTGTGGATTGGCCAGTGTCAACAGCCTTGGCCGCGATCGGCCAGACTACGTTTCCACACTGGTGGCCGACAAAACCACAGGCATGGTTTTGGTCAATGCCGTTTTGGCCGCCTTGCTGGCCAAGTCGCGCAGCGGCCAAGGGCAATATGTGGAAGTGCCCATGCTAGAGACCATGGTGGCCTTCACCTTGGTGGAGCACCTGGGGGGACTGACCCGCAACCCAGCCACCCAAAGTGCTGGCTACAGCCGTGTGTTGGGCGGTGGACGTCAACCCAGTCCCACACGCGATGGCTTCATTGCCATGCTGCCGTACACCAACCACCATTGGGAAAGCTTTTTCAAAGATGCGGGTCAAGAGGCCCTGGGCCAGTCTTTGGGGGTGAGCAACCGCGTCACACGCAATGCCAACATCAAAGGGCTGTACGCCGCATTGCACCAAATCACCGCCACCAAAACCACCGCCGAATGGATTGAAATTTGCGACCGCCTGGACATTCCGGCCACCCCGATCTACGCTATGGAGGACTTGCCAGCACACCCCCAATTACAAGCCGTTGGGCTGTTTGAGGACACGGTGCACCCTGACGTTGGGGCCATTCGTTATGTGCGTCCTACCGTCAAATTTGCCAAAACACCGGCCAAGGTGCGCCATCAAGCCCACCGACTGGGCCAGGACACACACGCCATCTTGTCCGAGTTGGGTTACAGCCCCGATCAAATCCATGCACTGGCCGATCAAGGTGTCATTTTGAAAAGCAACTGACGACACTCTTCCCTCACACGACAGGACCCCATCATGAGCAGCACTCCCGATCTGAACATCACCCACGACCAGCATGTGACCACGGTGGAAATTTGCCGCCCACCTCACAATTTTTTTGACTTTGAATTGATCCAGCAAATTGCCAATACCTTTGAGGCCCTGGATCAAAACCCGCAATGCCGTGCCATTGTGCTGGCGTCACAAGGCACTGCGTTCTGTGCAGGTGCCAATTTCAACAGCCCGGATGACAAAATCAGCCGCCCTGAAAACCCAGGCACCAATCCTTTGTATTTCGAAGCCATCCGGATTTTTTCTTGCCGCAAACCGATTGTGGCAGCCATACAGGGGGCTGCTGTGGGTGGCGGACTCGGCTTGGCCTTGGTGGCCGATTTTCGGGTCACCTGCCCAGAAGCCCGTTTCACGGCCAACTTCAACCGTTTGGGCTTTCATCCGGGTTTTGGTTTGTCGGTCACTTTGCCCCGGTTGGTAGGAATTCAAAAAGCCAATTTGCTGTTTTTCACGGGCAGGCGGATTGGGGGACAAGAAGCCCTGGACATGGGACTGGCCGATGTGCTGGTGGCCCAATCCGATGTGCGTGCCGAAGCCCTCAAACTCGCTCACGAAATCGCTGTCTCAGCCCCGCTGTCGGTTCAGTCCACACGGGCCACCCTGCGCCAGGGCTTGGTGCCGCAACTGCAGCAAGCGGTGGCGCATGAAAGTGCCGAGCAAAACTGGCAGTTCAAAACCGAAGATTTCAAAGAAGGCGTCAAAGCCATGACCGAACGCCGACCACCGCAGTTTCAGGCTCGCTGAATGGGTGGTTGCGCGGGTGGCTGCACAGGCCTACTCGCGTCAGCCTGTGCAACAAGGACGGTGAACATCCCTGTGGCTTGATCACCATTTGACTTTGCCGCTGCCCACATCCATCACCATGCGTGTGGACAGATACAGCCGTGGCGCGATCGAGTCGATGAAGATGTACTCGTCGTCGTTCGAGTGGGCACCAAAGCCGCGCAGTCCAAAACTCTCCAGCACACCACCTTTTGGGCGCAGCCCGGCAAAGGCGGCATCTGTCCCCCCACCGGTGGCACGCTCCTGGACCATCAGGTTTTGACCGATTTCCTGAAAAATGCCCAAAGCGTGTTGCGCCATGACCCGAGATGCCTGTGTGGCTTCAAAGGCCGGGCGGCTTCTGTAAAAACTCAAATCAATTTGGGTGTCCGGGATCAACTTGTCCTTGATGGCTTCTTTCAAGCTGGCCTCCATCTGATCCAGGTCCTTGTTGGACAGCGAACGCACATCGGCAATGGCGCTGGCTGATGCCGGAATCACATTGCGGACATCGCCGCCCCGGGCCACGGTCCAGTTGATCTTGAGCCCCTTGGCCGGGTCGCCAAAATTGCGGGTCTTGAGCATCTGGTGCGCCAATTCGTAGACCGCGTTGCGTCCGCCCTCGGGGTTGGCACCGGCATGAGAGGCTTTGCCGGTGACTTTCATCTCCACAATGGCAATGCTGCTGGTCGCCAATCGCACCGTGTCTTTGTCGACACCGCCGCCTTCAAAGGACATCACCGCATCGTATTCCTCACCCAAACGCACCAACAAGGCGCTGGAGCCCGCTGAGCCCACTTCTTCGTCGCCGTTGATGGCCACAGCGAGTTCGGCGTAATCGTCAAAACCCAAATCCTGCAGCATCTGCACGGTGTGCAAAATCAAGGCCACGCCCCCTTTGTCGTCCGAAATCGCCAAGCCATAAGCCCGGTTGCCATCGATGCGGAAAGGTTGTTTGGCCACCATGCCTTTCAAATAAACCGTGTCCATGTGGGCGATCAACAGCACTTTCTTTTGGCCCTTGCCTTTTTTGGTACCCATCACCACCGAACCCAACTTGGCCCCTTTGAGTTGGGGGTGGAAGTCAGGGGCCTGCGTGGGCATGGTTTTGACCTCCATGCCCAGTTGCTGCAAGCGTTGCCCAATCAACTGGCTGATTTTTTCAAGTCCTTCAAGGTCCCGGCTGCCTGATTCGATGGAGACCAGGTTTTTGAGGGTGTCCAGCAAGGCAGGCGTCTGGGCCTGGGCCAGGGTTTGAACACGGGCCTTAACGGGGTCGGTTGGGGTTTGTGCCCATGCGGGCATCAGTGCCATGGCGCAGCAACTGGCGGTCAGCAGCCGCTTGGCTGCTGGGCGGATTGAACGGCGAACCCAATGCGAAAGCACCATGACGAATTCCTCAATGTTGGATGAATCGCTTGATTTAACGTCTTTAGGTGCAGCCAGTCAGCAGCATTCGCGACAGCACCAGCTCAAGTGAGGCTGCTCAGCACGGGGCATTGCAAAGGCGACACGCGTGTGCGGCGGCCTTGCTAAGCTTGCGATTCACAGGAGAAAAACATGAAACAAAAAATCGCCATCATCGGGCTGGGCATCATGGGCCGCCGCATGCTGGAAAATGCCTTGCAGCATCCCGCCTTCGAAGTGTGCGGCGTTTGGGACCCCTCGCCCACATCGGTGGCCAAAACGCTGGACATGGCCCCAGGTGTGCACGTCGCAGCCAATGCGCAGACCGCCATGGACGGGGTGGATGTGGTGTACCTGGCTTGCCCCCCAGGCCCACGTAAAACCTATGCCTTGCAGGCCGCAGCAGCCGGACAGGGCGTGTTCATGGAAAAACCCCTGGGCACCGACAACGCGCAAAGCCGCGATCTGGTCGAACAGCTGAGACAAGCGCGTTTACCGGGCGTGGTGAACTTCACCCAAGCCGCGTCGCGTGGCTTTGAAGAATTGAACCGCGCCATTGCTGCGGGTGAAACAGGTGAGCTGTTGGGCATCGACATCGTGGTGAACTACCCCGCCTGGCCCCGCGCTTGGCAAAAGGACGCCGATTGGTTGCGCTTGCGCGATGAGGGTGGCTACACCCGGGAAGTGATCTCGCATTTCCTGTTTTTGGCTGGACGTTTTCTAGGGCCGCTGACCTTGCAGCAGGCTTTGCCCCGCTATCCGCAAGATCCTGCCTTGTGTGAGCTGGACATGTTGGCCCGCTTGACCACCGCAGACGGCAAGCCGGTGACCATCATGGCGACCACCGGAGGTCAGCAGCCTGACCGGCAAGAAGTTACCGTGCGCGGCAGCCGCATGAACCACCAATTCAGGGAGTTTTACCAACTGTGGCGTTCCGACGGCGGCCCTTGGGTAGAGGCCTTGGACTGGCGCACTGAAGACCCGCGCACCAGCGCCTTACAGCGTCAATTGAGCGAAGTGGACTTGTGGCTGAAGGGCCAACCGCACAAACTGGCTACGGCCGAAGAAGCCTTGGCTGTCCAGGAGTTGGTGGAAGCCATGCTGGCAGGAAAATCCTGATTTCACCCTCCATGGCACACCTGACCAGCCGCTGTGCCGCTGTCGCATCCAACGAACCGGTTGGCGCACTCAGTCGGCCGTGATGTTGGCACTCCTGACCGTTTTGCCCCACAACTCAAAATCAGATTTGATGCGTTCTGTGGTTTGCTGGGGCGTCATGGGCATGGGGTCGTAGCCTTCGCGCTTGATGGCGGCGATCACTTCCGGGTCTTTCAAAACGCTGGCCATGGCAGGGACCCATTTGTCCATCACTTCCTTGGGCAGACCGGCCGGCCCAACAATGCCAAACCAAATGCTGGCATCAAAGCCTGGGAATCCAGCCTCGGCCATGGTGGGCACATCGGGGAACATGGAACTGCGTTTGCTGGAGGAGTCGGCCAAGGCCCGCAGTTTGCCGGCCTGAATGTGAGAAGCTGCCGAGCCCAACGATGAAAACAACACCGGCACATGCCCCCCGAGCAATTCGGTGATGGCAGGGCTTCCGCCTTTGTAGGGAATGTGGCCAATGTCCAGCTTGGCGGCGGCCTTGAATTGCTCACCCGCCAGATGCCCCACACCGCCCACCCCTGAGGTGCCATAACTCCAGTTTTTGGGGTCTTTTTTGGCCAATTCCACCAAGGACTTCATGTCCGTTGCTTTGGATGTGGGCAAGACCACCACCACCACGCCCCCACCCCCCACCATCGAGATGGGGGTGAAGCTGCTCAAGGGGTCGTAGCCGAGTTTGCGCATGTGCGGCAAGATCGTCATGGGGCCTGAGTCTGTGATGTGAAAGGTGTAGCCATCGGCAGGCGCTTTGGCGGTTATTTCTGCGGCCAACGCTGCCCCGGCACCTGGCTTGTAATCCATCACAAAAGGCTGTTTGAACATGCGTGACAACCGATCGGTGATGGGGCGCACCAATTTGTCAGCCGCACCACCTGGCGCATAGCCCACCACCATGCGAATGGGTTTGTCCGGGTACTCGGCGCTGGCAGGCGAGATCAATGCGACCAAGCAAAAGGTGGTGGTCAAAAGGGTTTTGAACATGTGCATGGTTTACTCCTGTAGGTTCATGAGGGCGTCTGGAATCAGAACGATGGCCCCTTGCGTGGTTCGGCTCTCCAGCAAACGGTGAGCCTCACTGGCCTGACTCAGGGGCAGCAAGGTGTCAATGTCCAGGCGAATCGTGGGGTCGCCCAAAATGCCGAAGGCCTCCACGCTCATGGCGAGCATGTCAGCGCGGTTGGCGATGTACGTGCGCAATGTGGGGCGGCACACCCACAGCGATTGGCTGTGCAAGTCCTGCAAGGCAAAACCCTCAACTTGCCCGGACGCGGTGCCAAAGTTGACCACCAGCCCCTTGGGCTCCAAGCACTTCAGGGAGCCGTCAAAAGTGTCTTTTCCGACCGAGTCAAACACCACGCTCACGCCCTGTCCCTGCGTGATGCGTTTGACCTCGGAGACAAAGTCCTCGCTGCGGTAATTGATGGCGAAATCTGCCCCCAGCGCCAAGGCGGTTTGGACCTTGCTATCGCTGCCTGCAGTGGCCAACACCACCAAGCCCAAGCGTTTGGCCCACTGGACCAAAATTTGCCCCACCCCACCGGCAGCGGCATGCACCAGCACGCGGGTGCCCGGCTCGAGTTGGCGCATTTGTTTGAGCAGGTACTGACAAGTGAGGGCCCGCACCAAACCGGCCGCCACACGCACATCGTCCACATCGGGCGGCACAGGGATCAGCCGCTCAGCCGACACCGCCACATGGGTGCTGTAGCTGCCCACACCTGCGTTGGTGTAAGTGAGCTTTTGTCCCAGTTGCAGGTCTTTGACCTGCGAGCCCAACGCCACGATTTCGCCCACCGCATTGATGCCAGGCACAAAGGGCGGCTGCGGGTTGTGCGAATGGGCCTGACCTGCACGCAGGTAAATATCGACAAAGTTCACGCCAATGGCCGTGTGGGCCAAAACCACCTGATGCGGTGCTGGCGTTGGAATATCGATCGAACGACTTTGCAGAACTTCAGGCCCACCGATGGCGGTGACCTGTATTTCAAACGGAGATGCCATTTTGCTTTCCAGAAAATGAAGCCATTGCACACGGGCTGGACAAGCCCCACGGCCCATGCACAACACACGCTGCAGTATCTTCAGACCCGCCCACAAAACTGTCGCCTAGCGGACTTTCTTCGGGATATCACGAAGGCGCAAGGATGGACCAATCCTCATAATGAATTAGATCGCAGCGACCTTGGTGCGTTGAATGCGAGGCAGGGCATGTCCGGTTGCGTGCCTTTCAAAACAATGGAGACAAAACATGGCTCAAATGAATTTGAAGGTCAATGGCAAAGGCCGCTCGGTCGACGCCGATCAGGACATCCCTTTGCTTTACGCCCTGCGCGATCAATTGGGACTCAATGGCCCCAAATTTGGTTGTGGCAAGGGTCAATGCGGGGCGTGCACGGTGTTGGTCAACGGGCAAGCCACCCGCTCCTGCATCACACCTGCTGCCAGTGTGCAGGGCAAAGCCGTGACCACCTTGGAAGGCCTCGGTAGCGCTGCAAAACCTGGCAAGTTGCAACAAGCGTTCATCGACACCCAAGCTGTGCAATGCGGCTATTGCATCAACGGCATGATCATGACGGCCACGGCCTTGCTGGCCAAAAACAAAAACCCGAGTGACCAACAAATTCACGAAGCCCTGGCCGGTAACCTTTGCCGCTGCGGCACCCATCAACGCATTGTGGCCGCAGTCAAACGCGCCATCACCGCCTGAGGAGAGCACGATGAGCAACTTCAATCGACGTCAATTTTTGGGTGCTGCTGGTGCTGGGGTCCTGGCCGTAGGCTTTTCTTTGACGGGTACAGCCCAAGCGGCCAATGGTCTGGCCCCAACCAAAAGCGTGGCTCCGGATGCACTGGACTCGTGGCTGACCATTGACAAAAACAACCGCATTACCCTTTACGTGGGCAAAGTGGACTTGGGCACGGGCACCAAAACGGCACTCAGCCAAATTGCCGCAGACGAACTCGATGTAGGCTTTGGCCGCATCGACATGGTCATGGGGGACACGGGCACCACACCAGACCAGTGGATCACAGGCGCCGCCATCACCATTTCACAAGGCGGCAGTGAGCTTCGCATTGCAGCGGCCAACGCACGACAAGCCTTGCTGCAGCGAGCGGCCAAAACCTGGGGGGTGCCTGTCGCGGAGTTGGTGGTCAACGATGGGGTGATCGCCCATGAAGCCAGCCGAAAAACAGCCACCTACGGGAGCCTGATTGGTGCGGGATTTGAAATCAAGGTCGATCCCAAAATTGCCGTTAAAAAACACACCGATTACAAGTTGGTTGGACAGTCTGTGCCACGCGTGGACATTCCAGCCAAGGTCACTGGCGAGCACCTGTATGTGCACGACCTGAGACTGCCAGGCATGCTGCATGCCCGGGTCATTCGTCCCACCCAAATTGGGGCTTCCCTGCAAGGCTTTGATGATTCGCAAGCCCGAAAAATCAAGGGCTTTGTGCAGACGGTGCGGCAAGGCAATTTCTTGGCTGTGGTGGCCAAAACCGAGTGGGCGGCCATCAAGGCCTCAGATGCCTTGAAGGCCCAATGGAGTTCGGGTTCGGATTTGCCAGCCAAAGCCACCATTTTTGAGGCTTGGCGCAAGATGCCGGTGGCCAAGGAGGAGGCCACACAAAAAGTAGGCGACGTGTCACAGGCCTTGGGCAGCGCCGCCCGCAGCGTCAAAGCCACCTACAACTTTGCCGTCCAAACCCATGCCTCCATCGGTCCATCGTGTGCGGTGGCCGACTTCAAAGATGGGCAATTGGTGTGCTGGTCGGCCTCGCAGGCCACACACTCCATGCAGCACGAGTTGTCGGTCATCACGGGCTTGCCCAAAAACGCCATCCGATTGGTATATCTGGACGGGTCAGGCTGCTACGGCCGAAATGGGCATGAAGATGCAACCGCGGACGCGGCCCTGATTGCCATGAAACTTGGAAAGCCAGTTCGTGTGCAGTGGACGCGTCAGGATGAAACGGCCTTGGCCCCCAAAAGCCCGCCACGCTCCATGGATCTGGAAGCCAGCCTGGATGCGCAGGGCAAGATCACCGGTTGGAAAGGCGATTTTTTCATCGCCTTGAATCACATTGCCGCATTCAAGCCGCTGGATTTTCCATTGCTGGCCGCCAGCGACACAGGCATACCTCGCCCCGGTAACTGGGTGGGGTTCTTGTTCCAGAATGCCGGAGCGCCCTATGTGGTGCCCAACATCTTGGTCACCACCAAGCACGTTGCACAGACTTTTTTGCGTTCTTCGCATTTGCGCAGTCCTGGCCGTATCGAGAACAGTTTTGCCAACGAATCCTTCATGGACGAATTGGCCGCAGCAGCGGGTACCGACGCCGCCGATTTCCGTCTGGCCCACCTGAACGATGCACGCGCCAGCGCTGTCATTCAAGCGGCGCTCAAGGCGTCCAATTGGACAAAGCGCCCCTCAGCCAGCCAAGTCACAGCAGGCAACATCGCGCGCGGTCGGGGCATTTCATATGTGCGCTACAACAATGCCATCACTTATGTCGCCACGGTCGCAGAGGTCGAGGTCAATCGCAGCACAGGCCAAATCCAGGTCACCAAAGTTTTTGTGGCGCACGATTGTGGGCAAATCATCAACCCCGATGGCGTACAAAACCAGGTAGAAGGCGGTGTCATGCAGACCATCAGCCGCACCCTCATGGAGGAAGTGCAATGGCATGGCAGCACCATTGACAGCGTGGATTGGGCCAGCTACCCCATTTTGCGATTCCCCGAAACCCCGACGGTTCAAACGGTGTTGATCAACCAACCAGGCCTGCCCGCTTGGGGAGCTGGTGAGCAAACGCCCACCACCATCCCCGCCGCCATTGCCAATGCGGTGTTTGACGCGACCGGGGTGCGCTTGCGCACCATTCCCTTCACGCCAGAATCCGTTTTGACGGCCCTGAAAGGGGCGGGAGCCAAAACCGCATAAAAGACATCACCGCCGTCAAGCGCCACGCTCGACAGGCCCGGATCAATGACATTGTCCGGGCCTGGTGCTTGGCGTTGGGGTAACGGTCTTCAATCGCTGATTTTTTCTGCCCATGCCGCCCGGACGTCGTGCAGCAGTTGGCTCAGCAGTGCTGCGTACGCTTCCATCTGACGGGTCTCCGAGTCAGGCGATTCGATGTGATAGCTGATGTGGAGGGCATAGGTTCTGCCGCTGGGTGACTGAATGGGCGAAGCGACCGAGCCCATGCCCGGTTGCCATTGGGCATAACAAAAGCCGCGCTGCTCGAAGAGCTGGAGCGCTTGCTGCAGAGGCTCTAGCGTTTTTGGCCAGTCCTTGCCCTGCGCAGCTTGCAATTTTTCCAGCAGGCTTTGGCGTTGCAAGGCAGGCAGGCCCGCCAGATAGGCGCGACCCAAGGAAGTGATGGCCATCGGGATCCGACTGCCGGCCGCCTGGTGCCTGAAAACGCCTTGTCGACTGAATCGAACGGTTTCCACATAGACCATCTCCAGCTGGTCTGCCGTGGCCAGGCTCACATTGACTTTCCGGCTCTGAGCCAACTCGCGCATCAAAGGAAGCGCCACGTCCAATTCAGGCTCTGTGGACCTGAACGACAAAGCCAGACTCAAACTGGCCACACTCAAACGGTAGGCGTTTTGCTGACGATCAAACTCGAGGAACCCACTGTCCACCAAGGAGCGGCAGAGCCGACTCACTGTGGGCCGCACCAGCCCCGTTCGCTCGGCAATGTCAGCATTGGTCAGTGAATCCACACCATGGCGGAAGGTGCGCAAAATGCTCAGCCCCCTTTCCAGAGATTGGCTGCCTGGCGTTGCTCTCACAAACACCCCGGTCTGGCGTGTTTGTCGACGGCTGGAAGATGGAGCTGCTGTCTGTTTGCCGCTCATAATTTCGAATAGTGAAATTATTGTATTGTGCGTTGCTGTTTTCGCAGAGATACTGATTTTGCAATTAATTTTGAAAAATAATCAGTAGGGAAATTGAACGCATTGCTCTGAGCAGGTCTTGCGTATTTTCATTGTGACTGTTCGTGCGCTGACTTTTGGGCGATGTAAAGGACAATTTGCGACAGCGTTAGAGTTGTTTGTTTGCCTGGCTGCAAGCCAGCAAGGTGACCCGCCTAGCCCCTGTTCAACCACACTGACCCCGTTCTCAACCATGCACACCATGCCACGCCACTTGATCCTTTCCACCTGCTGGGCCATTGCGGCCATGTTGACGCCCTTGACTCAGGCCACCGCGCAGGAGTTCCCACCTAAAAAGACCATCAGCATGGTTGTGGGTTTTGTTCCGGGCGGCGCAGCCGACACAGGCGCTCGGATCATTGCCAAAAAACTGGGTGAAAACCTGGGCGTCGCCGTCACCGTAGAAAACAAAGCCGGTGCAGGCGGCAATATCGCCCACCAGTACACCGCCACCGGTCCATCCGATGGCAGTGTGCTCTTGTTGGGTTCTGTGGGTCCGCTGACCATTGCACCCCACATGATGAAGCTCCCCTACGATCCGGTGAAAGACTTGGCCCCGCTGACCATGGCGGTGAACTTTCCCAACGTCTTGGTGGTGCACCCTGGCACGGGCATCAAGACGTTTGCAGAATTCATTGCGGCCGCCAAAAAGAACCCCGGCAAACTCGATTTTGCGTCCACCGGCCCAGGCTCGGCATCTCATTTGGCTGGTGAATTGCTCAACGACATGGGCAAACTCGACACATTGCACATCCCCTACAAAGGCGGCGCAGCCGCACTGCAGGACTTGCTGGGTGGCCGTGTGGCAGCCTGGTATGCCACCATGGCCACAGCAGCGCCTCACATTGATGCGGGCAAGATCATTCCCCTGGCCAGTACAGGCTCCCAACGCCTCAGTGCATTACCGCACATCCCTACGATTGCGGAATCGGGCTATCCAGGATTCAATGCCACCAATTGGTATGCCTTTGTGGCCTCATCCAAAGTACCCAAATCTGTTTTAGATCGCTGGAACACCGAATTGGTCAAAGTATTGACGGCCACAGACGTGGTGGAGCAGCTCAACAAACACGGTTTAACCCCCATGCCGGGTTCCCGCGATGAGTTGGCGCAGTACATGGCCAGTGAAACTGCCACTTGGGGCCGCATCATCCGAGAAAGAAAAATCACGTCCCCTTGAGCTCTGTCGATGCCATCTTGTCAAAAGCAACTTGGCAAATGATTAATTCGTTAAAATCGAAAAATTATGGAAAAAACCAATAGCCCGTTCGCTGCAGCTTATTTGCGGTTCCTGAAGTTAACCAAAGCCATTCAGGTGCTGCCTGTCGGCTTGGAAATGGACGCCAACGAGGAAGCTTTGCTGCAAGCTGTGGTGCTGAGGTGGTACGAAAAAAACCCCATGACCGTGCGCGAAGCCATTGCCTTGGAAGAATTGGGTTCTCCGGCCACCCTACACAAACGCATCACACGACTGCGTGATAAAGAAATGCTCATGGCACAAAGCCAAGAGGGCGATCGACGCGCCAAGTTCCTGATTCCGTCTGAGCGGACGCTGGAATACTTCAACACATTGGGCCAGTCCATGCAGCAGGCCCATCAAACACTTTCCCTCTGAATGTACAAGGAAATCTTCAGCTTTCACACACTTTCAGCCAAGAACAGCGCCTGCAAGTCACTTAAGAAGTCAAACCCCCTGTCTGTCGGCCAGACCCGGTGCAGGTCTCTGCCAATCAAGCCTTTTTGCTCGGCCTCCAGCAACCCTTTTTGAAGGCTGTTGAGCGTCAGACCTGTGCGGTCCACATAATCGGCCAGCGCAAACCCACCCCGTAAACGCAGCGCATTGAGCATGAATTCAAAAGGCAGTTCTTGGCGAGGCACCTCGTTGCTTTGTGTCACAGGCTCGCCCTTCATGGCTTGGAGCATGTACAAAGCGGGCTCGCGGTAACGCACTTGGCGCAACACACGGTGCGCAAAACTGAGCTTGCTGTGCGCTCCCGCGCCAATGCCCAAGTAATCACCAAATTGCCAATAGTTGAGGTTGTGTGAGCACGTGTGTCCTGGCTTGGCGTAAGCCGACACCTCGTAACGCTCCAAACCCGCCTGTGCCGTCAACTCAGTGATCCGGTCCATCATCTCGTAGGCCTGATCGTCTTCGGGCAAGGAAGGCGGAAACTTGGCAAACACGGTGTTGGGCTCGATCGTCAGGTGATAAATCGAGATGTGCGGTGGCGCAAAGGCCAAGGCGGTTTGGATGTCTTGCGTCAGGCCTTGCAGGGTTTGGCCTGGCAAGGCGTACATCAAGTCCAAGTTGAAGGTGTCAAACACCTGAGCGGCTTCCGTCACGGCGGCCAAGGCTTGGTCGCGGTCGTGCACCCGACCCAGCGCTTTCAAATGCGCATTGTCAAAACTCTGCACGCCAATCGACAAACGGGTGATGCCCGCTTGGCGGAAGGCCTTAAAGCGGTCTTTCTCGAAAGTGCCGGGGTTGGCCTCCATGGTGATTTCGGCGTCAGGCGCCAAGCGCACACGGGCGCGGATGCCGCCCACCAAACGGTCTATCGCTTCAGGTGAAAACAAGCTGGGCGTGCCACCACCCAAAAACACGGTCTGGATGCTGCGGCCCCAGATCAAGGGCAAGCTGGCCTCGAGATCGGCGAACAGTGCATCGATGTAGGCGTCTTGCGTGGATGGTGCATCGGCCCCGGCACGCAACTCGTGCGAGTTGAAATCGCAGTAAGGGCACTTTTTGATGCACCAAGGCAAGTGAACATACAGCGACAAAGGCGGCAGGCTGCTCAGCTGCAACACGCCTGGGCGCATGGCGTGCACCGGGTCCAACATGGGGTTCATGGAAGGCTCAAAAAAGAGTTATGCAGCCGGGGCATCCAACCAGCGCTCGCGCATCAGCGCCAGCATGGCTTGTGCGGCGCGACCTCGGTGGCTGTGGGCGTTTTTGACTTCGGCGGGCAGCTCGGCAAAGGTCTTGCCAAACTCGGGCAAAAACATGACCGGATCAAAGCCAAAGCCGTTGCTGCCTCGCCGCTCGGGCGTGATCTGCACCACCACCCGCCCCACCGCGATCAGGGGTTCGGGGTCGTCTGAGCTGCGCAAGGCCACCAAGGTGCTCACCATGGCCGCACGGCGTTGGGTGATGCCCTGCATTTGTTCCAGCAAAGCGCTCACGTTGGTGTCGTCGCCCTTGGGGTAACCAAAGCGGGTGGCGTAGTAGGCCGTGTCCACGCCAGGCTGTCCGCCAAAGGCATCCACACACAGGCCTGCGTCGTCCGCCAAAGCAGGCAGGCCACTGAGTTGTGCGGCGTGCCGGGCTTTGGCCAAGGCGTTTTCAACGAATGTCTTGAAGGGCTCTGCGGCTTCAGGAATGTTCAGCTCGGACTGGCGCACCAGCGTCATGTTCAAAGGCGCAAACAAAGTCTGCAGCTCGGCCAGTTTGCCCGCGTTGTTGGAGGCCAGAACGATTTTCATGAAGGGATGGTGCTCAAGCGCTGAAAGTCAAGGTTTGGGGTTCGTCGTGCGCCTGCTTTTGCAGTTGCACCAGCTGGGCAATGCCTTTTTCGGCCAGGGCCAGCATGCGGTCCATCTCCACGCGGGTAAAAGCCGCACCCTCGGCCGTGCCCTGCACTTCCACAAAGTTGCCTGCTCCGGTCATGACCACGTTCATGTCGGTGTCGCAGGCCGAGTCTTCGGGGTAATCCAAATCCAGCAAGGCGGTGCCGTTTTTCAGGCCCACCGAGATGGCGGCCACACGGTCCAGAATCGGAGATTCACTCAATTTGCCAGTGGCCATGAGCCAGTTGACAGCGTCTTGCGCCGCCACAAAAGCGCCCGTGATGCTGGCCGTGCGCGTGCCGCCGTCAGCCTGCAAGACATCGCAATCAAGGTGGATGGTGCGCTCGCCCAGTTTTTTCAGGTCAAACACGGCCCGCAGCGAGCGGCCAATCAGGCGCTGGATTTCTTGCGTGCGGCCGCTTTGTTTGCCACGAGCAGCTTCGCGGTCGCCCCGGGTGTGGGTGGCGCGGGGCAGCATGCCGTATTCGGCCGTGACCCACCCTTCACCACTGCCTTTTTTGTGGCCCGGCACCTTTTCTTCGACCGAAGCAGTGCACAGCACGCGGGTCTGACCAAACTCAATCAGGACCGAGCCTTCGGCGTGCACGGTATAACCGCGGGTGATGCGCGCAGGGCGCAATGCGTCGCTGGCGCGACCGGTACGGACGTAAGAAGTTGTGGTGTTCATGCTGGTGCTGAAATGGTGCTGCCCTTTGCGCTCGGCCAAGTGCGAGCGGGTCAGGCCAAAGAGTTTGAGATAATGCCTCGTTTCATGCTCAGCTGTTAGGCTGGGCATTTGCAGCGCTGGATGGCCATTGATGGTCAGTGTGGCCAAGCGCTGTCACAAGGAACTTGATCGATGTCAGTTTACAGTATGACCGGGTATGCCAGCGTGCAGCACAGCCCAAGGCCCGCAGACGGTGAGACCCCCGCTCCAATGGGTCCTACAGCGCGACTTGGTATGGAAATCCGCTCCGTCAACAGCCGTTTTTTGGACCTGAGTTTTCGCCTGCCCGAGGAATTGCGCCAACTGGAACCCGGCCTGCGCGAGCTGATCACACGGCACATCAAACGTGGCAAAGTCGAAGTCCGAGCCAGCCAGGACGCCGGTGACGCAGCCACCCTTCAAGCCCCCAACCACCAGGCTTTGCAAAAAATCGCGGCCTTGCAAGACAAAATTCGAGACTGGATGCCAGGAGCCCGCGCTTTGAGTGTGGCCGATGTGCTGCGCATGACCGCAGGCAGCTCGGGCCAGCCAGCCGCTGACGACGCCGCCTGGATGAAGCTGGCATCCCAAGCACTGGACGCCCTGCGCGAAGCCCGCGCCCGTGAAGGAGCCCGTCTGACAGAGATGCTGATAGGCCACATTGCGCAGCTGCGCAACCTGGCCGAACAGGCGGTGCCGCTCGTGCCTCAACTGGTCGAGCAACAACGCCTTCGCTTTTTGGAGCGGTGGAAGGACGCCATGGCTTTGGCCGATGGCAGCCTCCTGCCCGAGGCCGCACAAGACCGAGCCCTCACCGAAGCAACCTCTTTTGCCATCCGCATTGATGTGGCCGAAGAGCTCACCCGCCTGCGCTCGCACCTGGATGAACTCTCCCGCCTGCTGACCCAAGGCGGCGACATTGGCAAGCGTCTGGACTTTTTGATTCAGGAGCTGCACCGCGAAGCCAACACCTTGGGCTCGAAATCGGCCGTGCTCGAGATGACCCGCATCTCGGTGGACATGAAGGTGCTGATCGAGCAAATGCGCGAACAAGTCCAGAACATCGAATAAAGAGCCTCAGCATGGATTACCCCGGAAACCTGTTTGTCGTAGCCGCTCCCAGCGGAGCAGGAAAATCGAGCTTGGTCAAGGCCTTGATGGAGCTGGACTCACGCGTACAACCCACCGTGTCACACACCACCCGCGCTCCCCGGGGCCAGGAAAAGCATGGCCGTGAATACTTTTTTGCCTCAGCGCAAGAGTTTGACGCCATGGTGCTGGGCGACGCCTTTGTTGAATGGGCCCATGTGCACGGCCAGCGCTATGGCACCTCCAAAAAGATGATCGAAGACCGCATGGCACAAGGTGCCGATGTGGTTTTGGAAATTGATTACCAAGGCGCCCTGCAGATCAAAAAGATGTACGCCAACGCGGTGCTGATCTTCATCTTGCCGCCCAGCTGGGAAGAGCTGCGCTCACGCCTGGAGCGTCGCGGCGAAGACACAGCCGACATCATCGAGCTGCGCCTGCAAAATGCCGCCATCGAGATGGCACAGGCTCCAGAATTTGACTTCGTTATAATCAATGAAGTATTTGATCGTGCCCTGTTTGACCTCAAAGCGGTTGTTCACGCTCAGCGGCTCAAATACCACGTTCAGCGCCGCGCCCGGCCTGACACTTTTCAGGCACTCAAAATGGCTTGAATCCCGCACAGCAATTCTCAAGGAACACATCATGGCCCGCATCACCGTTGAAGACTGCCTGGAACAGATCCCGAACCGCTTTCAGTTGGTTCTGGCTGCCACCTACCGCGCCCGCATGCTGAGCCAAGGCCACACCCCCCGCATTGAAAGCAAAAACAAACCTGGCGTGACCGCACTGCGCGAGATCGCCGCTGGCAAAGTGGGCATTGAGATGCTCAAGCGCGTGTCCTGAACACCTTTCTCGACCGTTCGCCTTGCTTGCGCAAGGCCATCGCTCAAACAAAAGCTCCTTTTTGGGGCTTTTTTTACGCCCATTCAACTTGCCCCACAAAGTCGAGCAAAAGCTTGCGTTACATTGAGGCCATGAGTCCCGCTTCGATTCCCTCCACTTCCAACAGCCACAGCCGCCCCAAGGCTGTGGCACCGGCTGCGGCCAACGCTGCAGCAGCCAGCTTTGCCTTGCTTGAAGCGAAACTGGGGTATTTGAACGATGCCGACACCGACATGGTGCGCCGGGCCTACAAGTTTGCCGATGAGGCCCACTTGGGCCAAATGCGCAAAAGCGGCGAGCCCTACATCACCCATCCCATTGCCGTGGCCGTTTTGTGCACCGAATGGAAATTGGACGCACAAGCCTTGGCAGCGGCCTTGCTGCACGACGCGATGGAAGACTGCGGCGTCACCAAGGTGGCGCTGATCGAGCGTTTTGGCTCTCCGGTGGCCGAATTGGTCGATGGTCTGACCAAGTTGGAGAAACTGGAGTTCAACACCCGAGAAGAAAATCAGGCCGAATCGTTTCGCAAAATGTTGCTGGCCATGGCCCGCGATGTGCGTGTCATCCTCATCAAGTTGGCCGACCGCACCCACAACATGCGCACCATGTCGGACATGCCGCGCAGCAAATGGGGCCGCATTGCTTCTGAAACACTGGAAATTTACGCCCCCATCGCTCACCGTTTGGGCCTGAATCAAATCTACCGCGAACTGCAAGACTTGGCCTTCAAGCACTTGCTGCCCTGGCGGTATGCCGTGCTGACGAAAGCAGTCTCACGCGCCCGCAATCGCCGCCGTGACCTGATTCAAAAAGTACAGGCGGACGTCGAAGCCGTCTTTGCGCAGGCCAAAATGAGCGTTCGCATCAGTGGACGGGAAAAAACGCTTTACTCCATCTACAAGAAGATGGATGAAAAACACCTGAGTTTTGCCCAAGTCACCGACATTTATGGTTTTCGGGTCATCGTTCCTTCGGTCGTCGATTGCTACACCGCACTGGGATGGCTCCACCAAATTTACAAGCCCGTGCCGGGCAAGTTCAAAGACCACATTGCGATCGCCAAAGTCAACGGCTACCAGTCATTGCACACCACGCTGGTGGGACCCTCGGGTGTGAACGTCGAGTTTCAAATGCGCACCGAGGCCATGAACTTGGTGGCCGAGTCAGGTGTGGCCGCCCATTGGCTTTATAAAGAACATGAATCGGCCAGCGCCCAGTCGGCCCGACTGGGCACGCAGTGGCTGCAGTCTCTGCTGGACATCCAGACCGAAACGCGCGATGCCGCCGAATTTTGGGACCACGTCAAAGTGGACTTGTTCCCTGACGCCGTCTACGTGTTCACGCCCAAAAGCCAGATCATGGCATTGCCCAGGGGTGCCACGGTGGTGGACTTTGCCTACGCCATCCACAGCCGGGTGGGTGACCATGCCATGGCCGCTCGCATCAATGGCGAACAGGTCCCCTTGCGCACCGAACTCAAAAATGGCGATGTGATTGAAGTGATCACGGCACCCGTGTCCGCCCCCAACCCCGCTTGGTTGGGCTTTGTACGCACTGGCCGCGCACGCTCCAAAATTCGCCACCACCTCAAAACCATGGCGCAGACCGAGTCGGTCGAGTTGGGTGAAAAATTGCTGGCGCAAGCTTTGCGGGCTGAAGGCATCGACCAACTGCCCACCGACACCCCAGTCAATCAAGGCCTGTGGGAAAAATTGCTCCGATTCACGGGCAATCGCAACCAAGCCGATTTGCTGATGGACATTGGATTGGGCAAACGGATCGCCACCATTGTGGCCAAACGCTTGACGGCCTTGTTGTCTGAAAACGGTCAAAAACCCGATGCACTTTTGATGACGCGCGAACGCTTTACCGCGCACGAGTCCATCTCACAAGGCGCCATTACCCTGGATGGCAGTGAAAACGCGTCGGTGGTGTATTCGCGCTGCTGCCGCCCCTTGCCCGGCGATGAGATCGTGGGTTATTTGGGCCGTGGCGAAGGCTTGGCGGTGCACACCCGGGACTGTGCAACAGCCCGAAAACTCGAACACAAGGACAGCGAGCGCTTCATTGGTGTGGAGTGGTCAGATGAAATCAAGCGCAATTTTGAAACGACCATCCATGTCACAGTGGTCAACGGCAAAGGGGTTTTGGCCCGAGTGGCTGGGGCACTGGCCAGTGCCGAGACCGACATCGTGCACGTCGACATGGGTCAGGAAACGCCACAAGACACGGCCGAGTTGAAGTTTGTGGTGGCGGTGCGAGACACGACCCATTTGGAGCAAGTGCTGCGCCACCTCAAACGCACTTCATCGGTCATCAAGGCCGATCGTCAAACCAACAAAGGCCTCATCAACCCTTCATAGGGTCAGACCTTTCAAGCGGTTTCGGATAGCTGACCTGCAACACCTCAATGTCCAGCACACCTGAAGGTGTGACGAGCTTGAGTTCGTCTCCTTCGCGGGACTTGAGCAAGGTGCGTGCAATGGGTGACACCCAGCTGACCTGCCCTTGCAAGCTGTCGGCTTCGTCGATGCCCAATATCGTCACCGTGCGCTCTGCGCCCAAGACCTCGGCATAAGTCACTGTGGCCCCAAAGAACACCTGATCACTCCCGTGATGCACAGCCGGGTCCACCACTTCGGCTTTTTCCAGACGTTGGGTCAAAAATCGAATTCGCCGATCGATTTCGCGCAAGCGCTTTTTGCCATACAAGTAGTCGCCATTTTCAGACCGATCACCATTGCTGGCCGCCCAATGCACGATCTCGACCACTTGGGGTCTCTCGTCATCGATCAGGGTGAACAGCTCTGCCCTCAAACGGGCATAACCCGCGGGTGTCATGTAATTGCGTGCACCCAAGGGCAATGCGGGTAAACCCAATTCTTCGTCATCGCCACCATCGGTCTCTTTGGTGAAAGCTTGGCTCATGGAATGGACTTGGGGGCAAAAGAAAAACGGGAATGCCAGAACACAGCGCGTGTTTGGACTTTGATGTTTTGCAAATAGAAAAAGCCCACAACTTTCGTTGTGGGCTTTCTAATTTTTGGTGCGGCTGGCAGGAATCGAACCCACGACCCCTTGGTTCGTAGCCAAGTACTCTATCCAGCTGAGCTACAGCCGCATCATGCATTGAATTATAGCAAGCTTTTCAGGCCACTTTGAGCTTGGCCAGGAATTTATTGCCAAGAAACTGCAGACATGTCATTGGCAAAAATGGGCGAGCTGGACCACAAGCCTTTGAGGCCCTTGCGGTAGACCGCTGTGTTCGAGGCATTGAACAAAAACACATTCACGGCATCCTTGGCAATCAAGCGTTGCATGTCACCAAACAGCTGAGTGCGCTCTTTGGCTGCGGTGGTTGCCGAATGCTTGGCTGCCAGATCGCGGAACGCTTTGCTGTCATAACCCCAGTAGTACTGCGCGTTGGCATAGTTCATGTAATCCAGAGGCTCGACGTGGTTGATCACCGTCAGGTCAAAGTTGCCCTTGAAGGTGCCACCCAACCACTGCGCCCATTCCACGTTTTCGATTTTGGCCACAATGCCCACCTTGGCCAATTGCGCAGCCAGGATTTCACCGCCTTTTCGGGCATAAGGTGGAGGGGGCAAGGTCAGGGTCACGTTCAGTGGTGTTTGCACGCCCGCTTCCTTGAGCAGGGCCTTGGCTTTTTCGGGGTCGTAAGCGTAGGTATTGCTCAACTCCACGTAGCCCGCATCGGTGGGGGCCATGTGACTGCCAATGGGTTTGGCCAGGCCTTCAAACACGCCGTCGATGAACGCTTTTTTGTCGACCGCGTGCGACAAGGCGCGGCGCACACGCACATCGTCAAACGGCTTTTTGCGGTTGTTGATGGTCATGATGCCTTTGCCGGCCGTGCTGCCCATCTCAACCATGAACCGTTTGTCGGCCTGAAACTGTTTCAGGCTTTGGGGAGACTGAAAACGGGGCATGCCGTCGATGTCACCCGCCAACAAGGCGGCCACTTGGGCAGCAGAATCGTTGATGAAGCGGAAAGTGACCTTCTTCACCTTGATGGCGTTGGCATCGCGAAAACCATCCCACTTGGACAAGCTCACCGCTGTGCCTTTGGCCCAACTGTCAAGCTTGTAGGGGCCTGTGCCCACAGGTTTGGTGGCGGCGTTGGCTGCGCTGTCCGGGTGCAAGATGACGGCCGTGTTCTCGCCCATGCGGAACAAGAAATTACCGTCCGGGTTGGTCAGCACCAGCACCACGGTGTGTGCGTCGGGGGTCGAGATGTGGGTGATGTTGTTGAACACCGCGCCTTTGGCTTTGTTGGTGCTCTTGGCGTCTTTGGCCCGCTCGAAACTGAACTTGACGGCAGCCGAGTCGAATGGCGCACCATCAGAAAACTTCACGCCCTTGCGCAACTTGAAGGTAAAGGCCTTGCCGTCGGCGTCCATTTTCCAGCTCTCGGCCAGCAGTGGGCTGATGCTGCCGTCCACATTGATTTTGGTGAGGCCCTCCAAGATGTTGTAGTGCACCACTTCACCGATGGCCGCAGCTGGGGCCATGGTTGGGTCGAGGCTGGTGGGCTCCAGGATCATGCCGAGCGTGACGGTGTCTTTGCGCGACTGGGCTTGCGCCTTCAAAGGCGCCGCCACCAAGCTGGTGACCAACACGGCCGCCGAGCTCAAAGCGAGGGTGCGGCGGGTCAGGGAAGAACTGTTTTTCATGGGGTCTCCTGCGTCAAAAAAGAAGGGGGCTGGCCAGGCACAGCGGCCATCAAAGCCCGAGTGTAAGGGTGCTCAGCCTTCTGAAAAATTTGGTTTGCAGAACCATGTTCGACCACACGGCCTGACTGCAATACCAGCACATCGTCGCACATCAAATTGACCACCGCCAAATCATGGCTGACGAACAAATAACTCAGGCCGTAGCGGTCTTGCAGGTCCATCATCAGGTTCAACACCTGCGCCTGCACCGACACATCGAGCGCACTGACCGGCTCGTCCGCCACGATCAGGGCGGGGCGGGTGATCAAGGCACGGGCAATCGCAATGCGCTGGCGTTGACCGCCCGAAAACTCGTGCGGGTATTTGTCCAGGTCTGCGGTTCTGAGGCCGACTTCGTTCAGAGCCTCAGCGGCGCGGTCGCGCAGCTCAGCTTTACTGTCGGCCCGGTCGTTCCATTCGGATCGGCCGCCCGAAACATGTTGCAAGTTACGTATCGGCTCGGTCACGATGGCCAGCACTTTTTGGCGCGGGTCCAGGGAGCCATACGGGTCCTGAAACACCATCTGAAAACCACTGCGCAATTGGCGCAAGGCTGGGCCATGGGTCTGGTGCACGTCCACGCCCTTGAACAAGACCTGCCCCTCGGTAGGTGTGTCCAGCGCCATGACCAAGCGCGCCAGCGTGGACTTACCCGAGCCCGACTCGCCCACAATGCCCAAACTTTTGCCCGGCTGCAGCGTGAAGCTCACGTCCGACAAAGCCTGCAATGCCCCTGCGGGTTGGAACAAACCCGCGCGGGGCAAGGCAAAGCGCCGCCCCAAGTGTTTCACCTCCAGCAGAGGGGCAGATGTGGGCGGCACGCTCATGGCAGCCTCCAGCGCGGGCAACTCACCCTATGGGGCGCATCACCCGTGGTTTCGCGGTCGATGCTTTCAGCCTGCGGAGGTGTCTGGCGGCAATCGTCAACCGCCAAGCTGCAGCGATCGGCAAACGCACACCCCGCCGGAAAATCCATCAACTCGGGCACGCTGCCGGGGATGGTGGTCAAGCGTGTGCCGCGTGCCAAACCCAGACGCGGACGCGCCGCAAACAGGCCCCGCGTGTAAGGGTGTGCCCGGTGCGCAAACAACTCGGGTGTGGCCGCACTCTCAACCACCGCCCCACCGTACATCACCATCACACGGTCGACCTGGTCCCGCATCAGGCCCAGGTCGTGGCTGATCAAGAGCAAGCCCATGCCGTCTTCGCGCACCAGTTGTTGGATGAGCGCCAACACCTCTTTTTGCACTGTCACATCGAGCGCGGTGGTGGGTTCATCGGCAATCAACAGGTCAGGGCTGCAGGCCAGCGCGATCGAGATCATCACGCGCTGGCGTTGCCCGCCCGACAGCTCGTGCGGATAGGCATCGAGCCGCTCTCGCGCCCGGGGCAGCTGCACGCGTTCGAGCAGTTGCAGGGCGCGGGCTTTGGCGTCGCTGGCGCTCATGTGTTGGTGCAGGCGCAAGGGCTCAGCGATCTGCTTCCAGATCGGGTGCAAGGGGTTGAGCGCCGTCATCGGCTCCTGAAAAATCATCGCCATGCGGGCACCGCGCAGCTGGCACATCTGCGGCTCGGGCAGACCCACCAGCTCCTGCCCCTTGAACACGATGGAGCCGCTCACGCGCGCGCGTTCAGGCAACAACCCCATCAGGGCCAAAGCGGTGAGCGATTTGCCACTGCCACTCTCCCCAATCAGGCCCACAGTCTGGCCCCGCTCCATGTGCCAAGAGACGCCGCGCAGGGCTTGTGCCCAGCCCCGGGCCGTGGGCAGGCTCACGCGCAAATCATCCACTTGCAGCAAGGGCTTGGCGCTTGAAAGTTCGCTCATGTTCACCTTTGCCGCGCCAGCCGGGGGTCGAGCACATCGCGCAAACCATCACCCAGCAAGTTCAGCCCCAGCACCGCCAGCGCAATCGCTGCGCCCGGGTACACCGCCAGCATGGGGGCTTGAAACATCTGCGACTGCGCCTCGTTGAGCATGCGGCCCCAGCTCGGTTGCGGCGGTTGCGTGCCCAGGCCCAAATAAGACAAAGCCGCCTCGGCCAGGATGGCGATGGCGAACTGGATGGTGGCTTGCACGATCAGCACGCTGGCGATGTTGGGCAGCACATGCGTGAGTGTGATGGCCAGCGGGCCCTGGCCTGCGGCGCGGGCCGCTGCGGTGAAGTCGCGCGCCCAGACCGCGTTGGCCGCACCGCGCGAAATGCGGGCAAACACCGGGATGTTGAAAATGCCAATGGCCACGATGCTCACCACCAAGCCCGGCCCGTAAATGGCCGTGAGCATGATGGCCGACAACAAGGCCGGGAAGGCGAAGGTGAAGTCCGAAGCCCGCATGATGAGCTCTTCCACCCAGCCGCGCCGCGCCGAAGCCAGCAAGCCCAAAGGCACCCCCACGCCCAGGCCAATGCCCACCGCAATAAAGCCCACCAGCAAGGAGTTTTGGCTGCCCACCAGAAGCAAAGAGCCAATGTCGCGCCCCAGGCTGTCGGTGCCGAACCAATGCGCGGCGCTGGGCGAAGCCAGTTTGTTGGGGATGTCGATGTCACCCACCGGATAAGGCGACCAAACCATAGAAAGCACGGCACACAGCACCATCAGCAGCACCATGGCCCCGCCCGCCACCAAACTGGGGTGACGCAAGGCCCGTCGCCAGAAAGTGTGCTTATCCCGCATGGCCTTCCTTCAATCGCGGATCGATCCACGCATACAGCACGTCGATGCAAAAGTTGATGAGGATGACCAGTGCCGACAGCAACATGACCACGTCACGCACCACGATCAAATCGCGGTTGGCAATAGCCTGAAAAATCAAGCGCCCAATGCCGGGCAGCACAAACACGTTTTCAATCACGATGGCGCTGGTGATCAGGTTGCCAAACTGCAAGCCCATCACGGTGAGCACCGGAATCATGGCGTTGCGAAGCACATGGCCCCACAGCACCTGACGGCGTGACAGGCCTTTGGCCCGGGCCGTGCGCACAAAATCCTCGCGCAATGTGTCAAGCACGGCCGAGCGGGTCACCCGCGTCAGAATCGCCGTTTGCACCGCGGCCAGCGCCATCGCGGGCAAGAGCAAGGCTCTGATGCCCTCGCCCACCCCGCCACCATCGTCCTCGGACCAGCCCGGAAAACCACCCGCGCTCACCCACTCCAGGTGCACCGCAAACAGCAAGATCAAAAGAATGGCCAGCCAGAAATTGGGCAAGGCCAGGCCCAGTTGGCTGAGCGTCATCACGCCCACATCGCCCGCCTTGTTTTGCTGCGAAGCGGCATAAATGCCAAGCGACAGCGCCAGCGCCACCGTCAGGCCCATGGCCATCACGGCCAGCGGCAGCGTCACTTGCATGCGCTCGGCCATAAGCTGCGCCGTGGGGGTATCGTAAGAAATGCTCAGGCCCGTCTGGCCCTGCAACATACCACCCATCCAGCTCAGGTAGCGGGTGGCCGCGGTTTGGTTCAGGCCCAATTTTTCTTCCATCGCGGCGATCGACTCGGGCGTGGCCGTCTCGCCCAAAATGACCTGCGCGGCATTGCCCGGCAGCAACTCCAGCACCGCAAACACCACAACCGATGTGACCAGCAGGGTCAGCACAAAGCTCAGCAGCCGTTTCAAAACAAACAGGGGCACGCGCTATCCTTGGGGTCAGTGAGCAACGATGAACGGGGTTTTGAATGACATCTCAAACGATTGTAAACAGCGAGCAAGGCTCGGTTGTGGGCTCCATTGTGGATGTCCCCGGCCTTCAGGTCGGTCACTTCACACTGAGCGAACGGCTGACGGGCTGCTCGGTGGTCTTGGCCCCCGGTGGTGCCGTGGGCGCGGTGGATGTGCGCGGGGCCGCCCCGGGCACCCGCGAGACCGATTTGCTGGACCCGGCCAACTTGGTCGACAAAGTGCATGCCGTGGTGCTGAGCGGCGGCAGCGCTTTTGGCCTGGATGCCGCCACGGGCGTGGTGCGCTGGCTTGATGAACAGGGCATTGGCTTTGAAACCGGCTATGGCCGTGTGCCCATCGTGCCTGCGGCCGTTTTGTTTGACTTGCCGGTAGTGCGCCCGGGCGACGACCCCCAAGCCCGGCCCGACGCGCAAGCCGGCTACCAAGCCTGCCAAGCGGCATCCACCGCGCCACCCGCATCAGGCAATGTGGGCGCAGGCGCAGGCGCCTGCGTGGGCAAACTGTTTGGCTTGGACCGCTGCATGAAAGGCGGCATCGGCAACGCCAGTGTGCGCGTAGGGCCTTGGGTGGTGGGTGCCTTGGTCGCCTGCAACGCGGTGGGCGATGTGATCGACCCGGCCACAGGCCAAGTGCTGGCCGGTGCCCGCACGGCCGATGGGCATCACTTGCTGGACACCCAACGCGCCTTGCTGCAAGGCGAGCGCGGCAACCGCCCCCTGCCCGGCACCAACACCACCATCGGTGTGGTCGCGACCAACGCGACGCTCACCAAAGCACAAGCCAAGCGCCTGGCCATGAGCGCCCACGATGGCCTGGCCCGCAGCATCCGCCCCGCCCACACCACCCTGGACGGCGACACCCTGTTTGCCTTGGCCACAGGCACCGAAGCCGGTCCGGTGGATTTGATGCTGCTCACCGTGATGGCGGCCGAGGCCACGGCGCTGGCCACTGTGGACGCGATCACAAAAGCGCAGGGCATTACTATTGATACAGGCTTTGTGCCTGCGGTCATGAACATTGGGGCCCACTTGAGCCCTACAGAGAACGACGTCAATTTTTGATTTGTACAGGGGCCGCTCAGCAATTGCTCCACCTCAACTGATATGAGGCTCGAGGTTGGGCTTTCTTGCGGTTCACTGTGTTCTTTATGGCGTTTGCTATTGGATAATGATTGACATACCAGTCATGTGCTGTGCTTTGCTCAATGAACTATTCAGACAAACATTAAAAGAGTTGAAACACAAAATCTTTGACTTCATTGTCATTTCATACTCACTTGCGAAATGGCAAAAGGAGGTTCATCCTGTCTTTTTTTTCTGGAATTCTAGATAAATTTTTGATACTAACAAAGACTACAAACATGACAGTCAATCGCAACATGATAATAGCTGTTAATAGATTCGTAGGTGTTCCAATTTGCCCATAGTACACAGTGAAAAAGTCAAAAAGAAAATTCATTGACCCAATCAAGAACATACAAAAAATAATAATATTGAAATACCAGTCACTGAGGTATGCATAGGTTGCCGTAACCGTGACAAAAATTATAAACCAACCTCTAAAGTATATATATTTTTCTAATCTAGCAACCTCGACTGGCTCAACGGCAAGTCTTGCAGCAATTTCACCTAGCGTCAATAACAAATTGAATGCATAAATAAATGCAACAGTAACTAAAAACCAAAAACGCAAGGGGAAAAAATTGTCAACCTGATAATCGGATCTTTTACCCAATCCCTCAATCAAGTCATTTAGATCTTGAAGCGTAACGAAGGGCTTATTTTCTTTCATATATTTGCTACTTTTCTCAGGTAAAGTTATTTGAACACATGCATAAAAAAGAATCAACAAAATTCTCATGACTATCAATCCATCGAGTTCTACCTGACAGTTTGCCATCTTGGCATTCAATCATTGCCGTAGAGTTGGTTCTCCGCTTGCTGAGTTCATGTCGTTGAATCAGAACGTTCACTTTCACGCCGCAGCAAATGCGTATGCCCGAACAGGTCCACTTAGCAATGTACATCTTGCGCCCTTGACGGCCAAGTTGCGCCAAATCACAAGCATGAACCAGGCGCAACAAATACCAATGCCCTTTTGACCGATCATCCTCAGTAGCCAAAGGATGTTGAAGCCAACAATGCACAGCAAGTCATGCAAACTGTCGCCTGAGAGTCTTTGAGGTGACACCGCGTCAACCGGTGGTCTGCTTTCAATTGCTCGATGACCAGGTCAATAGTTGGTCTTTGAGTGAGCGAATTCTTTTTTCATCCCAGAGTCTCCTGAACTTGCCTCCGTGCTTGATGACCAGGTTAACTTTGCCTACGGTCCTGTAAAAAACAGGCTATGGTCAATATCTATTTGGCGTTTTGACCATGCGGAATTACCTTG
The DNA here is from genome assembly GCA_002256145.1 of Comamonadaceae bacterium PBBC1. Taxonomy (GTDB): domain Bacteria; phylum Pseudomonadota; class Gammaproteobacteria; order Burkholderiales; family Burkholderiaceae_C; genus Limnohabitans_A. Next base: position 252,739 of record NKIP01000001.1, read on the forward strand.
AAGAATTGCATTAGTGCAATTTTCAGGTTTATTTCAGAGGCAACCAAACACCGTCAACTACGATATCGCCTTTTTAATTGCCACGTCTAAACGGCAAAAGAATATCGAAACGACTCTTTCTTTCGGGTATGCGAGATGCATTTTTAATATTCAAAAACAAGAACCACAATAGAATTATACGCACAAACAAAACAAGTGTAAAACCTGGTGTGATATTTTGCAATCTTTCGGGATAGACCGTGAATAAATCAGATATAAAGCTCATTGATCCGAAAATCAGCAATATCAAATAATAGATCGCAACGTATTTCCCAGTCCGATAAGAATTAAAGCCTATTGTTAAAAATATCAATAAAAACCATCCTCTGAAATACATATAATTTTTAACATAAGTCACTTTAGAATTACTGTGCAATATTTGGACGATATTTTCTGTAAAAAAGAGCAAGGCTATTGCAGAAAAAATGGTTATTGTAAATAATATAAAAATTCGGATTGGGAAAAACTTATCAACTGAAACAGGGTTCGACGAATCGCCCCACCCAGCAATGAGCGCATCCAACTCTTGAGCTGACACAAGCGGCTTATTTTTTTCCATAAAGTAAATTTTAGTGCATAAAGTAGTCAAGCCACCTTCTGAACAGTTTTCGCCACCGCCTACTTTTGTACTTTTTTATGAAATTTTGAATCCTTAATGAAGTATTTTTTCGCCTGTCATTCCCCCCAAAACGAGAGTTTGAAGACACAGAATGTATGACGATACGAAAACAACGTCCTGTTTTTTCCAACCTCGTTCTTCACCAAGTTCTTAACACGCATCAAACACTTTAGAGTGCTGCTCAGACTGGCTGGCTGCTAGCCGTCACTGAATCAGAACAACTTGTGCGGCCCACGCTGTAAGATGTCGTTTCAGCACCTCCAAATCTCTGTTTTTGGCAATGAGCCAACAACCGGCAAGTCTTGCCATCGACCCAAATAAGCGGGACGCGAACGCCTTTATTCGCGTGACATCCAAGTATTTTTGGCAGATACCCTGCTTGCTGTAACGCACAACATAACCGTCATCAGCAGTCATGTCGTGCCTTGTCCTTAAAGCCATGGCGTTTCCCAAACTGGCACGGCGTGTTGAGAACCTGCGCCACTTGCCGTCTGCCAACTTGAAGCGGCACTGGTCAAGCAAACTGCGTGTGCGGCGATACAAGACCAGTTCGCCGTCTCGCAGCAGCACGACGCTGGGCGATGCTTGTATCAACGCATCTATAGTGCATTCCTTGCTGGTTTTGGCGGTGGCTGCGTCTATGGCCAGCGGTGTGTCAGTGTGGCGTTCATTCATAGAACACAGCCCCGCAGCGTGGAACTACTGTGCTGGCAGCGTGTGCCAACTTGGAACCGCCCAATAAAAAAGTCACTTTGTAGCGTTGCACAAAGTGACTTGAAGAATTAAATGGTAGGGCGTCACGGACTTGAACCGTGGACCAAAGGATTATGAGTCCTCTGCTCTAACCAACTGAGCTAACGCCCCAACCGAAGCCGTGATTGTAGTGGCCTGGCAGGCGTTTATTTGGACTGGCTCAGCGCATTGCTGACCAAGCGCGATGTGATGTTGACGATCTGGATCATGCGGTCATAAGGCATGCGGGTCGGGCCGATCACGCCCAAGGTGCCCACCACTTGGCCATCCACCTCGTAAGGCGAGCTGACCACCGACAGCTCTTGCATGGGCACGATCTGACTTTCGCCGCCAATGTATATGCGCACGCCCTCGGCCTGGCTGGACACGTCCAGCAAACGCATCAACTGGGTTTTTTGTTCAAAAAGCTCGAAAGCACGGCGCAAATGCCCCATGTCACTGGAAAAGTCACTGACCGACAGCAAGTTACGCTCGCCGGCAATCACCACCTCGTTCTGGTCTTCGGCCAAAGCCTCGCTGCTGACCTGCACCGCCGCTTGCATGAGCGTGGCGATTTCGCTTTGCAGGCTCACAAGCTCTTGCTGCACCCGGCTGCGCACCTGCTCAATGGCCATGCCAGCGTAATGGCTGTTCAAAAAATTAGAGGTTTCAATCAGCTGGCTTTGGGAGTAATCGGTCTCGGTGAACAGGATTCGGTTTTGCACATCGCCCTCGGGCGAGACAATGATGACCAACAAACGTCGCTCGGACAGGCGTAAAAATTCAATGTGCCGAAACACCGAAGGCCTGCGGGGGGTCATGACCACGCCCACAAAATGCGACAAATTGGAGAGCAAATTGGCCGCACTGGCGATCACTTTTTGCGGCTGATCCGGGGTGAGCGCAGGCGTATCCAAGCCGTCGCGTTGCACCGTGAGCATGGTGTCCACAAACAAACGATAGCCCCGACTGGTGGGGATGCGCCCTGCCGAGGTGTGCGGGCTGGCGATCAAGCCCAGCTCTTCGAGGTCGGACATCACATTGCGGATGGTAGCGGGCGACAGGTCCAGGCCAGAGGCTTTGGAGAGCGTGCGCGAGCCCACAGGTTGGCCGTCCGCAATATAGCGTTCAACCAGCGCTTTGAGCAATAACTTGGCACGATCATCTAGCATAGACGCATTTTAATGATGTAATTTGCAGATGAAATCCAAGTTCCGTCATGTTGCACTTTTTGGTAAGTACCACACCACCGCCCACGGTGGGGCACTGGAGAGTTCTCGCCGGGCTTTGGACGACGTGGCCCAGTTTCTGACGCGGCAAGGCTGTGACGTGGTGCTGGATCAAGAAACCGCTTTGCACACCGGATTGAACCAACACCCCATGCTGGACATGGCTGCCATTGGCCAGCAGTGTGATCTGGGGCTCGTGGTTGGGGGTGACGGCACCATGCTGGGCATTGGTCGGCAAATGGCCCGATTCAATCTGCCTTTGATGGGCATCAACCAAGGTCGACTGGGTTTCATCACCGATATCCCGCTACAAAGTTACCAAGATGTGTTGTTGCCGATGCTGCAAGGCCACTATCAAACCGAAGACCGCAGCCTGCTGCAGGCCCATGTGATGCGCGACCAACGCAGCGTGTTCAGCGCTCTGGCCATGAACGACGTGGTGGTCAACCGGGGAGGTACCTCGGGCATGGTGGAGTTGCGGGTCGAGGTCGATGGCCGTTTTGTGTCCAACCAACGCGCCGATGGCCTGATCATCGCCACCCCCACAGGTTCCACCGCCTATTCTTTGTCGGTGGGCGGGCCTTTGATGCACCCTGGTATTGGTGGGTGGGTCATGGCACCCATTGCACCTCACACCTTGTCCAACCGGCCGATCGTTCTGCCCGAGTCGTCCGAAATCAGCATCGAAATCGTGGCCGGGCGATACGTCAGCGCCAATTTCGACATGCAGTCATTGGCCGATCTGATTTTGGGTGATCGGATTGTGGTCAAGCGCTCTGAGCACACGGTGCGCTTTTTGCATCCCGCAGGTTGGAACTACTTTGACACCCTGCGTAAGAAAATGCATTGGAATGGAGGCGACTGAGACATGGCACTGACGCACATCACCTTGCGCGACTTTGTGATCGTGCAATCCCTTGAATTGGACCTGGCCAGTGGTTTCAGCGTTTTGACGGGTGAAACCGGTGCCGGCAAATCCATCTTGATTGACGCACTGCAGCTGGCCTTGGGTGCTCGCGCCGAATCTGGCGTGGTCCGTGAAGGTGCAAGCCGCTGTGAAGTTTGCGCCGAATTCGACCCCACCCCCGCCATCCAGTCTTGGCTGGAGGAGGCTGGTTTTGAAACGAATGTCTCGTTGTTGTTGCGCCGCACAGTCGACACCTCGGGCAAAAGCCGCGCCTGGGTCAATGGCAGCCCTGCCACCGCAACACAGCTGCGCGAACTGGGCGAGCAACTGTTGGACATCCACGGGCAACACGCCTGGCAAAGCCTGACTCGCCCCGATGCGGTGCGTGGCTTGCTGGATGCGTATGCGGGCATTGACACCCGCCCCCTGAAAACCACTTGGCACACTTGGCGACAAGCCCAGCAAACTCTGACCGATGCGCAACAAGCTCAAAGCACCCTGACCCGTGAGCGAGAACGTCTGGCGTGGCAAATCGGTGAACTGGAAAAACTCAATCCCCAAGTGGATGAATGGCAGGAGCTGAGCACCCAGCATGGCCGACTGGCCAACGCTCAAGCCCTGCTGGATGGGGCCAATTTGGGCACTGTCTTGCTCGAAGGTGAAGAAAACGACGGCGAAGGTGGCGCACTCAGGCAGCTGTCGCGTGCCATCCAGGCCTTGCAATCGCTTGGCCCCGTCGAGCCTGAGTTCAGCGCTCTGGCCGATGTCCTGACTTCAGCTCTGGCACAAGCCGAAGACGTGGCCCATAGCCTGCATGCGTATTTGCGCAAAACCGATCTGGACCCCGAACAATTGGCCAAACTCGATGAGCGAATGGGCCTTTGGTTATCCTTGGCCAGGCGTTACAAAAAAACACCTGACGAACTGCCACTGTCACTGCAGGCTTGGCGTCAAGAGTTGGCTCAACTCGATGCTGCTGCCGACTTGCAAAGTCTGCAAAAAGCCGCAATGGCTGCACAAAACGCCTGCACCCAAGCGGCCAAAGCGGTCTCGCGTCAGCGTCAACAAGCGGCCAAACCACTGGCTCAGGCGGTCAGCAGCGCGATGCAGCAACTGGGCATGCAGGGGGGGCGATTTGAGGTGCAATTGCTACCCTTGGAAACACTCGCGCAGCACGGCATGGAAGAGGTCAGTTTTCTCGTTGCCGGGCACGAAGGCAGCACACCAAGACCTGTGGGCAAAGTGGCCTCGGGTGGAGAACTCTCGCGCATTGCACTGGCCATCGCAGTGACCACCAGCGAACTGGGCGAAGCAGGTACCTTGATTTTTGACGAAGTGGACTCTGGTGTGGGTGGTGCCGTGGCCGAAACCGTGGGCCGCTTGATGAAGCAACTGGGCCAACACCGTCAGGTGCTGGCAGTCACCCACCTGCCCCAAGTAGCCGCCTGCGCTGACCACCATCTGTTGGTCAGCAAAGCCGCCGCCAAGGGCCAAGTCAGCAGCCAAGTCCGAGGCGTCAGCGGCGATGAGCGCGTGAGTGAAATCGCTCGCATGTTGGGCGGAGAAAAGTTATCGGCGACCACCTTGGCGCATGCCCGTGAAATGCTCGGCAACCCCACCAAAACCATGGGCCGCAAGGCCGCTCAACGCTGAACATGGACATCATCCTCATCACCGGCATGTCCGGCTCAGGCAAGTCGGTGGCGCTGCACGCACTCGAAGACGCGGGCTATTACTGCGTCGACAACCTGCCACCCGAATTGTTGATCCCCTTTGTCAAGCTCGAAGAACAACAAAAGGAACAACGTCTGGCCATTGCGATTGACGTGCGCAGCGCCAACTCCTTGCACCTCTTGCCCGAGCAAATGGCCTTGTTGCGCGACATGGGCATGACTGTGAAGTCGGTCTTCCTGGACGCCTCATCGGACACCTTGCAGCGGCGTTATTCGGAAACACGCCGCAAGCACCCTTTGTCAGGTGGCGACAAACCTCAAAACGACAAAGCACTGGTGGAAACCATCGGATTCGAACGCGAACTCTTGTCTGACCTGCGAGAGCGTGCCCACGTCATCGACACCAGTTTGCTGCGCTCGGCTCAACTTCAGACCTACATCAAAACGCTGGTCAGCGCCCCATCGGCGCAGCTGACTCTGGTGTTTGAATCCTTTGCTTTCAAACGCGGCATTCCCACCGACGCCGACTATGTGTTTGACGTGCGCATGCTGCCCAACCCTCACTATGAAAGTGCCCTCAAGCCCCTGACGGGATGTGACGAGCCTGTTCAGGCTTACCTGCGTCAGTCGGAAGAATTTGTTCAAATGCAATTGCAAATCGAGGGGTTTTTAAAACACTGGATTCCGGCGATTGAGCGTGACCATCGCAGTTACGTGACGGTGGCCATCGGCTGCACGGGAGGGCAACACCGCTCGGTGTTCATGGTGGAGCAACTGGTGCAAAACTTCGGCACACGGTGGCTCACCCTCAAACGACACCGAGAGCTGGACGCGCTCTGACTCAACTCATTTGCAATCCCTATTGCGGCTCACCTGAGGAGCGGGTTGCCACAAATACAGGCCAGGCACAGGTCGCCGACATGCCATGGGTCAATCCATCAGCAAGGTTCGAATCGGCGCTGGCAAACCCATCGCGGGCCAGGCATGGGCATCCACCCACAGTCCGGCACAAGCCGGGTTGGATGCCGCAGACCCAAGCATGCGCACCGGGTGCAAATGCAAATCGCGGTGGGTCAACACATGCTTCCAGGGTGTTCTGTAATCAAGCTGCGTGCCTTGCGCCCAGGCGGCCAACAAATCCGTTTCCGAGTCGAACACCGGCAAGCTGAACAAACCGGCCCAAATACCGGTGTCCGGGCGCTTTTGCAGCCACACCTGCCCTTGCTCATTAACAGCCCAAAGTAACCACAGCGTGGCACTGCTGCGTTTGAGTTTGCGGGTTTTGACGGGATAGGCCAGCGGCTCGCCACGGGCTTTGGCTTGGCACACAGCGTGCACAGGGCAGGATTCGCACTGAACCTTGCGCGGCAAACACACGGTGGCCCCCAAATCCATCAGGGCCTGGGTGTAACGCGGCATGTCGGCAGCTTGGGTGGGCAACAAGTCTTGCGCCAGCGCCCAAAGGGTTTTTTCGTTCTTGGCCACAGCCAAATCATCGCCGTAACCAAGCACACGGGTCAGCACGCGTTTGACATTGCCATCCAAAATGGCCACACGTTCTTGAAAGCAAAACGCCGCAATCGCTGCCGCTGTGGATCGGCCAATGCCGGGCAGGGTTTGCAGATCGTCGGCGCGGCGCGGAAATGACCCGCCAAAACGCCCCATCACCTCTTGGGCGCATTTGTGCAAGTTGCGGGCACGGCTGTAATAACCCAGGCCACTCCACAGAGCCAGCACATCGTCTTGCGGCGCGGCTGCCAACGCAGCCACGTCCGGAAAACGCACCAAGAAACGCGAAAAATAATCCAACACCGTGCTCACCTGCGTTTGCTGCAACATGATTTCGGACAACCAAACGCGGTAAGGGTCTTGGGTGTTTTGCCAGGGCAGGCTTTGCCGCCCGTGCAGTCGCTGCCACGCCACCATGCGGCTGGCAAAATCTTCAGGCAAAGTTGTCACGGTTTCTGGCATGTTGGGCAATAAAAGGTGGTGCGCTGGCCTTGCAGCATGGACTTGATGGGTGCAGCACAGCGTCGGCAAGGTTCGCCCGCCCGGCCATAAACAGCGGCTTCCAACTGAAAGTAGCCGGTGAGGCCTTCGGCGCTCACAAAATCCTTGAGTGAACTGCCGCCTTGCTCCAGCGCTCGGTTCAGCACTTGGACAATGGCGGCGTGCAAGCGGGCCACACGCGGTTTAGACAAACGCGCGGCCTTGGTCGTAGGGCGAATGCCCGCCATGAACAAAGCTTCAGAAGCGTAAATATTGCCCACACCCACCACCACATCACCCGCCAACAAGACCTGTTTGATGGCCGACTGACGTTTTTTGAGGGCCAGCGCAAAAGCGATCACATCAAACTGGGCACTCAAGGGCTCGACACCCAGACGTCCCAGCAATTTCTGCGCTTGAGGTGAGTCTTCAGACGGGGCCCAGACCACTGCACCAAAGCGGCGCGGGTCGTGCAAACGCAACACCCCCCGATCGGTCACCAAGTCCATGTGGTCGTGCACGCCGGGCTCGGGCTGCGCAGGCGCAAAGTTAAGGCTGCCGGACATGCCCAAATGCAGCAGCAACAAGCCTTGGTCCAAATCAAGCAAGAGGTATTTACCGCGTCGGCGCACCCCCACAACCTGTCTTCCCACCAAGTGAAGCGCAGGCACACCCAAGGGCCAGCGCAGTGGCTTGCCCATGTGCAGGGCCAAGATTCGGGCTGAAGCAATGCGATCGACAAAACTGCGACGGGTGACTTCTACTTCGGGGAGTTCAGGCATAGGCTGGGGGGCAAAAAGGGGCTTGTTTGACGCTGCTCAAGCCAGCGGCTTGCTCGATTATGATGAAGCCATGAAATTCTGGTTTCGACTCGCCGTCATCTCCTCTTGCGTTTTGAGCGCATGGGCACAACCGGCCACACCCGCCGCACCACCCGCACCCCCTGTGGCCGAAAACCCTGCGCAAAAATCAGCCCTTGATGCTGTTTTGTTTTACCAATTGCTGCTGGGTGAATTGAATGTGCGCAGCGGCTCGCCAGGCAGTGGTTTTTCTCTGATTCTGGATGCGGCACGCAAAACCAACGACCCCCGGCTGTTTCAGCGAGCCGTCGATCTGGCTTTGCAGTCGCGATCAGGCGATGCAGCCCTTCAAGCCGCACAGGCATGGAAAAAAGCGATCCCCCAAGCCACCGAAGCCAACCGCTATGTGTTGCAAATTTTGCTCGCCTTGAACAAAGTCGACGAAGCGGGACAGGCCTTGACCGACTCCATCCGAGAACTGCCCGAAGCCGAACAAAGCATGGCCATTGCTTCTGTGCCCCGGGTTTTTTCCAGGGTGCAAGACAAACAAATGGCGGCAGACACTGTTGAAAAAGCCTTGGCTTTTGCCTTGAAACAAAGCAGCACCGCAGCCACGACATGGACCACCATTGGCCGCATGCGGCGCGATTCAGGTCAACTCCCTTTGGCCATAGAAGCAGCACGCCAAGGCCACGCCGCAGATGCCAAGGCCTCTGCGCCCCTGATTTTGGCGCTCAGCCTGGCCAATTCAGCCCCTGCCGAAATGTCGCCATTTTTGGCACAAGCCATGCAAGGCGACGTTCAGCCGCCATTAAGACTTGGATACGTCAGGCACCTGATCGGTCAAGCCCAACAAGCACAAGCCTTGCATGAGCTCAAGCGCCTGAATGCAGAACACCCCACCTTTTCAGAAGCCTGGCTGGTACACGGTTTGATGCTCCAAGAAAACAGCCAATGGTCCGAAGCCGAAAAAAAACTGCGCCAATACGTTCAATTGGTCCAAAGCAGTCAAGACAAGGATGAACAAGCCAGATTGTCCGAGGCCTTGATGGCCTTGGCACAAATAGCCCAGCGCTTGGGTCAATTGAACCAAGCAGCGCAGTGGCTGAGTCAAGTTCCTGCCGCGGCCGACCCCATCAAACTGGCCAGCCGTCAGGCCGACTTGCTCAGCCAACAAGGCCGCAGCGAGGAAGCACGCCAAGTATTGGCCCAAATCAAAACCACTAACACCGAACAAGCCATTCGCAAAGCCCTTGTTCAGTCGGTTTGGCTGCGTGACAACAAGCGGTTTGATGAAGCTTACACCGTCGTCAAACAAGCCATGAATGCCAACGCCCCCAACAGCGAACTGCTGTCCGAGCTGGCCATGGTGACTGAAAAGCTCAAGCGCTTTGACGAAATGGAAAGCCTGCTGCGCGAGCTCATGCAGCTCAAACCACAAGACCCCCATGCCTTCAACGCCCTGGGCTATTCCTTGGCCGACCGCAACGTTCGACTCGACGAAGCCCGGCAATTGATCATGAAAGCCCTGAAGCTCTCTCCCAACGACGCCTACATTCAAGACAGTCTGGGCTGGGTGGCTTTTCGCCAAGGCCAGTTGAGCGAAGCTCGCGACATTTTGCAGGCCGCCTACAAAGCCCGCCCTGATGCCGAGATTGCGGCCCACCTGGGCGAAGTCCTTTGGAGCATGGGTCAACAAAAAGAAGCTCAAGCCATTTGGCGCGAAGGCCTTTTGCTCAAAGCCGACAACGAAACGCTGGTTGAAACCCTCAAACGCTTTGATTTCAAGCCATGATGAACAAGGCAACTTGGCCAGCGGTGGGCACACAACTTGTTTCTGGTCAAAACAGGCCAAGCTGGCGGCTGGAGCGAGGTACATGGGCTGCAACGCTGGTCTTGGCCCTGTTGGCCACGGGCTGCTCGACCCCTCGCTTGAGCGCACCAGACGCCAACGCTTACTGGTCAGGACGCTTGGCCATTGAAGTTCTCAAAGAGCCACCCGAAACCTTGAGCGCCAGTTTTGAATTGCAGGGCTCGGCCCAAACAGGTGAAATGGTTTTGCTCAGCCCCATCGGAACCACCTTGGCCTTGCTCAAATGGTCTGCACAGGGTGCGCAACTGACACAAGGACAGCAGCAAACTCAAAGCAACAATCTGCAAAGCCTAGGGGCTCGATTGACAGGGACCGAGTTGCCCATTGCGGCCTTGTTTGAATGGCTTGCAGGTCGTCCGGCTGAGGCACCGGGCTGGCAAGTGGATTTATCAGGACACGCTCAAGGCAAAATCACGGCTGTGCGCCAACAGCCCGTCCCAGGGGCTTTGCTGCGCATCGCCTTGGACCGCTGAGCACAAACCATCATCATCCGAGCACACCCAGCATGGTGATAATCCATTCATGAAATCGCTCTACGATGTGCCCGCCCCGGCCAAACTGAACCTTTTTTTGCACATCACAGGTCGCCGACCTGATGGCTACCACTTGCTGCAATCGGTTTTCATGCTGATCGACTGGTGCGACACCTTGCATTTTGAAAAGCGGCCTGGCGGCGGCATCAGTCGTGAGGATCTCACGATGGCACTGCCAGACAATGACCTGATCACCCGTGCTGCGCATTTGCTGCAAAACCACACCGGATGCACCGATGGGGTTCACATCGCCGTTGAAAAACAAATTCCTGCGCAAGCGGGCATGGGCGGCGGATCTTCCGACGCTGCCTCTTGCCTGTTGGCCCTGAACCGTTTGTGGAAACTCAAGCTGAATCTGTCCGAACTTGAGCAACTGGGCCTGAAACTGGGTGCCGATGTGCCATTTTTTTTGCGAGGTCGCAACTCTTGGGTCGAGGGGATTGGAGAAAAAATCACCCCCATCGATTTGCCTGCAGCCCACTTTTGGGTCATCAAGCCCCCAACTGGTCTTGAAACTTCTCAAATATTTGCGCATCCAGATCTTAAACGTGACACAAACACTGCTACAATTTCTGTCTTCGCTGCACAGACATATGACTTCGGTCACAATGATTTGCAAGCCGTTGCACAAAACTTGTGCCCCGGTATCGGTCAGGCAATTCACTTGCTCAACGATCACGGATTACAAGCTAGAATGACGGGTTCCGGAAGCGCAGTGTTTGCCCTTTGCAAGGACAGCACCAAGAAAGTGACAGTACCTGATCATTTTCTCAGCCGGTTTTGCAGCAACATGGAAGTTCATCCTTTAACAGGTTGGGCATCCAGCGAAAGTTGATCGGTTGATCGCTGTTCCAGCGGTTAACCCGTGTAGGGGAGTCGCCAAGTTGGTTAAGGCACCGGATTTTGATTCCGGCATTCGAAGGTTCGAGTCCTTCTTCCCCTGCCAAATACGTTCATTCGTACAGGCCCTTTTTTCTGATCGCTGGAATGCACATGCAGCCTGCTCCGCTCCCCCCTGAATTCATGCTGTTCACTGGCAATGCCAATCCCGTTTTGGCTGCCGAAATCGCCAAGCACTTGGGTACGCAACTTGGCGCTGTGGATGTAGGACGTTTCTCCGATGGTGAAGTCACTGTCGAACTCAAGCAAAACGTTCGGGCACGCGAAGTGTTTGTGGTTCAGTCCACCTGTGCACCCACCAATGAAAACCTGATGGAATTGCTGATCATGGTCGACGCACTCAAACGTGCATCGGCTGGACGCATCAGTGCTGTCATTCCTTATTTTGGTTACGCCCGGCAAGACCGTCGTCCACGCTCGACGCGTGTGCCGATATCGGCCAAAGTGGTGGCCAACATGCTGCAAGCCGTTGGTGTTGACAGCGTTTTGACCATGGACTTGCACGCCGACCAAATCCAGGGCTTCTTTGACATCCCGGTTGACAACATTTACGCGTCCCCAGTTTTGCTGGGCGATTTGCGCCAGCAAAACTACGACGATCTAATTGTTGTGTCACCTGACGTCGGTGGCGTGGTCCGTGCCCGCGCTTTGGCCAAACAACTCGGTTGTGATCTGGCCATCATCGACAAGCGCCGCCCCAAAGCCAATGTCAGCGAAGTGATGCACGTCATTGGCGAGATCGATGGACGCAACTGTGTGATCATGGACGACATGATTGACACGGCGGGCACTTTGGTCAAAGCCGCAGAAGTGCTCAAAGAACGTGGTGCGAAAAAAGTTTATGCCTACTGCACTCACCCCATTTTTTCGGGCCCAGCCATCGACCGCATCGCCAAAGGCGAAGCCCTCGACGAGGTTGTGGTCACCAACACCATCCCCTTGTCGGCACAAGCGGCTGCGTGTTCCAAGATTCGCCAACTCTCCGTGGCACCATTGATCGCTGAAACGATCAACCGCATTGCCCACGGTGAATCGGTGATGAGCCTGTTTTCTGATCACGCCTGATCGGTCACAGGCCCACAGTCGCCAGCCGTCTTCCAAGACTGGCTGGCTTTTTTGAGTCAGGGTCGCACTGGTCGCGGTGGGCCCTAGAAGGAGAAATGTATGAAATTTGTCGCTTTTGAGCGCTCCAAGCAGGGCACGGGTGCGAGCCGCCGTCTCCGCAACGCCGGTCGCACACCGGGCATTGTTTATGGTTCCACAACGGCTCCTCAGCTGATTGAACTGGACCACAATGCTTTGTGGCACGCCTTGAAAAAAGAAGCGTTTCACGCCTCCATCCTGGACATGGAGTTCAATGGTGAGTCCAGCAAAGTCTTGCTGCGTGACTACCAAATGCACCCCTACAAGCAATTGGTTCAACACATCGACTTCCAACGCGTCGATGCCAACACCACTTTGCACATGAAAGTGCCATTGCACTACAGCGGTGAAGAAGAGTCGGAAGCCGTCAAGACTGACAAGTGCACGATCAACCACGTGGTGACCGAAATCGAAGTGGCTTGCTTGCCTGCCACCTTGCCTGAATTCATCGCCGTGGACCTCAAAGGTCTGACCAAAGGCGTTTCGCTTCATTTGAACGACATCACTTTGCCAACGGGTTGCAAGCCCGTGACCCATGGCAAAAAGAACCCTGTCATTGTGACCGCTGTTGCACCTGTCGAAGAAATTGTGGTGGCACCTGTGGCCGCCGCTCCTGCAGATGCCAAAGGCAAGGGCAAAGGCAAGAAGTAATCTTCTTTTCCAAGGGCCAGCCAGCCTTGCTTTGAAAGGCCCGCGCAAGCGGGCCTTTTGCTTGGCATCTGTGCTGTTGATCCGAACACGTGAACGCTTCGCCAAGGACAATGATCCCATGATCAAACTCTTCGTTGGCCTGGGTAACCCGGGTAGTGAATACGACGACACCCGACACAACGCCGGCTTTTGGTGGATTGACGCTGTGGCCCGAGAGCTCAAGGTCTCAATGGTGCCTGAGCGCAGCTACCACGGACTGGTGGCCCGTACCACCGTCAACGGCCACAACGTGTGGCTGCTCGAACCCCAGACCTTCATGAACCTGTCGGGCAAGTCGGTCAGCGCACTGGCCCGGTTCTTTAAAATTCAGCCGCAAGAAATTTTGGTCGCGCACGACGAACTCGACATCGTACCGGGCGAAGCCAAGCTCAAGCTGGGCGGCAGCCATGCGGGGCACAACGGCCTGCGCGACATCCATGCCCAACTGGGCACAGCCGATTACTGGCGTCTGCGCATTGGCGTGGGCCATCCGGGCGACAAGGCCGAAGTGGTCAGCTGGGTTTTAAAGAAGCCCATGCTCGAACACCGCAAAGCCATCGACGACAGCATCCACCGCTCTGTAGCAGCTTTGCCGCTGCTCTTGGCGGGCGACATGGAAAAGGCCATGGTGCGCATCCACACCAGCAAGCCACCACGCCCCAAACCGCCCCGGCCGGTCAAAGCGCCTGCACCAGACGTACCCACCGCAGAATGAGGCGGGCCGCCCGGCTCACTGCCCCTGCAGCCTGCGGTATTTGACCCAGAGGGATTCGGTATTTTCGATGTGCTGGGGGTGGACGGGTATGCAGGCCACGGGGCAGACCTGAACGCACTGAGGCTCGTCAAAATGGCCCACGCACTCGGTGCACTTGGACGGGTCGATTTCGTAAATTTCTTCACCCAGATAGATCGCCTGGTTCGGGCACTCGGGTTCACACACATCGCAGTTGATGCATTCGTCGGTGATCATCAGTGCCATGGCTGGGGCTCCGCAAAAGTCTGCATCGTGGTCATGCCCGGATTATCGGCCACAGGCATCAGCCCGAAGGACTGCAGGGCTGTTGTCTGCTCCTCAACTTGGGCAAGACAAGACCCCACAACACGCCCTGGCCCGGCGACATGCGCCTAAAATGGACCGCATGATGAACGCCGACTTGCACTGCCACTCCGTCATTTCTGACGGCACCCTCACCCCCGAAGCCCTGGCCGAACGCGCCAAAGCCAACGGCGTGGAACTGTGGGCGCTGACCGACCATGACGAAGTGGGTGGGCAAGACCGCGCCCTCGCCGCAGCCCGTGCGAATGGCCTGCCCTACCTGACCGGCACCGAGATTTCGGTCACCTTTGCCCACCAGACGGTGCACATCGTGGGCCTGGGCTTTGACCCGCACGACAGCGCCTTGGTGGCTGGATTGCGCCGCACCCGGGGCGGGCGCAGTGAACGCGCCCAGGAAATGTCAGACGGCCTTGCCAAAGTGGGCATCAAAAACGCCTACGAAGGCGCCCTGCACTACGTCGGCAACCCCGAGCTGATTTCGCGCACCCACTTTGCCCGCCACCTGGTCGAAACGGGCGTGTGCAGCGACACCTCGGAGGTGTTTCGCAAATACCTGACCGAAGGCAAACCCGGCTACGTGCCCCACCGCTGGGCACGCTTGCAAGAAGCGGTGCAATGGATCACCGAAGCGGGTGGTATCGCCGTCATTGCCCACCCGGCCCGTTATGGCTTCACGCCCAACGAAGAGTACGCGCTGTTCAGTGAATTCAAGGCCCACGGCGGGCGCGGTGTGGAGGTCATCACTGGCAGCCATTCTTCACCCGAAGCGGTGCGCTACGCCGAAACTGCGCTGGAATTCGATCTGGCCGCCTCGCGTGGCAGTGACTTTCACAGCCCCGAAGAAAGCCGCATCGACCTGGGCACCCTGCCTTTGCTGCCTGGTCAACTGACCCCAGTTTGGGACCTGCTGGCCAACCGCATTCAGTGACCCCCACGCTCAGACTCGCCAGCCTTCAGGGCATCGGATTTGCCGTCTTGGCGACGGCCTGCTTTGCCACTCTGGACACCACCACCCGTCACGTCAGCGCGGGTCTGTCGGTGCTGGTGGCGCTGTGGTTCCGGTACGCCATCCAGGCCGTCATCACCACGGCCGCAGTCTGGCCAGGCAGCGGCCGTCGCATTTTGCAGACACAGCACCCGCGTTTTCAGCTCGCTCGCGGGCTGCTCTTGTTTGCTTGCAGCATCCTGGCTTTTTTAAGCCTCAAATACATGCCCGTGGGAGAGTTCACGGCCATCTCACTGCTGGCACCCCTGGTCATCACCTTGCTGGCAGCCTGGCTACTGAAAGAAAAAATCCGCCCTCTGCGCTGGCTGCTGGTGCTGGGGGGATTTGTCGGCACCCTGATCATCATCCGTCCCGGCAGCCAACACCTTGATTGGACCGTGCTCTTGCCGCTGATGCTGGTGGGAACCAACTCCGGCTTTCAACTGCTGACCAGCAAGATGGCCAAAACCGAAGACCCGATCACCACCCATTTCTACACCGGCTGGATCGGCACCGCCATGGCCTCACTGCTGCTGCCTTTTGTCTGGGAAATGCCTGCAGACTGGACAGTCTGGTTGCAATTGCTGCTGATGGGGGTGTTGGCCTCGATTGGACATTTTTTGCTGATCCTGGCCTACGGCCGCACTCCAGCTGCCACCTTGACGCCCTATTTGTACACTCAGATCGGCTTTGCAGTGCTGGGCGGCTGGGTGGTGTTCAACCATTTGCCCGACCCATGGACCTTTGCTGGCATGGGTTTGGTCGCCCTGTGCGGCGCATTAGGCGCCTGGCTCACTGTGCGGGAAAGCCGCATCGCCGTTCAAGCTGCGCAAACTTGAGTCTCCCCTCTTTTCAAAGCTGACGGCGCCCTCAAGTAAAGTCCACCATCATCACCGGCAATCTACTGCCCACAGCCATGGCCCAGTTTTTCACTGTTCACCCCGAGAACCCGCAAGCACGCTTGCTCAAACAAGCCGTGCAACTGCTCAAGCAAGGCAATGTGCTGGCGGTGCCCACCGATTCCAGCTACGCACTGGTCTGCCACCTGGACGACAAGAACGCCGCCGACCAGTTGCGCCGCATCCGCGCTGTGGACGACAAGCACCACCTGACACTGCTGTGCCGCGACTTGAGCGAGCTGGCCAACTACGCCCGGGTGGACAACCGGCAGTTTCGCGCCATCAAGCAGGCCACGCCCGGGCCCTTCACCTTCATTCTGGAAGCCACCAAGGAAGTGCCGCGCCGCTTGAGCCACCCCCAGCGCAAAACCATTGGCCTGCGCGTGCCCGAGCACAAAGTGCTGCAAGAACTGCTGGCCCTGCATGGCGCACCGCTGTTGGCCGCCACCTTGATCATGCCGGGCGAAGATGCCCCCCTGAATGACCCGCAAGACATTCGCGAGCGACTGGAGCACCAAGTGGGCGCGGTCATTGATGCAGGCGCCTGCTCGCTCGAGCCCACCACGGTGATCGACATGAGCGGCGATGAACCCACCCTGGTGCGCCACGGTCAAGGTGATCCTGCGCTGCTGGGCCTCTGAAACAGAACACAGCCTGCCCTGACCATGGCCTGGCGCTCTGCCCGGTCAAAAACGACCGTCAGCCGCCCCCAAAGAAAACCCCTGCAACAGCACCAGGGGCCGCAGCAGGGGTCAGGCAGGAAAAACGCTGATGGCTTACTTCAGATCGCCCGCCAGGCTGGCCAAGGTATCTGCAGCGATTTCAATGTGTGATGGGTAATGCGTGTGGTCGCAGCCCATCTTGACGCCAGCGCCAGCCTTCACGGCCGCGCACATGTCGGGCTTGAGTTCAAAACGCACAAAGTGCACCGCTGAGGTTTTTTCTTCGGTCTCGCGGTCCAGGTCTTCGTCGGCAATGGCATACACGCGGCCATGGCCTTCGACCTCGACAAACATGCGGTCTTCCACGCCGATCAGCTTGGCCAGTTCGCGCTTGCGTTCATTGATGTCGGTGTACTCGATCATCATGGTGGCTTTCCAGTTGCTGCCATCCGGCACCAGCGGGGCATAGGCCTCGATCTCTTGCAGGATGCCTTCTTCTTCAAAGACTTTTTCGATGCGCAGCATCTCTTGGATCTGGTAGCGAATGGTGGTCTCGCTCTCGAACTGCATGTTGATGTGCTCACCCAGCTGCACGCTGCGCAGCTTTCGGTGCGCGATCACATCGGGCTTGTGAACCTTGCGCCACTTGGTATAGGCCTCCAAAGACATCAGGGTCTCGGGCGTGATTTTTCCGGTCAGTTGCATGACAGTGTTCCTTATTTGAGACCGTAGGCTTTGCGCACCAGGGTCAAGGGGTGGTTCAGTTCGGGGGCGCCCAAGCCGTTGACTTCAAAGCCTTGAGCAATGTGGTGGCCGCCCAGAGGGCAGTCAGAGCTGATGAAGTCGGGCTTGGAGCCGTCTTTCATGGTGGCCATGGCCTTGAACACGGGTTTGCCGATTTTCATGGCCATGTCGTGTGAGCCTTTTTTCACGCCATAGGTTCCGGCGTGGCCCGAGCAGCGCTCGATGGTGTTGATCTCGGTGTCCGGGATCATCTTGAGCATTTCTTCGGTCTTTTTGCCAATGTTTTGCACCCGGCCGTGGCAGGGAATCTGGTAGCTCACATTGCCCAATTTTTGCGGGAATTCGGTCTTGAGCAAGCCGTCGCGCTTGCGGGCCATGAAGTATTCAAACGGGTCCCACATCGCGTCTTTGACCAACTGGGTGTCGGCGCAATCGGGGAACATCAGCGGGATTTCCTGCTTGAACATCAAGGCGCAGCTGGGCACGGCCGCCATGATGGCGTAACCATCTTTGGCGTATTTGGCCAGCACCGGAATGTTGGCTTCTTTGGACTGCTGGACCGATTCAAGATCACCCAATTCGAGCTTGGGCATGCCGCAGCACTTTTCTTTCTCGACCAGCACATAGGGAATGGCGTTGTGGTCCAGGATCTTCAGCAGGTCATGGCCGATGCCAGGCTCGTTGTAGTTGATGTAGCAGGTGGAGTAGATCGCCACTTTGCCAGGTGTTTTCTCGCCATCCACCACTTTGGACGCCTTGGCATCCGGGGCGCTGGAGCGGAATTTTTTCGTGGCCAAAGAAGGCAACCAAGCGTTTTTGTCGACGCCCGCCACGCTTTCCATGATGCTGCGTGCCGCTTCGGTCTTGTTGATGGCGTTGATGGCTTGCACCACGATCGGGATGCCCGCAAACGAGCCATGCGTGTCGGTCGAAGCGAGGAACTTTTCAGCCGCTCCCACCTCGCCTTTTTTGAACTTGATGGCCTTGGCCCGCAGCATGGTGTGCGGGAAGTCCAAGTTCCACTCGTGCGGTGGGGTGTAGGGGCACTTGGTCATGTAGCACAGGTCGCACATGAAGCACTGGTCCACCACTTTCCAGTAATCCTTCTTGTCCACACCATCGACTTCCATGGTGCTGCTCTCGTCCACCAGGTCGAACAAAGTAGGAAAAGAGCCACACAAGCTCACGCAGCGGCGGCAGCCGTGGCAGATGTCAAAAATGCGCTCCAACTCGTCGAAGCACTTTTCCTCGTTGTAAAAATCCGGCCCCTCCCAGCCAAGGGCATGTCGTGTGGGGGCTTCGAGGTTGCCTTCTTTGGCCATGTTGTGCTCCTGTGAGATTTTTATGGGGTTTTTCTGAAGGTTCTGCGTTCAGAACCCTGAGAAAAACCCGCTGCGCCTTACGGTGCAGCGGGCTCAGGGAACAAGGGGGATCAATCCACCAGTTCGTTCAAAGCTTTCTGGTAACGGTTGGCGTGTGAACGCTCAGCCTTGGCCAGAGTCTCGAACCAGTCGGCGACTTCGTCGAAGCCTTCTTCGCGAGCGGTCTTGGCCATGCCAGGGTACATGTCGGTGTACTCGTGGGTTTCGCCAGCCACAGCCGAAGCCAGGTTGTCACGTGTCGAGCCAATGGGCATGCCGGTGGCTGGGTCGCCGGATTGCTCCAGGAATTCCAGGTGACCGTGGGCGTGACCTGTTTCACCTTCGGCGGTGGAACGGAACAGGGCTGCCACATCGTTCTGACCTTCAACGTCAGCTTTGTTCGCGAAGTACAAATAGCGACGGTTGGCCTGGGATTCGCCAGCAAAGGCGTCCTTCAGGCATTGTTCCGTGCGCGAGCCTTTGAGTGCTGCCATGGATATCTCCTTGTGGGTTTTGGGTGCATTGCCCTGGCAGAATCGCCAGAGAACCGTCAGGTTAAACCTAAACTGATCAGTCTCCCAATTGATTGATCCAATGGCACAAATTTAGATTGCCTATTGCCTTGGCGATTTGATAAACATCATGCTCATTGAAACGACTTGGCACGCATTCGCCCACATCGGCAGATAAAAAAACACAAAACAAGGTGGAGCAAAGGCCATTACAAAGCGTCAAGGGCTTTGATAGGCCTCGTTAAAATAAGCAATTTGGGATGCACCTGTCCCATACGGCATCCGTTGCGTTGCCGTTTCTTTTGGAAAATCCGCCCCATGAGCAATGCCCCCGCCACTGTGGCCCACCAGCCCGGCCTTGAAAGCCTGTCCAAATCCTTCGAACCCGCCGCACTGGAAGCCCATTGGGGCCCCGAATGGGAAAAACGAGGCTACGGTGTGGCCGGTTTCCGGGGCACCCAAGCCCCCAAGGAAGGCGCTCCAGCGTTTGCCATCCAGCTGCCCCCGCCCAACGTGACCGGCACGCTACACATGGGCCACGCCTTCAACCAGACCATCATGGACTCGTTGACGCGCTACCACCGCATGCTGGGCCACAACACCGCCTGGATTCCGGGCACCGACCACGCGGGCATTGCCACCCAGATCGTGGTGGAGCGCCAGCTGCAGGCCAAAGGCATCAGCCGCCACGACATGGGCCCCACACCCGCAGAAGCCCGCAAGAACTTTGTGAGCAAGGTCTGGGAGTGGAAAGAAGAGTCCGGCAGCACCATCACCAGCCAAATGCGCCGCATGGGCGACAGCGTGGACTGGAGCCGCGAATACTTCACGATGGACCCCAAGCTGTCCAAGACCGTGACAGAGACCTTTGTGCAGCTCTATGAGCAAGGCCTGATCTACCGTGGCAAACGTCTGGTGAACTGGGACCCGGTGCTGATGAGCGCTGTGTCGGACCTGGAAGTCGAGAGCGAGGAAGAAGAAGGCTCGATGTGGCACATCCGCTATGACTTGGCCGATGGCAGTGGCAGCCTCACGGTGGCCACCACCCGCCCCGAAACCCTGTTGGGCGACGTGGCCGTGATGGTGCACCCTGAAGACGAGCGCTACAAGCACCTCATCGGCCAGCAGGTCAACCTGCCTTTGTGCGGCCGCACCATCCCGGTGATTGCCGACGACTATGTGGACAAGGCCTTCGGCACGGGCGTCGTCAAGGTCACACCAGCACACGACACGAACGACTACCAAGTCGGCCAGCGCCACAAGCTGGAAATGATCTGCGTGTTGAACCTGGACGCCACGATCAACAGCAACGCGCCAGAAAAATACCGAGGCCTGGACCGCTTCGTGGCCCGCAAGGCCGTGGTGGCCGATCTCGAAGCCTCAGGCCATTTGGTCGAGGTCAAAAAACACAAACTCATGGTGCCCCGCTGCGCCCGCACAGGCCAGGTGATCGAACCCATGCTGACCGACCAGTGGTTCGTGGCCATGAACCAGGTGGGCACAGGTGATGCCACCGGCAAGAGCATTGCCCAAAAAGCCATCGACGCGGTGCAGTCCGGCGAAGTGAGCTTTGTGCCCGAGAACTGGGTCAACACCTACAACCAGTGGATGAACAACATCCAGGACTGGTGTATCTCGCGCCAGCTGTGGTGGGGCCACCAGATCCCCGCTTGGTACGACGAAGACGGCAAGGTGTACGTGGCCCGCAACGAAGCCGAAGCGCAAGCCCAAGCCCCGGGCAAAACGCTCAAGCGTGACGAAGACGTGCTGGACACTTGGTACTCGAGCGCCTTGGTGCCCTTCAGCACCATGGGCTGGGGCAATGACGAAAACACAAACAACGCAGCTGGCGAGCGTGCCGGAGGCGGACGCAGCGACATTGCGAGCGAAGCGAGTGGGAGCAAGACCGGTTCCGGCACGCTCGCCAGCGGAACAGACTACGACCTCTACCTGCCTTCATCCGTCTTGGTCACAGGCTACGACATCATCTTCTTCTGGGTCGCCCGGATGATCATGATGACCACGCACTTCACCGGCAAAGTGCCCTTCAAACACGTCTACATCCACGGCCTGGTGCTCGATGCCCAAGGCAAGAAGATGAGCAAGTCCGAAGGCAACGTGCTCGACCCGGTTGACCTGATCGACGGCATCACCTTGGAGCCGCTGCTGGACAAACGCACCCAAGGCCTGCGCAAGCCCGAAACAGCCCCCAAGGTGCGCAAGCAAACCGAAAAAGAATTCCCGGACGGCATCCCCGCCTACGGTGCCGATGCGCTGCGCTTCACCTTTGCAGCGCTGGCCAGCTTGGGCCGCAGCATCAACTTCGACTCCAAGCGCTGCGAGGGCTACCGCAACTTCTGCAACAAGCTGTGGAACGCCACCCGCTTTGTGCTGATGAACTGCGAAGGTCAGGACTGTGGCCTGAAAGAACACACCAAAGCCGAATGCGCTGCGCCCGGCATCGATGCCAATGGCCAAGCCTCCGCAGCAGGCCCTGTGCACGGCTATCTGACCTTCAGCCAGGCCGACCGCTGGATCAGCTCGCAACTGCAGCGGGTTGAGGCCGATGTGGCCAAAGGCTTTGCCGAGTACCGCCTGGACAACGTGGCCAACACGATTTACGACTTTGTCTGGAACGAGTTCTGCGACTGGTACCTTGAAATCGCCAAGGTGCAGATCAACACCGGTGACGACGCGCAAAAACGCGCCACCCGCCGCACCCTGATCCGCACACTCGAAACCATCATGCGCCTGGCGCACCCCATCATCCCCTTCATCACCGAAGAGCTCTGGCAAAAAGTGTCGGTGGTGGCGGGCCGTCCGGGCGCGTCGGTCAGCATCGCGGCCTACCCCGTGAGCCAGCCCGAGCGCATCGACGAACAGGCAGAAGCGCATGTGGCCAAGCTCAAGACCCTGGTGGACGCTTGCCGCAACCTGCGCGGCGAGATGAACGTCTCGCCCTCGACCCGCATGCCCGTGTATGTGCTGGGTGACACCGACTTCATGCACAGCGTGGCACCGGTGCTGCAGTCATTGGCCAAACTGAGCGAAGTCAAAGTCTTTGACACCGAAGCAGAATGGATCGCTGCAGCACAAGCCGCCCCCGTGGCCGTGGTGGGTGAAGCACGTTTGTGTTTGTTCATCGAAGTCGATGCCGCTGCAGAAAAAATCCGTCTGACCAAAGAGGCCACTCGCTTGGAAGGTGAAATCACCAAGGCCAACGCCAAGCTCGGCAACCAAGCCTTTGTGGCCAAGGCACCACAAGCCGTCCTCGACGAAACCAGAAAGCGCGTGGCCGACTTCGGGGCCACACTCGACAAAATTCGCCAACAACTGCAACGCTTGGGCTGATCGCCTGCACACCAAGGACACCCCCATGAGCCACAACGTCATCCGCAAAGCCGTGTTCCCCGTGGCTGGTTTGGGCACCCGCTTTTTGCCCGCCACCAAAGCCGCACCCAAGGAGATGCTGCCGGTTGTGGACAAACCCCTGATCCAATACGCGGTCGAGGAAGCCTACAGCGCTGGTGTGCGGCACATGATTTTTGTCACCGGCCGCAGCAAGCGAGCGATCGAAGACCATTTCGACACCGCCTACGAACTTGAAAGCGAACTTGAGGCGGCGCACAAAGAGGAGTTGCTGGCTTTGGTGCGCTCCGTTCAGCCCGATGACATGGTGTGCGCCTACGTGCGACAACCCCGCTCCTTGGGCTTGGGTCATGCCGTTTTGTGCGCCGAAGCCATGGTGGGCAACGAGCCTTTTGCGGTGCTGCTGGCCGATGACTTGATGGTCGGGCTGCAGGGTGGACCCTCTGTCCTGAAACAAATGGTGGCGGCCTACACGCAACAAGGTCGCTCCATTTTGGCTGTCCAAGAAGTTCCGCTTGAACATGTCAAGCGCTACGGCATTGTCGCTGGTGAACCCGCAGGCAAACAGCTCATTCGGGTGGAACAAATCGTGGAAAAACCCAGCCCTGACACCGCCCCTTCGCGCATGGGGGTGGCAGGTCGCTACATCCTCACACCGGGCATCTTCGAAGAAATTCGAAGCCAACCTACGGGCGTCGGTGGTGAAATTCAGCTCACCGATGCGATTGCTCGACTGATGCAGCGCGAAGCTGTTTACGCCTTCCAATACCAAGGCAAACGCTACGACTGTGGCAGCAAAGAGGGTTTTTTAGAAGCCACGGTCGAGCTGGCATTGCAGCACCCTCAAGTCGGTGCGTCGTTCCGCGACTACCTCAAGGGCTTGAGCCTGTAAGGCTCAGTGGCGTCTTTTCAACGGCGTTTGAGTGCAAACACAAACGCTGTTTCGGTCTTTTCCTGCATCACCAAATCGTTGCCGGTCTGGCGGGCAAAGGCCTCAAAGTCGCGCCAGGCACCGGGGTCGGTGGCCGTCACTTTGAGAACTTGACCACTGCTCATCTCGTTCAGGGCCTTCTTGGCCTTCAAAATGGGCAAAGGGCAGTTCAGGCCGCTGGTGTCTATTTCTTTGTCGATGTGCATCATGTGTCCTGATTCGCTTGCTGGCTCTGCGCGGCACGCTCTTCCCATGTCATGAACTTCGGCTCGATGCCGATGGTGCGAAGCCAGTCGCCCAATGCGTAGCCGGTGCCCGCAGGCCAGCAAATCAGGTCTTTGAAATCAAACATCTTGTACTCGGCCAGCTCAGGCGACAAACGCACTTCGCCTTCGGCCACCGCATGGTAGGCAATGATCACCTGGTTCATGCGTTGAAAGTCGTACACGCCGATCAACTTGAGGGCCGACACCTTCAGGTTGGTTTCTTCGGCAATCTCGCGTGTGATGCCTTCTTCAGGGGTTTCACCCGCTTCCATGAAGCCGGTGATCAGCGCAAAACGCCTGCCCGGCCATGCCGCATTGCGGGCCAACAAAATTTGGTCACCAACCTGCACAATGCCCGCCAGCACAGGTGTGGGGTTGTTCCAGTGGGTGAAGTCGCAAGCAGTGCAACGCAGGCGAAGGGTTTCACCCCCGTCTTCCATTTGCGAGAGCCATGCCAGAGGGTTGGCGCATTGGGGACAAAAACGAAATTCAGCCATTCAAGCAACTCCAGTCAGGCGGGAAAAACGCCCGTAGACAAATAGCGGTCACCGCGATCGCACACGATGAAGACGATGGTGGCGTTTTGCGCCGTCTTGGCCACTTGCTGGGCCACCCAGCAAGCCCCTGCAGCCGAAATGCCCGCAAAGATGCCTTCGCTCCGGGCCATTTGGCGGCAAGTGTCCTCGGCATCGCTTTGGCTCACATAAATCAGCTCATCCACCTGGCTCGGATCGTAAATTTTGGGCAGATATTCCTCGGGCCACTTGCGAATACCCGGAATGCGCGAGCCCTCGCTGGGCTGGGCACCGATGATGCGGATGGCCGGGTTCTTTTCTTTCAGAAACCGCGACACGCCCGTGATGGTGCCGGTGGTGCCCATGGCGCTGACAAAATGGGTGACCTTGCCGCCGGTTTGCTCCCAAATTTCAGGACCGGTGGTTTCGTAATGGATGCGTGGGTTATCGGCGTTGGCAAACTGGTCCAAGATGCGGCCCTTGCCCTGTGCGGCCATGTTGTCAGCCAAATCACGGGCGTATTCCATGCCACCGCTCTTGGGCGTGAGGATCAATTCCGCACCAAACGCCTTCATGGTCTGGGCGCGTTCAATCGACAGGTCCTCGGGCATGATCAAAATCATGCGATAACCCTTGATGGCCGCGGCCATGGCCAAAGCAATGCCGGTGTTGCCCGAGGTCGCCTCGATCAAGGTATCACCCGGTTTGATCTCGCCTCGCTCTTCGGCACGACGGATCATCGACAAAGCCGGCCGATCCTTGACAGAACCTGCCGGGTTGTTGCCTTCTAGCTTGCCCAAAATGACATTGCCACGCGCCACCGTATCGGCAGCCCCCAAGCGCTGCAAAGCCACCAAAGGTGTTTTGCCAATTGCGTCTTCAATGGTTGGATAAATCATGTTCGTACTTTGCCATAACTTGACCACCCGCATTTGATGCGGTGACTTTGAACAAGACACTTGCGTGACGATGGATCTGCATTTTTTCAACATGGCTTTCAAAAAGTGCCCCATGTTGTGTCATAATTCAGGTCTTCACAAATACCCGCCCGGGTGGTGAAATTGGTAGACTCAGGGGACTCAAAATCCCCCGCCGCAAGGCGTGCCGGTTCGAGTCCGGCCCCGGGCACCATCTCTGGAAACCCAGCAACCATGCGGGTTCCAAGCGAATCAAGGCCAACCTTCACAGGTTGGCCTTTTTTCTTGTCTGACGCCTTTCGGGGGCGGTAGCGTCATTCTCGAACCTTGGACATCCAGACTGCTGATCACTTGCGTGACATTTTGGGCCTTGGACTGACAGGTCGCCGAAAGGGCCCCTTCTGCTGCACGGCAGAAAAAAGCGTCCTCAGTTTTACAACTCAAACTGCCAAGAATTTGATCAACTCGGAAGCGACCTGCTCTGGATCTTCGCGCTGTGGAAAATGCCCAATCCCGGGCATCAGTTTGCGCTCATAGCGATTGAGGAAATATTGGGATTGCCCCATGAAAGACGCGGGTAAATTGACGCCATCTGCATCGCCATGCAATATCAGCGTGGGCACATCCAATGGCGTGATGATGCTCAAGGCCTGCTCTTCGGCCGCATAACAAACATCTCCCGGGGCATGGCCCCAACGGTGTTGATAGGAGTGCAGCGTGACCTCCGGCCAATCGTCATTGGCAAATGCTTGGGCTGTGGTTTCGAACTCTTCGGGCGTGAACCATCCAGAAGGTGCCCAAGTTTCCCACATGATTTTGGCGAAAGCATTGCGGTTTTCGCGCACAGCACGTTGGCCCCGTGGTGTCGCCATGTACCAGTGATACCAGTATTGACGCGCCTGCTCCAGCGACAAGTCTTGTGATGGCAAATTAGTGCCATAAGCCACGGAAAGCAACACCAGGTGGCTGGCCACGCCAGGCTGCAAGGCACAGGCATTGCCCGCAGCGCGTGCCCCCCAGTCGTGGCCCACCAAGGCAGGTTTGTGCAATCGCAGCTGGGCTATCAGCTCCAGCAGGTCACGCCCCAGGACAGACAGTTGTCCGCTGCGCGGCGTGTCATCGCTCAAAAAACGAGTTGGCGAAAACCCACGCAATGCAGGAACAATGACCCGCCAGCCTTGAAGGGCCAACACCGGTGCCACTTGGGCCCAAGTTCGCGGGCTGTCAGGCCAGCCATGCAACAAAATGACCGTGCGAGTCGCATCGGGGTTCCATTCTTCATACCCGATGCGCAAAACAGAGGTGTCAACAAATTTCATGGCTTGCTCCCTAGTGAAGATGCTCATGCTTGGCAAGTCGGCTCCACTGGCGCAAGCATGCTGGAATAAACGGTTCTGTTGGGCGATGGCGTTCAGATCTGTGAGGTTCATCGGGTGCCATCGATGCGCCATCCGGGTTTACTGGAGCGCAATGGAAGTCGCAGCTTCTAAATACTGGGTGCACCTGCGGACAAGAAACCGCCATCCACCGGCATCACGATTCCGGAAATATAGGAGGCACCTTCTGATACGAGGAATGACACGGCGTGAGCAATTTCAGATGTCGTCCCATAACGCTTCATGGGTATCGCGCTGGCGTACTCTGAGCGAAACTTATCCGTGTGAAGAACCCGGGTCATTGGCGTATCCACCGGGCCAGGCGCAAGGGCATTGGCCGTGATGCCGTGATCGGCAAGCTCTACCGCCATCTGACGCGTCAAGGCGATGACCGCGCCCTTGGACGTACCGTAGGCAGTACGCCCCTTGCCCACAGCCCGCATCCCCGCAACAGAAGCGATGTTGACGATGCGGCCCCACTTGTTTTGACTCATCAACCGTGCGGCGTGCTGGCTACACAACAAGGTTCCTGTGACGTTCACGTTCATGGTCGCGATGAAGTGATCCAGTGGAAAGTCGATGAAGGGGAACACCTTTGCGATCCCCGCGCAGTTCACGAGAACGTCGCATCTTCCGTGCTTTTCAGCGATGGATGCAAACCCTTGTGCTATTGACTCGGCTCGCCCGACGTCCATCTGCAGCGCCTGCGCGGTATACCCCTCACCGGTCAACTGGCCGGCCAGGTCGCTTGCGGCTTTGACATCGAGGTCTGCAATGACCACACTGAAACCAGACATGGCCAATTGTCGGCAAACCTCAGAGCCGATGCCCATGGCCCCACCCGTGACCACAGCAACGCGTTGTTTCGATTCCATTGCATGTTCTCCCGTGTTACGTTGGCGCGCCTTGTGGCGTTCCCCGAAGCGCCCGGACAAAGTAGGACGCGTCCCCCATCTGCCCCCCCTTCAGAGCCATTTGCAGGCCTTTCAGGTGGGGTTTATTTGAAATCACTCTGCACAAGGGCGCACCAGGGGACAGACGGGCTTGTATCTCGATCGCATCTGGTGCGAGAACACTGGTGATTTGACTTGATGTATCGCCTCCGGACAAGATCAGGCGTTGCACCACGCTTGCGAGCAAGATGTTCTGAACGATGGCACCGAGCCGAGCGCCCAAAAGTCGACCACCGCCGTGCCTGGCTTGTTCACGGCTTTCTCCGCGAGCCATCAGTGACTCGATCAGCATGCCAATACGAGGATCTTCTGGCCCCCGTGCCGTGTGCAAGATGACGCTTTTTCCTTGGGCGAGCAACGCAACGGTGGCTTCAACGAGGGCAGCTGCCGCCTGCTCCCAACGCTCACCATCCACCAAGGCACATGCGTCGATCGCAACCTCTGCAAACCCCTCGGCGATGGCCGAGTCTATCTGCTTGGCGCTCAGTGCCGACGCGCTGCCAGAGATGGCAAGAACCTGCTGAACGGCCGGGAAAGATTCGAAGTGACGACTCTTGTCCGAGAAAGCGCCTTGTTCGGCCCACCACTGTGTGAGGGCATATTCAACACCCGACGAGCCCACCACAAAGACGGGTCGATGGTCTTGATGGTGTGAAAGCAGCAGGCCACCGACCTCGGTCAGGTCAGCAGTTTCCGCCGAATCGATCAACAGCGCAGTCTTGACGTTCTGTCTCGAAGCCGCGTATTGAGCCTGCAGTGCCTCACGGCCCAGCGCGAACTTGGGCAGTGTGAATTTGCCAATCGGCATCGAAGTCTGACGGCCAAGGTGGACGACCAGGTCGGCCTCGTCCATCGGCGTGACTGGATGCACACTCATGATCGGATGGCGATCGATGCGATAGGTGAGTCCATCCGTGCCAGATCGTGCAAACAAGTTGCCAAAAACACAGTAGCGGGACAGTGCCGGCGTGCCGGCAACGATGGGGATCAGTTCAGGGCCAAAAGTTTTTTGCGCAAGGTCCATCGCACGGCCGATGCTCCCGACCGATGGGGAGCTGTCGAAGGTCGAACAGACTTTGTAATGAACGATGTGTGAACCAAGGGCTGCCAGCGCTTCAAAAATAGCCGGAAGTTTTTGCGCCATCTCGACGGGAGACATGCCTCGGCTGTCCCCTGCGACCCCGATGGCGTCATAGCCGCCGAGGGATTCCAAAAGCGCTGGCGTGGGCGGGCTCAGAAAAAGAGCGCATTTGAGCCCGGCAAAGGCCAGAACTTCGAGCGCGTCGGTCGACCCTGTGAAATCGTCACCGTAAAAGGCGAGCCGCAGTGGGGCGGCGTGAGCATTTGAACTCATGGCTGCAAAGCGCTGAACTGCGCCAGCGCCCTTTGCAATGAAGGATGACTTTGGGCATAGCTTTCGAGGCTCACCCCGGAGATGGCGGCCTCCCATCCCTCGCGCATGCTCGCCACACCGGCGGCGATACCCTCCGGATGGCCGATGATCCCGCCCCCCGCCAAGTGCATCAAATCTGTAGATCCAAGCTTTTGGTAGAGATCGGGGGCCTGCCCGGCCCATTGGCCCGACGAAAAAACCGGCATCACCGGCTGGATACCCGCAAAGTCTGCATGACAGGACAATGCTGACGAAATGACCGAATCATCGGGTTCCCAAAATTTGCTTCGTATCCCGTTGACATGCATTTGGTCGATACCCACCAAGCGCCAAATCTTCTGGTAAGCCGCAAACGAAAATCCGAGCAGAGGATGCCGCGTGAAGGCTCCCCAGCCATTCCGATGGGCATGAATGGGCAGCTGTGCGTGCCGTCGCAAATGCTCAACGGCCGCAAAGCCCATCCAGTTCACACTGACCATCACACAGGTTCCACCCGCTGCGAGCATGGCATCGTGTCGCCGGAGCATCTCGTCGATGCTGCCAGAGATGTTGATCGCATACATCGGCTTTCGACCCATGCGATCGGCATGCTTCAGGATCACGGGCATGACGGCTTTGAGACGCTCATCAAATGGCGCATAAGGCGGGTCGGCCATCAACTCGTCGTCCTTGATAAAGTCGATGTCTGCTGCACAAAGTGAATCGACGAGGTCTGCCGTTTGCTGAGGCGACAGACCGATGCTGGGCTTGATGATCGTGCCGATGATGGGTCGGCCGTGCACACCCGCCATCGTGCGCGTACCTTGAATGCCAAACTGGGGGCCGGAAAAACGCTTCGCGTAGTCCGCCGGCATATCGATGTCCAGCAGGCGAAGGCCCGTGACCTCGCCCAACTCAAAGAGATTTCCTGCGACGGTCGCCAGCAGCGTGGAAATGTTGGCACCGACGTTGTCAACGGGAAAAGCAATCTCGATTTCGGCACGGTTGAAACTCTGGTGTCCACCCCGTCGGTGCACGAGAGCACTGTGCAGCGACGGTTGCGCAACAGATTCCAGCGCATCGATGCGTGTCACCCTTGCACGAGATCGTTGCTTGAGTTCATCCGTTTCACCTGGCAAAGCCATGAACGTTCCACTGGATTGCTCGCCTGCGATGGTGTCTGCGACTCGCTCGATGGGCATTGAGCTTTCGACAAAGTAGCGGGCGGTGAATTCAGAACGTTGTGTGAACATATCGGGGAGCTCGCTCGATGATTTCAAAGTTCGTGTGCATGCAGGTCGCGCAGCTTGGGTGTCTTGAGTGGTCCCGCAAGTTCACCGGACCCACTTCCCACACCTTGCCTTGATGCATCCATGCCGCATCCAGGGTGTTCTTCGGGAAGTTTTGCAATCCAATGCTGAGGGCCTGCCATCAATCAATCCCCGCACTCCATCGGTCATTCCAATTGCGCTCGATTTGCCGGCGGTCGCGTTTGGTGGGACGGCCTTGTTCGATGCTGAGTGCAGGCTCGCGGGCCAGGCGGTGTTGCTCGGCGGCTTTTTGGCGGGCCGCGATGCTTTCCGGGGTTTCTGTGTACAGCAGCTGCGCCACAGGTGCCGGGCCACGCACACCGCTCAAGGCCTGCACCACAACCGTTCGCTCGACAGCGCCTTGCCGCAGGCACACCGTATCGCCAGGTTTGACTTCTTTGGACGCCTTGGCATCCTGCCCATTGACCTGCACGCGGTTTTTGCCGATTTCATCGCTGGCCAGGCTGCGGGTCTTGTAAAAACGTGCCGCCCACAACCATTTGTCGATGCGCAGGGCGTTCATGACGCCCCCGAAAACAAAGCACCTTGGGGGCTCAAGCCGTCACGCACATGCGGGTAGTGCAGCTTCAGACGCAGCTCCCGCTTCATCCGTGTGTTGTCCAGACGGCGCGACTCGTTCATGAAGCTCAGCAGCATCAAGGGCAGCGCGTTGTTGGCGTCGTTGCGCGATATCCGAGGCGGTTTAGGCAAGCCATACAGACCTGCCGCCAAATCAAAGTATTCGCCCATCTTCAGATCGGTGTCGTCGGTGACATTGACCACACGCTGAGGCTTGCCACGCCACATGGCAGCGGCACAGGCGCGGGCCAGATCGTTGGCGTGGATGTGGTTGGTGTACACATCTTCCTTGGCCACCAAAACGGGCGTGCCCCTGAGCAAGCGCTCACGCGGGGTGCCACCTTCACGGTCAGGCGCGTAAATGCCAGGAATGCGCAACACACTCACACGCACGCCGCTGCGCCCCAAAAACCGCATCAGGTTTTCGGCATCGACCCGGCGCTGAGCGCGGGGGGTGTGGGGGTTCACCGTCCGGGTTTCGTCCACCTGCTGCCCCCCGCAGTCGCCGTAAACACCCGTGGTAGAACCATAAACCAAGGCTTGGGGCGGTGTGCGCAAGCGCAGGGCTCGCACCAAGGCCAGACTTCGCGGATCGCGGTCGTTCGCACCTTGGCGGTCAGAAGGCGGCGGTGCCAGGTGGATCACCCGGTGCGCGATGCCCGCCAAGCGCTTCAAACTGGCCGCATCGTCCAGATTGCCCTTCAAAGGGGTGATGCCGCAGGCCCGCAGCAGCCGTACGCGCTCGGGTGATGAGGTCAGCGCCATCAGGCGTACACGCGGGGTGAGCGGCGCACCCAATTGGCCCGCTGTGCGCAGGCCCACGTCACCACAGCCCACGATCAAAACACGTTGGCGGCGAAAGCGGGCAGGCCGTGCGCCCAAGGGGGTTTGGTTTGAAGGCAAAATCAGGGGTTCCGGGTCATATTCACACCCTCTAGGATACCGAAAAGATGAGCTTTCAAATTTCCGTGCAGCCCAGCGGCCGCAGCTTCAACGCAGACGACAACGAAACCCTGCTTGCCGCAGGCATTCGCCAAGGCATTGGCCTGCCTTATGGCTGCAAAGACGGCGCGTGTGGTTCCTGCAAATGCAAAAAAATCTCGGGCACCGTGGTGCATGGCCCCCACCAAGCCAAAGCCCTGAGTGACGAGGAAGAAGCCCAAGGCCTGGTGCTGACCTGCTGCGCCACCGCCCAAAGCGATGTGGTGCTCGAATCCAAACAAGTCACGGCTGAAGGCGGCCTGCCCGTCAAAAAGATGCCGGTGCGCGTGGTCAGCTTGGAGAAAAAGTCACACGACGTGATCGTGCTGAAACTGCAATTGCCCGCCAACGACGTGATGAAGTTCCACGCGGGCCAGTACATGGAGTTTTTGTTGCGTGACGGTTCGCGCCGCAGCTACAGCATGGCCAACGCCCCGCACACCCTCGAAGTGCCCCCCCCCACGGTGGAGCTGCACATCCGCCACATGCCGGGCGGCAAGTTCACCGACCCGGTGTTCACCACCATGAAGGAAAAAGACATCCTGCGTGCCGAAGGCCCGTACGGCAGTTTTTACCTGCGTGAAGACAGCAACAAGCCCATCGTGCTGTTGGCCTCGGGCACGGGCTTTGCGCCCATCAAGGCACTGATCGAGCACATGCAACACCGGGGCATCACCCGCCCCGCCACGCTGTATTGGGGCGGCCGCCGCCCTTCTGACCTGTACATGGCCGACTGGGTGGAAGCACGCCTGGCCGAAATGCCCAACCTGCGCTATGTGCCCGTGATCTCGAATGCCGAAGCCGAAGACCAGTGGACTGGCCGCACCGGCTTTGTGCACCAGGCCGTGTTGCAGGACTTCCCCGATCTGTCGGGCCACCAGGTGTATGCCTGCGGCGCACCCATCGTGGTGGACTCGGCCAAACGCGACTACATGGCACAAGGAGGTTTGCCCGAAGAAGAGTTTTACGCCGATTCGTTCACATCCGAGGCTGACAAAGCCAAGGCTTGATGTTGACCTTTTTCACGGAGCACCCCATGTCCATCACCCGCCGCCAATTGGCAGCCACATCCATCGCACTCGGCGCCGCTGCTTGGGTGCCTGCTTGGGCACAAGGCAAACCCATCCGCATCATCGTGCCCTATGCCCCTGGTGGACCCATCGATGTCACCGCAAGGGCCTTGGCAGAGCGGGTGAAAGACAGCCTGGGCACCGTGATCATCGAGAACCGTCCCGGCGCGGGTGGCAACCTGGGCGCTGATTTGGTAGCCAAAGCTGCGCCCGATGGCCTGACGATCGGCATCGCGGCCACGGCCACACACGCCATCAACCCCTGGCTGTTTGCCAAGATGCCCTACGACGCGAGCCGCGACTTTGCGCCCATCACACAAATGCTGCGCGTGCCCAATGTGCTGGTGATGAATGCCGACACCGCGCAGCGCCTGAAAATCAACACCCTCACCGATTTGGTGGCCTACGCCAAAGCCAATCCGGCCAAGCTGAACTTTGGCTCGGGTGGCAACGGCAGCGCCGGCCACCTGGCCGGTGAAATGTTCAAGCGAGCAGCGGGCATTTTTGCGGTGCACATTCCCTACAACGGCGGCAACCCCGCACAGCTGGCTTTGTTGTCGGGCCAAGTCGACTTCAACTTCGACAACCTGGCCACGGCAGCGGCCAACATCAAGTCCGGACGACTCAAAGCCCTGGCCGTGACCACAGGACAGCGCAGCAGCGCCCTGCCCGACATTCCAAGCATGAGCGAGACGCTCAAGGATTTTGAAATAGACACCTGGTGGGGTCTGGTGGCCCCGGCGGCCACACCGCGTGATGTGGTCGATCGGCTGAACAAGGCCTTTGTGGCGGCGCTGCAAACACCCGAAACCAAAACACGCTTTGCCCAGTTGATGGCCGAACCCGTGGGCAACACGCCTGAGCAGTTTGGGGCGTTCATGAAGAAGGAGCTGTCACGCTACGAAACCGTGGTCAAGGCCAGCGGCGCACGGGTGGATTGAGAGCACTCTGACCCAGAATGAAAAAAGCCCGGCGTGCCGGGCTTTTTGCTGAACGTATGTAGACTCATTCACCCAAATAGGCTGCACGCACTTTGGGGTCTTCGAGCATGTCCTTACCCACACCGGTCATGGTGATCAAACCCGAGTCCATCACGTAACCCCGGTCGGCAATCGCCAGCGCACGGCTGGCGTTTTGCTCCACCAGCAGCACCGTGACGCCTTGGGCGTACACATCTCGCACCACCTCGAAAATCTTGTCGACCATGATGGGCGACAAACCCATGGACGGCTCATCGAGCAAGAGAACCTTGGGGCGGCTCATCAGGGCGCGGCCCATGGCGAGCATCTGCTGCTCACCACCGGACATGGTGCCCGCCAACTGGTCCTTGCGCTCGCGCAGACGTGGGAAGATGGTGAACATCTTTTCGATGTCATCGGCAATGCCTGCGGTGTCCGAGCGGATGTAAGCGCCCATTTGCAGGTTTTCGGTGATGGTCATGCGGGTGAACACGCCACGGCCTTCCGGCACCATGGCCAGGCCTTGTTTGACCAGATCCCAAGGACCTTGGCCCTTGATGCTTTTGCCAAGGTATTCGATGTCACCGGCTTGCAAAGGCAAGGTGCCGGTGATCGCTTTCATGGTGGTGGTTTTGCCAGCACCGTTGGAGCCGATCAGTGACACCAGTTCGCCTTCGCGCACTTCGAGGCTCACGCCCTTGACGGCCTGAATGCCGCCGTAGCCGACTTGCAGGTCTTTGACTTTCAAAAGGATGTCGGCCATCTCAGTGTCCTCCCGTGCCCAGATAGGCTTCAATCACTTTTTCATTCTTCTGCACATCGGCAGGCGTGCCTTCGGCAATTTGCTTGCCGTAGTCGAGCACCGTGACGCGGTCACACAGGCCCATGACCAGCTTCACGTCGTGCTCGATCAGCAAGATGGTGCGGTTGTCTTTGCGGATCTGGTCAATCAGCTCGCGCAGTTGCACTTTTTCAGTCGCGTTCATGCCGGCTGCTGGCTCGTCTAGCGCAATCAATTGCGGGTCAGTCGCCAAAGCACGGGCGATTTCCAGGCGGCGCTGGTCACCATAGGACAAGGTGCGTGCTTTGTAGTCGGCGTATTTACCGATACCGACATAGTCGAGCAACTCTTGCGCACGCTGGGCAATGGCGGCCTCTTCGGCTTTGAAACTGGGCGTGCGGAAAATCGCGCCCAACAAACCCGAGTGGGTACGCACATGGCGCCCCACCATCACGTTTTCGAGCGCCGTCATTTCGGCAAACAAACGAATGTTCTGGAAGGTACGGGCAATGCCGGCCTTGGCCACTTCGTGCACGGCCGTGGGCTGGTAGGGCTTGCCTGCCAACTCAAAAGTGCCGCTGTCCGGGGTGTACAGGCCGGTGATGACGTTGAAAAATGTGGTCTTGCCCGCGCCGTTGGGGCCGATCAAGCCATAAACCTGACCGCGCTGGATGGTCATGCCCACATCGGTGAGGGCTTGCAGGCCGCCAAATCGCTTGGAAATGCCAGAGACGTTGAGGACGGTGTCTTTGTTGGCTGTTGGATTCATGTTCTGCTCCTTCATTTCGTCTTGAGCGATTTGCCATGCTCAGGCGAAGGCCACAGCCCGCGAGGACGCATCAACATGATCACGATCATGGCCAAGGCCACCAACAACTGGCGCATGATGGCTGAGTCGAGTCGGCCACCTGTCATTTCTTGCAGAGGACCCGCCACATACCGCAGGACCTCGGGCAAAGCCGACAGCAAAATCGCACCCAAAATCACGCCAGGCAAGTAGCCCAGTCCGCCCAGCACCACCATGGCCACGATCATCACCGACTCCATCAGGCTGAAGGACTCGGGCGAAATGAAGCCCTGGAAACCGGCAAACATCGCACCCGACACACCACCGAAAGTGGCACCCATGCCAAAAGCCAGCAGCTTCAGGTTGCGGGTGTTCAGGCCCATGGCCTTGGCGGCGATTTCGTCTTCACGAATGGCCATCCAAGCGCGACCGATGCGGGAGATTTCCAGGCGGTGCGAAATCACAATCGTCACCAGAACCAAGCTGAGGAACAGGTAGTAATAGAGCGAGACTGAAGCGATTTCAAAATCACCAATGACCAGCTTTTTGCCCAGGTTCAGGCCAAAAATCGAGATCGGATCGATCTGGTCCAGGCCCTTAGGGCCATTGGTGATGTTGACGGGGTGATCCAAGTTGTTCATGAACACTCGGATGATCTCGCCAAAACCCAAGGTCACGATGGCCAGGTAGTCACCGCGCAGCTTGAGCGTGGGCGCCCCCAGCAACATGCCGAACAAACCGGCAAGCGCTGCCCCCACCGGCACGATCAGCCAAATAGGCATGTGCATGCCCGCAGGGTAAGCCGCAGCGATCCACGCAAAGGTGTTGGTCAGGTGTGGCGACGACAGCAGGCCGTACATGTAGGCCCCCACCGCAAAAAAGGCCACATAACCCAAGTCGAGCAGACCGGCATAGCCCACCACAATGTTCAGGCCAATGGCCAGCAAGATGTAGAGCAAAGCCATGTCGGCGATGCGCACCCATGCGTTGCCGAAGATTTGAAGGACCAAGGGCAAGGCAATGAGCGCTGCACCCATCAGGATGTATTGAAGTGTTTTGTTGTTTTTCATGCTCACCTCCATCAAGCGCGATCGGCCACACGTTCACCCATGAGGCCCGAGGGTCGCAAGGTCAACACGATGATCAAGACAATGAACGCAAAAATATCGGTGTAGTGGCTGCCCAGCACTCCACCCGTCAGATAACCGATGTAGCCCGAGCCAATGGCTTCGATCAGGCCCAACAATATGCCGCCAATCACCGCGCCGGACAAGTTGCCAATGCCGCCAAACACCGCTGCGGTGAAGGCTTTCAGGCCTGGCAAGAAACCCATGGCGTGTTGCGCCGTGCCGTAGTTTGAGGCATACATCACACCCGCAATGGCCGCCAAAATAGCGCCAATTACAAACGTGGCCGAAATCACCATGTCGGGCTTGACGCCCATCAACCCAGCGACGCGGGGGTTCTCGGCTGTGGCACGCATGGCGCGGCCCAGACGGGTGTAGTTCACCAACCACATCAATACAGCCAGGGAAACGGCTGTAACGCCCAAAATCATGATTTGAGTGGGCGTAATGACCACCCCCCCCATATTGATGGGCGTGCTGGACAGCAAGGTGGGGTAAGCCTTGTAATTGGGCTTCCAGATGATCATGGCCAAGGTCTGCAGCAAGATGCTCATGCCAATGGCGGTGATCAAGGGGGCCAATTTAGGACTGTTGCGCAAGGGTCGGTAAGCGATTTTTTCAATCGTAAAATTCAGGATCACAGCGACCACACACGCAATCAAAGTCGCCAAAATCAAAATAACCCAACCTGGTGCACCGGGCATGGCTTCTTGCATCATGCCAATGGCTGACCAACTCGTCAGGGCACCCACCATCAGCACCTCACCGTGCGCAAAATTGATCAAGTTGATGATTCCGTACACCATGGTGTAGCCCAAGGCCACCAAGGCGTACATGCTGCCCATGACCAGGCCGTTGATGACCTGCTGGAAGAAGACGTCCATAAATTTCTCCGTGTTTTAACCCGCGCTTAACGGGTTGTAGCTTCGGTTGTTGTTCTTGCATCAAGAATCACCTTTTGGGTGATTCATGACAACTAGCAAAAACCCCGCCAGATCATTGCAACCTTTGGCGGGGTGGCGGGATTGTAGTGAAAGAAAGCATCCCGTCAGTCTTCAAACCGGTCAGGACTTACCCTGTGGCTGCGTTTTTCTTTCGCAGTTCTTCCAGTTTGTCAGCGATTTTGATTTCCAAGCCTCGCCGTACAGGTCTGTAAAAGCCTGGATCAGGCATGCCCTCGGGCAAATAGCGCTCGCCTGCTGCAAAACCATCTTCCTCGTCATGGGCATAGCGGTAGCCTTTGCCGTAATCCAGGTTTTTCATCAACTGGGTCGGTGCATTGCGCAGGTGCATGGGCACCGGGCGAGTGCCGTCTTTTTTAACCCATGCCTTGGCCTCTTTGAAGGCTTTGTAAGTAGCGTTCGACTTGGGTGCAACAGCCAAATAAATCACGCATTGCGCCAAGGTCAGCTCGCCTTCCGGACTGCCCAAACGCTCATAAACATCGGCAGCATCCAGTGCCATGCGCAGCGCACGCGGGTCGGCAAGGCCAATGTCTTCACTGGCCATGCGAATCAGGCGGCGGGCCATGTAACGGGGGTCCGCACCGCCATCGAGCATGCGCACGAACCAATACAGCGCAGCATCCGGGTCGGAGCCCCGCACCGATTTGTGCAAGGCACTGATGGTGTCGTAAAACTGTTCACCACCTTTGTCATAACGGCGCATGCGCTCACCCAGCACCCGCATCAACCAAACGTCGGTCACCGGATCGATGGCCTCTTGTTTGGCTGCCATGGCCAAGGTTTCCAAGGTGTTGAGCAAGCGACGCGCATCGCCATCGGCATAGGCCAACAATCGGGCCAGCGCAGCGGGCTCGATCACAGGGATTGCATGAATGGCCTGTGCTCTGACCACAATGTGGCTCAGGTCGTCTTCGGTCAGCGGTTGTAACACATACACCGCTGCCCGAGACAACAAGGCCGAGTTGACTTCAAAAGACGGGTTTTCGGTGGTCGCGCCAATGAACGTGAACAAGCCACTCTCTACATGCGGCAAAAAAGCGTCTTGCTGGCTTTTGTTGAAACGGTGCACCTCGTCCACAAACATGATGGTGCGTTGCGGGTGCAAGCCCGTTCGGGCGGCTTCGGCCTTCTCGACAGCTTCACGAATGTCTTTGATGCCCCCCAAGACCGCGCTGATGCTCAAAAATTGAGCATCAAACGCATCCGCCATCAAGCGGGCGATGGTGGTTTTGCCCACCCCAGGCGGCCCCCACAAAATGCAGCTGTGCGGCTGACCCGACTCAAAGGCCAAACGCAAGGCCATGCCCTCGCCCAGCAAATGCTGCTGCCCGATGACTTCACCCAGATGGCGTGGACGCAAACGCTCGGCCAACGGGGCATGGGTTCCCGAGTGAAACGCGGTCATGGTCACCACACCCAGATCAAGGCCGTATGACGGCAGCCCCAGCTGGAGCCTTGAAGACAAAGGTGCCGGGAGGCAGCGAGGGATTGGATTCGAAGGCCGCAAAGCTCAACACCGAGCGCTGCCCCAAACTGTCTTGCACATCCAGCATCGCCAGCTCAGGCCCGTTGAGGGCCGCATGCAAGCCCACCATCACCGAGCGGATTTGCCCATCAGGCGATTGGGGCGTAGCCCGCACCCACTGCAAACCATCCCGGTCGGGTTCTGGCGAGAACTGAAAGTCTTTTTTCAGAGCCTGCAAATCCGATGCAGACGTCAGCAAGGCCGCTGGGGTCGAGCCCAAAACTTGCGCCTGCGGGCGAGCTGTCACCTGGTTCAAGTCCACGTCATGCAACCACAATGTCTGGCCATCGGCCACCAAAGTTTGAACAAAAGGTTTGCGGTAATCAAAGCGGAACTGGCCCGGCCGCTGAAATTCGAAACTGCCGCTGGAGGTTTTGGTTCGCGGCGCTTGACCGGCCCGGCTGGGTGAGGTCACCACTTGAGTGAACTGCGCACGCCCACTTCGGGTTTGTTTCATGAACTGGGCCAGCAAGTCCACACCATCAGCATGGGCCGTCACATTGCAGGTCAAGACCATCGCGGCCAAGGAAATCTTGGCTCCTAATGCCAACACCGCGCAACGCTGCCAAAAATTGTTTTTCATCGGTCTCATTCTGCCCGTGCGGGCACCAGAATTTCACGCTGTCCGCTGCCGCTCATGGCGCTGACCAAACCTGCTTTTTCCATGTCTTCTACCAAACGGGCCGCACGGTTGTAGCCTATTTTGAGATGACGCTGCACCAGCGAAATGCTGGCCTTTCGGTTTTTCAAGACCACTTCCACGGCTTGGTCGTACATCGGGTCTTTTTCGGCGTTATCACCCTCGCCCAGCATGCCCCCATCATCGTCTGTGGTGCCGCCTTCAAGCACACCTTCAATGTAGTCGGGCTCACCTTGGCTCTTCAAGTAACTGACCACGCGGTGCACCTCTTCGTCACTCACAAAAGCGCCGTGCACCCGAATCGGAAAGCCAGTCCCCGAAGGCATGTAGAGCATGTCGCCCATGCCCAGCAAGGCTTCAGCCCCCATTTGGTCCAGGATGGTTCGGCTATCTATCTTGCTGGACACCTGAAAGGCAATGCGCGTCGGAATGTTGGCCTTGATCAAACCGGTGATCACGTCCACGCTGGGCCGTTGAGTAGCCAAAATCAAGTGAATGCCTGCCGCACGGGCCTTCTGAGCCAACCGGGCAATCAACTCTTCAATCTTCTTGCCCACCACCATCATCAAATCGGCCAACTCGTCAATGACCACAACGATGTGCGGCAAGCGCTTGAGCGGCTCGGGATCGTCGGGCGTCAGGCTGAAGGGGTTGTAAATGAACTCCTCGCGGGCGGTGGCTTCGTCGATCTTTTGGTTGTAACCGGCCAAGTTGCGCACACCCATCTTGCTCATCAACTTGTAACGCTTTTCCATCTCGGCCACGCACCAGTTGAGGCCGTGCGCGGCTTGGCGCATGTCGGTGACCACGGGGGCCAGCAAGTGAGGGATGCCTTCGTAGACCGACATCTCCAGCATCTTGGGGTCGATCATCAAAAGGCGCACATCGCGAGCTTCGGCCTTGTAAAGCAAGGACAAAATCATGGCGTTGATACCGACCGACTTGCCCGAACCGGTGGTACCAGCCACCAGCACATGTGGCATCTTGGCCAGATCGGCCACCACCGGGTTGCCAATGATGTCCTTGCCCAGGCCCATGGTCAGCATGGACTTGGCTTCGTTGTAGACCTGTGAGCCCAAAATCTCACTCAACTTGATCGACTGGCGCTTGGCGTTGGGCAACTCCAGCGCCATGAAGTTCTTGCCCGGAATGGTCTCGATCACCCGGATCGACACCAAACTGAGAGAACGCGCCAAATCTTTGGCCAAATTCACCACCTGCGAGCCTTTAACGCCAGTGGCGGGCTCGATTTCATAGCGCGTGATCACCGGGCCAGGCGCTGCGGCCACGACACGGACCTCCACACCAAAGTCCTTGAGTTTCTTCTCAATCAGGCGGCTGGTCATCTCCAAAGTTTCATGGGACACCGTTTCTTGCCGAATGGACAAACTGTCGAGCAAAGCAACTTGCGGCAACTTGCTGTCCGGCAAGTCATTAAAGAGCGGTTTCTGACGCTCTTTCACCACCCGCTCACTGCGCGGGACCTCCACCACTGCAGGCTCGATGACCCGAGGTGCTCGCGAAGCAGCGGGAGCTGGTTCAGACAAAGAAGGCAAATCTGCCGGGGCAGTCGAAACAAGCCCTGCGGGCACGTCTGCATCCCATCGCGGCTCAATGGCCAAAGGAGACAGCGCCTGTTCCCTTTCTCGCAAAGCCTGCTGCCCTAAAGCCAGATCCTCTTGCAATTCGCGCTTGACATGACGCGACTGAACCAATCCATCCAGCCAACGCCCAATGCCCTCAGCCAACTGTCCCCATGAAAAACGAAAAACCAAGGCAGCACCGAGCAAGGCCAAGACAATGCACACCAAAGCTGAGCCGGTAAAACCCAACCATGTGACGCTCAAATGCCCCACCAAGTAACCCAAAACTCCCCCACTGTGCCCAGGCAAATGGGCTTCAAACCGATGTAGTCGCGACCATTCAATGGCCGTGCTGGACAACATGAGAATTAACAAACCTGCCCAGAAAACCAGCGCACTGCTGCGCCAATTCTTCAACTGCGGAGCCTTGGCTTGGGCCTGCACGGCAGCCCCACCCCGAATCCACCGCGACAAGGCCATCAACCAGATTTTCAAACCTGCGGCAACACACCACCACACCGAAAAACCTAATAAAAAGTAAGCCACGTCAGCCACCCATGCGCCTGCACCGGCCAACCAGTTTTTAGCTACAACTGTTTGCCCCGATGTGGACCATGCAGGATCGTGAGGGTGGTAACTCCACAGCGCCAAAACCAACATCAACAAAAAAATTGCCCCAAAAATCAAAGAGATTTCCTGAGCAAAACGAATCCACCAGCTTCTTGAATCTGGAAGCTGGTTGGCCGATGCCGCATCGGCTTTTAAATGATTCAGTGAATAAGTCATATCAGATGCCTTAAGCTTACCCGATCACAAAAAGGCAGAGCACCCGCCTTACAACAGGTCAAACCTTGTCTCACGATGGTTTTGGAGGTTTCTTACAATGCCGTTCAAGAAGCCATCAGGCCCCTTTGTCTTTCAACCGCTGCGCTCACTAGATTGCCGAACATGTCCACACCCACCCAACACGCCCAAGTTCTGATTCTCGGCTCCGGCCCTGCTGGTTACACCGCGGCCTTGTATGCCGCCCGAGCCAACCTCAAGCCCCTGCTGATCACCGGCATGGCCCAAGGCGGCCAACTGATGACCACCACCGAGGTCGACAACTGGCCTGCAGACGTCAACGGCGTGCAGGGCCCCGAGTTGATGCAACGCTTTCAGGAGCATGCCGAGCGTTTCAACACCCAGATCGTGTTCGACCATATTCACACCGTCAAGCTTGAACAGCGCCCCTTCACCTTGATCGGCGACAGCGGCATCTACACCTGCGACAGCCTGATCATTGCGACGGGCGCTTCTGCCAAATACCTGGGTCTGCCCTCCGAAACCGCCTTCATGGGCCGTGGCGTCAGCGGCTGCGCCACTTGCGACGGTTTCTTTTACCGCGAGCAGCTGTGCTGCGTCGTCGGTGGCGGTAACACCGCCGTCGAAGAAGCCCTCTACTTGTCCAACATTGCCAGCAAGGTGTATTTGATCCACCGCCGCGATAAATTCAAGGCCGAGCCCATCTTGGTGGACAAACTGATGGAAAAAGTCGCTGCAGGCAAAATCGTGCTCCAAACCTTCCAGACACTGGACGAAGTGCTGGGTGATGCATCTGGCGTGACCGGCGTGCGCCTGAAAAGCACCGTGGATGGAAGTCTGCAAGACATTGAACTCAAAGGTTGCTTCATCGCCATTGGCCACTCGCCCAACACCGACATCTTCCAGGGCCAGCTGGAACTGGAAAACGGCTATATCGTGACCCAAGGCGGATTGAAAGGTTTTGCCACCCAAACATCGGTTCCTGGCGTCTTTGCGGCAGGCGATGTGCAAGACCATGTCTATCGCCAAGCCATCACCAGTGCGGGCACGGGGTGCATGGCAGCGCTGGATGCACAGCGATTTCTGGAGCAAAACCAGTCTTGATTTCTGGTTATAATCAAAGGCTTTTCTGGACTCGCCCCGACTTTTCGTTGGGGATCACAAGACCAGCGATCTGGGATACCGCCACCCATCTTGGCGAGGTGAGGCTGGAACGCCAGGCCCCGTGCAAATCTGCATGAGACCCATCGGCACCGGCTGTTTTAAAAGTATCGGAGTGTCCACATGGCACGCGTTTGCGACGTAACGGGCAAAGGCCCAATGACGGGAAACAACGTTTCCCACGCCAACAACAAAACCAAGCGCCGGTTCCTGCCGAACCTGCAATACCGTCGTTTCTGGGTTGAAACAGAAAACCGTTGGGTGCGTCTGCGCGTTTCCAGCGCTGCTCTGCGCCTGATCGACAAAAACGGCATCGATGCCGTGCTCGCAGACCTGCGTGCACGCGGTCAAGCCTAAACCCAGAACATTAGGAGTCATCTACCATGGCAACCAAAGGCGGACGCGAAAAAATCAAGCTGGAATCCACAGCTGGCACTGGTCATTTCTACACGACCAGCAAAAACAAGAAAACAATGCCCGAGAAAATGTCGATCATGAAGTTCGACCCCAAAGCTCGCAAGCACGTTCAATACAAGGAAATCAAGCTGAAGTAATTCAGCTCTGAGCCTTTCGCAAAAAAACCCGCCTCTGGCGGGTTTTTTGTTGCCTGATGGATCCGCCTTACACAAAGCCAAGACTGGCCCAAATGACCCGCCCCATTGCTGCAATCGCTGTCCTTCAAGCGACCGACACCATCGTCACCAGGTCTGACTCTTGCAACCCACTATCCCATGGTCAACAGATCAGGATTCCATCAAAAAAGGGCCCGAAGGCCCTGGTTGAATTCAGCACACAAGATGTTCAAGCGTTCTGGCGTACAGCTCGCAACTTGACTGAAAAATCACGCAAAGCAGC
This sequence comes from Comamonadaceae bacterium PBBC1, assembly GCA_002256145.1. Taxonomy (GTDB): domain Bacteria; phylum Pseudomonadota; class Gammaproteobacteria; order Burkholderiales; family Burkholderiaceae_C; genus Limnohabitans_A. The sequence goes on from NKIP01000001.1 coordinate 296,912, forward strand.
AATGCCGCTTTCTTCAGCTCGGCGGCACCAAGCTTGCAGATCAGCTGCCAATTGCTCACGGGAATGCGAGGTATTGAGCCAAATCTGACTCAGTTCTTCACGCATCTGAACCATTTTATCGAGCACCGGACTGGCCGCACGGGCTTGCTTGAGTTGCGCTTGGGCAGCCGCAGGGACTTTGGCTGCATCACGGTGCAACCAACGCTTGGCGGTTTGCAAGGCATCCGCATCCAATTTCAGCTTGCTGGCTTCCTCTTGCATCACGGTGCGGATATTGCGAGCGTAACCGGCCATGACTTCGTAGCGGTTGGCAATCAGAGCTTCCAAAGTCTTCTCGTCCGCCACAGGTCGAATATCGCCATAAGCCAAACGTGGAGGTGTTTTTTTGACCGTGGCCATGCCCATGGTTTCAAGAATGCGGATGTACAACCATCCAATGTCAAATTCGTAAGGCTTGACCGACAATTTGGCCGATGTCGGGTAGGTGTGGTGGTTGTTGTGCAACTCTTCGCCACCGATCAAAATACCCCAAGGCGAAATATTGGTGCTGGCATCGTGCGCCTCGAAATTGCGGTAACCCCAGTAGTGGGCAGCACCATTGATGATGCCAGCCGCTGTGATCGGGATCCAAGCCATTTGCACAGCCCAGACGGTCAAGCCCAAAAAGCCGAACAAGGCCACATCGATGATCAGCATCAAGGCCACACCCTGCCAGGAAAAGCGGGTGTACAGGTTGCGCTCAATCCAGTCGTCAGGTGTGCCATGGCCGTAGCGCTTCATGGTTTCCGGATTTTTGGATTCTTTGCGGTACAGCTCAGCACCCGTCAAGAGCACGGTTTTAATGCCATGCACGTGCGGGCTATGGGGGTCTTCGGCTTGTTCGCACTTGGCGTGGTGCTTGCGGTGAATGGCCGCCCACTCCTTGGTCACCTGGCCGGTGGTCAACCACAACCAGAAACGAAAGAAATGCGAGGGGATCGCATGCAGGTCCAAGGCCCGGTGAGCTTGGTGACGGTGCAAATATATCGTGACGCTGGCAATGGTGATGTGGGTCAAGCCCAAGGTGATCAACACCATTTGCCACCAGGAAAAGTCGAACAGTCCGTGGCCCATCCACTGGATGATCGAATCCAAAAAAGCCCAATCAGGCAACAACATGAGTTTGTCTTTCTACGAAAGCCTGATTCCAGGCAATTTCTTCATTTTAAGTTTCTCGACCTGAAAAGAACAGCTATTTCAACCGATTCATGCAGGCAAGGCACTTACTTCATCATTTGCGGACCCAAACTGCCGCAAAAAAACCGTCCGTTGCATGGCGGTGTGGCCACAACCTCAAAAATGTGCCCGCGTCCAAAGCCTCACCTGATTCGCCCGGTGAGCACAAGCTGGCTGCATGCGGTACTTTGAGCCTTTCGAGCTCTTGAGCAACGTTCAGGGGGACGAAATCGGGGTTGGCGGCGCTGAAGGCTTGTGCGATCAACTCGTTTTCTTCGGGCAACACGCTGCAGGTGGCGTACACCAAACGACCGCCCGACTTGACCATGCGCGAGGCGCTTTGCAAGATGGCCAATTGCTTTACGGTCAATTCCTGTACAGCTTGGGCCTTTTGACGCCATTTCAAGTCGGGGTTGCGGCGCAAGGTGCCCAAGCCCGAGCACGGCGCATCCACCAACACGCGGTCAATTTTGCCGGCCAAGCGCTTGACGCGGTCGTCGCGCTCGTGTGCGATGGCGGCCGGGTGCACATTGGACAGACCACTGCGGGCCATGCGGGGTTTGAGCGCATCCAAGCGGTGACCCGACACATCAAAAGCGTACAAACGCCCCGTGCTGCGCATGGCCGCACCCAGCGCCAGCGTTTTACCACCCGCACCGGCACAAAAATCCACCACCATCTCACCACGGTGCGCGTCCACCAGCAAGGCCAAAAGCTGAGATCCTTCGTCCTGCACCTCGATCGCGCCACGGGTAAATGCATCGGTTTTTTGCAAGGCCGGCTTGCCTTCCATGCGCAAACCCCAAGGCGAATACGGCGTGGTCGTGGATGGGATGCCCGCCTGCGCCAGTTCTTTTTGGATGTCGCTGCGTTTGGCCTGGAAAGTGTTCACGCGCAAATCGAGCGTGCCTGGCTGCTGCAGATTTTCGGCCAAGGCCCAGAAGTCCTCACCCAGCTGGTCTTGCAGCGCTTTGGCCATCCACTCGGGCAAGTTGTGGCGGTGCGGGGCCATCAGGGCATCGGCGGGAATAGCGTCACAGGTGGCCAGCCATTGCTTTTCGGTGTCGTTCAAGGCAGCGGCCAAAAAGTCACGGGGGCCAAAAAACCCCAAAATCGCCAACTTGCGCTCTTTGGGGCCGGAGCCCGAACGGGCCAACTGCTCGAACAGCAGTTTTTTGCGCAGCACCGCAAAAGCGGTTTCGGCCAGGGTTGCACGCTCACGCGGGCCCAGCGAGCGATGTTCACGGAAATAGCGCGACACGACAGCGTCGGCGGGATGTTCAAATTGGAGGACCAGCCTGACCAAATCGGCACAGGCGTCTAAAAGGGCTTTTGGATGCATGGGGTGTATTGTCCCATCCTTGCCCCTTTGGAATGCACCACCCCAGGAAACACATGTCCGAAGAAACCTTGCCTCCCCTGATCGAAACCCCCAAGGGCCTTTACAAGCACTACAAAGGCGGCATGTACCGCGTGCTGGGCACCGTTCGGCACAGCGAAGACCTCGAGCCCATGACGCTTTACCAGGCCCTTTATGGCGAACAAGGCCTGTGGGTGCGTCCTGCCGCCATGTTTGGCGATGTGGCCGAATTCAACGGCAAAGTGCAGCCGCGCTTTGAGCGCGTTGGCGATTAAGCCAAGAATTTCGCCACAGCCCGCGGGTAAATCAGGTGCTCTTGGGTGAGCACCCGTGCTGCCAGCACCTCGGCCGTATCCCCGGCCAGCACCGGGACCACCGCTTGGTCGAGGATCGGACCGTGGTCCAAATCGGCCGTCACCTGGTGCACCGTGGCACCGGCAAACTTGCAGCCCGCGTCGATGGCCCGCTGGTGCGTGTTGAGCCCCGGAAAAGCTGGCAACAAGGACGGGTGGATGTTGAGCAAGCGTCCGGCGTAGTGCGCCACAAAACCCGGCGTCAGGATGCGCATGAAACCGGCCAAAACCACCAGACTGGGCGAGAACAGGTCCATTTGCGCCATCAAGGCGGCATCGAATTCCTCACGACTGGCGAACGCTTTGTGGTCCAGCACAGCGGTGGCGATGCCGTGCTCTTTGGCCATGGCCAAGCCAGCGGCATCGGCCTTGTTGCTGACCACAGCGGCCACCCGGGCATGCAAACGATCCGCCCAACGCTCTTGCTCAGCTGCACGAACAATGGCCCCCATGTTGGAGCCCGAACCTGAAATCAAAATGACAATGTTTTTCATGAGAGCGCGAATTATCCCAGCACACCCCCTGCAAACCCTTGTTTGTCGCTCCAAGGACATGGGCAAGCGCGTGCTGCGTGATAAAAAGCACGATCGTTTGATTTTGTTTGCACAGCGCTACAAATAACACTGACCCCAACGGAGAATTACCCCCATGGATTTGGCATTCACCCCCGACGAACTCGCGTTCCGCGACGAGATCCGCACCTGGGTCAAGGACAACTTGCCCACCGATATTTCGCAAAAAGTGCACAGCGCCATGCGCCTGACCCGCGAAGACCTGCAGCGCTGGGCCAAAATTTTGGGCAAAAAAGGCTGGCTGGGTTGGGGCTGGCCCACACAGTTTGGCGGCCCGGGCTGGACCGCCGTGCAAAAGCATTTGTTTGAAGAAGAATGCGCCTTGGCCGGTGCCCCCCGCGTGGTGCCTTTTGGCCCGGTGATGGTGGCCCCAGTGATCATGGCCTTTGGCAACGCTGAGCAGCAGCAGCGCTTTTTGCCCGGCATCGCCAGCGGCGAAGTCTGGTGGAGCCAGGGCTACAGCGAGCCAGGCTCTGGCTCGGATCTGGCGTCCCTGAAAACCCGCGCCGAGCGTGTGGGCGACAAATACATCGTTAACGGCCAAAAAACCTGGACCACGCTGGGCCAATACGGCGAGTGGATTTTCTGCCTGGTGCGCACCAGCACCGAAGGCAAGCCACAAACCGGCATCTCTTTTCTTTTGATCGACATGAAGTCGCCCGGCATCACCGTGCGCCCCATCAAACTGCTGGATGGCGAATGCGAAGTCAACGAAGTCTGGTTTGACAACGTCGAAGTGCCCGCCGAGAACCTGATCGGTGAAGAAAACAAGGGCTGGAACTACGCCAAGCACCTGCTGGCCCACGAGCGCACCAACATCGCTGACGTGAACCGCGCCAAGCGCGAGTTGGAGCGCCTCAAACGCATCGCCAAAGCCGAGGGCGTGTACGACGACCTGCGTTTCCGTGACGAAATCGCCAAGCTCGAAGTCGACATCGTGGCCCTGGAAATGCTGGTACTGCGCGTCTTGTCGGCCGAAAAGTCGGGCAAGAACTCATTGGACATTGCAGGCCTCTTGAAGATCAAAGGCAGCGAAATCCAGCAACGCTACACCGAACTGATGATGCAAGCTGCAGGTCCTTTTGCCCTGCCCTTCATCTTCGAGGCCATGGACGCCGGCTGGCAAGGCAACTTCCCTGGTGGCGTGGTGGCCAACGCGCCCCTGGCTGCCAACTACTTCAACATGCGCAAGACCACCATTTACGGCGGCAGCAACGAAGTGCAACGCAACATCGTCGCCCAGACAGTTCTGGGTTAAGGAGACACACATGGATTTCGATTTTTCTGACGACCAAGAACAACTGCGCGACGCGGTGCGCAAATGGGTGGACAAGGGCTATGACTTTGACCGCCGCCGCGCCATCGTCGCTGCGGGCGGTTTTGACCGCGCCGCTTACGGCGAAATGGCCGAGTTGGGCCTGACGGGCCTGTACGTGAGCGAAGAGCACGGCGGTATGGGCATGGGCCCGACCGAGGCCATGGTCACCATGGAAGAGCTCGGGCGCGGCATCGTGCTCGAGCCGCTGACCCAAACCCTGATCTGCAGCGCCACGCTCCAAACCCACGCGCCTGCAGCCCTGCAAGCCGCTTGGTTACCGCGCATGGCGGCAGGCGAAGCCATCGTGGTGCTGGCGCAGCAAGAACGCGGTGCACGTTACCAATTGGGCCGCTGCGCCGCACAGGCCAGCGAGTCTGGCGGCGCTTGGACCGTGAGCGGCACCAAGAGCGTGGTGGCCGTGGGCGACCAGGCCGACGCTTTTGTGGTGCCCGCCACCGTCAACGGCCAGATCGCTTTGTTTTTGGTCGAGCGCAGCGCCAGCGGCGTGAGCACGCAGGCCTACATCACACAAGACGGTTCACGCGCCGCCGAAGTGGTGCTGGACAATGCCTCGGCCCAACTGATCACCCTGAACGGCCTGACCGCCCTGGAAGAAGCCGTGGACATCGGCATTGCCTGCACCTGCGCCGAAGCCGTGGGCGTGATGGACAAAACCTTGGCCATCACCGTGGACTACATGAACACGCGCAAGCAATTCGGCGTGAACATCGCCAGCTTTCAGGCCCTGCGCCACCGCGTGGCCGACATGAAGATGCAGCTGGAGCTGGGCCGCTCGATGAGCTACTACGCCAGCTTGAAGCTGCACGCCCCTGCCGACGAGCGCCGCCGCGCCTTGGCCCGTGCCAAGTACCAGCTGGGCGTGTCCATGCGTTTCATTGGCCAACAAGCGGTGCAGCTGCACGGCGGCATTGCCGTCACCGACGAGTACATCGTGAGCCACTACTTCAAGAAATTGACGCAGCTGGACATGACCTTTGGCGACACCCTGCACCAGTTGGGCGAAGTGTCGGCCCGCATGCAAGACACGGCAGGCGTGTTCGCCTGAGTCGGTCACCCGACTTTGAAGCTCCGACCCAGGGGTCGGAGCATTGTTCATTCCGGGTCACGCACCCGCACAAAGCTGGCAAATCGGGGCAATCCTGAAGGCGTGCGGTCTTGGTAGCGGTAGGTCACCCAAGCCCCCACGGGCGGTGGGTCACGTCGCAGGGCGTCACTCAAGCCCGAACCCAAAGCAAATCGCTGGCCTTGCGGGGTCTCCAAAAGCAAGGCCCCCGTTTGGTTTGACAAGCGCCCTTTGCCTGTTTGATGTCCCACCACCAAACCCTCTTCATCCAAGTCGGGTTTGAACTTGTACAAAGCATCGGTTCGCCCGGATTGCCACAAGGCATCGGCACGGTGCAGCATCAAACCTTCACCACCTTGACGCACGGTATCGGCCAGCAGGCTTTGCAAATCCTGCGGGTCCTTGACTGTTTGATGGGCCACCGGCATCAACCAAGGCACACGGGCTGCCGCCAACGCAGACTGCAGCCCACGCACCCTGTCTGCATAAGCTGCGATGTGCCCTGGGGCATCGAAGACCAGGTACTTCACAGCACGCCAGGCCTCGTCGTTCGGCACCGCTTGACGCACCACACCGGAGAGTCGATCGAAAGTGCCGCGCCCCATCCACAACTCACCGTCCAAGGACTGCCGGGGCAAGGCCGAAGTGAACCAAACCGGGGCTGCGATGGGGCGGCCGCTGCGAAAGCGCAAGACCTGGCCATCCCACACGGCTCGCACACCGTCGAATTTTTCACTCACCAAAAAACCATGGGGCGACCGCGTAGGCGACCAAACAAGGGCGAGTTGCACCTCCTTGACGGCGGCTGTGGGTCGGTCAGGAGAAGCGGCCTGTGCCCCCACAGTGGGCAGCCACCACGCTCCAAAGACGCAGGCCATCAAGGCTTGACGGCGGTCAACCCGTGATGGTGCTGGCCCATGTTGCAAGTGGGCACCGAGATGAGAATCCTGCCCCTTGTGAAACGGTGGACTGAACCCTGAATGCGCCAAAGAGGGCACAAAAATACGTCTTTGCATGCTGTCTCTCCTGAATGCCACCAGATCATTAAATGATACCTTTGGTATTCAAAAAATAGGCAAAGATTTTTCGCATTGCGCCAGCTTGTTTGACCCTGCCCACAACACTCAAACCATCAAACGCGAGCTCTTGGGCACATGCGCCATCAAAAACGCCATCTGGTCGCTCAGGATGCGGCGGTTGCGCAAGATGAAGTCTTCCCACAGGCTGGGCACATAGGGGGCGTACAGCAAAGGCATATGGGCTTGCTCGGGTGTGCGGCTGCTTTTGCGGTGATTGCACGAGCGGCAGGCGGTGACCACATTCATCCAGTGGTCAGGGCCGTTTTGGCACAGGGGCACGATGTGTTCACGGGTCAGCACCGACTCGTGAAAATGCCCCCCGCAATACGCACACACATTGCGATCGCGCACAAACAACTTGGGGTTGGTCAAACCCGAGCGCATGTCAAAGGGGTTGATGCGGGGCACCCCCTGCGTGCCAATGATGCTGTTGACGGTGATGATGGATTGCTGGCCGGTGAGCGCGTTGTGTCCGCCACGGAACACGGCCACCTGCTGGCCCGCTTCCCAGCGCACCTCGTCGGCTGCGTAATGGGTGACGGCTTGCTCCAGTGTGATCCACGATTGCGGCAAGCCTTGGGCCGAGAGTTTCAAAACCTTCACAGACGCCTCCATCCAACAGTTTAAAAAACCACTGACACGAAAAGTTCCGTCTCGATCGGTCCTCATGCCTTGGAGAGCAAGGATGAAGGGATCGGGCTCGGTCACAATATACCCTCTTACATTGACAAATCCGTGAAAGCTGGCGCTTGGGCCCAGCGCACAGGCAGGACATGAGCAGCGACATGAAGGTTTTCCGAGGCTTCCACCACCCCGACTTGGCTCCCGCCTGTGCCCTGACCATTGGCAACTTTGACGGCGTGCACCGCGGCCACCAGGCCATGCTGGCCCTCTTGCGCAGCGAAGCCGCACACCGGGGTGTGCCCAGCTGCGTCATGACCTTCGAGCCCCACCCGCGCGACTACTTTGCCAAGGCGCTGAACAAGCCCGACTTGGCCCCGGCCCGCATCGCCACGCTGCGCGACAAGCTGCAAGAACTTGAGCGCTGCGGCGTGGACCAAGTCGTGGTGCTGCCCTTTGACGCCCGCCTGGCCAGCCAGTCACCCGAAGAGTTCATCCAGCAAGTGCTGGTGCAGGGCCTGGGCGTGCGCTATGTGCTGGTGGGTGACGATTTCCGCTTTGGCGCCAAACGTGCAGGCGACTACGCCATGCTCGACGCAGCCGGGCAAAACCTCGGTTTTGACGTGGCCCGCATGAACAGCTACGAGGTGCGCGGCCTGCGGGTGTCCAGCTCGGCCGTGCGCGATGCGCTGGCCAAAGGCGACCTGCCCGCGGTGCAGGCCCTGCTGGGCCGCCCCTACAGCATCAGCGGCCACGTGGTGCACGGACGCAAGCTGGGCCGAGAGTTGGCGGCAACGGCCGAAGGCGCGGGCGACGGCTTTCGGACCCTGAATTTGCGTTTTTCGCACTGGAAACCCGCCGCCAGCGGCATCTTTGTGGTGCAGGTGCATGGCTTGGCCGATCAGCCCTTGAAGGGCGTGGCCAACTTGGGCATACGCCCCTCGCTCGACCCGAATGACGTCAACGGCGGACGCGTGCTGCTGGAGACCCATGCCTTCGACTGGCCAGCCCAACTGGGGGCCGAGGGGGGCTACGGTAAAATCATTCGCGTGGACTTGCTGCACAAACTACACGACGAACTCAAATACGACGGTCTGGACGCCCTGACAAAGGGCATCGCCAAAGACTGCGACGACGCACAGGTGTGGTTTGCTTCGCGCCATGGTGAAACCAGCCGCCAAACCACCCGCGACCGAATTTGACGCTCCGGCCCGCGTTTGCCGCCTTCGACAGGCTCAGGGCAAACGACCTCCACGGCCCACCCCCTCTTGATCTCTCCGAACGGCCCGCCGCTCGGGCTGAGCTTGTCGAAGCCCTCTCGACTTGACGCACCATGACCGACAAAACCCAGAACCCCGACACCCGCATCAACATGATGGACACCCCCTTCCCGATGCGCGGCGACCTGCCCAAGCGCGAGCCGGGCTGGGTGAGTGAGTGGAACGACGGCGGCCTTTATAAAAAACTGCGTGCCGCCCGCCAAGGTGCCCCGCTGTTTGTGCTGCACGACGGCCCGCCCTACGCCAACGGCAAACTGCACATCGGCCACGCGCTGAACAAAGTGCTGAAAGACATGATCGTCAAGTCCAAGCAACTCGCTGGCTTTGACGCACAGTACATCCCCGGCTGGGACTGCCACGGCCTGCCGATCGAAAACGCGATTGAAAAACTGCATGGCCGCAACCTGAGCCGTGACGACATGCAGGCCAAGAGCCGCGCCTTTGCCACCGAGCAAATCGGCCAGCAGCGCGAAGACTTCAAGCGCCTGGGCGTGCTGGGCGACTGGGAGCGCCCCTACCGCACCATGGACCCGGCCAACGAGGCCGGTGAGATCCGCGCCTTCAAACGCGTGATCGAGCGCGGTTTTGTGTACCGGGGCCTGAAACCTGTGTACTGGTGCTTTGACTGCGGCTCGTCTCTCGCCGAGTTCGAGATCGAATACCAGGACAAGCAAAGTGACACGCTGGATGTGGCCTTTGAGACCGATGACGCGGCCAAGCTGGCTGCAGCCTTTGGCCTGACCGCACTGCCCGCTGGCCAAAGCGGCTTTGCCGTGATCTGGACCACCACCGCCTGGACCATCCCCGCCAACCAGGCGCTGAACGCCCACCCCGAGTTAACCTATGCATTGGTGCAAACCGACAAAGGCTGCCTGGTGCTGGCCGAGTCGCTGGTAGACAAATGCCTCGAGCGCTTTGGCCTGCAAGGCGGCACAGTGCTGGCTACAGCCAAAGGCACGGCTCTGGGCGGCCTGAACTTCCGCCACCCCTTGTACGACGTGGACGCGGGCTACAAGCGCCTCTCGCCCGTGTACCTGGCCGAATACGTCAGCGACAGCGACGGCACGGGCTTGGTCCACTCTTCGCCCGCTTATGGCGTGGACGACTTCAACTCCTGCATCGCCAACGGCCTGAAGTACGACGACATCCTGAACCCGGTGCAAGGCAACGGCACTTACGCGGCCGACTTCCCCCTGTTTGGCGGTCTGCACATCTGGAAAGCCATTCCCGTGGTGCTGGACGCACTGCGCAGCGCGGGTCGCCTGCTGTCCACCGTGACCATCACGCACAGCTACCCGCACTGCTGGCGTCACAAAACCCCCGTCATCTACCGCGCTGCCGCTCAATGGTTTGTGCGCATGGACGAGGGCGAAGGCGTGTTCACCCAAGACAAGGCCCCCAAAACCCTGCGCCAGCTCGCCCTGGACGCCATCGAGCAAACCCAGTTCTACCCCGAAAACGGCAAATCCCGCCTGCGCGACATGATCGCCAACCGCCCCGACTGGTGCATCTCGCGCCAGCGCTCATGGGGCGTGCCCGTGCCCTTCTTCTTGCACAAGGACAGTGGCGAGCTGCACCCCAACACCATGGCGATCCTGGACCAGGCCGCTGACATCGTGGAAAAAGGTGGCATCGAAGCCTGGAGCCGCGTGACGGTGGAAGAAATTTTGGGCGCGGCCGATGCGCCGCACTACACCAAGAGCACCGACATTCTGGAAGTCTGGTTCGACTCCGGCTCCACCTTCCAGCATGTGCTGCGCACCAGCCATAAAGACGCGTATGGCGTTGCGCCTTTCCACAGCCAAGGTCCAGAGGCTGACTTGTACTTGGAAGGCCACGACCAGCACCGCGGCTGGTTCCACAGCTCGCTGCTGCTGGGCTGCGCCTTGTACGACCGCGCTCCATACCGCGGCCTGTTGACCCACGGCTTTGCCACCGACGGCCAAGGCCGCAAGATGAGCAAGAGCTTGGGCAACACCGTCGAGCCACAAACCATCAACTCCAAGATGGGCGCGGAAATCGTGCGCCTGTGGGTGGCCAGCACCGATTATTCAGGCGACCTGAACATCGACGACAAAATCCTGGCCCGTGTGGTGGATGCCTACCGCCGCATCCGTAACACCTTGCGCTTCTTGCTGGCCAACGTGAGCGACTTCGACCCGGCCACAGACACGGTGCCCGACGACCAGCTGCTGGAAATCGACCGCTTTGCCCTGGCCCGCGCCGCCGAGTTGCAGGCCGACATCCGCGCCCACTTCGACAAGTACGAGTTCCACCCCGTGGTCTCCAAACTGCAGATCTACTGCTCGGAAGACCTGGGTGCGTTCTATCTGGACGTGCTCAAGGACCGCCTGTACACCACCGCCCCCAAGAGCCTGGCCCGCCGCAGTGCCCAAACCGCGCTCTACCGCATCACCCACGGCATGCTGCGCTGGATGGCGCCCTTCTTGTCCTTCACGGCCGAAGAAGCCTGGAAGACTTTCGGCACCTCCGAGTCCATCTTCCTGGAAACCTTCGGCGACTTTGGCGCGGCCGATGAGCAGCTGCTCGCCAAATGGGCCCGCATCCGCGAAATCCGCGACCTGGTGAACAAGGACATCGAAAACCTGCGCACCGCAGGCCAAGTGGGCGCGTCGCTGCAAGCCGAGATCACGCTGACCGCCCCTGCGGCGGACCACGCCCTGTTGGCCAGCCTGGGCGCTGACATCAAGTTTGTTTTCATCACGTCCAAAGTCACTTTGCAGGCAGGCGAGGCGCTGGCGGTGCAGGTCACGGCCAGCCAAGCCACCAAGTGCGAACGATGCTGGCATTACGCCGACGACGTGGGCCAAGACGCGGCTCACCCCACCATTTGCGGGCGCTGCGTGAGCAACCTGCATGGCGCTGGCGAAACCCGCCACGTTGCCTGACCTTCACGCACAACCCAGACAAGGCAAGTCCATGGCCAGTTCCAAAAAATTCAGCAAAAGCGGTTCGGGCAACCGCTCAGGCATGGCCCTTTGGCTGGGCATCGCCTTGCTGGTGTTGGTGCTCGACCAGTTCACCAAGGTGTTGGTGCTGGGCGTTTTTCAGCTGGGAGACAGCACGCGCATCACCTCGTTTTTTAACTTGGTGCGGGTGCACAACCACGGCGCTGCATTCTCGTTTCTGGCGGGTGCGGGCGGCTGGCAGCGCTGGTTTTTCACGGGCATCGGTGTTTTTGCAGCTCTTTTCATGGTTTGGATGCTGCGCTCACATCCCGGCCAAAAACTCTTCAGCCTGGCCATTTCGCTCATTCTAGGGGGGGCGATTGGCAACGTGATCGACCGCCTGCTGCACGGCTACGTGGTCGATTTTTTGGACTTTTACTGGGGCGTTTGGCACTTTCCGGCTTTCAACGTCGCTGACGCTGGCATCAGCGTGGGTGCCGCACTGCTGATCCTGGACGAAATCCTGCGCGTGCGTCGCGGACGCTGAACTCGGTTAAGCTATTTGACCTGATCGAAAAACGGAGACTTCCATGCCCGGATTGCTGCCCCACATTGACCCCGATGGTCTGCTTGAATTTTCAGTGGTCTACACCGACCGCGCCCTGAACCACATGTCCAAACGCTTTGGTGGCGTGATGACGGACATCTCGCGCATGCTCAAAACCGTTTACGGTGCCCACTCGGTCGCGCTGGTGCCCGGCAGCGGCACTTTCGGCATGGAGTCGGTGGCCCGCCAGTTCGCGAGCAACCAGCACGTCATGGTGATCCGCAACGGTTGGTTCAGCTTCCGTTGGACGCAGATTTTTGACATGGGTCAGATTCCCAAGAGCCACAGCGTCCTCAAGGCCCGCCGCATCGCTGCGGGCTCACAAGCAGCTTGGGCGCCTGCCCCCATCGAAGAAGTCAAAGCCGCCATTGCCGCTGAAAAACCCGCTTTGGTGTTCGCGCCGCATGTGGAGACCGCCGCCGGGATGATGCTGCCCGACGATTACCTCAAGGCCGTCTCCGACGCTGTGCACGCGGTGGGCGGTTTGTTTGTGCTGGACTGCATTGCCTCGGGTGCCATGTGGGTGGACATGAAAGCCACGGGCGTGGACTTGCTGATCAGCGCACCACAAAAGGGCTGGAGCAGCTCGCCCTGCTGTGCCATGGTCATGCTGAGCGAACGTGCCCGGCAAGCCATCGACAGCACCACCAGCACCACCTTTGCCATGGACCTGAAAAAGTGGTTGCAAGTGATGGAGACCTACGAAAGTGGTGCCCACATGTACCACACCACCTTGCCCACCGATGCGCTGCAACGCCTGCAAGAAGCCATGTTGGAAACCGAAGCCTATGGTTTTGCCAAGGTGCGTGAGGAACAAATGGCGCTGGGTCGCCAAGTGCGCTCAATGCTTCTGGAGCACGGTTTCCCCAGCGTGGCCGCGCCCGGTTTCGAAGCGCCCGGCGTGGTGGTGAGCTACACCACCGATCCGGACATCCAAAGCAGCAAGAAGTTCTTGGCTTTGGGCCTGCAAACCGCTGCGGGTGTGCCCTTGCAATGCGACGAACCAGCGGACTTCCGCACATTCCGCATGGGCTTGTTTGGCCTGGACAAATGGCACCAGGTGCCTCGCACCCTGCAGATCTTGAGTGAAGCACTGGAAACCATCGCCCCCAAGGCCAAGCTGGCCGCATAGTCTGACGTGCTGAGCGCTCACAAAAAAACCGCTGCTCTTGAGGGTCAGCGGCTTTTTTTCATTCAACGCCGTGTGAATGGGCATTCGGCGCCTAAGCGCCGACGCCCAAGGTTCACAAAGTGATGATGGTGCAACCCGTGGTTTTGCGGGCTTCCAGGGCGATGTGGGCGTCCTGAATTTGTGCCAGCGGGAAGGTCTGGTCAATGTGGATCTTGACTTTGCCGCTGGTCACGGCTTCGAACAAATCATCGGCCATTTCCTGCGTGTTTTCGCGGGTGGTGATGTGGCTGAACAAGGTTTGGCGAGTCACATAAATCGAGCCCTTGGGGCCGAGGATGCCCGGCGCAAACGGGGCCACAGGGCCTGAGGCATTGCCAAAGCTGGCCATCAGACCAAACGGGGCCAAGCAGTCGAGTGACTTGTCCCAGGTGTCCTTGCCCACAGAGTCGTACACCACTTTCACGCCCTTGCCGCCCGTGATCTCTTTGACCTTGGCCTGGAAATCTTCGGTCGAATAGTTGATGCAGAACTCCGCGCCGTTGGCCAAAGCCAGTGCGCACTTGGCATCGCTGCCCGCAGTGCCAATCAAACGCAGGCCCAAGGCCTTAGCCCACTGGCTGGCGATCAGGCCCACGCCACCGGCGGCGGCATGAAACAGCACAAAGTCACCGGCTTTCAGGCCACCTTGGGGCAGCGTGCGTTTGAGCAGGTATTGCGCCGTCAAACCCTTGAGCATCATGGCCGCGCCCGTCTCAAACGAGATCGCATCGGGCAGCTTGCACACGCACTTGGCGGGCATCACACGCACTTCGCAGTAGCTGCCAGGCGGCTGGCTGGCATAGGCCGCGCGGTCGCCCACTTGCAAGTGCGTCACGCCCTCGCCCACAGCTTCGACCACGCCCGAGCCTTCCATGCCCAACTTGAGCGGCATGGGCAGCTGGTACAGGCCGCTGCGCTGGTACACGTCGATGAAGTTCAGGCCAATGGCCTTATGGCGGATGCGGATTTCGCCGGGGCCAGGCTCGCCCACGGTCACATCGACCAATTTCATGACTTCGGGACCGCCGTGTTGGTCGATCTGGACTGCAAGGCTCATGGTGTTCTCCTGTTGGAATGGTGATTTGAAACCAGACACTTTGCCACGAAACATGAGCCTGAGCCGAAAACAGGGCCAGCTGGGGGACAGTTTGGCGACAGCGGGAAAACCCGAGTACCGATACAGTGCCGCATGTCTCAAAAACTCTCGCCCCTGACAGCCTTGCTCCTGACGGTCCCTCCTTTGCTGTGGGCAGGCAACGCTGTGGTGGGCCGACTGGTCAGCCACTTGGTGCCGCCCATCACGCTCAATTTTTTGCGCTGGGCCGTGGCCTTGTTCATCTTGCTGCCTTTGGCCTCTTGGGTGCTGCGACGCAGCAGCGGTCTGTGGCAGCACTGGCGGCGTTTTGCGCTGCTCAGTTTGCTGGGTGTGGGCTGCTACAACGCGCTGCAATACTTGGCCCTGCAAACCTCCACCCCGCTGAACGTAACCCTGGTAGCCGCCAGCAGCCCGGTGTGGATGCTGGCCATCGGGGCGCTGTTTTTTCAGGCCCCGGTTCGCCGCGCCCAAATCTACGGCGCGGTGTTGTCGATTGTGGGCGTGCTGATCGTCTTGTCGCGCGGCGACTGGACGCAGCTCATGGCGGTGCGCTTGGTGATCGGTGACCTGTTCATTTTGCTGGCCACGGCCTGCTGGTCTTGGTACAGCTGGCTGCTCAGTCGCAAAGACGAGCCCGAAGCCATCAGGAGCGACTGGGCAGCCTTTTTGCTCGCACAGGTGGTGTTTGGCCTGGCCTGGTCGGGCCTGTTTGCGGGGATGGAATGGGGCCTGACCGATGCGCACATCACTTGGGGTTGGCCGCTCGTCAGTGCGCTGGCCTTTGTGGCCGTGGGCCCGGCCGTGTTGGCCTACCGCTGCTGGGGCTTGGGCATTCAGCGAGCGGGGCCTGCGGTAGCTGGCTTTTTCGCCAACCTCACCCCGCTGTTCGCGGCCATCTTTTCGGCTGCGTTTTTAGGCGAGTTGCCACAGCTGTTCCATGCGCTGGCCTTTGCGCTGATCATCAGCGGGATTTGGGTGTCATCCAGGCAATAAGCCGCGAAGCTTTTGCCAAGCTGCAGCAGAAATTTCAACCATTGATTTTTACTGCGAGCACGGACAGTGATTTGACGAAAGACACCTTGGGAGCAAGTGCTGCCGCTCATTTTTCATTCCCAACTAAAAGCCGAGTCGGAGAGCGGACTTTCACGCGCGACCATCTCGATCAAGACCCATGTACGGTCCGTAGGGCACTGCCGACATGATGAGCAAAATCAGTAAAATGCATGAAACTTCAATGAAGAAACATTCATGACCGCCGCTGCCTTACTGCACACCCCGTCTTTGAAGGGCGCCACTGCGCACCTGGCGGATGGCTTGCGCCCCGGCTACGTCTACCGGCGCGAGGATTTGGCTTTTCTGAGCAATGCCATTGATCGGCATCTGCACGAACTGGTGGCCATCGGTAAGCTTCAAAAACTGGCTCAAGGGCTTTACCACGCACCCAAACAATCCAGCTTTGGTCCACTCCCGCCTGCCGACGATCAGGTGGTGAAAGGCTTTCTGCGGGACAAGGAATTCCTGGTGTTCTCGCCCTCGTCTTACAACGTGGTGGGTCTGGGCACCACCCAACTCTACAACCGCACGCTGGTCTACAACCACAAGCGCCATGGCGTCTTCCAACTGGGCAATCGACAGTTCGACTTCAGGGTGAAGCCACGCTTTCCGAAAAAGCTGAGCCGAGAGTTCCTCTACGTGGATTTGCTCAACAACCTGGACGAACTGGCCGAAGACCGCGATGTGGTGCTCAGCCAGGCCCGCAGCAAGTTGTCCACCTTTGATCTCAAGCGCTTGCAAGAGGCTGTCAAAAACTACGGCAACATGGCCACACGCAAACGCTTTCGGGAGTGGATGGGTGCTTGAATTTCTCCACGACCGGCGCGACTTCGACCAATTGCTTGCGGTCGTCGCCAACGACCGGGGGCTTGATCCCATGCTGGTCGAAAAAGACTACTGGATCATGCATGGCCTGTGGGGCCTTCAGGCTCAGGGTTTTGTGTTCGAGCTCAAAGGTGGCACGTCCTTGTCCAAAGGCTTTGGGGTGATTCATCGGTTTTCGGAAGACATTGACATCCGCATCGAGCCACCGGATGACTTGGACGTGAAAACCGGTCGCAACCAGGACAAACCGGCACACATCGCATCTCGGCTGGCCTTTTACGACGAGTTGGCCAAACGCATCCGCATTCCTGGCGTCGACAGCGTGGAACGGGACACCTTCTTTGATGATGACAAGATGCGCAGCGCAGGCATTCGCCTGAACTATTCCCCGCGCACGACCACCTTGTCCGGCGTGAAAGATGGCATCTTGCTGGAGCTGGGCTTTGATGACACGGCGCCCAATCGCGCTGTGACCATTTCTTCCTGGGCTTTGGAGTTTGCCCGGGATCGAGGTGTTCAGGTCTTGGACAACCGCGCTGTGGATGTCCCTTGTTATGCGCCCACGCACACCTTCGTTGAGAAACTCCAGACCATCTCGACCAAGTACAGGCGGCTGGCCGAGGCCAAGGCCTTCCCCGCCAATTTCCTTCGGCACTATTACGACGTGTACTGCCTTCTTGGGCTTCAGGAGGTGCAAGCGTTCATGCAGACGACCGCCTACCAAGAACGCAAGGTTCAGCGCTTTCGGTCCGGTGATGAGTTGGTCATTGCCATGAATCCCGCATTCACCCTGAGTGATCCTGTGCAGCGAGACCTCTTCGCACGGGAATACCGTAAGTCATCTGCACTTTATTACCGAGGTCAGCCGGAATTTGACCAACTGCTTGCCAGGATCAAGGAACATCTGGATTCGATGTGACGCTCGAACTTTGGGTGGGGACCAGGCCACAAGCAGTCATACTCCGGGGTCATTTCAAGTGCCCGTTGAGCTGTGACGGCTGTGGGTTGTAGACCGGTCCCTGGATGAACTGCTTGGCCAGTGGCTGCTTATGGCGGATGCAAAAAATCAGCCGAACAACTGTGATGTCCGCTGTCAGCCCAAAGAAGCCCCTCGCCCCTCTAACTCAACACTTCGTGACCCTGCATCCCCGCAATAAAGCTGCTACCACCGCCTGTCAGCGATGGCAGCACTTCAACGCAGTCCACTGAACGGTATCAATACGTCCCTGCGTAAGACCCGCCATCGGCCAACACGTTTTGGCCCGTCATGTAGGCCGCATGCTGGCTGCACAAGAAGGCGCAGATCGCACCAAACTCTTGCGGGTTGCCGTAGCGCCCGGCCGGGATTTGGGCTTGCTGGATCACGCGCAGCTCTTCCACCGTTTTGCCGACTTTTTGCGCCATGGCGGGCAAGGTGGAGCGGATGCGGTCGGTGTCAAATTTGCCGGGCAGCAGGTTGTTGATGGTCACGCCTTTGGCCGCAATGGCGCTGCGCGATGCACCGGCCACAAAGCCCGTCAGGCCGCTGCGTGCACCGTTGGACAGGCCCAGCACGTCGATGGGCGCTTTGACGGCGCTGCTGGTGATGTTGACGATGCGGCCAAAGCCGCGTGCGGCCATGCGGTCCACGGTGGATTTGATGAGTTCGATGGGGGTGAGCATGTTGCCGTCGATGGCCTTGATCCAGGCTTCGCGGTTCCAGTCACGAAAATCTCCGGGCGGTGGGCCGCCTGCGTTGGTGACCACGATGTCGTAGTCCTTGCCGGGGCCGCCCGCCACGTTCCAGATGGCTTCGCGACCGGCCTCGGTGGTGATGTCCACCGCCACGCCGATCAGTTGCACTTGGCCGCCGGTCTCGGCACGCAAGTCTTCAACAGCTTTGTTCAGCACCTCGGCACCGCGTGCCACCATGACCACGTTCACGCCTTCCAGGGCCAAGGCCCGTGCGCAACCCCAGCCCAAGCCTTTGCTTGCGCCACCCACCAAAGCCCATTTGCCTGCAATGCCCAAATCCATGTTGATCTCCAGAAGTTGATGATGTTGTGCGGTCTGTTGACCGGCTTAAACGGTGCGGCCTGCTGGCCGCGTGACCCAAAATACGCCCCCTAAAACCAGGGCCGTGCCCGCAATGATCCAGGCATTGAAGGGTTCGCCCAAAATCCACACCCCCATGATCAGGGTGGACATGGGGCCAATCATGCCAATCTGGGAGGTCAAGGCTGGCCCAATGCGCTCAATGGCCATCATGACGATCAAGACCGGCAAGGCCGTGCAGGCCACGGCATTGAGCAAGGACAACCAAAGCACGGGCTCGGGGGTGTCAGCCCAGACCAAGGGTTTGAGCAAGGCGTATTGCAACAGGCAAAACACGCAAGCGACCGACGTGGCCCAACCGGCCAGACGCAAAGAACCCAAGCGTTTAACCAACTCGCCGCTATAAGTGAGGTAAATCGCGTAGCTGACGGCGCTCAAAAACACCAACACCGCCCCCAAGGCGGCATCGGGGCCTTGCAAGCTGAGCTCGTGCCCGAACACCAACAACACCCCTGAATAACTGATGGCCATGGCCACGCCTTGGCGGGGTGTGATGCGTTTTTTGAACAAAAACCAACCCAACACCAAGACCAGTGTGGGGTTGAGGTAAAGGATCAGTCTTTCCAGCGAGGCACTGATGTAAGCCAAGCCCAAAAAGTCCAGAAAACTCGACAGGTAGTAGCCGCAAAAGCCCAGCCCCACCACACCCAGCCAGTCGGCACGCGTCAACGGTGCCTTGCCCCGCCCGGCCCACCACGCCATTAACAAAAACATGGGCAGCGCAAACAACATGCGCAGCATAAGCAAGCTGACGGCATCGACACCGTGGCGATAGGCCAGTTTGACGATGATGGCCTTGCCGCTGAAAGCGATGGAGCCTGCCGCAGCCAGCAGCAAGCCCGAGGTGAGCGAAGGGGCGGGCAAGCCCGACATCAAAAGCCCACGGCCTGGCCGTCGCGGCGCGGGTCGCTGGCGGCTTGGTAGCCCTCCACTGCGGGGTCACCCATGCGCCAGATGAACTGGCCTGCGCCGAAATCTTGATACGAGTCGCTGATGACGTCCAACTGGTGGCCGCGTGCGATCAGCTCTTGCACCGTCTGGCCATTCATGGCCGCTTCGACGTTGATGTTCAAGCCCGAGTTGTAGCGCCAGCGCGGTGCGTCACACGCTGCTTGCGGGTTTTGGCCGTAGTCGAGCATGCGCACCAGGGTTTGCATGTGGCCTTGCGGCTGCATATTGCCGCCCATCACGCCGTAGCTCATGACGGGCTGGCCGTCTTTGGTGACAAAGGCCGGGATGATGGTCTGGAAGGGGCGCTTGCCTGGCAACACCAGGTTGGCGGGGTTTTGGCCTTGCAGGTCGGTGCTGAAGCCGTGGCCCCGGTTTTGCAAGCTGATGCCGTATGTCGGCTCCACCACACCGGAACCAAAGCCCATGTAGTTGCTCTGGATGAAGCTGATCATCATGCCGTTTTCATCGGCGGCCGTGAGGTAAATGGTGCCGCCCTTGACCGGGTTGCCCGCCTTGAAGTTTTGCGCCTTGTTCATGTCGATCAGCTTGGCGCGGCTGGCCAGATAAGCCGGGTCCAGCATTTGCTCGGGTGGCAACTCCATGAAACGCGGGTCGGCCACGTAGCGGTAGGTATCGGCAAAGGCGAGCTTCATGGCCTCGATCTGCAGGTGCTGCGAATCAGCACTGTCCACCTTGTGGCTGGCCATGTCGAAGTTGGACAGGATGCCCAAAGCAATGAGCGCCGCGATGCCTTGCCCGTTGGGCGGGATCTCGTGCAGGGTGTAGCCCCGGTAGTCTTGCGCCATGGGCTTGACCCACTCGGGCTTGAAGTCGGCCAGGTCTTTGGCGGTGATGCTGCCGCCGTTTTCTTTGGCGAACTTCTCAATGGCTTCGGCGATCTCACCGCCATACAGCGCTTGGCCTTTGGTGGCCGCAATGGCCCGGAGGCCCCGCGCCGCGTTCTTGAACTGGAACAACTCACCCACTTGCGGCGCACGGCCCCAGGGCAAAAAGCTTTGCGCAAAGCCGGGCTGCGATTGCAATTCGGGCGTAGCGGCGGCCCACTTTTGCTGCACCACCACGGGGATCAAATAACCGCGCTCGGCCACTTCAATGGCGGGCTCCATCAGGTCGGCAAAAGGCAGCTTGCCAAAGCGGTCACTCAAAGCGACCCATCCGGCCACGGCACCCGGCACGGTGACCGAGTCAAAACCGCGCTTGGGCGGTGTTTTGGTCTCGGCACCGTACTTGCGGTGAAAGTATTCGGGCGTCCAGGTGGCGGGCGCGGGGCCTGAGGAGTTGAGGCCATGCAGCTCTTTGCCGTCCCACAAAATGGCGAAAGCGTCAGAACCCAGGCCGCAGCTCACCGGCTCGGTCAGGGTGATCACGGCTGCGGCTGCAATGGCTGCGTCGACCGCGTTGCCGCCCTTGAGCATCATGCGCAAGCCGGCCTGTGCGGCCAAGGGGTGAGAGGTGGAGACCACATTGCGCGCAAACAGCGGCAAGCGGGTGCTGGTGTAGGGGAATTGGTAATCGAAGTTCATGTCAATCCAAGGTGATCTTGCGGTCAGTGATGATCTTTTTCCACTTGGCCGATTCGCTGGCCAGCATGGTGGTGAACTGGGCAGGTGTGCCGCCCACGGGCTCAATGCCAAAGCGCAAGAGTTTGTCCATCACTTCAGGGTCTTTGAGCACCTGGTTGGCCGCCGTGTTGATGCGGGTAACGACCTCGGCGGGCAGGTATTTAGGGCCAAAGAAACCAAACCAGGTGTTGGATTCGTAGCCGGGCAAAACATCGGCAATGGCGGGGATGCCCGGTGCGAGCGCGGTGGGCTTGAGGGTTGTGACGCCCAAAGCACGCAAACGGCCATCGCGCACATGGGGCATGCCCGTGGGCAGGCTGTCAAACAGCACGTCCACTTTGCCCGAAATCAGGTCGGGAATGGCCAGTGCCGTGCCCTTGTAGGGGATGTGCACCACAAACACATCGGCCTGCGCCTTGAACAGCTCGGCCGACAACTGCACGATGGTGCCGTTGCCGCTTGATGCGTAGTTCAGGCGGCCGGGGTTTTTCTTGGCGTACTCGACCCATTCCTTGACGGTTTTGGCAGGCGAGTTGTTGGGCACCAGCATGATGCTGGGCGCATTGCCCAAATGGACAATGGGCGTGAAGTCGCGCACCGCGTCGTAAGGCATGCGTGGATTCAGGTTGGGGCCAATCGAGTGTGTGCTGGAGGTCGACAGCAGCAAGGTGTAGCCATCGGGGTTGGCCTTGGCCGCCAAGTCAGAGCCCAAAGTGCCGCCAGCGCCGGGGCGGTTTTCAACCACCAAAGATTGACCCAATTTTTCGCTGATTTTTTGCGACAAGGTGCGGGCAAACAAATCGGTCGCGCCACCTGCCGGAAAGGGCACCAACAAACGAATGGGCTTGGTCGGGTAAGTTTGAGCTTGGGGCACGCCCCAGACCATCCATGTCAGCGCCGCAAGACACAGACCTTTGAACAAATTTCTTTTTCCCACAGCAACCCTTCTGTTGAAACACACGCTGTCACAGTCAGCAAATCTGGATTTTCTCAGACACTTGGCACAGTTGCCGAACCCCCGCGACAAGACCACAGTGTTCAGGTCAAACGCGCCGCCACCAACGACAACGGCCTCCGAGGAGGCCGCTGAATACAAAGATCAAACCGAATTAATCTTCGACGAAAGCTTCTTCGCGTTTCGATTTAATGGAAGGCAAGGTCACGATGATCAGCAGCAACAAAGCGACTGCCAACAGACTGGCCGACAAAGGCCGTGTGACAAACACGCTCCAGTCACCGCGCGACAGCAGCATGGCACGGCGCAGGTTTTCTTCCATCATCGGTCCGAGGATGAAACCCAACAGCAAAGGTGCTGGCTCCATACCGAGTTTGATGAAACCATAACCCACCACACCAAACAGGGCGACCAACCAGATGTCAAAGGTGTTGTTGTTGGTGGAGTACACACCAATCGCGCAGAACAACACGATGGCCGGGAACAACCAGCGGTATGGCACCGACAGCAACTTGATCCAGATGCCAATCAAAGGCAAGTTCAAAATCACCAACATGGCGTTACCAATCCACATCGAGGCGATCAGACCCCAGAACAACTCGGGGTTGCTGGTCATGACCTGTGGGCCAGGCTGGATGTTGTGAATCGTCATCGCACCCACCATCAAAGCCATCACGGCGTTGGGTGGAATGCCCAGTGTCAGCAAAGGAATGAACGAGGTTTGCGAAGCTGAGTTGTTGGCCGACTCAGGCGAAGCCACACCACGGATGTTGCCTTGACCAAAAGGCACTTCGCCTGGTTTGAGTTTGGTTTTCTTTTCGATGGTGTAGGCTGCAAAAGCGGCCAGCAAAGCACCGCCACCAGGCAAGATGCCCAAGGCAGAACCCAAAAATGTACCGCGCAAAACCGCAGGAATCATGTTCTTGAAATCTTCGGCAGTGGGCATCAAGCCCGTTACCTTGGCCGTGAACACTTCGCGGTCTGCTTCTTTTTGTGACAGATTGGAGATGATCTCGCCATAACCAAACACACCCATGGCAATGGTGATGAAACCCACACCATCGGTCAACTCAGGAATGTCAAAGCTGAAGCGGGCCACACCCGAGTTCACGTCGGTGCCAATCAGGCCCATCAACAAACCCAGCACAATCATGCCCACCGCTTTGACCAGGGAACCTGAAGCCAGCACCACAGCACCGATCAGACCCAACACCATCAGCGAGAAGTATTCGGCAGGACCGAACTTGAAAGCCACTTCGGTCAATGGACCCGCAAAAGCGGCCAAGATCAAAGTACCCACGCAACCGGCAAAGAAGGAGCCCAGACCAGCAGCAGCAAGCGCTGGACCTGCACGCCCTTTTCGAGCCATCTGGTAACCGTCAATCATGGTCACCACCGAGGACGCTTCACCCGGCAAATTGACCAAAATGGCAGTGGTCGACCCACCATACTGGGCACCGTAATAAATACCGGCCAACATGATCAGTGCAGCCACTGGCGGCAGGGCGTATGTGGCAGGAAGCAGCATCGCAATCGTGGCTACAGGACCGACGCCCGGCAAAACACCAATGAGTGTGCCCAGCAAGCATCCAATAAAAGCGTACATCAGGTTTTGAAAGGTGAACGCGACACCAAAACCAAGCGCTAGGTTGTCAAACAATTCCATGATTTATTTCCTCAACCTGTGATGAAAGTGGGCCAGACCGGAAACTGCAATTTCAGCAGCAGGACAAATGCGGCATAGCTGCCCATGGACAAGATGGCAGACAAAATCAAAACCTCTTTGAGGTTGAAAGTGTCACCGGCTTTGCTGACCACCAAAGTGGTGCCAAAGATGGCAGCAATCAGGCCCATGGCGGGCAAGCCAATGCTGGGCAAACCACCCAACAAAATGCCAAACAACAAGTTGCCAGCAATGATGTAGAACAAAGGCTTCCAGGCCCATGAACCAATTTTGTCGCCGTCTTGGGTTTCAACGGTCAGTGATTTGAACATCACAAACGCGCCAATGATGGCGAGCAAGATGCCTAACAATAAAGGAAAGTAACCAGGCCCCATGCGGGCGCCAGTGCCCACGTTGTAATTGGTGGCGCCAATGGCAAAGGCCCCCCCCACCACAACATAGACCAATCCTGAGAAAAAGTCTTTTTGACTCTTGATGTTCACGCGATATCTCCTCTAATTTGAGTTGTCCAGATTCTGCGTGAACATTGCATCTTTTGTGATGTGGGTTACACCTATGTCCCCGGGGTGACCAATTCATGGTTAACCCGGATGCACAAAACACACTCTCCCCAATTTTTACGGCCTAAAAGTCACTTGACCAATGGTTTGAATACTTTGAGCCACTTTGAGGCCGACAAGCCCCAAAGACTTTCGATGGTTTGGGCTGCTGCCAACAAAGCATCGCGCGAAGGTCGAGTGGCTGTGCGCTGCGCCAACACGATGGCATTGCCTTCGCGTGTGGGCTTGAAAGCCCACACAGCATCTTCACCAAAGGCAGCGCAAATCTTTTCCACGCTTTCGGCATAGCTTGACGATCGGCCAAACAGGTTCACGGTCATGCAGCCTTGCTGCGTCAACAACTCTCGGCAGTGGCGATAAAAATCAGGGGTATCCAAAACCGGGGCAGCCGCATCTTCGTCGTACAAGTCCACCTGCAAGGCATCGACCGTACCGCGCCATTCATCCTTTTGGATTTCCTGGGCCGCATCGGCCAGCACCACCCGCAGCCGCTGATCGTCAGGAGGCAAGCGAAACCAGCCCCGGCAGGCGTGGAGCACACCGGGGTTCAACTCCACAGCGGTACAGGTCATTTTGAGTTTTTTGTAGCAAAACTTGGTGATGGTGCCCGCACCTAAACCCAGCTGCATGGCGTGTGCGCCCTTGACTTCGTCGTGCGGAAAAAACAACAGCCAACCGAACATGCGCTGCACATATTCCAGCTCAATGTCAAAGGGCCGGTCCAGAAACATGGAGCCCTGAATCCACTCGGTGCCCAGGTGCAGGTAACGAATTTCACCGTCTTCAGAAAAATTGACTTCGGGCAGTTCCACGGTGGAAGCAGAGGATTTTTTTCGGGTCATGGGTTCAGCACCGCCCGCCAGGCGGTGAGTTTTTGATCAAATGTCCAGGACGCATTCGCTGGACTGGTCGATGGTAGGCGATGGACTGAGACTTGCCCGGCCCAACCCGCTTGTGCCAGTGATTTTTCGACCGCTTTCGCATGACGGAAACTCTCACCGCCGTTGTGGGCGATGTCGATCAATTGGGGGCAACGTTTGAACAAGGCCGGAAAGTCGTTCAGCTGTGCATGGCGAATGGCGCTGTCCAAGCTGCCCTCACGTTCACACTCGGCATACACATCCCACACCCCCACGCCCAGGGCCTGCAAACACTGGCAACGGCGGGCATAGTCCTTGTCGGTGGGCCAAGGTGCATCGGGCCACACGGCTTGAACGATGCGCCAAAAATGGTTTTGTGGATGGGCGTAATACTGCTGCAACTGCAATGATTTGACGCTGGGGAAGCTGCCCAAGACCAGCACGCGGGTGCCCGGCCCCACTATCGGTGGTAAACCCTGCAAACGGGGACTGGCCAAAGACTCTGTCAAGACAGGCCGGGTCATTTGGCCACCATTTGGGGCAATACCCGCTGCGCGTTACGGGCCGTAACAACCGCCAGATCAGCCAGAGACACCCCCCGCAAATCGGCCAGCACCTGCGCGATGCGCGGCAACTCGGCCGGGCTGTTGCGGCCCTGTGCAGCGCCCAGCGCCCGCTGCTCGGCGGTTTGGTAGAGCCACTGCGGCGGGATGTCGGGTGCGTCGGTCTCCAGCACGATGGCGCTCAAGGGCAACTCACAGGCCAGGCGGCGCAGTTGCAAAGACCGCTCATAGGTGAGTGTGCCGCCAAAGCCCAAAGCAAAACCCAGGTCCACAAAAGCCTGCGCCTGTTGATGGCTGCCATTAAAAGCGTGCGCAATGCCTGAGGTGATGCGGCACTGGCGCAAGCCTTTGAGCAAGAGGTCGGCCGAGCGCCTCACATGCAAGATGACGGGCAGGCCGTGCTTTTGGGCCAGCTTCAGTTGCGCGGTGTAAAAAAACCATTGCCGCTCGCGCATGTCAGGCGTGCACAGCTCGGGCACAAAAAAGTCCAGCCCGGTCTCGCCCACGGCCACCAGGCGCGGGTCATCACGCCGCTCGGTCAATGCGCGGTCCAGCGCCAGCAGATCGGCTTCTTGCGCTTGCGGTACATACAAAGGGTGGATGCCCAAGGCATAGGCGTCGCCATGCCGCTCGGCCAATTGCGCCACTTGGGGCCAGTGCCCCGCGTGCACCGCCGGGATCACGCAGCGCGTCACGCCCGCTTGGTGGGCGGCCTCTCGCACCGCGTCCCGGTCGGCATCAAACTCGGCCGCGTCCAGGTGGCAGTGTGTATCGATCCACATTCGGGCTTGAATGTTTCAAACAGGCGCTTGCAACACGCCCTTGACCAAGTGCAGTTGCCGGTCGCAACGCGCGGCCAAGGCCTGGTCGTGCGTGACCACCACAAAGGCGGTGCCGCGCTCGCGGGCCAACTGCAGCATGAGCGCAAACACGCCGTCGGCGGTTTCGCGGTCCAGGTTGCCCGTGGGCTCGTCGGCCAGCACACAGGCCGGGTCGTTGACCAAGGCGCGGGCCAGGGCCACACGTTGGCGCTCGCCGCCCGACAACTCCGATGGGCGGTGGTGCAAGCGCTCGCCCAGACCCACGCGCTGCAACCAGCCCGTGGCCACGGCAGCGGCTTGGGCACGGTCTTGACGGCGAATCCACAGCGGCATGGCCACGTTGTCTAGGGCGCTGAATTCGGGCAGCAAATGGTGGAACTGGTACACAAAACCCAGGTATCGGTTGCGCCATTGGCCTTGTTCGGCGGCGCTCAAGCTGGACAGCAACTGGCCTTTGAGCTGCACCGAGCCTTGAGTCGGTGCATCGAGGCCGCCCAGCAAATGCAGCAAGGTGCTCTTGCCCGAGCCGGAAGCGCCCACGATGGCCAGCGTCTCGCCCGCGTGCACGGCCAGGTCCACGCCTTGCAGCACGGTCACGTCCAAGCGGCCTTCGGTGAAGCGCTTGGTCAGGCCTTGGGCTTTCAGCACGGTGCCCGTGTTCTTCATGTCATTCATAACGCAGCGCCTCCGCCGGGTTGACCTGGCTGGCCCGCCAGCTGGGGTAGAGGGTGGCCACAAAAGCCAGCACCAAAGAAATGATGGCCACGGGCAGGATGTCGCTGGCCAGTGGCTCGCTGGGCATGCGGCTGATCAGGTAAATGTCACGCGGTAAAAAGCTGGCGTTGAAGAGCTTTTCCAAGGCGGGCACGATCACGTCGATGTTGAACGCCACCAGCAGGCCCAAGAGCAAACCACTCAGGGTGCCGATCACGCCCACCGTGGCCCCCTGCACCACAAAAATGCCCATGATGCTGCGCGGGCTGGCCCCCAAGGTGCGCAAAATCGCAATGTCGGCGCGTTTGTCGGTCACGGTCATCACCAGTGTGCTGACCAAATTGAAGGCCGCCACGGCCACGATGAGCGTGAGGATGATGAACATCATGCGTTTTTCCACCTGCACTGCGGCAAACCAGGTTTTGTTTTGTTGCGTCCAGTCGCGCACAAAAAACTGCGGACCCAGCGCCAGCTGCAGCTCACGCGCCACTTCTCGCGCCAGGTGCAAATCGCGCAACTTCAAGCGCACGCCACTCGGGCCTTCCAGGCGGAACATGCGGGCCGCGTCTTCAACGTGCATCAGCGCCAACGCCGAGTCGTACTCGTAATGACCGGAAGAAAAAGTACCCACCACACCCATTTGCTTCATGCGAGGCACCACGCCTGCAGGCGTGACCTGGCCGGAAGGGGACACCAGGGTCACCGGATCGCCGCGTTGCACATACAAATTGGTGGCCAGATCGCGGCCCAGCACCAAATTGAACTCGCCCGGCTGCAAGCGCTGCAGCACCCCGGCTTGCGTGTCGTTCGACAAATCGCTGACCTCGGGCTCCAGCGCCGGGTCGATGCCGCGCACCAGCACGCCCTTCATGTCCTCGCCCCGTGCCAGCAAAGCCTGCGCGGTGATGAAGGGCGCGGCACCCACCACTTGGGGGTGCGCCTTCAGTCGGGTCAGCAAAGCGGGCAAATCGGCCACAGCCGAACCGTCGGCGGCATACACCTCGATGTGCGAGACCACACCCAGCATGCGGTCGCGCACCTCTTTTTGAAAGCCGTTCATCACGCTCAACACGATGATGAGCGCCGCCACCCCCAGACCAATGCCCATCATGGACACCCCGGAAATGAAGGAAATGAAGCCGTTTCGCCGCGTGGCACGACCTGCACGCGTGTAGCGCCAGCCCAGCACCAACTCGTAGGGAATGTTTTTGAAAAAAGCCATAGGCCGCTATTGTGACCAATCGATCCAAGCCCATGCCCAGGAGGCTGGCGCAAAGCCTTTGCACAGACCAAGCACCCCGTGTTTTCACTTAAAAAGTCGCCGCAGTGACGTTTTTTAAGCGGTTCAGGCTCTGAAATCCAAAAGCTCGAAGCCGGATTGGCTGCGAATTCCAAAAGGAGACGCCTGTGAACACCCCACTGACCCCCTTGTGTGCCGTTCTGGCCGCCCTGCTGCTGAGCGCCTGCCAGACCGCTCCGGTCAAGACCGCAGCGCCATCCATATCCCCCGAAGAAGTGGGTGAGTTTCGACAAGGCAGTGGCTACCTGAACGGTTATCTGGACCGCAAGGAATTGCCCGACAGCCTGGCCCTGGTGCCGCCCCCACCCGCGCCCGGTTCGGCCCGTCAGGCGGCCGACTTGCAGCTGCACCAGCAAACCCGCGCCCTGCGCAACACGCCGCGCTGGGACTACGCCTTCAAGGACGTGAACCTGAAGTTTCCCGAAGCGGCCGGGGTGTTCTCGTGCGCGTTGGATGTGCCGATTTCGCAAGAAGCCACGCCCCACCTGAACATGCTGCTGCGCCGCAGCCTGGTCGACGCGGGTTTTGCCACCTACAAAGCCAAAGACCACTACAACCGCAAGCGCCCGTTTGCCGAACTGGGCGAGACCACCTGCTCGCCCAAGGAAGAAGCCCACCTGTCCAAGGACGGCGCTTACCCCTCGGGCCATGCGGCACTGGGCTGGGCTTGGGGCCTGATTTTGGCGGGCGTGGCCCCGGACAAGGCCAACGCCGTGCTGCAACGCGGCCACGCCTTTGGCGACAGCCGCATGGTCTGCGGTGTGCACTGGCAAAGCGATCTGGAAGCCGGGCGCGTGGTGGGTGCGGCCGCCGTGGCCCGTCTGCAAGCCAACCCGGTGTTCCAAGCCCAGGCCCAGCTGGCCAAAGCCGAAATCGCCGCCGCCCGCGCCAAGGGCCTCAAGTCCGACCGCACCGACTGCGCTGCCGAAGCCGCTGCTTTGAAACGCTGAGGGTGGGCGTTGGGCGCCGCACGCTGAACCCACCAACTTGCCTTTCATGGGGCCTGCGACAATCAGGCCCCATGCACCTGATCATTCCCTATGCGGCCAGCCACGCCTTCACCGGCCCCGAAGTCTGGGACGGTTGGCAGCTGCCCCATTTGCAAACCCTGCTGAGCCTGCTGCAGCGCCAGCAGGTGCTGCAAGACTCCGAAGCCACACCGCTGCACCTGCCCCACGAACGCTTGCAAGCCCAGGCCCTGGGCTGGGCACCTGACACCCCCACCCTCCCATGGGCCGCTTGGCACCGGGCGCAGCAAGGCCAGCCCAGCGCCGAGCCCCAAGCCTGGATGACGCCCTGCCACTGGCAAATCGGCATGGACCAAGTGGTGATGGCCGACCCCGCGCATTTGCACCTGTTTGACGATGAGTCGCGGCAACTGCTCCAAGCCATGCAACCGTTTTTGCAAGAAGATGGCCTGCAAGTGACCTGGCACAGCGCTTTGATGTGGCACGTCCAAGGCGCGATGCTGGCCGATTTGCCCACCGCCTCGCTCGACCGGGTGATCGGCCAGAACGTGAAAGACTGGATGCCCCAGCACCCTGCTGCTCGGCCCCTGCAGCGCCTGCAAAGCGAGATGCAGATGCTGCTCTACAACCACCCCGTCAACGACGCCCGCGACGCCCGCAGACAGCACACCGTCAACGCCTTTTGGCTGCACGGCGCGGGCACGCTGCCTGCGAACACACTTTCCGCTGCACCACCCATGACCGAGACAGTGACCGTGTCGGACGCCCTGCGCTCCAGCGCTTTGCATAGCGACGTGCAAACCTGGCGGCAAACTTGGCAGCAGCTCGATACCACGGCCGTGGCCGACCTGTTGCAACACGTCAAAACCACGGGCCAAGGCCAGCTCAGCCTGTGCAGCGAACACACAGCCCACACCTACACCGCCGCACCGGCCGCTTGGCATCAAAAAATCACCCGGCTGTTCAACAAACCTTCCCCTACAGCGGCACTCCAAGCCCTCATCACCACCTGATCGCCCCATGAATTTGCTCACCCGAGATGTGCCCCCCCGCAGCGCCTGGGCGCTGGAACAAGCGGGTATCCACCCCCTGCTGGCCCGCCTGTACGCCGCCCGTGGCGTGTTGTCCAAAGACGAACTCGACGACGCGCTGAACCTGCTGCTGCCCCCGGCCGGCATGCTGGGCACCACCGAAGCGGCCAAACTGCTGGCCGACGCCATGGCACACAACAAGCGCCTGTGCATCGTGGCCGATTACGACTGCGACGGCGCAACCGCCTGCGCCGTGGGTGTGCGCGGCCTGCGCATGCTGGGTGCTCAAAACGTGAACTATCTGGTGCCCGACCGGGTGGTCGACGGCTACGGCCTGACCCCACCGATTGCCCAGCGCGTGCACCAACAAGGCGCCGATGTGCTAATCACCGTGGACAACGGCATCGCCAGCGTGGCGGGCGTGCAAGCGGCGCAAGCCCTGGGCCTGCAGGTGCTGGTGACGGACCACCATTTGCCGGGGAGTGAGTTGCCCACCGCCGAAGTCATCGTCAACCCCAACCAGCCTGGTTGCAGCTTTACCAGCAAGTCCATCGCGGGTGTGGGTGTGATGTTTTACGTGCTGCTGGCCCTGCGGGCCGAGCTGCGTCAGCGTGGCGTGTTTGACGCCAGCACCCAACCGCGCCTGGACGCGCTGCTGCCCCTGGTGGCTTTGGGCACCGTGGCCGACGTGGTCAAGCTCGACGCCAACAACCGCCGCCTGGTGGCACAAGGCCTGCGCCGTGTGCGGGCCGGAGCCTTGCCGCCCGGCATGGCCGCGCTCATGCGTGCGGCCAGTCGCGAAACCGCCAAGGCCACGACCTTTGATTTTGGCTTTGCACTGGGCCCGCGCATCAACGCGGCTGGCCGCCTGGCCGACATGACACTCGGCATCGAGTGCCTGCTGACCGACGACGCGGGCCGCGCCGACGAGCTGGCCAAGCAGCTGGACGCGATCAACCGCGAACGCCGCGTGATCGAAGGCGACATGCGCGAGATGGCGATGGAGATGGCCGAGTCGCTGTTTGACGAAGGCGACGAGCCGCCGCCCGCCATTTGTGTGTTCGACCCGGATTTTCACGAAGGCGTGGTGGGCATCGTGGCATCGCGCATCAAGGACAAGCTGCACCGTCCCACGTTCGTTTTCGCGGCCAGCAGCGCCCCGGGCAAAGAGCACGAACTCAAGGGCTCTGGCCGCTCGATTGCGGGTTTTCATTTGCGCGACGCGCTCGACCTGGTGGCCAAACGCGCCCCGGGCGTGCTGCTGCGCTTTGGTGGCCACGCCATGGCGGCGGGTTGCACGATTGCCGAAGAGCACCTCTATGTGTTTGAGGAAACCCTGAACCAAGTGGCCATGGAATGGCTGGACGCCGCCACACTGCAACGCCGCCTGGAAACCGATGGGCCGCTGCCCGCCGAATACCGCCGGGTGGACTTGGTGGACATGCTGCACCACGAGGTCTGGGGCCAGGGTTTTGCGCCGCCCGTCTTTTGCGAAGAGATCGAGATCGTGTCGCAGCGCTTGGTGGGTGAAAAGCACCTGTCACTCAAGATGAAGCACCAAGGCCAGCCGGTGGACGGCATCTGGTTTGGCCGGACCGAACCGCTGCCATCGCGGGTCAAACTGGCTTTCCGGCTGGACGCCGACGAATGGCAGGGGCAAAAGCGGGTGCGGTTTTTGGTCGAAGGCGCCGAGGTTTGAAGAATGTCGGACCTGAAGGTCCGACCTACAAGTCGAGTTGGGCATGTAAGAGGTGTAGGCCCGACATTGCCTACGGGGCCATGTATCTGTAGGTCGGTGGCTTCAGCCCCGACATGCACCTTCAATGCTTGGTCGCAACCTTGCCCTGCAAGGCGTTGAGCACCGGTGCCGACACAAGGCCCGACACATCGCCACCCAATTTGGCAATTTCGCGCACCAGCGTGCTGCTGATGTGCTGCACATGGGCGCTGGTGTGCAAAAACACGGTGTCCACTTCAGGTGCCAGGTGGCGGTTCATGCCGGACATTTGCGTTTCGTAGTCGTAATCGGTCACCGAGCGCAGGCCGCGCACGATCACTTGGGCGTTTTGCGAACGTACAAACTCGACGATCAGGCCGTCAAACGGCAGCGCCTTCACGTTCGGGCAATCGACCAAAGCCGCTTGCGCCAGGGCCACGCGCTCGTCCAGGCTGAACAGGGTTTTTTTGTGGTGTGCCACAGCCACGGCAATGATGACCTCGTCAAACATTTGGGCGGCGCGGCGGATCGCGTCTTCGTGGCCCAAGGTCAGCGGGTCAAATGTGCCCGAGTAAACAGCGGTCACAGCGGTATTGGCAGATCGGCTCATGGCGTGTCTCCTTCAGCAGGGGTGGCAATCGAGGTGGGTGCAGATTCAGGGCTGACCCGTTGCAACAAATGGGCGTGCACCGCGCCTGCTTTGAGGTGGCGTTCGCACTGTAGCCCCAAGGCTGTCAATGCCTCTGTGGGCCAAGCCACAGGCGCTTCCAGGTAAATCCAGCCGCCCACGGGCACAGCCCGGGTGGCGGCTTTCAGGGCTGGCTCAAACCAGGGGCCGTCAAAAGGCGGATCGATGAAGACCAGGTCCACACTGCCCGCAGGCAATCGGCCCAAAGTGCTCACCGCGTCGCCGCGCTGCACACTGACCATGTTGGCTTTGAGGCGGGTGGCGTTGTCTTGTAAATCGCGCACCAGCACGGCGTCTTGCTCGACCATCAGCACATGGGCCGCGCCGCGCGATGCAGCCTCCAGGCCCAGCACGCCCGTGCCCGCAAACGCGTCCACGCAGCGCCAGCCGCTCAGGTCCTGACCCAGCCAGTTGAACAGGGTTTCGCGCACACGGTCGGGCGTGGGGCGCAGACCTGGTTTGTCGATCACCTTCAGGCGGGTGCGCCGCCACTGCCCGCCGATGATGCGGATCTCGTGCGAGGGCGGGCCTTTGGGGGTTTTGGCAACAGGTTTTCGGGCTGCAGGTTTGGAAGCTGCGGCATGGGTCGATGAGCGTGACGTTTTCGATGAGGGCATGGTGCACAAGTGTAAAGGCCGTTGCCCACTGCGAATGCGATCTGACCTGGATACTGCGGGGAAACAGCGCAGCTTCCAGCGTCACTGCTGGACACCTGTGGCTCACAACAAAGCCAGACGAAAAAAAAACCAGCATCACGCTGGTTTTTTTTCAACAAGGTCAGGGACTCCGCGTGAACGCGGGTCCCGTGCCATCACTTGACAGCAGCCACTTTGGCATCCGCCTTGGCTTGTGCCTTGGCAGCGGCTTTGGCCGCCTTCTTGTCCGCTTTGGCTTGATGATCAGCCTTGTCTTTTGCAGTGGTCTTCACATCGGCCTTGACATCGGCTTTGGCATCTTTGACCTCGGCTTTGACTGCAGTCACGGCTGCAGCGGGTGCTGTGGCAGCAGTTGAAGCTTTGGCTGCGGTCGCGGCAGCAGCAGGTGCTGTCGCAGGCAAGGCGGGCGCTTGGGCGAATACACCGACGGCAAAAAAACCGGCAACGAGGGTGGCGAGCAGCTTGTTCATGATCAAAACTCTTTCATCAGGTTTTCAGTCCAACACTTTGTTGAACTTGCAACTACAACGCCCCCTGCGCCAGTCCTGATGACGCGCCAGTCACCCCAGTTGTAACGCCGTGTTTCGTCGCACGGCGAATGCCTGGCCCGTAGCGTTGCCAAGCCAAGTCGTGGTGCTCAATGGCGGGCTCGTGGCCCATGACCAAATCGGTCACCAATTGCCCACTGCCGCAGGCCATGGTCCAGCCCAGGGTGCCATGCCCGGTGTTTATAAACAGCCCCTGCACGGGGCACGCCCCCACCACCGGGGTGCTGTCTGGCGTCATCGGGCGCAGGCCCGTCCAAAATTGCGCCTTGGATACATCGCCTCCCGGAAACAGGTCTTGCACCACCATCTCCAGTGTTTGACGGCGGCGCTCATCGAGCGACAGGTCGTACCCCACCAAGCCCGCCATGCCGCCCACGCGGATGCGTTGGTCAAAACGGGTGATGGCCACTTTGTAGCTTTCATCCAGCACCGTCGAGACCGGTGCCCGCGCCGCATCGACCAAGGGCAAGGTGAGCGAGTAGCCCTTGACCGGGTAGACCGGCAAGTTCATGCCCAAAGGTTGCAACAAGGCCCTTGACTGCACACCCAGCGCCAGCACCACGCGGTCTGCGGCCACATGGCGCAGGGGCTGACCCTTCTCCGGCCCAGAAGCTGCTTGCACCCACGCCCCTTGCACACGGCCGCCTTGCACATCAAGCGCGGCGATGTCCTGCCCCCACTCAAAGCGCACACCGGCTGCCTCGGCCATGGCCGCCAAGCGGGTGCTGAACAGGTGGCAGTCGCCGGTTTCGTCGTCCGGCAAGCGCAGGCCCCCGGCCAGGCGCGGCAAAGCATCGGCCAAGCCCGGCTCCACGCCCGCCAACTGTTCGCGGCTGAGCAACTCAAAAGGCACGCCGCAGTCGCGCAGCACCGAAATGTCTTGCTGCGCGGCATCGAGCTGGGCCTGGGTGCGAAACAACTGCAAAGTGCCGCCTTGGCGCTCTTCATAGCTCAGCCCCGTATCGGCCCGCAGCTGCCGCAGCACATCGCGGCTGTAGTTGGACAGGCGCATCATGCGTTCTTTGTTGGTGGCGTAGTCGGCCCCGTTGCACTGGGCCAGCATGCTCAGCAACCAGCGCAATTGGAACAGGCTGCCGTCCGGGCGCAGACTCAAAGGGGCATGTTTTTGAAACAGCCATTTGAGTGCCTTGAGCGGGATGCCGGGGGCTGCCCAAGGGGTGGAGTAACCCGGCGAGACCTGCCCAGCGTTGGCAAAGCTGGTCTCCATGGCGGGGCCGCTTTGGCGGTCGATCACGGTGACCTCGGCCCCGGCGCGGGCCAGAAAATAAGCGGTGGTGGTGCCAATGACACCCGAACCCAAAACAAGGACTTTCATGGAGATGGCCTCTTAAATCTGCAATGAAATGGATTCTAGGAATCACTTGTCAGTGAATTTCATTGAAAATCAAACCCATCACAGTGAAAGACAACATTCACCCCAACCCCCACGAAGGCTGCGCAGTGAAATGACCGACCTCGACCGCATTGATCTGAAAATCCTGGACGCCCTGCAAGCCCAGGGCCGCCTGAGCATGACCGAGCTGGCCGAACGGGTGGGCCTGTCGGCCTCACCCTGCACCGAGCGGGTGCGCCGCATGGAGCGCGAAGGCGTGATCACCGGTTACCACGCGCACCTGCACCCTCAGGCGCTGGGGCGCACGCTGCTGGTGTTTGTGGAAATTCGCCTGTCCAGCAAATCGGACGAGGTGTTTGAGAAAGTGCGTGCGGCCATGCAGGCCCTGCCCGAGGTGATGGAGTGCCACCTGGTGTCGGGCAGCTTTGACTACCTGATCAAGGCACGCCTGAAGGGCATGAGCGATTACCGCAGCTTGCTGGGCAAGCTGCTCAAAAACATCCCGGTGCCCGCCGAGTCACACAGCTATGTGGTGATGGAAGAGGTCAAGGAAAGCATGCAGCTGGCTTTGGGGCGGGCTTGAGCTTCTCGTCCGGCCAGGGCTCTAAAAGCGCAGAGCTTGCCCTTGGATGTCGCCTTTGAATCGACCCAAAAGAGACACATCGCTTGAAAGACATGACCTGCATCAAACAAGTGTTTCGCAGCCTCTTGAAGGTCCCTGACTTGCTTTTATAAAGGAGTCCATGAACCCGACCTTCAACCCTGAGACCACCATGCTGTTAGACATCCACACCGACACCGACGCCCCCATTTCCCACTTTGCGAACTGCCACACGGGCATCCTGGCACAGCTGGCCCGCTTGGGCGATTTGCCAGTTTTGCTGGGACCTGCCGCCCAGGCTCGCAAGATCGCCCAGGAATCTTTGGTCTTCTTCAACGATGCCTTGTTCAATCACCACAGCGAAGAAGAAAAAGACCTGTTTCCAGCCGTGCTCAAAAGTGCCCAAGCCGGAACCGAGCGACTGAAGGTCGATGGCTTGGTCGAGCAGCTGATCAACGACCACCGAGCCCTGGAAAAGCTCTGGAAGTCCTTAGAACCGGGGCTGCGCAAGGTGTCCAAAGGGCAAGACAGCACCTTGGATGCCTTGGCTCTTGAATCCATGGTGCAGCGTTATCAGGCCCACGCCCATTTGGAAGAGCAGGCTTTTTTACCCTTGGCTCAAACCATTTTGGGACGCAATGACAACCACATGGCAGCACTGGGCATGACGCTGCACATGCGGCAAGTGCCGCAATTTGTCGCCCACATCTGAGTGGCTTTAAAGCGCCTTGGATGTGTTTTTGAAATGCCTCAAGGCGCAGCGCCCACCACCACCGTGACCATGCGCTCGGGCTGCAGCACCCGGGCCATGGCGCGTTGCACATCGGCGGCACTGACGCGCTCAATCTGTCGCGTCCAGGTGTTCAGGTAGTCCAGCGGCAGCCGGTTCCAGGCGATGTTGGCCACGTTGTCCAGCAGCTTGCGGTTGCTGTCGATGCGCAGCGCAAAGCCGCCCACCAGGTTGGATTTGGCCGCTGTCAGCTCGGCCTCGGTCGGGCCTTGGCGCACAAAGCCTTGCACCACCTCTTGGGCCACGGCCACGGCTTGCTTGGCCTGGTCGGGGCGGGTTTGCAGGCCCACAGTGAAGGCACCGGCGTGCAGGCCCGGGGCAAATGCGCTGTAGACGCTGTAGCTCAGGCCGCGTTTTTCGCGCACCTGCTCGGTCAGGCGCGAAACAAAGCCGCCACCGCCCAAAATGTGGTTGCCCACCAGCAGGGCAAAGAAGTCGGGGTCGGTGCGTTTGTAGCCGGGCTGGCCAATCAACACATGGGCCTGGGCCGAGTCAAAAGGCAAGTTCAGGTTTTCCGCAGCAGCCAAAGGGGCCACTTCGGGCACGGGCGGCAAGCTGGCACAGCCTGATTCGCGGGGCCACTGCGCCAGCAGGCGCTGCACCAAGGCATCCGTTTGAGCGCGGGTCAAAGCGCCCACCACACTCACCGTGGCGCGGCAAGCCCGCAAAGCCTGGGCGTGCAGGTTTTTCATATCTTGCACACCGATGCGCGACAAGCTCTCGGGGGTGGCCCGAAAACCGTAGGGGTGCGAGCCATACACGGCTTGTGCAAAGCGCTGCTGCACCACCGTGCCGGGCTTGGTGAGTGATTCCCGGATGGAGGCGCTGATGCGCTCGCGATCGCGCAGCCACATGGCCTCGGGAAAAGCCGGGTGCGCCATTTGCCGAGCCGCCAAGGCCACGGCTTTGTCCAGCAAATCGGGGTAGCTCAGGCTGCGCAGGCCAAAGCTCATGCGGTCACCGCCTGCACTGACGCCAAAGCTGGCCCCCAGGTCGGCCCAGGCTTCACCGATCTGGTTTTCGTCCAAGGCCTTGGGGTAAGGGCCTTGGCCTTGGGGGTCGGCACGGGTGCCGTTGGCCATTTGCCCGGCCATGACCGAGGCCAGGCCAGCCTGCGCGGCAGGGTCACGGCGGCTGCCCGCGTCGATGTCGATCTGCACATCGACCATGGGAATGGCCTGGCTCTCGACCAAATACACACGCGCACCGCTGGGCTGGGTCCAGTGCTGGATGGGCAAAGAAGCGTGCGCCCAGCTGGCTGCGGCCCAACAGGCCAGTGCCAAGGCCGTGCGCCGCCAAGCCAGGGCGTTCAAAGAAGAAATCAAGGACATGGGATGTTGAACTTTCATGGCAAAGCGCTTTAATGGCGGGCACCGGGCAGGGCGCGACGCGCCCGGGGCTGGCCCGACATCGGCTGGGGCAACAAGGTGGCCACAGTGAGGCTGTCGTCACCAAAATACTTTTGCGCCACGGCCTGCACTTGGGCAGGCGTGACCTGCCGCAACCGGGCGATCAACTGCGCCCCGTAGTCCGGCGGCAAACCCAGTGTCCAGGCCACGCCCAACTCACGCGCTTGGTTAAACACCGAATCGAGTTTGTAAATTTCGCTGGCCACCCATTGGGTTTTGACGCGCTGCAGCTCTGCCTCGTTCACGCCCTCGGTGGCCACGCGCTGCACCTGGGCCCGCAAGGCCGCTTCCAGCGCTTGCGGCGTTTGGCCTTTGGCGGGCACACCTTCCAAATAAAAGAACTGCGGCCCACGTCCCATGAGGCCGTTATAAGCCCCCGCGCTGTCGGCCAGGCGGTTCTCTCCTTGGGTCAGGGCGCGGTCCAAGCGGGCACCACTGTAGCCGTCCAGCACAGCGGCCAGCACCGTCAAAGCCAAGGCGTCGTCATGCTCAGGCGTGACCGCCAGGCTGGTCAAGCGCGGCACCTTAAAAGCCAATGCCACATACGACTGCTCGGCCGGGGCTTTGAACTCGAAGCGGCGCAGACCTTGCTGCGCGGGCTCGTCCCGGGGTTTGCGATCGGGCACGGCGCGGGTGGGGATACTGCCGTAATACTTCTCAGCCAGTGCCTTGACCTGCAGCGGGTCCACATCGCCCGCCACCACCACAGCCGCATTGGCCGGGGTGTACCACTTGCGGTAAAAATCGCGGGCGTCTTGCGCCGTCATGGCCTCCAGGTCGCTCATCCAGCCGACGATGGGGCGGCGGTAGGGCGAGGCCGACAAGGCAGTGGCCGAGAGCATTTCGTGCAACTGGGCGCGGGGGTTGTCGTCGGTGCGCAGGCGACGCTCTTCTTTCACCACCTCCAGCTCTTTGGCAAATTCGGCATCGGGCCACTGGTTGTTGGCAAAGCGGTCCGACTCCAAACGCATCACGGCTTCGAGTTGGCTGGAGGGAATTTGCTGGTAATACCCGGTGTAATCCTTGGCGGTGAAGGCGTTTTCGCGCCCGCCCAAAGCGGCCACACGGCGCGAGAACTCCCCCACAGCCAAGGTGGGCGTGCCTTTGAACAACATGTGCTCCAGCACATGGGCCACACCGCTGGTGCCGTCCACCTCGTCCATGGAACCCACCCGCAGCCAGACCATGTGCACCGCCGTGGGGGCGCGGCGGTCGGGTTTGACCCACAGCGTCATGCCGTTGGCCAAGGTGAAAGTCTGGACCTGGGCCGCACTGGCCGCTGGAGCATTGCCTGTGGGTGGTGTGGCCGCCTGACCTTGCGGGGCCTGCGCCGTGGCGCTGAAGCTGCTGGCCAGCAGGGCTGTTGCCAGCGAAAGTGCCAAGATAAGGTTTGGTTTCATAGAATGCATGATCCTTTAAATCCAAGACATGTTCAGCTTCTTCAAAAAAAAATCCCCCCCGCCCGAGGTGCAATCACCTCCCGCCAAGCCTGCGCACCCTGTAGCACAGCCTGTCGCAGGGAAGCCGATGCCCACGTCCGCACCGTTGCAAACGCAGCCTGAACCCGCACCCGCTCCGGCTGCCCGCCAAGGCTGGCTAGACCGCCTCAAAGCGGGACTGCGCAAAACCGGCTCCAGCATCACCACCGTTTTCACCGGCACACGCATCGACGACGAACTCTATGAAGAGTTGGAAACCGCCTTGCTGATGGCCGACACCGGCGTGAAGGCCACCGAGCATTTGCTGCAAGACCTCAAACGCCGCGTCAAAGAGGCCAAAGCCACTGACCCCTCACAAGTCAAAACCTTGCTGGCCGACGCCATCACCGACTTGCTGACGCCCCTGCAAAAACCCCTGAGCATTGGCGACCACCACCCCACCGTGATCATGGTGGCGGGCGTCAACGGCGCGGGCAAAACCACCTCCATTGGCAAACTGACCAAGCACTTGGCCGACGAAGGCCTGAGCGTGCTGCTGGCCGCAGCCGACACCTTCCGCGCAGCCGCCAAAGAGCAACTGGCCGTTTGGGCCACGCGCAACACGGTCGAGATCGTCAGCCAACAAGGCGGTGACCCTGCCGCCGTGAGCTTTGATGCGGTGAGTGCCGGCCGCGCCCGGGGCCGCGACGTGGTGCTGGTGGACACGGCCGGCCGCCTGCCCACCCAGCTGCACCTGATGGAAGAGCTGAAAAAAATCAAGCGCGTGGTGCAAAAAGCCGATGGCACCGCCCCCCACGAGGTGCTGCTGGTGATCGACGGCAACACCGGTCAAAACGCGCTGGCCCAGGTCAAGGCCTTTGACGACACGCTGGGCCTGACGGGCCTGATCGTGACCAAGCTCGACGGCACCGCCAAAGGCGGCGTGCTGTGCGCCATTGCCCGAGAAAAACCGATTCCGGTGTATTTCATCGGGGTCGGCGAAAAGCTTGAAGACCTGGAAACCTTCAACGCCCGCGAATTTGCCCAAGCCCTCTTGAGCTGAGCCGCCCCTTCACCCAAGCTTGGTGATCGAACCTTCAGGGTCCGATCACCGGGTTTTGACACTTCAACCTTTGGACCTCCACATGCCCCAATCCGGCCTTATGATGAACCGCCCCTTGCTCATTTCGGGCATCCTCGAACACGGCGCAGCCCAATTTGGCGACCAGGAAATCGTCTCGCGCGAAACCCACGGCCCGCTGCACCGCACCACCTACGCCAACACAGCCAAACGTGCACGCCAACTGGCCAACGCCTTGGCCACCCTGGGCCTGAAAGCGGGCAGCGCGGTCGGGTCGATTGCCTGGAACAACCACCGCCACCTGGAAGCGTATTACGCCGTCTCGGGCAGCGGCATGGTCATGCACACCTGCAACCCGCGCCTGCACCCGCAGCAGCTGATCTATGTGATCAACCATGCCGAAGACGAAGTGGTGTTGTTTGACGCCACCTTTGCGCCGCTGGTCAAAGGCATTGCCGCGCATTGCCCCAAAGTTCGCGCTTGGGTGTGCCTGGCCGAGGCGGCCAACACCCCGTCCATAGAGGGTGTGAGCGTGCTGAAATACGAAGACCTGATCGCGGGCCAAAGCGACGCCTTCGACTGGCCCGAGCTCGATGAAAACACGGGCGCAGCCCTGTGCTACACCTCAGGCACCACCGGCAACCCCAAGGGCGTGCTGTACACGCACCGCGCCATCGTGATGAACGCCACCACCGGCTGCATGCCCGATGTGCTGGGCTTGTCTACGCAGGAAACCATCTTGCCTGTGGTGCCCATGTTCCACATCAACGCTTGGTGCATCCCTTATGCCGCCTTGGTCGCTGGCACCAAGCTGGTCTTGCCAGGCCCCAAGCTCGACGGCGCCAGCTTGTACGAGCTGATGGACACCGAGCAAGTCACCATCAGCGCGGGTGTGCCCACCATCTGGATGGGCCTGATCCAGCACGTCGAACAAAACAATTTGCGCTTTGCCCACATGAAACGCACCTGCGTGGGCGGCTCGGCCATGCCCATGGCGCTGATCGCCAAGTTCATGGACACCTATGGTGTGGAAGTGCGCCACGGCTGGGGCATGACCGAGACCACCGCCGTGGCCACCATGAGCAACTTGACCCGCGCTGACCGCCTGCGCCCCGCTGCCGAGCAGCACGCCATTGTGGCCAAGCAAGGCAAAACCGTCTCGGGCATCGAGATCAAGATCGTCGATGACCACGGCAACACCCTGCCCCGCGACGGCACCTCGCAAGGCGAGCTGATGGTGCGTGGCCAGTGGATCGTGGAGCGCTATTTCAAGGCCGAAAAAACCGCGTTGATCGATGGCTGGTTCCCCACGGGCGACATCGCCACCATCGACGCGCACGGCACCATGCAAATCCGCGACCGCACCAAGGACGTGATCAAGACCGGAGGCGAGTGGATCAGCTCGATTGACCTGGAAAATGCCGCCATCGGTCACCCCGCTGTGGCCATGGCCGCCGTCATTGGCGTCAAGCACCCCAAGTGGGACGAGCGCCCCCTGCTGTTCATCGTGCGCAAGCCGGGCCAAAGCGTCGAGAAACAAGAGATCCTGGACTTTTTGGCCACCCAAGTGGCCAAGTGGTGGGTGCCCGACGATGTGGTCTTCCTCGAATCCCTGCCCGTGGGCGGCACCGGCAAGGTTCAAAAGAACGACCTGCGCAAGGACTACGGCGGCGTGTTCAGTTGATCTCGCCCTGGCGCTTGGCCGCTTCTACATGCGGTCACGCCATACCTGCAAGGCACGCATGCCTCAGGCCAAGCTTCAAGCCAGTGCGTTGACCACAAAATCAATGAACACCTTGTTTCTCAGGACCCGCATTCTGTCGGGCGGTGCCATCAAGGTGAT
Source organism: Comamonadaceae bacterium PBBC1 (assembly GCA_002256145.1). Lineage (GTDB taxonomy): Bacteria > Pseudomonadota > Gammaproteobacteria > Burkholderiales > Burkholderiaceae_C > Limnohabitans_A. Next base: position 339,644 of record NKIP01000001.1, read on the forward strand.
CTGATTGCCAAATCGGGTTTGTGGCGTCCAGTCCGGCAAAACCTTGATCAGGCGTTGATCCTGCAAAGCATCCAAACAAAGATAGTCGGGCAGCAAGGCAATCCCCAGGCCTTGCATGCAAGCCTCCAGCACCGCATCAGGGCTGTCAACGTGATAGCGACCACTCACCTTGACTCGGGACACCGCATCGCCAGACGCCAAAACCCACCAGTCGTCGGAGGGTTCGCGCCAATAAAACAAGCACAAATGGCGCTCCAGATCCTGCACAGACGCGGGCTCGCCGTGCGCCGCAATGTACGGGGGTGCACACACCAAGACCCACTCGGTGGTGGCGACCGCTTTCATGTAGAGATCTTTGTTGTCTTGGGCAGAGCTCCACCTGAACGCGACATCCATCCGCTCGTAGGCCAAATCCATCATGCGATCGGACAACACCAACTCCAACTCAATGCCCGGATGCATTCGCAGAAACTCAGGCATTTTTTTGCACAGCACACGCTGCCCCCAGGACACCGGTGCCGTCACCCGAATACGGCCCTTCAAATCCGAGCGCAAGGCCGTCAGCACTTCCTCACCTGCACGCAAGGCCAAGAGCGCTTTTTTGGCATGCTCAAGATAGGTTTCACCCGCAGCAGTGAGCGCGATATGGCGTGTGCTTCGGCTAAACAGCGTGGCCCCCAAATGGCCTTCAAGTTGGGCAATCCTTTTGCTCACCACGCTTTTGCCTACCGACAACTCAAGAGCGGCTTGGCTGACACTTCGGTTTTCCGCCACCTTGGCAAATGCAACAAGCATGTCAGAGCTGATCATGAGGACTCTCCTGTAGACATTTCAAATGCCCGCAGCACTCGCTGGCAGGGGGTATTCATTGTTTCCAATTTGGCGACACTTGGTTTCCATTCAATCATATTGTGGAAACCTTCACCAGAATCGAGAATCTTTTTGCGGTCAAAGTTTGACCGACATCAAAGACAAAACAACTGGAGACAAGCATGCAAATCTACGCCGACCCGATCACCGTCAATTGCCGCAAAGTCCTGCCCGGACTGGACCTGATGAATGTGCTTTACGAACTGGTCCATGTGGACTATTTCAAGGGCGAACAAAAGTCTGACACCTTCATGGCCATCAACCCCAATGCCTCGCTGCCCGCGATGAAAGATGGTGATTTCATTTTGTGGGAGTCGAACGCGATTCTCATGTACGCCGCAGACAAACACCAAGCCGCCGCCCATTACCCCACCGACCTTCAAACCCGTGCAGACATTCAGCGCTGGCTGCTCTGGGAATCTTCAAGCTGGTTCCCCAGCTGCTATGTTTACTTGGTTGAAAACTGCGTCAAACCTTTGCTGGGCAGCTCGGCCGACCCGGCCATACTGGAGGCACAGTTGCAAACCTTCAACAAACTGGCTGGCATTTTGGAAGCACGCCTGGCCTCTCACCAGTGGATTGCCGGCACACCCCACCCCACCATCGCAGACATCGCCATTGCTTCACCCATGCACCTGCACGGCTGGCAACAGCTGCCACTTGCCAATTTCCCGAACATCCGCCGCTGGATGTTTGACCACATTGAAGCCCTTCCTTGCTGGGAAAAAACCTGGATCGGTGAAGGCTTCACCACCCAAAAGGCCAACGCATAATGCCCACGACCCACGTCCAAGCACAGATGAATTACTCGGTCGACAACGGTCGACCGATTGATTACTACTTTTACGAACCCCTGGACAAGCCAGAGCTCAACCCACCGGGAACCGACACACACCCCGTATCGGTTCACGATGGCTGGTCCGAAGTCGCGCAGCTTTCGGTCGACAAGCAAGGGTTTGAGCTGCACGAATTCGATGCGCAGTTCACCCAATTCGACAACGACGAGCTGATCAGGCAAGTGTTCTACCAACAGGTCATCGACCACGTCAAACGTCATACGGGCGCACGCGAAGTGGTGGTCTTTGACCACACCATTCGCAAACGAATGCCCGCCGACTTTAAGGTCCAAACCGAAGCCCAACGGCCCGCTGTGATGTTGGTGCACAGCGACTACACCGTCTTGAGTGGCCCCCAGCGGGTCAGAGACGTGATGAAAGACCGGGCTGAAACTTTGTTGCAAAACCGGGTGGCTTTTTACAACGTCTGGAAGCCCTTGTACCAACGTGTTGAAGAACTGCCTTTGGCCATGATCGACGCACAAACCCACGCGCCCGAAGACCTGCTGCGCATGGACCTCAAATACAGCGACCGCACTGGCGAGATTTATGTCATGCGTCACAACCCCGAGCACCGCTGGGTGTATTTTCCGCACATGCAAGCGCACCAGGCTTTGCTGCTGAAAACCTACGAATCGAGCACGGATGGTCGCTGCCGCTTCATGGGCCACTCGGCATTTGAAGACCCCAACACCCCCCCGGATGCGGCCACCCGGGAAAGCATTGAAGTTCGGACCATGGCGTTCTTCTGATTCGTCAAACTCTGGCGCTGGGCCGCTCGTTCATGCGGTCGCGCCAGGCCTGCAAGGCAGGCATGCCTTCTTCACCGGGCACAAACTTCATCAAGCCCCGCGCAAACTCCAAGGCGCAAAACGCGGTGATGTCGGCAATGGTGAAACGCTCGCCTGCGATCCAAGGCTGGGTTTGCAGCCGCTGGTCAAAACCCCGCGCGACATCGCGCACTTTTTCGGCCTGCGACCGGCCGAACTCCGGAAACTGCGGTTTTTCTAAAGCCGCCAAGCCGGGGTGGCTGTGGCGGATCGCGTTGGCAATGCCGCCCAGCAAATACAACTCCACCTGTCGGTCGGCCATCTCGATGAAGCCGCGCTCGTCGCCCTCGCCCATCAGGTTGGGCTCGGGGTAGCGGCCTTCGAGCAAGGTGCAAATCGCACGGGTTTCGGTGATCACGCGGCCGTCGTCCAGCTCCAGCGCGGGCACTTTGGCCAGTGGGCTTTTGGCCAGGTATTGGGGCGTGCGGTGCTCGCCGCCATTCAGGTCCATGTTGACCATCTCGATGCCGGTGATGTTTTTTTCGACCAAAAACATCAGAACCCGGCGGGGGCTGGGAGCGCGGTGGGCGGTGTAAAGCTTCATGACTTGTCTTTCAAAACTAAGCTGGCGCAGCCACTCAGTGAATGGCCGCGTACATGATTTTTTCCTGCGTCGCGTCGGTGGCGGAAAACTCCACCACCACCTTGCCCTGCTTGGCCACCAGGATGCGGTCGGACAAGGACATGACCTCGGGCAAGTAAGACGAGATCACCACCACCGCCTTGCCCGCATCGGCCAGGCGGTTGATTTCGGCGTGGATCTCGGCAATCGCTCCGACATCGACCCCGCGTGTGGGTTCGTCAAAAATGATCACGTCCGGGTCCTGCACCAAGGACTTGGCAATCACCACCTTTTGCTGGTTACCACCCGACAGCTCGATCACCTTCACGTCCTTGCTGATGGCCCGCACATTGAGCAGGCGGCTCCAGTGCTCGCCAATGGCCCCCGATTTGGCCGAAGAGATGGCGCCGAACACATTTTTGGACTTGCCCAGCAGTCCCATGTAGATGTTTTTGGCGATCGACATGGTTTCAAAAAAGCCTTCCACCTTGCGGTCTTCGGTGATGTAGGCAATGCCGTCATGCACTGCCTGGCGCGGCACCCGGTAGCGTACCGGTTTGCCGCGCAGCAGCACCTCGCCGCCGTGAAAGAAGTCGCGCTTGATGAGCCCAGCCACCACCTTGAAGGTTTCCGTGCGCCCTGCCCCCACCAAGCCGAAAACGCCAGTGATTTGTCCGGCGAAGACCGACAGCGAGTTGTTTTTCACCATCGAGGCCATGCGCAGGTTGCGCACCGACAGCAAGCATTCGCCCTGGGGGCGCACCGTGGTTTTCTTCTGGCCATACAGTGTTTGCGACAAATCGCGCCCCACCATGGCCTGCACGATGCGGTCGCGGTCAAAGTTGCTTTTGTCATCGGTCACCACATGCTGGCCGTCGCGCAGCACGGTGATGCGGTCGGCCAGCAGCAGGGCTTCTTCCAGCGCGTGCGAGATGAAGATGATGGACACGCCGCGTGCCTTGAGCTTGAACACCAGGTCAAAAAAGTACTTCTTTTCCTCAGGCGTCAGGCTGGCCGTGGGCTCGTCAAAAATGATGACGCTGGCCTGGTGCAGCACCGCACGGGCGATCTCCACCATCTGCTTTTTGGCCGCGCCCAGCAAGCTCACGGTGGCGGTCGGGTCCACGTCAAAGTTGAGCGACTGCAAAAACTGCTGGGCCGAAATGTAGACCCCGCGCAAGCGGTTGAAAAACTGCTCTTGCCCCAGAAACAGGTTTTGGGCCACCGTCATGGTCGGCACCAGGCTGGTTTCCTGAAACACCATGGCAATGCCGTGATCCAAGGCTTGCAGCGGGGTGGACAGTTGCACCTCTTGGCCGTGCACCAGCATCTGCCCCGAACTCAGCGGCACGACCCCGGCCATCACCTTGGTCAGCGTGGACTTGCCCGCGCCGTTTTCGCCCAACAAGGCATGGATTTCGCCCCGGCGCAGGGAAAAACTCACGTTTTCAATGGCGGGCACGCCGCTGTAACGCTTGGTGGCCTCGCGCAGTTCCAGCACCACGTCGGTGGCGCTGGCGTCTGCGTGATTGTGTTGCTCGTGTGTCATGTCCGGGCCTCCGCCTTGTTCAGATCGATCCGCAAAAGTCGCCCGGCACCTTTGGAGGCCACCCAGAGTGCGCCCGCGCATTCGACCACGGCCGTGACGCCATGGTGGCGTCCGTCCACCTGACTGTGCAGCGAAGACAGGATGCGTCCGTCTGCTGCGACGCGCAGCACCAGGCCGTACGAGCGCGGGGGCGCCCAGGGCTTGAGCATGCCCATTTGCTTGACGCCCGCGCCTTGCAAAGGCTCCAGAAAGCTGTGCCCGGACGACAAGGCCGGGGCAATCCAGTAGCGTGGGTCAATTTCCTGGATCATGCGCTGGCGGTACGCGGGCTCACGCAGCACAAACTCCACCAGCTGCGAGCGGCAGACAAAGCAGCTCAGCCAGAAACCGCCGCCCGCCGCTGCGCTCATGCGCGAGGGGTAAGCGGGCAATTCCGCCACCAAGGCACCCGTATCCGAGCCCTGCCCCGATGCCGGGCGGACGCGGTGTTTCCAGCTCTCGCTGAACAGGGCTTGGCCGTCCAAAGAGAGCACTCCAAAAGCGTGGTGCAAGCCACTGGCCAGGCTCTGCACCGCGCCGGTGGCGGGCTGCCAGCGGGTCACGCGGCCGGTGTGGCCCAGCGTCATCAGGTCGTGGCACCAGGCATCGGTGCTGTGCTGTTGAGAGCCGTCGCTGAGCAAGAGCGCCCCATCGGCCTCGAAGGCCAGCGCGTTGACGCTGTGCAGGGGCTGGCCCTGCAGACTTTGCAGCGCTGGTCCGTCGCTCAGGCTGCCGTCGGCTTGTGTGTGCAGCACTTGTACCTGCGTGCCTCCCAGCGCCACGGCCAAGGTGCCGGGTTGCTGTGATGTGAGCGCGGCCAAGGCCGTGATGGCGGTGTCGAACTCGCGCACCAGCAGCGGCTGGCCATCGTGCAGGCGCAGCAGGCGCTTGCCTGCGCTGATCCACAGCTGCTGGCCATCACAGGCCAGGTCGTCAATGCCCGCGATCTCGGCCGCCACGCTGGCCTCGTCGAGCTGGCGGTTGGGCTTGAGCGCCCCGTCCATGACCGGCACCGTGATGGCGGCGCTGCCGCGCCCCAGCAGCCGGTCACTCCAATTGCGCAAACTTGTCAGCATCAGCGTGCTCCCCAGCGTTGGCCATATTGAGAAAAATTCGGATCGGCGTTGTCGAGCTTGTAGCGGCCAATGCGGTTGTTGGAGATGCCGCCCAGGTACAGGTGGCCCTGGTGCTCGCGCATGGAGGTGATCATGGGGTGGTTCTCGCCGCCGAGGTCCCACAGCGTCTCCAGAATCTCGCCCTTCTCGGAAAACTTGAGCACGCAGCCGGTGTTGATGTTGGGAAACAGCCACTCGTCAAACGGCACGCGCTTGGCCATGCGCTGACGAAAACCCGGCATGCGCAGCGCCAGGTCGTAGGCCGGGCCGCGCATGCCCACCAGGGCCAGCCAGTAGTGGCCGTCCGAGGCCAGGTTGATGTTGTCGGGGTAGCCCGGCAGGTTGTCGACCACCATCTCGACCTGGTCCTTTTTGGGGCCGTCGAACCAGAAGCGCTTGATGCAGCATCCCCAGGTTTCGGCAAACAAAATCGACTGGCCGTCGCTGGCGATGCAAATGCCGTTCGGAAAACGCAGGCCGCGCAACACGGTTTTGGTGCTGTTGTCGCGCGGGTCGTAGCAGACGATGCGGCCATTGCCGCGTGCTTCCAGGCCGTCCACGGCCCATTCGTGCATTTCGTAGCGCACGGTGGCTTCGCTGAAGAAGATGCGGCCATCGTCGGCGATGTCCAGGTCGTCGGCCAGGCGCAGTCGGCTGTCGTCGTTGATCGAACTCCAGCTGCGGTTGGTCTCGTCGGTCACGCGCTGCACCTCGCGCTCGGGCGTGATGCGGTACAGGCCCATGCCGCCCACGCAAACCACCAGATTGTCTTGTCGGTCAAAAGCCATGCCCAGCGGCTGGCCGCCGATGTGCGCAAAGACTTCCATGCGCTGGTAGTCGGGGGCAAAAAAGCGCATCACATCGCCGTGGCGTGAACCGGCGTACAGGTTGTTCTCGCGGTCCAGGATCACGTCTTCGGGTGCTTCGATGCGGCCCAGGCCAATCGTCTCGACCGCCCGCAGTTTGTTGTTCAGGGTCCACGGCCCACTGTTACTGCCGCTGTCTTTGCCCTCGCCCTCGGCCGTGCACACCGGCGCCGGTGCCAGGGCCTGATAAGCCGGGCTCACATACACCTTGCTGATGATGCGGTGGCGGTTCTTGAGCCAGCGCACATCAATGACGGCCGCCGCAATCAGGATGCCCGCCAGCACCATGCGCGTGAGCCCTCCCGAGACCGACATGGAAGTCAGGCCATTGGTGATGAGCAGCACCACCAAAGTGCCCACCAAGGCCTTGGTGACCGAGCCTCGGCCTCCGCCCAGGCTGATGCCACCCAGCACGGCAGCGGTGAGCACCAGCACCTCCATGCCCACGCCAATGTCGGCGCCCGCCGTGGCCAGGCGCGAGGCAAAAAAGCAGCCGCCCACGGCTGTCAGCATGCCGCTGGCCACATAGCTCAGGGCCACCGTGCGGCGCACGGCAATGCCGCTGTTGTAGGCCGAGCGGCGCGAGCCGCCAATGGCCATGATGTGCCAGCCCACGCGCAGGCGCGTCAGCATCACATGGCCGCCAATGGCCGCCAGCGCATAGGTCCAGGCCACCGTCGGCAGACCCAAAAACGTGCCATTGCCCAGAAAGTCCCAGACCTCGGAGTCGGGGATGCTGCCAGCAATGGCGGTGGAATACTGCAAGCTCAGGATTTCATACACCGAGCGAAAAATGATCAAGGTGATCAGCGTGGTCAAAAAAGCCCGCAGACGCAAATAACCGATCAACAGGCCATTGACGGCGCCCAGCAGCGCGCCACACACCAGAGTGCCCAGCACGGCCAGCCCCACGGGCCACTTGAGCACATGCATCAGCATCAGGGCGCAAAAATTGGTCAGCGCAAACATGGAGCCCACCGACAGGTCGATGCCGCCCACGATCATCACCAGCGCCATGCCCAGCACGATAAAACCGATTTCCCCGGCTTGCCGCAAGGTGTCGGCCAGCATGGTGGCGCTGTAGAAGTTGGGCACCAACTGGCCCGAGAAAAAAACCACCATGGCCAGCAGCAACACCGGCACGGCGGTTTCCGTCCAGCGCTTGGACAGGATCTCGCCCACCCAGTGATCGGGCCAATATTTGTAGCGCAGTCGCGTCAGGGTTTCAGTCATGTGCAGACCATGGGTTGGGAGGTGTACAAAAACAGGCGCTCAAGGCGGCAAGGCAGGCGGGCCGGGCCACCCACCTTGCCGTCATGACGCGTCCAAGACCCGCTTACTTGGAAGCGGCCAGCTTCCAGCAAGTGCCTTCCGCCGAGGCGTTTTGCTTGGTGATCGGGATCAGCGTGGTGTAGATGTTTTGCTTGGCTGCACCGGGCTTGACACCGCCTTGCACCAGCCACTTGATCATGGCCGCCATGTTGCTGGCTTGGGTGGGCACGTCGTAGCTGATGTTCAGGTCAAACGCACCGGACTTGACCATGTCGCAAGCGCCTTTTTGTTCACCGCCGCCCGAGGTGGCCAGATAAACCTTGCCGGTCAGGCCCGCTTCCTTGACTGCCGCTGCGGTGCCAATGTCCATGCCGTCCCAAAAGCCGATGATGCCGCACAGGTCCGGGTTTTGTTTCAGCACCGTCTGGGTCAGCGCCTTGGCTTTGGCAGCGTCCCAGTCAGCGGCCTGGTTGGACACGACCTTGATTTCGGGGTGCTTGGCCAGCACGTTTTCCACACCCTTGAGCGTGTAAGCGCTGGTGGCGGCCGTGGGCGCACCCTGCACGATGGCGATCTTGTTGCTCTTGCCTTTGCAGGCCTGCACCACGGCGTCGGCATTGCGCTCGCCAATGTCCACCCAGTCAGCGCCCACAAAGGCAGTGGACGGCTGGGCCGAGCGCATGTTGATCTGCACCACGTAAATGCCTTCGTCTTCAGCCTTCTTGATCAGCTTGGCGTAGGTCTGCACATCGGGGTTGTGGATCACGATGACGGCGGGCTTTTCAGCGATCAACGCGGTGAAGGCCTGGGCGCCCGCATTGGTGTTCCAGTTGGGGTCACGCACCACCACTTTCATGCCGGCGGCTTCGAGTTCCTTTTTCAGGCCTGCGTGCCAGCCAATGGCCAGGTCAAAGCCAAAGGCCACGGGAATGAACCCCACGGTCTTGCCTGCAAGGGCTTTTTTGTAGCCGTCGCGAAAGGGCTCGTCCAGCCCCTTGCCCTGCGCCATGGCGGATGTGGCCGCACAAAGGCCCAGCGTCACAACGGCTGCGGCGGTGCTCAGTTTTTGAAAAATCCTCATTGCCTGTCTCCTCGTGGTTGATGAAAGTGTTGACGCCCCAACAAGCCGGGCGTCTGGCTGTGCTCAGATGTCCCCTTGCTGCGCGGTTTCTTCGTTGCGGGGGTTCAAAATCGAATCGATCAGGATGGCCGCCAGCAGCACCACCCCTTTGACAATGTTCTGCACGGAATACGAGATGTCCATGATGGTCATGCCGTTGAGCAAAGTGCCAATGAGCAGCGTGCCGATGATCACGTTGACCACCCCGCCCCGCCCGCCCGACAGGCCAATGCCGCCCAGCACCACCACCAGCACCACGTCGTAGACCATGGTCGAGTTGAAGATGCGCGTGGGCATGCTGTTGACCGAGGCTGACATGACCAGACCAGCAAACAGGCCCACCAGCGCGGCCAGCACAAACTGCAGCACCATGATGAGCCGCGTGGGCAACCCGGTGGCGCGTGCCGTCAATGGGTTGTCACCCATGGCGTAAATGAAGCTGCCCGCCCGCATGCGCCCCAGAAAAAGCGACAGCAGCGTGGCCGCCAAACCAAACATGATCACCGGCATGGGAATGCCCAGCACTGCGCCCCGGCCCACCCAGACCAGTGCATCCAGCGTTTCGGGCCACTGCACCACTTCAAGCTGGAAGATGAAGGCCTGGCCCAAGCCCGCCAGAAACAGCCCCGAGGCCAGCGTGGTGAACAGCGAGGGCACTTCGGCATAAGCGATCAGCCAACCGTTGAGCAGGCCAAAGGCCAGCGACAGACACAGCGCGATGCCGATGGCCGGGCCGATGCCGTAGCCGTTTTGCACCATCTGTAGCAAAAAGCCCGAAGGCACTGCCATGGCCGCGATCATTGAAATGTCGATGCCCCGCCCGATGACCACCAAAGCCATGCCCAAGCCCAAAATGCCCAGAATGGCCACGTTTTGCAGCAGCGTCAGCAGGTTGTCCACCTGCGCAAAGCCCGGCAAGAAGGCCGCCAGTGCGGCGAACAAGACCACGAAGATGGCAAAAACAATGGTCTGCTGTGTGGCGCGTAACTTGATCATGTACATCTCACTCAGATAAGGGCTGCTTGCAGGGACTGACGCAGTTCGCGTTTGACGATCTTGCCGTTGAGGTTGCGCGGCAGTGGCTCGGTGCCAATCGTCCAGGTCTCGGGCACGGCGTAGTCAGCCAGCAGCCGGGCGCCATAGGCCTGCAAGGCGCTGGCCTGGGTTTGGTCATTGAGTTCACGCACGCACACAAAGGCATGCACGCGCTCGCCCAGCACGGCGCAGGGCACGCCCACCAGCGCGGCTTCGATGACCTGCGGGTGTTCGCACAAAATGTTTTCCACCGAGGCGCAATAGACCTTGTAGCCGCCCCGGATGATCACGTCTTTCTTGCGGTCCAGGATGCGCACAAAGCCCTCGGCGTCCATGCTGCCGATGTCGCCCGAATGCCAGAAGCCGCCGGTGAATTCACTGGCCGTGGCCTGCGGGTTTTGCCAGTAGCCGCTGACCACCATGGGGCCTGCGATCCAGATTTCGCCCACGCCGCCACGCGGCAACTCGTTGCCCTGCTCGTCCACCACACAAATCTCGCCGCAGGGCACGACCTGGCCCACGCTGTCGCGGTGCGCGGCGGTCTGCCCCGCAGGCATGATGGTCGCGGGCGAACAGGTCTCGGTCGCGCCATAGGCGTTCATCAGCACCAGGCCCGGTAGCTTGTCGGCCAGGCCATCGATGGTGGCCGTGGGCATGGACGCCCCGCCATAAGCCCCGATGCGCCAGTGGCTCAGGTCCTGGCTGGGCAGCTCGGGCAAGAGCAGGCACAGGTTGTACATGGCCGGCACCATGATGGTGTGGGTGATTTTTTCGGCCGCCGCCAGCCTTATGAAATCGGCCGCCTTGAACTGCGGCATCACCACCATGCAGCCGCCGCAGTACAACATGGCGTACAGCTGCGCCACCAGCCCGGTCACATGGCTCAGCGGCACGGCCACCGCTGTGCGGTCTTGCGGGCTCAGGCCCATCAGCTGCGCATAGTGCATGACCGAATGCACGATGTTCAGGTGGCTGAGCATGGCGCCCTTGGGGCGGCCCGTGGTGCCCGAGGTGTAGAGCAGCACCGCCAGATCGTCTTCGGCCCCGCTGTAAGCCGTACTCAGGGGCGGCGCCATCATCAGCGCCCCAAAGCTTTCAAAGCCTTCGCGAGCAGCGCTGCCCGTCACGATGCGGCACGTCAGATGCGGCAAGTTGTCCGCAACGGGCTGCAAATCGGCCAGCTCGGCGCTGCAAATCAGGGCTTTGGCTTGGGCGTTGTTCAGGGCAAATTCCAGCTCCACGCCACGGGCGCGAGAACTCACGGGCACCAGCACCGCGCCCATCCAAGCGCAGGCCAGGGTGGCGATCACAAACTCGCTGCCATTGCCCAGGTGCAGGGCCACCCGGTCACCGGCCACGATGCCGCGCTGGGCCAGGCCGCCTGCGCATTTGCAGGCAGCGTGGTGCAGCTCATGCCAGCTCAGCCGCAAATCGCCACACACCATGGCCGCGCCTTGCGGAAACTGTCGTGCTGCGGTGCCCAACATCTGCGCCAGCGTGGCGGGGCGCTCGGCATAGCAACGCACGATGCGGTGGTCGAAATGGCTTTCACGGCGGATGGCGGGGTTCAAGGCATCTCCTGCGGGGTGTGGGGACGGGGTGTCATGCGGTGCGCTCAGCACCCCGCGCATGAGCATCTCGATGCAATGGCTGACGGCCTCTTGCAGGCTTTGGTCGGAATGCGCCTCGGGCCGGTACCAGCGCCCGATGCCGCTGATGGCCCCGACGACCGAGAAAGCGCCCACGCCCGGGTCGCCCGCCACGATCCAGCCTTCGGCCATGCCTTGCGCAATCAGGGCCCGAAAATCGGCGTCCACCTGGGCCTTAAGCTTGCGCAACTCATGGCGACGTGCTTCGGACAGCGGGTCCTCGCCCACACGGCTGACACACAGGCCAAAGTCACCGGTGACCACGCTGGCATACAGCTGCATGGCCGCACGCAAGCGTTCGCGCCCCAGCAGCCCTTGGGCCTCCAGCGCCTGCAAGCCGCTGCGAAACAGGGCCAGTTCGCGCTCGACGCACTCGAACAGGATCTGCTCCTTGTTGTCGATGTAGTAGTACAGCGTGGGCTTGGTCACGCCCAGGCTTTGTGCAATGTCGTCGAGCGAGGTGCCCTGAAAACCCTTGCGGGTGAACAGGCGCGCCGCCGACAAAAGCACAGCCTCCTTCTTGGTCTGGTGCTGTTGATCACGTTCCAAGCGTGCCGACCACGGTGAATCCACCGATTGGGTAGCTTTTCTACCGGAGGCCTTTGCAGCAGGAATTGTGGGCATGGCGACCATCAAATCTCTTTCGAAACCAACAGTTACCAACCAGTAACTAGTCTGACTTGAATTCAATGTAGAGCAAGAATCAAGGCCAAAGGCTAGGACATTCCCTGAGTTGCACTGCAACATTTGTCAATTGCGCGACAGCGCTCAGGGTTTTGATGAGCCGTTGATTTCGGATCAATTAAGAGGTGACCTTGATGGCTTTCGCGCAGATCAATGCATGGGGTGTCATGAGCCCTGCGTGACAGAGAGTCACCCGTCTGACAGGCGCAATCCGCTCAAAGCTTTCACACTGCGACCCATTCATTTGCATTTTGCCGCTGGCAAAGTTGCACCCATACACCGCACACAACAACGCAGCCCCTGGAAATAGTCCCATGAACTTTGACATCCCACCGGACATTGCAGCCCTGCGCGATCGCACACGGCAGTTCATTGCCGAACAGGTGATCCCCTTAGAAGCTGACCCTCGCCACGGACCACACGGCCCGTCTGAAGACTTGCGCCAGGAACTGATTGGCCGCGCACGCGCTGCGGGCTTGCTCACGCCACATGCCTCGGTTGACATGGGCGGGCTGGGCCTGAGCCACATCGCCAAAGCGGTGGTGTTTGAAGAAGCCGGTTACTCCAACCTGGGGCCCACCGCGCTCAACATCCACGCGCCCGACGAAGGCAACATCCACCTCATGGAAGAAGTGGCCACCCCCGAGCAAAAAGAGCGTTGGCTGCGCCCACAGGTGGCGGGCCACACACGCTCGTGCTTTGCCATGACCGAGCCCGACCCCGGCGCTGGAGCCGACCCCTCCATGCTCAAAACGACCGCCGTGCGCGACGGTGACGACTACCTGATCAATGGCGTCAAGTGGTTCATCACTGGCGCTGAGGGCGCCCATTACGCCATCATCATGGCCCGCATGGAAGATGGCACCGCCACCATGTTCTTGACCGACATGGACCAGCCCGGCATACACCTTGAACGCAGCATGGACGCCATGGACAACTGCTTTACCGGCGGCCACGGCGTGCTGCGCTTTGACAACTTGCGCGTGCCCGCCACCGATGTGCTGGGCGAAGTGGGGCAAGGCTTTCGCTATGCCCAAGTGCGGCTGGCACCGGCCCGCCTGACGCACTGCATGCGCTGGCTGGGCCAGGCACGGCGGGCACACGACATCGCGCTCGACTACGCCAGCCGTCGCCACGCCTTTGGCAAACCTCTGGCTGAACACGAAGGCGTGGGCTTCATGCTGGCCGACAACGACATCGACCTGCAAACCGCCCGCCTGCACATCTGGCACACCGCCTGGCTGCTCGACCAAGGCCAAAAAGGCGGCTACGAATCAAGCCGCGCCAAAGTGGCTTGCTCAGAAGCCGAATGGCGCGTGGTGGACCGCTGCGTACAAATTTTGGGCGGCCAGGGCATGACCGCCGAAACCCCGGTGATGCGCATTTTCATGGACATGCGCGCCTTTCGGGTTTATGACGGCCCCAGCGAAGTGCACCGCTGGAGCATGGCTCGCAAGCTGGTTTACAAAGCGCAGCAAGCGACCCAAGGGTGAAGGCTGAACTGTTGATCCGGCTCTGTGAAGTTTGAAGTGCAAAGCTAGTCTTGGCCCAACGATCAGCCATGCTGGCAGTGTGGAAGCCCCGCCCTCGGGGCGATGGGTGGTGGTCTGCGAGATGCCATCGCGACGAGGGCGCCGCTCCCACAAAAAAACGTTCATGCAAACACCATCGGGCCTGATCCATCACCATCAACGCGTTAGAGATGACAAACCAACAAAGCAATCTTGATCATGAACCCCTCACTTAAATCAACCCTTGAATTCATCCAGTCGTGCGAAACACCCTGGTCGCGTGACAACTCGGCCCCTTGGGGCATTCATGAAGCCGACCCACCCCCCTACAACCGTTTGTATGGCCCAGTCCACGGGCGGGGGCCAGTGTCTGGGGTTTTGTTTCACCAACACCAGTTGCTGGCCCAATGGGGCGAGCCCCACAAGGCCGACCTGACTTTCAGTGTGGCCAAAACCTACTTGGCCTTGCTGGCCGGCTTGGCCTTTGACCAAGGGCTGATCAAAAACGTTCACACGCCTGTTGCCGAGCAATGCCCCGGCATTGGCTTCGACTGCGATCGGCTGTCGCGCATCACCTGGCACCATTTGCTGCAGCAAACCAGCGAATGGGAAGGCACTTGCTTGGGCATTCCTGAACAAGTTGACCGATACCGCTGGTTGCCCTACCAAGCCGGACAAGCCGACGGCAAAAAAGGCGATGCCCGGCCACTGGGTGAACCCGGCTCCCGGTTTGAGTACAACGACGTGCGCATCAACCAACTGTCATTGGCCTTGCTGCACCTGTTCAAGCGCCCACTGCCCGAGGTGTTTGAAGAATTTTTCAGGCAACCCCTGGGGTGTTCAGACCCGTTTCAATGGGTGGGCTACGAGCAAGGCTGGACCGAGGTCAATGGCCAACGCATGATGTCGGTGCCAGGCGGCAGCCACTGGGGCGGTGGCGTTTCCATCTCAGCCATGGACCAGGCGCTGATTGGCCTGATGCTCATGGGGCAAGGCCAGTTCAAAGGCCAACAAATTTTGTCCAAGCAATGGCTGCAGATGATGCAGCAGCCTTGCGACATCGCGCCCTATTACGGCTACCTGATTTGGCTCAACAAAGACGGTGCCTTGTTCAAGGATGCGCCCCGCACGTCCTGGTTTGCCATTGGCGCGGGTTCATCCATCACCTGGGTCGACCCCGTGCTGGAATTGGTGTGCATCATGCGCTGGATTGACAGTACAAAAACAAACGACTGCATCGCCCGGGTGATGCAGTCGTTGAAACCCTGAAAAGGCGCTGAGGTTTACTTGGCAAAAAGGCTTTCGGGGTTTGCAAACGCCTTGAACTCAACGGCATTGCCGCAAGGGTCTAAAAAGAACATGGTGGCCTGCTCACCCACCTGACCTTGAAAGCGAATGTGGGGCTCAATGACAAATTGGGTGCCCGCTTTTTTGAGCTTGTCGGCCATGGCCTCCCACTGGCCCATCTCCATCACCAAACCAAAATGCCGCACAGGCACGTTGTCGCCATCGACCGCGCTGGTGTTGTGGTGACCGGCCTCTGAAGGACTCAAGTGGGCCACTATTTGGTGACCATAAAAATTGAAGTCAATCCAGTGCTCACTGGAGCGGCCTTCGGGGCAACCCAAAAGGTCACCATAAAACGCTCTGGCCTTGGCCAAAGAAGTGACGGGGAAAGCCAAATGGAAAGGTTGCATGGTGTGCTCTGCCTGAAATCAAAAAGACAATTTTGCACCGAACACCGGGTGAAGTGGGGGCATTTACGTGACAGAAGATGCCAGCGCCTGAGACTTGCCCAGTGGGTCCAGATCTGGGTCGCGGTCGTTGAGCTGCGTGAACCCCACCGAAGCCAGCCAGCCGAGGGCTTGTTGTTCGAGTGGGTCTTTGGTCATTTCAATACTTTCCAAGAGCCACCTTTGTCGCCCCCAATGCGCTGAATTTTTCCTTGCTCTTGCATCGCGGCCAAAGTTCGCTCAATGGTTCGCGTGGTTTTTCCCAGCGCTGCGGACAAGTCTGCGATGGTCATATGAGGGTTTATTCGCAATAGGCGATGGATGCCTGCTGGCGTTTTCTCCGACGTTTTCTCCGACGTTTTCTCCGACGTTTTCCCCGGCGTTTTCCCCGGCGTCCAGCCCATCGTCAGCACCGATTGGTCATAAGGCTCAAACGATTCCGTCAATTCCAGCGTGCGCCCCTCGCCCCGCCAGCTGGCCAAAATCCGTGGCAAACCCGAGCCAGCCCGCTCACCCAGGTTGATCATCAAAAACATCTGTTGCAGCGTGCGGTTGCGGCAGTCGCTCTCGCCACCCCTGAGTGCCTGCGCCACCGGCACGCGCAAAGCGCCGGGGTTACGAAACTCAAAACCCGATGGCCGCCGGATCACCCGCACCGACGCCCGGTCTGAATAATCGGCATGCACCAGTGTGTTGACCAGCGCCTCACGCAACGCCTGGTGAATGGGTGTGTCGTCCACCCGTGTGTCGCCTTTCAGAACAAAAGGCACTTTCAGGTCGGCCGTCAGTTTGCGAATGACTTTGCGATAAAAGTCGAACACATTGCCAGACCAAGTGCCATCGGGCACCACGCGGTCCAGCCAGCGCACCGACGTGTCGGGCACATCGGGTTGTTCTTGGTAATCCACAAAATACAGCGGCGCACATTCCATGATGGCGGGCCACTGTCCAAACATCAGCACCCCGGCCAAAGTCAGGCCGCTTTCATCGGTGTTGCGGTCATCGCGCCACGCGCCCAATAAGCGCAAAAACTCGGTGTCATCCACGCCCACCCACGGGTGGCCCGGCTTGTGGCTGGCAAACTGATTGCGGTACGCATGCAGACTTTCAAGGTCCAGATCGCTCAAGCCAAAGCGGTTGCAAATGCGGGTGTCCCGGCTGTCTTGCACCTGGTCGGCCAGCATGCGCTTGACGGTGTCGTCGTCACACTTGCGGTCGCCGTCGTTCAAGCGGCGGTACGTGTTGCCTAGTGGCTGCCCGTTCAAAAAAACAGGTTTGTCTTTACGGGCCGCTTGCGGCACACGCACAGCCAACACAGTCTGGTCATCCAGCACCAGCTCTTGCACATCGACATCACTTAGCAAATTGGTGCTGACCTTGCCTGGGTTGTTCAGGTTATTGAACAAATCGGCCCGCACCTTGGCCGGATCGTTCAGCCCGGCCACGCTGAACACGCCTGCATTCTCAAGAATACCCAACAAAACCACGCCGCCGTGGGCATTGGCCATGGCGGAATACGTGGGCCAAAAATCCTTGGGTACTTCGCCTTGGCCATTGGCACCTTGCGCGGCCTTGCACTCCAGCTCAACGCCTTCGCGCAGCGGCGTGTGACCCAACGAGGCCAGCCAGCCGAGGGCTTGTTGTTGGAGTTGGTCTTCGGTCATGTTCATTGATTTAACATGAGGGCTTCATCATGTAAATATTTTGTTGATTTTTTTACATGACAAGAGCGTCATGTGTATAAATTGCACATGAGACTCTAGCGGGCCAAGGCCTCAAAAAATGCATCATTGATGAAATAGTTCTCACGCCAAACCGGTTGTTCGCGGAGTAAGCCTGCACCAACAAGCAGCCGCAGGTACTTGGTACAGGTAGGGCGAGAACCTAAGCCCGCCTCTTCAAGAAAGCGAACTTTGCAATAAGGATGACGAAAAACCACATCCAAAATGGCGGGCACTTGGACTTTGGGCAATACCTTTTCGGCACCAACTGCCGCCTCGGCCATCAAGGCCAGCACAGCCTCAATACGCTGGCGGGTAACATGAGCCATCGTTTCGACACCGCGAAGCATGTACAACACCCAAGACTCCCAATCCCCATTTTCTGTAACACCAGATAGCCCCCGGTAATACGCCGCTTTGTTCTCAATGATGTAGCGCGACAGGTACAGGATGGGGACATCCATCAAACCCTCAGCTTGGAGTTGCAGGATGTTCAAAATTCGGCCGACACGACCATTCCCGTCGGGAAATGGGTGAATCGCTTCAAACTGGTAATGCATCACCGCCATACGCACCAAAGGGTCAAGCTCTGAAACGCCGTTGATGAATTGCTCCAAATTGGCCAGCTTGTCACGGATCAACGACTCCCCCTCGGGTGGGCAGTAAACAATTTCCCCACTGATGGGATTGGCCAATTTGGTACCAGAAAGACGACGAACACCATCGTCAGCTTGCTTAACGGTCTGATAAAGCGATTCAAAAAGCCGCGTCGTCAAGGGCATGCCTTGTTTCACCCACTGATGCCCCTGCCACAGAGCATCCTTGTATCGGAGAACTTCCTTGGTCTGCGGGCTAGCGCCCGCGCCATCGTTCGCAAAGCCTCGAAACAGGTCATCGTTGGTCGTCACGATGTTTTCAATTTCAGACGACAGCTTGGCTTCTTGCAAACCAATCGCTTGGATCAAAACACCTTGGTTTGGCAACAGCTTGGCCGCGCCACGCAAATCCGCCAAAGCTGTACGCGCCGCAATCACTTGTTTGAGGACAGCCTTGCTCTCCAACTCTGCCGCTGGCGGGAGCAAAGGCAAATCGTTGTATTGTTGTAAGCGGTCAAAGGCCATCGGATTTCCTCATTCGGTCACGAGCATATCAAGCCAAAGCCTGAATCACCGGCCTGAACACCGCGTTCATCTTGACGATGCGCTGCACAAACCAGTCGAGGTAGGCACCCCATTGGGCTTCGTCTTCAATAGGGCTGTCTTGTCGCCAAGTGGCGATGCGACAGGCGTGGGCGTCGGGCAGTTCTTGCCAGTCCAGATCAAAGCCCAGGGCCTGCTCGATGCTGGTGCGTTGCGCCAACAGGGTTTGGTACATCTTCTTGGATTCTGCGTGGTGGATGTAAACCTCCACACCCAGGCGGTCGTCGCGGTAGCTGGCGGTGGGGTTCAGGTTAAAACCTGCGCGGCCAATGGTATTGTTCAACCAATGCTGAGGCCATGGCTTTTGCGGCTTGATCTGCGGTGCGGCCGTGGCCAATCTGGCCACCAGCTCGGTCCACAGCTTGATCGTGCCCCAGCAAGTAAATACAAGATCACCGCGTTTAACCATCGAACGCTGAAACTCCTCGGCCTTCTCAGGGGAAAGAAACACCAGTCCATCGTCAATTAGTCTGGTCGATATTTTTGCACTAAGGTTTGAGCCTCGGATAACTGGAACACCAGAGTTAACGAAGTACTTCGAGCTAATTGCCGATCCAAACGGGCCTGTAGCAAGTGCAGTCGGGTATGGTGCAGCGATATCCTCGACTGTTACCACTCTCCAATCAGAACTCATACCCCAGCCCCCCTAGCTTCTGGCGATTGAGCATCGTCCCCTCTCCCCAATTCCTGCTCCAGTTGTTCAATGCTGGGCAGCTTGCCTCGCAAGGCTTCGGGCAGGGTGTGTGACAGGGTGTAGGTGGACAGGCCCATGGGTTTTTGGATGTCGCTCAAGGCGTATTCGGCCACCAGCCGGTCTTTGCTTTTGCACAGCAGCAGGCCAATGGTGGGGGCGTCGCCGTCTTGGCGCAGCTGGGCGTCCACGGCCTTGAGGTAGAAGTTCAGCTTGCCGGCAAACTCGGGCTCAAAGTCCACGGTTTTAAGCTCCACCACCACATAGCAATGCAGGCGTGCATGGTAGAAAAGCAGGTCGATGAAGAAGTCTCGCTCACCGACTTGAAGCGGCACTTGCCGCCCCAGGTAGGCAAAGCCCGCGCCCAGCTCCAGCAAAAACTGGGTGACGTGCTCAATCAGTGCGGTTTCCAGCTCACGCTCGGTGTGTTCGGGAGTCAAGCTCAAAAAGTCAAACACATACGGGTCTTTGAGCACCTGCCGGGCCAGGTCTGACTGTGGGGCTGGCAGGGTGTGCGCAAAGTTGGTGACGGCGCGGCCTTCGCGTTGCCACAGGCCGCTTTCAATCTGGTGCGTCAGCACTGCACGGCTCCAGCCGTGAGCTTGGGTTTGTTGAACGTAATAGAGAGCTTCTCCACGCGTTTGGCACTGGCTGATGATGGCCAAGTTGTGCCCCCAAGGAATGGACTGCAATTGGGCAACAGCCTGTTGCCCAATTGGCTCCGGCTCCGAACCCGCCCCCCAAAACTGCACCCACTGCCGGATGTATTTGAGGTTGCGTTCTGAAAAGCCCGCCACCCCAGGAAACTCCCGCATCAAGTCGGTACTGATCTGAGCCAGAAACCCCTGCCCCCAGGAGGCGGACGCTTGGCGCACCAAGATATCCGATCCCAACTGCCAGTAGAACTGTAGCAAGGCCGTGTTGACAGCCACGGCAGCCTTGAGCTGCACCTGCCGATAGCGGGTTTTCAGGTCAGAGAGCCAATGGCGGTACTCATGGCTGTTAGCCAACAATTCAAAACTCATACCCCCTCCCCCAACTTCAAAAACACCGCATATTCACTCATCACATCCACCGCAATGCTCTTGCCCGCTTGCAAGGCGGCCAGGTGTTCGGGTGTCAGGGTGAAGCGTTCGCCGCCCCAGCGCCGACCAAAGGGGGTTTCGTTGCCGTCGGCATCGAAGGGCTGATCGACGATCAGCACGTTGATTGGTTTTTCATGGCTGTGGTTCATGGTGTTTTAGGCTCCCACACTGGACGGTTCAGAAAGGGTGTCAGGCCTGCGGCCCTCACAGATTGAAAACGATCCATTGGGGCAGTCACTCTTTGCAGTGCTGGGTAGAAGCTCTCGCACAAGGCCATGTTGAACATGTAGCGAGCCAGCGTGATCTTGGGGTCAATGTGTCCGTCATGGCGCATGGCATAAGCCAGCAATCGCTCGGAAGAAATATGCGTTTCGACTTGCTGGATAAAGGAGTGAGGCATGTCGCGTTTGGTTTAACTTAGAATTAAGCGGTAAGCCTCGGAACTCCCTCTCCCGCTCCTCGCGGCGGTGACTGGAGCCGAGGTTTCTTTTTTGGTGGGTTCAAAACGCATACCCCAGCCCCCCCAGTTTCTTCCGAATATCAGGGTCAAGGCGTCGTCGATGCGCTTGCCAATGTCGGGCTGGGGCGCGGCAGCACGCAGCGCGTCCCAGCGGGCACCTTCGGGCACCCAAAATACGTTTTCGCTGGTGTAGTAGTCGCGGTCTTCCAGCTCGGCGGCAATGTCCTCGTCGGCGGCGTCGCCATAAAAGAGTTCATCGGCCGGGTCGCGCAGGCGCAGGGTCAGCTCGGCCTGGCGGGCCACAAAGGCGTCGGAGATGTATTTGACGAAGATGAGGCCCAGCACCAAGTGCTTGTATTCGGCGGCGTCCATGTTGGCGCGCAGTTTGTCGGCCGATGCCCAGAGGGTCTTTTTGATGTCGTCGAGCATTGATGAGCGCTGGTTATTTGTGTTGTATGTCATCCGAAAGTGACAACATATTGACTCGCAAATAAGGTTCTGTTGCCACCAACGGCAATTTGACCATGCGCGGAGCAAACCGGCCACCCGGGCTGTCATAAAAATTTGAAGCGGTTTTGTGGGCTTGGCTCCACCTTCTTCCTGCAAGCCAACGTACCCCTCTTCCATGTTGGCGCTAAACGCCGGTGGCAAGCGAGACCACTGGTGCACGTCCACCGGCATGGGCAAGTTGCATGGATCACAGAAGGGGCTTTGACTTCTTCAAAATGACACAGCACCGGATCGCGAAAAGTCGACCATAAGCCTGGCAGATCATCTGCTTTAACGCAAAGCCTGACCCCGCGCTGCGCGTGACTCGGGGCTGGAGGCGGCCAGCGCGATCTGGTCGTGTGCCATGTACGAAGAAGCATGGTTCAGGGCTGTGGCGGCGGCGTTGACCGACTCTTTGCTCATGCGCACGGTGGCGGCGGGTTGGGCCAGGGTTTGCGCGGCCAGGGCTTGTGCGCGGACCAAGGCTTGGCATGTGTCGCTGACGTAGTCGACCAGGCCAAGGCTCAGCGCTTCAGGTGCAGCGATGCGTTCGCACAAGATGGTCAAACGTTTGGCTTTGGCCGGGCCCAGCAGGTTGACCAAACGGGGGATGGTGCCCCAGGTGAGCGGAATGCCCAGGGCGATTTCGGGCAAGGACACAAAGGCGTCTTGCGCCAGCACACGCCAGTCGCAGGCCAAGGACAGCGCCAGCCCGCCGCCCACGGCATAACCCTCGATGGCGGCGATGGTGATCTGTGGCATTTCTTCCCAGGCCTTGCACATGCGAAAACCCGTGCCCGCAATGTCGCGCCGCTGCACCGTGGACAAGGTGTCGTCGGCCCAAGCTTGCGCGTCGTTCAAATCGGCACCCGCAGAAAAACACCGCGCATCACCCGTGAGGATGACCACGTCGATGTCCGTGCGATCGCTCAGGGCCCGCGCCAAGGCGGTGATCTCGCGCATCAGGGCGCGGGACAAGGCATTCCGAACTTGGGGCCGATTCAAATGGACTTCGACCAGGCGGCCCTGTTCTTTGACAATCAGGTGTTCGTACACGCGGGTTTCCTTTATCAGCCCTTCGCCGCTTCCAGCATGTCCCTTGTCTGCATCGCCACTTTGCGGGCCGCAGCTTCAAAGTCGTCGCCACTCGATGCATAGAGCACCGCACGAGACGAATTAACGATGATGGCCCCTGCGCTGGAGCCATCGGCATTCGCACGCCAACCCGCCTTGACGGTGGCCACTGCGTCGCCGCCTTGTGCGCCCACGCCGGGGATCAAGAGGGGCACGGTGGGGGCCAGTTCGCGCACGCGCTCGATCTCGGCGGGGTAAGTGGCGCCCACCACCAAGCCCAGTTGGCCGTTCAGGTTCCAGGGGCCTTGCGCCAGGCGTGCCACATGCTCATACAAGCGCGGCTGGCCTTCCACCGAGGCCAGGCGCTGGTTTTGCAGGTCGTCACCACCGGGGTTGGAGGTGCGGCAGAGCAAAAATGCGCCTTTGCCTTCGTACTTCAGATACGGGGCCACCGAGTCCCAGCCCATGAAGGGCGAGAGGGTGACGGCGTCAGCCCCATAACGCTCAAAGGCTTCTTTGGCGTATTGCTCGGCTGTTGAGCCGATGTCGCCGCGCTTGGCATCCAAAATGATGGGCACATGCGGGGCCACCCGGCGCATGTGTTCCATCAGGCGTTCGAGCTGGCCTTCGGCGCGGTGCGCGGCAAAGTAGGCAATTTGGGGTTTGAAGCTGCTGACCAGGTCGGCCGTGGCGTCGACGATGCGGGCGCAAAAGTCGTAGATTTTGTTGGCGTCGCCCTTGTAGGCGGCGGGGAATTTGGTGGGTTCGGGGTCCAGGCCCACACAAAGCATGGAGCCGTTTTGGCGCTCAGCGGAGCGCAGCATGTCGAGGAAGGTCATGGCAGGATTTTAAGGGCCCCCCATGAACCGGCTTCGTCACGCCGACGCCAGCAAGTCGGTGGGCAAATTGAGGATGAAGTCGTTCAGGCTTTTGGCGTCGCGCCCGGGGCGCATGTGGTCGCGCATGGACAAGACGGCCGCATCGGCATCGCGCACGCGCAGGGCTTGCACGATCAGTTCGTGTTGGTCATACGAGGCCTGCAAGCGGCCCAGGGCACCAAAAGCGTGGCGGCGGTAAACGCCCGTGCGAAAGCGGATGCGCAAGACTTCTTGACGCAAAAAGGGGTTGCGGGTGCCTTGGTAAATGAGTTCATGAAACTGCAGGTTGAGCTTTTGCCAGCCTTGCAGGTCTTCGGCCACGGCCACCAGGCGGCTTTGCGCGTGCAGCGCCAGCAGGCTTTGCAGGTCCTCTTCGCTCATACGTTCGCAGGCCAGGCGCACAGCCACGGCTTCCAGCTCGGCCAGCAATTCCCACAGGCTGAGCAGTTGCTGCAGATTCATCTTGGCCACAGTGCTGCCGCCCCGGGGCATGTTGCTCACCCAGCCTTGGGCTTGCAATTGGATCAAGGCCTCGCGGATCGGCGTTTTGGACACCCCAAAGCGTTCGGCCAAGGCCAATTCGTCAATGCTGTCACCGGGCAGCAAATCACCCTTGGAAATGGCTTCTTCCAAGTGCAAACGGATTTGGTCACTGACTTTCATGGGGGTCTTCTAAGGGCAAACACGTATATTTTGTCATATTGCTTTAGATACAGATATCGACTATAAATATATTTATGGATGGTGACTTTGTTTTTAAGGTCTTCCTACACACCCCTTATGCCCAAAATTCAAGCCTCTCTCGCGCTATCTCGTTTCAAGGTCATCGACCTGTCCCGCGTCCGTGCCGGCCCCAATTGCGTGCGCATATTGACCGACTTTGGTGCGGACGTGGTGCGTGTGGAGCCCCCCGAGGGCGTGGACCCGAACGAGGCCATGTTTGCCGCCAACCGCAAGGGGGGTGACTTTCAAAACATCAACCGCAACAAGCGCTCGATGACGCTGAACCTCAAAAAAGAGGGGGCGATGGACATCCTCAAGCGGATGATTGCGCAGGCCGATGTGGTGGTGGAAAACTGGCGACCCGACGTGAAAGACCGCCTGGGCCTGGATTACGAGTCGCTCAAGGCCATCAACCCGCGCATCATCCTGGCCAGCATTTCTGGTTTTGGACAAGACGGTCCTTACGCTTGGCGACCCGGCTTTGACCAGATCATTCAGGGCATGGGCGGGCTGATGAGCGTGACGGGCGAGCCCGAGCATGGACCGATCCGTTCGGGCCTGGCGGTGGCCGATTTGAGCGCGGGTCTGTACTGCGCCATTGGCATTTTGGTGGCCTTGATTGAGCGCGAAACGTCTGGCCAGGGCCAGTGGGTGCACAGCTCTTTGCTGCATTCGCAAATTGCCATGATGGATTTTCAGATGGCCCGCTACCTGAACGACAACGATGTGCCGGTGCAGGTGGGCAACAACCACCCCACCAGCTCGCCCATGGGCTTGTTTGAGGCCAGCGATGGCTGCTTTAACCTGGGCGCATCGGGCGAAGGCAACTGGAAGCGCTTTTGCGAAGTGGTGCAAAAACCCGACTGGTACCAAGACCCGGAGTTTGTGACCGAGCCGCTGCGTGTCAAAAACAGAGAGCGCCTGAACCGGCTGATCGCCCAAGAGTTTCCCAAGAAAACCGTGCACCAGTGGGTCTCGCTGCTCAACCAAGCGGGTGTGCCGGCAGGCCCGGTTTACACCGTGCCCCAGGTGTTTGAGGACGAGCAGGTCAAGCACTTGCAGGTGACCGCCACGCTGCCCACGCAGTTTGGCAAGGACATGCATTTCATCACCCAGCCGGTGGTGCTGAGCCGCACACCGTCCAAGGTGGTGGCCCCGGCACCGGGTTGGGGCGAACACACCGACGAGGTGCTGGCCGATCTGGGTTTTTCGGCCACCGACATTGAAGGCTTTCATGGCCGGGGGGTGGTATGAGCCAGGGCCGCATCGATCTGAACGTGCAAGGCCATGTGGCGCAGGTCACGATTGATGACGTGGCCAAACACAATGCCATGAGCCTGTCCATGTGGACAGACTTGCTGGCGGCCTTTGAAGAGATTGACCGCCGCACCGAGGTGCGGGTGTGTGTGTTGCGCGGTGCAGGCGAAAAATCGTTTGTGTCGGGGGCCAACATCAGCGAGTTCGAGACCCAGCGCAACTCAGCAGCATCGGTCGCGCATTACAACGACATGGTGATGCGCACGCAAAAGGCGATTTTTTGCTGCCGCGTGCCGGTGATCGCCGCCATCAGCGGTATTTGTTATGGCGGCGGGCTGGGCCTGGCCCTGAGCTGTGACCTGCGTTATGCCGCACCCCATTCGCGTTTTCGCATGCCTGCGGCCCGCATGGGCTTGGGCTATGACAGTGAGAACATGAAAAGCATCCTGAACAACCTGGGGCCACAGGCCACGGCCGAAGCGTTTTACACCGCCCGTGTGTACGACGCGGCCAGCGCTCAGGCCATGGGCATGGTCCTTGCAGTGGTTGACGATGTGTTTGCGCACTGCACCGCCTTGGCCCAAGAGATTGCCGCCAATGCCCCCTTGACCATTCAAGCCGCCAAAAAAACGCTGGTGGCACTGGCAGAAGATGAAGATGACATGACGTCAGTGGAAACCGCCATCGACGACTGCTTCAAAAGCAAGGACTATGTGGAAGGCCGACTGGCTTTTGCACAAAAGCGGCCCCCTCAATTCACCGGCCAATGAGCCCCATTTCTTTCCACCTCACCAGGAGCATTCAGATGAAACTTTTGACTTCCCTCGTTGGCTTTGCACTGTCGGTCTCCACCGGCATGGCTTTGGCCTTGGGCCCAGCGCCAGCGCCTCTCAAAGACAAAGCCACCCTCACGGTGGGCTATGTCAAAGTGGGCCACCTCTCGCCCATGCTCATGGTTGAAGAAGAGCTCAAAAAAATGAACATCGAGGTCAAGCGCGCCGAGTTTGTGCGCTACGCCGATGCTCGCACCGCCTTGCTGTCCAACTCGGTCGATGTATCGGCCGTGGGCGCGGGTGACCTGGCCATCGTGGCCGGACAAGGCAGCAAAAACCTGATTGGCCTGACCGGTGTGGCCAGCTCACCCAAGTACCTGGTGGTGCGCAAGGGCGTGAAGATCGATGAGTGGGCCGACATCAACGGTAAAAAAATTGCCATTGCACCGGGCTCGGCCGTCTGGTTCCAGTGGGCCATGACCTTGATTGAAAAGAACATTCCCTACAACTCGTTCACGCCTGTGAACGTGCAAGGTGGCGGCACCGCCTTTGTGCAGGCCATGAAGCGCGGCGACATCGATGCCATGGTGCTGTGGGAGCCCTTTGAGTCGCAAGCTGTGGCCGAAGGTGATGCTTACTTCTCGCAAAAGCTGGAGTACAGCCAATCGCGTGCGGTGGGTGCCGAGTTGGGCCTGCTGGCCGCCTCTGGCGAAGCCATGACGCAAAAGAAAGAACTGGTGCGCCGTTTCTTGTGGGCGTACCTCAAGGCCGAAGAAACCTTGAGCAAGAGCAAGGACGTGTTTGCCGATGCTTATTCCAAGTACACCGGCTTGCCCCTGAATGTGACGAAAGAGTCGGCCAAGATCATCAAGCTTGGCGGTGTGTTGAACAAGGACCAGGTCTCGCGCCTGGCTGAAGCGGCCTTCAAGCAAGGCATTGTGCAAAAAGACGTGACCAAGGAAGCCGCCGCCCTGTACGACGACTCGATGGTTGTTGAACTCAAGAAGTAAACAGGCAGCACCCACATGGCAAACGCTTCTTTCGAAACCCTTCGGCGGACGCTGCTTGGCGTGTTGGTGCCCGCCGTGGTTCTGCTGGTCTGGCAGGTAGCCGGCAGCCGGCCCGACATGGCCGGCATTTTGCCCACGCCCATGCAGGTTCTGGATGGCTGGCACGGCTGGATTTTTGGCTCGCCGGGCATGGGCCTGAACCCTTACCTGGGTTCATGGGTGGCCAACGTCCAGTATTCGGCCATGCGTGTGGCGCAGGGCTTTGTTCTGGCGGCCCTGATTGGCGTGCCTTTGGGCTTGCTGATTGGCTGGAGCCGAACGGTTCAGCAACTGTTTGACCCGCTCATCCAAAGTTTGCGACCGATCCCGATCACCGCTTGGCTGCCGTTTTCGATTGCCTTGTTCGGCATCCGTGACATGGGGGCGATCTTCCTGATTTTTCTGGGTGGCTTTTACGCGATTGTGGTCAATACCACGCAAGGCGCACGCGATGTCGAGCGCAACTTGGTGCGGGCTGCGCTCATGATGGGCGCCAGCCGCAAGCAACTGCTGTATCGGGTGGTGTTGCCCTCGGCCATGCCCTCCATTTTCACCGGCTTGCGCATTGGCCTGGGCATTTCGTGGACGGCAGTGATCGTCTCCGAAATGGTGGCGGTCAAGTCGGGGCTGGGCTATGTGCTGTGGGACGCCTATTACGTGGGGCGCATGGACATCGTGCTGGCCGACATGGTGTCGATTGGCATCATGGGTTACCTGAGCGACCGGCTGATCGTTTTCATTGAAAGCAAGGTTTTGGTCTGGCGCATGCTGCAAAGCCATTGAAACAACTATGTCCCACATTTCCATCGACAAGCTCTACAAGACCTACCCGGGTGCCACACCCGTCAAGGCGCTGGAAGACATCAACCTGCAAGTGGCTCCGGGTGAGTTGGTGGCTTTGCTCGGTCCTTCGGGCTGCGGCAAATCCACCTTGCTCAACCTGATCGCCGGATTCGAGCAACCCAGCCAAGGCCAGCTTTTGGTCGACGGCCAAGGCGTGCGTGCACCCGGCCCCGATCGGGGCGTGGTCTTTCAGGAAGCCGCTTTGTTCCCGTGGCTCACCGTTTGGGAAAACGTGATCTTCGGCCCCAAAGTACAGGGCATGGCCCGCAGCGAATACGAAGACCGCGCCCATGAAATGATCAAGATCGTGGGCCTGAGCGACTTCAAGAACCACTTGCCCGTGCAGTTGTCAGGCGGCATGCGCCAACGTGTGGGCATTGCCCGCATCTTGACGCTGGGCTCACGCGTACTGCTCATGGATGAGCCCTTTGGTGCGCTGGACGCACAAACCCGCCTGACCATGCAAGAGCTGCTGCTCACGGTGTGGCAAAAGCTCAAGCCCACCATCATCTTTGTCACACACGACATCGACGAAGCGATCTTTTTGGCCAGCACGATTTACGTGATGTCGGCCCGCCCGGGCCGCATCCAGACCAAGATCACCGTGCCGCTGGCGCGTCCACGCACTGTGGCCGACACGGCCAGCGAGACCTTTGCCGCACTCAAACTCGACATCCTCAACCTCATTCGACACTGACATGGCCAACCCCCGCATTCCCTACCGCTTCTCCAACGATGGCCCGGCCCTCAAGGCCGCGCCTGAGGGAGCCATCATGGTGCACTTGGTGGTGAACGTGGAGCATTGGCAGTTCGAGTCGAGCATGCCGCGCACCATCATCACACCGCCGCACGGCAAAGAGACGGTGCCCGATGTGCCCAACTTCAGTTGGGCCGACTACGGCATGCGGGCGGGTCTGCCGCGCTTGCTGCGGGCCATCCAAGAGCGGGGCTTGCCCGCCTCCACCAGCTTCAACGCCGGGGTCATCAACGCTTACCCTCACGCAGCGCAAGCCATGCACGAAGCAGGCTGGGAGTTCATTGGCCACGGGGTGCACCAAAAAAGTCTGAACCACAACCAGGGCGAGTCCGAAGAATCGTTGATCGCCATGAGCCTGGACATGATCGAGCGCTTCACGGGCCAGCGCCCCCGAGGCTGGCTCAGCCCCGGTCTGCGTGAAACACACGACACCCCCGAGTTGCTGAAAAAGCAGGGCGTGGACTATGTGTTTGACTGGGTGGTGGACGATGTGCCCAGTTGGATGCAAACACGCAATGGCCCCTTGCTGGCCATGCCCTACAACCTGGAAATCAACGACTCGATTGTTTACGCCATCGAGAAACACACCAGCGACGAGATGTACGAGCGCTTGGCTCGCACGCTGGCCTTGTTCGAACGCGAGGCCGCCACGCACCCCCGCGTGTTGGCCATCGGCCTGCACCCGCACCTGATTGGCGTGCCCCACCGCTTTGCCAGCTTTGAGCGCATGCTGGACTTGCTGATGAAGTCACCTCAGGTGTGCTTCAAGACCGGCGGGCAGATTGCCGACTGGTACACCACCCAAGTGCCTGCACCCAACGCCTGATGGGAATGCGCAACCCTCTGGCGCTGTCTTGATTTTGAAACCCGGGCAAGTCCATTGACTTGCCCCCTTTGCAGGCCTTTTGCATGAACCTCGAACTCGACCAAAAACAAGTCATCGTCACCGGTGGCTCCAAAGGCATCGGTCTGGCCATTGCGCTGAACTTTGCCCGCGAAGGTGCGAAGCCCGTGCTGGTGTCGCGCCAGCGCAGCAACCTGGATGCCGCTCTGGCCGCTTTCGCCCAAGAGGGTTTGCCCGCGCCCGAGATCGCGGAAATCGATTTGTCACAACCCGGCTCGGACCGCGCCTTGTTCAACTTGTTTCCAGCTGCAGACATCCTGATCAACAACGCCGGCGCGATTCCGGGCGGCAGCATCCACGACATCCCTGAAGACACCTGGCGTGCGTCATGGGAACTCAAGCTGTTCAGCTACATCAACCTCACGCGGCTGTATCTGGGGGCCATGGAGTCACGCGGAAGTGGTGTGATTTGCAACATCATCGGCATGGCCGGGGCGGCACCGCGCTACGAATACATCTGCGGCTCGGCGGCCAATGGCGCTTTGATCTCGTTCACCCAGGGCATTGGCGCGGGCAGCGTGCGCAAGGGCGTGCGGGTGTTTGGCATCAACCCTTCCCCCACCCGCAGCGACCGCATCGAAGGCGTGCTCAAGCAGCAAGCGGCCAGCAAACTGGGCGACGCCTCGCGCTGGTTGGAGATGACCCAAAAGTTGCCCTTTGGCCGATTGGCCGAACCCGATGAAATAGCCCGATTGGCGGTGCTGTGTGCCTCACCGGTTTGCGGCTACCTGAGCGGCACGGTGCTGCATGTCGATGGTGGGCAGCAGTACGCGCCCAATTGACCCCCCAAACGGCGCCCCAGCAAAACCCCATGACCATGGACCTCTCAGCCCCCCACGACACCTTGTTGTTGCAACGCCCTGCAGAGGGCGTGCTGCAAGTGAGCCTGAACCGCCCCGATGTGGGCAACGCCATCAACACCCGCATGGGCCAGGAATTGCTGGACCTTTGGTTGCAACTGAGCAGCGATGCGCAAGGGGTGCGCTGCGTGGTGCTGACCGGTGCAGGGTCCCGCATTTTTTGCGCTGGCGGCGACCTGAAAGAGCGCAAAGGCATGACGCGTGCGCAATGGACGCAGCAACACGAGGTGTTTGAACGCATGTCTTGGGCCTTGGTGGATTTGCCTTTGCCTGTGATAGCAGCCATCAATGGTCATGCCTACGGCGGGGGTCTGGAAATGGCCTTGTGCTGCGACTTCATGTACGCCAGCGACAACGCCCGCTTTGCCTTGCCCGAGGTGACCCTGGGCATCATGCCCGGCATGGGGGGCACACAAAACCTGCCCCGCGCCATCGGTGAACGCCGTGCCAAAGAACTGATGCTGACCGGGCAGGCCTTTACTGCCGAGCAAGCACTGGAGTGGGGTTTGGTCAATCAAACCCTGCCCGCCGATCAAGTGCTTGACGAAGCCCTGCGCACGGCACAGACCCTGTCCCGCAACGCCCCTTTGTCCGTTCGCCAAGTCAAAAAGTCCATCCGCTATGGTGGGCAAATGGAACTGCGCACGGCTTATCGGTTTGAGGTGGAGGCCTACAACCAGTTGGTGGACACCGAAGACCGGCACGAGGGTGTGCTGGCCTTCAACGAAAAAAGACCTCCTGTTTTCAAGGGCCGCTGATGGGCAGCCCCAGCCCCACGCCTTGGAGCGCATGGCTGGTGCAAGCCTTGCGCAAACCCGTGGGCGAGCACGACCGGCAACGCGCTGCCTTGCACCTGATCGACTGGATGGGCTGCGCGCATTTGGGGCAAAGCACCGAACTGGGTGGGGTGCTGCAGCGGTGGGCCGACAAGCAAGCGTGCGGCCCCATTTGGGTTTGTGGCCACCGTGGCTTGATGGCCGCCGAGGCGGCCCGCTGGAACGGCACTTTGGGCAGCTGCCACGAAATGGACGATGTGCACCGCGAAGCCGTGGTGCACCCGGGCGACACGGTCGTGCCTGCCGTGTTGGCCATGGCACAACGTGAAAACGCCAGTCCACAGGCCCTGCTTGATGCGCTGGTGGTGGGCTATGAAGCTGGCATTTTGCTGGGCCTGCTCAGTGGCCCCAGCCATTACGCGCACTGGTACAGCACCGCCACAACCGGTGTGTTTGCCAGCGCCATGGCCTGCGCCCGCTTGCTGGGCCTGGACGCCACGACCACACAACACGCTTTGGCCCTAGCGGGCATGCAATCGGCCGGTGTCTGGCAGTGCCGCCTGGAGCCGGGCTTGGCCAAACAAATGGCCACCGGGCACAGCGCACAAGCCAGTTTGGTGGCGGCCGACATGGCGGCGGCGGGCATGACCGGTCCTTTGTCCATTTTGGAAGGTCCTTTGGGTTGGCTGCAGGCCACGGGCGGGCCACTGGACGCCGGGCGTGCCGCGTCTTTGCTGCAAGGGGCACACAAAGCGCCTTGGCGTTTGCACGAGGTCAGCTTCAAGCCCTGGCCCGCTTGTCGGCATGTTCACCCGGCCATCGAATGCGCCCTGAAGCTGCACGCACAAGGTCTTTCGGCTGAACGCATCGAACATTTGCACCTCGAAACCTATGCCGTGGCCTTGTCGTTTGCGGACCAAGCTGCGCCCCAAACGCCTTTACAAGGCAAATTCAGCCTCCAGCATGGCGTGGCCTGGGCCTTGTGCCATGGCGGTTTTGGTTTGGAAGCGACACAAGCCCATGCCCTGAGCGAGCCCACCTGCACCCGCTTGCGCGAACGTGTGGAACTGAGTTGCGGCGCAGAGCAAAACCAGGCTTACCCGCAGAGGTTTGGTGCCAAGCTGCACGCTCGCTTGACCGACGGTCAAATCTGGGTGAGCGAAGTCAGCAGCGTGCTGGGTGACCCCGAAAACCCCTTGCGCCCGGAGCAGGTCACCGACAAAGCCCGCACCTTGCTGTTGGCCAGTGGATGGTGCTCCGATACGGCCCAAGCCTTGGTGGATCAAGTTTGGGCATTGCCCCAAAGCAGCTCAATGGATGCGCTGTGGGCCTTTTTGCAGATCCGCTCAACCAGCCGTTCAAAGCGAATGCACATGCGGGTTTTTTGACGCGATTTTTCAGGCCCAAAAACTGTCCATGGCGCAAGCCAGCGACAACAACTTTTCGTCTTGGCCCGGAGCGGCCAGCCATTGGCATGACACAGGCAAGCCGTCTGTCGGGCAAGGAAAGGACAAGGCGGGAGCCCCCAGGATGTTGGCCAGGCACGCCCAGTCGGCTTGGCTGGCAGGTGCGGCTTCGGTGTGGGCAAAGCTGGTGTGCGGTGTGGTGGGCAACAACAATACATCCACATCAGCAAACAAATCACTGGCCTGCGCCCGCATGTCCAAAATTGCAGCCCGACTGGTGGCCCGTTTTTCAGGGCTCAGTCGGGCACCGTAGTTGAGCATTTTTTGCAAACCCGGGCTCAAGCCGGTCAGCTCAGGACCCAATGCATCCATCCAGTACTCGGCCCCTTCCCACTCGCTCATCAACAAGGCGTGCAAGCGGCTGGCAGCGGGCACCCAATCGGGCCACTGCAGCGTGCGCACTTGCGCCCCCCGGGCTTGCAAACGCGCTTGTGTGTTCTGCCACGCCTGATGGACAGCTGCGTCCATTTCGACTTCTGAGGCTTGCGGCAAGATGCCCACGCGCAAGCCCTGCCAAATGTTGGTGCTTGTCTCGGGTGCCCGGCTCAGCCCCAACAGGCAAGCGGCCGCCTCGGCCAAGTCACGCCCGGTTCTGGCCAGTGGACCGGCCACATCGAGTGTGGGGCTCAAAGGCACGATGCCTTGCATGTTCAGGCGCTGACGCGTGGGAATCAAGCCCAACACACCACAATAAGCGGCGGGAATGCGCACCGAGCCCATGGTGTCGGTGCCCATGGCCAGTGGGCACAAATGATCGGCCACAGCGGCTGCAGAGCCCCCACTGGAGCCGCCCGGTGTGTAGCCCTCACGCTGGGGGTTGATGCAACGGCCATACACGGGGTTGTCGGTGGTGGCCCCCAAAGCGGCTTCGTGCATGTTGAGCTTGCCCAACAAGACCATGCCCGCATCGCGCAACTTGACGTAGACCGGCGCATCTTGCTGCGGCCAGCGCTGTGCATAGGCGGCCGTGCCTGCCGTGCAGGGCATGCCGACCACATCGATGTTGTCTTTCAAGGCCAAAGGCACCCCGTCGAGTGGCCCCAGCGGCTGGCCCTTGGCCCAACGCTGGGCACTGGCTTGGGCTTGTTGCAAAGCCAGCTCGGTGCACACATGGACAAAGGCATGCAGCCTCGGGTTGCGCTGCGCGATGCGTGCCAAATGTGCTTGCATCACCGCCACCGGGTCGGTCTGGCCCAAGGCATAGGCTTGGTGCAGGTCTGTAGCGCTCAAAAGGGTCAGGTCGGTGTGCATGGTGTTCACGACTCAAGGCTGGGGCGTGCGGCTGGGCCACAACACAGAGGCGATGGCCACCACAATCAACACAATGGCCGCCCAGTCCTGCCAGTGCAAGACCTCGTTTAAAAAATAAGCCCCGCTGAAAACCCCCAGCACCGGGATGAACATCACACTCAGTGTGGAGGCCAAGGGCGGCAAGTTTCTGGCCAATGACAACCATGCAGCTTGGGCAAACACAAACACCCCAAACGCGTTGTAAACCACCGATGCCCAGGTCACGGCCGGGGGCGGTCCCCAGTCGTCACGCTCAAACACAAAGGCCAAACAACTCATCAGCAAAGTACTCATGCAGGTCATCCAGAACACGATGGTCAGAGTTGGCACCTGGATGCGGGTGTGCCGAATTTGTTGCGTGCCCAAGCCCCAAAAAGCTGCGGCCACCAGCCCCAGCGCCACACCCAGCGGTTTGCCCGCGATGGTGCTGAACTCATGCCACAGCAAGAGGACCACCCCCAGCAAGGCCGCGGCCAGCCCCAACCAACCGCGCCACTTGAGCACCGCGCCGTAGGCCGCCACACCAAACAGGGCCGAGAAAATCGGCATGGTGTAGCCCAAGATGGCCGCCCGCCCACTCGACAGATTTTGCACCGCCAAAATGATCAACACATGCCAGATCAGCATGTTGGTCGCAGCCAAAATGAACAGCTCTCGCCAGTCAGATTGCGGGATCTTGAAGGGAATTTTTTTGACGTAGAGCACCAGCGCCAAAAACGGCAAGCCCATCCACATGCTCAAACTGCGAAACGAGAGCGGTGGAAAATAGCTCACCCCCAGCTTGAGCATGGGCCAGTTGAAGCCCCAGACCAGCGTCAAAGTGACGAGCAATGTGATTTGTTGTCGGCTGAGGGTCATGCAGGTCATGTTATCGCAAGGCCTCTTTGCCCCCTGATTCACCCGTGACAGGGGCCATGGCGTGCCTTGGTGGTGCGCGTGCCATCGCCCACGGGGTGGGCGCCTACAAAATCAAAATACACACATGGCCGACACAACCATGGGCCAGAGTCTTACCAAGCGGGCTGCAAAGCGGCAAAACCTTTGGGCGCTTGACTGGCTCTGTCAAACGTCACGATCTCATAGGCGTCGGGTTGGGCCAGCAGTGCTCGCAGGAGCTGGTTGTTCATGGCGTGGCCCGAGCGAAAGGCACTGTAGGCGGCCAGCAGGGGTTTGCCCACGATGTACAGGTCGCCCATGGCGTCGAGGATTTTGTGCTTCACAAACTCGTCGTCGTAGCGCAGGCCATCGGCGTTCAGCACCTTGTAGTCGTCCATGACGATGGCGTTGTCCAGTCCTCCGCCCAGCGCCAGTCCATTGGCACGCATCATTTCCACGTCTTTGGTAAAGCCAAAGGTGCGGGCCCGGGCAATGTCACGCGAATACACCCCCTCGGACATGTCGAACACCACCTGCTGCCCGGTCGAGTCGACAGCAGGGTGGCGAAAATCGATTTCAAAACTGAGTTTGTAGCCGTGAAAGGGTTCGAGTTTGGCCCACTTGATGTTGTTGCCCTCACCTTCGCTGACCTGCACGGTTTTGAGCACGCGCAAAAAGCGCTTGGGTGCGTTTTGCTCGACGATGCCTGCGCTTTGCAGCAAAAACACAAACGACGAGGCCGAGCCGTCCAAAATGGGCACCTCTTCGGCGGTGATGTCGACATACAGGTTGTCAATGCCCAAGCCTGCGCAGGCCGACATGAGGTGCTCCACCGTGAACACCTTGGCTTGCCCGACCGAGATGGTGGAGGCCAGACGGGTGTCGGTCACCGACTCGGCACGCACGGGAATGTCCACCGGCTCAGGCAAGTCCACACGCCTGAACACGATGCCGGTGTCGGGTGCGGCTGGCCGCAGTGTCAATTCGACACGTTGGCCACTGTGCAAACCCACGCCAACGGCCTGGGTGAGGGTTTTGAGGGTGCGTTGAGCAAGCATGAAAGCATTTTAATTCGCAGGCATGGGCCTCGTGCTGACAGGAATTGCCAAGTGATGCTTTGGATGACGATTCTTGATGGCCTGTTTTTTCAAGCCTAGAAATAGTACCAAACGGTCATCACCGTCTGGCACTGTGGCTTGCACTGAAAAGCGTTCTTTAGAACTCAATCAGCTTGTTTACGCAAAAATGCAGGGATTTCAATGTCGTCCATGCCAGCATTGACCATGCCATCTACACGTGCTGCTGCATTGGTGCGGATGTTGCGCCAAACCGCCGGGGTGTTCATGGTTCCCGCTGAGCTGGATGCCGTTTTCAAGGTAGGTACCACCACATCTTGACTGCCCATCAAAAAATTGGCGGTGTCCGCGCCGTTGCCCGTGCGCAGGACCTCAAGGACTGGACGAGCCACAGCTTTGCGGGACAAGCCTGTCGCCACCACGGTGACACGGATGTCATCGCCCAAACTTTCATCATAGGCAGTGCCATAAATCACGTGTGCGTCCTCAGAAGCACAGGCTCGGATGGTATTCATGGCTTGTTTGGATTCAGCCAACTTCAAGGAGCCTTTGGCCGCGCTGATCAGCACCAAAACACCCCGTGCACCTTTGAGGTCAACGCCTTCAAGCAGCGGGCAAGCCACAGCTTGCTCGGCGGCAATGCGCGCACGGTCGGGGCCGCTGGCGGCTGCCGTGCCCATCATGGCTTTGCCAGGCTCACCCATCACAGTGCGCACGTCTTCAAAGTCAACGTTCACATGACCTGGCACATTGATGATTTCAGCAATGCCCCCCACTGCGTTTTTGAGAACATCGTTGGCATGAGCAAACGCTTCATCCTGGGTCATGTCATCGCCACCTGGGAGCTCAAGCAGCTTCTCGTTGAGCACCACAATCAATGAATCAACACTGGCCTCTAGCTCGAGCATTCCTTGGTCTGCATTGCTCATGCGGCGGTTGCCTTCAAAATCGAAGGGTTTGGTCACCACACCCACGGTCAAAATGCCCATTTCCTTGGCAATCCGTGCGATGACAGGTGCAGCACCGGTCCCAGTGCCCCCACCCATGCCTGCAGTGATGAACAGCATGTGTGCACCTTCAATGGCGCTGCGAATATCAGCCTCGGCTGCCAAGGCGGCTTCCCGCCCTTTGTCTGGCTTACTGCCTGCACCCAGACCGGTTTGTCCTAATTGAATGAATCGATGCGCTGCGCTGCGGGCCAAGGCTTGTGCGTCGGTGTTGGCACAGATGAACTCAACGCCTTGAACCTGGCGCTCAATCATGTGCTCAACAGCGTTACCGCCACCTCCGCCAACCCCAATCACTTTGATCTGGGTGCCTTGGTTGAACTCTTCGGTTTGGATCATTTCTATGGTCATGGTGCTATCCTAAATCTGATTGTCTGAAGTTGTCTGTTGATCTCAAATTTTTTTATTCAAGATCTCAATGTCTTGATGAATGTTACGGTGGGGTGGGCTCGCTCGGGCCAGGAATTTTTTGATCCAGCTCATCAAAAATTCCCCACAATAAAGTCTTTGAAACGACCAAATGCGTTGTTCACCGAACTCTTCTTTTGTGTCACCTTGTATCCTCGCAACCGGGCTAAGCGAGCTTCTTCCAGCAGTCCCATGACGGTAGCAGCCCTGGGTTGACTCACCATATCGGCCAAACTGCCAGCGTATTTAGGAAGACCTCGCCGCACTGGCTTGAGAAAAATGTCCTCCCCCAACTCGACCATGCCCGGCATGACAGCACTGCCACCTGTCAGCACAATGCCCGATGACAGGACTTCTTCATAACCCGACTCACGAATGACTTGGTGCACCAAAGAAAAAATTTCTTCAATGCGTGGCTCAATCACACCTGCCAAAGCTTGCTTGCTCAACATGCGTGGGCCACGATCCCCCAGTCCTGGTACTTCAACCTGAGCTTCGGGGTCGGCCAGCAATTGTTTGGCATACCCGCTTTCCACCTTGATGTCTTCAGCATCTTTGGTAGGCGTGCGCAAAGCCATGGCGATGTCGCTGGTGATCAGGTCACCAGCAATTGGAATAACGGCTGTATGTCGAATCGATCCATTGGAAAAAATGGCCACATCAGTGGTACCAGCACCAATGTCCACACACACCACACCCAGTTCACGCTCGTCTTCAGACAACACCGCCAAGCTCGAAGATTGGGGGTTGAGAAGCAACTGGTCCACCTCCAGACCACAGCGGCGTACACATTTGATGATGTTTTCAGCTGCGCTTTGTGCCCCAGTGACAATGTGGACCTTGGCCTCTAGGCGCATACCGCTCATGCCAATGGGCTCCTTGACCTCCTGACCATCGATCACGAACTCCTGTGGTGCCACAAGCAGCAATCGCTGATCGCTTGAAATGTTGATGGCGCGAGCAGTTTCCATGACACGTGCAACATCAGCTTGCGTCACTTCTTTGTCCTTGATGGCCACCATGCCACTGGAGTTCAAACCGCGAATGTGACTGCCTGTGATGCCACAATTGACATGCACGATTTTGCAATCCGCCATCAGTTCTGCCTCTTTCAGTGCTTGCTGAATGCTTTGCACTGTGGCGTCGATGTTCACGACCACGCCGCGTTTGAGTCCATTGCCAGGCGCTATGCCCAAACCTGCAATTTTCAAAGATCCATCTGGCAACACTTCGGCTACCACGGCCATGACTTTGGAGGTTCCAATGTCCAAACCGATCACCAAGTCTTTGTATTCTTTTGCCATTTCAATCACCGTTTCCGTTGTATTTCCAAACCCTGAACGCTCATGGTTTTTTTTTGTTGTCTGTGTCTAAGGTGCTGACGCCTCGCAGTCGCAATGCGTAACCATCCTTGTGTCGCAAATCTGCACCCGCCAACGCTGTGGCTGTTCGACCGTAACGTGTGGTCACTTGAGTCAACGTTTTGAAGAAAAGATTCAAACGGGCCACCAACTCGGCATCGGTTCCGCGCCCCAACTCAAGGACAGCACCATGTTCTGTCAACACCCGCCAACCACCTCGGGGTGTCAATTCAAGTTGATCAATGTCCATATTGACTGCCGCAAAAAGTGGACTCAATACCTTGAACATGCGTGCGACCGTGAGCGATTGGTCTGCCGGGCCTTTCATGCGAGGCAGTTTGTCCACATCCAGGTCATCTGTATTGGCCTCAAAAATTTGTCCCTGCTCATTGAGCAAAGTGCTTGCTCCCTCTTCGCCCCACAAGGCCAAGGCTTGATGCTCTTGCAAGACTGCTCGCAATCGATTCGGAAAATCTCTGTGCACCACCGCCACACGCACCCAAGGTACGGTCTGAAAGATGTCTCGGGTTTGATTCAAATCGATCGTAAAAAAATTACCTTGCAATTGCGGCATGACATGCGCCTGCAAAGTCAATGCGTTGTTGCGCGTGACCTCGCCCTGCACTGATACCGAGTGAATCGCAAACATTGGATGCCTGAACAACCACCACACCCCGCTGCCCACCAACAAGCTCAACACCACCACCAGCAACAGTGCGGTAGCGATGTTCATGAGCCGAACATCAACAGGCATGAGGGTACCTTGTTTCATGGCACCATCTCCTGACCATCCAAGCAGGCTGTGCTGAGCAACTGGCAGCACAGTGCTTGGTAGTCCAGACCCACTGCTTGCGCAGACATGGGCACCAAAGAGTGGCTGGTCATCCCAGGAGAAGTGTTGATTTCCAGTAAATAAGGCTGGCGTGTTTGACCATCGATCATGACGTCGATGCGGCCCCAGCCTCTGCAACCCAAGACCTGATAGGCCTTGATCACCAGTGCTTCGATGGCAGCTTCTTCGGCATCTGGCAAGCCACTTGGCACCAGGTATTGGGTGTCATCGGTAAAATATTTATTCTGATAATCGTATGCCCCATCGGGTGCCACAATACGTATCACGGGCAATGCCTTGGCGCTGCGGCCTTCACCCAGCACAGGGCATGTGACCTCATCACCCACAATGCACTGCTCACAAAGGATGTCTTTATCGCATTCTGCGGCGGCCAACAAGGCCGCTTGCACTTGGTCAAGATGGTTGACTTTGCTCACCCCGATGGATGAACCTTCACGGGCCGGTTTGACAATCATGGGCAAACCCAGCTTGGCGACCAAATCCGCACCCGATGTGTGGTGAATATCGGCTTTGTTTACCAGCACGTAACGGGGTGTGGGCAAGCCTTCTGCCAGCCAGACCCGTTTGGTCATGACCTTGTCCATGGCCATGCTGGAGGCCATGACACCAGAGCCCGTATAGGGGATGCCCATCAATTCCAGCGCCCCTTGCACTGTGCCATCTTCACCATGTCGTCCGTGCAGGGCAATAAAGCAGCGCTCAAAACCTTCTCGCTTGATTTCGCTCAGATCACGTTCTGCGGGATCGAAGGCCTGCGCATCGATGCCTGCAAGTTGCAATGCATTGAGCACACCTTGACCAGACATCAATGAAATTTCGCGCTCTGCTGAATGACCGCCCATCAGTACAGCGACTTTGCCCATATTCAAGGCTGAACCTGTGCTGATAGGCATGACTTGATTTGTCATGACTGCTCCTGTCCGTCCGTGCTGGATGCCACCCACTCGACCACTTGCGCTGGAACTGCGCCAATAGAGCCAGCCCCCATGCAAATGAGCACGTCACCGTCGCGTGCGTTGTCCATGACCGCTTGTGGCATGTCGGCAACTTGGTCCACAAAGACGGGCTCGACCTTTCCTGCCACACGCAGTGCCCTGGCCAATGAACGACCATCGGCCGCCACGATGGGTGCTTCTCCAGCGGCGTACACCTCACAAAGCAACACGCTGTCGCAACCGTGGCCAATCACTTTGACAAAATCTTCAAAGCAGTCGCGGGTGCGGCTGTATCGGTGGGGCTGGAAGGCCAACACCAACCTGCGACCAGGAAAGGCCCCGCGTGCGGCCGCCAGGGTGGCCGCCATCTCGACAGGGTGGTGGCCATAATCGTCAATCACAGTGAAGTGTCCTTGGCCATCGGCCGTGGCCACATCGCCATAACGCTGAAAGCGCCGACCCACGCCTTTGAATTGAATCAGTGCGCGTTGCACTGCAGTGTCATCCACGCCCAATTCCACAGCCACTGAAATCGCGGCCAAGGCATTAAGAACGTTGTGTTCCCCTGGCAAATTCAGCACGATGGGCAGATCAGGCAAAGTGATGCCGTTTTGCCGCTTGACTGTGAAATGCATCTGACCGTTTTCGGCCCTCACATCCACAGCCCGCACTTGCGCACCGGCTAGCAAACCGTATGTGGTGACCGGCCGAGCAATTTGATCAACAATGGAGCGCACGCCTGGATCGTCACTGCAAACAATCGCTGTCCCATAAAAAGGCATGCGGTGCAAGAATTCAACAAAGGCCCCCTTCAAGCGGGCCAGATCGTGGCCGTACGTCTCCATATGATCAGCGTCAATGTTGGTCACCACCGCCATGACCGGCAGCAGGTTCAAAAATGAGGCATCCGACTCATCGGCTTCCACCACAATGTAGTCACCTGTGCCCAATTTTGCGTTGGTGCCTGCACTGTTGAGGCGCCCGCCAATGACATAAGTAGGGTCCAAGCCTGCCTCGGCCAAGACACTGGCCACCAAGCTGGTGGTGGTGGTTTTGCCGTGTGTACCTGCAATGGCCACCCCTTGCTTCATGCGCATCAATTCGGCCAACATGACTGCACGGGGCACGATGGGCACATGCCGTGCCTTGGCGGCCAATACTTCCGGGTTGTCAGACTTGACAGCCGTCGAGGTGACCACGGCGTCGGCATCGCTCACGTTTTCGGGCGCATGTCCGACATGGGTTTGGATACCCAAACTGGCCAAGCGGCGCAAAGAAGCACTGTCGGCCAGATCTGAGCCAGAAATTTGGTAGCCAAGATTGAACAGCACTTCGGCAATGCCGCTCATGCCCGAGCCGCCCAAGCCAATGAAATGAATTTTACGGATGGCGTGTTTCATGCTGCCAACTCCTCACAAGCCATCACAACCTCTCTTGTTGCATTTGTTTTTCTATGGACCCAGGCACTTTCAGCCACACCCTGCAATCGGTTCCGGTCCAGAGCCTTCAACCGTTCTGCCAAACTTTCAGCGGTTAATTCAGATTGCGGGATCAACCAACCACCGCCCGATGTGACCAAAAATTGGGCATTGGTGGTTTGATGGTCATCCACCGCAAATGGAAATGGCACGAACATGGCTGCCACACCTACTGCGGCCAACTCGGTCACCGTGCTGGCACCTGCACGGCAGATCACCAAATCGGCCTGTGCAAAGGCTGTGGCCGTATCGTCAATAAATGGGGTTAATTCAGCCTGCACACCCGCCGCCTGGTAATTGACTCGCAATGCTTCAATTTGCTTGGCACCGCTTTGGTGGACCACTTGTGGACGGCTTTGTATCGGCAACAAAGCCAAAGCCTTGGGCACCATGTCATTCAAGGCTTTGGCCCCAAGACTGCCCCCCACGACCAACAAACGCAA
This sequence comes from Comamonadaceae bacterium PBBC1, assembly GCA_002256145.1. GTDB lineage: Bacteria > Pseudomonadota > Gammaproteobacteria > Burkholderiales > Burkholderiaceae_C > Limnohabitans_A. Next base: position 382,047 of record NKIP01000001.1, read on the forward strand.
GGGGCCTGTGCGGGCGGTGTAGCGTTCAGCGGGCGATGCCTGCTCGGTAAACGCTCGACGCAGGGGATTACCCACCCACTGCCCCGTTTTGAAAACATCCGGAAAAGCCGTGAACACACAGTCGGCCAATTGCGCCAAGACCTTGTTGGCCATGCCCGCTACCGAATTTTGCTCATGCAAAATCAACGGTTTGCCCCACAAGCTGGCCATCATCCCACCGGGAAATGTGATGTAGCCCCCCAAACCCAAAACCACATCGGGTTGGACACGTCGAATCACCTGCACGCTTTGCCAAAATGCCCGCAGCAAACGCCAAGGCAGCACCATCAGTGTCTGCAAACCTTTGCCGCGTACGCCCGCAAAATCCACCGGTTCGAAAGCAAATCCTTGTGCTGGCACCAAATCGTGCTCCATGCTGTTGGGAGCACCCAACCAATGCACGCGCCATCCCGCGTCGCGCAGCGCCTGAGCAACGGCCAATCCCGGGAAAATGTGTCCCCCTGTCCCGCCGGCCATGACCAAGGCTGTTTTCGGCTTGGTGCTCATGATCGCCCTCCACGCATCATTTGTTTGTTTTCACTGTCAATGCGCAGCACAATGGCCACCGCCACCAAATTCATCATGATGGCTGAACCGCCATAGCTCATCAACGGCAGGGTCAATCCTTTTGTGGGCAAGGCACCCAAGTTAACACCCATGTTGATGAAGGCCTGAAATCCAATCCAAATGCCGACCCCCTGCGCCACCAAACCTGAAAAAACCTTTTCCAGCGCGATGGCCTGACGCCCAATCACCATGATTCGTCGGCTGAGCCACAAGAACAAAAAGATGACCAAAGACACACCGATCAATCCAAACTCTTCACCAATCACGGCCAATAAAAAGTCCGTGTGCGCCTCGGGTAGCCAATGCAATTTCTCGACACTCCCGCCCAAACCAACACCCCAAATTTCGCCTCGGCCGATGGCAATCAAGGAGTGCGACAACTGGTAACCTTTGCTCAAAGCATGTTCGGCACTGAAGGGGTCCAGGTAGGCAAAAATTCGCTCTCGACGCCATGGAGACACCGCAATCATGATCACAAAGGCAGAGACCAAAACGGTAAAGATCAGAAAGAACATGCGGGCATTGACGCCACCCAGAAACAAGATGCCCATGGCAATGATGGCGATCACCATGAAAGCCCCCATGTCAGGCTCGGCCAACAAAAACACCCCTGCCAAAGCCACCGCAGTGCCCATGGGCCATACGGCACGAATAAAGTCTTCCTTCACATCCATTTTGCGGACCATGTAGTCAGCGGCATAGATGATGGTGGCCAACTTCGCCAGCTCCGAGGGCTGAAAATTGATCACGCCAAAGGAAATCCAACGCCTGGCACCATTGACCCCTTTGCCAATAAACGGAATCAACACCAAGGCCAGCAAGAGCAAAGACAGCACAAACAAGGGCTTGGCGACTTTCTCCCAGTTTTGCATGGGCACTTGGAACGCCAACAAGGCCATGACACAACCGGCCACCATCGAGATGGCATGCCGCACCAAAAAGTGGGTGTGTGTATAACGAGAAAATTTGGGGTTATCCGGCATGGCAATCGATGCCGAATACACCATGACCATGCCCCACATCAGCAAAGCCACCACAACCCCGACCAAGACTTTGTCCACGCCCTGCAAACTGGCTGCTGTGCTGGAGGGTGGGCGGGCAAATTCGTAGCCACCCAAATTGACAGGCAAGGCCTGGGCATGGACGGCTCCACCCACAGCACCGCCAAAAACCGCCCCCCAACGTGCCAACGTGGTTTGCATGCGCTGGGCCAAGTTCAAGGTTTCGCTCACAAGCCGCCCTCCATGGACACGCCAGCATCTTGAGCCAAAGCAGCCACAGCTTGGCAAAACACTTCTGCCCGGTGTCCATAGTTGTCGAACATGTCAAAACTGGCGCAGGCGGGCGACATCAGCACAGCATCACCCGAATGTGCCAGGCCAGCCGCTTGCCTCACTGCATCGTGCATGTCCTGCGCATCACTCAATGGAACACCTGTGCCCAGCAAGGCCTCACGAATGACGGGCGCATCCCGTCCAATCAAAATCACACCCCGGACATACCTTGCGACGGGCGCGGCCAGAGGTGAAAAATCCTGACCCTTGCCCTCCCCGCCCATGATCACCACCACGCTTCGCTCGGCACCCAGGCCTTGCAAAGCGGCGACCGTGGCTCCCACATTGGTGCCCTTGCTGTCATCAAAGTACTCAACGTCGTGGACGATGGCCACCGGCTCTACTCGGTGCGGTTCACCCCGATACTCACGCAGTCCATACAGCATGGGTCCCAAAGCACATCCTGCACTGGACGCCAAGGCCAACGCCGCCAAGGCATTGACGGCGTTGTGCCGCCCCCGAATGCGCAAGGCATCGGCCGGCATCAAGCGCTGAAAGTGCAACTCTTCGGCTTCGTCTTTGCGGCGGCGACGCGTTTCATCGGCCTCCAGCGCACGAACCAACCAGGTCATGCCATGGGTCACTTCAATGCCGAAGTCTCCCGGCCTTTGAGGCATGTCTGCACCAAAGGTCAAGCAGGCACGCTCCATGGGTTTTTGCAGTTTGACCTTGATGGGCGCTGGACGCATGTCCATGACTTGCAAATCATCGCGATTGAGCACCATCAAAGCCTGCTTACCAAAAATTCTGGCTTTGGCTTGGCCATAGGCGGCCATGCTGCCATGCCAGTCCAAATGGTCTTGCGAGAGGTTCAAAACGGTGGCAGCAGTGGGTTCAAAGCCCTCGCTGCTGTCGAGTTGAAAGCTCGACAACTCCAGCACCCAGACTTGCGGCAATGCTTGGGCCATGGGGTGCACCAGCACAGGTGCCATGACCGCGGCTTGGGGGACCGTCAACTCTTCGTCCTCGATCTGAGTGACGTCTTGCACTTCGTTGGCCTGGGCTTGGGCTTGGGCTGAATTTTCTTCGTTGTCAGTGGCTTGCGCGTCCAATGGCATGGCACTGTCCAACACCGCAGAGGCCTCGTTGTGCTCTGTGCTGGGTTCGACTGCAGCTTGCAGTGGAATCGCTATCTGTTCTGTGTGGGAAAGCGATGCATCGTCTGCGTTGCTGACCTCGGCATCACGGGTAACCACTTCAGGCTCTGTTTGCTCCAAAACCTCATCCTGCGCCAGCTGGGCCTGGGCTTGGGCCATGGCCTGAGTCAAGGTGTCGAGCAATGTGGGGCCAATGTTGCCTGCCACTTTCACCGTTTTGCCTGCACGCGCAACCAACTGCCCGGTCAACGATGTCACTGTGGTTTTGCCATTGGTGCCGGTGATGGCCAACACCTGTGGTGCGTAGCCAAATCGGGTTTTCAAGTCTTGCAAGCCTGCTGCAAACAGGCTCAGCTCACCGCCTTGCCACAAGCCCATGGCTTTGGCCGCATCCAGCACCGGGGCCACCACCTCCGGGCTCAGGCCGGGGCTTCGAAAGACAGCTCGCACCGAAGTGCCTTCGACCAATCCCGCTGCAAAAGGCCCTGGAACAAAACGCACATCAGGCCATTCGGCTTGCAAAGCCAGCAACTGGGGTGGCGTGTCACGGGTATCGGCCACAGTGACGCTGGCCCCGGCCTGCGCGCACCAACGGGCCATTGCCAGGCCCGAAGCACCCAAACCAAGAATCAGAACGTGTTGACCCTGAAGCTGCATGGCTTACCTCAGCTTCAGGGTTGACAAACCCACCAGGCACAGCAGCATGGTGATGATCCAGAACCGCACCACCACCTGCGTTTCTTTCCAGCCGCTTTTTTCGAAATGGTGGTGCAAAGGGGCCATTTTCAGAATGCGTCGACCTTGGCCGTATTTCTTTTTGGTGTATTTGAACCAAGCCACTTGGGCCATGACCGACAAAGCTTCGACCACAAAAATACCGCCCATGATGGCCAGCACGATTTCCTGTCGCACGATGACCGCGATGGTGCCCAACGCAGCCCCCAAAGCCAAAGCCCCCACATCACCCATGAAAACCTGCGCTGGATGCGTGTTGAACCACAAGAACGCCAAACCGGCACCCGCCATGGCTGCGCAAAATATCATCAACTCGCCCGAACCTGGGATGTGTGGCAAAAACAGGTATTTGGAATAAACCGAGCTGCCCGTCACATAAGCAAACACACCCAAAGCGGAACCGACCATCACCACGGGCATGATCGCCAAACCATCCAAGCCATCGGTGAGGTTGACTGCGTTGCTGGCGCCCACAATGACCAGATAAGTCATGACCACAAAGCCCAAGACGCCCAAGGGGTAGTTGATTTCTTTGAAAAATGGCACTTGCAGACCGGCCTTGGGCGGCAAGTTCACATCAAAGCCCGATAAAACCCATTTGCCAAACAAATCCAACACACGCATGTTGGACACTTCTGAAATACTGAACACCAAATACAGCGCCGCCAGCAAGCCCACCACCGATTGCCAGAAGTACTTTTCACGCGAGCGCATGCCCTCAGGATCTTTGTTGACGACCTTGCGCCAGTCATCCACCCAACCAATGGCACCAAAACCCAGGGTGACGATCAACACAATCCAGACAAACCGGTTGGACAGGTCAAACCACAACAAGGTGGAAACTGCAATGGACAACAGAATCAGCACCCCCCCCATGGTGGGCGTGCCACTTTTGGACAGGTGAGACTCCATGCCATAGCCTCGGATAGGCTGGCCAATTTTGAGAGATGTCAGGCGACGGATCACCCACGGCCCTGCGGCCAAACCAATCAACAAGGCCGTCATCGCGGCCATCACGGCACGGAAGGTGATGTATTGAAAAACGCGCAAAAAGCCCCACTCGGGTGACAAACTTTGCAACCATTGGGCCAAACTAAGCAGCATGGGCCTCCCCTTTTTGATCGTGATGTGCTGTGCGCTGGTCATCGCCCCGTGACAGAAGGGCTTGAACCACGCGCTCCATCTTCATGAAGCGCGAGCCTTTGACCAGCACACTTTGAAATTGATGCATGTTGTGCAACACAAGGGCCAACAACTGGTCCATGCTGGCGCAATGATGGGCCGCTCCAAATGCGCGAGCGGCATGCTCGGACAAGTCGCCCAAGGTGTAAAAAACTTCGATGCCGCGCTCGGCTGCATAGCGGCCGACTTCGGCATGAAACTCGGCCCCCTGATCACCCACTTCACCCATGTCACCCAATACCAACAAACGGGGTGCGGGCAACTCGGCCAGCACATCAATGGCTGCACGCACAGAGTCAGGGTTGGCGTTGTAGGTGTCATCCACCAAGGTGATGCTGCCCAATGGGCTTGGCACAACCCATGCCCGTGAACGGCCTTTCACGGGCTCAAATGCTTGCAAACCTTGCACCACAGTGGCCAACGGCACGCCCGCTGCCAGTGCGCAGGCGCTTGCAGCCAATGCATTTTTGACGTTATGACGGCCTGCAATGTGCAGCAAAACAGGGGCCGTCCCCTGAGGCGTGACCAACGCGAATTGCCAAGCATCGGATTGCCAAACCACGTCATCAGCACAGACGTCCACGCGTGAATGGGCAACTTGAGCGGTTGGGATGCCACCCTTTGGCATGGCAAAGGTGCGTTGGGCACGCGAACCCGACAGCGCTTGCCACACGGGCGTGAAGGTTTCGTCTGCGGGGTAAATGGCCACACCACTGGAAGGCAAGGCATGCAACACCGCACCATTTTCGTGGGCCACAGCTTCGACGGTGCCCATGAACTCTTGGTGTTCACGTTGTGCGTTGTTGACCAAGGCCACGTTGGCTTGGGCCAAACGAGCCAAATAGGCAATCTCGCCCGGATGGTTCATGCCCAATTCGACCACGGCAATGGTGTGGTGGGCGCGCAGATTGAGCAAGGTCAGTGGCACGCCAATGTCATTGTTCAGGTTGCCCTGGGTGGACAAGGCCTGTTCACCTGCGTGCTCGCGCAAGATGGACGCAATCATTTGAGTGACGGTGGTTTTGCCATTGCTGCCCGTCACCGCAATCAGGGGCAGATTGAACTGCGAGCGCCAGCCTTGAGCCAGTTCACCCAAGGCGATGCGGGCGTCAGGGACAATCAACGCGGGCAAGCCATGATGGATGGCCAAATCTTGACCCGAGGGTTCACACACCACGCCCACGGCTCCTTGCGCTTTGGCTTGGCCGATGAACTGATGGCCATCAAAGCGCTCACCTCTCAGGGCCACAAACAAATCACCCGATTGCAAACTGCGGCTGTCGGTGTGCACGCGATCGGCCAGCACGGACGTCAAACCCACACCCTGCGCATGGCTGAGCCAGAGCAAGGCCTGGTTGAGACTCAACTTCATGGGGGTGTGATGCGCCATCATTGCACCACCCCATCAAGGCATGCAAAGCGCAGTTTCAATGCCGACACAACTTGCGACTCATCTGAATAAGGATGAAAAACACCCATGATTTCTTGCGTGGTCTCGTGGCCTTTGCCAGCCACCAACACCACATCTTTGACATCGGCCAAAGCAAGCACCTCACTCACAGCCCTCGCACGGTCAAGTTGAACGCGCACGAGATCTGGCCGAATCAGTCCGGCGATCATGTCATTGACAATGGCCTCCGGTGATTCAGATCGAGGGTTGTCGCTGGTGAGCATCAGTTGATCGGCAGCGGCCTGTGCAGCAGCAGCCATTTGTGGCCGTTTGCTCGCATCACGGTCGCCACCACAACCCAAAACACACCACAGCTGCCCCCCTCTGGCCGAGGCCACAGAGCGCAAAGCAAGCAAAGCATGTGAGACCGCATCAGGGGTGTGGGCGTAGTCAATCACCACCATGGGAAGCTGTTGCTGATCACCGATGGAGGGACCTAAGGACTGATCCAAGGTCACCGCTTGCATGCGTCCTGGCACCGAAGTCAGGTGACGACAGGCTTGTACGGCTTGCGCCAAGCCAATGCCCAATGCCCTCATGGCACCCAAAACGCCCAACAAGTTGTCGATGTTGTAGTCGCCCAGCAAACCCGTGTGCAAGGTCTGAACTTCATGACCCTCATGCACTTCAAAGGCGATACCTTGTGGGTCAGGCAATGCCACCGCTTGCAAACGTGCGGGGCCACGGCGTGAACAGGTCCAGACAGACAAATCCGTATTTTCCAGTTGACGCGCCAATGCAGCACCTTGTGCATCATCCATGTTGATGACAGCCGAATGCAGACCCGGCCAAGCAAACAAGGCGGCTTTGGCCGCCCAATAACGGGTCATGTCCCCGTGATAGTCGAGGTGGTCTTGGGTGAAATTGGTGAAAACCGCCACACCCATGCGGGTGCCGTCCAGCCGATGCTCAGCCAAACCAATCGAGGACGCCTCGATGGCGCAATGGCGCACACCGTCATCGACAAAAGTACGGAACTGGCGCTGCAACAGCACCGGGTCAGGGGTGGTCATGCCCGTGCTGTGCAAATACGGCAATTGACCCACGCCCAAAGTTCCCACCAAACCGCAGGTTTGCTGCAACACCGGTGATGACAGCGCCTGTGCCAACCACCAAGCCGTCGAAGTTTTGCCATTGGTACCCGTGACGGCCAGCACACTCAGCGCTTGACTGGGGTGTTGGTAATAGGCATCGGCCACCCAACCCGTCTGGGCTTTCAGACCTGGCATGACAGCCAAGGCCGAATGCCATTCAGGCGACACAGCCTCAAGCCAAGGCTCATGGTCCTGGGCCTCCATCAAACACGCGCTCGCGCCTTGTTGCAAGGCTTGCATCAAATACCTGCGTCCATCGGTGGCAGATCCTGGCCAAGCAATGAATGCATCGCCAGGCCCAACCATGCGGCTATCGGTGCGCAAAATACCGGTCACTTGGCTGCGCAACCATTGAGCGGCCTCGGTTGCTGTGTGCAAGGTGTGGATCAAAATGACTCCTCCACCGACTTGGCCACAATTTGTGGTTTCACGGCAATATCAGGCTGCACACCCATCAAGCGCAAAGTTTGCTGAACCGTCTGACTGAACACCGGAGCGGCCACATCACCGCCGAAATAACGGCCATTGCTGGGTTCATCAATCATGACAGCCACAATGATTCGGGGTGCTTCTATGGGCGCCATGCCGACAAAAAAACCCCGGTACTTTTTGCCTGCGTACCCTTTGCCCTCTTGCTTGTGAGCGGTGCCGGTTTTGCCCCCCACGGAATAACCCATGGTTTGTGCTTTTTGGGCGGTTCCGCCTGGGCCAGCAGCCATTTGCAGCATCTTGCGCATGGCCTTGGCGTTTTGAACGCTGATCACCCGTTCACCGTGAACCTGCCCATCGGTCTTGAGCAAAGTAGCAGGCACCACTTCACCATCTCGCGCAAACACCGTATATGCACGGGCCACTTGAAACAAGCTGCCGGAAATGCCGTACCCATAACTCATGGTCGCCTGCTCAATCGGACGCCATGATTTATAGGGCCGTAAACGCCCGCTGACCACGCCTGGAAAAGGCAGCTGAGGTTTTTGACCAAACCCCACTTGGGCATACATCTCCCACATTTCGCGTGGTTGCAACTGCATGGCCATTTTGACAGTGCCCACGTTGCTTGATTTCTGGATGACTTCATTGACCGAGAGCAATCCATGAGGGTGGGCATCTGAAATCGTAGAGCCGGTGATGCTGATCCGACCGGGGGCGGTTTGAATCATCGTGTCGGGTTTGACCAACCCTTTTTCAAGAGCCAAAGCCACAGCGAACGGCTTCATGGTCGAACCCGGCTCAAAGGTGTCGGTCAACGCCCGGTTGCGCAGTTGTTCTCCACCTAAATTGCCGCGCTTGGCTGGCGAGTAACTGGGGTAATTGGCCAACGCAAGGATTTCGCCTGTTTGCGCATCCAGCACCACCACACTGCCTGCTTTGGCCTTGTGCTCCAACACGGCCTCACGAAGTTTTTGATAGGCGTAAAACTGGACCTTGCTGTCAATGCTCAGTTGCAGGTCTTGGCCATCTTCGGGAGGCACGGTTTCGCCCACGGCTTCCACGACACGGCCCAATCTGTCCTTGATCACACGACGCGAACCAGACTTGCCGGAGAGCTGCTTTTGGAACACCAGCTCCACGCCCTCTTGGCCTTGGTCTTCAACATTGGTAAAGCCCACAATGTGTGCTGCAGCCTCTCCCTCAGGATAAAGCCGCTTGTATTCCTTGATGTCGTAAACCCCTTTGATGCCCAGTGCCAAAATTTCCTTGACAACAGATTCATCGAGTTGACGGCGCAGCCACACGAATGTTTTTTCGTCGTCCTTGAGTTTTCTTTCCAACTCGACAGGCGTCATCTCGAGCAGTTTGGCCAGTCGGTTCAATTTGACGGCGTCTGCTCGGTCAATGTCCTCCGGATTGGCCCAAATGCTGGGGGCAGGCACGCTGGATGCGAGCAACAAGCCATTGCGGTCCAACACACGGCCCCGATTGGCAGCCAAGCTGAGTGTTCGGGCAAAACGCACTTCGCCTTGACGGATAAAAAAATCATTCTCGATGACCTGAACATGAGCTGCACGCCCCACCAACCCCATAAAGCCCAAAGCCATGGCCGCCACAATCAGCTTGCTGCGCCAAACCGGCGTTTTGCTGGCCAGCAGTGGGCTGGAAGTCAGCTGTACGCTGCGACCACGGTTCATGGACGGGCCCCTTGGGCAGCGCCAGCCTGTCCCAGCATGCCGCTCAGGCTGACGTACTGAGTAATGGCTGGCGAAGCCGTGTGCATTTGTAATTGCTGCCTTGCAATTTGCTCCACACGCAGCGGCGTGGCTTGCGCACGCTGCTCGACCTGCAAACGATCGTGCTCCACATCAAATCGCTTGGCTTCCTTGCGCGCCGTCTCCAACGCCATGAAAAGACGACGAGACTCATAATGGCTGTGCACCAGAAATAAAGCACTGGCCACCGTGGCGATCAACAAGAATAAGCTCAACCGAGTCATGCGGGCACCTCGGTCCGCTCGGCCATGCGCATGATGGCACTGCGAGAGCGGGGGTTGGCTTTCACCTCATCGGCGCTGGGGCGAATACGCCCGCAGGTCTTCAAACGCATCTTCACAGGCTCAGCGAACGGCACACGCCGATCCACGACCTCCTTGGAGTGTTTGGCCATGAACTGTTTGACGATCCGATCTTCCAGCGAATGGAAACTGATCACCACCAAACGCCCACCGGGTGCGAGCACATGAATGCTGGCCTCTAGCGCTTGTTCGAGCTCTTCAAGCTCTGCGTTGATGAAAATCCGAAAAGCCTGAAATGTCCGCGTTGCAGGGTTCTGGCCCGGCTCGCGGGTTTTGACCGTGTCAGCCACGAGCTGGGCCAAATCGGAGGTGGTTGAAATTGGGCCCCGCTCTTGTCGGCGAGCCACAAGCGCCTTTGCAATCTGAACAGCAAACCGTTCTTCGCCATAGTCACGTATGACCTCCGTGATTTGATCCACTGTGGCTGTTGCCAACCATTCGGCCACACTTTCCCCGCGCGTGGTGTCCATGCGCATGTCCAGCGGACCATCGAAACGAAAAGAAAAACCCCTCTCGGGGCTGTCGATCTGGGGAGAGCTGATGCCCAAGTCCATCAACACGCCATCGACACTGCCAGGCCTCAAATCCCCCAAATGGGAAAAACCTTCATGGCGGATGGAAAACCGCTCATCCATGATGCGCTCAGCTTCTGCAATGGCCTCCAAGTCTTTATCGAAGGCTTGAAGCCGCCCTTGACTGGCGAGCTTGGACAAGATCAAACGGGAATGGCCGCCTCGCCCAAAAGTGGCATCGACGTAAGAGCCCTGCACGCCTGCGGAGGCCTCCAGCAATTCGCTGACAGCCTCGTTCAAAAGGACGGTGGTGTGGGTAAGTAAGGTGTTGGTCATGGTGGTCAGAAAGAAAAGTCCTTGAACACCTCGGGCATTTCACCCTGCATGGCCTGCGCCTCTTGTGCCTCGTACGTGGTTTTGTCCCACAGCTCAAAGTGATGACCCATACCCAAAAGCATGCTGTCCCGGCTAATCCCAGCAGCCTGGCGCAACTCGGGGGAGATCAGCACACGTCCAGTGCCGTCCATCTCGACATCCATGGCATTGCCCAAAAAAATCCGCTTCCACCATTGCGCAGACATGGGCAATTGGGCAATGCGCTCGCGAAACTTCTCCCACTCGGGTCTGGGAAACAACATCAAGCAACCATGGGGGTGCTTGGTGATGGTCAACTGGCCTTGCGCAGTGGCGCTCAAGACGTCACGGTGCCGGGTCGGCACAGACAACCGCCCTTTGGCATCCAGACTCAGCGATGAAGCCCCTTGAAACACTGCGAAGACCCTTTTTTCAGTCACAAACGGCAACGTCGGGCACTTTTACCCACTTAATTGCACTTTTTTGCACTGTATCAGGAAACCGCCGATTCCGGAATGGTATAGATCGATTTTTTTCAATGAAATCAACAGCTTAGCCGCGATTTTAAAACCATGAAGTTGATAAATTTCTTTGTAAATTAGAGACTTAGCAGAGTCACTGAAAGTAACCTCTCAACTAATAAAAAATCAAAAAACACAAGTCAAAAAGGTTTTTAAGTTCTTGGCAAAAATACAACTTATGAATCTTTAAATGTAAAAAAACCCCTAGAAGGGGTTTTTGGTTTTAAGCTGGAAAACAACTTAATCGCCAAACATTTTTTGCTTGAGCTCTCGCCGCTGTTGAGCCTCTAGCGACAAAGTGGCCGTTGGCCTGGCCAACAAGCGCCCCACGCCAATGGATTCTCCGGTTTCGTCGCAAAAACCGTAATCTCCGGCATCGATGCGGACAATGGATTGCTCGATTTTTTTGAGCAACTTGCGCTCGCGATCCCGGGTGCGCAGCTCAAGGGCATGCTCTTCTTCAATGGTGGCACGGTCTGCAGGATCGGGCACCACCACAGTGTCTTCTCGCAAATGCTCGGTGGTTTGCCCAGCACTGTTGAGGATGTCTTGTTTGAGACGCGTCAACTTGAGTCTGAAAAACGCCATCTGCGTGTCGTTCATGTACTCATCGTCCGACATGGCCAGAATTTCGGCATCGGTCAACTCCTCAGCCTTCTTTGTTTTCCAGTTGTTGGCCAGTTTGGGGTCTTTCTTGACCGGCACATAAGTGACCGCGGGTGCAGGTGACGATGTGCTGGGCAAAAAGCTCGATTTGGCAGCTGTTGAGGCCACGGCGGGTGGCAAAGAAGGCACAGTGATTTGTGCCAAACGTGCAGAAGGCCGGGTGGCGCGTACCAATTGATCGGGGGCGGCCACGGCGGCTGCTTCCACAGCTTCCGAGGATGTGTTGGTGGTTTCCACTGATGAGACGTTCATAGATTTCGCTGGAGATGCTGCTGCAACTTCTTTTTTGGCAGACGTTGCTTTGACGGTCTTGGCCGTCACAGGGGGAGTCGCTGGGGTTGGAGAAACCGGCTGCTGGGCAGCAGGACTTGCTGCCTTGACTTTGACCGGCACGGTTTTCTTGGCCGCCGTCACAGGAGGTGTGGACGCAGGTGGGGCCGCGGCATTGGCGTTAGCCTTTTGGGCAGACGCCACTTTCTTGGCAGGTGTTTTGGGGGAGTCGGACTGAGAGACCTGCACATTCGGAGCAGATTCTTTGCCCTTGGCTTGAGCCTTTGTCGCCGCCTTCTCTGCCGATGGATCGGTTTTTGTTGATTTCGAGGTCTTCACGTCTTGTCTCCTAGCCGTGTAAAAAGGCATTTTGTTCACGACGTACCAAGAGGCAAGTCGTGAACAAATCATGTTCTCCCAAACCCTTGTTATAGACCTTGTGGGGCTTAGCAACGCCGCCAAAAGGCAGTGCCGTAGGCGGGCGATTGTAGCGACAAGAAGCTAAGAAATATGACAGGTCACGGATTAATGGCAAGTTCGTGCAAAAAGCCCGACCAGGCAAACAATACTCGATCCCCTTACACCAAAGATTGCTCCAGGCCCTGCAACAAAATATCTTTGGGTAAATCAATGCCAATGAATACCATTTTGCTCATTTTCACCTCACCCTCAGCCCACATTGGGCCAAGATCGCTGCCCATGAGCTGGTGCACACCCTGAAAAATGACTTTGCGTTCAGTACCACGCATGTTGAGCACACCTTTGTAACGCAGCATGCGTGGCCCATAAATGTTGACAATGGCACCCAGAAAGTCTTCGAGCTTGGCCGGATCAAAGGCGCGTTCCGACCTGAACACAAAACTCTTCACATCGTCATCGTGATGATGGTGGTGTCCGTGACCCTGGCTGTGTTCGTGGTCATGTGAAGGGTGATCACAGTGCTCTGTGTGGACGTGGTCATCGTGTTGATGAGAAGGATGATCGCAATGCTCAGTGTGTACATGGTCATGACCGTCTTCGCTGAGAAAATCAGGGTCGATGTCCAGCTTGGCGTTCAGATTGAAGCCTTTGAGGTCAAACACTTCCTTCAAGGCCACTTCGCCAAAGTGAACCACTTTTTGCGGCGCACGCGGGTTCATGTGTTTGAGGCGGTGCTGCAAGGCATCCAACTCTTGGGGGGACACCAAGTCAGCCTTGCTGATGAAAATCTGGTCGGCAAAACCCACCTGACGGCGAGCTTCCTGGCGGTCATTGAGTTGCTGGGCCGCATGCTTGGCATCGACCAGCGTCAGAATCGAATCCAATAAAAAAGTCTCTGCAATCTCATCGTCCATGAAAAACGTCTGTGCCACTGGGCCTGGGTCGGCCAAACCTGTGGTCTCGATGACGATGCGCTCAAAGCTGAGCAAACCCTTGCGGCGCTTGGCGGCCAACAGTTGCAGCGTGGCACGCAGGTCTTCCCGAATGGTGCAGCAAATGCAACCGTTGCTCATCTGAATGATTTGCTCTTCGGTCTCGGACACCAGGATGTCGTTGTCGATGTTTTCTTCACCAAACTCGTTTTCGATGACGGCAATCTTCTGGCCATGGGCTTCGGTGAGCACACGCTTGAGCAGCGTCGTTTTGCCCGAGCCCAAAAAGCCAGTCAGGATGGTCGCAGGAATCAAGGCCATGAAATGCTCCACAAAAAAGTCAACAACAAGAGTTGGGGAGTGTAGCGACCATTACAAGGCGAATGCGCGTCAGGGGACTTGCACTGAACTGCGCTATGCAGCCTCGCTCAAACGCGTACTTTGAGCCGTCCATTCAGGGCTCTATTGGCGTTTGGCTCGGGGATGCGCCGCATCGTAGACTTGGGCCAAGTGTTGAAAATCCAACCGTGTATACACCTGCGTGCTGCTGATGCTGGCGTGACCCAAAAGTTCTTGCACAGCACGCAGATCACCGCTGGACTGCAATAAATGGCTGGCAAACGAGTGGCGCAGCATGTGCGGATGCACCGGCGTGGACATACCCGCCAACTGGCTGCGTCGCTTGAGGCGCTGCTCGACCGAGCGGACAGTCAAACGCGTGCCATGTCGCCCCGGGAAAAGTGCCAGTGCTGCGGACGAGGCACCCGGCATGGGCTGCATCAACATCCCAGGAATCTGATTGCGCAAAGGCAACCAATGCGCCAAGGCTTGCAAAGCTGCCTGACCCAAGGGCACGCTGCGGCGCTTGCCCCCTTTGCCGTGCACTTGAACCTCTGCTTGGGGCACATCGATCCAGCCGCGTCCAGCGCGAGCCGCCTCGGTGCTGGGCACAACGTCCAAACCCGTCAACTCAGACACACGCAAACCACTGCCATACAGCAGCTCCACCATGGCCGCATCGCGCGCTTCAAGCCAGGGATCGTCATCGTGTTCCAAGTGCTCGGCCAGTTGCACGGCTTCATCAACCCCCAGAGCTTTGGGCAAAGGCTTGCCCCCCCGGGGTGCACGCACATCCACCACCGGGTTATGGGTCATCAGACCCTCCCGTCCCAACCAAACGTAAAAACCACGCCAAGCAGACAAAATGAGTGCCAGGCCCCGCCCGCTGCGACCAGCGCTGTGCATGTGCGCCACCCAGCGGCGGACATGCCCAGTCTGCACCTGCAGCAAAGTCAGCTTTGCCGCTTGGGCCAAGTCGAGCAAACGCATCAGGTCCAGACGGTACAAGGTGCAGGTGCGTTCGGCCAGACGTTTTTCAAAACGCACATGCTCCAGATAGCGCTTTACCAAGGGATCCATCAAGGGGCCAGCGCTGTGCACCTCTAAATCGCTCACCCCAGGCCTTGCCCCCCGTGGCAACGAGACGTCCCCCACCTGACACGGCGTGTCGGGCTCAGGCGCGTGGGGCTCAGGCTTGACCACAAAAAATTCTCAGGTTTTGCTTCGCAACATGGACAAAGCGGCACCGGCCAGCTCAGCCAAGCGCTCCAGCAAATCGGTGCCCATCTGGCTGTTGAAGCGCTGCGGATCGGGCGAGGCCAAGACCAGCAAACCAAATGAGGCCTGTCCAGGAGCCGATCGCAAGGCCAGCAGTGCCAACGAAGCCGCCTGTGCCGGCTCGGCCAGCCACTGCACGGCTTCAAAACCGGTGTTGGGGCCTAAATAAGGACTGTCCAGGGAAGATGCCAAATCTTGTGTGGCATCCGTCACACCTTGGGCAAAATCCGACCGCGCATGGGTCGCATCCAATGACCACAAGCGCAAAGCCACTTGGGGAACCTGAAACAACTCACGGATATTGTCCACGGTCGATTCGGCCAGCTGCTCTGGTGGCGTGACGAGCAACTCACATGACCAGCGGTGCAACTTGTCAGTCAACACCATGTTTTCGTTGCTGTGACGGATCATGTCCATGATCCGATGCTCCAAGACCTTGATCTTGTCACGCAGCATCTGCGCCTGGCGTTCTTGCAGGCTCACGGCACGGTGGCTTTGCGGGTGCGTCAGTTGCACAGCAGCGAGCAAAGAAGCATGTCGCTCAAAAAAGTCTGGCGTGTTGACCAGGTAGTTGGCGATGTCGTCCTCGGTGATCGGGCTCATGGGCTCGGGCTTGTTCATGTCTTATTCCAGATACTCAAAGGGTGTCAGGCACGTCGATGCTGCCCTCAAAAACAGAGGTGGCCGGGCCGGTCATCAGCACCGGGCTGTCGGCCTGCCCAGCCCACTCGATGGTGAGCACCCCGCCGTGGGTCTGCACATCCACACGCGCGTCCAGCCAGCCCTGGCGAATGCCCGCCACCACCGCCGCACAAGCGCCCGTGCCGCAGGCCAGGGTCTCGCCCGCGCCGCGCTCGAACACCCGCAGCTTGATCTGGCTGCGCGAGACGATCTGCATGAAGCCCGCATTCACGCGTTTGGGGAAAGCCGGGTGGTTTTCAATCAAGGGGCCCTGGGCCAGCACCGAGAAAGTGTCCACGTTGTCCACGCGCTGCACCGCGTGCGGGTTGCCCATGGACACCACACCCACGCGTGCGATGCCCAAATCCCCCAAGGCCAAATCGAACACCGGCCAGCCATTGACCTGGTCGCTGATGAGGCCCATGGGGTTGAAAGGCACACGCTCCCAGTCAAAGACAGGAGCGCCCATGTCCACCGTGACGCGGCCGTCAGGGTTCATGCGCAGCTCGATCTCGCCTTGCTGCACCTTCACCCGCACCGTGCTTTTGTCGGTCAGGCCCTTGTCGCGCACATAGCGCACAAAGCATCGGGCCCCGTTGCCGCAGTGCTCGACCTCGCCGCCGTCGGCGTTGTGGATCACGTATTCAAAGTCCAGCCCCGGTGCGGGTGAAGGCCGCACCGTGAGGATCTGGTCGGCCCCCACGCCAAAGTGGCGGTCGGCCAAAAAGCGGTATTGGGCCGTGGTGAGGCCCAGGCGGGCTTGGGTCTCGTCGAGCACGACAAAATCGTTGCCGGCCCCTTGCATCTTGGTAAAGCGGATGTGCATGACCGCGATTATCGCCCGGGGACGGGGCATCAGCCCCTGATAATGGGGCATGGCACGCACATCCCAACTCCTCTACCCCCAACGCGAACCCGCCCCTTTGCGCCCCGCAGCGACCGTGCTGCTTTTGCGCGACGGCCCCGGCGGGCTCGAAGTCCTGATGACCCGCCGCTCCATGACGGCCAGCTTCGCGCCCGGTGCCTATGTGTTCCCGGGCGGGGGCATTGACGCGGCCGACGCCCAAGCGCACAGCCTGGCCACGCGCCGAGACAAACAAAGTGACTTGCACCTGACGCAAGCGATTGCCGCCATCCGCGAGAGCTTTGAAGAGCTGGGCATCTTGTTCGCCCGCCATGCCGATGGCCGCTGGGCAGACAACAAGGACATCGCGCAGATCAACCGCAAAGGCCCCTTTGCTGCGCAATGCCAAAGCCAAGGCCTCACGCTGGCGGCCGACCAAGTGTTCGTACTGGCCCACTGGATCACCGACCGCGACCTGCCACGCCGCTTTGACGTGCCCTTTTTGGTGGCCCGCATGCCCGAAGGCCAGACGCCGGTGGCCGACGAGTCCGAGCAATTCGAGCCCGTCTGGGTGCGCCCACAAGACGCGCTGGACCGCCATGCAGCCGGCCAGTTTTTCATCATCTTTCCCACCATCCGAACGCTCGAGCGCCTCAAAGCCTTTCCCAGCGTGGACGCGGTCCTGCAAGCCTGCGCCGTGAACGATGAACCGCTGTGGACCAGCTGCCCCCGCGCAGGCTGGCTGGCGGGCAACGAAGCACGTTACATGGAACATGAAGCCCCGTTTGGCGAGCTGGCCCTGGTCACGCCCGACGGGCAAATCCATCACCACCTGGACTGGAAGACCGACCAACCGGTGCCCCTGCTCCAAAACGTGCAGCGCCTCACGGCCCCCAACCCCGGCGTGATGACCGGCCCCGGCACCAACAGTTATCTGGTGGGCGACCCGAACACGGGCTACATCGCCATCGACCCCGGCCCGGCCGACGATGAGCACCTGCAGCGCCTGTGGCGTGCGGCAGGCGGGCAGATCAAAGCCATTGTGTGCACCCACTCTCACCCGGACCACTCCCCCGGCGCAGCCCCACTGCAGGCGCTGTGCACCCACAAGCCACCCATCCTGGGCCTGTCCTCCAAGCCCACGGCACGTGCCAACAGCCGATTCACCCCGGAGCGCGAACTGGCCGATGGCGAAAAACTGGTGCTGCAAGGCATCGGCGTGGATGGCGAAATCACCCACACCTTGCGCGTGGTGCACACCCCCGGTCACGCGGCCAACCACCTATGCCTGGTGCTGGAAGAAGACGGCCTGTTGTTCTCGGGTGACCATGTGCTCAACGGCAGCACCACCGTGATCGACCCGCCCGACGGCCACATGGGCGACTATTTGGACTCACTGGACAAGCTGGCTGCGGCCTGCGAGGCTGGGGGCATCGAATTCATCTTGCCCGCGCACGGCCATGTGCTGGGTTTTACCCACCAGGCCATCACCCACCTGAAGGCGCACCGCCTGAAGCGCGAGGCCAAAATCGCCGCCGCCATGCAAGCCCTGCCCCAAGGTAGCTTGCAGGAATGGGTAGAAAAAGCCTACGACGATGTGCCGCCCCGCCTGTGGCCCGTGGCGGCCCGTTCGCTGCAAGCGCATGTGGACCACATCCGCGAACAAGCCCTGTCTTGATTCGCTTTGAGTATTTTTGAAAGCATCGATGATTTCCTCTGAAGAAGGCATTCGCCTGGCCAAACGCGTGGCCGCCGAGCAAAACTGCTCGCGCCGCGAAGCCGAAGCCCTGATCGTGGCAGGCGGCGTGCAGGTGGCGGGCAAAGTCGTGACCGACCCGGCCCGGCGCGTACGCCCCGAGCAGGCTGTTCAGGTCAACCGTTTGGTCTCAATGGCGGCGCTCGCCCCCATGACCTTGGTGCTGTTCAAACCCGCGCACCGGGTGGCCAACCTGGCCTGGCTGCAAGACACCGTGGGCCTCAAAGCCCCGCAGCCTGGCATTTGGGGGCCTGAACGCCTGGCCAAAATGCAAATGCCCCTGCCTCTGGCCAAACCGGCCAGCGGGCTGTGCATCTTCACGGACGATGTGGGCGTGTTGCGCCACCTGGAAGACCGCCGCAGCCCCATGGAACAAGAGTGGATGGCCACCGTGGGAGGCGAAGTGCCCGGCGGCCTGATCAAGGCACTGAACGGCCCCGGCATCCGCGCCAGCATCAACCGCCAGACCGAGCAACTCACAGTGCTGCGCATCGCGGGCAAAGACATCGACGGGCTGGATTTGGGTCGCTGGCTGGACGAGCAATGCCCTTTGCAGGACCTGCGCCGCCAGCGGGTGGGGCGCTTGGGTGTGGCCCCGCTTGAAGTGGGTCAGTGGCGGCAACTCGAAGGCTATGAACGCTTCTGATGGATTTCCGACAAAAACACACAGGATTTACCCTTGAAAAGAAACGGGCAATCCCCATTTGTGACAAGAGTCTGAGAAAATTACCATTCAGTCACATTTGCGAAGATCGCAAGCTGTGACCGGGTCAATGCCCATGAGGGCTTGTCCAACGTACTAAGGAGCACACCATGCGTTTGAGCACCAAGAGCCGATTTGCCGTCACCGCGATGATCGACGTTGCACTGCGCGAAGACCGCGGCCCCGTTTCCCTGGCCGCCATCAGCGTGCGCCACCAAATTTCGCTGTCCTACCTGGAACAGTTGTTCAGCAAACTGCGCCAACAAGGCTTGGTCGAAAGCACCCGCGGCCCAGGCGGCGGCTACTCGCTGTCGCGCAACGCCGAAAAAATCACCATGGCCGACATCGTGGGCGCAGTCGATGCGCCCTCTGACGAAGAAGTGGCCGCTGAAGGCGGCTGGATGAACAGTGACCTGTGGGCCAGTCTGAACGAAAAAATGCTGACCCACCTGCAGTCCATCAGTTTGCGCCAATTGGTGGCGGAGCAACGCACCAAAGGCGTGACGGTGGAGCCAGCACCGGCACCCTCGGTCAAACGCGGTGTATTTGCCAAGCCCAAAAGCACCCTGAAAATCACCGCGCCCAACTCGGTCTTTGCACTGGCGGGCAGCTTGATGCCGTCTCGCGGCTGATGGGCACTTGGCCACCCACAAAAAAACCCGCTTCGGCGGGTTTTTTTGTGGTCTGAAAAAAGTGTGAAGCTAGCCGATAAGCCGGATTCTGTGCACGGGGTTTCCCCCATGTGACCACCATTACTCTGGGCCGCCGGTCACCCGGACGGCTCGATGCTACCTACCCGCACACTCCGGGGGCCCCGTCAACGTGTGCCTACTTGGTATTGCTGCGCGTAGAGATTGCCCGTTTCACCCGAACTGAATCGGCTCGTCTCTGTTGCTCTGATCCTCACCTTAGGGCCTGCCACTTGCATGGCCGACTTGTCGGTGGACAGCCGTTAGCTGCTACGCTGCCCTGTGCAGTCCGGACGTTCCTCCAGTGCTCTGTTTCCAGAATTGCACCAGCGGTGGTCTGGCGAGCTTCACCCCTCGATTATCAGTCCTGTCCGTGCAGGAATAACGATATGACCCAATTGTCGAAGCTGTTTTCTAACTTTGCATCAAAATACCCAGACCACGATCCCCACACAAAGACCCACCATGACATTTGACAACGTTCTGCAAACCATCGGTAACACGCCCCACATCCGCATCAACAAGCTGTTCGGCCACAGCCACAAGGTGTATGTGAAGAACGAGCGTGCCAATCCGGGCGGCTCCATCAAGGACCGGATTGCATTGGCCATGATCGAAGACGCAGAGCGCAGCGGCGTGCTGCAGCCCGGCGCAACCATCATTGAGCCGACCTCGGGCAACACCGGTGTTGGCTTGGCGCTGGTTGCAGCCGTCAAAGGCTACAAGCTGATTTTGGTCATGCCTGACAGCATGTCCATTGAGCGCCGTCGCCTCATGCTGGCCTATGGTGCCAGCTTTGACCTGACCCCTCGGGAAAAAGGCATGAAGGGTGCCATCGCCCGCGCCGAAGAGCTCAAGGCCCAGACCCCTGGCGCCTGGATTCCCCAGCAGTTTGAAAACCCCAGCAACATCGATGTGCATGTGCGCACCACGGCCCTCGAAATCGCCAACGACTTTCCCGGCGGCGTCGACTACATCATCACCGGGGTGGGAACTGGCGGACACCTGAGCGGTGTGGCACAGGTGCTCAAAGCCCAATGGCCGCAGCTGAAAGTATTTGCCGTGGAGCCCTCTGCGTCACCGGTGATCAGCGGTGGCTCTCCTTCCCCACACCCCATTCAGGGCATTGGCGCAGGCTTTATCCCCAAAAACCTGAAAACCGACTTGCTCGATGGCGTGATTCAAGTCGAAGCCGAAGCAGCCCGCGAGTACGGCCGCCGCAGCGCACGCGAAGAAGGCTTGTTGGTGGGCATCTCCAGCGGTGCCACGTTGGCTGCCATTGCCCAGAAACTGCCTGAAATTCCAGCAGGCAGCACCGTCTTGGGCTTCAACTACGACACTGGCGAGCGCTACCTCTCGGTCGAAGGCTATTTGCCCGCTTGACTCGTGTTGCGGCCGCGGCTTACCTCAGCAAGAAGTTGCCGTGGCCTGCGTTCAGGGCGGTGGCCGCTGAGGCTGTTTCGTCTTTCAGCGCCACCCCGGACAGCTGGCGCTGTCGCGCCTGAGCCAGCAAAAAGTGCAGTTTGTGGGCAGCTTCCTCATACGATAGCCCAGCAGTTCGCACATTCGAGATGCAATTGCGGCTCGCATCCGTGAGCCCCACACGAGGCATCCACGTCAGGTACAGACCCATGCTGTCCGGTGAGCTCAATCCGGGGCGCTCCCCGATCAACACCACCACGGTTTTGGCGCCCAGCGCCTGCCCGATTTCATCACCGATGGCGACACGGGCTTGGCGCACCACGCACAAGGGCCCGACCTGCCAACGCTCTCCCGCCATGCGCTGATGCAAAGCAGCAAGGAACGGCGCAGCGTTTTGCTCAATGGCCCAAGCCGACAGCCCGTCGGCGATCACCAACGCGAGGTCAAACGGTCGCGCCTCCAAGGTGCCTTCAGAAGGTGCCAACAGATCGCGCGATTCCATGTCCAGCCGACGCCCCAGATCGGGACGCTGCAAGTATTGGTTGCGATCAGAAGCCGCGCTGTGCAGTTGAAGCACCGCACCCGGCAGACCAGGCCACGCAGCGCTGAGCTGCTCTGACAAGGCAGGGCCATTCAAGTCGCGGTGCACGGCATCTCGGGCCTGAGCGTGGGCGAATTGAAATGCAAGGTGCGCATTTGTAGGCAAGCTCACGCCTGAACGCCCCAAGGCGATGCGGGCATCGGTGAATTGGCGCAACGCCACCCACGGGTTGGCGGTGACGGGCAAGGGTTTGTCAGACATGCACCACCTCAGGCCAAGGGCAACAAAGCTTGCTCGAACGCGGCTGGCATCCCAGGGGGCAGCACCAAGTTGGCACCTTGGCCTTGGAAAATATTCATGCGCTGCAGCCAAGCCTCGAACTCTGGTGCGGGCCGCAAGCCCAACACCTTGCGGGCATACAGGGCGTCGTGGAAAGACGTCGTCTGATAGTTCAGCATGATGTCATCCGAGCCGGGAACACCCATCACGAAGTTGCAACCCGCCGCCCCCAGCAAGGTGAGCAACACATCCATATCGTTTTGGTCGGCCTCTGCGTGGTTGGTGTAACAAACATCGCAGCCCATGGGCAAACCCAGCAGCTTGGCGCAAAAGTGGTCCTCCAACCCGGCGCGAATGATCTGCTTGCCATCAAACAAATACTCAGGGCCGATGAAGCCCACCACCGTGTTCACCAACAAGGGCTTGAAAGCGCGTGCCACGGCATAGGCGCGTGTCTCGCAGGTTTGCTGGTCCATGCCTTGGTGGGCGTTGGCAGACAGTGCGCTGCCCTGCCCGGTTTCGAAATACATCACGTTGTCACCCACCACCCCCCGGTTCAGCGAGAGGGCCGCGCTGCGGGCCTCGGCCAAAAGCGCCAGGTTCAAACCAAAGCTGCGGTTGGTGGCCTCGGTACCACCTATCGACTGGAACACCAGATCCACAGGCGCACCACGCTCAATGGCCTGGATGGTGTTGGTCACATGGGTGAGCACGCAGCTCTGGGTGGGGATCTCGTAGTGCGCAATGACATCCGCCATCATGTGCACCAACTTCATCACTTGCGCCACGTTGTCGGTGGCGGGGTTGATACCGATGACGGCATCCCCGCTGCCGTACAGCAAACCATCCAACAAGCTGGCGGCGATACCCGTGGCATCGTCCGTGGGGTGATTGGGCTGCAAGCGCGTCGCCATGCGGCCAGGCAAGCCGATAGTGTTGCGAAATGCAGTGATCACTTGGCATTTCTTGGCCACCAAAATCAAATCCTGGTTGCGCATGAGCTTGCTCACAGCCGCTGCCATCTCGGGGGTGATACCGGGTGCCAAAGCGCTCAGCGCCTCGGTGTCTGCCGCATCGCTGAGCAGCCAGTTGCGAAAGTCGCCCACCGTGAGGTGACTCACCACCGCAAATGCTTCAACATTGTGGGTGTCCAAAATGAGACGGGTCACTTCGTCCGACTCGTAGGGCACCAAAGCCTCTGTCAGGAAGGTGCGCAAGGGCAATTCCGCCAAGGCCATCTGGGCGGCAGCCCGCTCCTGCGCCGTGTGTGCTGCGACGCCGGCCAGCAAGTCTCCGGAGCGCAAAGGCGTCGCCTTGGCCATGAGGTCTTTGAGGTCCCGAAAACCATAGACATGGCTTGCGACGGTGTGCTGGTAGGGGTGTCTTGGCACGTCAGTGAATGGGTCAAGTGGCAGGTCACAAAAAACCAGGGTTTAGTGGGCTGTGGGGGCGCTCACGCCCTTGGGCATGGCGTCCGCACGTTGTTGTTTGGTCATCTTAAAGTAACCATAGCCCAAGACCATAAAGCCCAGAAACACACCAAAGATCAAAGGGTTGTAAAAGATCATGGTGGCCATGCAGACCAGCGCACAGAACAGCGCAAACGCTGGAAAGAAGGGGTAGAACGGCGCACGGAAAGGGCGGACCATGGAGGGTTCTGACTGGCGCAGTTTAAAAAGGCTGAGCATGCTCAAGATGTACATCAGGATGGCACCGAACACCGACATGGTGACAATGTTTGCGGTCAGGGACTGGCCACCGATGGTGATGAAAGAATCGCTGTAAATGGCCACAATGCCAACGAAGCCGCCGGCCAGTATGGCTCGGTGCGGGGTCTTGAAGCGGGGATGCACCTTGGCAAAGTAAGAAGGCAAGAATGCCTCGCGGGACAAGGCGTAGATCTGGCGCGAATAGCCCATGATGATGCCGTGGAACGACGCCACCAGACCGAACAGGCCCAGCCACACCAAAATGTGCAGCCAGCCGCTGTTTTCACCCACGATGAATTTCATGGCCTGGGGCAAGGGGTCGTTGATGTTGGAAAGTTGGGTCCAGTCGCCGGTACCACCTGCAAACACCATCACACCCACAGCCAAGAACACCAGGGTCAGGATGCCGGTGATGTAGGCGATCGGTATGGAGCGCTTGGGGTCTTTGGCTTCTTCTGCGGCCATGGCAACGCCCTCTATCGCCAGGAAAAACCAGATGGCAAACGGAATGGCAGCAAACATGCCGGGAACTGCGGCCCAGCTGAAGTCGTCCTGGCCAGACCACCCGCCCTTGGTGAAGTTGGCCATGGAAAAGCCGGGAGACACCACGCCCATGAACACCAGCAACTCAAGGACGGCAATGACGGTGATGAACAACTCGAAAGTGGCAGCAATCTGAACACCGACGATGTTGAGCGTCATGAACACCAGATAGGCACCCAGTGCTGCCAACTTGGGGTCCAGCGAGGGGAACTGCACGTTCAGATAAGCCCCCATTGCCAAGGCAATGGCAGGCGGGGCGAACACAAACTCCACAAGCGTGGCCGCACCGGCCAAATAGCCGCCGGAGGGGCCGAAGGCACGCTTGGCATAGGCGAAAGGACCACCGGCATGGGGAATGGCCGTGCTCAGCTCGGTAAAACTGAAGATGAAGGTGGTGTACATCGCCGCAATGAACAGGGTGGTGACCAGAAATCCCAAGGTGCCAGCCGATGCCCAACCGTAACTCCAGCCGAAGTATTCGCCAGAAATGACCAGCCCGACGGCGATGCCCCACAGCTGCAAGGTGCCTAGCACCGGCTTGAGCGCATGGGCACCCGATTTGGCTTGTGAACTTGACATGTGGTTTCTCCAGCATGGGTGAAGACAGTGCACCTGCGCACTGCGGTATGGGGGTTGCGGGCGGTGAATGCAGGCGCTCGCTTGGAAAGCTGTCTACCAAATCGGCAAATCTGCATTGAGCAGCTTCACAGTGAAATTGCATTGTTCTGCATTTTGCACACCTTGATGACCCGCCCATGAATACGTCGACAACCGTGACCCACGGACCACAGGGACCACAGGGACCGCAAACGCTTCGGCTACAGCCCGTCCAAGACCCGGCAGCACGCACCACGCTGAAGCAGCACGTAAAATCGCGGCCTTGCTTGATAACCACGAGCCGCCATGATCCGCATCACCGAACTCAAACTCCCCCTGTCTGCCCTGCCCGTCGAAGTGCGCCGCGCCAGCGACGCGCCTTCTGAAACCGAAGCCGACCGAGCCCCCGTGGCCCACCCGATGGAAGCGCTGAGGCGACTGTGCGCACAGGCACTGGGCATTGACACCACGGCCATCGCGGGCCTGCATGTGTTCAAGCGAAGCTTCGATGCCCGCAAGGCAGAGTTGCTGGCGGTTTACATCGTTGACCTCACGCTGGCAGATGCCTCGCTGGAAACCGGGATATTGAGCCGCCATGCAGGCCACCCGCACATCGGCCCCACACCCGACATGGCCTACCGCATGGTGACCCAAGCCCCGGCCGGTTTGCAAGAGCGCCCGGTTGTGGTGGGTTTCGGCCCCTGTGGCATTTTTGCTGCCTTGGTGCTGGCGCAAATGGGCTTCAAACCCATCGTGCTGGAACGCGGCAAACCCGTGCGTGAACGCACCAAAGACACCTGGGGCCTGTGGCGCAAAAAAACACTCAACCCCGAAAGCAATGTGCAGTTTGGCGAAGGCGGCGCAGGCACCTTTTCTGACGGCAAGCTCTACAGCCAGATCAAGGACCCGCGCCATCTGGGCCGCAAGGTGATGGATGAATTCGTCAAGGCCGGTGCGCCTGCCGACATCTTGTACGCCGCACACCCCCACATTGGCACCTTCAAACTGGTCAAGGTGGTCGAACACATCCGCGAGCAAATCATCGCCCTGGGCGGTGAAATCCGTTTTGAACAACGCGTCAGCGACGTGCTGCTCTCGACAGCAGAGGAAGGTCATCAGCTCACGGGTTTGCAGGTGCTGGACGCCAAAACCGGCCAAAGCTATACCTTGCCCACGCGCCACGCGGTGCTGGCCCTGGGCCACAGCGCGCGCGACACCTTTGTCATGCTGCACCGCCGAGGCGTGGCCATGCAGGCCAAGGCGTTTTCGATTGGTGTGCGCATCGAACACCCTCAAAGCGTGATTGACCAAGCCCGTTGGGGACGTCACGCAGGCCACCCCCTGCTGGGCGCGGCCGACTACAAACTGGTGCACCACGCCCAAAACGGCCGCGCTGTTTACAGCTTTTGCATGTGCCCCGGCGGCACCGTGGTGGCGGCCACCAGTGAACCGGGTCGCGTGGTCACCAACGGCATGAGCCAGTACTCGCGCAACGAACGCAATGCCAACGCGGGCATGGTGGTGGGCATCGACCCGCCCGACTACCCCTTGGACACCGCCGCCTGGCAAGCCGCCTTTGGCGATGCGGACGGGGCGCAACTGGCACTGGAGGCCCAGGCTTGGGCCACACAGCCCACACCCCAAGCACACCCACTGGCTGGCATCGCACTGCAACGCCAACTGGAAACCCGCGCCTTTGAAGTGGGCGGTGGCAACTACGAAGCACCCGGTCAGCTGGTGGGTGACTTTTTGGCACAGCGCCCCTCAACCACCTGGGGCAGCGTGCAACCGTCTTACAAACCCGGTGTAAAGCTGGTTGATTTGGCCGATGTGTTGCCCGACTACGCCGTGACCGCCATGCGTGAAGCACTGCCCGTGTTTGGCCGAAAAATCAAAGGCTACGACATGGCCGACGCCGTGATGACCGGGGTGGAAACACGCACCTCCTCGCCATTGCGCATACCACGGGGCGACGATTTTCAAAGCCTGAACACCCGGGGCATTTACCCCGCAGGCGAGGGTGCCAGTTATGCCGGCGGCATCTTGTCGGCAGGCGTGGATGGCATCAAAGTGGCCGAAGCCCTGGCCACCCACATCCTGACTGAAGCCTGAACGGACACCGCAGCCTGCCCCTTGGCTGGTGGCCATGGGCCGACACGCCCAAATTTGCGGGTCACACCGACACCATCAAATTGCGAATGGCATAGCGCGTCAGGTCGGCCACTTTGTGCAAACCCACCTTGCGCATGATGTTGCGGCGATGCACCTCGACGGTGCTGGGGGCAATGAGCAAATTGCGGGCAATTTCCTTGGACGAGTAGCCGTCCGCGATCAAACGCAAGACCTGCTCTTCACGTCCACCCAATTGTTTGCGAGCCGTGCCATCACCCGCTTTGGACTTGCGCACACACGCCACCATCTCGGTGGCAGCGGCCTGACACAAATACACCCGCCCGGCAGCGGCCGCACGAATGGCCGACATCAACTCGTCCATGCTGCTGGTGGTGGACACATAGCCCTTGGCCCCCGCATCGAGAATTTCCAAAATCGAGTTGCGGTCCGAATCTCCCGAAAACGCCACCATGTTCTTGACGGGCAAATGTTGGGACAGTCGATGCATCAAGTTCAAATCTTGATGGCCGTTGGCATGCATGCCAATCAAAATCACATCCGGTTCAACCTCGCTGCACAACACCTGCGTTCGCTCATCGGTGTCTGCCATGCCCACCAAATTCATGTCATGGTGCGTTCGCAGCACTGCTGCAATCCCCTCCGAGACGACTTTGTGCCTTGATGACAATAAAACGCGAATGGTCATGGTGAAATCCTTCGAACAGTGAGCAAAAGTCATGCAAACACGGCCTTGCTGAGGCTGCGGGGCAACCCAAAGTTGCGCCATGCTGATACTCACTTTATGCGCTCTACTGGTTTTCATTTGTTCGATGAAACACATTTACATCAAACCTTTGTCCTGCATGAGCCGCTGCAAAGACATGCGCCCCGGACAATTGAGCTTTTGGTAAATGTGGTGCAGGTGCAACTTGGCCGTTCCCTCGCTGATGAACAACTTGCTGGCAATTTTTTTATTAGGCCAGCCTTCCGTCACCATGCGGGCCACGGTCAATTCGCGGGGCGTCAAGGTGGTCGGAGTTTGAAGCTTGGCTTTTTGTTGTTCCAACAACAAGGACATGGCTTTCATCGACAGTTCACGGTCTAACCACTTTTGACCTTGGTACACCGCCTTGATGCACACCGTCAAAATTTGCTTGGATTTGTCTTTTGAAACCAGGCCGGGCACCCCCATGTCGATGACCCGCATGACCTCTCCAATGCTCGCACCCGTGAACACCACCGGATGCGTGGACGATTCAAGCGCATTCAACTCTTCGATCAAGGCAATGCCGCTTCTTTTGGACAAGGACAAATCCATCACCAAAATGGCGGGCTTGAATTGGTGCACCGCACGCAAAGCATCGTCACCGTTGCTCACGCAGGCTTTGACGGAAAAATCAGGCGAAGCGTTGAACGCATCGGACAAGCCATCGAGCATGACCGGGTGTGGGTCGGCCAAAACCAAATCAATGCACATGTGCGTGTCCTTTGAGGTGCAAAACCAAGCGATCACATCTCATCCAAAACGGTTCAGACATGCGCTGTTTTCTAGCTATACACCTTATCGCCCAACGGTATTCGATTGAATTCCCTGAAACGGTGAGTCCCTACTTTCAAACCAGTAAGGCGCCCGCCTTGCCCCACATCAACGCACACCCAACGGCATGGCCAAGCGCATGGGCAAACCATCTCTGTGTGCGCAAGCCCACCAACAAGCCTTGCTGAGGCGCTTAAATTGTGTGGCCAAGCATTTCACTCGCGCCAGAACACCATGAAAAACCTGACACCACATCACCACACCCCCTTGCCGGCACCCCACGCCAAGGCCAGACCCAAGCCCCTGACCCCTTTGGAAAATTTGGCGCTCACGCGTGCGCTCATGGCCCAGGGCTTGCGCGAGCCGGTCAGCTTGATGCTGTTGAAACGTTTGTGGAACCTGTCCAAGGCTTGAGCCCCCGTTTTGGCGTCGTTTTGCGCGGACAATAAGCCATGCACGACGATGAAACGCCCCCTGACAAGCTGCCCGCACCGGCTCCCCAAAGCACGCAAGTGCGCAACCCCCTGCACGGCTTGACCCTGGAAACCCTTGTGAACCGCTTGGCCGACCATTACGGCTGGGATGACTTGGGCAAGCGCATCCCGATTCGCTGCTTCACGCACGAGCCCAGCGTCGGCTCGAGCTTGAAGTTTCTGCGCAAAACCCCTTGGGCACGCGAGAAAGTGGAAAGTCTTTACCTGTTCATGCTGCGCGACCAAAAGCGCCAGGATCGACAGTACCCCTTGTAAGCCGTGATCCGCAGACCTCAAGCGCTCAAACTGGAGGCCAGCAGCGTGCCCCTGCATTTTTTGGCACCACAAAAGCACGGGTAAGCCGCTTTGAGTTCATCGGTCAAAGGTTCATCACTGACCAATCCGTAATCAAAACTCAGCTCTTCACCCCGAAAAATCGGCCGCCGGGCCTTGATGAAAATTCGGCCCTTGACCTGATCCGGCTCGCAATTGGGCTGGCAGGAATGGTTGATCCATCGCGAATCGTTGCCGCCATGCAAGCCGTCAATCACCCGCCGATCATCGATGTGGAAATAAAAGGTGTGGTGCGGATCATTCGGGTCGTGCGGGTGACGCCGCAAAGCTTCTTGCAGATCAATGATTTCACCCACGTACTCCACAATGGTCTCGCCCGGTGCAAACGTGTCCAAGGCAAAAACACCCAGCCCATGGACTTCCGAGCGCCGCGTCTCTATGCGCGGCTGGCGCGCAGCACGTCCAGCCACCGCACGTTTCATGCGGCCCCCATGAAGGTCAACATCAGACGGGCCATGCGCGGACCATCGTGTGCACCCGGCAAGTTGGCCAATGTCGCTTGATACAGGGCCTCGCCATGTGCCTGGCGTCGCTTGCCGAGCAAAAAAGCGCTGTATTCCGGCTCAAATTCAGGGTGAGCTTGTATGCACAACACCTGCTGCCCGATGGCGTAAGCGGCAATGGGGCAATGGGCATTGCTGGCCAGCAAGCGCGCGCCCGGTGGCAAGGCCAGCACCTGATCCTGGTGGCTGGCCAGCAAACTCACCTGCTCGGGCTGGTCACAAAAAAGTTGGGGCTCGTGCCATGCGTAGGTGGTGCGGCCCACGCCCCAGCCTTGCGCTGCACGCCCCACCGGAGCCCCCAGGCAATGCGCCACCAGCTGGTGCCCAAAACACACGCCTATCAGCTTTTTTTGTTGCGCCAACAAGTCCGTCACACAGGCCTGCAAATCCAACACCCAAGGCTCAGACGAAAACGCATCGGCGCGGCTGCCCGTCAACAACACGGCCTCGTAGGGTGCAAAAGAAGCTGGGTATTGGCCATGCCGCGCACTGAACACGTCTACCTCCCCCTCAAAGCCCACACCGCGCAACAAGCGTTCAAACATGGCGGCGTAACTGCCCCAAATGGGGGCGGCAGCAGGGTCCAACACATCGTTGTCCAAGATGCACAGTTTCATGGCGGGGTTCATTTCTTCACTTGAAAAGCCAGGAGCGCAACGCTGCAAGCGGCATGGTTGGGGGTGACAGGAATTTTCTCACGAAGTTTTTAAGCCACCGCGACAGCCCAGCCGGATTGAGTCTGCTTTAATTTGCCTGAACAAGGGCAATGCCAACAGCGCACAAAGGTGAATCCATATGCCATGCATCATGAACTGGGAAGAATGGGCCCAACACGACGCGGTCGGCCTGGCCGAGCGTGTCCAGCGTGGCGAGCTGACCCCTACCGAGCTGGCCAGCCAAACGGCCGAAGCCATTGCACGGGTCAACCCACAGCTGAGCGCCGTGGTCGAGGTGTTTGAAGACTTGGTGACCGAGCCCACCCGAGACGGCATGAACCCCCAAGGCCCTTTCGCCGGCGTGCCCTACCTGATGAAAGACTTGGGGCCCACGCTCAAAGGCCGATTGCAAGAAATGGGCTCACGCTTGATGCGTGGCAACCGGGCCACGGCTGACAGCTACCTGGCCGGGCGCATCAAGCAGGCCGGGCTCAACGTGATCGGCCGCACCACCACGCCTGAGTTTGGCGTGTGCAGCTCGGCCGAAAACCCGGCCGTGTACGTGACACGCAACCCCTGGAATTTGGCCTACACCACCTGCGGCTCGTCGGCGGGCACGGCCGCAGCAGTGGCGGCGGGCGTGCTGCCCTTGTCACACGCCACCGACGGCGGCGGCTCGATCCGCATCCCGGCAGGCTTCAACGGCAACATTGGTCTCAAGGCCTCGCGCGGCGTGTTCTCGATCGCACCCGCCGCCTCCGACCTCACAGGCCTGGTGTCCACCCAGGGCTGCCACAGCCGCACCGTGCGCGACACCGCTGCCTTTGTGGACCATTGCCGTGGCGGCGCACCCGGCGAGTTCATGCCCTACTGGTCGCCCACCGAGCCCTACAGCACACTCATCGAGCGCGACCCGGGGCGACTGCGCATCGCCTTGTCACACGAGTGGGGCCACTACCGCGCCGTGCCCCACTTTGTGGCTGAACTCGAACGCGTGGGCCGCTTCTTGGAGAGTCTGGGCCATCACGTTGAATGGGCACTGCCCCAAGTGGACCTGGAAGCCGCGTTTGCCGCGCAGACCACCTGCTACATCAGCAACTTTGCGCAGACCATCACCAACCTGATCAAGCCCTTGGGGCTGGAACGCCCCCCGGCCGATTTGGTGGAGCCGATCAACATCAAAATCTGGGAAGAAGGCCTCAAAACCAGCTACGCCGAACGTGCCCGCATGCAGGCCGTGTTCAACACCACCTCGCGCGGCTTTGGCGAGTTTTTTGAGCAATGGGACATCATCCTCACCCCCATCACCGCGCTGCCCACGCCCCTGCTGGGCACCACCGAATACCTGACGATCAGCGACAACCCCTCGGTGTACGACTGGTTTGAAAACCTCTGGCAAAACTTCGCCTACACCCCGCTGTCGAACCTGTGCGGCATCCCCGGCATCTCACTGCCCATGGCCTCACAAGACAATGGCCTGCCTCTGGGCATCCAGGCTCAAGCCGCCCAAGCCAAAGACGGTTTGCTGCTGCAACTGGCTGCACAAATCGAGCGGGCGCTGGGGGGAAAGTGGAACGATGGGCGGCGGCCGGGGGTGCATGTGGCACAAGCAGTACAGGTGGCGTGAACGCTTTGAGGCTGGCGTTCAGCCCATTTCACCGATGCCCATGGACCTTTTGAAAGCTCAACGACATCGATTTTCTTTAAGCAGTTGCTGATATTCTTTTCGCGAGGTGTCAACGCCACTGCGCTGGCAGCCACACGAACTGCCAGAGACATCGTGGCCCTGCGAGACAAACACCGCAGCGAGGTGGATCAAAATACCAAAGCACTCACTCTGCTAGACCGCCTGTTTCGCTATCCCACAGTGTCGGTCAACAGCGTGCGCAAACTGATGAACTGCACATTTCCAACAGCCTCGAAGTTGATCACCGACTTTGCTTCGTGTGGTTGGCTGCTCGAGGTCACTGAAAACGAACGTCACCGGATTTGGCGCTATCAGCCTTATCTGAACCTTTTCCCCCGGGATAACATCGCACCATGACCGCACTGGAGCTCCTGCAAAGCCTGAACCTGCTCGACGAAACCGAGCGGATTGAGGCCAAACGCGCAAGCGAATCGGGCAAATCACTGCTGGAAAGCGTGTGCGCCTTTGCCAACGAACCTGGCTTGGGCGGCGGCTGGCTGCTGCTGGGCGTGGAGCGCGAAGAGCAAGCGCTATTTCCGAGCTACCAGGTCGAAGGCGTACCGCACCCCGACAAGCTGTGCGCTGACTTGGCCACCCAATGCCGCGAAACCTTCAACCTGCCCGTGCGCATTGAACTGAGCACCGAGCAAGTCAACGGTCAAGCCGTGGTGGTGGCTTTTGTGCCCGAGGCGCAGCCACAAGACAAACCCGTGTTCTTCAAAGCCCAAGGCCTGCCCAAAGGGGCACTGCGCCGCGTGGGCAGCGTGGACCAGCACTGCACCGACGACGACCTGGCCGTGCTTTACCAAGGACGCCAGCGCGACAGTTTTGATGCCAGCTTGGTGCCCGACGCCACGCTGGATGACATCGCCACCGAAGCCCTGGCCGACTACCGCAAAACCCGAGCCGACGCCAACCCCGACGCCGAAGAACTGCGGTGGACGGACGAAGAGCTGCTGCGCTCACTGGGCTGTATGGGCAAAGACGAACAAGGCGAATGGTGCCCCACGGTGGCGGGCATCATGCTATTTGGCACACCGCAGGCCTTGCGTCGCTGCTTTCCCATGACGCGGGTGGATTACATCCGCGTGCCCGGGCGCGACTGGGTGCCCGACCCCGAGCGCCGCTTTGACACCATTGAACTGCGCGACCCGCTTTTCAGGCTGATTCGCCGGGCCCAAGCCGCCGTGCTGGATGACCTGCCCAAAGGCTTTGCCCTGAAAGAAGGCGACCTCCAACGCCAAGACAAACCGGTCATTCCTCAGCGCGTCATCCGCGAGGCTTTGGTCAACGCCCTCATGCACCGCAGTTACCGCAGCCACAGCCCGGTGCAAATCATCCGTTACGCCAACCGGCTGGAAATTCGCAACCCTGGTTTTTCGCTCAAATCACCCGAGCACCTGGGTGAACCCGGCAGCGAACCGCGTAACCCCCGCATCGCCGCCGTGTTGCACGAAACCCGCTTTGCCGAAACCAAAGGCAGCGGCATCCGGGTGATGCGCGACACCATGGAGCAGGCAGGGCTGACTCCGCCATTGTTTGAGTCTGACCGGGGGAATGACCAGTTTGTGGCCCGTTACTTTTTTCACCATTTTTTAGGCACCGACGACGTGGCTTGGCTGGCCCAATTCAAAGATGCCCAGCTTAGCCCCGACGAGGCCAAGGCACTGATCGTGGTGCGCGAAGCGGGCGCCATTGACAACGCGGCCTACCGCGCCCTGAGCAAGGTGGACACCCTGGCCGCCAGCGCTGCGCTGCGCCGCCTGCGCGATGCGGGGCTGCTGGTGCAAAAAGGGCGTGGGTCGGCCACCTACTATGTGCCAGCCGAACGGATGGGCCTGCACAAAAATACAGGTGAAAACCCTGGCTTATCTACCCACCTCGATGGCTTATCTGGTGACCCCAGCGTCTTATCTGGTAACCCCAGGGGCTTATCCAGTAACCTTGACGCTTTATCTAGCAACCCCCAGCCCAACGAACAAGATGCAAGCAGGTCCATCTTGCTGGATGAACTTCCCGGATCATTGGCAGCCCGCTTAGGTGGCATCGGCCAAAGGCACCCCCCTCAAGACATCCAAAACCTGATCGTCGATTTGTGCGCCCTGCGTGACTGGCCCGTCAGCGAACTGGCCATTTTGCTGCGTCGCAATCCCGAAAACATCAGGCAAAGCTACCTGCGCCCGCTCATGCGCGATGGCCGCCTGACCATGACAAACCCCAAAGAACCGAACGACCCGCAACAAGCGTATCGGGCGGTTATTCAAAACAAAAACTGACCCATGCCCACACTCGACTGGCTTGACCGCCAAGCTGCCTTCTCAACCGCCAACAAAACCGCCACCCATGTGCTACGCCCGCACGCGGCGGGGCATGTTTTTGGTGATGCCGCCGCTGCGCGGGACAACTTGCTCATTCAGGGCGACAACTTGCAAGCCCTCAAAGCCCTGCTGCCGTTTTACCGGGGGCAGGTCAAGTGCATCTTCATTGACCCGCCATACAACACCAAGAGCGCGTTTGAGCATTACGACGACAACCTGGAACACAGCCAGTGGCTGAGCATGATGCTGCCGCGCTTGCAGGTTTTGCGCGATTTGCTGCGTGAAGACGGCTCGATCTGGGTAACCATCGACGACAACGAGGGGCACTACCTCAAGGTGATGATGGATGAGGTGTTTGGGCGCAAGCGCTTCATCGCCACCATAGTCTGGCAAAGTCGTTACTCACGATCAAGCGACACAGCAATTTCGATTTCTCACAATTTCATCCACTGCTACGCACAAAACCCCGATAACTGGAAGCTGACCCGAAACCGCTTACAACGAACTAGCGCCCAAGAGAAGCAATTCTCTAATCCAGACAATGACCCACGAGGACCTTGGCGGGCGATCCCTTGGGATGCTCCAAATATTCGAGCCAATCTCAGCTATCCAATCATTACAGCCAAAGGAAGCGTCAGGCACCCACCACCTGGCCGTTGTTGGTCCCGTACCGAACCTCAATGGCTTGATATGGTCTCAAATGGAAAAGCTTACTTTGGCAAAAATGGTGATGGTGCACCATCGTTTAAACAATACCTAGACGATGCGCCCCCAATCGTTCCAAACACTTGGTGGTCACACGATGAAGCAGGACATACCGACGAGTCCAAAAAAGAGATCCAAGCACTTTTCGGTACTGATTCCACTTTTGGCACGCCGAAACCTGAGCGTTTACTTCAGCGAATAATTCACATCGCCACCAACCCCGGTGACCTCGTCCTCGACAGCTTCCTCGGCAGCGGCACCACCGCCGCAGTTGCACACAAAATGGGCCGCCGCTGGATCGGCATCGAAATGGGCGAGCACGCCACCACGCATTGCACGCCCCGCTTGCAAAAAGTCATCGACGGCGAACAAGGCGGCATCAGCGCCGCCGTGGGCTGGCAAGGCGGCGGCGGTTTCCAGCTGCTGCAACTGGGTGCACCGCTGTTTGACGAGCAAGGCGACATCCACCCCGAGGTGCGCTTTGCCGACCTGGCCGCTTTCATCTGGATGCGCGAGACCGGCACAGCCCTCCCGGTGCAAGCGGCCAGTGGCCCGCTGCCCCTGCTGGGGGTGCACGAAGGCACGGCGTATTACCTGCTGTTCAACGGTATCTTGGGTGACCGTCGCCCGGCCAGCGGCAATGTGCTGACCACGGCGGTGCTTCAAGCATTGAACGAGCTGTGCGGTCATGACGGCCCCAAGGTCATCTATGGCGAAGCCTGCCGCTTGGGCGATGCACGCCTGAAGGCTGAGGGCATCAGCTTCAAGCAGTTGCCGCACGCAGTGCCGCGTTGATGCGCTGCAACGACATGAACACGCCCAACACATCAAACAAAACTCAGGGAGCCCACGATGGCCTTGTTGACCCTCAAGCGTTACCAGCAGCAGTCACTCGACGAGCTGGACAAATACCTGCGCGCCGCACGACTGACCGGCCCACGTATCGCGTTTGAAGCCCAAACCGGTTATGGCTACAACGCCGAACCGTTTGGCGAAGTGCCTTGCGTGTGCCTGCGCATCCCCACGGGTGGCGGCAAAACACTGATGGCCTCTGAGGCGATTGGCCGCATGGCGCGGGAATGGCCCACCGATCTGGCCAAGCCTTTGGTGCTGTGGCTGGTCCCATCAGACACTATCCGCAGCCAAACACTGAATGCTCTGCGCACGCCAGGTCACCCGTTTCGCCAAGCGCTGGCTCAAGGCGTGGGCGACGATGTGCGCGTGTGTGAGTTGGATGAACTGTCCACGCTGTCGCCGCAAGATTATGCCCAGCGGGCTGTGGTGGTGGTGGCCACCATCCAAAGCTTTCGGGTGGAAGACACCGACCAACGCAACGTGTATTCGTTCAGCGAAAAGTTTGAGCCGCACTTCAAGGGTGTGCCTGCCGCACGCCTGCAAGTGCTGGGCGACTTGCCCGATGCAGTGGTCACCGCCGAAGACGCGGCCAGCGACAAAGCCGGGCGCGAGATGCTGGCACGCTTTGTAGGTCAGCCACGCTGGAGCCTGGCCAACTGGCTGGCCCTGCACCAGCCTTATGTGATCGTGGACGAAGCGCACAACACCAAGACCGAGCGCAGCTTTGAGGCGCTCAAGCGCTTGAACCCTTGTTTGATTTTGGAGCTGACGGCCACGCCCGTTCCCAAGCGCACCAATGTGCTGTTCCATGTGTCGGCCCAGCAGCTGCAAGCCGAAGACATGATCAAGATGCCGATTGCCCTGATCGAACACACCCGTGGCTGGCAGGCGGCGGTGTTTGATGCGGTGCAAAACCAGCGCCTGCTTGAAGCCGAAGCCCAACAAGAAGAGGCGGCCACAGGTGACTACATCCGCCCCATCGTGTTGCTGCAAGCTCAAAACAGCACCGACCCGGTGAACGCCGACGCGCTGCGTCAGCATTTGGTGGAGCAGCTGCACATTCCTGAAGACCAGATCAAGATCGCCACCGGCACCCAGCGCGAGCTGGAGGGCCTGGACCTGTCTGCCCGTGATTGCAAGGTGCGCTACATCATCACCGTGCAGGCTTTGCGCGAGGGCTGGGATTGCCCATTTGCTTACATCCTGTGTTCGGTGCAGTCGATCCGATCAGCCACCGCCATCGAGCAGTTGCTGGGCCGTGTGCTGCGCATGCCTTATGCCAAAAAGCGCAGCCGCGCTGCACTCAACAAAGCCTATGCCCATGTGACCGAATCCGATACCGGACTGGCCGCCAACGCGCTGGCCGACCGCCTGATCGATGGCATGGGCTTTGACCCGCTGGACATGTCGGCCATGATCGCACCGCAGTTGCCCTTTGCATGGAGCGATGGACAAGACGACGGACCGTTGTTTGCCACCGTGGCGCAACAGGTGGCACTGCCTACTTTGCAAGTGGATGTACCCGCCGACAAACCGCTGCCTGCGCAAGTGCAAGCGGCGATTGACCAAGGCCAAGCCAGCGTGAGCACCGATGGCAAGCGCCAACTCATTCAGTGGCGTGGCGCTATGCCTGATGCGGTGGCGCAAGACTTGGCCGCATTGCTGCGCGGCAAACCAAAAGAACAACTGAGCCAAAGCGTTGAACGTCACAACGCCGTGGTGCAAGGTGCATTGGCCCCTTGCAATCGGGGTGAGGTGTTTGCCTTGGTGCCGCGTTTGGCCTACCGGCCTGCGGGCGAGCAAGGTGAACTGCAACTGCTGGAGCGCGAATCCGTCACCGAAGAACTGGACCTGAACCTGTTGGCAGAACCGGTGTCATTGGCTGGCTTTCACATGGCCGAACAAGGCACGCTGTGGGAGGTTTATCTGGACGGCACGCGCCTGCGTGTGGGCAAAGGCGATGCCGATCAATTGCCGCTCGATGCGGTCAGTACAACCATCAGCGAGGACGATTTGGCACGCTGGCTTGCGGCTGAGTTGCAACACCCTTCGCGCAATGTGGCGCGCGATGTGCTGCCTGCCCACCTGCGCGCCTTTGTGCTGGCCACGGTGCGACACCTGATCAATGACCAGCGCATTCCCCTGGCCCAACTGGCGCGTCATCAATACCCGCTGATGCAAAAACTGGCCCTGCGCATTGAAGAACTGCGCGACAAAGCAGCCAAAACCACCTTCACCCAACTGGTGCTGGACGGCGGCTGGGCATTGGAGACCACACCCCAGATTGCTTTTGTGTTTGAATCCAACCGCTACCCGGTGCCCGCCAACAAGCTGTACCGGGGCAAGTTCAAGTTCAGCAAGCACTACTACCCCGTGCCCGCTGACTTGGAAGACGGCGGCGAAGAATGGCGCTGCGCTCTTGCCATTGACGAACACGCCAAGGTCAAACGCTGGGTGCGCAACCTAGACTCCGACCCCGTAGCCGGTTTCTGGCTGCCCACATCCAGTGGGCGCTTCTACCCCGACTTTGTCTGCGAGTTGACCGATGGCCGCGTGCTGGTGGTCGAGTACAAGGGTGGCCATATCAGCGGTATGGCCAAAGAAATCGAGAAGGGCCAAGTCGGTGAGGTCTGGGCTGAGCGCAGCGGTGGCAAAGCTTTGTTTGCGATGGTGTTCAAAAACTTGGAGGGGAAAAATGTGGGGCAGCAGTTGGATGTCGCTGTCATGAATAAGTCCTAGCCTGAATTCGTCTGACACTCACTATGCATAAAAAGCTTTCAAAACAACTCATCAAGTTACCCGACAGCAGTTATCAGATAATCTGACTCAAACAAAAGTAAGAGGCAGGGAGTCGTATGTCCAGAGTTACGGAAGAAGAAGCACGAGCCCTTTTGTCAGACACTATGCGATGCATTGACATTGGCGATTGGTTGCCAGCTCGACAACAGTCAAACACATGGGTTTGCGGTAGTGGTGTGGTTGATTTAGAGGGTGTCAGATCCACCCTATCCGTAGAACTCCTATTTCGGCGCAGCCCCAAAACCGGCATGATCTGGTACAAATTTTCGGTGTTTTTTGCCGATATGCATGGGGTACCCCGAGTTCGATACTTCCCCCCCGTTTTTCGGCGATTTTGAGTTGTCGGGTCTATATAAATCAAGCACTTAGCCGTTTTTTTCTTGATTTTTTGTAGTGTAAACATTTTACATTCTAGGTAGTTGCTACTTTCACCTCTTTTGCTACGCTCGTGCCATATTTATCAACCTGGGGGTGTCGATCAGCGGCAGCCTAAAACCCGCCGCGAGCAGGTCAAATTGCTGGCACCCATATAGTTCAGAAAGCCTGTGCCAGATGCCCGATTGAGCCTGTTGTAGTGGAAACTTTTAAGCGGTTTCTAATGAAATCAAGCACTTAGCGCGTTTCGTGTCGAACTCGGGGGCGCAAGTGTTGGACGAGTTGAAGGTAAAAAACCGGAGAAAAAAGAACAGATGGAGTTGTTGTACTGGTAAAAATTTAAACGGCTCTATATAAATCAACAACTTATGACGCTTGGTGTCGAACTCGGGGGCGCTGGCTAATTGAAAATGTTGCGTTCCACACTGAACGGCATAGAGCCCTCAAGAACTCCCAGAAAACAGGCTCAATTGAATATCAATGTGGGAGTTTTGAGAATTGGGAATGACCCTGAAAGCAAGCATTCATGCGGGTTTCAGGGGTTTATCAGGGACGACTAATTGTTGATGTTATTTCTAAGCTTTTGGCGTGATGGCAAAAACATCCGACATTGGTTTACATAACAGAAGCTGCGGCTCTATTAATATGCCGTAGCGGATTTTTTTCTAAAAAACTGACTCTTCATACCAATGCGCCGTCGATATGGGCTGGACATCAATTCGATTCTTCAACGCGTTTGACGTCAAGCCGATTCCCATGATTGCTTCAATCTTCCTCAGGTGAGAAAGGATTGTCTGAAAGGACGTTTTTATTCTTTTGTCGTTACTTCCGCCATTACAAAAAAAATCAGCCATCACAAGCGTGAGCGCTGAAAGCAAGTCCAACTGCGGAGTTGGGAGACGGAGATACGGCATACCAATATTTTTGATATTTTCATTATCAATTTTAATGTTTTCAGCCGTGTAAGAGAGATTTTTTGAAACCATCTCTCTAATCAACTCATCGGTCAAGGAGTTAGTAGCCCCACGCTGCGCATGAAAAACAGGGTGAAATGCATTCACTTTTCCATCTATCTCATGATCAAAATGCAAAGCATCAAAAAAAGACAACTCCAATTTTTTCTCGTTTATTGTGCTGATATAAAAGGTTATGTTGCAAGTCGTAGATCTAACGGTATGAGCCTCGTCTTTCTTGGACCCTGGCAGTATCTCAAAATTACCATTAATGAAGATGATAAGTTTATTAGAGGCTGCAGCAGTCCGATTGGTTGATGCCTTATACGGTGCGTTAAACAGGCAAATTGGATCTTTCGGTGTATACGTGAAATGTCCGAATTGATGATCCGGGCCCGCTTCAACCAAGCATGGAGGAAAATAAAGCTTGGCACTTTTCATTTTCACCAATAGTTGAAGTTTCGTCTCCCATTCCCCCCAGTAGCGATTTAGGGATGCTAACGGTATTTTTTGAGCTTGGACAACAGGCGATTTTTTCATCTCAAACGCTCAACATAGGACCAAGTTCGTCATAGATATCTTGACCTATGCGCGTCAACTGGGCGCCAGCGGGGATCCAATCCGGTTGCGGAGCCGCACTGGACGCAGCTATAGGTTTATCGGTCAGTACACACAAGAATGCAGAACTGCCTGGATTGTCTTTGTCAACGCGTTCTAGGACCACACCTTCCAGTGGCTGAGCGGTGACAATGTCACCACCATATTTGTCCAGAATTTTTAATAAGTCTTCGCGCCAATAGAACTCATCAAGTTTATGGAAGGGGCCACTGTATTTTGCACTTTCGATCAATGATCGAACGACCTCGTTTTTGAAGCTATCTAACGTAAGATTTAAAAATGCGGCAGTTGCATTTGCATTGAGGATTGGGCCAGGGAAGGCAAGAATGTAGTTAAAAAGCCAGTATCCGAGTCGCGTAGACTGATTTCGAGGTTCCTTTTCAGTCTTTAGTCCATCGACATTGGCTGCTGGTGCAAAAAAGAAAAAGTTTTGCGCTGTGTAGCCCAAAAAATCTGAGTTCGCAGATGGTCGTCCAAGTGCTCTGGCTAGAATACCGGCGGGTCCCAGTGATTGTCCCAGGAGTTCGGGCGTCAGCGCATTAAAAAGCTCTTCGAATCCTTCGTTCACAGCGAGTAACCAATTGATGATTCCGGTGGTCTCCAGATCGCCTTTCACCATGGTGCCTGGAATCCAGACCGCAGTGGTGCCTTCGTTGGCCAAACGCATAACACCTTCGAACTTAGAAATAGCGGTTTGGCTCTGTCTTTTCGTGTAACGACACACGGGTATACCAAGTGTTTGAAAGGCTTGGCGGTACGCCGTTTGCCCTATGCCGTTACGGATCTGCGACAAGTCGGTGTCCAGGATCACCAATTTAGTACCCCTACTTTCACAGATTTTTTTTACGCGTGCCAACAGCTGCTCTTCCACTGCAGTGCCTTCACCGTCGTAGGTATCTTGCAAACCCACGTCAGTTGGCACCACGATTTCAAAACTACTATTTTCTGACTGAGCCAATCCCTGCATTTTCTCGACAAAACTTATTTCATCTTCTATCAACAAAATTTTCATTTAAAACCTTAAACTGAATTCTCAAGCGGCAGTGTTAATTTGAATGCGGTCGTATAACCTGGCGGTACAACGTCCATCAACTCTATTTTTCCGCTCATTTTTTTTACGACTTCGTTCACAACGCTGAGTCCCAATCCGAGCCCCGTACCAAGAGGATTTTTTTCGTCGCGCGCTTTTGTTGTGCTGAACAATGGTTCCCAAATTCGAGTGCGCATGTACGGGGGAATCCCGATACCGGTGTCGGCGCAGACTAATATATGGTTTGCGCCATCGTTTGTCGCATAAATGCGAATTTTTCGAGCGTCCACGGATATTTTGGGGACCAACGCCTTGATAGCATTCGAAACCAAGTTGATGATAATGCCGTTGTAGGCTGCGACGGGTACGAAAGGGCCGACGAGTTTGCTGTCGATCTCAAGCTCAATGTCGATCGCATGGGCTTGAGCCACAGCACTTAAAGTCTTAAGAACTCTGCTTACCTGTCCTTTTGCCTTAAACGATGTCGGCACCGGTTCCCTGGCACGTTCGACAAATACCCGCATGTAATCGAGATACTCTGCCAGGACAAGCTCATGCTGCTGGATTTCCTGGGCTGCTTTCTTGAGCGCGGGATTCAGGATAGCAAGCTTATTCAAGCCAGCAGCGGCAGAATGCAGGTTATCCATGGCTTTTTCAAACTCGTGAGTCATGAACCCAGCCATGACTCCCATCATCGCCATGATTTCAAGCGACAGCCGCGCGCTACGTTCGTATTGCGCAGTCTCAGAAAAACGTAATTCAGCACTTTCCAGTTGCGCAATGACCCGTTTTTGATATGCGGGATTGATCACGGTCGAACTCTTCAGCTCTTGGATTGCAGCAGACAACGAAGTTCGGGCTTCCTGCTGTTTGCGTGCGTTAGCCGACTCCTCCTCCTGCAACCGCACCTGACGGTCAAAGTGCGCAAGCAATTCAGCTGCAAAACGTGCTATATGCCAGAGTAAATGGTACGCCCCATTTGACCGTAAAGACTCACGATCCATGTTGGGCTGCAACCAGTCCTGACACTCGTCCTCAAGTTCAGGAGGCCGCTTACGGGTAGCGATATGGACTCGACCGATCAACTGGGATCCGCGTGCGAGCGCAAGCATTGGATTGCGTGCAGGATCTGCCTTGTCCACGGGCGACATGGGATATAAAGCCGGGGTAAAAATAGATTGCCATGATCGCTCATTGGTCGCCTTGCTGGCATCAATGCCAAGCCAGTCGCTACCGGTGTCGGCGTAAGCATCCATTGCGAAGTTATTGTCTACGACAGCAAAACTTGCCTTGTCTTTAATCCAACCCTGAGCAACCGTACCATTCACTCCAACGTCTGTAAACGTACCCTTGCGTTTCGGAAAGAACCGCAGATCAACGAAAACCGGTGAATTGAGTGCCATCGAAACGGGGAGATGTTGGATCGATTCCACTTCTTTCACCAAGCCGCGTGCGTCTTCCTTTTGCCCATTGGCCGATGTCAATACGTCGGCAGTGAAACCCTGAATGATCTCGTTAATCTGGATTGACTCTTCCGCCAACGGAACGTCATGTCCTTTCCAAAATACCTGGTAATCGAGTTGCCCATCTTCATCAACGGACAGCCTTACACGTCCGACATAAGCATCTAAGATCTTCTGCTCGATGGATTGAGAGATGCCGTTTTC
The DNA here is from genome assembly GCA_002256145.1 of Comamonadaceae bacterium PBBC1. GTDB lineage: Bacteria > Pseudomonadota > Gammaproteobacteria > Burkholderiales > Burkholderiaceae_C > Limnohabitans_A. Next base: position 425,752 of record NKIP01000001.1, read on the forward strand.
ATCGACTTCATCGGCAAGGCCATCAAATATTACAGAAAACCCAGGATCTCTCGAGGTCTTTGTTGTTGCAGTAACTTGATCGAAGTGGGGTTTTTCAAGGCCAGCTGCAGGATCCGTCAAGCGCAAGAGATCGGTTTTGAGTGTGGATGGCGAAATTCGCGTTGCCTCCATCCGCAGACCCGTGATGTGCAATTTGGTTCCCAGGTCGACAGTGCGATCAACCTGGGCCACGCTAAACGGAATTGTTACCGCTGCCATGGAGGGATTGCTGGTGATTAATTTCCAATCGAACTCCGCGATAAGTTGGGTTCTCACCTTGGTTTTGGGGTCCTCTGCGACAGTAGTCAACGTGACAATGTTGCCAAGGTACCGCGCTGAAAACCGCCCAACACCTTTCGACCCGGCCATGCGACGGCCAAAAGTTCGGGAAAAGCGCTCTGTGCCTTTGGTTTGTGTACTGATCACCATCCACCTGTGTCGGAAGTCCTCCTCCGTCATGCCGTGGCCTTCGTCGGTAACCGTGATCGAACTAGGAGTTAGAGTCAAATGGCAGGATGGAGAGTCCGCGTCGTAAGCGTTCTTGACCAGTTCGGCCAAAGCAATTTCTGGCTTACTCACTAAGCGTTCGCCAAGTTCCTCCAAGAGAGCAGCGCTAACCTCAAATTGAGCTGACTTTCTTTTTACATTCGTAGCGCCGAGAGTTGTAGCCACAAGTTCCCCACGTAGTATTTAGGAGTTCAATTGTGCCAGCACAGTGTTCAATTGCCGGACCTCTACTTTTTTTAAGTTATTGGAGTGGCTAACAACGCATTGCTCAAAATCGAATACCCGCAATTTTTCAGCAACCTGCTGCGGCAACTTTTTTTCTGTCGACACGATTCCATAAACAGAACCAACAGCAATCGCGCCAATCGTGTTGACAAGTGACTTAGGCGTCTTGCCCACGAAGCCAGACGCCATAAGCAATGCTGGCTTAGGGTGTGGACGGTAAAGCCACCATATCTTTCGCACGGTGCAAGTGGAGTATTGCTTCCAGCGGTCCCCCACGCTATCAAGGTAAAACCGCAGCTCACTCGATATTTTTTCGAGGTCACTTCGAATCAACCAGCAGCGTTTGCTTGCAGTCACAAAATATCTATTGAATGCGTCTGCATCCAGTCGTCGGAGGTCACTCGGGACTGCACGCAGGCTCGTCACACACGGTACTACATCCCGTCTTTTTTTAAGCGAAAATTGTAGGCGTTCTTCTTCAGTAAGGACAAAGATGTCTTGTCCACCAGGACTGAGGCCCCGAAGTCCAAACAAACTTCCCTGACGATTTTCGTATGAAAGCACTTCTGTGGCGTGGCCGGAAGGCTGCTCGAACTCCTTAATTTGCCCATCCTTTCCGATTTCGGCAAAAGACCACTTACTGTTGTGGCTAGATTTATCGATTACGGTAACTGAGGCGGTGGTCAGCACCCTAGGAAAGATGTCCGTGTTGAAGCGGTACACCGTAACATCCCACTTGTTGTGATCGATGTAATCCCTAAGGGGACTTGCGCTTGGTCGGCTAACCCATTCGAACGGAATTACTTGCACGACGAGGCCGTTTTTGTGCGTCCGCAGTAAGGCCAGCATGAGAAACAGGACAAACACGTTGCCACTTTGTTTGAGCTTCACTCCGGACTCAAGGGCAATCTGATGTAACACCTTAGCGCGCCACTCAGGATCTAAATGATGGTGGCGGATATAAGGCGGATTGCCAATGCAAAGATCGAACCCGGCCCCCTTCCACACCATCGCATCGGCAACCACAACCTTAGCCTTGTCAGGCAGTCTCAATCCTGCCACCTTGGTTTTGTCCATTTCCACGCCGGTGTACTCATCGTATACGGACGAATTCTTGGCGAAACGTGCGTCTCCCGCGCCAAAGTCGATGACGCTGGTAAACCTTCCATTTGCCCGCTTAGCGCAAGCCAATCTCCACACGAGGTCAACAATTTCATGGGGCGTCTCGACTTGGCAATTCCGCAAATGCTCATTTTTCATAATGCACTCTCGAAGTTCAGCAGAAAATTGCTGCCCTCTTGAAAGTTCACAGGTGAGCCTTGGAACACCTCTGGTACCCCATATGACGACTCACTAGATTTGTTATTTTTCTTCAGTATCAGCTGGGTCTCGGACATCAATACGGCGCCTCGGCGATTAATGAAATAGAAAAAGCTATCTGCACTATGAGATCAATAGTGAAAAGCTAAAAAAGGCTAAAGATTTATTTTTCAATTTCAAGTTAGGCGTTCATTTTAGCTAAACACCAGCCATCGGCAGAATAAGCATCATTCAACAGTCACCGACTTCGCCAAATTCCTCGGCTTGTCCACATCCGTCCCCCGCGCACAAGCGGTGTGATAGCTGAGCAACTGCAGCGGCACCACATGCAGGATGGGTGACAGCACACCATAGTGCTCGGGCATGCGAATCACGTTGACGCCTTCGCTGCTCTCGATCTTCGTATCGCCGTCGGCCAGCACATACAACACGCCGCCACGGGCGCGCACTTCTTGCATATTGCTCTTCAGCTTTTCCAGCAACTGGTCATTAGGGGCCACCGTCACCACGGGCATGGCGCTGGTCACCAGCGCAAGCGGGCCGTGTTTCAGTTCGCCTGCCGCATAGGCTTCGGCGTGGATGTAGGTGATTTCTTTGAGCTTGAGCGCGCCTTCCAGGGCAATCGGGTAATGCGTGCCCCGGCCCAAGAACAGTGCGTTTTCTTTGCTCGCGAATTCTTCGGCCCAGCTGATGATTTGCGGCTCCAGCGCCAGCACGGCTTGCAGCGCGGCGGGCAGGTGGCGCATGGCTTTGATGTGCCCGGCTTCTTCTTCGTCAGACAGTCGGCCTTTGGTCTGTGCCAGCGCCAGCGTCAGCAAGAACAAGCCTGCCAGTTGGGTGGTGAAGGCCTTGGTGGAGGCAACACCGATCTCGGCCCCGGCGCGGGTCACATAAGCGTGTTTGCATTCACGCACCATGGCGCTGGTGGACACGTTGCAAATGGTCAGCGTGTGTGTCATGCCCAGGCTTTGCGCGTGGCGCAGCGCGGCCAGGGTGTCGGCAGTCTCGCCGCTTTGGGTGATGGTGACGATCAGCGTGTTGGGGTTGGGCACCGATTCGCGATAGCGGTATTCGCTGGCGATTTCCACCTGGCAGGGCACTTTGGCGATCGACTCGATCCAGTATTTGGCCACGCAGCCGCTGTAATAGCTGGTGCCGCAGGCCAGGATCAACACGTTGTCAATCGCCTTGAAGGTGGAATATGCGCCGTCGCCAAACAGCTCGGGCGTGATGCCTTCCACGCCTTCGAGCGTGTCGGCAATGGCACGCGGCTGCTCGAAGATTTCCTTTTGCATGTAGTGGCGATACGGGCCCAGTTCGGCCGCGCCACTGTGCGCGTGCACGGTCTTCACGGCGCGGGTCACGGCCTTGTGCTCACGGTCCACCACCCAGTATTTGCCCAGCTGGATGTCGACCACGTCGCCCTCTTCCAGGTACACAATCTGGTCGGTCACGCCCGCCAGGGCCATCGCGTCGCTGGCCAAAAAGGTTTCGCCCTGGCCCACGCCCAAAATCAGTGGCGAACCGGCGCGAGCGCCGATGACCCGCTGCGGCTCGTCTTTGTGGAACACGGCAATCGCGTACGCGCCATGCAGCTGGCGGATGGCGGTTTTGACGGCTTCAAAAATGTCGCCGTCGTACACGCTGTCCACCAAGTGGGCAATGACTTCGGTGTCGGTCTGGCTGCTGAAGACATAGCCCTTGGCCTGCAGGGCGGCGCGCAATTCTTCGTGGTTTTCGATGATGCCGTTGTGCACCAGCGCGACCTTGCCGGGTTTGGTGTCTGCTGCGCCTGTGCCGTGGCTGAAGTGCGGGTGCGCGTTGTGCACAGCGGGCGCGCCGTGCGTGGCCCAACGGGTGTGGGCAATGCCGGTGCCGCCTTCGATATGGTCGGCGATGACCTGGTCCATGAGTTCGGCCACACGCGAGGTGCTGCGGGCGCGTTGCAGGCCACCTGTGCCGCCGCTCAGGCTGGCCGCATGAACGGCCACGCCGCAGGAGTCATAACCCCGGTATTCGAGCCGTTGCAGGCCTTGCACGAGGATGGGAACGATGTTGCGGGAAGAAACGGCGCCGACGATGCCACACATGTTGAAGCTCCTGAATGAGGTGTTTGGATCAAACTGGGGCGATGTTAGGCTTTAACCAAAGAAATTTCAGTTCAATATTTACCATTAATTTGACTTTAATTTCACTGCAATTTACAGTTGAAACAATATTCAATTAATTGCACATAAATGGAACAAAATTTACTCGATACCATTGACCTGCAACTGCTGGACGCCCTGCAGCGTGATGCCAGCATCAGCAATGTGGCACTGGCCGAGCGGGTGAACGTGTCGCCCCCCACTTGCCTGCGCCGGGTCAAGCGGCTGACCGATGGTGGCTGGATCGAGCGTCAGGTGGCGGTGCTGAGCACCGACAAACTGGCCGCCAGCTTGGGCCACGGCCTGAACGCCCTGGTCGAGGTGTCGCTGGACCGCCAAGGCAGCGAACACCTGGACGCCTTTGAAGCCCGCGCTGTGGCACACGACGCCGTGCAGCAGTGCTGGCGCGTGTCGCCCGGCCCCGACTTCATGCTGGTGGTGCAGGCCCGCGACATGCCGCACTACCTGGCGATCAGCCAAACCCTGTTCACGCAAGACGCGAATGTGCGCAACGTGAAAGCGTTTTTTGCGACCAAGCGGGCTAAATTCACAACGGCTTGGCCTGTATTCCCGATCGCTCATTGATCCGACTCGGTGAAGTTGGCATGAACACTTATTTGATAGGGGTAGGAAAGGCCAAGGCCTCCCCTCCCTCCGAACCGTGCGTGCAGTTTTCCCGCACACGGCTCTCCAGTCAGTGGTTTCCTCATCGGGATTGGCTCGCTTGCATTCGGGCCTGCGTCAT